>NZ_WKKE01000020.1 GCF_009674775.1 Flavobacterium sp. LC2016-23 | reverse complement strand
AATCTTGCACTGGGGTATAATTTGGAAATACAAATATCTAGATTTTAATATTTCCCCACAACAATATGCTTTGATCCTCTTTCTCTGCATATGCACAACTTCAATTCCACTCAATGTTCGTCTTGCAGATTCAAAGCTTTTAAAACCTAGTCCATTTTGTATCCTCCATTTTATAAATCGATGGTCCTGTTCTACAATATTGTTGAGATATTTACACTGCCGAATTTTAGCCTTTGAGAATGAACGTTTGTTATAGACTTTGATTGCTGCAGTATTAGAACCGCTTTTATCAATGTTTATTACTCTTGGCCGGCAATTATTAGTAATTGCTTTAATTAGAAAAGACTGAGCGCTCATTCTTTGTCTTTTTCTGGTCAAAAGAAGTCAACCGTATTACCTAATTTATCTACCGCTCGATATAAATAACACCATATACCTTTTACTTTGATATAATGTCTCATCCAATCTCCAGCTCGTCCCCACTCTGCCTTTTCTCTTCTTAATCTCTGACTCAAGCAAAGGTGTAAACTTATAAACCCAGCGCTGAATAGTAGCATGATCAACAGAAACTCCTCGCATTTTCATGATCTCTTCAACATCCCGATAGCTTAATGTAAACCTAAGTTTAAAATATACTGCCTGCAGTATAATAGACTTCGGATAGCAATGACCTTTAGTATTCATGAGTTTAAGAATTTAAAAAGGCAAAGATAAAACTTAGCTTTAGATGCGACAGAACCTGAATACTTCTTCTAAAGGAGCATCTTTAAAAAGCAATTCTAAAATTCGGTTTTTTAAAATCCATAAGACAAATTTGTGTTTATTTTATAATCTAATTTTATGTTTTGATTCTTAACCTTTAACTCTTCTTCTAAATCGTTTAAAATAATTAACTGCATCTTATTCCAAGATTATGCTTACTCATACATTAGAAAATCGTACTCATTACATTTTTTGCATTATAAAAGCCTATTAGTTGGTATTTTTAATAAAGAAATTAAAAACTAGGTAGAAAACTCTAAAATTCTAATCACATGAAAAGCAAAAAAAACTTTACCGGCGCCATCGGTGCGTGGCTGACTAATGAGCTACATCCAGCAAACGCGACCTACAGCTCACCCAACAGCAATTTTAGTTCTATTAAGCTCAACGGGATATACAGCACCCTTGATTACCTGAGCATCGGCTGGTTTGGAGTGGATATGAGTAACCCTAGCAGTCCCACCCTGCAAACCAGTAACACATATCTTGCACAACAGGTTTTAGATGCACGTGCACAAAACCCGGACATCACCATATTTGCTTTACTGGCCTATACACAAGAAATCACCAACGATCTCCAAACGATCATCAACAACCCCGCCCTGCTGACCACTTTTGCGACCAATGTTGCCAACTTTCTGGCTAACAATGACCTCAATGGTTTCGACATTGATTGGGAACAGCCCACGAGCCAACTCTCCCCTAAGCAATGTGGCCAATGGCTCAACGCATTGGGTAAGGCTTTCGGGGATAACTATTATCTGGCCATTTCGGCGAGTTCTAACCAGTCCGGTAATGTCAACAACCTGAATGCGGATGCTGTGAATGCCAATGTGGATGTGTTCAATTTGCAAAGTTACTGGGTTAGCGATCCTAGCGTATTTATTGCACACGGTATCAATGCCGATCTATTGGGATTCGGTGCTTATTTAGAAAGTGGTGTCACTGCGCTTTATGCTTCTCAGCAATACGCTGCTGGGATTCAGTACCAGAGTAAGCAATACCCTTACCAAACTATGATGAGTTGGCGGCTTGATTCTTCCAACTGGCCTTTCGAGCAAAGTCAGCAACTATTGATGCGGCCATACCTGACCGGCCAACCGGATGTGGTTGTGTTCGACGATGGAGCCATCTTGAATGCGCAAACTACTCCTACTATTATCCAAAGTATCGTTATCCGTAGCGGAGATGTTGTGGATGCCATCCAATGTACCAATGCCAGCAGCGACGGCTCGTATGTGGTACAACTATTACAACACGGTGGTGATGGCGGCAATGGGAATAATCCGATCAATCTCACAAATGGCCTCACCGCTTTCAGTTACGTAACAGGCTACTGGTACGGACAAAATGTGGTAGTTCAAATCACCATCAACGGCACAAGTTATCCCGCCACCATTAATCCCAATGTAGTTGATACACAAAATTTTCAGGTGACTGCTCCTGCGGGTAGAACTATTATTGCATTCAGCGGACAAACCTGTTATGTGAATTTGGCAGGCGGAGGTTTCAGTTGGGTGTTATCGCAGATCAACGGAGTATTCGGTTAGTGATTTTTTTTATTCCCTCTGGTGCTCGTATGCAACGAGTGCCTACATAATATTTAAAAGATAATTGTAGCGTTTGTAACGCGGGCTAATAAAAAAAGGTTCTTAATACGTTTTATTAAGTAGTAAGTATATAAAAAGCCACATTGCAAACGCTTTGATTTAGTTTATACAAGTAAAAGGGGGTTCTGTCGCATCTGTCAGAATCAAATATAACACTTTAAGTAATTTAAAAGTTAGGCCGCCAATTTACAGAATGATTTAAACATAGTTATCCCTGGTTCAATCATCTGATTCTTTCTCAGCATATGCACAACTTCAATTCCGCTCAATGTTCGTCTTGCTGATTCAAAGCTTTTAAAGCCTAACCCGTTTTGTATCCTCCATTTTATAAAACGATGATCCTGTTCTATAATATTGTTGAGATATTTACACTGCCGGATTTTAATCTTTGAGAATGAACGTTTGTTATAGACTTTGATTGCTGCAGTATTAGAACCGCTTTTATCAATGTTTATTACTCTTGGCCGGCAATTATTAGTAATTGCTTTAATTAGAAAAGACTGAGCGCTCATTCTTTGTCTTTTTCTGGTCAAAAGAAAGTCAACCGTATTACCTAATTTATCTACCGCTCTATATAAATAACACCAAATATCTTTTACTTTGATATAAGTTTCATCCAATCTCCAACTCGCCCCCACTCTGACTTTTCTCTTCTTCATCTCTGACTCAAGCAAAGGTGTAAACTTATAAACCCAGCGTTGAATAGTAGCATGATCAACATGAACTCCGCGCATTTTTATGATCTCTTCAACATCCCGATAGCTTAATGTAAACCTAAGTTTAAAATATACGGCCTGCAGTATAATAGACTTCGGATAGCAATGACCTTTAGTATTCATGAGTTTAAGAATTTAAAAAGGCAAAGATAAAACTTAGCTTTAGATGCGACAGAACCTACAACGATCATAGTAACAACAGAATTAAACTCAATTGAAAAGGAATGAGCCCGATACAATATCGAGCTCATTATTATCAAATTTAACTATAAATTCGCCTGAACTTTTGGGTGCAGTCTATTACGGAAAACCTCTTTTTAAAGTTGTATTTTGACGAATTGAATTCGAACCATCAGTACCAGCTGCAACATAAATATTTCTAATTTTTCGAAATCTGCTTTCTGCACTTATCAATTAGATTGGTCTTTTGTAAACCGTAACATCATCTACCCACATCATTACAGATGAAAATAAATTGATTTTATTGGGGTCTATGAAATTCGAATCTTTTGATCCAACATTTAGATTAAATATAATCGAGTGTGGTCCGAAATTATTTAAATTAAGATTTCCTGCACTACTATTGGTATACGTTGAAACCGTTACATTATCTACCTTTATAGTTACGGTTACGACATTGTCTTTCATTTTCCAAAAGGATTCATATAAATGCCATCCGCCATTTCCGTTTATATCAAAATTACCCGGATAGTTTCGCTCTGCAGAATTTCCGATAAGGTTTGTTCCGCTGGAAGTTCCATAGAAAAGATTTGAAGTAAAACGACTGGCATTAGGCGCAAAAGAGTACCCTTCCATGATGTCAATTTCTCCTTTGGTTGGCCAGGCATTTTGCTGCACAGACCAGAAGGCAGGCCAGGCACCGTACGTTTGTGTGAAAGATTTGTAAGTTCCGCCATCCATCGCTACTAACTTAATATTGGCGGAAAGCATATACTCTGTATTATTTTCAGGCTTATATTGATAATTAGAAGAAATAAATCCGGATTGATATTTGTACGTGCTCAATTTTGTAGTCTTGATTTCCAGACATTGCTTTCCATCTCTCCATTGCGTAGTTGGCACTGAACTGGCATAGTCGCAATACCACGAATTATAATCTGCTCGTTGCTCCTTTGTCCATTGTGACAGATTAGAACCTACATTGAATGTATCTTCAAATTGTTTGACCCATGGGGCACCGGCTACTTTGCCTGTACTTTTAGAGCTATTTACACTTGCCGATTGGTCTTCTGCCAATACGGGAGTTGTACTATCTGTGCAGGATGCAAATCCTAATACACATGATAATGCTAATGATAACAAATTTAATTTTTTCATAATTTTTTGTGGTTAATTAATAGTATAGTAAAGTAGTATGCTTTAAAATTTAATCTAAACCTTCGAGAAATCCGGTATGCGAACTTTTAATCGCAAAATTTGAATCATACAATAAAGGCCAGTCATTTCCCGGGTGATTTAGTTCTGTGCTATACGGAATCCACGATTCATTATCCTTCATTCCCCAAATCGTTAAAGCGTATTTATTTGCTGCGGGAAGTGCATTATAGATTTTTACCATTTCCTTGTATTTTTCTTTTTGAGCTAACCTTCTTTCATTTGTAAAAGTAGTGATGTCATTAAATTGATTGACTTGAATGTCTAATTCTGAAACATGGATTTTCAGACCCTTTGAGACCGCTCTGTTAATATCTGTTTCTATTTGAGTTTTTGTAGGGCTTAGATAAGTATTATGCATTTGGAACCCAACACCATCAATGAGTTTACTTGTTTTTAAATCATCTATAAGGCTAAAAACCTTGTCTTGCTTTGGGATATTTGTAGATGTTGCATAATCATTATAAAACAGTAATAAATTTGTATCACCTGCAGCGTTTGCAGCATTTTTTGCCCATTGAAAACAATCTTTCACATAATTAGGTCCCATTCGTCTAAGAAAAATAGTATTTCTCATGTTGCCGCCATTATCATCTACAGCTTCATTAACCACATCCCATGATTTTACTTTTCCTGCATAATGCGTCACAACATCGGTAATGTATTTTTTTACTTCTGCAGCAAATTCTGCATCAGTACCTGAAAAATCTGTTAACCATTTTGGTACTGAGTTATGCCATACTAAAGCGTGACCGTGAACATTGATGCCATTTGAATTTCCGTAAGCAACAATTTTATCTGCTACCGCCCAGTTATAAACACCGCTTGCAGTAGAAATTTGATCCATTTTCATTTCGTATTCGGCAGAAATACTGCTAAATTCATTTTTCAGAATAATATCATAAGGGCTTCCGCTGGTTAATTGCGAAGCTTTTATTGCCATACCAACAAAAAATGGATTTGCTACCTTATTGACTTTTACTTTTAAAAAAGCAGGGTCTTCAGGAATACCACTGGAACCCGTAGTTACAACACTAATCACATTTGAATACCCCGAAGTTTGCGTCTCTGATTTGGCTCTTACTCTGTAATAATATTGCGTACCTCCCGTTAAGCCAACTACAACTTCATTTAAATCAGTTACTTCTTTTGAATTATAATTGGGCACAAATGCTGTGAAATTTTCGGTTGTAGAAACATCCAGAAGATAGCTTTTAGAATTGGAAACATAATTCCATTTGGCTCTAAAACCATGATCATTCACGTCTTTGGGTGCGTTTGCAACCGGATTTTCTAAATTATCGGCCACTGTGCTGTCTTCTTTAGAACAAGAATTTAAAAAAAAGACAAGACTGGAAAGCACTAGTAAAAATTTAATTTTCATACTGTTTTTTTATTATAGAATATCTTCTGTTAATGAAAATACTCTCATTTATAATTTCTATTATATCGTTTTTGCCTGTTTACTTCTATAAAAAGGCTGCTTTGATCACAGCCCTTTTTTAGAAGCCAATTAGAACACAAACCAATTAATTATTGGTAACGAATTTTAATATTGTCAAATTTTATTACGCTAGGATTTGGCGTATCACTCTGTACAATTCCTACTTTAATTTCATTAACTTTAGAGGCATCTATTGTACTGGCAGTATTTGTTCCGAATCCATAATTATCTTTAAAATCGGCTAAGGATATGGTTTTTGTTGTCCAGTTTACATCGGTTACTTTAAAATTATAACCATAGTCTTTACCGTCAATAGTATTTAATTGAATGGCGAATTGAGCGCCTGTTACATTGGCACTTACATCAATATCTATAAAGGTTTTTGCAGCATCTTTATTGGTTGCACTTAGAAAATTAGTTCCGCCTCCTGCGCTGCTTCCGTTATAACCGTTGGCAGTTGAGCCAGACCAGGTAAGTGTTGCATAATTACCTGTTGGACCACCTGTAGTATTTGCGTTAAAACTATCGATATCGCCGTAAGCGTTCCAGCTTGTTCTGGTACCATTACCGTCAAAATCAGATACCAGAATTAGTGTCGCAAATTCTAATGTCTTTTTTGCTGTACCTCCGGGTGTAGTAATTACCAGTTCTGATCCGGAAACTGCATTTGCAGGTAAACCGATAATAATTGATGAAGATGATTTTAGCGTATAATTTAGTGCCTTTCCTCCTAAAGTTACCGAAGAAATATTATAAAACCACGTACCTCCAATTTCTAACGGAAATCCCGGAGTTGCCACAGCCGGAATTGTTTTTGTAATAGTGGGAACAGGCTGTAAAATCTCAATATTTTTGGTTACTGATCCGTTTCCGGTTATAAACGTAATAGGCTGTACACCAAATCTGCTTCCCAGTTTTTCATCAAAGGGTATGGTAAAAATAAACGCCTTATCTGAATTGTAATTGGGATTGAAACTAATGTCAATTTTATTATCCAGCGTGATTCTTTTTAATCCCATTAAACCTTTACCTTCGACTCTGACTTTATTTAATGGAAAAGCCTGATTCAACAGATCGCCCGGTTCAGCAACCATGGCATCTACATTTGCAGAAACCATGTCATCATTTTGGCAAGCTGTAAAAGACAACATTGCTAAAAGAATTATAATTCTATATTTTATTTTATTGATCATAGTAATAAGATTAATTGAAGTTAAAAGGAACCGGAGGCTCTAATAATGATGGATTAGTATCAATAGCAGATTGCGGTAATGGCAATTCAAAATAATTGCTTCCAGGAGTTATCTTTCTGGAAATCAATTCAGTTCTGGCATCATCAGAATAAAAACCAACTTCCTGCTGCGAAATAATTGCTGTTGCTTCAGCCAGGCCGCGGCGTTTTAAATCAAAGAAATATTGTCCTTCAAGCGCAAATTCAACTCTTCTTTCATTAAACAGATCCTCTCTGGTAAGTATCGTTTTAGCTGGCAATCCGGCTCTTGATCTCACTTCATTAAAAGCGCTTAAAGCAGCTGCAGAAGTAGTAGAACCTGCTCCGGCCAAAATCGCTTCGGCATGCATTAATAAAACATCAGAATATCGTAATATAATTGTGTTTTGTGATGTTCTCATAAAAAACACATCGTTTCTTTCGGCTGCAGAACCTACAATGTATTTTCTGAAATTAGCTCCTGTAGAAGAAAGGATTTTTTTGTATGTGAAACCTCCCTGATTTTTTAACAATTCAGGATAAAAGTCTCCATCAGTCATGATTGTGCTCTTTTTTCGGGTATCATTTGGCTCAAAACCGCTTTGCAATGAAACAGAAGGCAGGTAAACTCCCCAACCGTCACCACCTCCGGTTATGCCTGAGCCTCCCGGAACTATATAAGCCTGATTGGTGTTTTGAGTTCCCCATTCTGTAGCAACTGCTTTCCATTGCAGGGCAAACATACTCTCTGCACTATTGTTATTTTCAGGGCTGCTAAATAAGTTTCCGTATTCTTGTATTAACTTATACTGGTTTCCGATAATTTTCTGGGTTAAAGCTGCACTTTCTGCATATTCATTTAAAGTTAAATGCACTTTTGCAAGAATACCCATGGCTGCGAATTTGGTAACATATCCTTTTTTTACCGAAGTTTCAGGCAAATTTTCAATGGCAAATTCTAAATCTTGTTTGATGAATTTGTAAACATCTGCGACAAGATTTCTTTTTGGCTGCGCTGCCGTTCCTGCTTTATTAATGATAGGTACAGCTCCAAAAGTTCTTACCAAATAGAAATAGGCATTGGCTCTCATAAATCTTGAAATTGCTATGGCATTTTTATACGATGCTTCAGGCAATTCGCTCTTTCTGTCTTCGACCAAACTCATTAAATTATTGGATTGATCGATAACCGAAAATAACGAAACGTATCCTTCTGTCAGAATTGGGTTTTGTGAGGTTACCTGTGCATCTTTAAACTGTGCATAAGCACCATCAAAGGTAAAAGCGTTGCCGGCGTACATATCGCCTACCGCAATCAGGAATTTATCATTAAAAGTAAACCAGGGTTTAAAATACAAACTCTCAGCGATTCCGTCAAAAGCGGTAACTCCTTCCGGTAAATCGCCTGGTGTTAATTGATTTTCAGATGGTGCATCCAAAAAATCATCAGAACAGGAAAACAAAGACAGCAATGGTATCAGCATTCCCATCATAAAAAGTTTAAAAAGTTTTTTCATAACTACTATTTTTTATTTAACGACTGTAAATCATTAAGTTAATGTGTGTTTTAGCGTAAATTTTAGAATTCTAAATTTAAACCCATTGAAGTCGTTCTCGGTACCGGATATCGCCCAAGATCAATACCGCTAAGGGTGATGTTCTGATCTAAATTTCCTAAAGCAGGATCAAAACCGGAATATTTAGTCCAGGTATATAAGTTTTGGACATTTACATACAATCTGATTTTAGATATAATAGAATTTTCGAATATTTTCTTTGGTAAATCGTAGCCTAAAGAAACATTCTGAATTCTTAAATAAGAACCGTCTTCCACAAACCTGTTTGAGATTCTGCCATTCCCATTTGGATCATTCAGGCTAATTCTTGGTTCATTTGTATTTTCGTTTACTCCCGGTTCAAAAGCATCTAGAGCTCTTGTACTTACATTGGCAAACCTATCTCCAAATCCCGGATAAATACCATCTGTATAGTGACGGGTAAAGTTGTAGATTTCATTGCCCTGGCTTCCGGTTAAAACAACCGATAAACTAATGTTTTTATACTTAAAGTTATTGATAAAAGAATAGGTAAAATCAGGAATTGCGCTTCCTATAGCGGTTTGGTCTTTGGCATCGATTTTTCCGTCGTTATTCAGATCCTTAAAACGAATATCACCAATTCCTGTTCCTGTTTCCTGAGTTGGTCCTGCCGCTAATTCTGCCGCATTTTTAAATAATCCGTCCGTAACATATCCATAGAATTGTCCAACTGGCTGGCCTTCTGTAGTTCTGGTCACGTTATATAAATCGAATTGTACTTTTCCCAATAAAGATTTACCTGCACCCTGAAAACTGGTTAGTTCATTGTTGTATTTTGAAAAAATAATGGTACTGTCCCATGTAAAATTTTCGGTAATAATATTTCTGGTATTCAGGGTAAGCTCGATTCCTTTCGTTTCAATTTCACCGGTATTCAGGTAATAATTAAGCGCACTTTGATTCGATTCATCATTGATTTGTTTCGTCAGGAAATTAGAAGAATGTTTTACATAATAATCAAAATCTAATTTTACTCTGTTATTAAGCATTCCTAATTCAAAACCAACATCAAAGGACTTAAGTGATTCCCATTTAATATTTGGATTACCTAAATTATCAATTGTTGGCGATACACCTCCAAATGGAGATGCCGTCAGGGAAAGAATGGTCTGATATCTGTTTGCCGGAATATTTTGATTTCCAACAGAACCATAACCCGCTCTGAATTTTAAATAATTGACCGTAGAGGATAATGGTTCAAAGAACTTTTCGTTACTAACTGTCCAGCCTGCAGCAAATGATGGAAAATAACCCCATTTATTATTAGGTCCAAAGTTAGAAGAAGCATCTGCTCTTAAAGACGCTGAAAAAGAATAGCGATCTGAAAAGCTGTAATTTAATCTCGAAATATAAGATGTCATAGACCATCTTCCGGAACCATTTCCGTTAACTGCAGTATCTATATCGCCTATATTTAAGTTGGTAAAATCTTTACTTAAGAAATCGCCCGACCTGTAACCGCTTAAATATTCGTATTGGCTTTCCTGCGCTTCCTGACCTAACAAAAAGGTAAAATTGTGTTTCTCGTTAATGGTTTTATTATACGTTAAATAGTTTTTTAAACTCCAATAAAAACTTTGATCCTGTTGCTTGAATGATTTGTTTAAAAGTTCAGACACGTTTCCTAAAGTATAAGCCGGCGCAAAAGAGCTGCTTTTTGCAAAATTTAAATCATATCCCAATTCCGTTCTAAAAACCAGACCTTTGATAAGAGTGAAATCCGCAAATACATTTCCATTGATTTTATATCGGTCTGTTTTTGCGTTATTGTATTCTGATAAGGCAATTGGGTTGGTGGCCTCATTTGCCGAAGAACCTAAACCACTTGTAGGACCAGCAAAAGAACCATCAGCATATCTAACCGGTAATTCCGGAGATTGTCTTAAAGTATTCATGACTAAACCACCTCTGTCATCGTTTCTGACTACTTGCTGAGATGACTTACTTATGGACATATTGTTACCAATTTTCAA
Source organism: Flavobacterium sp. LC2016-23 (assembly GCF_009674775.1). Classification (GTDB taxonomy): domain Bacteria; phylum Bacteroidota; class Bacteroidia; order Flavobacteriales; family Flavobacteriaceae; genus Flavobacterium. The sequence continues at coordinate 99,683 of NZ_WKKE01000020.1, read as the reverse complement.
CCATGATTTTACATTTGAATCTACGTTTAACCGCATAGACATTCTGTTGAAATCGGAGTTTAAAACAATTCCTTCCTGATCAAAATAATTTAAAGAGGTATAATATCTTGTTCCGTCTTTTTCTCCTGAAAATGATATTTGATGGTTGTACATGGCAGCAGTTCTAAAAAGCTCGTCCTGCCAGTTTGTACCTTTGCCTAATAAATCAGGTTTTTGATATTGATACGGAATTGGCTCACCATTTAGTTTGAAAATTTTTGCCTGATAGGCAGCATATTGAGGTAAATTTAAAACATCAACCGAATTGGTCACTTGCTGAGTCCCTAAATACGTTTCATACGAAAAAGTCGATTTTCCTTTTTTCCCTTTTTTGGTTGTAATCAAAACCACACCATTTGCGCCATTTGCTCCATATATTGCCGTTGATGAAGCATCTTTTAGAATATCGATAGTTTCGATATCCGAAATATTCAATCCCGACAAAGCCGAATTTTTAGTTTGTCCGTTTCCTCCTCCTAAAGCACTAAACGAAAAGGAGTCGTTGTTCTTGTCCGCAAAAACCGGTGTTCCGTCAATTACATACAAAGGTTCATTTCCGTTAATAGAAGTTATCCCTCTAATTTGAACCGAAATTCCTCCTCCCGGTGTACCTGAATTTTGCGTAACATTTACACCTGCAGCTTTACCTACAAGAGCCTGGTCGATAGAAGTAAAAGGCTTGTCCTGAATCTCGGAAGCTTTAATGGAAGAGACGGCACCATTTATATCTTTTCTTTTTGAAGTCCCATATCCGATTACAACTACTTCATTTAATTTTTCAAGATCATTAACCATGTTCACTTTCATCACTGATTTTGTGTCTGCCGGCAGGGACACATTTTTATAGCCTATATAGCTAAAGATCAATGTGCTTTTCGGATCTACATTGTTTAAGATAAAACCTCCGTCAAAATCGGTGGTTGTTGCATTTTTTGTTCCTTCTACAATTACACCAACACCGGGCAAGCCCAGCCCTCCTGATGTTACTTTTCCTTTAACAGTTTGAGCAAAGAAAAAATTTCCCCACATACACACTATTAAACACAATAGTTTTTTTAATGTTCTTTTCTGCATAAAATTTGGTTTAGAGTTGAGTTAAATAATTAGTTATTTTAGTTTGTAAAAAATATTTGATGCGTTGTTTTTTTGTCTGGCTTATTCTGTAAGTTTTGATAAAAAAACTATTTCTTAAATATTTCTTAACGAAAGTAAAATCTAGAGCAGTGCAAGTGTAGAACAGATGAAGCAAATCATGCATCATTTGATGCAAAACAGCATTTTAACCCGCTGTATTTAATTAATAAGACATAAAAACCGCTAAACAACCAATGAAGTATTAGCAAAAAGTTATACTTTAAAATATGTTTTGCGAAATTATATTGTAGTATTTTTATTAAAATAATAAGTTTAAGCAAATCCAAAAAATCACTTTTCCAGAAAAAGGTCAAAAAAAAAGCTCCGATTTAAAAATAGAAGCTTTTTGAATTATATTATTTAAATGGATTCTTTTCTAATCTTTTGATCCTGTTTGCTGTGTAGGCAGATGACCGTATTTAATTTTATAACATTTGGCAAAATACGAAGGGGATGTAAATCCTACCTTATAACTAATCTCATTGATGTTAACATTTTTATTGCCTTGTTCGAGCAATTGTTTTGCTTTTTCTAATCTTACATTTCTAATAAACTCATTTACTGAAACACCCGTTAGTGTTTTTATTTTTCGATACAATTGACTCCTGCTCAGGAAAACTTTAGAAGAAAGCAACTCTACACTTAAGTCCGATTCACTCAGGTTTTCATTAATAAAATGAAGAATTTTTTGAATGAAATCATTATCTAAAGAGGTTGTTTTTTCTTTCCCGTCTTTTGTAATACCGGTATAAAATTTATTAAACATTATTTGTCTGCTTGTAATAAGCTGTGCCAGACTGGATTTTAAAATATCCAATTCAAATGGTTTGCTCAAATACATGTCAGCACCAGAATCGATTCCTTCAATTCTGTCTTGTACCATTGCTTTTGCAGAGAGCATTAATAACGGAATATGACTTGTTTTCAGGTCTCCTTTTATATTTTTACACAACTGTAATCCGTCCATTACCGGCATAATAACATCTGTAATTACGATATCCGGCAATTTCTGAACGGCCAGTTCGTAACCTTTTTTTCCATTTTCGGCGGTAATCACTTTATATGATTTACTCAATTCCATTTTCAGATAATTTCGTAATTCAAGATTGTCCTCCACAATTAAAACGGTATATGCTTTTGCTGTATCTGCAGCAATTTCTTTCTTTGATTCGTTACTAATCTCTTCATCATCTGCCTCATATTTATTCGATTCAAACAAGAACTTATTTTTATTTTTTTCTATTTCAAAAACTTCATTCACTACTTCATTTTCCTTATAAAAAGAATTGCCTAAAGGAAATGTTACCATGAATTTTGTTCCTTCTCCCGGTGTGCTTTCAACATCAATATTTCCTTTATGAAGCTCAACAAATTCTTTTACTACTTCTAACCCAATTCCGGTGCTTCCGTAGTAATCTTTATTGAGGTTATTGACCTGATAAAATCTATCAAAAATTCTTTTCAAATCCTCTTTGTAGATTCCGGAGCCGGTGTCTGAAATTGTTATTGAAAAGGATGGAACTTTATTTCCATTAATTATTAATGAATGATGTGAATCTGATTCATTTACAGAAATGGCAATAAAGCCATCATCGGGAGTAAATTTAAAAGCGTTTGAGATGATATTGAATATTATTTTTTCCAGCATTTTAGGATCTAACCAGTCTTCAAGCTCTTCCAGTTCTGATTCGAAATCAATAGTTATGTTTCTCGCAGCTGCTTCCTCATCAAAGTAGCCTATAATTTCCTGTACAAATGCGATCACTTCAATTTTTTTAACCTGAAGGAAAATTTTGTTGAATTCTAATTTGTTAAAATCCATCAGCTCATTTATAAGTCTCGAAAGCCTGTCTGAGCTTTTATGTACCGTTTTTAATTTATTATGTATTTCGCGCGATACGTTCTTACTTCTTAAAATATCTTCGAGAGGGTTAATAATTAAGGTTAATGGTGTTCTGAATTCATGTGAAATATTAGTGAAAAACTGTAATTTTTTATTATTTAATTTCTCTAACTGAATTGTTTTTTCTCTTTCTAAAATTATGGCCTGTCTGGCTTTAAAACGATTTTGATAAATTTTGTTGAAATATATAATCAGGAAAACTACTATAGAGCTATATATTAAATACGCCCAAATGGTTTTCCACCATGGAGGAAGGATTTTTATTTTTAGCTCTAACTGAACATTGCTCCAGGAACCATCTGCATTGGCCGATTTTACTTTAAAAACATAATTACCCGGCTCCAGATTGGTGTATGTAGCTGTTCTGTTATTGCCTACATAATTCCAGTCTTTCTCAAAACCTTCAAGATAGTAGGCATATTGGTTTTTTCTGGAATAATTATAGTTGATCCCAACATATTCAATCGTAAAAACAGATTGTGCATGATTGAGAATAATTTCTTTGGTCTGAGAAATGACTTTGGTTAACGGAGAATTTTCTTCATTTGGTTTTACAGATTTATTAAATAATTTGAAATCACTGAAATACAGCCTAGGAGCTTTTTCTGTTTTTTTAATTTCATTGGGATTAAAATAGTTTACTCCTTCATAACCACCGAAATACAGTTCTCCATTTCCATCTTTAAAGACTGCATTATTATTAAAATCGTTATCAACAAGACCATCGTCTTTATTGAAATTGGTGCTTTGTTTGTTTTTAAAATCGAGTTTTGTTAATCCCAGTCCACCGCTTATCCATAAAGATCCATTATTATCAGAAATGATGGCGCGAACGGATTTTTCTTCAAAACCCGGAAAATCATCATAATTAGAAAATATCTTGTTTTTTTTATTATAACTAAACAGTCCTTCACCATCTGTACCGATCCATATTTTTTTATCGTTTGACTCATAAATTGATAAAATGGTCTGAATACCGTTATACTTCGTTTTATCACTGAACATCTGATCCCGCATTTTTGTTACTCTAAAACTGGAATCGGCAATTAAGTGTACCTGATATAGTCCTAAAATCGTTCCTACCCACAAAATATTATCAGAGTCTACAAAAACTTTTCGAATAAATGCCTGGTCTAAAGCGTTATCTGCAAATGGTTTAGTATCACAATGCACAAAGGTGTTCTTCCTATTGTCAAAATAATGAAGTCCTTTTATGAAAGTTCCAATCCAGATTCGCCCTCCTGAATCTTCTGAAAAACTAAAAATCCGATTTGATTTTAATCCGGCTGTATTTGTCGTATTGTAGTTTATGAATCGGGTAGTTCCATTTTTCAAAAAATAGATGCCACGGTCCCAGCTTCCTACCCAGATATTTTGTTTGCTGTCGATAAATATAGTCTGAATATCAACAGCATCAAGACCAGAATAGTAGCTTTGATTGTTTTGGTTAACATGGATGTACGTTTTAGCAGAAAGATTATAAATATCAAGTCCGCCGCCTTCATTACTTAGTATCAGATTGCCCTTTTTATCTTTTACAACTGAAGTTACATAACTAGTCTGCAGGGAATTATCATTATTAACAAGGGATTCAAGTGAGTTGAATTTATTATTAGGCTTATCAAATACACCAAGCCCTTTATTGAAATAACCCAGCCAAAGTCTTTTTTCTTTGTCTTCGTATAATGACCATACGGAATTGGATTTTAAACTGAAATTATTGTATTTACTGTGAAGGTATTTTTTCAGTACTTCTCCTTTGTTATTTACAACTAATAAGCCATCATTTTCGGTACCGCAAAGTATATAATCCTGACTGCTTTGTATAATAGATAAGATTTTATTTTTGGTAATAAAAAAATTCTCAAATTGATAGTTATCTGTTTCAGGTTTAATTTTTATCAGCCCATTTTCAGTCGTTCCCAGCCATAAATATCCAAATTTGCCTATAACAAGGCTTTCTACATCATCTAATAAAGGTTCTCTTTTAAACTTGTCTTTATAAACCTGCTTTACTTTTCCGTTTAGATCGATCTCTAAAAGTCCGTAACTGGTTCCTAAATAAAGTATTCCCTGTTTGTTTTTTACGGAACATTTGATTAAAAAGTTGGGTTTTTCCAGAACTTTTGAGTGCACTAAAGATGCTTTTAAAGTTTTTACATTTAATTTAAATAATCCAAAACCATACGAACCTAAAATGATGTCACCGTTGTTATCCTCAATAATGGTTTTAATAGTAATTGGCTGTTCGTAGCCTTTTACAATTGCATCCTGAATATTGATTTTGGTAAAGTTATCCAGATCCCGATTGTATAAACACAAGCCTTCATCTGTACCAATCCATAAGTTATTTTTAGAATCAATAAAAGTGGCATAGATAAAGTTACTGATTACTGAAGCCGGTTTTTTATCATGTTTATATCCAAAATAATTTACCCCGTCATATCGATATAACCCTGCGCCGTTTGTACCTATCCAAATAAAACCATTGTGATCCTGAATTATAGAAGAAATAGCTCTTTTTGAAGTAGTTTCCTGTATACTTCTAAATTGGTAGTTTTCAAATTTATCCTGAGAAAACAAACAATTTATAAGACCAAAACAGCACAGAAGAATATATTTGATATTTTTCATTTTACATTTTAATATTTATCAATTCTATTTGAAACAAAATTTACAATTGATTTATTTCATCATATCTAAAACAATATTAATAAAACTAAACAGAACACTTACTCTTTTTATCCGGATTTACCACATTGCTAAAAACCTGAGTAGATTAATAACCTTATAAGGATCAATCGTACTCAGGCTGTAAATTGATTAAAAACAAATTAAATAATAAAGATTATCTTTTGTTTTTAAGCTTGTTAGTATTTATTTTAGTTCGAATGTACTCATAAGTCCTTCAATAGAGTTCCAGCCAACCATAACATTAAACATACCGGATTCTGTTAAAAATTTACCATTGTTGTCATAAAATCCCAGTTCTTTATCTGTTAAAGTAAACTGAACGGTTTTCGTTTCGCCTTTTTTTAATGCAATAAGTTCAAAACCTTTTAATTCCTTAACAGGTCTAACCACACTGGCGGCGACATCATTTATATACAACTGAACTACTTCCTTTCCATCGGCATTTCCGGTATTGGTAACATCAACACTTAGTTCAATTTTTTCTCCTTTTCGAAAGGAAGTTTTTGCTAATTTCAGATTTTTATATTCAAAAGAAGTATAGCTTAATCCATAACCAAACGGGTATAATGGTGTTTTTTCGACATCAATATAATGAGACCAGAAAGCGTTCTGGTCTTTGTTGGCTGGTCGTCCTGTATTGTACAAATTGTAATAAATTGGACATTGCCCAACGTTTCTGGGGAATGACATTGTAAGCTTACCACTTGGGTTGTAATCTCCGTACAAAACCTGGGCAATTGCATTTCCGGATTGGGTTCCTAACTGCCACGCTTCAACAATAGCAGGAATATTTTCCTGTGCCCACGGTAATGCCAGCGGACGCCCGTTATTTAAAACCAAAATAATATTGGGATTTACTTTGTAAACTTCCTCTAATAATTGCTGCTGATTCCCCGGCAGTCCTAATTCCGTTCTACTGCGTCCTTCACCACTCTGAAAACCAATTTCTCCTAAAACCATTACTACAACTTCAGACTCTTTTGCGGCCTTTTTAGCGGCTTCAAATCCGGAAAAATCGGTAGTATTAATTTGGACTTCATCCACAAAAGCCTGTTTATTTAAAGCCACATCAGTTCCTTTTTCATATACTAACATGTTGTTTTTATATTGCTGCATTCCTTCAAGAACGGATACTGCTGTATGATCATCAGCGGCAATTCTCCAACTTCCGAGTGGACTGTTCTTGTCATTTGCCAAAGCACCAATTAAAGCGATTTTTACTCCTTCTTTTTTTAATGGCAACAGTTTTTCATTCCTCCCCGACGGGCTCGTATTCTTCAATAAAACAATTGATTTTTTAGCCATATCCAAAACAGCATCATTGTTGGCCTTGTTTCCAATACTTGATTTTTCGCGGGCCTCATCACAATATTTGTATGGATTATCAAACAAACCTAATTCAAATTTTACTCTAAGAATTCTGCGAACAGCATCGTCGATCAGGCTTTCTTTTACCAGTCCTTTTTTTACCAACTGAGCTAATTCTGTTACGTATACATTTGATTCCATATCCATATCAGAACCTGCAATAACGGCTTTTTGAGCTGCATCGGCTCCATCGGCTGCGTAACCGTGTGTAACCATTTCGGCTATAGAAGCCCAGTCAGAAACGACAAAACCATTAAATTTCCATGCTCCTTTTAAAATGTCTCGTTGCAAAAAACTATTTCCGGTTGCCGGAATTCCGTTTAATGTATTAAATGAATTCATGAAAGTACGAATTCCGGCATCGACTGCCGCTTTAAAAGGGGGTAATACAGTATTGTACAACTTAGAATTGCTCATATCAACACTATTATATTCTCGGCCTGCTTCTACAAAGCCATAACCTGCAAAATGTTTGGCGCAGGCAATGATAGAGGTATTAGCGCTTAAGCTCTCTCCCTGAAACCCTTTAACTCTGGCGGCTGCAATTTTGCTGCCCAGGTAAGGATCTTCTCCGGCACCTTCCATTACCCGTCCCCATCTTGCATCATTGGAAATGTCTACATTAGGTGCAAAAGTCCAGTTTAATCCCGAAGCAGAAGCTTCGACAGCAGCAACACGTGCCGAATTTTTAATAGCTTCTAAATCCCAGCTTGCAGCTTCTGCCAATGGAATAGGACTTAGGGTTTTATAACCATGTATAACATCAAAACCAAAAATTAACGGAATTCCAAGACGGGTTTCTTCAACTGCTATTTTTTGCACGGCTCTTACTTCTTTAACGCCTCTTATGCTTAGCATAGAACCTACCAATCCCTTTTTTATATTATTGTATTTTTGTTCATTAGAACCTGATTCGGGTTTTGGACCTGTAACATCCCATGAACCATTGTATTGATTCATTTGCCCTATTTTTTCTTCTAATGTCATTTCTTTCATCAAAAGTGAAATCCGTTCTTCAATTGGTTTATTAGCATCCTGGTGTGTTTTTGACTGAGCATATCCGTTTCCAAAAACGATTAGCATTAGAAATGCATACTTCTTAAATTTTCTTTTCCTCATTTTTTTAGTTTTTTGTAACGTTGTTAAAAACATGTAATAAAGATCAGATTGTAACTTTTTCTTATAATTTATTTTATATACTATAATTTTACAACCTCATTTACATGAAATCAGTAAATTCTGAGATTGTAAATGTAGTTTTCCGGAAGTAGTTAGTATAAAACATTTGAAGCATTATGTACGACAAATGATGTATTTACATAAATCTAAAAATAAAAGTGATTCCTTTTACTGAAATCAATGAAGAATGTTTCAGATTAGCTATTTTTAAAGTCGCCATGTAAGTCTGAAAAAAGCAAGAGTTTTAATTTTGAATAAATGCCGAATGACTATTACGTATTATTTCATTTATACTTTAAAATCATTAAATGCAGAAGACAACCAACAAATGCCATTCGTAATTATTTTTACCAATGTCTTAGCTCTTTAAAAAATATCAAAATGGCTGTCAGGTATGTTCAAAAAAATAATTGTATAAAATAACACCATATGATACATCTGCGCATCATATGGTGTTTCTTTAAAATTAAATTATCTTAGATGGTCTGAAATACTATTTGCAGGCTTCTCCCATAATCGTCTGCATTTCTTCTAATAAACCTGCAATAGGTGTGTCGCTGGTATTTGTGAGACAGAGATGACCATTGGTACTAATAGCCCCAATAGTCTGCTCCAGGCCCTTTCCTGAACGAACCATCGGGCCATATACCGATTTAAGTTTGAGTTTTCCAAAATCAGTTTTATATTTCACCTTTACCAGATTGGTCACCATTATTTGGTGATTGAATGCTTCTTTTAATGTATCTACCATCTTTTGGATATCTGTACTGTTGAAAGTCAGCGTTCTGAAAAAACCAAGATAGTTCTCTACATGTTCTTTCGTTTCGGTTCCGTTGAGACCTGATTTTGCCAATCTGGCTGTATCCCAGAAAGATTGCTTTTCTTCCGGCTCAAAATAAACAGGATGAGTCGTGATATTCAATCCGCAGTTGTCATCTAACTGAAGTACTTTTCTTGTACAGATCGGAGAGATTAATTCAATTTTTTTATCATCCCATTCTTTGCGAAGTTTTCTTCCTGCGATAACTACAGCAGCACAAATTGCCCCATGTACTGTTGTTTGTTCCAGTCTGGATCTTTCTATAATCTGCAATGTTTGTTGACTGGAGAACTTAATACTTTCGACTTTAGGAGAAACGACAGTCGGTTTTTTAAACACATATCCTAAAATTTCATTATCGGTAACTGCTGTATCCTCAGGAAATCCAAGTGTTTCATCGTTAGATTTCTGTGGTGCCAATACTTGCGGAATCTGGCCTGTAACTGCCTCCAGTAAATCCCTGAATAAATACATAAGAGAAGATCCGTCAGCTAATGTATGATTAGCCGCCAGGACCAATACGGTATCGTGCGGTTTTTGCAGCACAATCACTCTAAAAAGCGGTCCTTCTTCAGTATTGAACCGTACTGCTAATTCCTTTTCGACTACTTGCTCCCATTTAAAGCCGTTATCGATTTCTATGACTTTCAGTGGAATGACCAATGAGTCAACATGTTCGATAAAAGGTCTCTTAAATTCATCCATTCTAATTCTGACTGAAAGGTTGGGATGTCTCTTCTGAACCTGATTAACAGCCAGTCTCCATGCGGCACCCGATTCCCTTCCTTCTACTTCCGCTGCCAGAGCAAAGTCTTTAGAATCAATCTGATCCAACAGCCAGAACGTTTTTTCAAATGCCCCTAATGTGCGGTTTTGATGTTTTGTCATTTTTAAATAGTTTTTAATTTTTACTCATTTTTAGAGGATGATTCTATATCTGCCGGCATTACTAATTAACCAACATGACAGGTTTCATCCTCCGCAGCAAAATTCAGTAAAGACCAATTCTCTAAAAATGGATATAGTGCGGTTATTATAGTAGATTTTTCCCGCCTTACGTAATTTGGTGAACTGACAGCGGATAAAAGCGGCATCATAAGTAAAATGCAGAGCAATAGGAGTTGTAAAAACTACCAGCGCTGCATATTTGTAATTATTTATAATGCTATAGGAATCGTAAATGCTGTCCCTTCTAATAATTGAAGAACAGGCAGCAGAGAAAATTTATGTAATGATAAGGAGTATAGAGAGACGGAAATTTTGAAAGGAACTGATCTGAAAAATCTAATAAAAGAGGATAGATTTAGTTGAACAAAATTAATTCAGGCATTCTTAATTTTATTCAATATCGGTTGCTCCGGGAAATTTTTTAATAATTAAAGACTTCAGTCTCTCCTGATTCTGATCTCCCCATTGTCCTAAAGCACCTATAACAGGAATCAGACTCTCGCCAAATTCCGTCAGGCTGTATTCTACTTTTGGCGGCACTACGGGATATATTTTCCTGACAATAAGTTCATGTTCTTCCAGTTCGTTCAACTGGATATTTAAAACCCTGCGGGAAGCGTCAGGTATTTTGCGCTGTAATTCACTTGGTCTCTTATGACCTTCGTTGATAAACCAAAGCAGGCGTATCTTCCATTTACCGTATAATACTTCACCTATCAGGTCAAGTCCGCAATTTAAGTTCGGTATTGTTTTTCTTTCATACATATTGTAAAAGTACTGGTATGTTACGATTTGTGCAATAGGGGAAAAAATTATCCCTATCTGAATCGTAATTCCGTACTTGTGAGAAAGTTGCATACTTCTGAAATTTGTACAAAAGAAATCAACATGAAACAAATAGCAGATTATCAAAATGAGTTATCAGGCAAAATTGCGCTGGTTACAGGAGGAACTAAAGGAGCCGGCAGAGCGATAGCCGAACGTTTAAAAAATGCCGGTGCTACGGTAATCATCAGCGCGAGAAATCAGCCTGAAACACCAGATAAAGAGCTGCATTTCATTTCGGCAGATTTAAGTAAACCAGAAGCCGCGGCTAAAGTTTCGGATGAAGTATTGGAGAAATTCGGTAAGTTAGATATCCTTGTAAATAATCTTGGAGGCTCCGAAACTCCCGGCGGAGGCTTTGCTGCCTTAACCAATACGGATTGGGAAGAAACAATACAGGCCAATTTACTGGCACCAGTTCGTCTGGATAAGGCATTTCTTCCTGAAATGCTTAAAAACAAAAGCGGGGTAATCATCCATATTGCCTCTATTCAGGGTAAACTTCCTTTGTATGATTCCACGCTGCCGTATGCTGCCGCAAAAGCCGGACTTATTAATTATAGTAAAGGATTATCGAAAGAAGTATCTCCAAAAGGTGTACGTGTACTGACCGTTTCTCCAGGCTGGATCATGACCGAAGCATCGATACGAATGATGGAGCGTATTTCTGAAAGCAGTGCTATATCTATAGAAGAGGCTGAAAAAAGCGTAATGGCAGCTTTGGGAGGCATCCCTTACGGAAGACCAGCCAAACCTGAAGAAGTCGCAGAACTCGTGGGATTTTTGGTATCACCCAGAGCAGGTTATCTGACAGGAACAGAATATGTAATCGATGGCGGAACAATTCCAACGATTTGATTTTTAATATAGCTAATAGTTCCCCTGAAAGAAGAGGTCGATATGTCCCCTGAAATAATAGTAAATAAAATAAATAAGCATTAGTAACCATAAAACAGATACATTATGAACTTACCAGAAGTAATACAAGACTTAGTAAAAGCACAAAACAATTTTGACAGTTCGGCTTTTGCCGATTGTTTTTCTGAAACTGCAATCGTATTTGACGAGGGAAAAAATTATACCAGCAAAACAGAAATAAAAAACTGGATAGAAAAAAGCTCCAAGGAATACAATACGGTAATGAAACCGCTTGAATTTGAAGGAGATGCTGAAAAGGGAAATTTAAAAGCAGAAGTATCCGGAACTTTTCCAGGCAGTCCCGTGATTCTTACCTATAATTTAACGTTTAAAGGAAAGCATATAGAATCGTTGAAAATTAAGTAAAGTTGCGGAATCAGTCCTTAAATGATGATTATTCCATTAGGAGAATTACATACAATTGAATAATTGAGCTATTTAATTCTCCTAATTCTTTTGAGTCCTGATCCTGCCGGATTTTATATGCATCTCACCCGCATGTATTTGCAACATACTTATAGTTAAGGAATTAAACCTGAAGAAATCCATAAATGAACATCTTTGTGTTTTGCTCCCCAGTCATCCAGTTGCAGGCATATTGGAATGAGTGCACTGCTTAAAGGGGTCAGTTCATAATCAACCCGGGGAGGTACTTCATGATACACGGTTCGTATTAGTAATCCATCACGTTCCATCTCACGAAGCTGTAACGTTAACATCCTTTCAGTAATGTTTGGGATGATCCTTCTAAGCTCCCCAAAACGTTTTTTACCGTCACTTAAACGCGTTAAAATTGGCAGTTTCCACCGTCCGCCCATGAGTTGTACGGCGTAGGTGAGATTACAATCTGAAAGCAAATTTCGATTGATATTGTTTGTGGTATTTTCTTTTCTATTTGTCATTACTTACAAAATTGTATGTACATACAATGGGTTGTGTACATAACAAAATTATAGCGTTCTTTTTAATTTTACAATCAATTTAATAGAAATAAATGAAAACAGAAAAAATAAAAGTCGGCATAATAGGACTCAACCCTGACAGCCAGTGGGCATCAAAGTCGCATCTTCCTGCCTTACGGCAGCTGTCTGATACCTTTGAGATCATCGGAGTAGCAAATTCCACTCACGAAAGCGCGGTAAAAGCAGCAGCTGTATTACAGATACCAATCGCTTATGAAAACCCGGATGCCTTAATTGCATCAGCCGATATAGAGCTGGTTGTAATTACTGTAAAAGTTCCTTACCACTATAATCTTGTGAAGGCTGCGCTTGAAGCAGGCAAACATGTATACTGCGAACACCCTCTGGGCAACGGACTTACTGAAACGGAGCAGCTGGCAGCTATTGCGGCACGGGAAAACGTAGTTGCAGCAGTAGGGACGCAAATGGTTGTTTCACCGGAAGTAATTTATCTGGAGCATCTTATTAAAGAGGGCTATGTAGGCAAAGTTTTATCTACTACAATCATCGGCTCGGGGGGTCCCTGGTCAGATGAAGCAATTGCCGCTAACTATTATCTATACGATAAAACCAACGGCGCTACGATGCTAACCATTCCCTTAGGGCATACATTGGCCGGCGTTACTAAAGTTTTGGGCGGCTTTGACACGTTGGCAGCGAAAATGATAAACAATTTCACCACAGTAAAACTTACTGATAGTGGCGAAATAAAACCTAAGACTTCTGAAGACCAGATTATGGTAATAGGCCAATTGAAAAATGGAGCTGCAATTTCAATTCATTACCGTGGCGGCGTTTCAAGAGGCACTAACCTTTTGTGGGAGATTAACGGAACAGAAGGTGATATACAGGTAACAGGACCGCTTGGACATGGCCAGTTTGTACCATTGACAATTCGGGGAGCCCAGGGGAAAGACACGGAATTACAAACACTGCCAATTCCAAATGAAATGTATGAGGGTTTGCCTGATAATCCTGTAATTAGAAATGTTGGGGAGGTTTACAAAAGGATAGCTGCTGATATAAGAAATAAAACGAAAACAGCACCTACTTTTGAAGACACGGTCGCACTAGCGCACCTGCTCAATAATATTGAACAGTCCTCAAAAAGTTAACGTAATAAGCTTACACCTTAATTTACTAAAAACACCCGTGCTTAACAGGCTAAACTCTGAGCGGGATAGCACGCTACCGTATCTATTTGACACGCCTTAACTATAAAATAAACGCCCCGTTAAGTACTGTGGTTCTATGTGTTTTGGGCTATAAGGGATTTATCCGACAGGTACTTTTATTTCCTGTCTGATTCGTAATTCCGTACTTGCCTGTAAAGGCTCTATGTTAGATCTTTACTTTACTGGCTTACAAAGAGTTAAAAACTAAATACAGTTATTTTATGTGTCATAACGAGCCGTTTTTTGATGTAGGGAAAAATATACAATGGACTCTTCCAAATGTGCATTTTCAGGCCTTACTGTTTTACGCATCTTTGTACTGTAAATAATTAAAAATAATAGTAACTAATTAAAAACAAACAAAATGAAAACACTTATTTCAACATTAAGTCTTTTATGCATCTTTACTTTAAGCCAGCCGTTATTTGCTCAGTCAAAACGAGTTGCTGCATCAGCCGGAAGATTAGAATTTATTGAAGTTGAACCAAATGTAAAACTTCATGTAACCGACCTTGGAGAAGGACAGCCCATTGTATTAATACACGGATGGCCGCTAAATGATGCAATGTATGAATATCAATATCAATATTTTGTTGAAAAAGGTTTTAGGGTGATCGGAATATCGCTGCGAGGATTTGGGAAATCTGACAGACCTTATGGTAAATACGATTTTGATGTTTTCTCAGATGACATCAAGATTGTATTAGATAAACTTAAAATAAACAATGCGGTTCTTGGCGGTTTTTCTATGGGTGGTGCAGTTGTACTACATTATATGGCAAAATACAATGGAGCACATGTGAGCAAACTGGCACTTTTTGCCGCTGCCGCACCTTCCTGGAAACAGCGTGAAGGTCATCCGTATGGCGCTTCCGATGAAGCAGCAGCAGGATTAATACATACAACAAGAACAAACAGACAGCAATTGATTGAAGATTTTGGCAAAGCATTTGCGGCATCTGAAAATGCAATCTCAACAACTATGTCTCAATGGCTGGCGAATATTAGCTCTGATGCATCTCCTTATGCAACAACGCAGTCTATCATAGCACTACGAGATCTTGATCTTCGTCCTTCCTTATCAAAAATTAATGTCCCTGTAGCAATATTCCATGGTACGAAAGATAAACTATGTGATTTCGTGTTTGCAGAGCAATTACACAAAGGTCTTAAAAACGCTTACATTGTAAAATTTGAGAATAGCGGACATGCACTGTTTATTGAGGAAATGGAAAAATTCAATACAGAACTTGAAAAGTTTGCAAAGAAATAATTAGAGCCGGAGTTCCTTAAACCTGGTTATATAAAATAAAGATTAATACCCAATATTCAGTAATATTGCCGGTCGTAACGAGACCGGCTTTTAATAGAAGAATCGATAATGAAAGAACACATTTTTGATGTTAGCCTGAAAAAAATTGGCCTGCTGAAAGTAGATCATGACAGCCTCGAAATGATCAATTCTGAAGCTTACAAAGAATATATAAAAGTGCTGTACCTTTCTGGAAACTCTAAGGTCAAGGTAGATTTTCAGGTATACAATACTTCGGGCAGCTCTCTTTTTTTTATAAGTCCCAATCAGGTTCTGAGCCTCGAGGCAATAGGGGATCAGACTGGCTTTTTTATATTTTATAACAGTGATTTTTACTGCATTCAAATTCACGATGAAGAAGTAGCCTGCGATGGACTTCTGTTTAACAATATTCATAATATGCCTATGACGACTGTACCCGAGAAAGAGTCCGCATTTATCGACTATTTATTTGTTCAGATCCAGGATGAGTTTATTTTGAAAGATTCCTCGCAGGAGGAGATGATCCGTACCTATTTGAAACAAATCTTTATTAAATCAACCCGACTCTGGAAACTGCAGCATCTTGACGGTATAGTAGCACAGCAGCATAATGATCTCGAATGTTTCAGGCGTTTCACCCAACTGGTTGAAGCAAATTACAAACAAAAACACAGTGTCGCCGACTATGCTGATATATTAGCCATTGCTCCTAAAACACTCACCCATAAATTTAAGCGGATGAACCTCCCGCAGCCCAACGAAATTATAAAAAACCGCCTCATATTAGAAGCGAAAAGACTTTTAGTTCACACTTCTAAAAGTGCCAAGGAAATCGCATATGATCTTGGGTATGAAGACCCATCTTATTTTAGCCGGCTTTTTTTCATAAAAACCAATGAAACCCCATTTGGTTTTAAGAACAAATATCTCAGTATTCAGGGTTTAGCTTAAAGTCTTTAAAAAATCAGAAAAAAATTAAACTAATGACAAGTAAATATTTCGTATACCCCTTTCTATGCTTCTTCTTAACTGCAATAAGCAGTAATGCACAGCAGAACCAAGATCTGCAGATTAGTACATTGACCGAACGTACTCAGGCTGCACCGGAAAGTGTTTTTAAAAAATTTCGTGATGCAGGTATGGATCCTGTTCATCATAAATTAACCGATATTGAAAGGCAGAAGTTAAACAATGCCTTTGCTATTCTGCCTCCACTACATCAGAAAATTCTAAAAAAACATCTGCACAGTATCAGTTTTATGTATAATATGCCGAATACAGCCCTTACATCACCTGTTGCAACATCTGATTCCGTAAAAATGTATAATATCACTTTTCGTGCTGAAATTCTTAACCAGACTATTTCTGAGTGGACAACCTGGAAAGAAAACACCTGCTACCTAAAATCAGCAGACAATCAATATCAGGTTATGGTTGAAGCTGGTAATCTGGATGCCATTATGTACATTTTACTTCATGAAGCCACTCATGTTGTAGATGCCGCTTTAAACCTCACACCTCATCTGGATGAAAAAGATATTTGGGCCGGTTCAGCAGCCTTTACCCAAAACGTTTGGGATAAATATAATCAGCCTTCGGAGAACATCATGAATCCATTATTAGAGACTACATTATTTAGAAGCGGTAAGCCGATGGCTGTTTCACATGCATCAGATGTTTATAAAGCACTTCAGAAAACACCTTTTGTTTCGCTCTACAGCACAGCTTCATGGTTTGAAGATCTGGCCGAAGCCTTAACCATTTATCATCTGACCGAAAAAATGAAGCAGCCTTATAAAGTGGTAGTTCTGAAAAATGGAATTGAGGCAGCCAATTATGAACCCGCCAAGAATAAGCTCGTGAAAAAAAGGCAAAATAAATTGAAAATGTTTTACATATAAATTCAGTCCCTTAGCATTCAAACCAAATAAGATTTTAGTTTTTTTACTTATCAGACTATTTTTCCGCATAGCTATAAAAAATGCCATTGTTTTCCAATTTCATTTTTTATAGCTATATCAATTTATAATTTATAGCATATGAGAGCGCTTCAGCCATATTACTCGTTTCTAATTTTTCAAATATTTTTTTCCGATAATATTTTATATTATTATCTGTGCAATAAAGTTTGTCTGCAATTTGATTAATTTTCATTCCCTGGGCGTAAAATCGTAATACTTCAATCTCTTTCCTGCTCAATTTCGGTTTTAAATACTTCACCCATGTTCTGTCTAAGCTATTTAATTTCCATATATTATCAGAGCCATGTTTACTTATTATAATGTTTCCTGCTTGTTTTTGGCCTGAGATTGATACCACACATAATGATTTCCATAATTTGCCTTCTTCTGTAATAAAGAGTGGGGTTAATTGATGATTTACGAGTGTTTTTTTACCCGATTTATCAGTAAGACTAAAATCATATGAAATACAATACTCCTTTTTTTCAGCTAATGGTAGATTCCCGTAAAAATCAAATCCCAATTCATTAATTAGGTTAAGCATTTCCAAATCTTTTTCGGGCACATTTTTTAAGTAAAAACTGTAGCCCATTTTTAAAACTTCTTCAACAGTATAACCGCATAAAAAAAGTGGATTATCTGAAACATAATCAAAAGTCATTTTCTCATAGTCTATAATGTAAATGCTCTGGTAGGTAAGTTTTGAAAGCGCATCGGCTACTTCAATATAATTACCTAACTGATGTTTATCTGCCTCTGTAATTTTGTAAATAGAATTTCTGGAATAAAGCCCCGTCAATTGTTTCTCCATTTTTTAATTTGTTTCGCCAAACAAATTTACACTTTAGTGTAATTAATTTTTTCTCTTTTTTTAAAATATTTGCGAGATGGTTTAAAAACTTAACCCCTTACTTATATCCGTAACAATTATGAAAAATATAGTAATTTTCTTTTTGTCTCTTTTCTTTTTAAATTCATGCACCAGTACAAAGAACTGGCATAGTACACAAACAGATATTAAATGGCAGGCTGATTTTGATGAATTAACCGGTAAAGAGCATTTGTTCTTTAAGAAACAGCCAAACCGGCTGGTGTATTTAAGTTCTCAGCTAAAGTATACGTTGGGGGAGCTTTCTTTAAAAGACGGTAGAGAAATATTGGCCGACAATTTAACGATCACTCACAAAAAAATTAAACTTGATCATAACAGGAAGCTTAACATTACTGGCAACAAAGCCCGGGGATCTTTTATTTTAGAATATCCGGTATATGCTATTAAGCAGGTTAATGTAAATTTTAATAAAAATATTGAGCTCCTTGCATTATGCTATTTTTTCACCATTTATGAGGATATAGTTGCCATACCCGAAACTCAGACTATTGAGATTGACGGCAAACAGGTTAAGGTTAAAGATTTATATTCCTTAAATATTAAAATAGCGAATGAGTTTATACCCTATTTAAAATCAAAAAATTTATCAATTATACGCTCTTATTTTGAAAAAGATTTTTATTTACATTATTCTAATTTCCTTTTGAGTATTGATAGTTTCCCGCATGCTTTTGTGACCAGCGATACTCAATTTGTAAAACGTTTTGAGACAATAGACGATGCTAAAATCTTTGTTAAAGCGATGAATGATTTTTATACTGAAATTAATTTTGATCAATTTTTAGACAAGTATAAACTATACTACAACACAATGATTACAGAAGTAACAAAAAATCTTCCTGCAGAGAACTTTATTACAGAAATGGAACATTTTTATGGAAAACGCATACAAAATTACAATTTGTATCCCAGTCTTACAATGCCATTCAGCCAGGGTTTCGCGGTGGGTAGTTCTGATATGATAGGCAACATTTTTGGCAGTTTTAATATCCCTAAAGAGATTGATAACAACTCTAATCCTGATTTAGGTTTTAAGAACAATGTTGCCTTGAGGACGCTATGTGTACACGAGTTTGGGCATTCTTTTATAAATCCGGTAATTGATCAAATAGATGACAAGCATATTAAAGCTACAGAAAAACTTTTTGAACCGATTAAGGAAAAAATGTTTGCTCAGGGGTATAATGAATGGAAGATATGTCTTTACGAACACTTTGTGCGTGCGGGTGAAATTGTTATTGCAAAGCTTTTAGGAGATGATAATAAAGCCCAAGAAATTATGAATGATAACGTTACAAACAGATCATTTATTTATTTGCCGCAAATTGCTGAAAAATTAGAATATTGGTATTATAACGAATTTTTCACGAAGACATACCCGCAAAAAGTTGATGAAATTATATCGGAATTAAATTAGATCTTAATGCTTTGATTGCGACATCAAGTTGATATTGAAACCAGGTGGTCGGATGCAATCCGTGACACTTCCCTTATCACCCATAGAAAGAAAAATAACGCCAATGGAATACAAAGGCGTTATTTTTAATCTGCTTTTATGAGATACAATAGTAAAATCCTTTCTTGTTTTTGTCTACGCCTGATAGGAACTAAATCTTTTACTTTGATGCAGGCCTCATTAAATCTGCGGCCTGCGTAAACAAAAAATTTACTTTAAACTTTTAACTCCCTCATGGCTGGGAATTACTTGTTTTATTGTTCCGTCCGGGTTGAATTCTAATTTATCGATGCAGACTTCACGATGAAAACCTCCGGCATCGCCCATTTTTATTCCAGTCGGATAAGAAAATCTATGGTACACCAGGTACCATTCGTCTTTGTCAGGAATCTGTAATACTGAATTATGTCCGGTAGCATAAATTCCAATATCAGGATTTCCCTGTATTACAATATTATTTTCAGGAATTTCAATTGGGCCTGATGGCGATTTTGACGTTCCGTATCTTACTTTATAATTTGGACTTCTTGTATCATCTTCACTCCACATAAAATAGTATGTCCCGTTTCTATAAATCACATAAGTACCTTCGCGAAAGGTATCATCAACTTTAATTATTTTAGTACTTCCTGATTTTATTGAAACCATATCAGCATTCAATTCGGCAACAGCCATATAACCATTTCCCCAATACAAATAACTTTTACCCGTTTTTGGATCTGTAAAAACATCCGGATCAATTTCCTGGCCTCCTTTTATACCGTCCGGTCTTGTACTTACTAATGCTTTACCGCTATCCTTAAAAGGCCCGGTTGGATGGTCTGAAGAAGCAACACCTATTTTTTGAGCTGCCGTAAAATAGTAGAAATACTTGTATTTGCCTTTTATTTTTTTCTCTACAATACAAGGTGCCCAGGCATTTCTGTTTGCCCAGCTCACATCTTTTCTCAGATCAAGAATAATTCCTTCCTCCTTCCAATCCGTTAAATTATCTGATGAAAAAGTTTTAAAATAATTTCCTGACCACCCGTCAAACCCATCACTTGTTGGATAGATATAATATTTCTTTGTTTTATTTGAATATAAAATTTCAGGATCAGCGTAATAACCTTCTAAAACCGGATTATTATTTATTTTTGGAAATTTATCCGGCATTCCCCATTTCGCAATAAGCCTTTTCAATTCAGAACGTGTTATGGGCAAGATAGTTCCGTGACGCGGGTTAAAATCCATTGAAATGTCGTTATCAATAACGGTGAAATGCTCCAGATCTTTAGTTTTCGTAAACTGATATTTCCCTTTAGTGTAAACATCGTACATCAGGATATATTCATCAGAATTGTTTAGTTTGAAAACGCCTGAACCTTCAACACCATCTTTAGTTTGTTGCAGATAATTGTCGTTTTCAATCCATTTTCCTGAAGTTAAATCGGCGGTTGTTGCTACTTTTATTCCTGCTTTCTCCGTTTCAGTTTTGTAAAAAAGATGGTACACTCCATCCTTCTCAATAATATCCCCGTCAATACAAGCCCGCTCTGATTTTGGAACAAATAACAATTTTGGAGCACTTTCCAAAGCGGTGAAATCTTTATTCGCATAGGCGTAATAAATCTTATCAGGTCCGCCGGCATATTGCAAACTGAAATAAACCAGGTATTTTCCTGCTTTCGCATCGTAAATCGTTTGTGGCGCCCAGACACGTTTCAGGTTTTCATTTCCGGGAAAAGCAGTCTGAATATTAACGACGCTGCTTTTCCATTTCACAAGATCAGTGCTTTTAAGCAAAATCATCGCCCGATTGCTGTCCCAGCCTTTTGATGAAGTCATATCGGTCAAAACCATATAAAATGTTTTGCCATCTTCCCCTCGTAAAATATGCGGATCACGAACGCCGCCAGTTGAACTTATTGCTTTACTGTCAAGAACAGGTTTATTATTATTGAGATGGTAATAATGATAACCGTCGGCACTTATAGCGTATCGTACCGCTTCTTCTTCAACAGAATTTCCGGTGAAATAAACGAATAAATATGCTGTCAAATCTTTATCAGCAATAACAGGCGGAGTTCCTTTTGTAGTATCCTGTGCCTGTAAGCAATTAAAAATCGTTAAAAATAATACAAGGCTAAAATATGTTTTTTTCATTATGTATTCTGTTTATTATGGTTTTCCTCTTTCAAAATATGATTTTAAATAGTTGAAAAATTATTTGGTTTTAATACGAATTACAGTAAATGAATAAGCAGGCAATTCTTTTGAAAATGCTGCCGTTACTGTTAGAGTTTGGGACACTGGCCTGACAATTGTGCTCTCAGGGCTTCCGGAAAATGTAGTATAATTTGCTTTTTCAGTCGTCGTTACATTCGATAAATCTATTGAGGGAATTATTGTAACCGGAAGCATATTGACCAATTTTACAATTAAATCTCCTGAAGCATTATCCTGAACCACTGAAACACCAATTCGCTTATGAACTTCCTTATTAGTATCGGATAATTTTATTTTACGCTGCAAATAAATATCGCCCGGATTTTGGCCGTATAATTTCTGTACAAAATAATTAACTGTAGGTTTTACTTCATTTCCTGTAAAATAAATCAAATCCGGATTCCATTGTATGTGTTTCTCACGGGCTAATAAAGGCGCATAAGAAGCCATTGTAACTACATCACCATTTCGTTCAAGCGCTGTAAGATAGAGTGCCTCGGCTAAAGCGTTGTAAAATTTATTGCCACGAGATGCATATTCTCCCAAATACACTTTTGATTCAGAACGGTCGTAGCGGTCATAAAAATCCTGGTTATTAATGAACCAACCCGGACTCTGATAATAATGTTCGTCTACAATTGGAAGTTTTAAATCATTGGCAATTGCCCATCCTTCGTTATAATCTGTGCCTTCAAAAAAGGGTCCCACAGTACCAATAATGATAATTTCCGGATATTTTTCCTGCACTGCTTTTACAATCATTCTATAACGTTCTTCAAAAACATCGCTGATCAAATCTTCATTACCAATACCAACATATTTTAGATTAAAAGGTTTGGCATGCCCTGCTTCAGCGCGTTTTTTACCCCAAACACTTGTCACGGGTCCGTTGGCATATTCAATTAAATCCAGAACATCCTGCACGTATTCCTTCATGTCTTCCATCGGAATACCAAATTGTTGTCCGGCACCTCCGTCGGATGAATTTTGACACGGAACTCCTGCTGCCAAAACCGGAACAGGAAGGGCACCTAAATCTTCACAAAACTGAAAATATTCAAAATATCCTAATCCAAGAGATTGATGATACCCCCAAATATTGCGCATTGGAGTTCGGCTTTCTAAAGGTCCGATCGTGTTTTTCCAACGGTAAATATTTCCTATTCCATCACCGTGAGCCACACAACCTCCGGGAAAACGCACAAACTTCGGATGCAGATCGGCAATGGTTTCAGCCAAATCAGCACGAAGTCCGTTTTTATGATTTTTGAACGTTTTTTGAGGAAAAAGAGATACCATATCAACGGCAACTTCTCCATCAGAACTAATTTCTAAATGGGCATCGCTTACCGTTTTTGATACTTTTAGCACTGCGGTAATTTTTTTCCAGGAAGTATTTGGTTTTAGTGTGGCTTCCGCCAAAGTTTCTCCCCCGGACCCAACTAGTTTTACCGTAAATTTTGCTCCTTTTGCAAAAACACTAAAATCGTATTTTTCATTCGCTTTAAGCGGAATCCCATCAAAACCGGAGTTGCTGATTGTACCCTTTGTAAGTACGGCATAATGTGAATTATTAGGATGAACCGGTTTTTCCTTTTCGACCTTAAAATTTCCGCCCCAGGCCATTGTTTCATTCCAGTTTTTATCGCTGCCTTTTTTATCATGCAGCGAATATTCAAAATCACGATTCTGAATCAATTCAGCATATAAACCACCATCTGCAGCGTAATTAATATCTTCAAAAAAGACACCCGTAAGCATATTGCTTATTTTTTTAGAATCTTTTCCGTCAATGCTAATTTGAGCTGTTACAGGTTTCAGGCCAACAAACAGCAAACTATCACTTTTGGGTGAAATATTGTCTTGTTTGTCTCTTAATTTTGATGATTCCATGCTTTTAATCAACGCATCGATTAAAGTCCAGTCGACCGCAGTAATTGTTCCTTTTTGGATTTCTCCCTGTAATGTAATTTC
Source organism: Flavobacterium sp. LC2016-23 (assembly GCF_009674775.1). GTDB lineage: Bacteria > Bacteroidota > Bacteroidia > Flavobacteriales > Flavobacteriaceae > Flavobacterium. Next base: position 75,933 of record NZ_WKKE01000020.1, on the reverse strand, counting down.
ACTAAATTGAGGCCCTTGATTGTCCTCTTTTATTGCTGTGGAATAGGTTTTAAAATCTTTGGTAACACTCGTATAATTTGCATTATCTGCCTTCCAGTGAATGGTATACGCTCCTTCTTTTTTGCTTACTTTTATATTTTGAATAATTGATTTTCCTGATTCTTTTTTCGTCACATTTTTCATTGCCTGAATGTAACTTTGTCTTGTCCAATTCATCAAATCTTTACTTGAAGCAGTTGCAAAAACATCATCCTGCACTCCCCAAAAACAATGAAAAATTCCGTTATCGTCCTGAATTAAAAAAGCCTCGGACATTGCTTTACCCGCTGGTCCCCAACTCCCGTAATCTGATTTTAAAAAAGGATGCTCAGGCCCTACACCAAACCAGTTTTTCTGATCTGCACTCCACGCAAAATGAAGCCCGTTTTTTCCATTATCTTTTAATGTCGAGTACGCGAAAAGATACACCTTATCCGGTTTGTCTTCTTTTGATTTTAAACCAAATGCAAACGAAATAAAAACGGAAAAAAGTACAATCAGAATTCGATAAGACAGTAAAAACTTCTTCATTATTTTTTAGCTTTTAATTGAAAAAGTACTGAACTATGAGGTTTTAATTCTGCCGAAATTGCTGCAGTGGAAACTTTTGATTTAGCACCTGTCCAAAGATTTAAAACGGTAACATTTCCTGAAATTCCGAGATCTGATACATTTACCGAAATCGTTTCTGTCGCAGTATCCGAGATATTGAATAACGCCAGATAAACACTTCCGTCTTTAGGATTTTTCGATGTCACAGCAATTTTTCCGTCTTTTTGAAAAAGCTGTTTTACTTCCGTGCTTTCCTTATGCATTTTTACGACCTCTTTGTTCGTTAGTAATGATAAAGTAAACGCATCGTTGCTTGGTAAATCTCCGCCAAAAAACAAGGGCGATTTAAAAATATTGAAGAACGTAATCAAGGTATATTGCTCGTCTTTTGTTAAGCGTGTCATTCTGTCCTCGCCACGTTCTCCCCTGAGTGAAATACGTCCTAATGGGATCATATCGCAGTCCGGCCAGGTTCCCGGAGCAATGTACGGATACCATTTTTCACTTACTTTCATTAAATGTGTAAGGTGTGGCCACGTATCCCAAACGTCGTCAACCATTCGCCACATATTGGCATGTTCAGTTACGTGCGGAGCTGCTTCGAAAGGCGTTTCTCCGGGCGAAGTACTCAGTACAATTTTGCGTCCGCATTTGTCAATTGCCTTTCTGATTAAGTTAATCTCACCTTCGTGATAGGGTCTCGATAAATCATCAATCTTAATAAAATCTACACCCCATTGTGCATAAAGCTCAAATAATGAATCGTAATATTCCTGTGCTCCCGGCTTATCAGCCAAGATCGTATAATTGTCTTTTAACCATTCGCATTGCAATGCCGTAGTATAAATTTGATCTGCTGTAATTCCGTTTGTTCCTTTAATTGGCAGTTTGTCCTCAACTGCTTTTTTAGGAATTCCGCGCATGATATGAATTCCAAATTTCAATCCTTTTTTGTGGATATAATCTGCCAGAGGTTTAAATCCCTGTCCGTCTTTTGCCGTTGGAAAACGATTTAAAGCGGGTTGATATCTTCCGTACTGATCGATTACATAACGTGGATCTGTCTGATTATAGCCACCTGCTTTGTCATTCTCCACAAACCATCTGATGTCAACCACAACATATTCCCAACCGAATTTTTTCAGGTTTTTCACCATATAATCGGCGTTGGCTTTTACTTCGTGTTCTTCAACAGTCGAACCATAACAATCCCAACTATTCCAACCCATTGGCGGTGTTTGTGCCCATTGTTTAAACTCTGAATTTTTCATTTTTTTAGTTTGAGCATTTGCAGCCGATACTAAAACAACACCTAAAACCAGAGCGATTCTATTTTTTATTTTCATCTTAATTTAAATAAATGTAAATACAACACTTTAAATATACTGTTTTTTTATTACAAACAATTAACCCGCCGGCAAAACCAAAAATGCTGACAGGTTAATTGACAATTTAAAAAACTACTAATTTTTTTTTATAAGCTCTGGAAAAACTTATTTTGTATTAATGGTAACCTCAGCCGGTTTTAACCACTGACTTGTAAAAGTAACTTTGATCGGTTGTGCTTCTCCGGTTGCCTGAATGTAGGCCGCAATATGCCCGTGAAATGCTCGCTGAACATTATCTGTATAATCGGTCATGTCGCTGTTATTTCCGGCCTCGAGTCCTAATAAAATTCCGGGTCCGTTAATTGTACAAGTCACTTCATTGTCTGAAAGCATCACTGGCAAACCATTTTGATCCTTGATCTGAACCATTATTTTGGCAACTCCTTTCTCTTTACTAATCGTGATATTGGTATCGGTAATTGTTAATTCAAAAGGCTGCTGTGTAGCATTAATAGCATATCTGCTCACTTCTTTGTCGTCACTGCTTAAACCAATTGCTTCTAATTTTCCAGAAGTAAAAGGTATATCCCAATAAATAATTCCCGTTTTTTCGTCGTATTGTTTTACTTGACCAACTATTTTTCCGTTTAATTCCAAACGTGCTTTCTGAGCATTTGTATAACACACCACACGAATATTTTCTCCTTCTTTGTAATTCCAAATGGCCCAGGCATCTTTAGAAACATCTTTGTCATTTTTCAACGGATAAGTTCCTATGTAAACCATTGGTTTATCTGACCATAATGACTGACGGAAATACCCTCTTGGCTTTATAACCCCTGCAAAATCAACTAATCCTGAGTAAAATCCTCTTGAAGGCCATCTTCCGGATTCTCCTAAATAATCAATTCCTGTCCATAAAAATTGTCCGAAAATATGTTTGTTATTTTTTACAGCCAGCCAGGGTTCCATATCATGAACATTTTCACTTCCAAAAATTACCCGGTTTGGATATTTTTCATGATCTGACTGGTATTTACTTTCGGTATAATTGTATCCTGTAATATCCAAAGCGCCGGGATATTCTGTTTCGTTAGACATTGCAACACCTGCTAATCCGGCCGTTACGGGACGGGATTTATCGTATTTTTTTACTGCTCCCACCAAACGTTTTGCAATTACGCCAAGACGCATGGCATCCGGTGCCTCCTTTTTATAACCTCCGTAAGCTGCTTGTCCGAAACCGTCTTTTCCTTTATCCAAAACCGGATGTGAATAAGGATCATTAGGATAATCTACTTCATTACCAATGCTCCATGCAAAAACTGAAAGGTGATTTCTGTCACGACGAACGAAGTCTTCAAGATCTTTTTCTCCATAATCAGCGAAAATATCAAACGTTCCTTCAAATCCCGGAGTTCCGTAATTCCAGCCTTCTAACCATTTACGTTTTGGAAATTCCCATTCGTCATAGGCTTCATTTAAAACCAATAATCCTAATTCATCACAAAGCTCATAAAAAACCGGGGCTTGCGGATTATGACTTGTACGTATGGCATTTACGCCAATTTCTTTCAGTGTTTTGAGTCTTGTTTCCCAAACTTCTCTTGGAACAGCCGAACCTAAAACTCCGGCATCGTGATGCAAACAGACTCCTTTCATTTTCATCCATTTCCCGTTTAATGCAAAACCATTATTTGGGTCAAATGTGAATGTTCTGAAACCTGTTTTGGTTACTGTTTCATCGATTGGTTTTCCGTCTTTTAAAACAGTGGTTTTAAGCTGATACAAATTTGGATTTTCCAAATCCCATAATTTAGGATTTTTTACGTTTATTTTAGCCGAGATTTTTCCGCTTTTATTTGAGGCTAATTCCATCTTACCGGAAGCTTTTGCTACAGATTTTCCGTCGTTTGCAATCAATTCATTTACTATTGTAAGGGTTGATTTTGCCGCTGAACCATTTTCAACCTCAACTTCAACATTTAAAGTGCCATTTCCATTTTTTACTTCCGGATAAGCGTAAACTCCCCATTGTGCAATATGAACCGGATTTGCATACACTAACCAGACATTTCTATAAATTCCCGAACCTGTGTACCATCTTGAATCGGCACTCTGGCTATGATCGACACGAACTGAAATCGTATTTTCTGCTCCGTATTTTATAAAAGGAGTTGCATCGTAAGCAAAAGAAATATATCCGTTTGGGCGTTTTCCTAAAGAATGTCCGTTGATAAAAACTTCACTTCTGTTGTAAACACCTTCAAAATACAAATAAACTTTCTCCCCTGTTTTATTTTGAGGAATATTGATTGATTTTCGATACCAGCCTATTCCGCCTGGCAAATAACCGGTGCAACTCGCTAAAGTCGGACTTAATTGTCCTTTTACACTCCAATCGTGAGGAACATTTACTGATTGCCATTTGGTATCATCGTACGTTGTTTTTTGAGCGTCAGGACTGTCCTGAAGACTGAATTTCCAGTTGTCATTGATTTTTTTTGAATCTCCAAATGATATCTGACTGAATGCAGACAAACACGAGAAGAGAAATACGGGTAATAAGATCTTTTTTGTAAACATTTCTTTAAGGTTCTAAGCTTTTGTTATTTTTTTGTTGTTATTTTTTTGTTTCAGGTTTCAGGTTTTTAGTCGCAGTTTTCAGTTTTCAGTTTTCAAACTGTGACTGAAAACTGCGACTGAATACTAAAACTCTAACTCCCCCACAAACGTTACAATTGATTTCGCAGGGATTTCCAGGTTGTCCATTTTCTGAATGTCAGCTCTTTTTAAATTAGACGTATCCGAGGTAATATAAGGAGTAAGTTCATTCCTTTTTACAGTTCCTCTTGATAAGTCAAACTTATATTTCTGACCCGATTTCCCACAGTTTACAGCGACAACAATCAGTTTTTTATTTTCAACATCTTTATAAGCGGTCAGCATCACATCGTTTGCTGCATCCAATTCGTTTTGGTTCGGAACATCCACTCTAAGCATTCCCGGGCGTACAAACAAAGAGTAGTTTCCTAATGCCCAAAGCAATTTCGAATCATGAAATTCGCCGTCATTTCTCACATAATCCGGGGCTGTTCCTCCAGTACTTTTCCCGTCATCGAGATAAATCAGACCATCTTTATAATCAACACGGGTAATAGCGGTCCACCATTGCCAGGAAGCGGCATTTGCAACAGCAATATCATTATGAATTAAACGCGCCACAAATAAAGCAGTCTGCATTCCTAAATCCCGTCCTCCGCCTGAACCTCCCGGAATTTCAGCTTCACCCGGATTTTCTAAAATGCAATACTCCGATTGCCAGTATTTTAATCCCGGGGTTTGCCTGATATTTGCCGCTATTAATTTTCGGCTTAAAACCTGTCGTTCCATTGGCCAGGTTGTAAAATAACTATGCCCTGAAATGACATTTTTTACATTGGGGAATTTTGAAATATTAGTTTTTGTTTTTCCGAAGAAATACTCCATCTGATTGTCGCGATTTTCTGCATTTACATTTCCATATAAATAATCAATTTGCGCAGCCTCGGCAATCACAATTTCCGTACTCATTTTTTTAGCACTGAGTTTTTCAGAAAGTGATTTTGTTACATCATAAATTTCCTGATTGGTTGCCGGTGTTCCTTCCTGACTGTTTGTATCACCTTCTTTTGGCATCCACTCCCACTGCGGCTCGTTTATCGGACTTACGTAATTGAATTTTATTCCCTCTTTTTTCTCCAAACCCTGAATACTTTGAACTAAGAAATCGGCAAATTTTGGAATTGCTCCATTTTTTAGATTCAGTTTATTCTTTTGAGAGGCAAAAGACAATCCGTTATTGGTCATATAAACTGGCGGACTGTTTGTGAAAATCAGAAATTTTTCCACCCCGCGTTTTTTAGCGGCCTGCAAAAACCATCTTTGGCCTTCCTGTTTCGAAAAATCGTAAGTTCCGTCAGCTTGCAGAAAAGATTCACTTCTTCTCCATTCGTCTGAAATTTTACTTTTTTCGCCTTGTTCTGCACTTCCTGCACCAAGATTAAACCTCCAGATCGAAAGCCCGATTCCTTTTGGATTTCCCTGTGCATCAATTTCTTTACTAAAAAGTAAATCGGCAATAGCATTCCTTTTTTGTTCCGGCCAGTTCTTTCCGACAAACTGGCATCTCCAGGCATCAGAAGCTCCGAAACCATCTATGGTTTGTACAACATTATCCGTGCTAATGGTAACGGCCCGCTGTCCGAAAGACAGCGAGCTCATAACCAGTAAAAATGATAGATATACTATTCTCATTATTTTATTATTCTTTTGTATTTAAATAATCATTCCGCAATCTTGTCATTTCGACAGAGGAGAAATCACACCAGGAACTCTACGAAAGAATTCGTTAATCATTGTCGAATACTGGATGTGATTTCTCCCTTTGGTCGAAATGACAAACTTTGTCGAGCTACTTGTTTCCTTCGACTTCGCTCAGGATGACAATATTATGGTTATTACTGCGGTTACAACCTTTGTCAAAGTTTAAAATTCTGACAAAGGTCTTTACGGTTAATCACAATGACTTTTTAGGCATATAACAAAAACCTTAGTCCCTTAGTAACTTAGCCCCTTAGAACCTCTTACTTATAAGTTCCTACATATGTCACAATTGACTTCGCCGGAATTTCAAAATTAGTGGCGTCAACTGCTGCCCCTTTTTTCAGACTCAACGTTTCAGAAGTCGTATAAGGCGTAAATTTATTGTCTGCCAAAGTTCCTCCTCTAAGATTCAATTTGTATGTTTTTGCCGATTTGCTGATATTCACCGCTACCACAACCAGTTTTTTAGTTCCCGCGTCTTTGTATGCCGTTACCATTACATCATTTACGGAAGCGGCATTATCTACAGTCGGAATCTGAACTCTTACCATTCCAGGTTTTACGAAGAATGAGAAGTTTCCTAAAGCCCAAAGTATTTTGGCATCTCTAATATAACCATCATTTTTGCAATAATCAGCATTTCCTGCTCCTTTGCTGGAACCATCATCAACATGAATTAATCCGTCTTTATAATCGCCGCGACTAATCGCTGTCCACCATTGCCAGGAAGTAACACCTCCCACTGCAATATCTGTACTAATAATACGAGCGGTCCAAAGTGCGGTCTGAATTCCTAAATCTCTTCCCGGGCCACCACCACCCGGAAGTTCAGCTGTTCCCGGACTTTCTAAAACACAGTATTCAGTTGACCAAAGACTTAATCCCGCCACTGACTGTGTTCTTACGGCAGCAGCCTGTCTTGAATTAACCAACTCCGTTAAAGGCCAGGCCTGCCAGTAGCTATGACCTGAAATTGTTTTTTTTACGTTACTTAATCCTGCAATATTTTTAGCTGAATTCACACCAAAGAAATAATCAATCTGGTTCGATCTGCTTTCTTTACCCGAAACGGTTTTATAAAGTGATTCGTAAGCTCCTGCTTCACCAACTACAATTTTAGCGTCTAATCCTTTTGATTGTAATTTTGGTGAAAGGATATTTACGAAACTATAGATATTAGCATTTGTAGCCGGAGAGCCTTCTTGTCCTGAACCATCCCACTCGTATTGCGGTTCGTTAAACGGGCTTACATAATCAATTGTTAAACCTTGTTCTGTTTTTAATTTATCTAAAGATGTTGCCCAGAAATCAGCTAAATCCGGCATTTTACCTTCTTTCAAATTATAAAATTCTTTGATGGTTGCGTGTGCTTTTCCGTTTTGAGTTAAATAAACCGGAGCACTATTTGTGAACGCTAATAGCTTGTCAACACCACGTTCTCTGGCGGCTTTCATGAACCAGACCTGACCGGCTTGTTTGTTCATATTATAGGTTACGCCATCTGTCGTGAAACATTCTGTACGTCTCCACTCGTCGCTAATATCACTAGCATCGCCTTGTTCTGTACTTCCTGTTCCAAGGTTAAAACGCCATAATGATAATCCAATTCCTTTTGGATTTCCGTCAGCATCTAATTCTCTGCTAAAAAGCAAATCAGCTATTTTATTTTTTTTATCCGAAGGCCAATTTTTACCTATAAAATTACATTGCCAGGCATCAGAAGCTCCGAAACTTTCCATCGTTTGAAGGTTTGCATCGAGATTGATACTCAATTCGGAGATAGTAGATTCAGCATTTGAATTTTGGTTGTTTTCAGAATCGCAACTCACTAAAATAGAGTTTGCGAAAAGCAAGCCTGCGCATAGCAGACTTACTTTATTGTTGTTGATAAACTTCATATTAGTAACCAGGATTTTGTGTAATTAAACCTCCGCTTAAATCAATTTCCAGCTGTGGTATTGGCCACAATAGGTTTTTAGCCGGATTAAAATTGATTCCTTTGTCTTGTGATTCTCTTAAGTTTGTAGTTTCATACGGATCTGCAGAATTCAGATTGTACTTAACAAAAGTTCCGTTTGGTCCCATTAAACCTTCAATAACCGGTCTTCCTGTTGATGGATCTTTTTCACGACGAATGTCATATAAACGTAATCCTTCGAAAGCCAATTCAAGACGTCGTTCTTTATAGATTTGTTTTAAAAGTGTTGGTCCTGCCAACCCTGTTTTTGGATCTAATTTTACACGCGCTCTGATAATATTGATATCTGCCAAAGCATCTCCGCCTGTATGGTAATTCGCTTCTGCTCTTGTCAAATACATTTCGGCCAGACGAATCAACGGAATATTCAATGGTAAATGCCCGTCTTTTTTATCTAATGCACGGCGCGTAGCTATCGGAATATAATATTTACGGCAAATACGTCCGGATTTATTATCGTTTAAACTGAACTTATGTGTCGGGTTTAAAACCTCATCTCCATACGCTGCTTCTCCCCATTTGGTGATCGTACTTCTGCGACGGATTACATCATTTTCAGAAAGATAAGCGTTCTCTAAATCACTCGTTGGCATACACCATCCCCAACCATCAAGAACATCCTGAGCATCATTACTGGGAAAGTTTTTCTTATCCTCGCCTCTTGCACCTGATAATGTTGGCAACATCGAACCTAAACTTTTGTCCTGAACTGATGATGATTGTGCTTCAAGAATGGATTCTACTCCGTTATGATTGTTTACATTCCAGATGTTTAAGAAATCACTTTCCAGAGCATAAGGTCCTTCTGAAATCACTTTGTTTGAATATTGTTTTGCTTCTGCCCATTTTTCCTGAAATAAAGATACACGAGCCAATAAAGCGTACGCTGCCCATTTGTTTACTCTTCCTTGTCTGTTTACCGGAATGTTTTCTAATTTTGAGGCAGATTCTTTAAGATCGGCTTCAATTTGTGCATAAACAGCAGCAGCAGAACTGCGTTGTAATTTTAAATCGGCAGTACCCAGAGATTTTGTATATAACGGAACTCCTCCAAAAAGATTCACTAATTCGTAGTAACAATAAGCACGAACGAATAATGATTCTCCCATATATTGATTTCTTTGAGTTTCTGAAATTGGTGATGCGGCCATTTTCTCCAAACCAATATTAGCCGATTGAATCGTGTAATAATGAGCGGTATAAATACTGTTCATATCCCCCATATTATCAGGCGTAATAATGTATTGCGAACACGGTCTGTGCGCACTGTTATCCTGACCGGTGTTACCCATCCAGGCATCATCTGTAGCCATTTCGTTGGTAACTCTTGGCGCTAGTAGTGCATACCAATCATTAGGAATCAACAATCTTCGTGTTAATTCATTAACGTAATTCTCACATTCTTGTGCAGTTTGAAAGTAGTTCTCTAAGGTTTGAGTCCCTCTTTCTTCTTTTTCTATAAAATCACTGCATGAAACTGCCAGTAATGAAAAAGTTACTATTGCTATTATTATTTTTTTCATGTCGTTTTTATTAAAATGCTACATTAAGACCCATCAAAATTGTTGGCTGAACCGGATAATTCCATCCTCCAAAACCTGATCCTTTAACTCCATCATCCTGCTTAGGATCTCCACCTGCAACTTCAGGATCAACTCCGGTGTATTTTGTCCAGGTCCATAAATTTTGACCTGACAATGAGATTCTCAATTTGTCTAAACCAAATTTATTGTAGAATGAAAATCCAAGCTGAAGGTTTTTCATGCGCACATAAGAACCGTCTTCTACATAAAAAGAAGAGAATTTAGTGTAGTTTTCGTTGTTATCGTCTTTAGACAAACGCGGAACATAATTTGAGGTTCCTTCGCCATGCCAGGCCATTTGCTCTAATCCATTAACTTTATTGGTTAAACTTGCACCGTTGTATAAGTCTGAAATGTTCTGATTGACAATATCGTTTCCTATACTTGAATAGAAATTTGCTACCAAATCAAATTGTTTGTAGGCAAAATTTAAATTCAAACCAACATTATAATCTGCCCATGGAGAACCAATTTTAGTTCTGTCTTTATCGTCCAGTTTTCCGTCGCCGTTTACATCTTTAAAACGAATATCTCCTAATTGTGCATACGGCTGTAATTTGGTTCCGTGTTCGTCTGTGTGCGCATTTAGTTCCGTTTGATTCTGGAATAAACCATCGGCTACATATCCATAAAAATATCCCGGTTCTTCACCTTGCACGGTTAATGTTCTGTTTCCTGCTCCGTATAATCTTTCTCCGTTTGCAGATAATGACAACATTTTTACATTTACGGTGGTGAAAGTCACGTCAACTCCATACGTGAAATCTCCTTTTTTGTCTTTGTAAGAAACCAATAAATCAATTCCGCTGGATTGCATTGATCCGACATTTGTCCAGATTGTTGAATAATTTGGAAAACCACTGTAGGTTGGAAATTGTTTCTTAAACAACATATCTTCTGTTTTCTTCTGATAATATTCTAATGATCCGGATAGTTTGTTTTTCCATAATCCAAAATCAAGTCCGAAACTGATATCTTCAACCGTTTCCCATTTAATGTCTTTATTCGCCATTGATGACGGAAAAGAAGTATCTGTAACCACCGATCCGATAGGATAAAAACCTTGCCCTATGTTTGATTGATAAACGGCTGTTGGCAAGCCTTGATTACCTACTTTACCCCAACCTGCCCTAAGTCTTAAATCGCTTAAAACATCTTTTGCAGACGACATAAATCCTTCATTTAAAATTCTCCAGGAAACGGAAGCCGAAGGAAAATTTGCCCATTTGTTATTGGTCATAAATTTTGAAGAACCATCACGTCTAAATGTTCCTGTAAAGTAATATTTACTGTCGTAGTTATAAGAAAAACGCGAAATATAAGACATCAGAGAACTTGACCAGCTGTTACCGCCACTATTACGATTTTTGGTTGCTGCATTCAACTCTCTCATTTCATCACTGTTGTTAGGAACGCCTTCTCCATATCCCCAAAGATCCTTGCCATTGTACTCTTCCATAGTATTACCTACCATTAAAGACACATTGTGTTTGTCTGCAATTGTTTTAGAATAGGTAATTGTATTTTGCCATGTCCAGTCTACATTTGTTGTATTCCATCTTTCGATCGTATTAATCTCTGCTTTTTCATGTGCTGCATCGATAATGAAATCGGGGTTAAATCGGCTTCTTACCTTATCTCCGACTTCTATAGAAGCTTGTGTCCGAAACACTAATCCTTTGATTGGCGTGTATTGCAGGTATCCATTTGTGTTTAAATTGTACTGATCTGTATAATCGTCATAACGTTTTACAGCTGCAACGGGATTCCAAATGTATGATGGAGAACGTGCATAAATACTGTATTCGTTTTCTAATCCTGTCAATTGATCTGCGGGTTTGTAGATTGGCGTAATGGGATCGATTTTATCAAAATCTGCCCAGTTTCCAGGCCCTCCGTAAGTTTCATAACGCGGGTTTAAAGTAACTCCTGCTGAGAATTTATCCGAGAATTTAAAATCATTATTGATTCTCATCGTAATTCTTTCCCATCCTCCAACTTCGTAAATAGATTCTGAGTTATAATAGTTTAAACTAATAGAATAAGTATGTTTGTCTGAACCTCCGCTAACTCCAAGAGAAGCATTGGTTACGGGAGAAGCCTTTCTAATTCCGGCATCCCACCAATCTGTAGTTTTTCCTCTGTATTGAGACGGATTAGGCAAATAATCAGCATAACCTGAATTGTTATACGCTTTATTCATAATCGAAGCATAACTCTCGGCATTTGCCATATTGTAGGGATTATTCATCAATTGCATACCGGAACTCGTATCAAAACTGAATCTGGTTTTTCCAACTTTACCTTTTTTAGTTGTAATCAGAATAACTCCATTAGAAGCACGGGAACCATAAATGGCACTTGCCGATGCATCTTTTAAAACCTCCATCGATTCAATCTCATTATTACTCAGGAAATTGATACTTGTTCCCATCGGAATACCATCAACCACATAAAGTGGGTCTGTACTCAGGTTTACGGTCGAAATACCTCGAATTAAAACCCTGGGTTGTGCTCCGGGACCACCCTGCCCCGTAATCTGAACACCGGCCACTTTACCTTGTAATGATTCTGCTACATTACCAACGGTCATGGTTTGAAGCTCTTTTCCTTTTATGGAAGAAATCGAACTTGTTACATCGCTCTTTTTAACAGCCGCATAACCAACCACTACAATTTCATCTAAAGCCTGGCTGGATTCTTCCAGAACCACCTCTAAAACTGTTTTATCTCCAACCGGTATAACTTTAGTGGTAAAACCAACAAATGAGAATTCGATCTGAGCATTTTTATTAGGAACTGAGATGGAGAACTTTCCGTCAAAATCTGTTGCAGCAGCTGTCCCTGTTCCCTTCACAATTAGGTTAACTCCTGGAATTGGTATCGCACCCTTATCCTTAACAGTCCCTTTTATTGTTATTTGCCCAAATGTTGCTACACTGCACAACATGGCAATAAATAACCCTATAAATCTATATTTCATAGTAAGATTTTTTTTTAATTAAATGTTATAACTAAACGTATAACAGCTTATTTTTTCGTGATAAAGACTCTTTCTAACTCGGTATCAAGTACAACTTTGTAAACCCCCGGAGCTGCAGGATATTTTGCATTTCCATTTTCTCCCGGCGACATTGTAGCAATACCATTTTTGATTAATCTCCAGGACGGACTCCACCACTGACCTGTAAAAGTCGCTTCCAAAGTTCCTGTCAAAGTATATTCGCCAAGTAATTGGTACGGGTTATCTGGGTTATTTGCCAAATGCAGTCCGGTTTGAACCCAGGCAGTCCAGGTATCCCAGTCGGCACCCTGAATCCCTCCGCCGCAAACACTCACGAAAGGTCTTCTTTGCGCTTCTACATCGTGCCATAATCCGTTGGCAACATCTGCCCAGACTTTGCTCGAAGGTGCATATTTAGTAACCGTATAAACTAAGGTATTTGGATTTACTTTTATGATGTAATACCCTTTTGAAGGTAAAACAATTGGAGCGGATGCAACATCATCTGTTAAGTTTCCTGACTCATTCAGACCAAAACAATGTGGGGCAAAATCAGATTCCTGTCCTAAGAAATAAATTTCTTTATTGTCTTTATCGGCATAATATTTAAATTCGAAGTCTTGTCCGTTTTTCTCATGGAAATACATTGGAACGCCCACAGCATCCGTTGTAAGATTAGTACCTTTTGGCTGGTCACATAAATAAATCGCCGGATACTCATTTGTAGCCACAATATTTATATTTAAAGTTCCCGTATTAGGAATTGCGAATTTATCTTTTGCCGTAATGGTTAAAACATAATTGGCAGCAGTTACCGGTAAGGTATAGGTTTTATTAAAAGTATACGACTGAGGGCTGTTGGATAACTGAACCATCTCATCGATACCCAATTCAGCACATTTTACCTGAACATAATCGATACCTGAATCATCGTTAACAACAAAATTTACAGGCATTTCTTTACTAGTAGATAACAGAATAACGGCGCCTTCTTTAGGTGAAATCATGCTAATGGCAGGAGCTGCAAATTCTCCGTCTAAACGTAAATTAATAGCTTCATCAATTGAATTTCCTGAAACGTCTGTTATTGTCAATTTGATTTTAAAAACTTCAGAAGTTCCTCTATTGGCCGGAATTTCGAAAAAATAACTCAAATCATACGATTTCAGTAATGGATTTGTAGCAAACGTGATTACTTTATCAAGGGATAATTCAGGAATTTGAATTTGTACACTCTTTAATCCCAGATCATCTGCCAAAGTGGCTTTAATTTCAAATTTTCTGGTTGGTGCCCCATAAATTTCTTTTGTAGCAACAACAACCGTTGGGTCGTCTGAACTGGGAAATCCAGCTTCATTATTTTGACATCCTGTAAAAAGGACAGCAAAAAGGGCAAGAAAAAATAAAAATACATTTTTTTTCATTTCTTTAATTTTAAGGTTGGTTAGTTAGTTTTTATTCTAAAAGCGATAGTTTGTAATGAATTCTATTGTTCCTTTTTAGGAGCAATGTCGATAGCGATTGTTTTTTGTGGGAAAAAAATCAGGGCTAGTAAAAATTGATTTTTCGGTTTTTATCATAATTATTCAGGTTTGGTTAAATGTTAGTCTTTTTTATATTTTCCTGTTTACACTTCTCTATCTTATTTTTTGTGTTTCGGTCCCGAATCTGTTTTTGATTTGTAAACCCGCAGTTTTTAAGCTGCGGGTGTAGTCAATAATACACAAAACCAACTTTTACATCTTTTATCTTAAAGAAAGCTCAATTCTTTAAGCAGACGAAAACTTAACAAAAAGCAAAAACTTAATTTTACACAGTAATGCAACTTAACCATTACTATAAGTGCAAAGAAATGTTTAATTCAAACTTTTAAGGAGGGGTAAAATGGAAAAAAAAGGAGGTCAAAACAGCAATTAACTATTATTTTAGATTAAAATTAGTGAGTACGAAAAAATAGTCGCTTATTTTTACATAATACGCAATTATTAATTTAAGCTCTGTTTTTAAACTAAAACGTTTGAGATTTATAAAAAGAAGTCTTTTTTCTGATCTGAAAAATAAAAAAGACCTCACAAAACGACACAATTGGTACACTAAAATTTAGTTGATGATATTCAAATCGGAGTTAAAAGAGCTCTTATATTTTTTAATATATTCTGATGGCGTCATTCCAAAAAGTTTTACAAATTGCTGCCTGAAATATTTCGGATCTTCAAAACCTACCTGAGCACTTGCCTGCGCAATATTGATATCTTCTGTTAGCATCAGCATTGCTGCCCGCCTGATTCGGACCGAGCGAATAAAAGCATTTAAAGTTTGCCCTGAGATGATTTTAATTTTAGTGTATAACGTTCTATGGCTCATTCCCATTTCTAAAGCAAAGTTTTTAATTGTAAAATCTCTTTTATGGATATTGGATTCCACGATATCAATGCATTTTTTTAAGATTTCCTGATATTCCACCGGAACTTTGAGCGTGTTTTCTTTAAGGGTTATACTGTCCAGAAAATATTTACGTAAATTACTGCGATTCTTTAATAAAGACTCTACCCGGGCCACAAGTATATCATCGTCAAATGGTTTTACGATATAATCATCGGCTCCGTCACTTATTCCCTGAAGATGGGTTTCAGGATTTTTTGATGCCGTCAATAGTATTACCGGAATATGAGACAATTCATTATTTTCTTTAATTTTTCTGCACAACTCAAGACCGTCCATTTCTTCCATAGTAATATCGCTGATTACTAAATCCGGCAGGTGTTTTTTGGTTAGTTTTAAACCTTCTTCCCCATTTTCAGCACTATAAACGATATAGGTTTCAGAAAATAATTTAATCAGATATCCTCTTATTTCGGCATTATCGTCAATAATTAAAACGGTTCGTTTGTCTGTCAGCATCATTTTCTGAAAATCATTTTCTGAAACACTGTTAGAAGACGAATTGTTTTCATCCATTTCATCCACTAAAAGTTCATCAAATAATTGGCTTCTTTGCGGCACAACATTTGTAATTTCAATGTTTTCAAAATGACTGTTTCCTTTTAAGAATGTCAGTTTAAATTTGCTTCCTTTCCCAATTTCGCTGGTACAGCTTAAAGTTCCTTTGTGTTTATCTACAAAATATTTCACAATATAAAGTCCAATTCCGAAACCCGTTCCAACAGCTGCTTTTGAATTTATTTGCCTGAATTTTTCGAATATAACAGCAATATCTTTTTTCTCGATTCCGTCACCGTTATCAGAAATTTCGAGTTCAACTTCATGCTCATTTTCAGCAAGTTTAAGATTGATTTCTCCTCCAATTGGTGTATACTTAAAAGCATTCGACATTAGATTGAATAAGGAAATTTCAATTTTCTCATAATCGCCTATGATTTCAATATCATCATCCGGAATAGTAAAATTGTAATTGATATTTTTCTCTTTTGCCTGATTTACAAAACACTGATATACTTCATTGCAAAGGCTATTTACATTGATAGCAGACAATCTGAGCGAATCAGCATCATTTTCGGCTTTACGAAAAAGCAACAGCTGATCAACCAGACTCAAAAGCCTTCGGGCATTTCGGTGTGCAATCGCCAAATCACTTCCGGAAGAACCATTTTGAACGCTTTCTTTTTGAACTGCTTTTTTTAGCGGATTTATAATTAGCGAAAGGGGCGTACGAAATTCGTGCGAGATATAGGTAAACATTGACGATTGTTTCTCTGCTACTTCCTTTTCTTTTTTCCTTTCTAATTCTGCAATCTTTACTTTATATTTCAGTTCTTCTTTGTTTTTATTGTACGCTATGTAAGCAAAAACAACTCCGATGCCTGCCAATAAATATAATGTGTAAGCCCACCAGGTTCTGTACCAGGGTGGTAAAACAAAGACTGTAATCAGGCTTTCTTCTTTATTCCAGCCTCCTTTAAAATTGGTTGTTTTTACCTTAAACGTGTATTTCCCTTCGGGTAATCTCGAATAATTTGCTTTTCGGGACTGACCTACAAAATTCCATTGCTCGTCCCAGCCCTCTAAATAGTAAGCGTAATTTATTTTGTCGGCATTATTATAATCTAATGCGACAAATTCGAGCGATAAAGTCGTTTGATCGTATGGCAGACTTACTTCTTTGATTTTTCCCGAATCCCATTTTGAAACTAAATCCGTTTTACTTTCTTCAATCGGCTGATTGTTGACATAAAAATCACTCAGCAATAAATTATTTTCCTGATTAAAACTTTTAATTGCTTCCGGAAAAAAGATATTAAATCCATTTATTCCTCCAAACAGAAATTCTCCTGTTGACAATTTTAAACCGGCATTAAAACTGAACTGATTGCTTTGAAGTCCGTCATTTACGGAGAAATTCCTAAATGTTTTTCTTTTCTTATCAAATCTGCAAACACCATTATAAGTGCTCATCCATAAGTTTCCTTCTTTATCTTCAAGCAATCTTAAAATCGTATTTGAAGGTAAGCCATCGTCGGTAGTAAATCTTTTAAACGTTTTTGTTTTCCGGTCAAATAATAACAATCCTCCTTCTTGTGTGCCCAGCCAAAGATTTTTATCCTTATCTTCATGAATACATCTTACAGGATTTCCAATTGTAATTTTATTGATTTTTTTCGTCCTTTTTTCAATAGAAAATAACGACGTATAATTTCCTCCCCAAAGTTTTCCGTCGCTTGTTTCAGTAATACATTGCAAATTATTGATTGAGGAATCAAAAAGAGTAAAGCTGTTTTTTTTTCTGTCAAAAATGTAAAAAGAGCCTTCGTTGGTGGCACTTGCCCAGATATTTGCCTGAGAGTCTTTGTAAACGAACCAAATATTTTTTTCGGTTTGTTTCGTAAACGGATTGTAGCAGGAATATTGCGTAACTGTATTCGTTTCGGGATTAATCCGGTTTACGCCGCCCGCCCATGTAGACAGCCAAATATCATTGTTATTGTCTCTTATAATACTGGTAATAAAACTGCTCGAAAGTTTATTGGCATAATTTATATACGTATTGTTTTTTCGATTCCAGTATTTTAAACCGGCACCATCTGTTCCTACCCACAAATTATTTTTTTCGTCTTCGCAAAATGACAAAATAAAGTTTTCTGCAGGATCATTTCGTTTTGCATTATATCGAATACTTTTAAAATATTTAGGTGCATTGCTCAGCATACTTATACCACCGCGCAAAGTTCCGATCCATTTGTTTCCTGCTTTATCTTCGAATAAACTCCAGACCGAATTGCTTTTTACCAGCTGATTGTTTGTAACAGCATTGTAAGAAGTCACTTTTTTATTTGTTCCAATGACTTTATAAATACCACAGCCATCTGTAGTGATCCACATTTCCTTTTTCTTATCAATAAGAATATCGGTCACGCTGCATTTATTGGAAAAATAATTATCTGAAAGTAAACGTGATTGTGTATTAAAGTGATAAAGTCCTTCATCAGTCCCTAACCAAAGATTTCCATCTTCTGTAATTTTCATTTTTTTGACTTCCATCGAAAGCGGAAATACTGCTTCTAATTTTTTTGACTTGTAAGTATAAGTACAAATTCCAACATTACGTACATACACCCAACAGCCTGTTTTTTTTTGGTTTTCCTGAATGGCGGTTGCATCGTAATTATTGACGCTTACATTGTTTGATATTGCTTTTAGCGGAATATGAGTTCCGACAAATGATCCGTTTTCAAAAGCAATTAATCCGAGACTTTGAGAAGCAACCAGAACCAGTTTATTAGATACCGTGCCTATTTGATGTATAATATCTTTTAACACCTGCGGTTTTTTACCAGCGAAAGTATATTCTACAGAATGAAATGCAGCGGCGGTTTTGTCATAAATGCAAACTCCATTTGCTCCTCCTAACCAAATATTTTTTTGAGAGTCGCCTTCGATATTATAAATCGTATTGAACTGTAATGACTTTTTATCATTAATCCTATTCCGGAATACTTTAAAATTATAACCGTCATAGCGGTTTAATCCATCATAAGTTCCAAACCACATAAAGCCTTCCTTATCCTGATATATTGTGGTAACCGAATTGTTAGATAAGCCATCGGATATATCAAGGAATTTAACCGGATCATCTTGTGAATATCCGGAAGCAGGAATACACAGCAGTACGATAAGATATAGGCAGAAATGCTTCAAAATAACTTTTTTTATATTCTTGTAGAAAGTACAATTATAAGGTAATTTTATAAAATTTTAGAAAAATAAGGGTCAAAAGATACATTTTCATTTTCCATCATAAATACCCGAACTTCCCTATCTTTAAGAAAAATGTCCTGC
Source organism: Flavobacterium sp. LC2016-23 (assembly GCF_009674775.1). GTDB lineage: Bacteria > Bacteroidota > Bacteroidia > Flavobacteriales > Flavobacteriaceae > Flavobacterium. The sequence goes on along the minus strand of NZ_WKKE01000020.1, from coordinate 56,790 downwards.
TCAAAAAACAATTAAAACAACGATTTTTTATATCATACAGCCCATCCGGCTATTCTCTGCCTGCTTTCAATTTACAATCTATTTCAATGGTGTTAGGGTATAAGTCATCCCTTTTTGGGTTTCGAATACAGCAGTATAGCCTATAGAAGATTTCTCACTTTTAATATTTAGCTTTTTAATTATAAATGGTGATAAAGCCCTGACGGAACATTTGCCCCCCATATTCGAGCGTATTTTTGCCTGGCTCATTTTGCCATAATTCCATTTTATACCCACGGTAAAATTGCCTTTTGCCGAAATACCTTTTATTTCACCGTCTGTCCAGGAATCGGGAAGAGCCGGAAGCAAATGAATTTCATTATTCTGGCTTTGCATTAACATTTCTATTACACCAGCGGTTCCTGCAAAATTCCCATCTATTTGAAAAGGCGGATGCGCATCAAAGAGATTGGGATAACATCCTCCATGTCTGCTGTACTCCGGATCATTATCTTTTGTAAGTCTTAATTGATTTTTGAATAATCTGTAAGCATGATTCCCGTCTAAAAGTCTCGCCCACATATTGACTTTCCAGGCAAGACTCCATCCTGTACCATCGTCTCCCCTAAGTTCTAATGTTTTCTTTGCGGCTTCAGCCAGTTCCGGTGTTTTCAGGGGTGATATTAAATTGGCAGGATGTAAAGCATATAAATGGGAAGTATGCCTGTGATGCGGGTCTTCATCTTCAAAATCTTTATACCATTCCTGAAGCTGTCCTTTGCTGCCAATTTGAAAAGGAAGTAATTTGTCTGCCGCCTGGCTTACTGTTTGTCTGAATTCTAAATCGGTATTGAGCACTTTAGAGGCTTCTATTGTATTTTCAAATAAATCTTTTATGATTCCAATATCCATCGTCGAAGCAGTGGTGACAACACCTCCTTTTTTTCCATCATAAAAATATTTGTTTTCCGGTGATGTCGAAGGCATAGTTACCAGATAACCGTTCTTGTCTCTTTGAAGCCAGTCTAAACTAAATTCTGCTGCTCCTTTTATGATTGGATATACTTTTTTCAGATATGCTGTATCTCCTGTATATTGGTAATGCTCCCATAAATGTCTGCTCAGCCAGTTGGCTCCCATATACCAGTTGGCCCACATAGGGTCTCCTTTTCCAAAATCGCCTACAGGATTTGTTGTTGCCCATATATCTGAATTATGATGCAATACCCAGCCCTTAGCATGGTAAAAACTTTTGGCCGTTTCGGCTCCTGTTACGGAAACATTTTTAATGAATTCGTCAAGCGGAAAAAACAATTCAGATAAACTTCCTGATTCAACAGGCCAGTAATTCATCTGTAAATTAATATTTGTCGTGTAATTGCTGCTCCAGGGTGCGCGAAGTTTATTGTTCCATATACCCTGCAAGTTAGCTGGCGTATTGTGTGTACGCGAAGACGAAATTAATAAATAGCGTCCATATTGAAAGAACAAAGCCTCCAGCCCGGCATCTTTTTCTCCTTTTGCATATTGTTCTAATCTTGTATCTGTGGGCAGATTAGATTTATTGGTTTCTTTTTCGTTGAGTTTTAATGAAACCCTGTTAAAGAACTGCTGAAAATCTGCAATGTGCTCTTTTAATAAACTATCGTACTTTTGGACAGCCGCTTTTTTAAGAGGACTTTCAGCGAATTGATGTTCGTCTTTTCCCTGACTGTCCGGACATTTATCAAATCCGTTAAAACTGGTTGCCGCTGAAACGAAAAGTAAAATTTCAGATGCTTTTTTAATAATTATTTTATCTCCGTCATAACTGATCTCACCGTCTTTGATCACTGGTTTAATAATTAATTCAAAACGCATTCCCCTACAGCCTGTTACGTCATCATACACAATCGGTTCTTTATTGTAACCTATATAATTAGGGTCGGCATGTGAAGGTGCTTTTCCTTTTAAAACCAGTGATTGATTTTGTATTGATTTTTCATTTCTTAAAAGACTTGCGGCATCAATTACCACAGAAAGTTTTTTTATCTGATCTGCCGAAAGTTTAATGACAATACACTGTGCAGGTGCCGACGCAAATATTTCTCTTTGGTACTTCACGCCGCCAATAGTAAAAGTGGTCACCGCCAATCCGGTTTGTATGTCCAGGCTTCTTTTGTACAGACCGGGTTTCTTTCCATCAAAATCCTGTGTCAGGATCAGATCTCCCAACGGCATAAAACTTTCGCTGTAGGCGCCCTGCATATTCTTGGTCAAATCATAGGCTTTTTCGAAATTTTCATTCGTTAGCGCTTCCCTAATCAAAGCAAGATTTTTAAAAGCATCCGGATTTACATTTTTCTGCACGGGTCCGCCGCTCCACAAAGTAGCTTCATTCAATTGAATTAATTCAGCATCCACTCTTCCAAAAACCATTGCGCCAAGTGTACCGTTTCCTACAGGTAAAGCTTCTGTCCATTCAACAGCCGGCTGGTTGTATTGCAATTTTAAATCCTGTTGGGAATAGGAAGAAAATCCTGCTGTCATCAGCAGTAAAAAAAGACTTTTTTTAAGAGAATTGTACCCCATACATTTTTAATTTAATTTGAAAATAAACTTTTAAACCTATTGAATCCTTAAATCATTTTCATTTTTAAGACGGTTACCGAATAAGCCGGAAGACTTAATTGCTGTTTGCCTTTTGTTATTTTGTATTCCTTTTGTTTTGGAGTTATTTTTTCAGGGTCCGCAAAAGTATTTTCATCCTGAGTACCCGGACTTGCCAATGTTATAATCGTTCCTTTTGACCCTAACTTTGTTCCTTTTAAATCAATACTGGCCTCTTGCGCAGTTGCTGCGGTATTTACTAGTTTTATAATTATTTCTTTGCTGTTTGCGTCTTTTACTGCCGATGCATATAAATCGTTTTGTCCCGTTAAAGGTTTTCCATCTTTGGTAATGCTTAACAAATCTGTTCCTTTATTGGTTGAAAATAATTGCTGCACATAATAATTGGCGGAACCATAGGATTCTAAATTATTGAACCAAATCATGTCGGGAGTCCATTGCCAGGCATCTTCATGAGCCATCAAAGGTGCGTAAGAAGTTAAATGTACTACTTCTGCATTTCGTTCCAGTCCAGTCATAAAAGCAGCTTCTGAGAATGCGCATTCCCAATTGTTTCTGTTGTTCGGATTGGCTCCTGACACACTTTGTGCCGCATATTCTCCTGCAAATATTTTAGGGCCTTTTCTGTCATAATGATCATAACGTCCGGCGTTTTCCCTAAACCATTTTGGACTTTGATAATAATGTTCATCGACAAGTTCTGCATTTAGTTTTTTAAGTTCCTGCATCGCAAAATCAAAATGCTCGCCATCCGGAGAAGGCCCGCTTCCTGAAACAATAATGATATTCGGATATTTTGCTTTTATTGCTTTCTCAAAAACTTTATATCTGTCAATGTAATCCGGTCCCCATTGCTCGTTTCCAACACCTATATATTTTAGATTAAAGGATTTTGGATGTCCCATATCTGACCGGATTTTTCCCCAGCTTGTAGTGACAGCGCCATTTGCAAATTCAATCAGATCTAAAGCATCCTGCACATACGGATCAAGTTCGTTTAATGGCGTCAGTTCTCCTGTATTGTACTGACAGGCCATTCCGCAGCTCAGAATCGGAAGTGGTTCTGCCCCAATATCTTCTGAAAGCTGGAAATATTCAAAAAAGCCCAATCCAAAACTTTGAAAATAATCGGGCGTTAGTTTGTGATTGAATTCTACATTCCAACGGTTCATCATGGTTTTTCTTTCCTCTACATTACCAACTGATTTTTTCCATTGATAACGGTCTGATAAGGTTCTTCCTTCAACAATACAGCCGCCCGGAAAACGCAAAAAACCAGGTTTCATATCGTATAAAAGCTGCACCAGATCTTTACGAAGTCCGTTTTTTCTGTTCTTCCACGTATCTTCAGGAAAAAGTGAAATCATATCTAAATCTATAGTGCCTGTTCCTTCAAAAGTGATTCTAAGCTTTGCTTTTGCTTCGGTTTGGGTGGCTGTAATTTGTGCCGAATAAGTACTCCATTGCTCTGATTTTGGAACAATGCCAGTTTCTCCAATCACTTTTTGATCTTTATCAATAAGCTGAATTATAATCTTTTTAATAGCTGAATTATGATTGGCTGCTTTTAAAGAAAGATTGTATTTTGCATCCCTTTTCACGCCCATTCCCCTGAAACCTTCATTTACTAAAACAAAACCTTTATCATTATTGATTTCTACCCTGCAAAAATTAGTATTACTTGCCGATAAATTGATTGGCGTTGCACTACCTGATTCTTTGTTTAAAGAAGATCTTTTTGTATTGGGCTGATCCCATCCCATTAAAGGTTTATCAAATTCAAAAGATCTGTTTTTAATCATTTCAGCATATAATCCGCCATCTGCCGCAAAATTGATGTCTTCAAAAAACAAACCGAACATAGTAGGCTGGATTTTGGTAATAGTCTTTGTGGCATCAACTTCTAAGGTTGTCTTTTGAGCATTCACACAAAAACTGCCTAGCAGCAGACTGCAAATACTAAATTTGGTAAGGATATTATTTTTCATAGTTTTTGAAATGGAACTGATTATTTTTTTACTGCCTCTAATTTAGCAGGAAAAGCTGATTGTCCGTCTAAATTTGTTATAATTAATTCATCTACATTTTTACTTTCGACTGCATATTTAAAATAGTCGGGTTTATTTTTTCCCCATTGTACGGTACAATTCTGCACTTTAATACGTTCTGCGGAATCAAAATAAAACCCCGAAGTACTTCCTTTTACAAAACCTTCGACATTAGAAGGTCGTCTGTCATATACTCCACCCGGAAAAGAGGTGATTTTATCAATAAAAACACTCACATTATCAAAAACAATATTACTGATTTTATCTTTTGATTCTCCGCTTACAAACACGCCATTTTCTCCTGTGCACTGAATATTGGAAAAATAGATGTTTTTTATTTCGCCTACTTTTCCTTCTGTTGCTCCTTTTGGAAAACGCCAGTTGGCATCTTTATGATTTCCTTTGGCTCTTCTGAAAGCCGTTACATAAATTGGTTCTGCCTTTCCCCACCAGGTATCTGTCGTCAATTTACTTTCAATAATGATATTAGAAAAAATAACATCACTTACTGTTCCTTCATCTCTATTTTGAATTCCCAAAGCGCGATTGCTGTTTTTAATGATACAATTATTGAAAACCACTTGTCTGATTGCATCCATATTTTCGGAACCAATTTTAATTGCGCAGCTGCTGCTGGTCATCGTACAATTGGTCACTGTAATATTTTCGCAGGCACCAAATTCTTCAAACTCTCTTCTGTTTTTTAAACAGATACAATCGTCACCACTTTCGATATAACAATCGCTTATTCTCACATTTTTGGAATGATCCAAATCGATACCGTCACTGTTACGGACTTTTAGACTGTTCAATAAAGTAATGCCGCTTATGACGACATCGTTACAGCCAATCAAATGAATGGTCCAATAGGCCGAATTTCCGATATGAACATCTTTGATTCTTATATTTTTGCCTCCTGTAATTGTCAATACGTGCGGTCGTGGATCGAGCACGCTAAAAGGTTTTAAAACATAGGAATCTTCCAGTTCTTCCCCCATAAATGAAATTCCGTTTCCATCTATTTTTCCGCTTCCGCTAATGGTAAAATCCACTACATTTTCTCCTCCAATCCAAATTGTCCCTTCACCCGGATTGGTTCTGAAAGCGCTTTTTGTATATAGCTTTTCATCGGGACTTGCCAATAATTTAGCACCGGCTTCAATATGCAGCTCTACTTTTGATTTTACCTCAATTGGTCCGGCCAAAAAGGTAAACGGCGCCGGAATTAAAACTCTTCCGCCAGTTTTACTGCAGGCATCAATTGCTTTTTGAATGGCTGCCGCATCATTGGTTTTGCCATCTCCTTTGGCTCCGTATTTTTTAATGTCGTAAACATTCTGTGCCGAAACGGTCAGGGAAAGACAAAAAATCAGGATCGCGATTATAGATTTCTTTTTCATTACTTTTAATTATTTTAATCTCGCCAAAACTTTGATTGAGATGAATATCTAAGTTTCCACGGTTGAAACCGCGGGTTGTCTTATATTATGAAAATTTATTTTACAGTTTCCCATGGTTGAAACCGCGGGCTATCTTATATTGTGAAAATTTATTTTACAGTTTCCTACGGTTGAAACCGAGGGCTGTCTTATATTATGAAAATTTATTTTACAGTTTCCCACGGTTGAAACCGCGGGCTATCTTATATTGTGAAAATTTATTTTACAGGTAACTCAAATTTATTTTGTTCCGGTTCTGTTTTTCTTTTTAAAGATTCACTGTCCAGATTACTTGATAAAACATCTTTAAAAACAATTTGATTGATTTTATCCGAAGGCATATCAATCGCTTTCATCGTGAGATTTTTTACATCATCAAAAACAAAGGCGGGACGAAAATCTTCTTTCTCCAAAATCAGTTTTATATTCTTCATTTCGATTCCGTCGGCGTGACGCACATAAAATCCCCAGGAAGGCAATTCCCCAAACATGGTAAATTCAGGGTAACCGTTTATGTTTTCTTTTACATCTTTCAATCGGCTTAAAGGATGATACGCCATTCCTTTTGAAGCTCTTCCCGGATAGGTAATTTCAATATTTTCTAAAGTTACATTTTCGACAAGATGTCCCGGAATTCCGGCAATAGAAGCCGGAAACGGATTATGGAAATAGTCCACTTCCGGTCCGCGCAAATCATAATCTATATCCGGACGCCCAAAAGGAACCTGCACTTTTACATTTTTAATCGATACATTTTTGATATAACCCGGCTTGTCTCCATTTCTGTGGCCTAAACGGATCAATATTGCATTTCCTGTATTTACAGCCGTAATATTCGAAACTTTAATATTCTCAATCTCGGCTCCGTCTACAGATTCGATCGCGATTGCCGATCTAAAAGTATCATAGACCTCGATGTTTTCAACGGTTACGTTTTTGAAACTGCCATAAGAACCTGTACCAAATTTAACCGCATTGGCACTCGATCTGATCGTGCAGTTGGCGATGTAAATGTTATTATTCTGTAATCCGGGTGACTCCGATTTCAGACAAATACCGTCATCTGCCGCGTTTACATTGCAATTGGTGATCCGGACATTTTCGCATCCGTTAACATCAATTCCATCATTGTTCCAATAAGCCGTACTATTGACTTTCATCGAATCAATGACAATATTTTTGCATTCTGTAAAACACTGCACCCAGCCAGGACTGTTTTTTAATGTGATGTTGATCATGGTTATAGAATCGCATTTTACAAACGAAATCAATTTTCCTCTTCCGTCTTCGGGGCGCATTCTCCTGTAATTGTATTTGGGATCAATTCGAACTCCTGTATGATGCAGACTGTCAATTGCTAATGCCAGTTCTCTTCCCTGTCCATCTATGCTTCCTTTTCCGTTTACAGCAATATTTTTTGCTTCATTGGCTACAATCAATGCCCTTATCCCCTCATATTTCGGATAATCATCCGGATTGGTGCTCCCTAGCAAAACCGCTCCTTCTTCAAAAAACAATTCGACTCCGTTTTTTAAGACGATACTTCCCGATAAAAATCTGCCTTTAGAAAAAACAACTCTTCCTCCCTTATTTTTATTTGCGGCATCAATGGTTTTCTGAATTGCTTTTGTATTTAAAGTTTTGCCGTCTCCTATTGCACCAAAAGAGGTGACCAAATAGTCCTTTCTTTTAAAAGCATACATTTCTGAACTGAAGCTTAACTGTAAAATCAAAAACAAAATGATACAACTCCTGAAAACTTGTTTATGATAAATATCCATGTTTATTTTTTTTAAACTATTAATTTAAAATCACCAAAAAACAGTATATAAAGCGACTAATACTCCACTAATGATAAATGAGCCGACAATAAACTCTGAAGACACTTTAAACATAGCGTTATCTACTTCTATTTCATGGATTTGAGCCTCTTCTTGAGAGACTGGTTTTGCCAGACTAATACCGACCATTATGGATACAATTAAAAAGAAAACCATGGTCATTCTGTCTAAGAAAGGGTAATCCGGAAAAGCTCCATCTGTCCACATTGGAAGAAATTTTAATATTGCAGCGAGAGGAACTGTGAGTAATGCACCGGCAAGACCCGCTGATGGTGTTGTTTTTTTCCAAAACATTCCTAATAAAAAAACTGCTAAAACACCCGGAGAGAAGAATCCTACGTATTCCTGTATAAATTGATACGCCTGATCTAATGATTTTAATGCCGGCGCTACGATGGCGGCAATAATCATACAGACAACCACACACCATCTGCCGGTACGTACCAGCTTTTTTTCTGTTGCCTGAGAATTAAAATATTTTTTATAAATATCTAAAGAAAAAATAGTCGAAATACTATTTGCTTTTCCGGCCAAAGAAGCTACAATCGCTGCTGTAAGAGCCGCTAGAGCTACACCTTTTAATCCGGCAGGAAGCAAATTCATTAAAGTGGGATAGGCATGATCTGGCTTTAAAACTCCTGCTGCATCTGCCATTTCCTGTTGAAACATTCCGTTCGAATGCATTACAAACATTGCAATACCCGGTAAAACAGCAATGATTGGTACTAATAATTTTAGGAAAGCGGCAAATAAAATTCCTTTACGGGCCGTTTTTAAATCGGCTCCCAAAGCTCTCTGAACGATATATTGATTGCATCCCCAATACGCCAGATTATTGATCAACATACCCCCAACCAAAACAGACATCCCCGGCAATTCATTATAATGCGGATTTGTCTTGTCTAATATCATGTGTAAATGTCCTGGCGCTTCATCCCCAATAATGGCAAGTCCCTTTAAAATATCTTTTCCAAAACCAAACTGCTCTGAAAGTAAAGTCAATGCCAGATAAGTTGTTACTAATCCTCCCAGAATTAAAACGATAACCTGAAACATATCGGTGTATCCGATCACCTTCATTCCTCCTAAAGTAACGATCACAGAGAATAAACTCAGTGCAATAACACAAAACTGAAAGCTGACCGGCGCAATAGATGAAATAGCCAGAGCGCCTAAGTAAATTATAGAAGTAAGATTTACAAATACATAAATTAACAGCCAGATAATGGCCATAATAGTACTTACGGTTCCGCTGTATCTTTTGGCCAGAAACTGCGGCATGGTAAATATTTTATTTTTAAGGTAAATCGGCAGGATAAACATCGCCACGATAATTAATGTGGCAGCAGACATCCATTCGTAGGAAGCAATTGCAAGTCCGATAGCGAAACCTGAACCGCTCATGCCAATAAAATGTTCTGCTGAAATATTGGAAGCAATCAATGAAGCTCCAATGGCCCACCAGGTAAGTGATCCTTCGGCTAAAAAATATTCGTTGGAGCTTGTTGCTGCAGTTTTCTTGCTTCTGTAAATATACATTCCATAAGCGGTGACTATGACAAAGTAAATAAAGAAAACAATATAATCTGCGGTTTGTAATACATTCATAATGCGTGGTTATTGTGTGGTTAGTTAGTAAAATGTATTTAAAATTTAATCTCTTAAATTTTAAGAAACCATTTCCTTTTATATAGAAAATAAAGTAAAAGGAGCTGTATGACAGTTACTGATAAAGCGGCAAATACAGGCTGCCAAATGAGCGGCAGAAAATTTATAAGTCCGCCAAAGACATAATCTGCCGTATGTTTAAAATCTACTAAGCCTTCAGCAGCTATATAAATTAAAATAGAATTTGAACCGATTAAGATTAAAGGAAATGCCCATTTATGAAAACCAAAAAGGTCAATTATCAAATAGAAAAAGACAAAAAACAAAATACTGAACCCTCCGACAAAACATACAAATGAACTTGTCCATAAATGTTTATTGATGGGGAAATTAATATCCCAAATCAAGCCTCCAATAATAAGAAGCACAGCCGTTAGAGCCATTAAAAGCAATTTTACTTCTACCGAAAAAAGATATTTTGCTTTTAAAAATGTTCCTGTAAAAACGCCCAATAACGCTGTAGCAATTGCAGGTATGGTAGAAAGTATTCCTTCCGGATCATAAACCGTACTGTGCAGTCTGCCCGGCAAAAACAGACGGTCAATATAGCCTTCCAGTGATCCTTCTTTGGTCAAAACTCCTGCACCAAAATCGGGTACAGGAATCCATTTCATCGCGACATAGTAACCAATCAAAATACCGAAGAACCAGATTAGCTGTTTTTTTAGATCAAAATTTAAATAGAGGATTCCGGCTAAAAACCAGGCCAGACCAATTCTTCCTAAAACACTGGCAAAACGCGTTTGGTCGAAACCATCAAATCGCAGCAATCCATTTACTACAAATCCCAGAACCACTAAAATACAGGTTCTTTTGAGCATTGATACGTATATTTTTCGCTTTTCGTTACGCGGTAAATCTTTTGGAGTTTTTACTCCTGCCAAATGCATTTTCTTTTCAAAAGAATAAGGCATCGATACTCCTGCAACAAACAGAAATACGGGAAAAATCATATCGTAAAATGTAATTCCATTCCATTCCGCATGATGCAGTTGCGATGACATCCATATGAAAACAGGAATTGGAGCCGTTTTTGCCAGAGCATGAATGATATGTTCTCCGCTCATAATCCAAAACATAACAAATCCGCGAAGCGCATCTAAAGAAACTAATCTTCCATTTGTAGTGTTACTCATTTTTTTAATATTCAGTGGTCAGTTGATCGTTTTTTTTAGTATTCAGTCTCGGTTTTCAGTCGCAGTCGTCAGTCCCGGTCTTCAGTCGCAGTCGTCAGTGCAAACTGAGACTGTAAACTGAGACTGCGACTGAAAACTTTAAAAAATTGGTTTTATAACAAATCCGTAGCTGTATTCGTTTTGCGTCAATACATATTGTTCGTGTGGTGGTAATCCCCAGCTGTTGTCTCCTCCTAATCCGCGCTGTGTTAAATCAACACAAACGACAACTTCATTTCGAGGTGTAATGTCGCTGGAATGAATGTTCTTTTTAGAAATTCCCCCGTCAAAATCAGCCGGATAATTATTCAGTGTACTCATGCCTAAAGGCTGCAGACCTTTTATTTCCAGGCCATTTCCTGTATTGCCTGACAATTTAAACCAGCGCACATCTGTTTTGTATCCATTTTCCTGAGGACGTGTGTAAGGCACATACTGGTCTGCAACTTTACTGTTATAAATTCCTTTGAATGCAGCTGTTTTTCTATCGGGATAATTTTCTAAAGGGCCTCTTCCGTAATAATCCAGATTTTCTAATGTATTTTTTAATGTAAAAATCATTCCGAAACGTGGTAATTCCGGTAACGGATTGCTGCCTTTTTTGTAAGACGCCTGTATTTCTAAAGCACCATCATTTCCTAAAGAATATTTGATTGTATAATCAGAAGCAACATCGTTCAGTTTTAATTTGGCAATCACATATTTTTTTCCGTTTTCCTCCGTCAGCTGAATATTTTCCAAAGTGGTATTTTTACCCGCTGTTCTCCATACGTTCGTTCTAATCTGCATTTTATTTCCAATATCATTATCGGTTGGTGCTCTCCAGAAATTGGGTTCAGGATATTGTTTAAAATACTCCTCACCTTTTAAACTATAGAAAGAAATTAATCCTGTTTTTTTACTGATTTTGACCACAACATTGTCTGAAGTCAGTACAAACTGCTCTTTTTCTTCCTGAATTTTAGAAGAACTTTCCTTTTCAGAATTCGCAAAATAATTGGAGTCTTCGATAATAAACTGTTCTTTGGCAATTTCAAAATGCTGAGGCAGTAATTCAGAACCTGTTTTGGTATACGCAAAAACATTCAATACATATTCTGTTCCTTCTTTTGACTCTAATTTTGGTAAATCAAGCTTAAACTGTTTTTTTGTTTTCGGATCTAATACTACATTTATGGTACCTTCTTTGATTACTTTACCGTTCTCTAAAACCTCATAGTTAAAATTGTATTTGCTCAGGTTGGTAAATCCGAAATCATTTATGATTTCAATTACTCCGTTTTTGATATCCACGGCATTAAATAAAATATCCTGATATACTTTTTTTACTTCAAATGCCCCGGGATGTGGTGTTCTGTCAGGAAAAACTAGTCCGTTATGACAAAAATTTTCGTCATTGAGATAATTCTGGCTTCCCATATCACCACCATAAGCCCAGTATTTTCTGCCTGCTTCATCCGTTCTTTCAAATCCCTGATCTACCCAGTCCCAGATAAAACCACCCTGCATATTTTTGCTTGCGCGAATAATGTCCCAGTATTCCTGAAAATTACCGCTGCTGTTTCCCATGGCATGTGAATATTCACACATGATATACGGACGACTTACTTCTTTGCGCGCCGCATACTCTTTCATGTAAGCAATGGTTGGGTACATCGGACATACAATATCTGTGTTTTCGTTTTCTTTTGCCTGCTCAAACTGAACTAATCTTGTATTGTCTCTTTTTTTGATCCATTTATAAGCCTCATGAAATACCGGCCCGTTGGCACTTTCATTGCCTAATGACCAAATAATTACCGATGGCATATTTTTATCTCTTTCTACCAGGCTGTAAATTCGGTCTAAATGTGCTTCTCTCCATTCCGGAAGATAACCCGGATTAGTTTTTGGATTCATCCAAATTAGAGGCTGTCCCTCCACTCCCATTCCATGGCTTTCGATATTGGCTTCATCTACCAGAAACAAACCGTATTTATTACATAGTTTTACCCATAAAATATTGTTTGGATAATGACTGCAGCGTACTGAATTAATGTTCAGCTGCTTCATCATTTTGATGTCTTTCATCATCGTGGCTTCATCCTGATAATGTCCTGTTACCGGATTATGTTCGTGAATATTTACGCCATGAACCATCAGTCTAACTCCGTTTACCAGTAATTGCCCATCTTTTAATTCTACTTTTCTGAATCCGATTTGAGAGGAAACAGTTTCTACAATATCTCCTTTTGCATTTTTTAAAGTCAAAAGCAAAGTGTATAAATTTGGCGTTTCACTACTCCATAATTTAGGATTGGATATATTCTGAGAAAAAGTAATAGTTTCAATTTTAGATGCTTCAAAATTGACATTAAGTTCTTTGCTGAACACATTTTTTCCTGAAGCATCTACCAATTTTGCAGTCAGGTTTTGATTGTTAACAGCCGTTGCAGTCAGGTTTTTTAAACTTACTTCTACATTCAAACTTCCGTTTTTGTACTTCGCATCTAAGTCTGGTCTGGCAAAAAAATCTGAAATGCGAATATTATCTGTGCTATACAAATAAACATTTCTGTCGATTCCGGAAAGTCTCCAGAAATCCTGATCTTCCAGATACGAACCGTCACTCCATCTGTACACTTCTATTGCTAAATCATTTTTCCCGGGTTTTAAATATTTAGAAATATCAAATTCTGCCGGGCTCTTGGTGTTTTCGGTATATCCTACTTTTTCACCATTCACCCAAATATACATGGCGGATGTTCCTGCTTCAAAATGAAGAAAAACATGTCGGTTTTTCCAATTTTCAGGCAGTACAAAATCTTTTTTATAGGATCCGACAGGATTATCCCAATGATTGATAAACGGTGGATTTCTTTCGAAAGGATATGTAATATTGGTATAAATTGGTACACCATAACCATTCAGTTCCCAATTGGATGGCACCTGAAGTTCGTTCCAGTGCAACGTATTGAAATCTGTTTTATAAAAATCCTTTGGCCGCTGATCCGGTGTTGGTGACCAGGAAAATTTCCATTTACCGTTTAAAGAAAAATACCAGGGTGAATTTTCGTATTTATCACTTATAGCCGAAGTTTCATCTGCATAAGGAAGAAAAGCAGCGCGTGCCGGTTCTCTGTTAATTTGAAACACCTGTGGATTTTCCCAATCGTTCCGGTCCTTCTCCTGAGCCAAAACTAAAGTTCCGCAAAGCAGCAGCAGGGGTAACAAAAGTATATTGATTTTGATTTTATGCATTATTTTGGTTTTAGATCGCTTTCAAATGAAATTTTTGATATTCTAGAACTTCAATTTCTCAGGTAAATATTTCGCCACTAATTCTTTATAATAAGGAAGCAATTCTTTTACATCTTGCTTAACGGGAGCTTTAGTATACAAATCGTACGGATTGAATTTTTTAACCCAATCAAACATTTCTATATCTTTTTCATTCATTAAATGGGCATAAGCATTTTCTTTATGCTGTGAATAAAAAGAATGATAACGAATCATGTATAAAGCCGGATCCGGAAGATAATCTTTCATAATCTGATATAAATATTCGTCATGTCCCCAGCTCATTTTCACATTATCCAGTCCGCAGTTTTGGGTGTAAACCCCAAATTTGGTATTGAATCTTTTATCTGTATAATCGGGGTTTTCTTTAAAAAACTCCGAATAAACAATTTTATCTGAATATGCACAGCCCACCGGAAATGTATCGCCGACAACTGCCCACTGAGGCTCTCCAAACAAACATAAAATTTTACCCAGATCGTGAATGAAACCCGTCAGTACAAACCAATCCGGATGACCGTCTGCCCGAATCGCTTCTGAAGTCTGTAAGAGGTGTTGTGTCTGATCTAAATCTATATCCGGGTCACTGTCGTCTACGAGTGTGTTTAAAAAATCAACCGCTTCCCAGATTGACATTTCTTTTTTATTGAATTGTAAAAACTCCTGCTCTTTGCTGCATACAAAATCATAAGTCTGATAGGTATGGTTTATTCTGTAAAACTCCTTAACCGTTTCCAGTCTTTCCGAATCAACATAATTTCTGAATTCTTCTTTTTGCTTCTCCGGTATACTTTCTGAAGGATCAGGATATCGCAATAACAAATCATCTTCCCATTCATCTAAATTATTCAATGGATTGTCTGTGTCTATATGCTTTTTCATAATGCTGAAAAGTTTAAAGTTATAAGACAAAAATAGAATTACCTGTACCGTTCAAAATGGATTAATACATCAAAAACATGGATAATTCTTATTTTTTACAGGATTTTTACAATTGTTTAGGTGGTTATTTTGATGTGTTCCCGTGGTTTCAACCACGGGAACACATCAGAGGAGAAATTAGATTATGGATATACATTACGTTCCCAAGGTTGAAACCGCGGGCAATGTTTTGAATATTGAAATGAAAGATTGGGGAATCGAAGTTCAAATATAGCCCGTGGTTTCAACCACGTGAGAAATAACAGAAGAAATTAGATTATGGATATACATTACGTTCCCACGATTGAAACAGCGGGCAATGTTTTGAATATTTAAATGAAAAATTGGGGAATCGAAGTTCAAATATAACCATGGTTTCAACCACGGGAGACATAACAGGAGAAATTAGATTACAGATATACATTACGTTCCCACGGTAGAAACCGCGGGCAATGTTTTGAATATTGAAATTAAAGATTGAGGAATCGAAGTTCAAATATAGCCCGTGGTTTCAACCACGGGAGACATAACAGAAGAAATTAGGTAACAGATATACATTACGTTCCTATGGTTTCAACCACGGGGAGAAATAACAGAAGAAATTAGATTACAGATATACATTACGTTCCCGGTTGAAACCGCGGGCAATGTTTTGAATATTGAAATGAAAGATTGAGGAATCGAAGTTCAAATATAACAATGCTTTCAACCACGGGAGACATAACAGGAGAAATTAGATTACAGATATACATTACGTTCCTACGGTTTGAAACCGTGGGCAATGTTTTGAATATTGAAATGAAAGATTAAGGAATCGAAGTTCAAATATAGCCCGTGGTTTCAACCACGGGGACATCAGAGGAGAAAATTAGATTATGGTTATATATTACATTCCCACGGTTTGAAACCGTGGGCAATGTTTTGAATATTGAAATGAAAGATTAAGAAATCGAAGTTCAAATATAGCCCGTGGTTTCAACCACGGGGACATCAGAGGAGAAAATTAGATTATGGTTATATATTACATTCCCACGGTTGAAACCGCGGGTTATGTTTTGAATATTGAAATGAAAGATTGAGGAATCGAAGTTCAAATATAGCCCGTGGTTTCAACCACGGGAGAAATAACAGAAGAAATTAGATTACAGATATACATTACATTCCCACAGTTGAAACAGCGGGCAATGTTTATGTTTAGGATATCTTTGTCATGGGTTAAAAACTTTGACAAAGACTGGTTCCGATATTCGAAAAGGAAAATTAATTGATCAGCTTACTTGGCGGGAAACCAAACTGTTTTTTAAAACATCGACTGAAATATAAAGGATCATTAAAGCCAACTAAATTGGTTACTTCAGAAACATTGTACTTTTTACTTTTGAGTAATTCTGCTGACTTTTTTAAACGAATGGTTCTAATAAATTCGTTTGGAGCCAAATCGGTCAGTTCCTTAATTTTTCGATATAATTTTGAAGAACTCACGCCCAATTTATCACATAAAAACTCTGTAGAAAGATCCACTTCACTTAAATTATTATTGATTAAAGTAGTCACTTTTTCCATAAACTCTTCATCAACTGGAGAATGTGTTAGCATGCTAATCTTACCTTCTACTTCTCCGGAGAATTTTTGTTTGAGTTCTAATCTTGACTTGATAATATTTTCAATAACCGTTTTAAGCAATAACGGCTCAAAGGGTTTTACCAGGTAGCCATCGGCTCCCATGTCATATCCTTTTACTTTATCCCTATTTTCAGCAAGTGCCGTGAGCATTACAACCGGAATATGACTGATGAATTCATCATTTTTAAGTTCCCTGCAAAATTCCAGTCCGTCCATAACGGGCATCATGACATCAGCGACGCATAAGACGGGTTTAATTTGCCGGCAGATTTTCAAACCTTCTTCCCCGTTTTCTGCATCGTAAACTTTATAATAATCGGACAAATAGTCCACCAGGTATTTTCTAAGTTCACTGTTGTCTTCAATTACCAATATTTTTTCTTTAAGATCTGTATTCTGAATGATTTTCTTAGCCGCTTTTTCCGGAATAAGCATACTCAGATTGTCATTTTTAAGTGCATATTCAAACACTTCCTTATGCTCGTAAGAATCACGGTCAATAGGAATTTCTACTCTAAATGTACTTCCTTTTCCCGGTGTACTTTCTACAGAAATTATTCCTTTATGAATTGCCACTAAAGATTTTACCAACGACAAACCAATACCCGATCCGGTATTATTGGCTTTACTGTTTGTGGCCTGATAAAATCGCTTAAAAATTTTATCCTGACTTTTTAACGGAATTCCAATTCCATCGTCGGTTACTTCGATCACTAAAATGTCTTCCACTGTAGCTTTCAGCCGGATGTACAAATCGACATTTCCATTTTTATTGGTAAACTTTAAGGCATTTGATAATAGATTGTATAGAATCTTATCATATTTGTCATTATCCAGCCAGCCGTTTATTTCATCATCTTCAGAAATAAAATTGAGCTTAATCTTTTTATCATAAGCCATTTCCTTAAAGGAGTCAAAAATATTTTTCGAATAAGCCAGAATATCGGTTTTAGTCACTTTAAGTTTTAATTCCCCTGATTGTGCTTTTCTAAAATCCAAAACCTGATTTACCAGATTCAGTAGCCTGCTGGCATTTTGATAAATCAGATTGTATCTGCTTTTTTCATAATCGGTTGCATTGTTACTTTCATCCAGCAGCTGTTTGGCCGGACCTAAAATAAGCGTTAACGGCGTTCTTAATTCATGCGAAATATTGGTGAAGAAACGTAATTTTTCATTATTCAGCTTAACATCATGCTCTCGGTTTACTTTCTCTGTAAGCAGTTCCTGTTTTAAACGAATTCTGTTTTTGATTTCTTTTCTGATGAAATAAAAAACACCAAATAAAAGTGCTAAAACCAGTAAAAAAGAGGTCGGAGTCAGCCAAAAAGGCGGCAGGATTTTTATTTTATACGAAACCGTTTTACTCCAGTATCCGTCGCTGTTGCTGGATTTTATTTTAAACACATAATTTCCGGGATAAAGATTGGTATATTGTACTATTCTGGAAGTACTGTTAGCCGTAATCCAGTATTTATCAAAACCTTCCAGCATATATTGAAACTTATTCAGCTTTTCATTTGCAAATGAAGGAGCCGAAAACTGAATCGAAAAATTGCGGTTTTTATGAGTAAGTTCTATCTCTTTTCCATAATTCAGATCTTTTGAGAGCGGAATTTCTCCATTGATTTCCATTTCGGGAAATACTTCTTCGTTCTGAATTTTAAATTCGGAAATAACAGGCAGCGGTGACCATTTATTTCTTTTCATTGCGGGCGGTGAAAAAGAGATAATACCATTTTTGCCTCCCAGAAAAATATTAGAATTATTAAAGTAAAAAAAGCCACTTGAACTGAAAACGTCCAACCTGTTACCACTGTTTACGTGGTAAATACTAATATCTTTTAAATTAGATTTAACGAAAGCAATATTGTTGTTATTGATATTCAGCCATAAATTTCCGTTTGCATCTGATAAGAGATCGGTAATCCATTTACCCGACAGTTCTTTAAGATTCTTTACGGGTTCAAATTCGTTCTTTTCCGGATTGTATAAGCACAGCCCAAAACGCGTTGACGCCCATACTTTTCCTTTTGTATCGACCAAAACATCACTTACATTTTCATCATGAGGCACTCCTTTTTCTTTGATAAAAAGGGAGGAATAGGTTTCTATTTTTCCTGAATTGATATTGTATTTTACAACTCCGGTTTCTGTAGCAAACCAAACATTATTTTTGGCGTCTTTTTCAATCGCATTAATCTGAAAGTCCGGCAAAAGTTTACCCGAAGTTTGTACCTGCAGCGTTTTGGTATTCAAAATTACTGCACCTTCTCCAAAAGAACCCACTATCATCGAATCGTCTCCAATCTTTGTAAAGGCAAAAACAGGCGATTTTTCAAATCCTGTCTTTATTTCCCTGGAAGAATTTGTGCTGTAATTGTAAACTAAAATAGTACCGTCCCAAAGACCACAGTAAAAAATTTTTCCATCATCAGAATAAATACTGGCGATATCTTTTCCAGTATTGTGTAATGGTGTTGAGCCTTTTGTAGTAGAAATAAAAAGCCCGTTGTGATAGGTTGCCACAATCACTTTTTCGTCATACGTTTTAGCAAAACCTCGTATACGCGGCGCCTGATTCCCTATGGAACGCGATATATCTTTGTTTAAAGTAAACTGATTTTCGTAAGGATCGTACTTATCCAATCCGTCTTCTGTTCCAATCCATAAGACTCCGGAAGCATCAAAATAAAGGGCTGAAATTAAATTATCTACCAGTGAGGTGTCATCTGATAAAATGGAATAATACCATTTGTAATTCCCTTTCTGAATGTCTTCTAATTGATTGCAGACGAGTAATCCGCCTAAAGTTCCGACCCAGTATTTTCCATCTGAGGCGCGGGCAACGGATAAAAAATACGGACCTAAAGCCCCCCTAACCTGTTTATTTTCTATATATAAATTAACAAACTGATCCCTGGCCTGATCCAATTTATATAAACCTTCCCGGGTTCCGACAAAAATATCTGATTTGGCGTCTTCGTAAATAAAATTAAGATATGGATTTTTTATATTTGAATATGGAACAGAAAGCGTATAAGTATTAATTCTTACGATTGCTCCTTTTGCATCCATAGTAATTTTTGCTACACCTGCTTTTTCATAACTTCCAATCCAGATATTCCCTTTTTTATCTTCAAAGATTTCTTTTACGTAATCGAAACCTTTAAGCTTAATTTTTTCGAATCGGTTTTCTTTCAAAAAGAACAAATACACTCCTTTGGTTTTGGTACCAACCCAGACTCTTTTGAATTTATCGACATAAACGGATCTCACCTCATCGTCAGGCAGACTATTCGGATCATTATTTTTATGAAAAAAAGTGGTAAAAACATGGGTATCCATTTTGAAAAGAGTCAGTCCTTTTCGGGTACCGATCCATAAATGATCTGATTCTTCATCGAGTTCCAAAGCTGTTATATCATCATTGTACAATTTATTCCTTCCGGCAGTGGAGCCCATGTAGTTTTTGAATTGATAGCCGTCAAAACGATTTAATCCTGAGAATGTTCCAAACCACATGAAGCCTTTTTTATCCTGCACAATATGGCGCACAGAATTATGAGACAATCCATTATTGTCATTATAGTGTGTGAATTTTATATTCTGTGAATAAGAATGATAAAAAAGGACAAAAAACAAGAATAGGATGAAGAATCTTTGTCTCATGGAAATAAATTATAAATGCAATTTAATGTTTTTGATTTAATAAATATCAAAATTATTTAACAGATAAATTATCAATTTTGTTATTTTTCAAATCAATCTTAAAATGGTCCGAAGGCTCTCCATTCATGGTTTTCAAAAATATCGCAGCCCATAAAACCAGTTTTGGATCATTTGATTTTTTTAATTGCCTGCAAACCAAATCATATTGCTTTAATCGCTGATTTCCAATTTCTGAAATGGCCAGTTCATCTGCATTTTTTAAGCGGTAAAAATCGAAAATCATATCAAAACACGTCCATGATTCAAAATCGGAAAGAACCAGGGAATTTGATTTCAAATCTTTATTAGTTTCTGAAGCATTTTTATTTATTTCCAGTAAATCTTTACCTGAAAGATTTACAATTGATTTTAAAAATTCTGCAGGAAAATCTTCCGGCAAAAATCGTAAACGAACCAATTCTTTTAAATGCCAGTTTGTAAATTCTCTATAATCTTTTGCCTTTAAGATTTCTTTATTCCAAATAGCATCATTTTTACTCTTTTGAAGATGCGCATATTCTTCTTCATAAAAAGGGAATAAACTGCTGAAATCTGCCACATTGCCCACCACAACCGTTTCCACTTCAAATTCAGAATGAGAATGAATCGTCAATATTTTATAAGCAGGCAGATAAGCGGCCAGCGAAGGTGTCTGGATATTAAACAATGTATTCCCTTTTGCGGAAGTTCTTACTCCCGTATCGTTGATATGCATATGTCCGCCAAAATGAATCTGAATTCCGGCATCTGCAAATTGCTCCGCTACTGCTTCATCAGGAACTCTTTGCAATTGCATTTTATCGGCTCCAAAAAGCTGTTTTAATTCCGGCGATGCATTGTCATTAAATTCAACCATCGGATAATGGCTAAAAGCAATCAGGATTTTTCCGTTTTTCCTTGCTTCTGCCGACACCTTTTTAACCCAGTTTAACAAATGTCTCTTGTAAATAAGAACGTTATTATAACCGGTATTCGCTCCCGAAAAATCATGCGGATTATCGGATTCTCCGGATAATTTCACATTCGGAAGGTATGCATTCGCATCAATTGCCAAAAGCCAGATTCCTTTAATTGGTTCAACCAGATAGCTCGCATCCGGAAGAAACAGATTCGTATTTTTAACGGCATACGTTCTTTTTTCTAAAACAGATTCTTTTTGTGCTTCTTCAAAATTATAGCCCTCGTAAGTGTAATTAGAAAAAGGTGTTTCCCAATACAAATCAGTCTTTTTTGGAAAAAAACCAAAATCTCTCATTTCGTGAATGGTTTCCTTATAACCCCAGTTTTTTATATCGGCTGTGATAATGGGTTCCAGTTCGCTTTTACTTGTATTAAAATTGTTTCCAGAACTGCTGATAATTTGCTCTTTTCCGTCTTTACCTAAAAAATCAGTTTTAACGGCATCCTGAGAAAATGGCCTTACAACATCATGATTACCCGTAGTTACGAAAAAAGAAAGACCGTGTTTTTGGGAATATTCGTTGAGTATTTTTCGCAAGGCTCTTACGTGAACGGGCTGTCCGTCGTCGCTGAAATCACCCGGAAGAACAACTTGTCTGATGCCTCTTTTTACAATGTCATTTAGGGCTTCTAAAAAGGCAAAATAATTTTCATTGAAAATTCTGGTAGAATGCAGCTGGGAATTCATTGTTCTGATGCTAGCATAGTCGCCGGTCACCGGATTTTTGATTCCCTGATAACTGTTGTCTTCGAATTTGGCAAAAATATCCTGTAAATGAACATCGGCTATAAAAGCGATCTGCACCTTTTTCTCCTTGAAATGTTGTTCTGTTTTACAGGAAACCAGCACTAAAAGAAGCAATAAACCAAAGATATTTTTGAATGACATTATTTATTATTTTGATCGTATAGTACAGACCTGACAGGTTTTAAAAACCTGTCAGGTCTGATATCTCTTCACTATTTCTTTTTTTAATTTACAGTATCCACTACTTTCACTAAAGTAAAATTTATCCCTAAGGGATTCTTTTTTATTTTACAGATTAATGGAAACTCAGGATTTTTTACGATCCACATTTCGGTTTCATCGATTTGTGCGATTACGTGTAAAGCATCTACAAATTTTCCGTCAATTGAAACGCCTTCTTTATCTTCGTTTTTGTCCAGTACATAAGTTGTGTTATTATACACAAAAGAATTGTTTTTGACCAAATCCTGATAAGCGGACTGCGAAATCATAAAAAAAGTTTCTGTTGGTTTTAAGTTTAAAACAGGTGCATATTCTCCCTGATTAAAACTTAAGGCATTACCGTTTTTCAGCGCTTCGGGAAGCATCACTATACTGCTTTTTACCCCCCTTGTTTCCAGTTTAAAAGTCAGCTTATGGTCTGCCGTTTCAGCAGTAAGCTGCAAGGTTCTGGTCTGTCCGTGAAGTTTGCACACATAGTGCAGTTCTGTATTATTTTTTAGTGTTGGAATGTACGTTTGTGCTGTTCCTGTTTCATAAAATGATAAAAACAGAAATACTAAAATTATATTTTTCATCTTGCTCATCATTTTATTTTTTGGGTGGTAAAATTAGGGTTCCCCAGGAAGAAGGTTTCGAATCCATTTCTAAAATCAATTCTCCTCCATTAATAATATCATCATGTAAAATCCATGCTTTATCATACGATTTTCCGTTTAAAAAAGCTTTTTTTATGTAGGTGTTTTTATCACTCCCTTTTTTAGCGGAAATGGTAAACTTTTTGCCGTTTTCCAATTGTATTGTTGTTTCCTTTAGCAAAGGCGAATTAATCAGATAGTACGGCTGTCCGGCATTCGGATAAAGTCCCATCATATGGAAAGCCAGCCACGAAGACATTGCACCCGAATCGTCATTGCCGGGAAGTCCTTCTCTTGATGTGTTAAAATTGTTTTTGATAATCGTTCTGATTCTGTTGCTGCTCAGATAGGGTTTTCCAATCCAGTGATACAGACAAGGCGTTAAAAACGAAGGTTCATTGGCAACATTATACAAATCTGAATTAAAGAAGGTATCGAGTCTTTGCTCAAAAGCTTTTTCTCCTCCCGATTTAATAATGAGTTCCGGAACGTCGTGTGGAATGCTAAATGAATATTCCCATGAATTTCCTTCGTAAAAAAACACGCACCAATGGCAGACATACCACGGCGATTCTGTAATTACAGGAGTATATTTAAAAGTAGGTTTCTGAATTTTTGATTCTCCAAAAACAACATCATCCAGCCATTTTCCGTCTTTGTCTTTCGGCATAATGAATCCTCTTGCACCATTATTTTCATAATCGGAACGCCATAAATTCTGCCAGCTGTCTGCCTGTTTTATGTACTGATTATACAAATCCGTTTTGCCCAATCCTTTAGCGACTATGGCAATATTATAATCGTTGTACGCATAATCAATGGTTCGGTTTCCTGCGCGGTCGGTGCCGTAGGGGACGTATCCTAATTTTAAATAATCCAGTAGTCCGCCTCTTCCTTCTTTTTCTTCATTTCCGCCCGGTGGAACGGTCGCATCTTTCAGCATTGCCTGCAGCGCCAACTCATAATCTATTCCTTTTAAACCCTTTACAAAAGCATCGGCCAAAACAACCTCAGCGTTAGAACCGCCCTGAGTTCTTCCGTTGTCGTTGCCGCTTCTTCCTTCGGGTAAAAAACCTTCACGTTTATAAATGTTGAGCATCGCATTGATAATTTCGACTTTACGTTTACTGTCAATGAGCGTAATTAAAGGACTTGACGTTCTAAATGTATCCCAAATGGTATAAAAATCATCATAATACGGTTCGTCATTTGTCCATAACGGATTTTCTCCTGTGCGGTCAACAGGCATAATCATGGTATGGTACAAACCGGTGTAGAACATTTTTTTATAGTCTTCGGGTGTATCTGAAGAAAGCTGGATTCGGCTTAATAAGGCTTCCCATTTCTTTTCTAAAGTGGATAAAACGGCATTAAAATCCCAATGCGGAATTTCAACTTCAATATTATTTTTCGCTTTTAACTCGCTTAAAAAAGAAATTCCGATTTTGACATTCAGCGCTTCTTTTCCTGTATTTCCGAATGAAAGCAAAGCTGCCGTTTTCTTTCCGGAATCAAACTGTGCTTTTTGATTGTTATAAAATCTACCGTCTTTAAAGGTTACATATTTTGCAATCGGCTGATCAAAAACGGCCCAGAAATAAACGGTGTAAGCACGTCCGTTGTTCCACCCGCCCCGAATTCGGCTGTAGCCCCGAACTTCTGTCTCTGAAACAATTTCGATCTGCGAACCTACAAACTGCTGTGCTTCCCTGGCATCCGGAATCTTTTCTTCTCCGAGAAAAAATCCCGGATCAATTTTTAATTCTCTGGATGCGTTTTTGGGATAAGTTATACGGTAAAAAGATACTTTTTCACCTGTAGTTATTTCGGTTTTAATAGTATTCTCCCTGAAAACAGTTTCATAATACCCCAGTTTTACATTTTCTTCTGTTCTAAATGCGGTTTGATCCATTTTATCCAAAGCACCGGAAAATGGCATAATCTGAATATTTCCGTATTTGGGACCTCCGCCTGTTCCGCTTACATGAACCTGACTGAAGCCTGTTACTTCTTTTGGCATAGGAAGCCAGCCGCTGTTCGGGCTCGCGGTACAGTCCGGACTTGGTTTTACCATTCCGTACGGGCAGGACGGACCAATAAAAACCCTGCCTACTCCTTCTGATCCAATCATCGGGTCTACATATTGATGAACGGACTGCTGGGCATTGCTTGTACCTGCAATAAGAAATGATATTCCTAAAAAAAAGATAACTTTGGTCGATATTTTCATTTTGTATTATTTCTTTAGTCTTTATTTTTTTCTTTTTGAATGTTTTCCAACTGGAATCTTAGGGGTTTGGTTTATTGGACATTTCTAAAATTAGTTCCCCTCCGTTAGTAATATCCTGATGCGAAAGACTAAAATTTTGTACTGTTTTATTATTGAATTTCAGGTCTTTTATGTAAACATTTTCCGTGCTGTTGCCGGCGGCTTTAATTACAAATGTTTTGCCTGAATAATATTTCGGATCTAGGTCAATCGAAATTTTATTGAATAGCGGGCTTCCTATCTGATACACGGCATCTTTGTCGGTGCCCCCATTCATTTGAAATAATCCAAGTTTAAGCAATACATTGAGACTCCCCATTAATCCCTGATCTTCGTCACCGTTATACCCCTTTGCCGGAGATAATCCGCTGAAAGTTTCTTTTACTACGTTTCTTGTCCAGTATTGGGTTAAATCCGGTCTTCCTAACAGGGTGAAAATATTGGATGTCTGCATAGAAGGCTGATTCCCGAAATTGACGGGGATTCTGCTAAATTCCGGATGTAATTCTGCATCGTGTGATGTGCCAGAAGTATATTTTTGGTTTTTAGCCGTTTCAAATTGTGCATTTAATTTTGCAACAGCCTTTTCTTTTCCGCCCATTAAAACTGCCAGACCTTCGATATCATGTGGCACAAACCAGGTTGATTGTGCTCCATTCGATTCTATGAATCCATTTTCATACTGATAGGGATCGTAATTTTCGCGCCATTTTCCTTCTACGTTTTTTGGGCGCATCCATCCTGTACTACTGTCAAATACGTTTTGGTAATTTTTTGATCTTTTCATGAAATAAATGTAATCTTCTTCATGATTTAGTTTTTTCGCCAGTTGTGCCAGAGTCCAATCCTGATAGGCATATTCTAAAGTCTGGCTTGCACCGTCTTCATGGCTTCCGAAATGACCTTCAGGAAGCGGATAAGGAACATATCCTTTTTCTAAATAATATTTTAATCCGCCGCCGATATTGGTATTGTGTTCGTATCCTGCCTTTTCCATAATACCGCCCGGCATATGATTTTTTTTGAGTGCAATATAAATCTCTTCTAAATCTTTTTTCACAATTCCTTTCTGAATGGCGCTTACGATAAAAGGCGTTGCAGAAGCTCCTGTCATTACATAGGTATCATTTCCTCCCGCAGGCCCTCGCGGAATTATACCGCCATCTTTATAATATTGCATTAGAGAATATACAAATTCTTCCATAATTTCAGGATACACCAGTCCCCAAAGATTATTTATCGTCCATTGTGCTCCCCAAAAAGCATCTGAATTATAATGATTGAATTTGGGTTTTCCGTCAGCATCTAAAGGTAAATGTCCGACCCTGAATTTGTCTCCTGTATTATCAGGATAGGTTCCATTTGCATCACTGATCATTTTTCTCCCTTGCAGCGCATGCCAGAGATCGGTATAAAATCTTCTCTGCTCGGTTTCTGTTCCGCCTTCTATTTTTATTCTGCCTAATAAACTGCTCCATTCTTTTCTGGAATCCGCAACTGTTTTATTAAAGTCCCAATGGGCTAATTCGGTTTCAATATTGTTATTGGCACTTTCAATTGAAGTATACGAAATACCGACTTTCATCAGTAGCTGTTCAGTCGTGCTAGTAAAATTAACCAAATAATTACCGCTTACATGATCTCTTTCGACAGCAGTAACAGGTTTATTTGTTTTAATTTTAAAAAATACGGTGAGTGGTTTTGGGCGTCTGAAATTGGTCCCCAAAACTAATGATCCCGACAGTTCGTAATCATTGTTTTTTTCTAATTTTCCATTCGTATTTTCACAAGGCCCCAAAATAGTATTGAGATTAAAAAGAATTGCTTTTTGTGCCTTTACAGGAAAAGTATATTTGTGAAAACCAACTCTAAGCGTGCTGGTTAATTCTGCCGTTATTTGATATCTATCCAATTTTACGGAATGATATCCAGGTGTAATTGTTTCGTTTTTATGACTGAATCCGGAATAAAAATCTTTAAAAATAGTTTGCTTCTCTTTTGCTGCTATTGTTACGGGCATTACGGATACACCGGACATCTGCCATTCATGAACATGGCTAAAACCTTTAATTGTATCTGTAGTATATTTATAGCCTCCTCCCCAATCGCTGCTAATTTCTGTATCGGGACTTAAATTTACCATCCCAAACGGACGGCTTGCTGATGAAAAGTAAAACCATCTTGAATTTTCGGTGTCCAACAACGGATAAACCATATCAGATAACTGTTTCTTTCTTAAAGAAATAGCTGTCTGAGCATTGCATGACACTAAAAAAACAAGCGTTAAACCTATTGCAATGCGTCCTGTTTTATAGATTTTATTTAATTCCATTATTCTGCTGATTGTTGGGGCACTATTGTTTTATACAGTATTTATTACACTGATTTATTACTGAAACGAAAATATAAGGCAAAAGATTTACCTGAGAATTATTGAATTATAATGTATTCTGAAAACAGAAATGGAAAAGAATGGTACAAAGCTTAATCTTTCATTGATTTTTGGAACGGCATTCAATTAAGCTTTGTCTTCATTCAAAAAATGAAACTAAACTGATTCTGAACAGCTGAACAAATCAGCTGTTTTTTTGTTAAAAAGGATGATTTTTTTGATATTTCTCTCCTTTTTATAATTAAAATTATTTTTAATATCCATCGTTCTGAGTCAGGGCCGGATTTAAAATCATAGCATTGGTAGGGATCGGGAAAACACGACGGTAAACATCTGTATTGGTTTTGTACCCCCATTGTCCTTCATATTTCCCAAAACGTATCATATCATTTCTATGCCAGGCTTCCCAGGTAAACTCACGGCTTCTTTCTTTGTAAAGTTCTTCTAAAGTTACACCGCTCAAAGCTGAGGATGTTGTACGATTAGAACGAACCATATTTACCAATGCATCTGCAGTTTGCCCTAAAGTTACTGTTCCTCCACGAAGAATTGATTCTGCTTTCATTAAAAGAATATCTGAATAACGCAGGAAAGGAACGTCGTTATTCTGGTTACGATTTGTTGAAGTTGCATCCGGGTAGAATTTAATGTTTCTATACCCAATGTTCCAGGCAATTTCATCATTTCCAAGATCGAATAAGGTTACACTTTGACGAAGGATAATATCCGGTGTTAAATTTACCTGATAGGTATAGGCCGCACCTCCGTCGGATCCTGTATAAAATTGATCATATCCTTTTTTAGTTGTCGTAACCATTACCGGGGTAACGCCATCATTCATATACTGTAAGCCTGTAAGCCATTGTTTGTTGCGAATATCATTTACATCATTGAAATTAGCATAGAACTCCGGAAGGGTACTTCTTGGTGCACTTGGCGTGTAAGGAAGGCCAAATTTAGTTCTTTCAGAACGTGGCACATCATAACGTGCATGATACATTTGTCCGTTGTAGCCAACTGTAACTGCAGCCGGATCATAAGGAACTGCAAAAATGAATTCCTTCATTTGCGGTCCGTTATTAGGATAAAACATTTGAAGATAAGTCGCTCTTGGTTCAACAGCATATAGGTTAGAATTAATTACCTCATCACAAGCTGCGATACATTCATTATAACGCTGTGTTCCCGTATAGACCTCCGCATTTAAATATAATTTTGCCAGCAAAGCATTAGCCGTCTGTTTGTTTGGTCTGCCATAAGTTGTAATTCCTGATGCAGGATTTAAATTAGGAAGTGCTTTCTTTAATTCTTTTTCAATAAAAACAAAAACCTCTTTTCTTGGCGTTTTGGCGCGAGAACCAAAATCTCCGTAAACTGTATCGAGCGGCACATTTCCATAACTATCCATTAACATAAAATAGGAAATAGCACGCATGGTTTTTAACTCGGAGATTAAAGTTGATTTCTTGGAACCTTCCGGCATAGTCTGGCTCAAAATTGAAATGGCCTGATTACTGGATCCTATTACTTTAGAAGACCAGTCCCAAAGACTTCCTATGATACCATTATCTGCATTCCAGTCATGAAAATGCATTGCAATGTAATTTCTGTTGTCAAACCAGTTTCCTCCTCTTGAAGGTAAGATCGCCTCATCTGTAGATAAAGACTGCGACCACCACCAGGCAAATGAAAACTCGCCACGAAAGGCTGCATAGACAGGTCCTGTTACCTGAATGTATTGTGCATCGTTTTGAGGAAATACTTCAGGTGTAAGCTGTGTTGTAATTGGCACATCAAGATCTTCACAAGACCATAGTATGCCGGCCATAAGCATTGGAAGTGCTATATATTTTACTATCTTTTTCATAATTTTTAGAGTTTAATTTTTAGAATGTCACGTTTAAACCAAACATATACGTTCTGGTTTTTGGATAGAAGTTATTTGAATCTACACCAGGAGCAGTTCCGCCCTGTTCAACTTCCGGATCAATTCCCGAATATTTAGTAATTACAAATACATTATTTATCGTTTGATAAATACGCACGCTGCTTATGTATCTGCCTACTTTTCCAAAATTATACCCCAAAGTCATATTGTCTAATCTTAGGTAACTTCCATCCTCTATAAAACGAGAAGAATACTTGTAAGAGTTAAGGTCGTTTGGCGATTCGTTTGCTGCATCAGCTAAAATATTTGTAGTCATTGCGGTACTCGGCCTAAACAAATCGGCACGGGTAGCATTAAAAATTTTATTACCAAACACTCCTCTGAAGAAAATGCTTAAATCAAATTTTTTGTATTGAAAGTTATTTCCCCAGCCTAATAATAGTTTTGGCTGCGCGCTTCCTACATAATGATAATCTACTCCATTTAAAGGCGTAGTCGTCAGATTTCCGTTTTTGTCGTAATACTGTGAAACTCCATCTGCATTTTTTCCTGCATATTTAAGAGTAAAAAATTGCCCAAGAGGTTTTCCTTCTTTAAAAATCTGTAAAGTGCTTCCTGTTTGTCCGCCTCCGTCAGGCTGTACACGTCGGATTGAATCGCCGCCTATGAAAAAAGGATTGGTTAATTTAACAATCTTATTTTTATTGCTTGCCAGATTCAGATTTGTCGACCAGCTAAAATCTGCTGATTTAATAATAGCTGCACCTAAGCTAAGTTCGATACCTTTATTCGACATTGCTCCACCGTTGGCTACAATTGTCCCTACAGGTACAAGTACCGGATTAACAGAGTAATTAAAAATCATATCTGTTGTTTTCTTATCGTATACATCTACAGAACCTGTTATTTTTCCTTTTAAGATTGAGAAATCAACTCCAATATTTGCTGTAGCTGTTTTTTCCCACTTCAAATCAGGATTAGCTGCCTGATTAGGACCATATGCACCAATTTGCTGTCCGTTATAATAAAAAGTACCTAAACTTCCTGAAATAAACTGAGCGGTATAAGCATTAAATCCTGATGAATTTCCTGTTACTCCATAACTACCGCGGAATTTTAAATCACTGAAAATCTCCTGATTCTTCATAAAACTCTCTTTGTCTACTCTCCATGCCGCGCCTACAGAAGGAAAGTATCCCCAGCGGTTGTTTACGCCAAACATCGAACCTCCATCTCTTCTGATGGTTCCCTGCAAAAGGTATTTGTCTTTGTAATTGTAGTTTAAACGTACAAATTCACCTATCAGACGCGTTTTTTGATATGCTTTACTGTCTCCAAAATTTACTACATAACCATTTACTGAGGTATAATTACTTAATGCAAGGTTGTTATAGCCCACATTGTTTACAGGAAAATTAGTTGTTGTTGCCTGAAATCCGTCGCCTAATGTATTTTCCTGCCAGGAGTAACCCGCCACAGCTTTTATTTTATGCTCTCCTAATGTTTTATCCCAGGTAAGGAAGCTTTCAATGATGTTGTTTCTGGTTTCGTAAGAATTTCTCAATGCAGAACCATTTACACCAAAATTAACCAATGTTTTTGTCAAAGGTGGATCTGGGTTGTTGTAAAAGTTGGCACTGTTGTATTGTGAATAATAACTGTCATAAAATTCTCCATGAGATGCAGTTAATCTTTGGTGTGCAATATTTAAATTATACGTAAATCCAAACGGAAGTTTTACTTCTGCCGTAAGGTTACCTACAAGGTTATCCGTTTTAGTTTCATCAGTACCATGTTCAATTAGAGCTACCGGGTTAAAATATCCCGGACTAGTAAAGTTTTCAAAAAAACTTCCATCAGCATTTCTTACCGGAGAAACAGGAAGATAACTTGCTGCCTGCAAAAGAACAGTATTTCTCTGTGGTACATTTTGATATTTTGTGGTGGAATTAGTAACGTTTAAACCAAATTTAACCTTATCATCAAAAGCAAATTGCTCAACAGATAAACGGGCAATAATACGGGAAAAGTCACTTTTTAACATTACTCCTTCTTTATTAAGAGAAGTAATACTTGCTGTATAGTTGCCATGATCTCCACCACCGCTCATCGATAAGTTATGGCTGCTTGATGCTGCACGTCCTGATCTTAAAATTTCTTTTTGCCAGTTTGTATTAGCACCTTTATCATTTTCCGGAGTAAAATTCAAATTGTTTTTAGTTGTAAAGGCTCTCAGCTGATCTGCATTCATCATGTCAAGATTATTTGAAACTTCTTCCCAACCAACATAACCATTGTATGCAATCTGCGTTTTACCCTTACTTCCTTTTTTTGTGGTTACCATGATAACTCCATTTGCACCACGGTTACCGTAAATAGCAGTTGCCGCAGCATCTTTTAAGACATCGATAGTTGCAATATCATCTGGAGAAATTACAGAGATATCAACTCCAGGAATACCATCTATTACATAAAATGGTCCTTGTGAACTATTTAATGTAGAAGCTCCACGCAAAACTACAGAAGCTGTTTTTGTAGGGTCACCGCTTGATGAAATGTTCAAACCGGAAACTTTACCCTGTAAAAGCTGTCCTACATCACTAATTGCCCCTCTGTTTAAATCTTCGGCTTTTACTGAAGTTACAGAAGTAGTAAGGTTTTTACGTGACCCTTTTCCATAACCTACTACTACAACTTGTTCTAAACTGTTTGTAGTAGGCTGCAATTTAATCGAATAATTTGTTTTTGTTCCTTCTAGTTTTAAAGTCAAATCTTCAAACCCCATATAAGAAACTATTAGTGTCGCATTTTTGTTTGAAGCCGAAAATTTAAATTTTCCATCAAAATCTGTTGTTACTGAATTCGTTGTGCCTTTCTCGAGTACATTTGCGGCAGGCAGTGGAATGCCTTTGTCATCTAAAACTACACCGGACACTTCTGTTTTTTGTGCCCAGGTATTAATTGAGAAGCAAAAACAAAAGGCTAATAATAAAAGTTTAAGTTTTTCCATTTTGATATTGGTTAATTGGTTAATATAGTACTGACGAAATTACTGGTAAAGAAATGTTAAGAAATGGACAGGTTATTCATAAACATGGATAATTCCTTTAAAGTCAATAATAGCAAGGCTTTGCAAGGTTGTCTTTTTAAAAATCTATAGTCAAAAACTTATTAATTAATCGATTTCGTAAAAATTTCATTTCATACATTTCGGATCGCTTATGATAATAGTATAAAGATTCCGTAAAGTTTTGTTTAAATAACTATTAATCAAAGCCTGAGTATTTTTTTATTTGCTTTTTGACCACTTAGTTTCCCAATCTTTGATTGATTCTCTTTCTTTAGTCTCATCAAATGGAGTATTACTAACTGCTGCTTTTTTTAATGCCTCTAAAAACATTTTCCATCTTGGCCAGTAAAATCCTTTATACATTCCGTGCCAGGATCTGGAAGCATAATCATTCAAATGGCCTTCTCCTCCCCAAAGTGTTATCAGTGTTTTTGCATTTTTTACGTACAAATTAGATACTTCAGGTGAACTTCCATAGTCAGAAGCAGATTTTACCCAATAATCCAGACTGTTTAAAGGCTGCTTAGCGATCATAGTATCTACATCTAACGCTTGTTTCTCTATTTTTTTGAATAGCTGATCTCCTTTTGCTATATCTTTTTGCTGGTATGCTTTTACACATTCAATTAAATCTTCATCAATACAAAGTGAATAGTAATGTCTTGAAGCATCGATTAAATCGTAATTAATAAGATTCTTTTTATTGTATTTTTTCGCTTCTTTGACTAAGATATCTAAAGCTTCTTTTAGTTTTTTCTTATCTCCGGGATGCCCTTTAAATTCTGTAACTGTCGCCGTCGGACGTTTAAACAGCAAATACGCTCCAGCCCTATCATTCCACCAACGCGGTTCCCAGTATTTAGTACTGTAAACGGATTCCAGCAACAATTCCCAAGCCTTGAAAACAGTTGCAGAAGTTTTTTGTCCGTATCTGGCATTTAAATATTTGGTTAGCCATTCCTTTACAGGTTCATTTCCCTGGTTCCAGGGAAGATCATAAATATATTCATAAACAATTGAATTCGTATTTAAACCTTCCGGCATTGCCCCGTAACCAACCACATTACCCCTATTTGGATTTTTCAATAAACCCGTCAATTCATTTTTGTAAAAATTTAAATCTCCATAAACAGGATTCGATCCGCCATAATTGTGCACATAACCGTACGTCCATTGTTTTCCATAAAAGGCTTCCTGATTTTCCCATACTTTATATCTGTCATTTGCGTAATCCTGTATCATCAATCGATCATTTGGCACTTTACTTAAAAATGCCCTGGTAGCTTCTTTTGTCCAGAATTCTTTGTTATCTCCAAACAGCCATCCCTGCATCACCCAGACTGCGCCCGGGGCTGCTTCATTAATAGTTTCATAAATTCCGCTTCCGTAATTTGAAAGTTCTTCATATTTAGTATTCTCAGAAACCGGTGGTGTAATTTCATTAAAAGAATCTGCTAAATAAAAATTAGATTTCCCGTACATTTTGGTGTAAATTTCAATAAAACGTTTTCCTATTTTTTTAAATAACGGATCTTTGGAATCCAGAAGAAAAGTACTTTCAAACCCACCTCCGGACCATGATTTTAGTTCGCTTATTTTGGCTTCCGGGTATTTTTCGGCAAAAGCTTTCGGTACATAACCACTAAAAGCAGGCACAACAGGATGCATGTCTAATGCTCTCATTCTATCTAAGATTTTCTTTTGAAGCTCTTCCTTTTTACTGAACCATTCCTGCGGAAGCGGCCCTTCAAGACTGTTAATATTTCCCATACGCTGCCATGGTAAAAAGGCAGGTCCTGCAAAATGGGCTTCTAATTGCGTCTCGGTCAATCCGTATTCTTTCCATAATTCCTGCCAAACGGCTTCCTGACCTTCCATTGCTGTAGGCAGATTAATACCGTGAAGAGCCATCCAGTCAATTTCTTGTTCCCAACGTTTCCAATCCCACCATGGTGTGGTATAACCAAATGTACAGGCATTTAAATACTCCCTGTATTGAAATGGTGTGGTTACTTTTTTTGAATATTCAGGCCAGACTTTAGGAAGATTAATTCTGTTTCCTTCCCAACTTACTAAAACAGACCCAATATCTCTAAGAAAGGTATAAGCCCCATAACAAATTGACGCATTAGATGTTCCTTTAATTTTAATTCTATTTCCTGTTGTTTCCACCTCAAACAAGTCTGAACCAATTTGATCATTACTTGTAATAATATATAAATCGAAATCTTTCGCACGATCACCAATCAGTCTTTCTAACACGGCTATGGAACTTTTTGTGTTCTCTTCATTTTGACAATACCCTTTGGCTACTATTAAAAATAACAGCACAAAAAAAAGGGCTACTGTTTTTGAGGGGTTCCCTTTTTTAATTTTCAAATTCTCTCTTTCCATATCGTTGCACATTTATTTAATTATCATACTTTTTTAGTCTAAAGAAAAAACAAGGGAGATTAATTTTTTTATTAATCTCCCTACAAACAAAAACAAATAAGAAATCTGCTACTTATAACTAACTATTTTATTCATTGAAGTTCAAGCTGCTTTAAAAGGACTATTGAATTGAAAATAAAATTATAGATAATGTATCATTTTAAGATGGACTTATTAATCAAATTCATAGACATATTTTACAGTTTCTTTTGACAGATAGTGCAGAAATCGCCGTAAAAAATGAAATGTACCCTTTTTGCATTATCAGCTTTTTATCATAAAAACACAAACATGTTCCTCTTTCAACGGAAAAAAATTAATAGACAGGAGAACGAGTCTGCAAATCTATTATCATCGTTTAAGTGGTCGGCCGGCAAAAGAGAGTATTAAAATTCATCCATGATAAAGGCAACTAAATATTTTTTGTATTAGTAACCGCTTTAATTTTTGGCCCCATTACATCTAAATTATCTGGAATGCAGTATGGGTTCTAACCTTTAGAAATGGATCTAATAAAAAAGCAAAAGAACTGTCCGGCAAGACAGCTCTTTTCAGTCTACAAATTTAATACTAATTCAAATTCAAAAGAAACATAAGTCTTTCTTTTAGAGACTATTAAAATTAAAACAGAAGAATTGCCGTTCTTATTTTGCGAGAAACACTATCGATAGTCTGACATTTAGTGATCGAATATTACTTAGACGCACTACGATCTCCGTCAGGCTGCATTATAACTTCCACTTTATCCGCTTTCAGTAGTACTTCACCAGCATATTTTTTAATATCTGCTGCTGAAATACTTTTGATAAGCTTCTCATAATTGGTAGTGCTTACGAATTTATCTCCGGTTTTTAACTGATCAACAATGCTATTCATCCAATACGAATTTGACTTACTATTCTGCTGATTGCTTTTTATTAAATCTTCTTTTATATCTGACAAATCTTTTTCGGGTACATCCTTTTTTACAATAATATCAAGCTGTTCATAAACGATCGCAAGCAGTTTGTCCGCTTTTTCAGGATTGCAGTCAAAACTTACGCGCAGAGAAAAAACAGGTGACGGATTTTTAGACAAAGTACTTTCTGTCTGAACACCATAACTTCCCCCTTCATCTTCTCTGATTTTTTCGAGATAGTTTTTGTTTAATAGTTGAGACAGCATGTAGGCCATTACTTGTTTTTTCTCAGAAAAATTCACTTTATTATTTTGCAGATGTACATAAATGCTGGTTTTCGGAACGCTCATTTCGCGGATCACTTTCTCTTTAGAAGTTCCTTTTGCAGGGCGGGTTTTATGATCGCTATAGTGTTCCTGAGTATGGTTTCCGGCTATATTACCTAAATACTTATTAATTAATTCAAGGTCGTTTTCCCCTGTACTTCCAACAAAAACAAATGTAAAATCCGATGCGTTTGAAATTCTTTCCTTGAAAATCTGAGAAGCAGTATCAAATTTTAACTCCCCCAGATTTTCTTTATTCAGGAGAAATGTACGTTTACTGTGATTGCTTTCGAGTAAAGCAATTGTATCTCCAAATATCTTATTATTATTTTCATTTACGTTATCGAGTGCATTATTGTAATAATCGATTATTCTTTTGTAAGCCTGATTTTCAAATCTCGGATGTTTAAAATATAAATACGTTAGCTGCAGTAATGTTTCTAAATCTTTCCTCACCGTAGTTCCGTTAAATCCTTCGTACAGTTCTGACAGGTACGGACTAACTTTTAATGTTTTACCAGCCAGCTGTTTTTGCAGATCTGTTACTTTAAAATCTCCAACTCCTGAATTTTTAGCCAGAACTGTCGCTATCTGAGCCGAAGGTAAATCCTGCTCCGGTATTAAAGAGGTTCCGCCTGCACTAAATGCGGAGAAAAGAATCTGATCTTTTGCCAAAGAGGTGGGGTAAATAACTACTTTGGCTCCATTTTCCAAAACATATCCTCTTGCTTCTTTTATTCCTTTTATTTCAAATTTCTTCACAATTGGCTTTAGCGTAAGTTTATCATTAACAAGTTCTACATTGTTGATGGTTTCTTTATACGGTTCTAACTTTTCCTGATTTACATTTTTAATAATCGTTGTATAATCAGATTCGGAAGGATATTTTGTATTTTCTTTTTCGGGCCCCGAAACGGTCAAAATTTGGTTTTTCTCTGTCGGCAGTGCACGAAATACTTTATTGACCTGTATAACATCAAGTTCAGCTAAAACTGTTTTCACACGCTCGTATTCGTCTTCTGAACTCATTACCGGGGAAGCTTCTAAAAAATAATTCTGCAGTTGCGAAGCCCAATTTTCATTACTGATTTTGTCTTTGTTTTTTAACTGATTTTCATAACCTGAACGCATATTTTCTTTTACACGATCCAGCTCTTCTTTTGTAAATCCGTTTTGAATTGCGCGTTCATATTCTGTATAGGCCTGCTGAAATGCTTCTGATAATTTCCCGTTTTTAGGATTTACGGTCAAAGTAAAAAGAGAAGTCAATCGGGTTAAACCGGAATAACTAATACCTGCAGATAATAAAGCCGTTTCGTTATTTATAGTGTATTCTCTAAAACGATTGTTCATCATTTGAAGTGCCAGTTGTTCTGCAATAGTAGTATCAAACTGTTCAAAATCCTGAACAGCAGGCTTATTCTTTTTAAAATTAAGAGCTATAGATGTTTTCTGCGCTTCTTTATCAACTGCCAGTTTGTATACTAAATAATCATTATCCGGAATACTTTCGTATACCCGCTCTGCAGGATTTAGCGGTTTTGGTATTGCACCCATTATCGTTTTAACCTGCTGTTCCATTTTTACGGGATCAATATCACCTACTATAATTACCGCCTGATGATTTGGCAGGTACCATTTTTTATAATAGTCTCTTAACTGCTTGTACTTAAAATTGTCTATAATATTCATATCGCCCAGAACATCTCTTTTGGCGTATTTCGAATTATTGTAAAGCACAGGCTCAAGCTGGGATCCGATTCTGAGATCGGCATTCCGTCTTGTACGCCATTCTTCGTGTATAACTCCTCTTTCAGCATCTATTTCGGCATCTTTTAAAGATAGAAATCCCGACCAGTCGTGTAAAACATACAAACATGAATCCAGTAAGACCGGATTTTTTACGGGTACATTGCTTAAATTATAAACGGTTTCATCATGTGCCGTGTAGGCATTAATGTCCCGGCCAAAAGTTACACCGTGTTTGGCCAGCATATTAATAATTCCTTTCCCTTTAAAATTCTCGGTTCCGTTAAAAGCCATATGTTCCAGAAAATGCGCTAACCCGTTTTGATTATCATCTTCTAAAATTGCTCCTACGTTCTGAACAAAATAAAAATCGGCTCTCTCTTTAGGCCATTCATTATGCAGAATAAAATACTGCATGCCATTGTTTAAAGTACCATGAATCACCTCTTTCCGAAGCGGAATTGTGGTCTTAAATTGTGCTGATGCCTGAGTCAGACCCAAGATCATAAAATATGTTAAAAATAGATTTATTTTCATTCCGTTGCCCGTTACGTTTTTTTGATTGCTTTTGCTTTGCTTTTTTTACTAAATTTTTGAAAATGAAACATACCGCTGCTACTGTCGATTTGAAGGTCTCATAAGAAACCTTCAAAAAACAGTATGGGGTGTATAAATTTACTGACTCGTATTACATCCAGTCAGGGCGTTCTGCACCTTTTAAGTAATAATCAAAATACTGCTGCATTTTGTTTGTCCAGTCTTTCTTATTTATGGTGTCATCTAAAGTATGGCCTTCTTTTTTATAATTTACCAGCCAGCCGGGTTTTCCTAAACGTCGAAGGGCAAAAAATAGAGACTGCCCTTCCTGATAAGGTACCGCACGATCATTATCATTGTGGAAAATAAGTACCGGCGTTTTAATATTCTTCGCTGAGAACAGTGGTGAATTTTTAATGTAGCCATCGATATTATCATACAAAGAACTTCCCATACGATACTGGTCTGCTTCATATTTAAACATGGTCGACAAACCGTTTGATCTCATTACAGGATAATTAGACGTAAAATTACTTACTCCGGAACCTACAATCGCACAAGTGAAAATAGCTGTTTTTGTGATCAGAAATGAAGTTTCGTACCCTCCAAAACTATGTCCCTGAATCCCGATTTTCCCTTTTTCAGTAATACCGTTAGCAATTAAATATTCAACGCCACTTATCACATCATTGTAAACGCTGTTTCCCGGAGCACCGTATTTGTAATGTACATCCGGCTGGAACACGATATAACCTCTGCTCACATAACTCGGAATATTGATGTTTGCAGTACTCAATTCCGGTAATTGGCAGACGTTAAGTTCTTCAGTATGCTTTTCATAAAAATGCACAATTACCGGATATGTTTTTTTAGGGTCATAATTGTCGGGAAGATAGAGATTGCCTTGATTTTCTTTTCCTTCAAAGTTCGTCCATGTCACCAATTTTGATGTTCCCCATGCATATTCTTTTTGCTGTGGATTGATATCCGTAATTTTTTGCTGTGCTCCAAAACTTGCTGTTCCCCACCATAAATCCGGAAAAACAGTATAGCTTTCTTTAGAAAATAATACACTTGAATTATCTCCGGAAACGGCTTCAATACTCACATTGTATTCAGGATTTGCAAATACTTTTGTAATCGTATTATTGGCAAATTTGTACACTCCTTTAGATTTATGTGTGGTATCAAATCCTATTAAATAGATTGATTTTTTCTGGTCTAAATCGCCTATAAAACCACTTTCGCTATAACGCAGCTCCACTTTGTTTTTTCTTCCGTAGCCCTGAGTGATGCAATAAGGTGCTTTTTGCTGCAAAAGATCTATGGCCCACATATCAAACTGATCGTATACTACCAACGTATTTCCTTTGTTTAGCCAGCCCGCAATTCCGTAAGCAGTATTAGCAGACTGCATATCTACATTATCATCAGAAACGGGAAATGGAATTTGTGAACTACTATTTTTAAACTGTAGCGCAGCAGGGTCAAAAACGGTCCATGCCTTTTGTGCAGTATCATACAGAACCGCAAAAGTTCCCTGCGGATTCCAGGATGGTGCTCCCGTAATTCCAGACAATACTTTAGTTGATTTACCAGTTGCAGCGTCAATCCAAAACAGATCATTACGTTCATTGAATGTCCAGTCTACTTCAACCGCATAAGGTTTTTTGTCGATAGCAAAAATCCCGTTAAAATTGCCCGACTCCGGTATCAGCAACTGATCAAATTCACCTGTTGATGCTACTTTGATACATTTTTTATTTTGAATATCATACAGGTATTTCTGCTCGCTTGGCAGTATTTTTGAATTACGCAGCAGCTCTTGTCGGCGCTCCATTGTGCCTTGGGCAGATTTCCAGATTTCAATGCCGGATTTTGAGATCTGTGTGTTTTCAGTACGCTTATCTGAATTAACCTGCAACAGAATAAAATTGCTTTTTTCATTTAATCCGTATGCCGTTTTTGAAATAGAAAATCCGGGATCGTTTAAGATAATATCATCGTAATTGAATAACTCTTTCACAGAATTGGTCTTCAGATTAAAATAAAAAACCTTATTATAATCGTTGCTGTTAGTGCCTTTCAATGAAAAAGTACCGCCGTCTTCGTTAGCATTTAATTGAAAATCGCCAAAATCAGAAGCTTTTCCGCTGTAAACCGTTTCTTGTTTTCCGCCTGGAATTCCATGTTTTAAAAATATTTTGTCTTTTTCTATCTGAACATATACAATCGATTTATTTTTTAAAAAGCGGTACGTCTTCATATTATTTAGAGATAAACTGTCGTTACTCTCTAAGTTGTAATAAACTAAACGCTGCAGAAAAGAGTCTCCCTTTACTGCTTCAGGCCGCGTAAAGTATAAAATATCTGTTCCTTCAAGAGCATTTGTATAGTGTTTGCTCTTCCACAGTTTCTTTACACCTGATTTTAGGTTTTGTAAAAACGTACTATCGTTTGCATGGTACTGAATCCAGTCTTTTGTCCCGATAAATTTTAAATCGCTTACATTATTCAATACCAAATGTTTTCCTTTTGGAGTTTCCTGAATAATAATTTGTTTTGGGCTTTCCTTTTGTTCATCCTGAAAAGCAGTGCTGTACGACATCCATTTGCCATTATAGGATAAAGATTTACTGTCAATTCTTTTCCATTGGTCGTATGCCGACTGGTCAACCGTTTTTTTCTGTGCAGATAAACTATGTACACTCAGCGCGAGTGTAAACAGTGCAACTATTTTTTTCATATTGTTGGATTTTCAAAGGAAATTTATTCTTTCTTCAAAAGGTTAATGACATCCGTAAGTTCGTCTGTAAGCTGCCCCGGATTTCCGGAATATCCTTCAGATGTAAATCGAATCTGGCCGTTTTTGATTACCACTTTTCTCGGAATTCCGCTTGATTTAAAAATGGCTGCATATTTAGAAAACGATTCATTGTTCGTTCCGCCGCTTTTTTTAACTAAGTCAAAATAAGTATCAAGCTTTAATCCTTTTCCTTTTAAATAAGCCAAAGCGTCTTTTTTGTAGGTTTCCCTTGTTTCCTGTGTACTTATAAAACAAAACTCAACCTGCTTGTCTTCCTTAAAGTTGTTAACCAATTGCTGCATGGCAGGAAATGCCTGTTTACAAGGCCCGCACCAGGTGGCCCAAAAGTCAATTACGATAATTTTCCCACTATCTAACAGCAGTTGCTTAGCCTTTCCGTCTGCTGTCTGTACTTTAATCGCAGGAGCAGAAACCGGATCCATCAAAGCAATTTTGCCTTCGGGATTGTTTTGCTTTTTCAACTCTTCCAGATAAGCCGGAAAATCACTTTCTTTTTTTCCTTCTTTTAAGTAAGCTTCTTTTATTTTACCAGTTAATCCTTCAGATAATGTATTAGTTCTTGCTGCATTTTTTAATACTTCAATAACGGGCTTGTTTAAAGCTTCAAGTGCTCTTACGTGAATATCATTCACACTTGCTTTTTCATAACATTTTTGAAAAGGCAGTAATTCAAAAGTCTCTAAAACTTCTTTGTACTTTTTCAACATATCGTACATGCGAATCTGAATCACTAATTGATCGTTAAGCCTGTCCTTAGCATTTTCATTTGCCTGATTTGATGACCAGTAAATCCCTTGCATGTATGACAAGTCGTTTACTTTTTGCTGCATCTGTTTAATCATTGGCACCGCCATGGTTTCTATTGTTGCCGGATCAACTGCCTTTAAATACAAAGCTTTTGAAATATTCTGATGGTACGCATCATTCAGGTTAGCAAAATTCATGGTTGGAATTAAAGCTAAAACACTGTTATAATCTTTGGTCTCAAAATAATATCCAAATTGCGTTTTTACAAGGTTATCATAGAAATACTTTTGCGAATCCGGTACATCGGAAGTGTATGGAAAATCAGCTAAAAACTGAGTTATAACTTTGTTTTTCTCCGGAGCATCTGCAATTGGCATAATTTTCTGAAACGCTTTAAAACGCATTAAAGCTCCTTTTGGAAATTGTTTTTGAATTACCGTTTCAAGAGAATCTGCTTTTGGTTTATCTTTAAGATCGAATAAATATAAATTGTAAACTTTTAGAAAAACCTCTTCAGGCTGACCGTTTATTTTCTTTGTAAAATCTCCCAAAAAGCGGTGTGCTAATTCATCAAATTTTTCAGGTTTCTGAACTTTTAAAATCTTGATATAAGTATCAATAAATTTCGGAAAATTTTCACCATGATCTGCAACTTCTTTTTTTAACCAATATTCTGAAGCGTCTCCGTTTATTGTAAAATCTTTAAAATAACCGTTAAACTGACTGTTGAAATCTTTGTTTCTAAAAGTTGCCCAGGCCAAATCTGCTCCCGGCATTTTTACTTTTGGCTCTTTAAAAACAACCAGAAGATAGCCGGTGTCCTGTC
Source organism: Flavobacterium sp. LC2016-23 (assembly GCF_009674775.1). Lineage (GTDB taxonomy): Bacteria > Bacteroidota > Bacteroidia > Flavobacteriales > Flavobacteriaceae > Flavobacterium. The sequence goes on along the minus strand of NZ_WKKE01000020.1, from coordinate 13,969 downwards.
CGGAATCTGTAACTAAACCATTATCTGTATTTCCATAAAATCTGAAAGCCATAAAACCGCAATTTTTAGGAACAGTGTATTCTACATTCCATACAGCACCGTTTTTCTTCATTTTAAGATCTTCGATTTCCCATCTGTAATCGTTAAAAACATAGGCATAACCGTTGATTTCTCTGATGCTTTCCAGCGGTCCGCCTTTTGCATCATAGCTCATACTTAAAGTTGATCCTGCAAGAGGAACGTCTACCATACCGCTTAATCTTGACTTTGACTGCTGCGCTTTAACTTGTAATATACTGACGCACAGAACCAATACCAATAATTTGATATTTACTATTTTCTTTAACATTGTAGTTTTTTTTATTTACCCAGTTCCGGGCTTAAATCGATATAATTTTGATTGATTGGGAATACATATCCGGCACCGTCAGGCTCTAGCGTATAGGTATTTTGTTTAAAAACTCTGGTGTATGTCTTTCTAAAAGCAGGATCCAGATTTAATCTTCGCTGATCGAACCAACGGAATCCTCTTCCTATTAGTTCTTTTTGCCTTTCTGTCAATGCCAGATTCAACGCTTCTAAATTTGTAGTGGCCGCTACCTGGTACGTGGTAGCTGTTTTATAACGTTTTGCTCTTAAAATATTCAGGTTATCTACTGCTTTTTGCGGCTGTCCTAATCTGGCGTAACACTCTGCAGAGATTAAATACATTTCAGGAACCGAAACTCCAATATTGATTCCGGTAGTCGGACTATAATTTGCAATACCAAAACCTCTGCCTGTGTAGCTTGGAAAAAAATTTGTTCCTGCTATGGTGTAATAATTGTAACGCAGATCATTGCTTTCAAAACTATTTAATAAATCATTTGATAGCGGAGCGCCTCTGTACGCAAGCAATGCTGTTTTAGAAAATATAATCTCAGGATTTTGGATTAAAACCGGGTAGCTAAATCCGGAAGCAAATGTATTTAAATTGATTAAACCGCTTTGCATTTCAAGTGCTTTTTGAGCATTATCCAGACTTAACTGATACGATCCCATATAAAGATACGTTCGGGCAAATAATGCATAAACCGCTCTTTTTGAAGGTAAAACATTAAATTGAGGCGTATCCTGAATATCATTGGCTAAGGCACTTTGCAAATCAGAAATAATCTGATCGTAAACTTGTCCCACTGTACTTCTTTCTAAAGAAGAAAATAAATCCGGTTTTAATAATAACGGAACTGCTTTTTCTGAATTGGCAGAAGCCGGATTAAATTGCGGACCGTAAACATTTACCAATTGTAAATATGCAAACGCTCTGTGTACAAAAGCTTCGGCATAAATTTCTTTTTTTTCGGCATCTGTTCCACCTTGGCTGCTCATTACACCATCGATGATAACGTTGCTGTAATAAATGGCTTTGTACAGACCGATCCAATCTGAATCTCCCTGAGAAGGATCGTATATTTTTTCCTGCCAGGTATAACTGTTACTCCAAATGGTCGAAACACCTGTTTGATAGGTTGTCGGAAATTCTACATCTGCACTGGCTAACAGGTGAATACCTCCAGAAGATGTCATTTCGGTATAATTATTAGCCAAACCTCTGTAATCTGAGGTGTATTTTAAAACTCTGTTGTTTCCAACCTGCTCTACTTCAACATAATCTCTGCAAGAGTTTAATAAAAGTATTGGAAGGAATATATATAAGGTGAATTTTAGTAATTTCATAAAGTCTGTTTTTTAAAATTAAAAACTGCAATTAAATTGTAAAGTATAATTACGTTGAGGGGCAAGTGTATTGTAGTTATTGGTTGACAAATACTGAGGATCAATCCCCAAGTCATTCTTAACCCACAATAACCCTAAATTTCTTGCTGCAAAATTGAAACTTAATGACTTTATAAAAGTCTTTGCCAACCATTCTGACGGAACATTATATCCCAACGAAATTTGCTGCAAACGAATATTATCTGCTGGTAAAATATTGATGTCTGCCATTTGATAACGATTTAAACTATTATAACTAATATTGGCTAAGCCGGGAACATTAGTAAATGCTTCATCTCCGGCTTTTCTCCAGCGATCAGCAACCAATTCGTCTTTCGCTACTGCACCATACTGTACTCCAGAATAGGATGGATAATTTTGTAATACAGTATTTCTAAATACGTGGCCTGCATAATAAGTCATCTGAACACCAACCATGAAATTCTTATACGAGAAATTATTCATAAATCCGCCAAAATAAGGTGCAACCGTGGTTCCCATATATTTTAGATCGTCTTTATCAATCGTCGAAATACCCTGAGATGCATTTACAACCGTACCATCTTTTTTATAAATCGTCGATTGGCCATTAGCATCTAAACCTGCCCAATTGTACGCATACATATATCCTATTGGTTTGCCCTCAACTGTTACTCCTGATAAGTATTGATTTGTTGTTGTAGCTTTAAATCGGGAATCTGTGACTTCATTTGTATTGTATGCAAAAGTTACACTACTGTTCCATTTGAAGCCTGCGTTTACAATAAGTCCTGAAATATTTAAATCAACCCCGTGACCTTTTAGTGTGCCTGTGTTATAGGTTAAATACGACCAGCCATATGTTGGGTTATAAGGCAGATTTGTCAGGATATCGTAAGATTTTTTATAATACAAATCAGCACTTCCGCGAAGGCGATTATTAAAAACGGCATAATCCAAACCAAAATTAAGTGTCTTTGTTGTTTCCCATTTAATCTGAGGATTTTCCGGTAATGTTATAGAAGCTGTTGGTAATTGTGTATTAAAATCAACAGAACCTACAGAAATTAAAGCACTTTGGCTTCCAAAACCACCAGGTGGAGTACTTCCTCCTGCACCATAAGTAACTCTTGCAGATAAATTGCTTAACCAGCTTACTTCTTTTAAGAAAAACTCTTTATTAATATCCCACTTACCGCCTAAAGACCATAATGGTAATACTCTGTCTCTTCTGGAAGCTCCAAGAATATTAGCATCATCAAAACGAACACTTCCTGACACATGATATCTGTTCCTAAAATCATAAGAACCTAATCCATAATAGGATAAGTAACGATCTCTATATTTACTAATCCCGTTATCAGAAGTTCCGATAATATTCTGCCAGCCGTAAATAGTTGTATAATAAACTGTTGGATTTATAGATTGCCCTGAATTTGTATCTATGTTATAACCGTAATATCTTTGGCTTGATCCTTCTCTGCGTTCCTCTCTGATTTCTGAACCTGCTAAAAAGTGTAAGGCATTATCCTCATTAAAATTCTTATTAATATTCATCTGAAAACGCATGCTTTGCGATTCATTCGAAGCATTTGTATTGTACAAATAAGATCCTACAGGTACACCGTAAACTAATTTACCGGCAGTATTTACAGAAGTTGCTTCATTGATCATATTTCTTGCAAAATAGCTGTCTAATTCACTCAAAGATTTGGTTTTGTTCCCAATAGAAGTATACATTCCTGAAGCTTCAAAATTTAGCCAGCTATTTACTGTCGCTGTTAAACTGGCATTCAATCGTATGTTGGCTCCTTTGGTTATCACATTCGAATAATTCAGCTCATCAAGATAATTATAAGTCCACGGTAAATATCCTTTGGCTTCAAATCCTTTGGCAACTTCCGGTCTGAAAATGATATAACGATCAATTCCGTTTCCGTTTTCATCGGCAATCATATCATATGGACGCAGTGCAAAATTTGATACGTTTGATAACGCTTCGTTTACAGTCGTATTGACCTGGTAAGTTGAAGAAACGTAATTTATTCCTGTATTTAATTTTAAAAAACTTTTAAGCTGAAACGAATTATTTAAAGTCACATTGTACGATTGAGATTCGTTACCTCTCATCGCTGCCTCATCTTTATTGTATCCTAAAGACAAATAATAGGTACTTTTATCACTTCCGCCACTAACAGATAAATCATATTGTCTTGTTGCTGAATTTCTTAATAAGTATCTGCTAATTTGATTCAGGTTGTCATTTTGTGCAAGTTTATCTAACAACTGATCTCTTTCTGCCATAGAAATTGTTCCTCTTTTTTGCTGAAACATGATTTCCTGAGCAGTACTAGGATTTTTTGCCTGCCAGTTACCAATATCATCTGCTACAAAGCCACCATTAACAAGATCCTTTTCGTAATCAATATATTGAGCTGTATTCATGACACGCAATTTCCCTAAATCCATTTTATCCCCTATTGTAGTTGTGGTGCTAAAATTAATGGTTGGTTCTCCTTTTTTACCTTTTTTAGTCGTTACCACAATTACTCCATCGGCAGCACGGGATCCCCAGATAGAAGATGCAGCAGCATCTTTTAAAACTGTAATACTCTCTATATCATCTACATTAACATAACTTAAAATTGATGCACCCGAAACCCCCATTTTGGTAAACCCAAAATCGCTTACAGGCTGCGGAAAACCGTCAATAACTATTAATGGTCTGCCAGTACCACTATAATTATTTGTTCCTCTAACTGAAATACTACCCGTTCTCTGATCGACTTTTACTCCAGCCATTTTTCCTTCAATTCTTGAAGCAATATCTACGGTAGGAACCTCTGCAAGTTCTTTGGCTCCCATAACTTCAAAAGACCCGGTTACTCTTTCTTTAGGAATATCAGTATAGCCGTTGGAAGCCACTACGGCTACTCCTGTCAACTCCATTACATCCTGAGTTAAGATAACTTTGATGAATTTTTGGTTATTTACCCCAACAATTTTCGATTTATAACCTAAATAGTCAAAACGAATAGAATCATTGGCCGCAACTCTTATCCTGTAATCTCCTTTGTCGCGTGTAATATCCCAGTTGCTTTGATTGCTTAACAAAACAACATTTACTCCAATTAACGGATTTCCGTTTTTATCGGTAACAACTCCGGTCAAATCATATTGCTCTTGCTGTACTTTTTTAGTTTTCCTTATAACAACCTGTTTATCTATAATACTGTAGGTTAATCCAGTATTAGCCAAAGCTATCTTAAGTATTTGCTCGACTGTTCCATATTGATTTACATTTATTCTTTTAGTGGATGTTATCAAATCATCATTATAAAAAAATACGTAATCACTTTTTTGCTGAATCGTAGAAAAAAGTGACTGCAGTGAAGCATCCTGTACTTTCACAGAGATTTCATTTTGCGCTTTCGCAACATTGGCGTAGATACTGGTTAATCCTAAGTACAGAACTAAAATGAATACTCTCATAAATAAAATAAAAGTAAGGTTGATGATTTTTTTAGGCAATAGAAAGCCTATATCATGATATTTATTCATAATTTTGTTTTAGTTTTTTCAATAATTGCATTAGCAATTAAAAATTTTACATAAGCCAAGAGATGTTAGCGCATCTTTTGGTTTTTTTTTGGTTGGTTTTTCTAGTATTTTTCTTTTGCTTTATCTTATCATAGGCAATAATTTACAGGTCATTCAATAATTTATCTAATCGTTATATTTCTGGTTTCAGGGTCATAAACGAATTCAAAACCTGTTGTTGCTTCTAATGTTTCAACAACTTTATCTAAATCATCATTAAGTTTAAAAGCTCCTGAATACGTTTCCTGCTGACTGATGTCTTTATTCATCACAAAACCAACATTGTAATAGCGTTTTAATTTATCCAGCACCAAAGGCAGTTTTTCTTTCGAGAATTCATAATACCCTTTTCGCCATGAAAACAGGGGTTCAACGTCCTGAACAGTCGTTTTTAGGGTCTGTTGCTTTTTATCTAAGGCTGCAATCATACCTGGTGAAAGAACGCTTTGCAGGGTATCGCTGCTAAAAAATCCTTTTTTAGCATAGGCTACTTTCACTTTTCCACGCAGTAAGGCTGTCGAAATTTTAGCATCACCTGAATAACAGCTTACACTAAATAATGTTCCTAGTACGCGAACGTTGTAATTGTTGGCAGCCCTTACAAAAAAAGGTTTTTCTTTATTGTGTGCTACATCAAAGATTCCTTCGCCTTCTAAATATACCTCTCTGCTTTCCCCGTTAAAGGAAGTGGGATAGATTAACTTTGTTCCCGAATTCAGCCATACTAAAGTTCCGTCTGCTAAACTAAGATGTGCTCTCTTTCCATAAGGAACTAAAATCGTATTATACTGATTGCCAAGAGATGTTTTTTGGTTAATCTGCTTATTATTAACGTTAATTTTATTTCCGGATGCATCATAGGCAATAGTTGCACTGTCGCCTACCATAACAGATTCTTGATTTGATAATATCAATTTAACCTGATTGCTTTTTTCGAAAGAAGCGTCTGTTTTAGAACTATTTGCAAATTGCTCAATAGCACTTGCTTTTACAGAATCTGGTTCTTTTTTAAAGGTAATCGTAAGTCCTAAGAAAATACAGATCACTGCAGCTGTACTCAAAGAAAGTATGCGAAGCTTTTTCCTTCTTCCTCGTTGTTTTTCCAGTGCAATGCTGTTTGAAATTCTCGCTTTTAAGTCAGCTTTGCTTTGTTTAGGTAAAAATTTGAAATTTGGGTACAAAATATTTTTCTTTTAGATTCTATATTAGCTAGGAGAATCAAAAGGCAAAAACATAGACAAAAAAAATAATGTTTTTTTAAAGTTTTTTTAAAGTTTAGATCGAAGTTCTTTTAAAGACCTGTAAATCAATGTTCTGGAAGATTCCAGACTAATTTCTAAAGTAGAAGAAATTTCCTCATAAGACAAATCTTCGCTAAACCTAAGATGTAGTGCGTAACGCTGTTTTTTGGTTAGAGATGCCAAGGCTATAGCTAAGCCAGCACTTTTATTTAAGGTAGTTTCATTGAGAATAAGATCATCTTCTGCAGAATCGGACTTATAAGTACCTTCTGCCAATTTATCCAGGCGAACAATTTTTGTCTGTGATTTTAGTTTTTTGAAAATGTCATTTTGAAGAGATTTAAACAGATAAGATTTAACAACAACATCTGAAGCAACAGTGGTACGGTAACGGTGAAGATCAACAAAAATATCATGTATGGCATCCTGCACCAAAGCTTCATCATTAGTGTACTGCATTCCAAACGTAAAAAGAACATTTATATAGCGATCATATAATTTATGATAAGCCTGAACATCTCCTTTTTTAATTTGATTCCACAGATCAATATCTCTCTTTTCATTCTTCATTGAAGATTTTCTCACTTTAAGAGTTGTTTTATGTACAAAACTAAAGAATTTCAAAAATTATCAATTAATTTTTGAAAAATATTTTAAAAAATATAAAAATTTATTAAAATCGAAAAAACAGTTATTATTTTATTTTTTTAATAAATATAAGCCTCCATATTTATTTTTTATTTAATTCCATAACTACAAAACTTACAAAAAATTTCATTGCTATTTAGGGGAATATTTAGGGTATAATCTGTGAAATCATTTTTTTTCAAACAACAACGTCACATTTGTTCTGATCTTCCCTTCTTTCTTTTTCTGTTTTGTGCCGTAAACGGCTGGATTTAGATCCTTACTAATAGCTAAATGGCAAACCTAAAACCTCCATTTATTTAATGCCACAAAACATGTGTTTTAAATATAAAAAATCTTATTTATATCGATCTGCGTAACATAAAAATATGGAGACAAAACTTTACACAATAGATAATTATTGTACATTTATGGGTATCTTAATTCGATTTTTTTTTATAGATTAATTATTCTTAACTATAAAGTATGAAAGCACTAAACGTCTCTAATAAGTTTTTTGTTTTTTTTAAAGAAAGAAAAGGAATTTCTTTTTTACGTGAAAATGATAAACTTGTCAGGCAGTTTATACTCACTGTTTTTTTTATTGGAATCGGAATCTGGTTTATCAAACATGAAAACTCAGAATTAAAAGAAGTAAAAAGTGTAATTACGGATGCCAGTGCTTTTTGGGTCGTATGCGGCATTGTTCTGGCTGCTGTTTATATAGTACTTCAGGCATTAATGTATTTTGCTTCTTTTAAGGCAATACAAGCCGAAATTTCATTTAAACAGGCTGTTATTTTGTTTCTTAAGCGAAATTTTGTGAGTGTATTTTTGCCTGCAGGAGGAATTTCTTCTTTAGCATTTTTTACCAGGCCTATTGAGAAGAAAGGCGTAAAACCCACTCAAATTCATTTTGCTTCTATTTTATATGGCTTTGTAGGTATTCTTTCCGTAATCATTGTTGCCATACCCGCTTTGATTTATTCTCTGTTTCAGGGAAAAGCCGGATCTGGAGAATGGTATACTATTGGAGCTATAGTGGGCTTAAGTTTTCTTATTTTCGTTCTTTACAGATCGATTTTAAAGAAAGCATATATATACCGTCTCATCATTTCGTTTTTTCCCTCTGTAGAAATATTTTCAGAAGATTTTAGAAACAACAGAATCGTCAAAGAAAAGTTTCTGCAAGTTGTACTTTATTCTATACTTATTGAATTTATTGGAATTGGCCATTTATATATCGCCATGATTGCTTTAGGTTTTACACCATCGCTGTCTGCTGCGGTAATGGGATATATCATTTCGGTTATTTTCTTAATCGTATCTCCTTTTCTTCGTGGGCTTGGAGCGATCGAAATTTCAATGAGTTTTATATTGATACAATTTGGTTTCGAAAATGTAAATGCGATAGCCATTACTTTTTTATATCGTTTTTTTGAATTTTGGATTCCGTTACTGGTCGGGGCATCACTTTTTTTATTCAATGCGAATAAATTACTGATGCGTATTGTGCCTTCTTTTCTGCTTTTTGTTTTAGGATTAATAAATATAATATCCGTTTTAACACCGGCTATTTCAGAACGTTTACATATTTTAGAAAATATTATTCCCGTTTCGGCTATAAAAGCCTCCAATTATTTTGTCATAACCGCTGGTTTATTCATGCTCGTTAATGCAGCATTTATGCTAAAGGGATTACGGACTGCATGGTGGTTTGCGATTCTCTTAACCGGTATTTCTGTCATAGGGCATCTTACAAAAGCTATTGATTATGAAGAGGCAGTAATTGCATTGATTGTTTTAATCAGTTTAATTGTTACGAGAAAAGAATATTATATAAAGAGCAATTCAAAATTGCAAAGTATTGGTTTAAAAACAGTTTTAATAAGTATTGCCGCGGTTTTAGTATATGCCGTTTTAGGCTTTTATTTCCTGGATAAAAAGCATTTTAATATTGAATTTAACTGGCTTGAATCTATAAAATACGCACTGCAGAATTACTTTTTAGTCGGCAGTTCAGACCTGGTACCTTTGGATCATTTTGCCAGACGTTTTTTACTTTCTATAAATATATGCGGTTTTTTATCGTTAGGTTTTTTAGTATTTGCCTTAATTCGCCCGTACACACTAAAAAAAGAAGCAGTCGAGGATGATTTTGCAACTGCTAATGCTATTCTAAATGAGTATGGAACTTCTTCTTTAGATTATTTTAAAACTTATGGGGATAAAATTATTTTTACAGCAAATGGTAAAAAAGCTTTTTTAGCCTATCGCGTAGCTGATAATTTTGCTGTAGTGCTCGAAAATCCCGTTGCAGCATCAGCGGTTGAAATGAAACAATGTATACTGGAATTTGACGCCTATTGCTATAACAATGGATTACGAAGCATTTATTATCGAGTACCTGAAGAAAATTTAGATCTGTTTTCTTCACTACAGAAAAAGAGTTTATTTATTGGTCAGGAAGGAGTTGTAGATTTATCAGCATTTTCTTTGGAAGGCAGTTCTAAAAAATCACTCCGCAATGCCGTAAGCAAAGTAAAAGAGAAAGGTTTTACATCTAAAATTCATACTGCACCTTTAAAAGACGGATTGCTGCAAAAAATAAAAGCAGTAAGTGATGAGTGGCTGATTAGTACCGGAAGAAGTGAAATCGTTTTTTCGCAAGGCCTGTTCGACTGGGAAGAACTCAGGCATCAAACCATTATTACAGTCGAAAACCCTGAAGAAAAAATAGTAGCATTTCTAAATGTTATTCCTGATTATGCCAAAGGTGAAGGTACGTATGATTTAATTCGTAAAACCAATGATGCTCCAAACGGCATTATAGATTTTATTCTTTTAGAACTTTTTTCATATCTCAAATCCCAAAACTGTACCTCTGTAAATTTAGGATTAGCGGCAATGAGCGGGATTGAAGAGGCCAATACGTTTCCTGAAAAATCTATGAAATTTGCCTACGAACGAATCAAATACTTTTCGCATTATAAAGGATTACGTGATTTTAAGGAAAAATTCTCTCCGGTATGGTACAATAAATATTTAGTTTACTCTCATGATTATGATTTGCTGCAAGCTCCGATAGTTTTAAATAAAGTAGTAAAACCATAATCTATAACATGAATATTATGAGAGCAGTACAATTAAACTTGATTCAGATCACAGCTCTAATTTGCATTATTGCCTGCATCGCTGATGTTATTGTACTGTTTTTAGCAGGCAGTTACTATCCCGGATACAGTCAGCTAAAAAACACGATGAGTTCTTTAGGTGAGACCATAAGCCCGGTATCAGAACTCATTTCGATATGGTGGATATGCATTGGAATTATATTTATTTTTTTCGGAATTATTTTTAGAAAAGCGTTTGGCAGTCATCTTAACTCTGTAAAAACTGCTTCGTTCTTAATTCTATTTTACGGATTAGGTGAAGGTATTGGCTCCGGTTTATTTAAAGCCGACAGAATAGGAGGAAAAATGCCCCATTCATTCGTTATACATGATATTGCAGGAGGCATTGGAAGTATCGCTGCCTTACTCCTTCCTTTAGTCATGCTTAGAGTGATTCCAAAAATAAGCAATCCTCATTTTTATTTATTTTCATGGATCGTTTTTGCTTTTGGATTTAGTACAATGCTGTTATTTACGATTCGTTTTTCTCATGACCAAGATAATTTAATTGCCCTTTACAAAGGATTCTGGCAAAGACTTTTTATGCTGAATCTCTATGTTTATTTTATCACAATTTCAATTATAATGTACTGTAAAAAAGTATAGTTTATTATTTCATAATGCTAAAAAATGATCCAGATGAATAAAATTGTAACACTCATTCTATTGATTTTTGTATTTAGTATTAATCTCTTTGCTTCAGAGGTCGATACCATAAAGATTGGGGCATTTGGAAAAGTCACAATATATAAACCTAAAACAAAACCTATTGCAGTTGTTTTGTTTGTGTCAGGAGATGGAGGATGGAACAGCGGCGTTGTACATATGGCCGAAAACATTGCCGATCAGGGTGCTTTGGTTGCAGGCATTGATATCCGGCACTATTTTAAGGAAATAAAAAAATTAAAATCAAAATGCTATTATCCTGCCGGAGATTTTGAAGAACTCAGTATGATCCTGCAAAAAAAGACAAAGATGGATCAGTATTTAAAACCAATACTGACCGGATATTCTTCCGGAGCAACTTTAGTTTACGGCATGCTGGCTCAGGCTCCGGCAAATACTTTTAGTGGTGCGATCGCTTTAGGATTTTGTCCCGATATAGAAACAGACAGAACCTTATGCGACGGATCCGGATTGACTACTCACGTTTTAAAAGAAGGAAAAGCGTATTATCTTGAGAAAACGGAAAAATTAACGGCTCCTTTTATTGTACTGCAGGGTACCACTGATCAGGTTTGTAATTATTCCGATACAAAAAAATATATGGAAGGTATGGCGCAGGCAAAATTAATTACACTGGCCAAAGTTGGTCATGGATTTTCTGTTACTAAAAACTGGCTCCCGGAATTTATTGCTGCGTATAAGGAAATTCTGAATACAGCCAATTATGCAAAACAAAAATCTGAACAAAATCTGTTACTTAAACAGCAACATCTTACGCCATTACCTTTTGAAATACCATTGACTTTAATTCCCGCCAAAATTAAAGATGAAGCTTTACCGATTGCCTTTTTAATTTCAGGTGATGGAGGATGGACAAGTTTTGACCAATCCGTTAGTGATGTCCTTGCCGAGAAAGGAATTGCTGTAGTTGGATTAGATGCCCAAAAATATTTTTGGAATGCAAAAACTCCTCTCGAAACTTCAAATGTCGTATCTAAGGCTGTTGAACATTATTTACAACAATGGGATAAAAAGAACTTCGTACTTGTAGGCTACTCATTTGGTGCTTCTGTAATTCCATTTGTAGCCGGCAATTTATCCGAACCATTAAAAGAGAAGTTAAAAGGAGTTTACGCTTTATCACCAGATATAAAGGCAGATTTTGAAATTCATATTGCAGATATGCTTAGTCTCGAAAGTTCGAGTGATAATTATAATGTGATCTCTGAAATAAAAAAAATTAAAACATGTAATCCAGTTTGTTTTTTTGGTAATGAAGAAGATGCCATAACTCGAAATCATTTTTCAGAATCAGGTATCAAAACCATAGAATTACCCGGCTCGCATCATTATAACAATGATTATAATAAAATAGCAGAAAGTATCTTAAAGGAGATTAAAATAGCCTCGGCAGCGAATTCAGAAAACTTTAAAAAAAAATTTTAAAACTAAGCCGGCGGCTAACCGAAATACAACAGCCTGAAAATAATGTAAAGTTTAGTATCGGTATACCTTTGATAGGAAATAGAACATAAAAGCCAAATAATTGATATTGGGCTCTTATGTTTTTGATAATATACAAATAGAGACGTTAAACATTTCTATCGAAGCAAAAACACAAAGAAGTAATGATTTTCTTTGCAATCCCTAATCCAATTTTAATTTGTATTTTAGTTTCAAAGAAAGTTCAAAAATCTTAAATAATCTTTTAATTTTAAAAATATGCGTTCAATCCTCATCCTAACATTCTCTTTGCTCTTGTTCTCTTGTAAAAATGAAACAAAAACGGAAACTCTTTCAAACTATTTTACATACAAAGAAAACAACCCGGTAGAGTCAGCCGGAGTAAAAATGATCCCAATTAAAACTCCTGTCGGAGAATTCAAAGTCTGGACAAAACGTTTTGGGAGCAATCCAAAAATAAAAGTATTGCTTTTACATGGAGGCCCGGCGATGACACATGAGTACATGGAATGTTTTGAAACCTTTTTTCAGCGTGAAGGATTTGAATTTTACGAATACGATCAACTGGGATCCTATTACAGCGATCAGCCAAAAGACAGCAGTTTATGGACGACAGGAAGATTTGTGGAAGAAGTAGAACAAGTCCGAAAAGCTATCGGAGCTGACAAAAATAATTTTTATGTATTAGGAAATTCATGGGGAGGAATTCTGGCGATGGAATATGCATTAAAATATCAAAATAATCTTAAAGGACTCTTAGTTGCTAATATGGTAGCGAGTGCCCCTGAATATGGTAAATACGCCGACGAAGTTTTGGCCAAACAAATGAAACCAGAGATACTGGCAGAAATCAGAGCTTTGGAAGCTAAAAAAGACTTCAACAATCCACGCTATATGGAACTTTTAATTCCTAATTTCTATAAAGAACATCTGTGCAGATTAAAAGAATGGCCTGATGGATTAAACCGCGCCAGTAAACATGTTAATGGAGAAGTCTATACATTAATGCAGGGCCCAAGTGAATTTGGCATAAGCGGTCGTTTAGCCAAATGGGACATTAAAAATCGCCTGCATGAAATTACAATTCCAACTCTAATGATTGGGGCTAAATATGACACTATGGACCCCAAAGCAATGGAAGAACAAAGTAAATTAGTCCAGAATGGACGGTACTTATACTGTCCAAACGGAAGTCACCTGGCGATGTGGGACGATCAAAAAGTTTTCATGAGCGGTGTTATACAGTTCATAAATGATGTCAACGATAATAAGCTATAAAATCTGAGTAATAAACATAATTAAACAGTTACAAAACTTTTTGTAGCTGTTTTTTTTTGTTACCCACTTACGTTTGAATTTTATTTTGAGAATGCTATTAATTTACTTTGGATCAAAGCATATTGTTGTGGGGAAATATTAAAATCTAGATATTTGTATTTCCAAATTATACCCCAGTGCAAGATT
>NZ_WKKE01000019.1 GCF_009674775.1 Flavobacterium sp. LC2016-23 | reverse complement strand
CAATCCGGGTTTAAGTCTTTCGGCACAATCTCTCGTACAATTATGAATCATTATCAAACCATATTAAACTATTTTGAGAACAGAAGCACTAATGCCTCTGCAGAATCATTCAATGCTAAAATAAAAGCATTCAGATCAAAATTCAGAGGTGTTAGGAATATAGAATACTTCCTTTTTAGACTAACTAATATTTATGCTTAATTTTTGTTACTCCACAGGTTTTCGTGTTGATCCAACTTGTGTCCGCTGCGGCTGATATGAGCCTGGCAAGCTGTAATTTAAAATAAAAAAACACCATCTTTTTCAAGTGGTGTTTTCTTTTTAGTAGCGGGAACAGGACTCGAACCTGTGACCTTCGGGTTATGAGCCCGACGAGCTGCCTACTGCTCTATCCCGCGATGTTTCGGGTGCAAAGATACGCCGATTTCTGAGAAAAACAACGAAAACTTTAAAAAATGTTTTATTTTCTGTATTGGGTTGATATGATTACCTTTGCACCCTAGACCGTAGATCGAATTGTACGGAGTAAAAATAAATATTACGCAAATGTCACATAAAGCAGGTTTTGTAAACATCATAGGAAATCCAAACGTTGGAAAATCAACATTGATGAACGCCTTTGTTGGAGAAAGATTATCAATCATTACATCAAAAGCACAAACAACACGCCATCGTATTCTTGGAATCGTAAATGGCGAGGATTTTCAACTTATATTATCGGATACTCCAGGAATCATCAAACCGGCTTATGAAATGCAGGAATCGATGATGAACTTCGTGAAATCGGCTTTTGAAGATGCGGATATTCTGGTTTACATGGTAGAGATAGGGGAGCAGGACTTAAAAGACGAAGCTTTCTTTAATAAAATAATCCACGCTAAAATCCCGGTTTTATTATTGTTGAATAAAATTGACAACTCCAACCAGGAACAACTGGAAGAGCAGGTTGCTTTTTGGACGGCTAAAGTACCAAACGCAGAGATTTTTCCTATTTCGGCTTTGCAGAATTTTAATGTACCGGAAGTTTTTACAAGAATTATCGATTTATTGCCGGAATCTCCGGCCTATTATCCAAAAGATCAGTTAACAGATAAGCCGGAACGTTTTTTCGTAAACGAAACCATCCGTGAGAAAATTTTACTAAACTACAGCAAAGAGATTCCATACGCAGTTGAAATCGTAACGGAAGAATTCTTTGAAGACGAAAACATCATCAGAATCCGTTCGATCATTATGGTAGAACGCGAAACCCAAAAAGGAATCATCATAGGACACAAAGGCGCCGCTTTGAAAAAAGTAGGTACCGAAGCCCGTGCCGATCTGGAAAAATTCTTCGGAAAACAAATTCACATTGAACTGGTTGTAAAAGTGAATAAAAACTGGAGAAGCAACGCGAATATGCTGAAACGATTTGGGTATAACCAATAAGAGCGTTTTCAGTCACAGTGTTCAGTCTCAGTTTTGAAACTGGAATTGATAATGGTTTCAGATTTGAAATTATAAAAAGGGACATTCAGATTATTTTAGGTTTTGAAATGTCAAGCGTTTGTTTTAACTGAGACAGGGAACTGAAAACTGAATCCCTAGCCCTGATAGAAGTGGAAATCCTTTTGTGAAGCTTTAGCGCAACAAAAGATTACTTTACTTTATTCATATTTAAAGCGGAGTTCAGTGAACTTCGTTTGAAACGGATAGCAGGAAATAGCTCCTGAAAATACTCCTTAATATAACAGGAAAAAGAATAAAAAAACTTAGGTACTTAGAAACTTAGCGACTTAGCCACTTTTTTACCTACCTTTGCAAAAAATTAAAATAAAGCATTTTGGATTTATAAGTGATAGAATTTTAGGGAACTAAAAATCTAAAAGCTGGAAACCAAAATCAAAAATTCAAAAAAATGAATAACATTGTTGCGATAGTAGGAAGACCTAATGTAGGGAAATCAACCCTTTTTAATAGGCTGATACAAAGAAGAGAAGCTATTGTAGATTCGGTTTCTGGAGTTACCAGAGACAGGAACTACGGTAAAAGCGAGTGGAACGGAAAAGAGTTTTCTGTAATTGATACCGGCGGATATGTTCGCGGAAGTGATGACGTATTTGAAGGTGAAATCCGTAAACAAGTAGAGCTTGCTATCGATGAAGCAGATGTTATTATTTTTGTGGTAGATGTTGAGGAAGGAATTACACCAATGGATGACGTGGTAGCGCGTTTGTTGCGTAAAGTGACAAAACCGGTTTTATTGGCTGTTAATAAGGTAGATAATGCCATGCGTGAGAAAGATGCACTGGAATTTTATAACCTGGGTTTAGGAGACTATTTTACTTTTGCGAGTATATCAGGAAGCGGAACCGGAGATTTATTAGATGCTCTGATCGAATCTTTCCCGGAAAAACCGGAGCCTGTTCAGGAAGAAGTAGTTTTACCGCGTTTTGCCGTTGTAGGACGCCCGAATGCCGGAAAATCAAGTTTTATCAATGCATTAATTGGTAAAGAACGTTTCATGGTAACCGATATTGCAGGAACAACACGTGATGCCATTGATACGAAATTTGACCGTTTTGGTTTTGAGTTTAACCTGGTTGATACTGCGGGAATTCGCCGTAAAGCAAAGGTTAAGGAAGATTTGGAATTTTATTCTGTAATGCGTTCGGTTCGTGCAATTGAGCATGCCGATATTTGTATATTGGTGATCGATGCCACCCGTGGATTTGAAGGTCAGGATCAGAGTATTTTCTGGCTGGCAGAGAAAAACCGTAAAGGGGTCGTGATCTTAGTGAACAAATGGGACTTGGTAGAAAAAGATACCATGTCGACACGTGATTACGAAGAGAAAATTAAAAAAGAATTAATGCCTTTTACCGATGTGCCAATTTTGTTCGTTTCGGCTTTAACGAAACAGCGTTTATTGAAAGCATTGGAAGCTACGGTTCAGGTTTTTGAAAACAGAAAACAGAGAATCCCGACTTCTAAATTCAACGAATTTATGCTGAAGGTAATTGAAGCCTATCCGCCGCCGGCAACAAAGGGGAAGTATGTGAAAATTAAATATTGTATGCAGTTGCCAACATTAACACCTCAGTTTGTGTTTTTTGCCAATATGCCGCAATATGTTAAGGAACCTTATAAAAGATATCTTGAAAATAAGATCAGGGAAAATTGGGACTTTTCAGGAGTGCCAATTGATATCTATATCAGAGAGAAATAAAATTCTCTTTTAGAGATTAAAAAAAGCAACATTTTCAAATTTGAAAATGTTGCTTTTTTGTTTTAGGTAATTGGTATCAGTTAACCGTTATAAAAGAATAATTGCTCTTCCGGCCAGCTGCCATCAGAATCACCATAATCGCCATTGTGTTTTCTGGTAGAGGAATAAAGCCTTACAATGTAAGTGCAGCGTTCCATTGTCGGCGGATTATTAATTTCGGAACTGGCATTGGTTCTTTGATCAACTACGGCAGGGTTATCTATTATACCATCGTTGATATGGGTTTCAGTAGTCTCGCTATTCTTTTTTATTCTTAACGAGCAGGTCGATAAATAGGGATGGTATAGGGTATATTTGAGATGTATAATACCGCTAATTGGACTGCAAAGGGTGCTGTCTTCTAATTCTTTAATAGCTAGTTTTTTGTATATCGGATTGTTGTTGATTACAATAGAATTAAGTGTTTTTCCATCGCCACCAATCACTCCGAAATTATTAGCGGCTTTGTCTATTACTTCCCGAATTTCAAATCGGATGGCAATTTTTTCGATATCAATTTTGTTTGCATCGGGAATAGTTTGTCCTGCATTAAAAATATTCGGAACATTTGGTTGCGTAGTTAACGCAGTCGTATCCAGTGAAATTAATGTATCTTCTTCAATAACATTATACAGCGCTAAATCTGCAGGCGTTAAACCAACGCTGATTAAGGTTCTCTCAATGGCATGATTGACATCAAACCAACCTTCTGTATCAAAATCACTTTGATCGCTTTCCACAAAAATTTCATTAAGAAGAGGAGCAGGAACGATACGGCTTAGTTTTGAAACAGTACTTTTAACAAACAAGCCAGGAGTAACACCAACAATTTTAGTAAAATTTGCCTCGGGAAGGCTGGCGGCAGTATTTAGATCGGTTGTATGGCTAACCCTGAAACGATATTCGATTGGGTTACCCGCTGCTGATTTTAAAGCTGCCTGTCCTGTTAAACGTATCGTTGAAAATAAAACGTTCTTACCTGAACCGGCAAAGCCATTAGCGTCAAAATCATGAATACCAGTTCCGTAAGAAGAACTAAAAGCATTTCCAATTCCGGTCCATGCACTAGGGAAAGTGTCTCCGGGATCGGTCACCGCTATTTCTGAACATAAAGTTACACATAGGCAGTAGCCCACATTTTTGCGTGCATCAGCTTTGGTTTCGTCAACTAATTTAGTTCCGGCCAATTCGGCTTTAAAATAAACATCCGGCCCACTTTGGAAGGAAAGAAAATTAGGGTCCGTTTCTACATTGAGCCACGGAGATAAAAAGGTCTTTTTAAAATCTGCCGCCGAATAATCAATTCTAAAATGTCCGGTAGCATCCGTTGTTGCAGATCCTAAAGTATCATCGGTCAGGAAATCCGCATCCATTGCCGTAACTGTTGCATTGGCGATAGGTTTATTTGTTTTGCAGTTCATCAAATGGCCGCAAATCACCCAGGCATCAAAGAAGTGACCTCTAATGTAACACCACCATTTATGAGCAATGGTGTAATTCCATCTGGAATTTTGATCTTTTGTTTGTTTTTCCAGCTCTGCCTGCATCGCTAAAGTGGTGATGTGAAATTGTACCTGTTCCTCTCTTTTTGGTTTGGGATGTTTTGGCGGAACGGAACCACAGACAAAGTCAATATCGAAATCCGAATTCAGATATCTTTCGTTAATTTCAAACTCAAAATCTCCATTGATATCCGTTGTTTTTTTGTCTATAAGTAATCCTTTTCTTTTTTCTGCTTCTTCTTTGGTAACGACATGAAATACCTCTTTTGCAGTAGCAGTTGCATCTGGTACACGGGTTTGTTTATACGGCAGGTATAATAAAACGTCAACATTTGATATAAATTCGCGACAGTCTTCGCAAACATATCCTCTCAGGGAACCTTTAAAAATAGTATTCATAATTATTTGTTTTTAAATTGCCTACTCTAATCAGTTTTCGACTTTTCTGTCATACTCTTTTTAGGATTTTCTGAACGCTCCTTATTTTTTAAATTATTAATAACAAAGGTTCTGTATTTTGATGCAACAGAGATCAGGCTAAATACTGTTTTTAATCGGGCGTTTTCACCCTTTTTTATGGTTTTATTTGGGTTTAAAATATTGTATTTCAAGTTTTTTATATTGAAATCACATAAGGTAAAAAAGGTTTTAAATACAGAATTTTCAACTTGTCTTTTCAGAAGATTTAAATAAATCTAAAAAATGCAACTAAACCTTTTCAGCTTTTTTGATTCTTACCATTCAAACGAATCCATTTTATGACCAGAATATATCCTTTACTATTGCTTTTTCTTTTTTGCTATTCCGCGAATGCCCAGAATACGATCATTGTCAAAGGAACCATAGTTGATCTCAACACCCAATTGCCTCTCGAAATGGCTACAGTGTATTTTACTACCGTAAAAGATTCTACTGTACTTGAATATGCCACCACCGATAAAAACGGCTTTTTTAGTATCAACATGAAGAAATACGACAAGCCCGTTTTTCTAAAAGTGAACTATTTGGGGTATCAGCCTTATTATGAAGAAGAAAAAAGCCTTCAGGAAAGCAAGGATTTTGGAAAATTATATTTGCTTGAAAGCATCAATGCTTTAGATAATGTGGTCATCAAAACAGAAGCACCACCTATTACGATCAAAAAAGATACTTTAGAATTTAATGCGGTTTCGTATAAAGTACGCCCGGATTCGAATGTAGAAACTTTATTAAAACAATTGCCGGGCTTTGATGTTGATAATGATGGAAAAATTACCGTAAACGGGAGGGAAGTAACACAACTCCTGGTAAACGGAAAAGCGTTTTTTGATAAAGACGGGGCTATTGCCTTAAAGAATCTGCCTGCTGAAATCATCAAGAAAATTCAGGTTTCGGATTTTAAAACTAAAAAAGAAGAACTCTCTAAACAGGAATCGACTTCGGATTATTCGAGCATTAATATCACCATAGACGAAAAGAAAAATAAAGGATTTTTTGGAAAAGTCCTGGGCGGGTATGGGGCTGATGATCGTTATGAAAGCAGCCTGATTCTGAACTTCTTTAAAAACAAACAAAAGATAAGTGTTCTGGCATCTTCCAATAATATTAACTCCACAGGGTTTTCACAGGATGAGGTATTTGATAATATGGGTGGCGGAAGAAATAGTAAAAACAGTGGCAAAAGCTCAGGTTCCGGAAGCGGTAAAGGAATTACGCAATCGAATCTGGCCGGAATTAATTATTCAGACGACTGGACGGAAGATCTGGAATTTATGAGCAGTTATAATTTTTCGAATTCGGTTAATAAAAACGAGAGTAAGTCCAATCAGATTAGTTTTTTGCCTACCGGAAATATCGTCACGGCTGCAGATTCCAAAACCAGAAATGAGAACACCGGTAACAATGCTAATTTTGAATTGGAGTACAAAATTAACCCGACAACCCATTTAGTGGTGGCTCCAAAACTGAATGAATCACATTCGAACAGCAATTCTTCTTCTTCTACTTTTTCAGAAGATGAAAATGGACAGTCTTTAAACGAAAGTACTTCGGATTCGTATAGTGAAAGCTCGAATACCAATTTTACAAACAGTATCAATTTCAATAAAACTTTTGAGAAAAAAGCACGTAACCTGAGTCTGGTTTTCAATAACAGCAATTCAAGAAGTGATTCCAATGGATTTAACGTTTCGGAGACTATTTTTTATCAGGACAATAAACCAAGTGACGAAAGAAACCAGAACAGCAAAAATAACAGCAGTTCTGATTCTTATTCCTTTGATGTCGAATATACAGAGCCTGTTACGGATTCGCTGAGAATTAGATTTGGTTCTGATTTGGATTGGGTAAGTTCCGTCAACGATGCTAAAACGTACAATTTTAATGTGGCAACCAATTCCTATTCTGATCTCAATGAATCGCTGACGAATTATACCACTTCCAGTCAGAATTCGGTGAGCCCTAAGTTTGGGATTACCTGGCAGAAAAGTAAATTCACGCTGAACATGAATTCTAAAACGTCAATTATCGGTTATGATAATTACTCTTTATACCAAAATAATGAAACAGACCTGAACAAAAAATATGTGTTACCTTTTGCAAATCTTCAGCTTCGATACAAATTCAGCCGATCAAAAAACCTGACCTTCAAATACGATTATTCGAACGCACTTCCGTCTGCCGTTCAGTTAATGCCGGTATTGAATCTGACCAATCCGTTAAATACCGTGATTGGTAATCCGGATCTGAATCCGATTGAAAAAAACACGGCAAGCATTGATTTTAAAAATTTCGATTTTCGTACCCGATCCGGTTATAGCTTGTATTTAAAGGCAGATTACTACAATAATGATGTAGTTTCTACTTCGGTTTACGATGATAGCGGAAAAAGAACCACAACGTATGCCAATATTTCGGGAACTTATATTGCCTCCGTGGGTGCCAATTGGAATCAGTCTGTGAAAAGAGATGCACATGCTTTGCGATATGGCTTTGGAATCAATGGAAGTTATTCCTTTGATAAAGGATATACCAATGCAGTTATTTATAATGCTAAATCTGTGGCAGTAACGCCAAAAGTATACCTGACGTATGAATACGGGGATTTGCTTACAATTTCACCATCGTACAGTCTGTCTTATAATGAAACCAAATACGAGAACTTTAGCAGGGATGCGAGCTCCAATGTAGTACACCGAATCAATTTGCAGACAACTTCATATTGGCCGGCCAATCTGATTTTTGGAAATGACTTCGGTTACAATTACAATTCGAATATTTCAGGTGATTTCAAGAAAGATTTTTACCTGTGGAATACCAGTTTGTCGTATGGTTTTTCCGATAAAAAAATCTATGTGAAAGTAAAAGTATATGATATTCTGAATCAGAACCAGAGTGCCACGCGAACGATCTCAGCGACTTCTATTCGTGATGAGGAGAATACGGTTTTAAAAAGATATGTAATGTTTTCGCTGTCGTATAAAATTGGAAATTTTGCCTCTAAAGAAAAAGAATCAAAAAGAAGGCAAAGGGAAATGTAGGATTTCAGGCTTTGGTTTTGCGATTAATGCGATGATACAGTGTCAACCTGATAATATCACGATCGTAAAAATCGATACCGCTTGAACGTCTCTGGAAGCTTTTGAGGTAACCCAGTTCCAATCCGATATTAGGATTGAAATGATAACGTAATGCAGCGTAAATACGGTTCTGGTCGAAGGTATTTCTTTTATTGTCTTTTCCGTAATTGAATAAAATTTCATCAGAAATAGTTCCTTTTATGCTGCGTTTGTCTTTTTGCCAAAGCGTAAACATGGACTGTAACCGATATCGGAATCGAATTGAAGAAGTATAATCATCCAGTAGTTCTGTTTTGGTGGCTTTTTGAATAAAACGTTCTTCAAGCTGCAGACGGTTGTGGAAAGTGATTTTTGCAATATCATTAATAAACGTGATATCCTGCTGGGTCCTGTATTCCGGAACTGAAAAATCGGGGTCAGTATGTGGATCTTGTGTGTTGACATTAAAATAAGCAAATCCGCCCCCTAAATCTATTGTTTTAGTGGCCCTGTAACGCCCCTGAAGACGTAATACAAAAAGATTTTCATGAACAGGATTTACGAAACTGCGGTTGTCAAATTCAGAATGAATGGCCCATTTTTCGGTTAGAGGAAAGATATTGTAGTACCTGATCCAGGTCAGGGTTTGTTGATCCGTCTTTTTTTGGGCCAGTAAAAAGGGACTTGTAAAACTTAAAAGGAATACTATTGGGAGGATTTTCATCTAATCTGTATAAATTCAGGCTGCGAATATAGGCAAACCGGAAAGTATTTACAGAAATTAAGATTCGTTTTTAAATTTGCTTTGAAAGCTATTTTGTGATTTTCAATACTAATTTATATAAAAAAACGGGATACGTTTTAGATGACGCATCCCGTTAATTGCTATTAACAAAAAAACAAAATTGTTTACAGAGAATATTTTAAAGTGATTCCATACGTTCTTTGATCCCCTAAAACACCTGCATATTGTCCTGTATTTCCTCCGGCTGGCAATAATTGCTCATAATAATCTTTGTTCAGAAGGTTACGGCCCCAGAACTGAACAGATAATCCCTGAGAAGCGCGGAAACCTAAACGGGCATTAAAAATTGCATATCCCTGAACGACTAAATATTTTGAAGCAGAAGGACTCGATGAAAATTCCGAACGAGCGTAAGAATCAACGGCTACGAAAACCTTTCCTGCATTTCCGAAGAATCTTGCCTTATCAGAAAGTTCACCACCCAAAGATCCTGCCCATCTTGATGCACCAGGCAAATCAGTTCCCGAAACATCTTTAAAAGCTACTGCAGCTCCGGTTTCTTCTAAAGGAAGCGGTGCATTGGTAAACTTAACATATTTACCGTCTGTGTAAGTCGCAGCTCCGTTTACCGTTAAATGTTCCGTAACTACAAAACTGGCATCCAGTTCAACACCTCTTACACGAACTTTATCTGCATTGGCAAGATAACCACGATTGACCCCTAATTCTGCTGCCTGAACGTTAGTCTGGAAGTTTTTAATATCAGTATTAAAGAACGTTAAATTGAAAATTGAACTTTTGAAAGGAGAAGTTTTTACACCCACTTCATAATGATTTACCTCTTCCGGTTTTATTACAGCAAGTTCCAATAAAGGAGCACCTGCTGAATTGGTTGGAAGTCCTGCTACATTCACACCAACGGGTTTGTAACTTTTTGCAAAAGTGGCGTAAGCATTTATTTTGTCTGTAGCTTTAAAAGAAACCGTTAAGTTTCCGGAGAAATCGGTGTTATCTGTATTTGAGGCAAAAGCCTGGTCGCTGTACACTTGTTTTTTCAAAGCAAGTAATGCCGGATCAGTGGTTTGTAATCCTCCGTAAGTGGTACGGCTGTAATCGGCGTCTTTTTTATCAAAGTTATAACGTAAACCCGGTAATACATGTAAGCGTTCCGTAACTGCCCAGTCCAATTGTCCAAATACAGCGGCACTGGATGCTCTAATGCGGGCATCAGTTTTGATTCCGTATCCTTCAAAAAGTCCCGGAGTTTTCCATAAATTGCTTGTCGAACTTTGAGAGAATCTCCATTGCGCCTTTCCGGATTCTTCGGTACCATTGGTTTGTGAGGTCTGATCAATAAAGAATACCCCAACAACACCGCTTAATTTTGAATTAAGCTGTCCTGCATAACGAACTTCCTGGGTAAATTGCGTTTGTCTGGTTGGGTTTTGAGATAAGGCCAATACCTGCAATCCTGTAAAATCCCTGTCATTTGACGGATCCCAGTTCCAAAAACGCCAGGCTGTCGTAGAAGTAAGTGTTCCGCTTCCGATTTTGGTATCTATGTTAAGCGAAATACCTCCCATATCCTGTCCGGAACGCCATGGTGTATCGTGATCGATTTTACGGTCAAAAGCATTCTGACTTGGTAATTGGTAATTTAAATCAGCGATGATCGCATTAAACTGACGGTAAGGAGCTCTTTGAGTAGGAGCAACACCCGCAACAACCTGTGCATATCCGTCAGGACGCTGTGTTGTAATGTCTGCTGACAATATAATGTTTGTATTGTCTGAAGGTGTATAAAGCAATTGACCTCTAATTCCCTGATTATTCAGTGTATTGGTCGCTCTTCCTGTAGCAACATTGTCGATTAGACCGTCACGCTGTGTGCCTGAAAAAGATAAACGTCCTGCTATTTTTTGGCTTAAGGCTCCTGTAACAGAGGTTTTTGCTTGTAAAAAAGCATAATTTCCATAACTCACTTCAAAGTCTGCACCGGAAGTAAAACTTGGTTTACGGGTTGTAATGTTAAACGCTCCCGAAGTTGTGTTTTTACCAAATAATGATCCCTGTGGTCCGCGTAATACTTCAATTTGTTCTACATCGATAAAATCAAGCGTTGTGGCTGCCGGACGGGCATAATAAACACCGTCAACATAGAAACCAACCCCCGGATCGATTCCGTCATTCGTAAGACCGAAAGGCGAACCTAAACTTCTGATGTTGATTCCTGTATTTCTTGGATTTGAGGAGTATAATTGAACCGAAGGTACCAATTCTTTGATACGATTTACGTTAAAAGCACCTGTTTGTTCAGCCTGTTTACCGGTAATAACCGAAACGGCAATGGGTACATCCTGAACTTTTTCGATACGACGTCTTGAAGAAACGACTACTTCTACCAGTTTATTTTCCTCATTAAGCGTTATCAATAGGGGAGTTGCCGGTAAAGCAGTAACATTGTATTCTGCAGTTGTATACCCTGTGTATTGAATCAAAAGTGTAATAGGAAGTCTTCCCTGTGTATTTATGCTGAATTTTCCGCTGGCATCTGTAATGGTACTGAAAGTTGTTCCTTTTATGACAACATTGGCTGCTTCCAAAGGTATGTTTTCATTTGTTGTTACAACACCTTCTATGTTTTGAGCAAATGAGATAGAGAAGGTTAAAAAAGATAATAGTGTAAGTATATTTTTTAGAGATGTTTTCATTTTTTATATTAAGTATATGTAATTAGTAGAATTTGTATTAAATTTTTTTACCACCACATACACATCATAGAAGAATTGTTTTTTAAACTAGAGAATTGACTATTTTGGTTTTTTTGCAAAAGATTTTTTGATACACCTGATCGATTGTAATGTAATTTCATAGGGTTAAAATTTTGTAATTGTTGGTTGATTTTTTTGCAAATATATGTAAATTCTATAGATTTACTAGGAATTAGGAAATATTTTTTTATTTCTTTACCAATGAGGCGATTGTAATGCCTTGCATTGCTTTAAGAGTCTCGTCACGAATGATCATTAAACCATGTCTTAAGGTGCATTCTGCCTCAGTTTTACAATCGGAGCAGGGTTCGTAAAAATTTAAGGAAGCACAAGGTAAAAGCGCAATTGCACCGTCAAATAAACGGTGAATTTCAGCCAGAGTGATATCATTTTTAGATTTTATCAGATAATATCCGCCAAATTTCCCCTGCTTACTGCTTACAAAACGTCCACGTTTCAGATCCAGTAAAATCTGTTCCAGGAACTTTTTAGGAATATTAGCGCCATCAGCAATTTCTATGGTTTTAGAAATGTGATTTTCGTCTTGTTCTGCTAAATAAAGTAAGGCTTTAAGGGCGTATTTTGCTTTATGTGATAACATCTATATTGAATTATAAATTATAAATTTTGAATTATAAGTTTTCGACTGAGACTGTAACTGAAAACTGCGACTAAAATCCTACCAGCCTCCGCTTGAACCACCGCCGGAGAAACCACCGCCGCCAAATCCACCACCGAAGCCACCGCCGCCTCCGGAAGATCCTCCACCGAAACCGCCGCCTCCTCCAAAACCACCGCCGCTTCTGCCAAGACTACTTAACAGAATTACATCCATCAGGCTAGGACCTCCGCCACTATTGCCTGAATTTCCGCCTCCGCCTCTTTTATTTCGGGACAGTAAAATTAACACAATTACAACAATAACAATGAAAGGAAGGATCGGAAAATCTTTTCCCTTGGTTTGTTTGCGTTCTCCTTTGTATTTTCCTTTAAAAACGTCAAATAAGGCATTTGTTCCTTTGTCAAGGCCGTTGTAATAACTTCCGGCTTTAAATTCGGGAATAATAATATTTCTGATAATTTCTCCGCCAATTCCTGCAGTCAGGCGGTCTTCTAAACCATAACCGGGATTAATGGCAATTTTTCTTTCTTTCTTGGCCAGTAAAATAATAACGCCATTGTCATCTTTGGCCGTTCCTCCAACTCCCCAGGTCTGTCCCCATTTGGTAGCCAGCAGGCTGACATCTTCATTTTGCAGGCTTTCTATCGTAATCACTACAATCTGGGTGGTCGTAGAATCGGAATAACGGATTAGTTTTTGTTCCAATTGTGCTTTTTCGGTAGCGCTCAGAACATTCGCATAATCGTAAACTGAAGTTTGAAGACTTGGTTTTTCCGGAATTTTAAATTGGGCAAAAGCACAATTAATAGTAAGAAAAGCAATTAACAGAAAGGATAAACGAAAGATTCCTTTAGAATTTGAAGTTTTATTTTTGGAAATTTTCATTATTTATCCTTTTGAGATTTCGTTTGATAATTCATTAGTATCGTCAGCTGACCACGGAAAATATTTTTTTAATTGCGCTCCGGCACTTAAAATGCCGTCAACAATACCTTGCTTGAAGTTTCCGGATTTAAACTGAGCCGCCATAATGTCTTTGGTAGAATTCCAAAATTCACTATCAACGAGGTCGTTTATTCCTTTGTCTCCGCAAATGGCAAAATTTTTATCCGCTACGGCAAAGTAGAATAAAACCCCATTTTGCAATTGGGTTTCATCCATTTTTAATTCATGAAAAACTTCTAAAGCCCGGTCGAAAGGGACTTTAGAAGTTGTTTGTTCTATATGTACTCTAATCTCGCCAGAAGTATTCTTTTCGGCCACGCGAATAGCTTCAACAATTTCTTGTTCTTCTTCTTTGGATAAAAAATCTTCTACTTTTGACATTGAAATTATTTTAGAGTTTAGATTACAGATTTTAGATTGCAGACTGAATCTGAAATCTGTAATCAAAAATATTAAATCTTTTTTAGAATTTTACTTCAACTGGTTTCTCAGCTCCGTCAACAGCTTTAAAGTATGCCTTTTCTTTGAATCCAAACATACCTGCGAATAAACTGTTCGGGAATGTTTTGATGTGGTTGTTGTAAGGTGCTACAGCTTCATTAAAACGGGTTCTTGCTGTTAGAATCTGGTTTTCAGTACTCGCTAATTCGTCCTGTAATTTTAAGAAATTCTCATTTGCTTTTAATGTTGGATATTGCTCCACAGAAACTAATAATCTTGATAAAGAGGAAGATACACCACTTTGTGCTTTGTTAAATTCAGCAAGTTGCTCTGGTGTAATATTAGATGGATCTACAGTTACGCTTGTTGCTTTTGCACGAGCTTCAATTACAGCTGTTAAAGTTGATTTTTCGAACTCAGCAGCACCTTTTACAGTATTTACCAGGTTTCCAATAAGGTCATTTCGTCTTTGGTAAGCCGTTTGAACATCTCCCCAAGATTGCTCTACAGTCTGATTTAGTGTTACTGCAGTGTTGTTAATTCCTTTAACCCAGCTGTATATTACAAAAATAACAACTGCTCCAATAATCCAAGGCAAAAATCTTTTCATGTGTATTTAATTTAAGTTTGTTTCTAATTTTTATTATAATTCGTTTTTGATTTCTGTTAATTGTGTTTTTATGGATTCTAATTTACGTATTATTTCGAATTTATCTAATGTTTTCTTTTGTCCTTCTTTCAAATGGGTTTTGGCTCCTTCGAGTGTAAAACCGCGTTCTTTGACCAAATGATAAATCAACTGTAAATTGGTAATATCATCCGGTGTAAACATTCTGTTGCCTTTTGCATTCTTTTTAGGTTTCAGAATATCGAATTCGCTATCCCAAAACCGGATTAAAGATGCGTTGACATTAAAGGCTTTGGCTACTTCGCCAATGCTGTAATATCTTTTATCTTTAGAAAGCTCAATATGCATGATTTATATTTTTCTGTATTTTACTTCAAACTTACTACTTTTTGCAGTGTTAATCTAATGACTGGTTTTCCTGATTGGCCATATGTGAAATCGCCACGTATTCTACTGCCGAAATATTTCCGTAATAAAAATTCAATGGATTCACTACTTTTCCGTCCTTGTGCACTTCATAATGGCAGTGAGGGCCTTCAGAACGTCCTGTGCTCCCCACATAACCAATCACATCGCCTCTTTTGACATGTTGTCCGGGCCTGCAATTGTATTTGCTTAAATGGGCGTACAGGCTTTCATATCCAAAACCATGCCTGATGACTATATGATTTCCAAAACCTGACGCTGTATTGTCAGCTCTTGCTACCACACCATCGCCTGTTGCATACACGGGAGAGCCTGTACTGGCCGTAAAATCCATACCGTTATGCATTTTTCGCACTTTCGTGAAAGGATCAATTCGATACCCGAAACCCGAAGCAACCCGTTTTAAATTTTCATTCCGGACTGGCTGAATGGCAGGAATTGCCAAAAGCAAATTTCCTTTGACACTCGCCAGCTTCAAAATCTCATCCAGTGATTTGGACTGAATAGCCAGCTGTTTCGAAAGTTTATCAATTCGTTTGGTGGTATTCAGTACCAACTGCGAATTGTTATATCCTTCTAAATCTTTATATCGCTTCAGGTCCTTAAAACCTGATTTTCGGATCGAATCTGGAATTTCAGCTTTATTAAAATAAACCCTGTAAATGTTGTTATCCCTGTCTTCTATCGCTTCCGTTACCTCATTAATCTCATCCATTTTTTTATTCAGGATCGAATACTGCAGTTTTAAATTTTCAATTTCACGTGCCTGTAGACGATCTTTCGGGGTTTCAAAATAAGGAGTGTTCACTAAAAGAACGAAAACCAAAAAGCCAAACAGGGCTGAAGCCAGCAAAAACAGTAAAGCGTAACCGATTTTGATCCTCTTTCTGGTTTTTATTTTTGTATAAGCCAGATTTTCTGAGTCGTAATAATATTTTACTTTCGCCATATTTTAAAATACCCTATTTTTGCAGCTTGTAAAATAGTTAGTCGAACAAATTTAATAAATGTTTCAGTTGTTCGGAGCTTTTTTCAAGAATAAAATAATTTGATAATTGAGTGAATTTGATAATTAGATAATGTATGAATTGGATGATTTATTGTTTAAGGACGTAAGTTTTTTAATTTAAAAGTTTTACATTTTCAAATTAGCATATTCAGTAATTATTTAATTGGCACATTTTCAAATTGGCACATTAATAAAATATGAAATCACAAGACGTACGTAAACAATTTTTAGACTTTTTCAAGAGCAACGGACACTTAATTGTTCCCTCTGCTCCAATCGTTCTTAAGGACGATCCAACCCTGATGTTCAATAACTCGGGAATGGCCCAGTTTAAAGAATATTTTTTAGGAAACGGAACACCAAAAAGTAAAAGAATAGCCGATACGCAAAAATGTCTTCGTGTTTCAGGAAAACATAACGATCTTGAGGATGTAGGTTTTGATACCTATCACCACACTATGTTTGAGATGCTTGGTAACTGGTCTTTTGGCGATTATTTCAAAAAAGAAGCGATCAACTGGGCATGGACTTTACTGACTGAAGTCTATAAAATTCCAAAAGAAAATCTTTATGTTTCTGTTTTTGAAGGAAGCAAGGAAGATAATGTTCCGTTTGATCAGGAGGCCTGGGATATCTGGAAAACATTAATTGATGAAGACCGTATTATCCTTGGAAATAAAAAAGACAATTTCTGGGAAATGGGCGATCAGGGACCTTGCGGACCTTGTTCTGAAATTCACGTTGATTTGCGTTCAGAAGAAGAGAAAGCATTAGTTACGGGTAAAAGTTTAGTGAATAATGATCACCCGCAGGTCGTTGAAATCTGGAATAATGTATTCATGGAATTCAACCGTAAGGCAGATGGTTCCCTGGAGAAACTACCGGCACAACACGTGGATACCGGAATGGGATTTGAGCGTTTGTGTATGGCATTACAGGGAAAAACGTCTAATTACGATACCGATGTTTTTACACCGCTTATCGAAAAAGTGGAACAAATCACCGGATTAAAATATACATCTGACGAGATAAAAAATATCTCAGAAGAACAAAACAAAACAAACATTGCGATTCGTGTAATTGTAGATCACGTTCGTGCGGTTGCCTTTGCCATTGCTGACGGTCAGTTGCCATCTAACACGGGAGCCGGTTATGTGATTCGCAGGATTTTGCGTCGTGCAATTCGTTACGGATTTACATTTTTAGGTACAAAAGAGCCTTTTATCAATAAATTGGTAGAAGTTTTGGCAAACCAAATGGGAGAATTTTTCCCGGAAATAAAATCGCAGCAGCAATTGGTTACCAATGTAATTCGTGAAGAGGAAGCTTCTTTTTTAAGAACGTTGGATCAGGGGTTACAGTTGTTAGATAATGTAATTGCACAAACTGGCGGTTCAGAAGTTTCTGGTGCTAAGGTTTTTGAATTGTATGATACATTTGGTTTTCCAAAAGATTTGACAGCTCTAATTCTAAAGGAAAAAGGTTTCTCCTATAATGAAGAAGAATTTGAAGTTGAATTACAAAAACAAAAAACACGTTCCCGTGCTGCCTCTGAAGTTTCAACAGAAGACTGGTCGGTTTTGATTCCTGGAAATGTAGAAACATTTGTGGGTTATGATAAAACAGAAAACGACGTAAAAATCACCAGAATCCGTAAAGTGGATTCTAAGAAAGACGGAATTCTGTACCAAATCGTTTTAGATAATACGCCATTTTATCCGGAAGGCGGAGGGCAGGTTGGAGATAAAGGAACGTTGGTTTCTGCCAATGAAACGATCGAAATCATCGATACTAAAAAAGAAAATAACCTGATTCTTCATTTTGCAAAACAATTGCCGGAAAATATTGAAGCCGGTTTTACAGCAAAAGTCAATAATGATTTAAGAGGTTCAACTTCTAAAAATCACTCGGCTACGCATTTAATGCATTTGGCTTTGAGAAACCTTCTGGGCACTCACGTAGAGCAAAAAGGATCTCTGGTAAATCCGAACTATTTGCGTTTTGACTTTTCGCATTTTTCTAAAGTTTCAGACGAAGAATTGCGTCAGGTGGAAGCAAGTGTAAATGCGCAGATTGAAGCACAATTGCAATTGACAGAGCACAGAAATATTCCGATTAAAGAAGCATTAGATAAAGGTGCAATGGCTTTATTTGGAGAGAAATACGGAGATAATGTCCGTATGATTGAATTTGGTGACAGTAAAGAACTTTGCGGTGGAATTCACGTGAAAAACACAGCAGAAATCTGGCATTTCAAAATCATTTCTGAAGGTGCAGTTGCCGCTGGAATTCGTCGTATTGAGGCTATTACAGGTGATGCCGTAAAAGACTTCTATAAAAATCAGGAGAATACTTTAGCTGAAATAAAAGAAACATTAAAAAATCCACAGGATATTTTAAAATCAGTGGCTTCTCTGCAGGATGATAATGCGAAACTGAAAAAACAAATCGAGCAGCTGCTAAAAGAAAAAGTGGGTGCTTTAAAAACCGAATTGGAAAAAGAGTTTCAGGAGATAAACGGCATAAATTTCCTTGCCAGACAAGTAGATTTAAGCATGGCTTCGACAAAAGACCTGGCCTCTGCATTGGGAAGTTCAAAAGCAGATTCGTTTGTGTTTTTAGCTTCAGTTGAAGACGGTTTACCAAATATCCACTGTTATATTGCTAAAGAATTGGTAGCAGCCAAAAGCTTAAATGCAAATGCTGTGATTAAGGAACTAGGAAAATATATTGAAGGAAATGGGGGAGGACAACCATTTTTTGCCTCCGGAAAAGGGAAGAATGCCAATGGAATTGCTGAGGCTTTGGCTAAGGCAGTTGAGTTTATCAAATAAAGTTGCTAAGAATCTAAGTTGCTAAGAATCTAAGTTACTAAGGTTTTAAGTTTTCCTTAAAAGACAAACCCGACAGTTTTTATAAGCTGTCGGGTTTCTTATTTCAAGCCTAAAAAAGCTCAGCAGCTTAGCACCTTATTAACGCAGTACCTTAAAAATCTATTTTCGTTCTCCAATCTGCTGACGCCACATTGCGTAATACAGACCTCTTTCAACGATTAGATCTTCGTGTTTACCCTGCTCTATAATTTTACCCTGCTCCAGTACAAAAATTCTGTCGGCATGCATTACGGTAGACAATCGGTGTGCGATTAAAACCGTGATTCTGTTTTTGTCCGAAATGTTTCTGATCGTTGCATTAATTTCTTCTTCTGTTATGGAATCCAGAGCAGAAGTGGCCTCATCAAAAATCAATAAATTCGGGTTTCTTAAAATAGCGCGTGCAATCGACAAACGTTGTTTTTCACCCCCGGAAACCTTGATTCCTCCTTCACCAATTGTAGTATTTAGACCATCTTCGGCACGTCTTAGCAGTTTATCGCAACTTGCCCTTTTCAAAGCATCATACAAATCTTCATCGGTTGCGTTTGGTTTTACAAACAATAAATTCTCCCGAATCGTTCCGGAAAACAACTGTGCGTCCTGAGTAACGAAACCTAATTGTTTTCTTAAATCCAGCAAATCAATTTCAGTTGAATCAATTTCATTATAAAAAACCTGACCTTCTGCCGGAACATACAAACCGACCAGTAATTTCACCAACGTCGTTTTTCCGGATCCCGATGGCCCAACGAAAGCAACGGTCTGGCCTTGTTTGATTTCAAAATTAATATTTTCTACGGCTTTAAATTTCGCTGTTTTATGTTGGAAGCTTACATTGGAAAAAAGCAAAGACTGAATTGCCCCGACATGTTTTGGACTTTTCGGGCGAAATTCTTTTGGAGCATTTAAAAGAACCCTAAAGTTCTCCATGGAAACTTTGGTCTCGTTAAGCGCTATAATAAAATTGCCTAATTCCTGAAGCGGACCAAAAATAAAAAAGGTAAAAAACACCATGGTCAGTAAATCTCCCACAATAATTTTTCCTCCAAATAAAAAGTAATACAAAGTAAAAACAACACAGGTTCTTAGAAAGTGAACTGTTGTTCCCTGAATAAAACTTAAACTTCTGATAAAACGGATTTTTTGCAGTTCAAGCTGAAGAATTTTAAAGGTATTTAAATTCAGACGCTTTTCTTCCTGGTACGTTAATCCAAGGCTTTTTACCAGTTCGATGTTCCTTAAACTCTCTGTGGTTGAACCGGCCAAAGCATTGGTCTGGTTTACAATTTTTTTGGAAACAATCTTAATCTTTTTGCCCAGATACGAACTCACTAAAGCAATAATAGGTGCCGTAATTAAAAAGATTATCGAGATTCGGTAATCAATTCGGGAAACGTAAAGAATGACAAAGACAAACCCGATAATCGTCTGAAAGATTAGGGAGATCGAAAGTGTAATTAATTTTTCGGAATCAGAACGTACTTTGGTCAGTTTGCTCAGTGTTTCGCCGCTTCTCTGGTCTTCAAATTCAGCGTAAGGCAGATCCAGCGATTTTTTGATCCCGTCCGTATACATCTGGGCCCCGGTTCTCTGAATCACAATATTGGTAAAGTAATCCTGGAAATTTTTGGTGATTCTTGAAATCATGGCAGCACCAAGGGAAAGTCCCAGCCAGAAGGCTAAAGACCTGATAAAACCCATTTCATTTCCTTTGTATTTCGCGAGTCCAACCCCGCAGTCCTGCATTAATTTACCGGTAATGATGGAATCTGATAAACTGAAGCAGATATTAATAGTAGCCATAATCAACGCAAAAAGCAACAGCAGTTTGTGTCTGATTATATAAGAATATAGTAATTTCATAAGTGAAGTTAAATTTATAGAAGATGCAAAAGTAGTGAATTGTTTGGCTCTGTAAAGTTGCTTTTTAGTTATTAAAAAACTAAATTTTATATTTTGAAATTTGAAACTCTTAAGTGGCCTGTTTTAGGAGTTTTTTTATTTCACGCTAAACCGCAAAGTAATAAAGTTAACTTTAGTAAAGCTTGTAAAAAACTTTGCGCCTCTGCGCCTTTGCGTGAAATTCCACACGCTTCTAAGAGCTAAGTTTTTATTATTGTTGGACATAGTTTGATCACGCAAATCGCGAAGTCGCAAAGTAAAAAAATATATTTTGATCCGGGCTTTGCAAAAACCTTTGCGTCTTTGCGCCTCTGCGTGAAATGCCACACGCTTGTAAGAGCGAAGTTTTTATTTTTATTGGTTATAGTTTAATCACGCAAAGGCGCGAAGTCGCAAAGTAAAGAAGTTATTTTAAGGGTAGCTTTGTAAAAACTTTGCGCCTCTGCGCCTTTGCGTGATTTTTTGAGCCTATTTTTTACGCCACCCTATATATTTAGTAAGTTTTTTCTGTTTTTTTTGTAAAAAAAAATAAAATAACAGAAAACGAAATTGCAGCTATAGTTGTTGATGTTTGCTATGGAATACATGTAAAACTTGGACCAGGATTATTAGAATCTGTCTATGAAGCTATTTTAAATTACGAGTTAACTCAAAGAGGATTACATATTGAAAGACAAAAGCCATTGCCCGTGAACTGGAGCGGAATAAAACTGGATATTGGATTTAGAGCAGACCTGATAGTAGAAAATAAAGTACTTTTGGAAATCAAATCAATGGAACAAATTAGTGAGATTCATGGCAAACAAGTTCTAACCTACCTTAAAATCACAAAAATGAAATTAGGCCTTTTAATTAATTTTAATGTGCCGATTATTAAATTAGGCATCAAAAGAGTCGTCAGTAATCTTTAAATTTGTCTAAAAGTAAAAAATCATGCAATTCAGAACAGAGATTCCAATTTCAAAAACCAATAATCCAATCGATTATAATTCGAAAATAATTTCTATGGGTTCCTGTTTTGCCGAAAATATGGCCGATAAGTTTGACTATTTTAAGTTTCAGAATGAAACAAATCCATTCGGAATAATATTCAATCCGGTTTCTATCGAGAAAGTAACAGAAAGAACAGTTCGTAAAGAATTCTTTACAGAGAAAGATGTTTTCTTTCATAACGAACGCTGGCATTCTTTCGAAACACATTCCGATTTAAGCAATTCAGACCGACAGGAATTACTCGAAACACTGAATAAGGCGATAGAAATAACCAACTGCCAGCTAAAACAAGCTACACATATCATTATCACTTACGGAACATCGTGGATTTATAAAAATATAGAAAGTAATGCTATCGTTGCCAATTGCCACAAAGTGCCGCAAAAACAGTTTTTAAAAGAATTATTATCCGTTGACATCATTCAGAAAAGCATTCAGAATACCATCGCTTTAATTCAGGCTGTAAATCCTAATATCAATTTCATTTTTACCATTTCCCCGGTTCGCCATATAAAAGATGGTTTCACAGAAAATCAACTCAGTAAGTCCCATCTATTTACGGCATTACAATTCAATCTAAAATCTGAACTCTACAATCTAAACTCAGAATATTTTCCTTCTTACGAAATCATGATGGACGAACTTCGCGATTATCGTTTTTATGCCGAAGATATGCTGCATCCCAATCCCGTAGCAATTGATTATATCTGGAAAAGATTTGGCGAAAATTATATTTCAGAGAACAGTTTGCCTACAATGCAGGAAGTAGAAGAAATACAAAAAAGCCTGCGCCACAGAAGTTTCAATCCCGAATCGGAGCAACATCAGAAATTCTTAGCCAAACTGCAGCAAAGAATGCATCTTCTGGGAGAAAAATTACCGCACATCAGATTTTAAAAATCAAATAAAAACTAGCGTTTACAGCAAAAATTAGTGTGTCTTAGGGTTTTTACAGTAAAATAAAAAGTAAGAAATTAACTATTTGGCAGCGAAATTTTAGAATAATTGCCTGTAA
Organism: Flavobacterium sp. LC2016-23; assembly: GCF_009674775.1. Classification (GTDB taxonomy): domain Bacteria; phylum Bacteroidota; class Bacteroidia; order Flavobacteriales; family Flavobacteriaceae; genus Flavobacterium. Next base: position 113,355 of record NZ_WKKE01000019.1, on the reverse strand, counting down.
TTATGTAAATTGTTAAAGTTTATATTTTACAATTTTGTAACCTGTACAAAAACAGTCTTTATACTAACGCAATTCTAATCTAAAAGTGTTTTACTGACATATGAATAAGAAATCAATTCATTTTCTTAAAAAAACACTACGCATACTGCTTTGGTGCGTAGGTTCTATTATTGCACTTTTAGTACTTCTTATTATTTTAATCCAGGTACCATCGGTTCAGAATTATGTCAAAGACAAAGCCGTAACCTACCTTCATAACAAAATAAAAACCAAGGTTTCATTGGATCATATTTCTATAAAATTCCCTAAGGATGTAGTGCTGGAAGGTTTTTACTTTGAAGATCAAAATAAAGATACCTTATTAGCAGGTAAACGATTAGAAGTTGATGTCGATTTATTTAAACTGCTTAGCAGCGAACTCGAAATTAATTCCGTTTCACTTGAAAATGTAAAAGCTAATATCTCGAGAAATAAAGAAGGTGTATTCAACTTCGATTATATTATTAAAGCATTCGAATCAAAAGATGATAAACCCAAAGATCCGGACAGTAAACCTTTTAAAATAGCAGTAGTAAAAGTAAATCTCGATCATGTTAATTTTAATTTTAAAGATGATTTTGCCAAAAATGATGTAAAAGTAAAACTGACGCATTTTGATACCAAATTCAACAAATTCGATTTGGATAAAATGGATTTCGATATTCCGAATATTAACTTAAACGGATTGAAATTGGTTTTAGATCAGGCTGCGGTAGAAAAAATTGCCGAAGTTTCTGTTGAAACCGCTGACACCATTTCTAAAAGAAAAGACTTCAAATTAAAATTAGATAAAATAAGTTTATCAAAAATTGATATTGCTTACGATAATAAAGATTCAAAACTGGATTCGGGAATAAAACTGGGTAATTTAGATTTAACAGTCAATGAAATTGACCTGAACAAACAGCTTTTGGATTTTGATTTTTTCGAATTGAAAGATCTGAAAGGAAACTTACGCTTAGGTACAAAAGACAAACAAATTAAAGCGCCGAGTTTAGATTCGACTTCGATAAAACAAACCGGCTGGAAAGTAAAACTAAACAGGGTAAACATTCAGAATATCGCCTTCAGGTTTGATGATATGCAGTCCAAACCAACTCCAAAAGGAATCGATTACAGTCATCTTGATCTGAGCAAATTCAATCTTAGTGCAGAAAAATTATATTATGGAAACGATACCATTTCCGGAAATATAAAAGCACTTGCCGCCAATGAAAAAAGCGGATTGCAAATTCAGTCCCTAAAAACCAATTTCTTTTACGGACCAAAAAATGCTTCTTTGGAGAATTTATATGTAAGAACGCCACAAACACTTCTACAGAATAAAATTGAGGTAAAATATGCCTCACTTGCCGCATTAAAAAAAGATTTAGGAAATCTGACTTTAGACGCCAATTTAAATCAATCGAAAGTTGGTTTCAAAGATATTTTGCTTTTCGCTCCGGATTTAAGCAAGTCGAATCCGTTTAAAAGTAATCCAAACGCAGTTTTATACCTGAATACCCGTTTAAGCGGAAAAATAAAAGATCTGAATATTCCGTTGTTCGAAATGAGCGGAATCGGGACCACAAGAGTTTCTCTTTCAGGAAAAATTAAAGGTTTGCCGGATGCCCAAAAAGCCTATTACGATCTGGATATTAAAAAATTGTCCAGCACTGCTAAAGACGTATATTCTTTTGTGCCGGCAGGAACCATTCCGAAAAATATTCAGCTGCCTTCACAATTTAATGTAGTTGGGAAATTTAAAGGTTCCGTTCAGAATTTCAAAACCAATTTAGCTTTAAACAGTAGTTTCGGAAATGCAAAAGTCGACGCTTTATTTGACCAGCGCGTTAAGAAAAGAGAGAAGTACGATGCAACGGTTTATTTGCTTGATTTCGATTTGGGTCGATTAATCAAAAACGATTCCATTGGGAAAATCACGCTGAAAGCAAAAGTAAAAGGAAAGGGCTTGGATCCTAAAACCGCTCAGGCAGAACTTGACGGCATTGTTCAGAAGGCGGTATTCAACAGGTATACCTACAGAAATCTGGCTTTGAAAGGTCATATCGAAAACGGATCTTTTGCGGTAAAATCCGGGATGAAAGACCCGAATCTGAATTTTGATCTTGTAGCCAGTGGCGATACCAAAGACAAATATCCATCCGTAAAATTAAAATTAAACCTGGATATAGCCGATCTCGAAAAACTGAACCTGCATGCCGGCCCAATGAAATTACGCGGAAATGTTGATGCGGATATCGCCAACAGTAATCCGGATTTTTTAAACGGAAAAGTATTTCTTTCGAATATTCAGATCTTACAGGCTGCCGAACCAATCGTTTTAGATTCGGTTCGTATCATTGCTTTTTCAGATAATACCAGAAACAATATCAAGCTAAGCTCGCAGTTTTTAAAAGCTGAAGTAGACGGAAAGTACAAGCTGACGACCTTAACAGCGGCCATAAAGAAATCGCTCTCCAAATACATGGATTTGAAAAATCCGAAAGTAAACGGGGAATCAGACGAACAGCGACTGGCTTTTACACTGACCTTGGATAATGATCCGATATTGTTTAAACTGGTTCCGAAACTAACAGGACTGGAACCGATTAAAATTACAGGGAAATACAATAACGTAACCGATTCTTTGGAAATAAAAGGAACGATTCCGCGAATTGTGTACGCCAATAATACCATTTCCGACGGAAAAATAAATATAGAAGGCAAAGAAAACGCGCTGGAATATCAGATTTCTGTGGCTACCATTGAAAGCGGTGAATTGAAAGTTCCGTTTACCAGTTTGTCCGGTAAAGTCGAAAATAATATTCTTACCTATGCGTTGCAGGTAAAAGATACCAAAGAGAAAGAACAGTATGTAATTGCCGGAGAATTTCTGCGTCAGGATGGTAAAAATATCCTGAAAATCAATCCTGAAAATTTTGTGCTGAATTACGATAAATGGAGTATCGACCCTGAAAATGCAATTGAGTTGGGCAATAAAAGGCTTTTTATCAATAAATTTTTTCTGGCAAATTCCGGAAACGAACTGAAAATACAGTCTAAAAATAATCAGGATAATGCACCGATTGAAGTTGACTTCGTAAATTTCAAAATTGAAACCATTCTGAATATTGTCAAAAAAGACAAACTGCTTATGCAGGGTTTAATTAATGGAAATGCATTGGTCGAAAACGTAATGACATCGCCCATTTTTACTTCGGACATTAAAATAGATGGTTTTGCTTTTAAAGCGGAACCCGTTGGAGATATTGCCATAAAAGTAGATAATAAAACAGCCAATACGTTAGCGGCCAATGTAGTGTTGAGCGGTGAAGGAAACGATGTAAACCTTACCGGGAATTACAAAATCAACGATGGCAATTTAGATTTTAATGTTGCGATCGATAAATTGAATATCAAAAGCATTCAGGGCTTCACAATGGGTAATGTTACCGAAGGAACCGGATTTCTGTCCGGAAATTTCAAAATCACAGGAAATACAGCAGCACCAAAAATTGCCGGTGAATTAAACTTTAATGATACCGGTTTCAGAATCACACAACTGAATTCTTATTTCAAAACCAATAACGAGAAAATCACGTTCGATAACGAAATCATTTCATTTGATAAATTCTCTCTTTTGGATGAAAATGACAATGAGCTATTCGTCGATGGAACAATCCAGTCGGCAGATTTCAGAAATTTTAATTTTGCATTAGTAGTTCAGGCAGAAGATTTCAGGGCGATTCATTCGAAAGCTCCGGATAATGATTTGTTTTACGGCGATTTATTTTTAGATACAAAATTAAACATCAAAGGAAACCTTGAAAGTCCTGTTATTGACGGAACCATCAAAATAAATAAAGAAACAAAATTCAGTGTTGTTTTGCCACAATCTGATCCTTCTATTGCGGACAGAGAAGGAATTGTTGAGTTTGTAGACGAAGATAATATGTATCTGAAACAAACGATTGACATGAAAAACAAACTCGATCAGGCCGAGTTAAAAGGCATGGATGTCAACGTGGCCATTACGATCGATAAAGAAGCAGAACTTACTTTGGTCATTGATAAAGGAAATGGGGATTATTTAAACCTGAAAGGAGAAGCGCAGCTCGTTGGCGGTATTGACAAATCAGGAAAAACTACACTAACAGGTAAATACGAATTTACAGATGGAGCTTACGAAATGAATTTCAATGCCATCCGTAGAAAATTCGACATCCAGAAAGGAAGTTCTATCGTCTGGAACGGCGAACCAACAATGGCAACCCTAAACATTACAGCCATTTATAAAGTGAATACAGCTCCCATTGATTTGCTTGGGAATCAGCTTTCAGGAATGGATCCGGCAGTTAAAAATACCTTTAAGCAAAAACTGCCTTTTCAGACTTTATTAAAGATGAATGGCGAATTGCTGAAACCTGAGATTTCGTTTGGGATTACTTTGCCGGACGGGAATTATGATGTGGCATCTAATGTAGTAGAACTTACTCAGACCAAACTAAAACAGCTGGAACAAGATCCGAACGAATTAAACAAACAGGTTTTTGCACTTTTATTACTGAATCGATTTGTGGGTGAAAATCCGTTTGAAAGCGAAAGTGGCGGTACAAGTGCAGCAACACTGGCCAGACAAAGTGTAAGTAAAATTTTGTCCCAGCAGTTAAATGATCTTGCGGGAGAACTGATTACAGGGGTTCAGTTAGAATTTGATCTCGAATCTACAGAAGATTATACGACCGGAACGATGGAAAACAGAACCGATCTGAATGTTGCGGTTTCTAAAAAATTACTCGACGACCGATTGAAGGTGACCGTAGGAAGCAGTTTTGGGGTAGAAGGCCAGGAACGCGCCAACGAGCAAAGTACTAATATCGCCGGTGACGTTGCTCTGGATTATCAGCTTACAAAAGACGGCCGTTACATGGTTCGGGCGTATCGAAAAAATCAATATCAGGTGGCCGTTGAAGGGCAGGTGGTAGAAACCGGAGTCGCTTTTATAATCACAATGAGTTACAATAAATTCCGTGAACTTTTTCACCGTACAGAAGCCGAAAGACAATTGATTAGAGAAGAAAAAGTCCGCAAGGAGAAAAGAAAACAGAAAGAGAAAGAAGAAAAGGCAAAAAAGGAAAATCAACCGGAAAATCAAATTGAAGGAAATGAGCAAAAAACATAGCAATATAGAAACACGTTGTATCCGGTATTTTATAGGGCTGTCCTTATTTTTTGTTTTTGGATGCAGTAATACAAAATACCTGCCGGAAGGCGATTTGCTGTATACAGGAGGTTCTGTAGCCGTAAAAGATTCCATTATCAAAAAGAAAGAAAGAAAAGCACTGGAGAAGGAACTGGAAGGCCTGCTTCGCCCTAAACCGAATAAACAAATCCTTGGATTAAAACCCAAACTATGGATCTACAATATCGCCGGAGAACCTAAAAAACAAAAAGGAATCCGATATTGGCTAAGAAATAAAGTGGGGGAGCCGCCTGTGCTTTTCAGTAAGGTTGATCTGGATTATAATGCGTCCGTTTTACGAAATTTCTCTGAAAATCGTGGATATTTCAAAACCAGAGTCAGTGCAGATTCTACCGTGAGAAACAAAAGGGTAACAGCAGAATATACGGTTATACCGAAAAAACAATACATTATAAAAAGTGTCACTTTTCCGGACGATTCGCTGAAAATGTCCAAAATTATTGCCCGATCAGCCAGAAGAAGTCTTTTGAAAGTAGGCAAGCCCTATGATCTGGATCTTATTAAAGCCGAAAGAGAACGAATCGATGCACGACTGAAGGAAAAAGGATATTACTATTTTAATCCCGATTATATTCTGGCCAAAGTAGACAGCAGCAAAGGCGATCATGAAGTTAAAATCAGGCTGGTCATAAAAGATGAGGCGCCTGCAAAAGCATTGACGGCCTATAAGATTGGTAATATATTTGTTTATCCGAATTATACCTTGTCAAACGACAGTGTAGTATACCGCAAAAGAGATATCAAACAGTATCACGATTTTACAATTATAGATACCGCAGATACTTTTAAACCAAGGGTTTTTGACAGGACGATCTATTTTAAAAAAGGAGATTTGTACAACAGAAAAGACCACAATCTGACCCTAAACCGTTTTGTAAATCTTGGAACTTTTAATTTTGTAAAAAACGAGTTCAGGGAATCAGACAGTATACCAAATACTTTGGATTCGTATTATTACCTAACGCTTTTGCCTAAAAAATTCATTCGTGTGGAGGTTTTGGGTAAAACCAACTCGGCAAGTTATACCGGAACCGAAATTAATGTCAACTGGAACAACAGAAACTTCTTTCGCGGAGCCGAATTATTTAACGTATCTGTTTTTGGAGGTGCCGATTTTCAGCTTTCCGGAAAGAACAGCGGAAAGAATATTTTTAAACTTGGAGCAGAAACCAGTCTGACCTGGCCCAGATTTATTACGCCCTTTCATATTCAGGGAAACAGCGAATTCGTGCCAAGGACTAAAGCTACCCTTCGCTATGAATATCAAAACCGAACGCAATTGTATGCGCTGAATTCGTTTAATACGTCATTCGGATATCTGTGGAAAGAAAACATTCGTAAAGAACATCAGTTAAATGTTATTGATGTGACCTATGTAAGTCCCAATCATGTAACTGATGAATATCTGGCAGATATACAACAAGATCAGGCATTAGGAAAAGTAATCGAAAAGCAATTGATTTTTGGGCCGACCTATTCGTTTACCTACACCAACACCATGCAAAAGCGTAAAAAAAATACATTCTATTTTAATGGTGAATTAGATTTAGCCGGAAATATTACCGGACTGGTAACAGGTGCCAACATCAAAAAAGACAATGTCAAAAATATATTTGATGTTCCGTTTAGCCAATATGTGAAAGTAAAAACAGATTTAAGGCATTATTTAAAATTAGGAAAAGAAAGCGAATTGGCCAGCAGGGTGATTCTGGGCGTCGGATACGCTTACGGAAATTCCAATGCACTTCCAACATCCAAACAGTTTGTGGTGGGAGGAACCAACAGTATTCGTGCTTTCAGGGCAAGATCGCTGGGCCCGGGAAGTTATAAAGCAGAAGTCACTGCAAATGATTATGTACCAGATCAGTCTGCCGACTTAAAACTGGAATTTAATACCGAATACCGCGCAAAACTTTTTAGTATCGTACGGGGAGCCCTATTTGTAGATGCCGGTAATATCTGGCTTTTGCATAATGATCCAAACCGTCCGGGTGCAGAAATCACTAAAGATTTTATGAAGCAGCTTGCGGTGGGAGCAGGAGCCGGATTGCGTTTTGATCTGTCTTTCCTGGTGTTGAGAACCGATTTAGCTTTTCCTTTAAGAATCCCTTACCTGCCTGAAGGAAAAAGATGGGTAATTGATGATATCAACTTCGGAAGCGGTCCCTGGAGAAAAGACAATTTGATTCTGAATATTGCGATAGGATATCCTTTTTAATTTTTTTTTGCTACGAATTTTATAATAAGGCTGGAGTTTCTTAGCCACGAATTACACCAATTGACACGAATTTTTAAAATTTTTAAAATGAATTTCGTAAAATTTTAGCTGTTGAAACTAATAAATAAACACAAAGTATAGATTAGTGAAAATTCGCGTAATTAGTGGCTAAAAAAATAAAACTAACAGGAACCCTTTTGAAAAAAAGAACTAAATTGGTCTAATAAATAAATAGAATGCAAAACTTACTCAAAAGAATTTTATCCGTAGCGGTAATCGTGGTCCTTGTGATTTTGGCTTTCAAATATTGCCAATTCAAAAAGGAAGATGATTCTACAATCGACTATAACACCAATCTGATTCAGCAGCAAATTTTAAATGTTGGAAAATTGGTAGTTACGGAAGGACATTTTTCAGAAGTGATCACCTATAAAAACCAACAGAAATACTTGATGGACATGGTTTCTTTTGAGAAGAAAGCCCTTGTTGTCGTGAACGCAAATGTTACGGTAGCGTATGATCTTCATAAAATGAAATACGATATCGACGAAAAAAATAAAACGATTACGATCCTTAATATCCCAAAAGAAGAAATAACAATCAATCCGGATATTCAGTTTTATGACGTCGAACAAAGTAAACTGAATCCGTTTACAGGAGACGATTACAATAAAATCAATAAATCGGTCAAAGCCAATCTAGCTAAGAAAATCGAAAAATCTTCCCTTAAATCAAATGCCCAAAACCGACTGATCAGTGAGCTGTCTAAGATTCTGATCTTGACAAATTCAATGGGCTGGAAATTACAATACAACGGAAAAACCATTGAATCAGATAGGGATTTTAATCAGGATTTGAAATTGTGATTTTTGAAGGTTCAAAGGTTCAGAGTTACAAAGGTTCAAAGTTTTTTTTGCTACAGATTAAGCGCACCATCTTGTCATTTCGATAAAAAAAGTTGAGTTTTCATAAGATTACAATCTGATCTATCTGCGAGAAAAAACTGTGAGAACCAGTTTAAATCCGTTAAACCAGCGAACAAAACTTCTTCTTCGGAATAACAAAAAACTTTGCTCATTCACGTAATATAATTGGCTCAATCTCCAAAATCTGCGAGAAAAAAAGCAAAAACCCGTTTAAACCAGTAAAATCCGCGGACAAAATCCGCAATAAAACTGAGTGTTTTCGGAAAAAAACTAAACGGCTTTCTTATCAAAAATCAAATCCAGTCCACCGGAAATTAAATGAGCTATTTCAGGACGTTTTTCTTTCAACTGGTCCAGGTAAATTAAAACTTCCTGCAATAACTGAGTCTGATCTGAATCCTTCAGAAGCTCCGCGATTTCTACCGAAAGCAGCCAATCATTAGAGTGATTATTTTTAAGTTTTTCGAATACAGATTTCACGTCTGATGTGGAATTTTTACTCTCTCTGATCAAACGAACAGTCTGATACAAAGTTTCCAATTCATCACGTTCATCAGTATGTTTTGCTTTTATGGTGGTTGTGGTCGGAACCGTATTAATCAGGTCAAAACTATTGACATCTGCTGGTCCTGAAAATGCCGAAACGACTTTTTTCCCAATCGCCATATCGTAATTTCCCCACTCTGGCTGAAACAATACAGTCTCCCCATGCGTTACCGTACAATTTCTAAAACTGATCAGGATAATTTCTCCGTGCAGGTTTCTGGAACCGGTAATGATTTCACCTTCCACAATAATATTACCTTCAAATTCCAGTTTTACAGCTTCATTCTCAACAATATTATACGCCTGTAAATCCTTCGGACTCATGTCTTCAATCGCTAAATTAAAGCCTTTCAGTTTCCCGATCGGACTTCCGAATCCTTCCGGATGTGTCAAAGTTCCGTGACCTACTAATTCTTTTTCGCGGTAGGCCAAAGCTGTTTTTCCGGTGGTCTGAATATAGACAGGTTTTCCTTCGTCTTCAATCACATTGGTAAAAACACCCGAAACCTGTAAGCCGGTACTCAGTTCAATCGTACCCAAAGCATTCGAATGAATCAGTTTATTAATACCGGAAATTCCTCCGGTGCGCAAAGCCATTTTATTTGCAAATTCTTCCAAAATCAAACTCAGATAAGAGAAATTTGGCGTTACATACAATTGGGGCTGCAATTGTGTAATATCAAAATTCTGATTCGCTGCCGAGATATCATAAGGGATTTTCTTCACATTATCAGTCATGCACCAGGCACTTTCCCCAATCGACGAAAGCAGTCCTGCACCGTAAATTTTCGGATCTTCAACAGTTCCGATCAGGCCGTATTCAACAGTCCACCAATGCAGGTTCCTAATTTGGGCCATTTCCGATAACTCGCCCATATTGTTTTGTAAATCAGCAACTGCTTTTTCGGCTTCCTCGATTTTTTCCTGTGGCGTATCTTCAGCTTCTTTCAAAATAGAAAGCAGGCGAATCGCTTCGTACATTTGATAATCCTTATGCGATGAAATAGCTTTACAGCCAATTTCTCCAAAACGTCGCAGGTATTCAGCATATTCAGGATTGGCAATAATAGGAGCGTGGCCGGCACCTTCATGTATAATGTCCGGTGCAGGTGTGTATTCAATATGTTCTAATTGTCTGATATCAGAGGCAATAACCAAAACGTTATAGGCTTGAAATTCCATAAAAGCATTAGGCGGAATAAATCCGTCAACCGCAACCGCAGCCCAGCCAATTTCGGTCAGAATCCGGTTCATGCCATACATACTCGGAATAGAATCTATTTCAATTCCCGTTTTTCGTAAACCATCCAGATAAGAATGATGCGCTACTTTCGATAAATAATCTACGTTTTTACGCATCACATAGCGCCAAACGGCCTGATTGATAGGCGTGTAATCGCCATAATCCTGAGGTTTGATAAATTGCTTTAAATGTTTAGGCAATCGCTCTAATAACGGGTTTGTTTCAATATTGGCATTCATTTCGAAAACGTTGTAGATTAGAATGTAAAATTACGAATTAAGACGGCTATTTTTTGCTGTTCGTTATATTTTTTTTGCTCGAAATGATTCTTTATTGCATTTTTCGTGAGTTCGGCCGTTCAGCTCCACAAGATCATATTTCACAATTTTTAATGGCTACAGATTTTCAGCATTCCTGAAATAGTCAATTTTATAATTGAACATATACGCCATATTTGCAGCGCGAATTTTAGCTTCTTCGGCTAATTTACCGACAAACAAAAAGTCGACAGTTGTTGTGAAGATTTCCATCCAGCGATCAAAATGAGTCTGATTTACCGGTAAGTGTTTGTGCGGAGGGAAAGGACTTCCTGAATATGTATGCTCTTCTAACAAAATAGTCTGCCAAAAACGATACATCTTTTCCAGATGTTCGGGCCATCTTCCTAACATTTTTTCATTAAAAATGGGGCCGATTAATTCATCATCCTGCACTTTCGCATAAAAGGTATTCACTAAAAGTTTAATATCGCCTAAGCTTGAAATATCCTGAGTCGCCATGTTTTAAAAAGGTAAAATTCAATTGCAAAAATACAATATAACTAAGCCTTTACTTTCTGATATTTATCATTTAACAGCATTTTTTGATTTTAAATTTACTCTAAAATGATATTCTTTTGAACTTTTTTATTGAAATAGAATTTGGCGAAAAAAGCCACTTTCTCAAAGGGGTGTTATTTTTGTTTAAATTTCTAATAATCAAAGCTTTGTTTTTTAGGTAGATATGCTTTTGTAAGGTTTTATATCCGTTTTGATGTGTTTTTGTTAAGTTTGTAAATTATTGTTTTAATAAAAATTAACATAATTTTGAAGGTAATTAATAAAATTAATCTTAAAAATAAAGAAAAATTAAATTATTAAAACCGTAAAGAAATGAGTAAAACTACCCCAAAAACCAAAAAACGAATAAAGTTTAGTATAATGATACCAGTCATTATGTTATTACTGTTTACTGCGAAAACGAATGCCCAGACGGTGACCCCCTGGATGACGACAGGTGATCAGTCCAAATTATTACAACAGCAGGCAACGGTAAGTTTTGGTGCCAATTCCGGAAGTAATCCTTCAACGGTAACTGTTAATCCTTCAACGACTTATCAGACCATGGACGGATTTGGTTATACCCTTACCGAGGGAAGTTGCGAAGTGATTAGCGGAATGGCAGCCACCCAGCAAAATCAATTGTTAAATGATTTATACAATCCGACCACGGGTTTAAATGCCAGTGTGGTCAGAATTAGTATCGGAGCATCCGATTTAAGCAGCTCTTCTTACAGCTACAATGAAACTTCGGGCGATGTCAATATGAATAATTTTAGCCTTAACGGACCTGATTTGACGTATTTAATTCCGATCATTAAAAAGATCCTGCTTATTAATCCCAATATAAAAATATTAGCCACGCCATGGTCAGCACCACGCTGGATGAAAACTAATAATTCGTGGGTGGGCGGAAGTTTACAGACGCAATATTATGCTGCTTACGCGAGATATTTCGTAAAATATTTTGCAGCCATGCAGGCACAGGGCATTTCGATTTGGGGAATTACGCCTCAAAACGAACCGGAAAACCCATATAACGAACCAAGTATGTTAATGAATTCAACTGAACAAAAGAATTTTATTAACACGCAATTGGGGCCACAGATGGCATCAGCAGGTTACGGAAATATAAAAATCATAGCTTTTGACCATAATTGCGACAATACAGCTTATCCGATTGATGTTTTAAACAATAGCAGTTATGTTGATGGCGCAGCGTTTCATTTGTATTTAGGAAACATTTCGGCTATGTCAACAGTTCGAAACGCAACCAATAAAAACGTTTATTTTACAGAACAATACACCGGATCGGGCGGAAGTTTTAGCGGAGATTTTGGATGGCACATGCAAAACGTAGTGATTGGAAGTACTAATAACTGGGCAAAAACTGTTCTGGAATGGAACGCGGCAAACAATTCAGGTTTGGGACCGCGTACTCCCGGCGGATGCAACACTTGTCTGGGAGCTATTACTGTGAATAATAGTACCAGTTATACCAAAAATGTAGCGTATTATATTATTGGACAGATCTCAAAATTTGTAAAGCCGGGTGCTTTAAGAATTAACTCTTCCAGTACAAACGGCAGCATTTTTTCTGCCGGATTTAAAAATCCTGACGGATCGATTGCACTTGTGGTTTATAATTCAGGCGGCTCATCCAATACCATCAGAATCGTTTCGGGATCATCTGCTTTTGATTATGCGGTTCCTTCGGCTTCGGCAGTGACATTTGCCTGGGGAGCCGGAACACCGCCGGCAACTGATTATCCGGGCTATTACAATATTATCTCCAGAAATAGCAATAAGGGATTAGATGTAGCCGATAATGCTACAACAAGCGGAAGCAGAATTCAGCAATACGATATTACAAATGGCGGAGGAAATAATCAGCGTTGGAAATTTGTGCCGGCCGGAAGTGGCAATTTTTATATTATTGTGAAATCGACTCAAATGTATCTGACCACCGAAAATAACGGTACAGGCGATGGCGTAAAAGTGGTACAAAAAACTTTCGCTGCTACAAATGAATTCAAATGGACGGTAACTAGTCTTGGAGGAGGCTATTACAAAATAATCAATGTAAACAGTGGAAAATCACTTGACGTTGAAAATGTTTCTACTGCCAATGGGGCCAACATTCAGGTTTGGTCTTACACAGGAGGCTTAAATCAGCAATGGCAATTGGTACAGATCGAATCAACGGCCAAAAACGGTATTACAAAAGATGCTGCTGCAGAAACGGAGAGCACTGACAGGACCATTTTTATTAATGAAACGAATGATTACTTAAAAATCGGCACCAATCATCAAGGTGACGGATCCGTAGAAGTCTTCACTATTTCAGGGCAGAGTGTCTTGAAAAAGCAGCTAAGTTTTGTGAAAGGAAATCCATCTGAAATCGAAATTTCAAAATTACCAAGAGGACTTTACATCGTTAAAATTAATGATGATAAAGGCACTTATTCCAAAAAAGTGCTGAAACAATAAATTCAAATCTATAATTAGTTAGTAATTTTTATTTGATTTGAAAGGCTGTCTGGTATCAGACAGCCTTTTTTATTTTCATTGAATTAACCAATTAACTGCGTAAACAAATCCTGATTATCATTCAGGTACTGGAATTCAAAACCATTTTTGGTCATGTTCATTTTAATGGCGAGAATGTCCTTTTTGTTTTTCAGTTCAAGGCCCACAACTACAGATCCAACCTCACGGCTGTTTTTCTTTGCAAACTGAAAATAAGTGATATCATCATCAGGCCCCAAAATATTGTTTACAAATTCCTTTAACGCACCGGGACGCTGTGGAAACTGAATCATAAAATAATGCATCAATCCCTCGTACAGCAGAGAACGTTCTTTTATTTCAGCAGTTCTTTCGATATCATTATTACTCCCGCTTACTACGCAGACTACATTTTTGCCTTTGATTTTATCTTTGTAAAAATCTAAGGCGGCAATAGTCAAAGCTCCTGCGGGCTCGACAACCATAGCTTCTTCATTGTACAATCTCAAAATTGTGGTACAAACCTTTCCTTCGGGAACCAGAATAATATCGTCCAGGTTTTTTCGGCAAATTTCGAAAGTCATATCACCCACTTGTTTTACGGCGGCTCCATCAACAAATTTATCGATGGTGGTAAGGGCTGTATTTTTGTTTTCCTGAATGGAATTTTTCATGGAAGGCGCGCCTTTTGGTTCTACACCGATAATTTTGGTGTCCGGGCTCAGCTGTTTAAAAACTTCCGACAAACCGGAAGCCAGTCCGCCGCCACCTATTGGAACAAAAACGTAATCTATAGGTTCTTTAAAGGTGTCAAGAATTTCAAGGCCAACCGTTCCCTGACCTGCCATCACTTTTACATCATCGAAAGGATGAATAAAAATTTTATGGTTTTTGAGGGCATCTGCTGTCGCTGACGCATAAGCATCATCAAAAGTATCTCCGGTCAGAACAATCTCTACAAATGATTTTCCGAAGAGCTGTACTTGTTTTACTTTTTGCTTTGGAGTGGTCTTGGGCATGTAGATTTTACCTTGTATATGTAGTAAATTACAAGAATATGCAACTCCCTGGGCGTGATTTCCAGCACTGGCACAAACAATTCCGGTTGCTTTCTCACTTTCGTTTAACGAAGAAATCTTATTGTAAGCCCCTCTGATTTTATACGACCGGACAATTTGCAAATCTTCTCTTTTTAATAAAATAACCGATTTAAATTCGTCTGAAAGATTCAAATTTTGCGTCAGTGGAGTAGCGGCAACTACATTTTCGAGCTGCTTTTTAGCAGTAAGGACTTCGTTAAATAAATTCATAATTCTTGTTTTTTTGCCCCGAATTTCACGAACAGCGATGAATTTTTTTACGTGAATCGGTATCCTTAATTCGTGTAAATTCGGGCTATTTAAATAAAAAAAACCTCCCGATTATGGGAGGTTTGATAAATTGTATTTGTTTACTTCTTTATATAACACCTCGCCATTACTGCTGAATTGCAATAATGTTAATCACGATAATAATGTTATTTAAGTTTGACATTTTTTGTTGTTTGAAAAACAAATGTATTAATTATTTTGTAAAGTGATCCAGGAAGTCTTTCCGGTTTTATAAAAAACTAATTCCGATAGCTATCGGGAGAGACTGAAAACTATTTCTTAACCGGCGGATATTGTGCTAAAATTTTAGTTACAAATTCGTTTACTTTTTCATCTTTCTTATCGGCGTTTTTGGTCAGTGTACCGATTCCTTCGCCCTGCCAGATCATTTCTTTCTTTTTGGCGTCAATAAAATCAATATATAAAGTTCCTTGTGTAGAAGTAGAAACCGTAGTTTGTCCTCCGTACATCATATAGGGATTCCATCCCCATCCCCAACCATAACCCCATCCGGCGCTAAATTGGTTCACATCAACCTGCTCTCTTGATTTGGTAAAAATGTTGATCAGCATATCAGGGTTATCACTTTTTGTAAAGCCTTTTGCCTGCATCTGTGAATCAATAGCATGCAGGATACGTCTTTTATCCAAATCAGAAATCTCTACCTTATCAATACCGGGCTTAAAGAAAGCATACGTTTTATAAGGCGTAAAGTCGACACTTTTGTCGTAATCAGAATAAACACTGACTGTACTGCATGAAGCCAGTAGTAAAAGCAGAAAAACCGGTATTAATTTGAATGTTTTCATATTTATAAAAATTTATTTGTTCTCAATTTATCAGCTATTTGTCAGGCTGAGCGTAGTCGAAGCCCTCTTTTTTTGTCGTTACCCTTCGATTACATTCCCAATAACAACTGTGTATTAAAGCAAACTTTCATCCACAATATTCGGTAAAGTCACTTTTAATAAAGGCTGAACTTCCATTGCTCTTTTTATAGCAAAAATAGCTTCGTCATTTCTGGCCCAGCTTCGTCTTGAAATTCCGTTGTTAACATCCCAAAAAAGCATTGATGCTAAACGTTTTGAAGCCTCTTTAGAACCATCAAGAACCATACCAAAGCCACCGTTTATAACCTCTCCCCAGCCAACTCCGCCGCCATTGTGAATAGAAACCCATGTAGCACCTCTAAAGCTGTCTCCAATTACATTCTGAATCGCCATATCGGCCGTAAAACGGGAACCATCATAAATGTTTGAGGTTTCCCTGTAAGGCGAATCTGTTCCGGAAACGTCGTGATGATCGCGGCCCAGAACAACAGTTCCGATTTCACCTCTGGCAATTGCCTGGTTAAAAGCTTCTGCAATTTTAATGCGTCCTTCGGCATCTGCATATAATATTCGGGCCTGAGAGCCTACCACCAGTTTGTTTTCCTGAGCACCTTTGATCCATTTGATGTTGTCCTGCATTTGCTGCTGAATTTCATCTGGAGCCGTCTTCGCCATTTCTTCTAAAACCTGAGAAGCGATAGTATCTGTCTTTTGCAAATCTTCCGGTTTTCCGGAAGTACACACCCATCGGAAAGGCCCGAATCCGTAATCAAAACACATTGGTCCCATAATATCCTGAACGTAACTCGGATATTTAAAATCGATATTATTTTCGGCCATTACTGCTGCACCGGCGCGGGAAGCTTCCAGTAAAAAGGCATTTCCGTAATCGAAAAAGTAAGTTCCTTTTGCGGTATGTTTGTTGATGGCAGCAGCATGTCGGCGTAAAGTTTCCTGCACTTTTTCTTTGAATAATTCAGGATTATTGGCCATCATTTCGTTGGCCTCTTCAAAAGAAATTCCAACCGGATAGTAACCGCCAGCCCACGGATTGTGAAGCGAAGTCTGGTCGGAACCTAAATCGATTTTGATATTTTCTTTATCTAAACATTCCCATACATCCACAACATTCCCTAAGTAGGCAATCGAAACTACTTCTTTATTGGCTTTCGCCGAAGTCACTCTCTTCACCAGTTCTTCCGTCGAAGTAACAATCTCGTTAATCCAGCCTTGTTCGTGACGAATTTTGGTGATTTTAGGATTTACCTCGGCACAAACCGTAACGCAGCCGGCAATATTTCCTGCTTTTGGCTGTGCACCGCTCATTCCGCCCAATCCTGAAGTTACAAATAAACTGCCTTCCGGATTTTGTTTTATTTTTCTGAAACCATTTAAAACGGTGATGGTTGTCCCGTGTACAATTCCCTGCGGGCCGATATACATATAACTTCCGGCAGTCATTTGTCCGTATTGCGAAACGCCAAGCGCATTCATTTTTTCCCAGTCGTCCGGTTTTGAATAATTCGGAATTACCATTCCATTCGTAACCACCACTCTTGGTGCTTCTGTATGTGAAGGAAATAATCCCATCGGATGTCCCGAATACATCGTCAGCGTTTGCTCATCTGTCATTTCAGACAAATACTGCATGGTCAGTAAATATTGCGCCCAGTTCTGGAAAACAGCTCCGTTGCCGCCATAGGTAATTAACTCGTGCGGATGTTGTGCTACGGCATAATCCAGGTTGTTCTGAATCATGTGCATAATGGCTTTTGCCTGTACTGATTTTCCCGGATATTCGTCAATAGGTCTGGCGTACATCCTGTAATCCGGACGAAAGCGGTACATGTAAATACGGCCGTATTTTTCTAATTCTTCTGAAAATTCAGTAATTAATTCAGCGTGATGGCGGGCTTCAAAATAACGTAATGCATTTTTTAAAGCCAGTTTTTTTTCTTCCGCAGAAAGAATTTCTTTTCGTTTTGGCGCATGGTTAATCGCTAAATCGTATTGTTTTTTCGGAGGTAATATGCTTGGTATTCCTTGTTGTATTTCTTCTTGAAAAGTCATTTTTTTTAGATTGTTAGAGGATTGGATTATTAGACTTTTTAGATTTTCTCCAAGGGTAAATAATCCAATAGCCGTGGTAATTAAAAGTTAGTTAAGTAAATTATATTTGTTTGAAAATAAATTATCTCATTTTCAAATTGACATATTTTCTAATTAAAACTAAGGATAACGAATATCCGACCTGTGATAGGATTTGTAGATTTTAATCCTAAATTTTCGCAAGAGAATATCCATATGTAATTTTAGATTTTAGATTGCTGATTTTAGATTGTTGAATTATAAGTTAGTTAAGAAAAAATTATCTCATTTTCAAATTGACACATTTTCTAATTTACCTTCTTCTTAATTTCTCCGGTTCGTTTGTCAAATCCATACGGGCAGTGACGACAGCCGCTTTTACAGCAATATCCGCGTTTTAAATGGTGTTTCTCGGTAAAGCATTTGTAACCTTCAGGCGTATAATAAAAATCTTCGCCC
Organism: Flavobacterium sp. LC2016-23; assembly: GCF_009674775.1. Lineage (GTDB taxonomy): Bacteria > Bacteroidota > Bacteroidia > Flavobacteriales > Flavobacteriaceae > Flavobacterium. The sequence goes on along the minus strand of NZ_WKKE01000019.1, from coordinate 95,065 downwards.
TCGGTCAATTTATTTTCATTACTTTGCTCTTTCATAATCCTTTTTAAGTGCGTTATTTGTTTGGTGTCGAAATCAAATCTATAATTTTGATTATTATTTTAATGAAAACAAACAATTTTGCCTCTACAAATTTATAAATTTTACATTCAATGTTTCTAATTGTTGCTAAATATTTAATTCCCAATGGATATCGCGGAATGGCCGTGTTTCCGTTTGTTCTGATGAAATACAGCAGCGATAAAACAAACCCGACATTTGTTAATCACGAAAAAATTCATTTGCGACAACAACTGGAAATGCTGATCCTTCCTTTTTTTATCTGGTATTTTTTAGAATATCTGATACGAATACTTCAATATAAAAGTACAGCATTGGCGTATCAGAATATTAGTTTTGAAAGAGAAGCGTATGCCAATGAAACCGATTATGATTATTTGAAAAAACGCCCGTTTTTTAAATTCCGGAATTACTTAACTTTACAACAAAAATAGATTTTGAACCAGGAAATTCATATCAATTTTCAGAACGATATTTCTTTGACCATAAAACGCGAAGATTTAATCCATCCCTTTATTTCGGGGAATAAGTTCCGGAAATTAAAATACAATCTGATTCAGGCCAAAGCAGAAAATAAGAAAACGGTATTGACTTTTGGCGGTGCTTTTTCGAACCATATTGCGGCTGTTGCCTTTGCAGGAAAGGAATACGGATTTAAAACTATCGGACTGATTCGCGGGGAAGAACTTCTGGATAAAATTGAAGAAAATCCAACCTTGAAATTTGCTCAGGAAAACGGAATGCAATTTGAATTTGTTTCCCGGGAAGACTATCGGCTTAAAGATGAAATTTCTTTTTTAGAAAATTTAAAGCAGAAATTCGGCGACTTTTATTTAGTGCCCGAAGGCGGAACAAATGAGCTCGCTATAAAAGGCTGCGAAGAGATTCTGACTGCAGAAGATGCTGTTTTCAATTACGTTTGCTGCGCTGTCGGGACAGGAGGAACTATTTCGGGATTGATTAATAGTGCTCATCCGGATCAGAAAATTTTAGGGTTTCCGGCGTTAAAAGGTGACTTTCTAAAGGATGAAATTCGTATTTTTGCAAAGAAAGATAACTGGGATTTAATTTCTGACTATCATTTTGGAGGATACGGAAAGATAAATTTGGAATTAATTGAATTTATTAATGCTTTTTTTGATGAAAATGAAGTACCCTTAGACCCAATTTATACAGGAAAGATGGTTTTTGGCGTTATAGATTTAATTCATAAAAACTATTTTCCGGCGCATTCAAAAATTTTACTCATTCACACCGGCGGATTGCAGGGAATTGACGGAATGAATTTGAAGCTGATGCAGAAGAAATTACCAATACTAAAAAAGAATGTTTAAAAAAACAATATTACTTTTCTTAATCGCAGCATTAGCTGGCTGTTCTTCCAGTAAGCCTGCTATTGCAACAACTAAAAAACAGGCAGCACTTCAAAAACCCAGAGTCGCTTCGACTAAAAAAGGGACTTATTCTAAACCTATAGGTAAATATCCTACCACAAACAATACAACTGAGGTCATTCAGTCTACTTCAAAAACTGTTGTTACCAGTGATCTGATCAATAATTATGTTTTGCAGTTTAAAGATATTGCCATGGGAAACATGCAAAAGTATGGTATTCCTGCAAGTATTATTCTGGCACAGGGAATCTTAGAATCCGGTGCAGGAAAAGGGGATCTGGCTCTGGAAGCCAATAATCATTTCGGAATTAAATGTCACAAAGACTGGCTGGGTGAAAGTGTTCGCCATGATGACGATTCATCTCAGGAATGTTTCAGGAAATACACAGAAGCTTCAGATTCGTATCGGGATCATGCTTTGTTTTTGGTGGGAAAGAACAGATATGCCACATTATTTACTTACGAAAAGGATGATTACAAGGCATGGGCAAAAGGTTTACGCGCTGCGGGTTATGCCACAGATCCTAATTATCCGGATAAGTTAATCAGTTATATAGAAAGGTATAATCTCCACCAGTACGATTGTCAGGTTACCGGAAAAAGCTATACGGCAATTAATAAATCAGCTCCGGCAAGAACTTCAAACACAAAAACGAATTCGGAGTCAGCTTCAGGCGACCCCAATTTATATGAAGTTCAAAAAGGAGATACCTTATATTCCATTTCAAAAAAATTCAACGTATTAGTTGATGATTTAAAACAAAAAAACAATCTTTCAGACAATTCGCTTTCTGTTGGACAGAAGTTGAAGGTAAAGTAGTTTTTTAGTTTTCAGTCTCAGTCTGGAATCGTTTCATACTCTAAAATCAGAACTCTAAAATATAAAGTCAAAAATGATATATAAAAGAAGTAGTCAGCTTTTTGCTGAAGCAGAAAAAGTGATCCCGGGAGGTGTAAACTCACCGGTAAGAGCGTTTAAAGCCGTTGGCGGAACTCCTATTTTTGTGAAAAGTGCCAAAGGTGCTTATCTGTATGATGAAGACGGCAATAAATTGATAGACTATATCAATTCATGGGGGCCAATGGTTCTGGGTCATGCGTATCAGCCGGTAGTTGATGCTGTAATTGAAAAAGCAAAACTGGGTACTTCATTTGGAATGCCAACAGAGTTAGAAACTCAGATTGCAGCTTTGGCAGTTGCTATGGTTCCGAATATTGATAAAATTCGTTTTGTAAATTCAGGAACTGAGGCTTGTATGAGTGCGATTCGTCTGGCCCGCGGATTTACAAAAAGAGATAAAATAATCAAGTTTGCAGGCTGCTACCACGGACATTCAGATTCCTTTTTGATTCAGGCGGGAAGTGGTGCCGTAACTTTCGGATCTCCTAATAGTCCCGGAGTAACAGAAGGAACTGCAAAAGATACTTTGCTGGCCAGATACAATGATTTAGAGAATGTAAAAACCTTAATCGAAGCCAACAAAAATGAGATAGCAGCTATTATTATTGAGCCGGTTGCCGGAAATATGGGATGTATTCCGCCTCAAAAAGGATTCTTGCAGGGATTGAGAGATTTGTGTACGGCAAACGGAATTTTATTAATCTTCGATGAGGTGATGACAGGTTTTCGTCTGGCTCGCGGAGGTGTTCAGGAATTGTATAATATCAACGCTGACATTGTAACTTTCGGAAAAGTAATTGGCGGAGGTTTGCCGGTTGGTGCTTTTGCAGCACGTGAAGAAATTATGAATTATCTGGCTCCGCTTGGTCCGGTGTATCAGGCAGGAACATTATCCGGAAACCCTTTGGCAATGGCTGCAGGATTAGCGATGTTACAATCTCTTGATAATGACCGTGCTGTTTTTACCCGATTGGAAGAAAAAACAGCGTATTTAGAAGCAGGAATCGATAAGGTTCTAAAAGCAAATAATGTGGTTTTTACCATCAACAGAGTAGGGTCAATGATTTCCGTACATTTTGATGCTAATCCGGTTACCGATTTTCAAACTGCGGCAAAAGGAGATAATGAAACCTTCAGAAAGTTTTTCCACGGCTTATTGCAGGAAGGTATTTATATCGCGCCATCGGCCTATGAAACCTGGTTTATTACAGACGCATTAACCTATGAAGATTTAGATTTTACGATTAATGCGATTGATAAGGTTTCGAAGACATTTTAAATCATAAAAATTAAAATATATATATTCAGTTTAAGGCTCAACTTTATTAAAAAGTTGAGCCTTTTTTATTACCTGAGTTTAGTTAATGAAAAGTTAATAAGGTGTTTTTTCCTTTTAAAATTAGAATAAAAATTATTTTTGTTTATCACATAACCACTAAACCGACAATAAATGAAGAAATTTTTCATTTTTATTACAATGACAGTTTTTATGCTGTTTTCTACTAACCAATTTGCCCAATCGAACAAAAAGAAATCCAAAAAAGACGAAGCTGTCGTTGCGCCACCCGAGAAAAAATCAGAATCTGCTATTAAGGAATACAGCAAAGTAATTACGAAAGAGGCTGTTTCTGATCCGGGACTTTTCACAGTGCATAAAGTCGAAAAAAAGTATTATTTCGAGATTCCGAATAAGTATTTAAACAAGGATATGCTTTTAGTAAGCCGGCTTTCTAAATTGCCTTCTAACCTGGGAGGCGGATATGTAAACGCAGGTTCAGAAACTAACGAACAGTTAATAGTCTGGCAGCGTTTTCAGGATAAAATCCTCATCAAATCAAAATCTTACAATGCCGTAGCGAACGATACGTTGCCTATCAGCATTTCTGTAAAATCAAATAATTACGAACCTACCTTATTTGCTTTTGACATTGTCGCTTTTAGCAAAGATTCGGCAAATACTGTGATTGATGTAACGAAGTTTTACAGTACTGACGTAAAAGCAATCAGCGGTATATCGGCAGAAATGCGCGAAACGTATAAGGTAAAAGGACTTGATGATTCGAGAAGTTTTATCCATACGATTAAAAGTTTTCCGATGAATATCGAAGTGATTCAGGATATGACGTACAATGCGTCGAAACCATCCATGTTAGAAGAAACAGAATCGATCAGTATTCAGATGAATCAGTCTATGGTTTTATTGCCCGAAGTACCCATGAAACCAAGATTGGCAGATCAGAGAGTGGGCTGGTTTACCGTAAGTCAGTACGATTACGGTAGTAATGAACTGAAATCGGACCTTAAAACATATATCCGTCGCTGGAGATTAGAACCAAAAGATCCTGAAGCCTATAACCGAGGAGAATTGGTTGAACCGATTAAACCAATTGTGTATTATTTAGATCCTGCAACGCCTGAAAAGCTGAGAAAATACATCAAACAGGGAATCGAAGACTGGCAAAAACCTTTTGAAGCAGCCGGATTTAAAAATGCTATTATCGCCAAAGATGCCCCAACCAAAGAGGAAGACCCGGATTTTAGTCCCGAAGATATTCGCTATTCTGTCATTCGATATGTAGCAAGCACCACCCGAAATGCGGTCGGACCCAGTGTTTCTGATCCCAGAACCGGAGAGATTATTGAAAGTGATGTGATCTGGTACCACAACCACTTGCGTTCGTACAGAAACCGATATTTGTTAGAAACCGGAGCAGCAAATCCGTCTGCGAGGACCTTACAAACCAGCGATGAAGAAATGGGTGAAATGATGCGAATGGTGATTGCACATGAAGTTGGACATGCTTTAGGATTTCCGCACAATATGGGCGCCAGTTGTGCTTATGATGTGGAAAGTTACAGAAACGGTGATTTTACGCAACAAAACGGAATCTCGGCTAGTATCATGGATTATGCCCGTTTCAATTACATCGCGCAGCCCGGAGATAAAAACATTCGTTTTGTCCGTAAAATGGGGGCTTATGATCAGTATGCCGTAAATTGGGGCTACAGAGTGATTCCGAATGCTAAATCTCCTCAGGACGAAGCCGCAACTTTAGACAAATGGATTCTGGAGAAAGCCGGAAATCCGCTTTATAAATTCGGAAAACAGAGCAGTGCTTTTGACCCTACTTCCCAAACAGAAGATATTGGGAATAATTCGATGAAAGCCAGTACGTATGGAATGAAAAATCTGGAATATGTAGCCAGTCATTTGAATGAATGGACGAGTAGCGTAACCAATAATTATGAAGATCTGGATGAATTGTACAAGGAAATGCTGGAAGTCTGGAGCAGATATGTTGGTCACGTTGTAACTAATGTTGGCGGTGTTTATGAAAATACTAAAAAGCCAAACCAGGCCGGAAGTGTTTACGAAGTAGTGCCCAAAGCCAGACAAATTGAAGCAATGAACTGGCTTCAGGCAAATGCCTTTGCTTCGCCAACCTGGATTGTAAATGTCAATACTTTAAAAAATACAGATTTTGCAGGGTATTCGGAAAAATTCAGAAGTTTACAGGTACGACATTTGAATAGTCTGCTAAGTATTGGCCGTATTGGCCGATTAATGGATAACGAAATTCTGGGAGCTGATGCTTACAAAGCTTTGGATTTATTAAAAGATACCCGAAAAGGAATCTGGAAGGAAGCTGCTGCGCCGGCCAATGTGACGATATACCGAAGAAATCTGCAACGAGGTTATATCGACAGAATGGGCGCTTTGATGACAGAAGAAATTAAACCAACAGACCGGTCTGTAACGTATTATAATGTAGGACAATCCGACGTAAGGGCTCTGGTTCGTGGCGAACTAAACGCATTAAGAAGTACACTTTTAGCAGCAAAAGCAAGACCTGTAAACACAGAAACAAAATACCATTACGAAGATTGCATCAAGCGAATAGATTTGATTTTAAATCCGAAATAAAGAAATATATAAAAACAAAAAAGAGGCTTTTAAAGCCTCTTTTTTTTGATCTCAATTACATTTTATCTTTTTCATGATCTTTCATTTTATTCTGATGATCTTTTTGAATCACTCCCCATTTTTTATATTGATCGGAAGTCAGAATAGCTTTCATTTTGGCATCTGTAGCTTTGCGATCTTCTTTCATTTGTTTTTTCATGGCGTCTTTTTCTGCATCAGTTGGTGGTGTACCAGCCTCTTTTCGGCTTTTTTTCAGCATTGCCATTTTGGTACTTCTGTCAGCTAAAAGTTCACCCACTTGTTTTTGCTGATCCGCATTGAGATTTAGTTCAGTCGTTAATTTTTGCAAATGCGCCTGATCACGTTCCTGTGGCGATTTCATCTCTCTTTTGCCTTTGTGTTTATGATCGCCTTCGTGTTCTTTTTTCAGAGCCGTCCATTTGGTGTACTGATCGGCATTTAAAATAGCTTTCATTTTAGCATCGTTTGCTGCTTTTTCAGCTTTCATTTGTTTTTTGAATGCTTCTCTTTCCTCGGCAGTAGGTTTTACTTTGCTGTCTTTTTTAGCATCTCTGAACTTTTCTGCTTTAGCACTTCTTTCGGCCAGTAATTGTTTTACCTGCTCTTGTTGTTTTTTATCTAAAGTCAATTCAGAAGTCAGTTTTTGTAAATGTTTTTCATTACGCTGTTCCGGAGTTAATTTTTCTCTTTGATCACGTGCAGTTTTCTGATTGATGTCTTGTGCAAAAGTTACTATTCCAACGAATAATAAAGCTGCAATAAATAATTTTTTCATAATTCGTTTTTTTAAAGAGTTATATCCATTAGACTTCAATAAGTTTGCTAAGTTTAATCAGATTGTGTGATTTATCTTTTAATTAACAGAAAGTATTAAGGAAAGCATAATAGTATCTGAAATAAAAAAGAAGCTATTGAAGCCTCTTTTTGTGTACTATAATTAGTTATTTTCGTCTTTGCGTTCTCTGATTTTTTCTCTGATCTTATCTTTTCTTTCTTCCTGAAGAGACGTCCATTTTTTATATTGGTCTGCATTCAGGATCGCTTTCATTTTGGCATCATTTGAAGCCACTTCTTCGTCCATTTGTTTTTTGAAAGCCGCTCTTTCTTCCGCAGTAAGTTTTACATTACTCTCTTTTTTTGCTTTACGGGTTTCTTTAAAAGTTTCCGCCTTAGCGCTTCTTTCTGCCAACAATTGTTTAATCTGGGTTTGCTGATTCGCGTCCAGATTCAATTCAGAAGTCATTTTCTTTAGTTGCTTTTCATTACGCTGCTCCGGCGTCATTCTCTCTTTGTGATCACGTGCAGGTTTTTGCTCGGTGTCTTGTGCAAAACTGGCTAGTCCAACGAATAGCATAGCTGCGATAAATAATTTTTTCATGATTTTGTTTTTTAAGTTTATGTCTGTTAGACTTTGTAAAATTGGTTAGGTTTAATGGGTTGGTATGATTTATAAAATTTTTAACAAACTGGAAATCATTAATTCAGCTATTAAATGACTTTTCTTTCGGAAAAATTCAGAATTAATCCTTAAATTTAATAAATTATAAATGCAAATAAAAACTGACAATATGAATTCATTAGCATGGGTAAAGGGAAGTAAAATTGCTTTTTTTTCGACACAGCCTTACGATAAAACTTTTTTTAATCAATACAATGAATTTGGTTTCGAATTGGATTTTTTCGACACACAGCTCAATCCGCAGACTGTCACTTTAATTCAGGATTGTAGTATTGTCTGTGTTTTTGTAAATGATATTGTCAATGAATCGGTCATAAAACAATTGGCAGAAAAAAACGTGAAAATTATAGCTTTGCGTTGTGCCGGATTTAATAATGTAGATTTAGAAGCTGCTAAAAAATATAACTTAAAAGTCTGCCGCGTTCCTGCCTATTCGCCTCAGGCAGTGGCAGAACATGCTATGGCGATGATTTTAACCTTAAACAGGAAAACGCATAAAGCGTATAACAGAGTCAGGGAACAGAACTTCTCGTTAAACGGATTACTGGGTTTTGATCTGTACGGAAAAACAATCGGAATTATTGGAACAGGAAATATCGGAAAGGCTTTCGCTAAAATCGCTTTAGGATTTGGATGCAAAGTATTGGCTTATGATATAATAACCAATCCGGAAATGGAAAAAGATGGGGTTCTTTTTGCCGATTTAAATACTATTTTTAAAGAAAGTGACATTATTTCGCTCCATTGCCCTTTGAACGGCGAAACTAAACACATAATAAATGAAAGCTCCATTGATTTGATGAAAAATCATGTGATGATTATCAATACAAGCAGGGGAGGACTGATCGAAACAGCTGCAGTAATTGAAGGGTTGAAAGAAGGAAAAATTGGCTACCTTGGAATCGATGTGTACGAGCAGGAAGAAAAACTCTTCTTCAGGGATCTTTCAGCAGATATTATTCAGGATGATGCGATTCAGCGTCTGATGAGTTTTCCAAATGTTTTGGTCACGGCCCATCAGGCTTTCTTTACCAATGAAGCTTTGACACAGATTGCTTTGGTTACTTTCAATAATATAAAAGCACTGCTGACAGAAAATGATATCGAGAATAAAGCAGCTTTACTAGTCTAAAAGCTTGTAACGATTAGAAACCCGACAGGTTTTTAAAACCTGTCGGGTTTAACAAACGTAATGTTGAGAACTTAAAATAGAAAATTATGAAAAATACAATTTTAATGGCATTTGTGATTCTGGGAATGATTTCATGCCAAAACAAGGATAAAAAAGACGAACCAAGCATAATAAAAACAATTGCCGAAGACACCTTGTCTAAAACAGCTGCGGGAACTGCTGATGTCAGTGACGCTGCTCCAAAAGAGGATAAAGCAGTCGAAGTGATTCGAAAACAACTAAATATTCTATTAAAGAAAGACTTACCGGCAATGACAAAAGACGACCGGTTTTTTTATTATGATGCTTTCGATCTGAATAATGATAAGAAAACCGAATATTTCGTTGGTTTCTCGAATCCTTATTTTTGCGGAAGCGGAGGCTGTTCCGGTTATATTCTAAACAATGACGGAAGTGTTATCAATTCTTTTACCGTAACCGATTTTCCTATTCTTGTAACTACTTCGGTAACAGAAAAATTCTATGATCTTATATTTGAGACCGGAGGAAAATTTCATTTAGTAAAATTCAAAAACGGTAAATATCCTTCCAATCCATCTGTTCAGGAAAAATTAAAAGGTGATGTTCCAAAAGAAAGCACTAAGGTTTTGGATATCCAGGAAAAGAAATTAGAGAAGTATTCGTTTTAAAAAATAAACCCGACAGGTTTTTAAAACCTGTCGGGTTTGAATTTTATTGTTGCAGTATTTTAGAAAGTGTTTTAGGATTTCGGCGATTATCCCAAAATGCGATGACAATTAATTCGTTAGGATTAATTTTATAAAAAATATTGTAATGTCCTAATGTTGAGGTACGAATATTTGGGAAATCAGTTTTAATATAGACATCGGGATTATTTACCAGAAAATTAACTCTTTGACTAATTTCTGTAACAAGTTTTTTCGAGTAAGTTGTTGATTTATTTCTTTTGTTCCAATAAACAAGTATCTTTCTTCTTTGAAGAACAGCAGTATTAGTCCAGATTATTTTGACAGCCATTCCAGGTCTTCTTTGTCTAAATCTTCCTGAGATATAACTCTGCCGTATTTTATATCCTCCTCGCTTTCTTTAAGCATATCCAATTCGTATTGTTCAAATTCATAGACTTCAGAAGTGTCTGCATTTTTTAGGAGATTTCTAATCTTTTCAAGTAAACTTAAATCTTCAATGTTTTTAAGTTTATTAAATATTTCTAATTTTATCTCTAAAGCTCCCATATAACATAATTTTAAAATCAAAGTTATGGAAATTATACGAAAAAACCCGACAGATTTTTAAAACCTGTCGGGTTTGAATATCATTAAATCCCAGTTTTGGAATTTGGAATTTCTAAATTTGGAATTTTAAAATTACTCTGTAAGTTCCACAAATTTAAACTCACCTTCAACAGCCACTTTTGTCAAACCATGTTTAGATAAATTTTTCATAGACGCATCCCATTTTTTGCCGCTTAAATTAGCAGTAATTTTTAATTGCTGAAGATCCATTTTATTTTCATTTCCTTTCAATAAATCTACAATAAATTTTTCTTCATCAGAAAGTTCTATCGACGCTTGTTTTTTCTCCGGACGCATTTGCGGGAACAATAAAACTTCCTGGATAGAGGCGTTATTGGTTAAATACATAATCAGACGGTCCATTCCAATTCCCATTCCGGAAGTTGGCGGCATACCATATTCAAGCGCTCTTAAGAAATCTTCGTCGATGATACCATTTGCTTCATCATCCCCCTTTTCAGACAGACGCATCTGATCTTCAAAACGCTCACGCTGATCAATCGGATCATTTAATTCAGAATAGGCATTTGCTATTTCTTTACCGCAAACCATCAATTCAAAACGTTCTGTAAGTTCCGGGTTGTCACGGTGTTCTTTACACAAAGGAGACATTTCTTTAGGATAATCGGTAATGAAAGTAGGCTGAATGTAATTTCCTTCACATTTCGCGCCAAAAATTTCATCAATCAGCTTTCCTTTCCCCATTGTTTTATCAACGTCAATTCCCATTCCTCTTGCTGCTTCAAATAATTCCTCTTCCGTTTTCCCCGAAATATCAAATCCGGTAAAATGCTTGATAGAATCCGTCATTGTTACACGGGCGTAAGGCGCTTTAAAGTTAATTTGGTGTTCGCCAAAAGTAACCTCACTGGTTCCGTTTACGGCAATAGCACAGTGCTCCAGTAAACCTTCAGCAAATTCCATCATCCAGTTGTAGTCTTTGTAGGCTACATATATTTCCATGGCGGTAAATTCAGGATTATGCGTTCTGTCCATTCCTTCATTTCTAAAGTTTTTAGAGAACTCATAAACACCTTCAAAACCACCAACAATTAATCTTTTTAAGTACAATTCGTTCGCAATACGCATGTAAAGCGGAATGTCAAGCGAATTATGATGCGTTATAAACGGACGCGCCGCAGCACCACCGGCAATGGGCTGTAAAACCGGAGTTTCCACTTCAAGATAACCGGCATCATTAAAATAACCACGCATAGCGGTAAACAACTTGGTACGTTTGATGAAGTTTTCTTTAACTTGTGGATTCACGGTTAAATCTACATAACGCATTCTGTAGCGTAATTCAGGATCGTTAAACGCATCGTGTACATTTCCTTCCTCGTCTACTTTTGGCAAAGGAAGCGGGCGTAACGTTTTGCTTAAAAAAGTAAATCCGTCAACGCGAATACATTGTGCACCAACTTTCGTAGTAAACAATTCTCCTTCGATACCAATAAAGTCACCTAAATCGGTTAATTTTTTAAATACGGTGTTGTACAACGTTTTATCATCACCTTCACACAAAACATCGCGGTTTACGTACAACTGTATACGGCCTTCGCTATCCTGCAATTCAGCAAAACAGGCTTTTCCCTGATCTCTCACACTCATCAAACGTCCGGCAACGATCACCTTCTTACCTTCTTCAAAAGACTCCTTAATTTGCTTAGAAGTATGATTTACAGGAAAAAGATTAGCAGGATAAGGATTGATTCCTAAGTTGCGTAAGTTTTGAAGTTTCTCTCTTCGGATGATTTCTTGTTCAGATAAGGCCATTATATACTGTTTTTTAAGTGTGCAAAGATAAACAAAAGAATGTAGATTTCAGAATGCAGTTTTTAGATTTTTTGCAGCAGTATTTTATCGTATTTCAACCGCCTTTTGTCCCGCTATCCACTAAATCTTTTTTTGCAGAAAAAGCAAAAAAAGGATATCGTTTCTATCGGGGCTATTGCGGAAATTTTAGTTTTTAAAAGACGTTTTGGCTGGATCGGTTATTAATATTTCGTTTAAAAATTAGCTGTAAGGAATTAAGCAAAAACCTCATTATCTTAGCCATTCAAAACCTCAGAACTTTTCAGGAAAAAATGAAATACATTTCACTGTCAATAATAGTAATTCTGTTAACAAGTTGCCAGATTACCGAAACGATTCATCTAAACGCAGATGGGAGCGGAAGCATTGAAGTCGTTACTTTTCGGGACGAAAACAGTTACATGCAACTCGCGGGTGAAAATTATTCCAGAGAAGAAGAATTTCAGGATACCACTTATGTTTTTAGTGAGTATATCAAAAAATACAACGAAACATTTTTAAAATATACGCCCGAAGAACAGCAGTTATTTCAGCAATATGCCAATGTAAAAGTGCATCTCAGGAAAAGTTCTTTCGAAAAAGAGTTTCGCGATGTGTTTTCACTTCAGTTCAATAAAATTTCAGAAGTTCCCGACTTGTATAAAACCGAAAATTATGCAGATGATATCCGGTACAACTATGCCTTAACAGCCGAAAACCATTATTATAAAGTGGCTTACGCTTTTGACGGGAAAGTTTTTAAACGCCTGGTTGCTGTTACAAATGAAACTGAATTTCAAAAAGCAAAAGAGGAATTTAAAAAGATTGATCCCAAATATGCTTCCTTAAAACTCACACAGCTTTATACGTTAAAATACCATTTTCCCCGAAAAATAAAATCAGTTTCAAACCCAAAAGGAATAATAAGTTCAGATAAAAAATCAGTTGCGGTAGAATTTCAACTTTCGGACTGTCTGCAAAATCCCGAAAGTACAAGTCTTGAAGTAGTTTTGGAATAAAGTAGCGAAACAATTAAAAATACTCTTCGTATCTTTGAGGAAAAATAAACCACGATGAAATTATATAAATTACTTACTTTTTCTTTTTTATTCGCAGCACTTACAAGCTGTACTTTCACAGAAAATATTTATGTAAACGATAACGGAGCCGGAAAATTTTCTGTAGACATGGACGGTTCATCTCTAATGGCGATGGCCGGTGACCAGATTGGAACCCAGATGGGCGCTGAAGCGAAAAAAGATATTGATTCAACATTTACCTTCAAGCAATTATTTGCAGCAAAAAAAGACAGTATTGCCAAGCTTTCCCCGGAATCCCAAAAAGAGCTAAAAAAAATAGAAAATTTTGTCGTTCATACCAAAATGAGCAGCGAAAAGAAGGAGTTTCTGATGACGCTTTCTACCGATTTTAAAAACGTAAATGAACTCCAGGATATTTTGCAGACATTAAGTACTTTTCAGAAATTGGAGCAGGGCGGAAGTGCTGCTGCGGCAAGTCCTTTTGGGGGTAATTTCGGGAATAATAACAGTAAGTTAAGTTATGCCTATAACGGAAAGAAATTTACCCGTACGGCAGTTGTTGACCAGCAAAAAGTGGCTGAAAAAGCAAAAGATACGACGGCTGATATGTCTAAAATGATTTTTTCGTCGTCCAATTATATCTTAAAATATCATTTCCCGAAAAAAATCAAAAAGGTCTCTAATCCGGACGCTTTGTTTAGTGAAGACCGAAAAACAATTACAATTCAATACCCTTTTACGGATTATATGGAGAATCCCGCCAAACTTAACTTTGAAGTAGAGTTTGAAAAATAATAAAAATGAATAAAAAGATTCAACTTCAGGATTTAGGAAATAAAGATTATAAATCGACATGGGAATATCAGGAAGAACTTTTTAAGGATATTGTCGACTTAAAAATAAAAAACAGAAGAGAAGAGCTCGATTTGCCAACACCCAATTATTTGCTGTTTGTAGAGCATCCGCATGTGTATACTTTAGGCAAAAGCGGTGATTTTGAAAACCTGCTTTTAAACGAAAAACAGCTCGAAGCGAAAGGAGCAACTTTTTATAAAATCAATCGTGGTGGTGATATTACCTATCACGGACCCGGACAGATTGTGGGTTATCCCATTTTAGACCTGGAAAACTTCTTTACTGATATTCATAAATATTTGCGTTTTCTGGAAGAAGCTATTATTCTGACATTGAACGAATATGGTCTGGAATGTGGACGAAGCGAGGGTGAAACGGGAGTTTGGCTGGGTGCCGGAACTCCGTTTGCGAGAAAAATTTGTGCCCTTGGTGTCCGTGCTTCACGCTGGGTCACCATGCATGGATTTGCCTTAAATGTCAACGTTGATCTGGGTTATTTTGACAATATCATTCCGTGTGGTATTCGCGGAAAAGGAGTGACTTCTTTACAGGTAGAATTAGGCGTGGAAAAGGTGGATGAAGATGAAGTAAAAGCTAAAATCCTGAAACACCTGACTCATTTATTTGAAGCTGAATTTATTCACGAATAATATATCTAAACGAAAGAGAATGAAAGATTCTGAAGAAAATAACAATTACAGAATTGCTGTTTCTTCAGAATTTGATACTGTGTTTTCCCATTTCTATTTTGCTGAAAATAAAACAGCTTTTCCCGTAATAAAAACGTTCCTGCCCAGTTTCCAGACCATACTGGTTTTTACTTTTGGTGGAAATGTATCTTTAAAATCACAGCAAAACAATATTCTTCAGATTGAAAAATGCCTTGTTCTAGGGCCAATAAAGCAGGCTTTCGACTATACTTTAGAACCCGATTCTGAAATTCTGGTAGCCAATTTTAAGGAAGATGCCTTTTACAGGTTTTTTGGAAATGCACTTTTAACACATTCTTTGCCGATTCATCCGGACGCTCTTCTTGCTGAAAATTGTTTTAGTGCTTTATGGGAAGAACTGAAAATAATTCCGGACACACGGGATCGCGTAAATTACGTCCTGGATTTTTGTAGACCTTATTTAAAAGAGCAAAATACTATCACGGCACTTTTGGCGGATTTTAAGGATGAAAATCTAAATCCGATCAAAGCAATTGCTTCCAGAACCAACCAGACAGAACGGAATATTCAGCTGAACCAGAAGAAATTTTTTGGGTATACCGTAAAAGAAATCAGTCGTTATGAGCGCTTTTTAAGAGCGGTTGAGCAAATCCAAAAGAATACACAGACCAATCCAAAAATAGACTGGCTCACCATTGTAGATGATTGTGGGTATTACGACCAGAGCCAGCTGATACATGATTTTAAACACTACATGAATTTGTCTCCGACAAAATTTTTAAAATTCCAACAAGATATCTGTAGTGCTAAGGATTTTTAGTTTGTTTGAATTTCGTAACTTTGCGAAATGGACAAGACAGAAACTATAGAAGATTTTTATCGTACCAAACTCAATTTTATGCCTGATAACCTTAAAAAGGAAATCGGACATTTTAATGTATTTGAGTTGGATGATTTTATGGGGTGCAGTGCAAAACCAATTCCGTACAGCCGTAAGGATTATTTTAAAATCAGTTTGATCATTGGTAAAAACAGGGTTCATTATGCCGATAAGATTGTAGAGATCGAAGAGCAGGCTTTGTTCTTTGCCAATCCCCAGATTTCTTATAACTGGGAACAGTTAGAAGAACATCAGACCGGTTTTTTCTGTGTGTTTACGGAAGCTTTTTTTCATCAGTTTGGGAATTTAAAAGAATATCCGGTTTTTAAACCAAACGGAAATTTTATCTATTCAATTGACAAGGAACAGACCGAGAAAATCAAATTGATTTACAGGCAGATGACGGAAGAAATCAATTCTGATTACGCGTATAAATACGATGTGCTGCGCAACCTGGTTTTTGAATTGATTCACAGTGCAATGAAAATGCAGCCTGCCAATCTTTCTGTAAACCAGCACTCTAATGCTTCAAACAGAATTTCATCCTTGTTTCTGGAATTGCTGGAAAGGCAGTTTCCGATCGAAAATTCGAGACAGCGTTTTACATTGCGTTCTGCAGCAGATTTCGCCAACCAATTGACGATTCACGTGAATCATTTAAACAGGGCTTTAAAAGAAACCACTCAAAAAACCACCTCAGAAGTTATAGCGGAACGTCTTTTACAGGAAGCCAAGATTCTTCTGAAACACACCGATTGGAATATTGCTGAAATTGCATATAGCTTAGGATTTGAAGAGCCGACGCATTTTAATAATTTTTTCAAAAAGAATATTCAGCTTACACCACGACAATTTCGGACTATTTGAATTTCGTAAGTAATGGTTTGAATTTTGCTATCTCTGAACTGTACTTCCGGCCTAATTTTGTCTTGTCATTAAAACAATATAAATTATGGAAACTAAAAAAGTATGGTTTGTAACAGGAGCCTCAAAAGGGTTGGGTTTAATCTTGGTTCAGAAACTATTAGCACAAGGGTATAATGTTGCTGCAACTTCAAGAGATATCAATTCATTAATTAAAGAAGTTAGTGCACCATCAGATCAGTTTTTACCTTTAGAAATGGATCTTGTAACGGAAACCAGTGTTCAGGATGCAGTTGCCAAAACCATTAGCCATTTTAAAACCATAGATGTTGTGGTAAACAATGCCGGTTATGGACAGATTGGTACGCTGGAAGAACTTTCAGACGAGGAATCAAGACGAAATTTTGATGTAAATGTTTTCGGTTTGCTCAATGTGATCCGCAACACAATGCCTCATTTCAGGGCAAACAGATCGGGACATTTCTTCAATATTTCTTCCATTGGAGGATATCACGGAGGTTTTCCGGGCTGGGGGATTTATTGTTCAACTAAATTTGCCGTATCGGGTCTGACAGAAGGTTTACAAGCTGAGGCCAAAGCTTTCGGAGTAAAGGTAACGTTGGTTTATCCGGGTTACTTCAGAACCAGTTTCTTGTCTGCGGATTCTATGGGGCTGCCTAAAAATCCGATTGCGGATTATGAAGAAGCACGTCAGTCTGTATTGGCACATCAAAATGAAATCAATGGAAATCAGCCCGGAGATCCTGAGAAAGCGGTTGAAGCTTTAATTCAGATCAGTAAGGAACAAAATCCGCCATTACATTTGTTTTTAGGGGAGGATGCCTACAATATGGCAAATGCCAAAATTGAAGAGGTCGAAGCAGACTTAGAAGCCTGGAAAGCGATGACAATTGCAACAAACTTTTAATACATTAAAATTTCAAAAAAATCCCTGATCACTTCGACAGGGATTTTTTTGTTTGAGATGATTTCAGCATTTCGTTTTCTTACAATTGTTCCTGAAAGCTGCGTTTTACATTTGTCCTGTTAATCTTTAAAACATAAAAACATGAAAAATTTAATCATTTATGCGCATCCCAATTCAGGCAGTTTAAATCATTTTTTTAAACAAACTATTATAGAAACTCTTCAGGAATCAAATCAGGAAATTGAGGTTCGTGATTTGTATGAAATCAGTTTTAATCCGGTTCTTTCTTTAAATGATATGAGTGGACAACGAATGGGAAAAGTGGCTGATGAAGTAAAAAAAGAGCAGGATTTTATTGCATGGGCAGACCGCATTATTTTTGTTTACCCGATTTGGTGGACCGGAATGCCGGCTATTATGAAAGGGTATATTGATCGTGTTTTTAGTTACGGATTTGCCTATCGGTACGATCAGGGAATTCAAAAAGGTTTGTTTACAGGAAAAAAAGCAATTATTGTAAATTCACACGGAAAATCTAATGCGGAATATGAAGCAATGGGCATGGATAAAGCTTTGGCCCTGACTTCAGATACCGGAATTTTTAAGTATTGCGGTTTTGAAATTCAGCAGCATTTTTATTTTGATAAAGCTGACAGGGCTTCCGCTGAAGCTATCGAAGATTGGAAAAATCAGCTTGAGATGTCTTTTAAACTAAACGATGAAGTTTCTGTGATATAAAGCGAGCTTAGAAAATATAAAAAGTATTTTTTCAGGAACCGGAGTTTTACATGGGTGACAAATTATAGAAGTGTTGTTCTTTTTGTAATGTTTTTATATTAAATTTGGTTGTATGCTTTTAATAGCAATTTTAACGGAATATAAATTAATGACTTATGAGAAAAATCTACTTCCTTTATTTCCTTTTTATGCTGAATGGTCTTTTTGCTCAAAAGAAAGATAAATTAAATCCGATTGTGGTTTATGAAAAAGTATGGCAAGAGCGCAATAGTGATGCAAGGTTAAAAGTAATCAAAACAATCTGGCTGGACGACAGTACTTTTGAGGATCCTTCGGCTTCTATAAAAGGAACCGTTGCATTGAATAATGTGATAAATGAATTTTATAAAAAATATCCTGATGCAGTATTGACATCTGGTGCAAAGGTGGTAAAAGACAATTATGTAACCTGGGACTGGAAAATTCTGGATTCAAAAAATAAACTTATAATGTCGGGTCGTGATTTTGCCAGGTTAAACGGCAAAGGTCAGGTGAGTAAGATTATCGGTTTCTGGAACCCTGAAGCTACTTTGTCGGAAGCTGATATTTTAAAAAATATTGAAACTGAAAATTTGAAAGTGGTTGCGCAATATTATGAAAGCCTCTTTAAAACCAGGGATTTTACAACCATGGCCAGCTTAATTGAGCCAGGTGCCATTTATTATCAGGCAGAAGGATTGCCATACGGAGGAACTTTTACAGGTTTTGAAGAATGGACTAAAATGTATGCAAAATCAGCTGAATTTTTTGAATTGCAGATAGATAAGGAGCCTCTTTATTTTAGTGACGCTTCAAAAAACGAAGTAATTATTTATTTTACCATAAAGGCCAAAGCGAAAAAATCAGGTAAAACGCTTTCAATGCCTGTTTCCGAGCATTTTGATTTGAAAAACGGAAAAATTACCACAATCAGGCCCTTTTATTATGATACAAAACAATTTGCCGAATTTCTGAAAAGTAAAAAATAATAAATACTGTAGAAACAAAAGACTTATCCAATGGATAAGTCTTTTGTTTTACAGGTCTAAACTCAGTTGTTCCGTAAGAAGCCTGAAGCTCATTCGATGGTATTGGGTCGGGCCGTATTTTTTAATTGCTTCACGATGTTCTTTGGTCGGATATCCTTTGTTCTTTTTCCAGTTATACATCGGGAATTCTTCGTGAATCCGATCCATGTATTCGTCACGGTAGGTTTTTGCCAGAACAGAGGCGGCAGCAATACTCAGGAATTTAGAATCCCCTTTGATGATACTCTGGCTTGGAATAGATTTTAATAATTCTATTTCGATGGCCGAAAATTGTTTTCCGAAAGTATTTTTCAAACCTAATTTTGCATTTAAGGCCCGATTACCATCCACAATAATAAATTCAGGAACCTGATTAAGCTTCAGGATAGATTCCTGCATTCCTTTCATAGAAGCGTTCAGAATATTAATTTCATCAATTTCGTTTGGATGCAAATGCGTGACAGCAAAACAAACGGCATGTTCTTCGATAATGGGTTTTAATTTTTCTCTGGCTTTTTCAGACAATTGTTTGCTGTCATTTAAGAATTCATTGCTAAAATCGGGTGGTAAAATGACGGCCGCGGCAGTTACCGGACCTGCCAAACAGCCTCTTCCGGCTTCATCGGTGCCGGTTTCAAAAATGAATCCTGAGAAATTTCTTTCAAGCATAACTTTGATGGAGTGATTACGATGACAAATATCAGAATACTTTTTAAAACAGTGTTGTTTTTGTCAATATTTTAAAAAGGTGCCTGTATTTTGAGTTTTTTGTAAAATGTAGTTTCTTTTTTTTGGACTTAAATAATTAAGAGGCTTTGGTGTTAAAATCTGTTAAATTTGTTTGTATAAAAAATATATTTTTTTTGGACTTTTTTTATGAATAACACATGTTTAGGGGAGAAAAAACAGTAATTATCAATCAAGTGTTAAGCTTACATTAAAAAAAAATAACTTTAACAGTAGAAAATGTTTGTTATTTTAAGAAATAATTAAGAAGTTTGCTAGATACTAATTCAAAATAAATTCAAATGAAATTAAAATTACAATGGATCTTTACACTCTTAGTAGTGTTGTCTGTGCAGTTTTCTTTTGCACAAGAACGAGTTATTACCGGAGTCGTTTCTGGTGATGCAGGAGTTATTCCAGGAGTAAACGTTGTTGTCAAAGGAGCAAAAACCAGTGCTCAAACAGATTTCGACGGAAGTTATTCTATTAAAGCAAAAACAGGGGACGTTCTTGTGTTCTCTTACGTAGGTATGTTGGATTTAACCGCTACAGTGGGAACAGCGTCTACATTAAATGTTACATTACGTGAATCTCAAAAAACATTAGATGAAGTAGTAGTTGTTGCTTACGGTAAACAAAAAGCAAAAGCAGTTGTTGGTTCGATCTCTACAATAGGTTCAGAAGTACTACAAACGCAGCAAACTTCAAGTGTTTTGACTGCTTTACAGGGTAGTGTATCGGGTGTTAACATTATTTCAGCGGGTGGTATGCCAGGAGAAAATCCGGTTATCCGTATTAGAGGTGTAGGTTCTATTAATGGTTCTAATGAACCTTTGATCGTATTAGACGGAGCTCCTTTTGGAGGTAACTTAAATACCATCAGTTCTGACCAAATTGAAACAATCACTGTTTTAAAAGATGCCTCTTCAACAGCGTTATACGGTTCAAGAGCATCAAATGGAGTAATTTTGATTACTACAAAAAGAGGAAAATTGAATTCTGCACCAAGAGTTAGTTTTACCACACAAGTTGGTTTTGCTGACAATGCGGTTAACTTGCATAATATGGTAGGTTCAGATGAGTACGTTAAACTAAATTGGGAGGCTTTAAGAAATACCAACCAATATGTTAATAATCAGGCTCCGGCACTTGCAGGTACAAATGCATCAAACGCATTAGTTTCCAGATTAGGATATAATCCATACACAGTAGCTCAGCCTGTGGATGCCAATGGAAATTTGGTTACGACTACTAAAAAATGGGACACTAATTGGGAAAAGGAAATCTTAAATGATGCTGCCGTTAGAAAAGAACATACAATATCTGTTTCCGGAGGTAGTGATAATACGAAGTATTTCTTTACATCTAATTATTTGGGTCAGGAAGGAAATGTTAAGACTTCAAAATTCGAACGTATTACAACACGTTTAAGTCTTGATTCAAAAGTAAATGACTGGTTTAAAATTGGTGGTACGATGTTTTACTCTACTTCTAATCAGAATTTCCCTTCACAAAGTGGTTCAAGTTTTCAAAGTGCTATTCAGTGGATTTACACAATCCCATCCATTTATCCGGTATACAGAAGAGATGGTAATGGTGATTTAGTTACTGATGGTAAGGGACAACCTATTTTTGACTACGGAGGAGGAGTACCGGGTCAGGCTGTAAATGGAACAAGACCACAATTGAACAATGAGAATGCTTACGGTTCGTTATATAAATACAAAATATCGTATAAGCGTGATAATTATACAGCAAATGCTTACGCGGAATTTACATTGGCGAAAGATTTAACTTTTAAAACAAATTTTGCTTATGATAAATATTTATATGATTCTTATAATTATGCCAGTAACGAGGTGGGTTATGCTTCAAGTGTTGGAGGTAGAATTACTCAGGACAGAGATATTACAACCGCTACTACTGTAACGAATAGTTTGAATTACAAGAAATCTTTTGGAGATCACAACTTCTCTGCAGATGTACTTCAGGAAGCGTATAAATTTAAAATTGATGCGTTCGGGGCTCAGGGAGAGAAATTTTTACCGGGTGTTACCTGGCTAAGTGGAAGAACAAACCCTACCGATGTATCGGGAACCATAAACGAAGAGAGAATCTCAAGTTATTTGGCACGTTTGGCTTATAACTACAAAGAAAAATATTTTGTTGAAGGATCTTACAGAAGTGACGGTTCGTCCAGATTTGAGCAAGGGGAAAGATGGGGTAATTTTTATTCAGTAGGAGGATCATGGTTAGTATCTGAAGAAAACTTCTTAAAAGATAATTCAATACTGAGCGAATTAAAACTAAGAGCCTCTTATGGAGAATTAGGTAATAATAAAACTCAAGACGTTAATGGAGATACCTATTTCCCTACGAAACAATTATTTGAGACAGGATATAATGAAGGAGACAATTCCGGAGTTGTTCTGGGTGATGCTGTAGATCCATTTCTTTCATGGGAGAAAACGGCTTCTACTGACATAGGGGTAGATTTCGGTTTGTTTAATAACAGAATAACTGGTACTGTTGATTATTACAACAAAAAATCTGTGGATTTAATTTATAGAAAACCTTTGACAAATTCAACAGGTTATCCTAATGGTGTTGTAACTAATGTTGGAGCTCTTAGAAATTACGGATGGGAATTTTCATTAAGTTCCAAAAACTTTAATACACCAAACTTTGTTTGGACAACCAGTTTGAATTTCTCTTTTGCTAAAAACGAAATTGCTGAATTGACGCAGTCAAGTTTTACTAATGGAAATAAAAGATGGGAAGTTGGTAGATCTTTATTTGACTTTTACATACAGGAATGGGCAGGTGTAGATCCGGCAACAGGTTATGGAATGTGGTATAAAGATGTATTAGGAGCAGATGGGAAACCAACAGGGGCAAGAGAGACTACCAAAACATATGCTCAGGCTACAAGATATTATTCAGATAAAACATCTTTACCGGATGTGACAGGTGGTTTTACCAACTATTTCAGATACAAAAATATTGATATGAACATTTTGTTCAACTTTAGTTTTGGATCATATGTATACGATAGTACCTATGCGGGATTAATGGAAGGATATAAATCTTCCGGTAGAGCAGTATCTACAGATATTGAAAACCGTTGGCAAAAGCCCGGGGATGTTACAGATGTTCCTTTGTTGCTGGCTTCTAATAATGATTTTAACAGTCAATCGACTCGTTTCTTGTATAAAAATGATTATGTTAGGCTTAAAGCATTAAACTTTGGATATAACTTTCCAACAACATTAATTGAAAAAGTAAAACTTACTAAATTAAGATTGTATTTTCAGGGCGATAATTTGGTGACCTTCCAATCTCATAAAGGAATTGATCCTGAACAAGATTTTAATGGAGCTACAAATAGCAGATCCTACAATTTAAGAGTAATTTCTTTTGGCCTTAATTTAGAATTTTAAAAGATATATATATGAAAACTTTAATTTCAAAAATTTTCATTGCCGTAATGGCATTGTTTATAATGGTGGGGTGTAGTCAGGAATTTCTTGAGGAACCCAAACCAACATCGGGTGTTAGTGAGGATGTGGTTTTTGGCTCAAGAGAAGGTGTTGAGGCTTTTATCTCGGGAATTATTAGACAATTTAGAGGTCAGTATACAAGTACCGATGCTGCAGGGCTTAACTCTATCTTTTTTGCACGTAGTGTGAAAGGAAATGATTTAATTCAGGAAAATACCTGGTTTACCTTTGACTATGCCAATGACAATCGTGAGCCAACATACAGAAGAACAACGTTTACTTGGAACTATTGTTTCTACATGATCAATCAGGCAAATGTTTTAATTGCTGGTGTTGAAGAAAGTACTGCGCTGGCTCCGGCCGATAAAATAGAATTAGCTGCTAACGGTTACGCTTTGAGAGCTTTTTTCTACCACCAGTTAGTTCTGGATTTCTGTCCTACTTATTCGGCAGATGTAAATTTTCCGGCACCGCCTATTTATACAGTTACTTCTAAAGAAGGACACCCAATGTCTACAGTTGGAGAAGTGTATAAGCTTATTGTAGATGATTTGACAAAAGCTGTGGCCGGTTTAACGGATGACCGTTTAGGTAAATCGTACATTAATAAAGCAGTTGCAAACGCAATGTTAGCTCAGGTGTATCAGGTAATGGGGAACTGGGCAGGTGCAGAAGCAGCAGCTAAAGCGGCTTATGGAGGTGATCCTGAAGCAGTATTAGATGCAGCAAGCTACCGTTCCGGATTTGATGATATCGAAAATATAGAATGGATTTGGGGTAGTGCACAAAGATCAGATCAGTCGAACTACTATTATAATGCACCGGCTTCTATGACAGATCACCTGACTACATCTTATTCTGCTACTTATATCAACAGAGATTTTGTAGCTTTGTTCTCTCCAACGGATGTTAGAGGTTATTTTCAGAAAAAGAGTGCTTCTATAACAAATCTTAACGATTACAGATATTGGATCACTCGTAAATTTACTTTTACTTTTGAAGGCGATAACGCTATTTTCAGAACTCCAGAAATGATTTTGATTGAAGCGGAAGCAAAAGCAAGATTAAATGACTTTACCGGAGCACATGATTTGCTTTACACGTTACAACAAGACAGAGATGTAAATGCTGTTAAATCGACTAATACCGGAGCTGCTCTGATAGAAGAGATTTTGGTAGAAAGAAGAAAAGAACTTTATGCTGAAAATGGTGTAGAGTGGTTTGATGCAAAACGTTTAAGAAGAGGGATTACCAGAACGGGTAACCACAGAATTGGAGCTGCTGCTAATTTAACAGCTGATGATAAGAAATTTTTCTTAAAAATTCCTCAGGCTGAAATTGACTCTAACCCATTTATCGAGGATGCTGTAAATGCAAACAGATAAGTAATAGTATAAAATTTTTTAAAAGCTGGGCCTGATTTATTTCAGGCTCAGTTTTTTTTTGACAATACCTGATTTAGATTTCTTTCAGAGGATTTTCAAAATATTTCACCCTTGTCTGTCGTTTCCTTTAGTAGTGTTGGTTTTTCTCTGCTATCTTTACGTTGCAAACTTATAATATGTTTTTTTATACGTTTTTATCTTTTACCTTTGCTTCGTAAATTTTTGCCGAAATAATTATATATAAAGTGATCACATGAGAATATTCTTTTTTTTATATCTATTAGTAGTGCCTGCGGTATTATTTTCCCAGGAAAAAAATACTTCTAAAAGCAATTTGGATATGAATACAAAATATTCAAGTATCACCGACACCGTAAAAAAGAAAAAAGCTAAAATTGCGACCATCGATCAATATCAGATTATTACGCTGGAGCATGATACCACTTATGCAGATACTTCATTAACATTAAAAAGTGCTTACAAACAAAATTACCTCAGAAAGGATAATTTCGGACTTTTGCCCTTTTCGAATATCGGACAGACCTATAATACGTTACAATATAGCTTAACTGAATTCTCACCTTATCCTGAACTGGGTTTTAAAGGAAAGCATTTTAATTTTCTCGAAGCAAATCAGATTCCGTATTACTCTGCAGCAACCCCTTTTACAGAACTGTTTTTTAATACGACAATCAATAAAGGGCAAAACGTAGATTCTTTTATTACATTAAATACTTCAAAAAACCTTAATTTTTCTATCGCTTACAGAGGGTTGCGCTCAGAAGGAGATTACATCAATCAGTTGGCAAGTACAGGGAATTTCAGGTTTACGACAAGTTATTTTACCACTGATAAAAGATATGTCTTAAAAGCACATTACACCTATCAGGATATCTTAAACGAAGAAAATGGCGGGATAACAACACCCGAAGATTTCGAAAGTGGCGATAAGAATTTCAACAATCGCCAGCGATTACAGGTGTATTTAACAGATGCCAAATCCTTTTTAAAAGGAAGACGTTTGTTTTTTGATCATGCTTTCAGGATTAATCCAAAAGAAGGAAACAATAATTTGTACGTGACACATCAGTTCAATTATGAAAACAAATTTTACGAATACAATCAGGCCACTGTTACTTCTACCGTAGATAACCAGTCTGTAAACCGGTTTGGAAATTCGTATGTAACAAGTGGAATAAACGATCAGACGCATTTTGAGAAATTATACAACAAAGCAGGTCTGGCCTATGAGAACTCACTTTTAGGAAAATTCAATTTCTTTATAGACGATTACAGATCGAACTATGAATACAACAGGGTCATACTGGATCTAAACGGACTTGTTGCCATTCCTAATAATCTGTACAGGCAGATTAACAATGTGGGTGGGCAATATGAATATGAGAAAAATAAATGGAAAGGTCGGTTTTTATATTCAAGATCCATCACCAATCAGTCACTGTCTGATTTAGACGCGAAATTAAGGTATACTTTAAATGATAAAATTAAATTTGATTTCAGATATCAGAACATTAATAAACTGCCTAACAATAATTACAACTTATATCAAAGTAGTTTTATAAAATACAACTGGTCGAATGACTTTAAAAATGAAAAAATAAATTCAATTAGCGCCAATGTTTTTACTCCCTGGTTAAATGCTGAAGTTCAATATTCAGTTTTAAAAGATCATTTGTATTTTGAAGATGTTTCAAATGCTGCAGAGATCGCTGCTCAGACACAAATTGTAAATCCGGCCCAATATGGTAATGCGATCAATTATTTGTCTTTAAAAGCTAGCCGTGAGTTTAAATTTGGACGATTTGCATTAGACAATACCCTTTTATACCAAAAAGTAGATCAGTCGGATTTAATTTTGAATGTTCCTGATTTTGTCACCAGAAATACATTTTATTATTCAAGTCACTTTTTTAAGAAAGCATTATACATTCAGACCGGAATCACATTGAATTATTTTACCGAGTACTATGGTAATTCTTATAATCCGGTTGTCGGGGAATTTTTTGTTCAGAATGATAAGAAAATTGGAAATTATGCCAACTTCGATTTCTTTGTGAATGCCAGAATTCGTCAGACCAGATTCTATTTAAAAGCGGAACACTTTAATGCTGCTTTTGCTCCGAATAATTATTACTCAGCTCCTGATAATCCATATCGTGATTTTACCATCCGATTTGGTTTAGTTTGGAATTTCTTCCAATAAAAAACGGGATCTGTTTGAATTTTAAACCAAATATTAAATTTAGATAAAATGGACTTTTCAAAAAATATTTTAGAAACAATTGGTAATACGCCATTAGTAAAACTCAACAAAATTGTTGCTGAAATTGATGCGTTGGTATTGGCAAAAGTCGAAACTTTTAATCCTGGAAATTCTGTAAAAGACAGAATGGCCGTAAAGATGATTGAAGATGCTGAGGCAGATGGACGTTTACAACCGGGAGGAACTATTATTGAAGGTACTTCGGGAAATACAGGGATGGGACTGGCGCTTGTAGCCATTATCAAAGGATATAAATTAATCTGTGTAATTTCAGATAAGCAGTCGAAAGAAAAAATGGATATTCTTCGTGCTGTTGGGGCAAAAGTCGTAGTATGTCCTACAGATGTTGAGCCCACAGATCCACGCTCTTATTACTCCGTTTCAAAGCGTCTGGCTTTAGAAACACCAAATTCATGGTATGTAAACCAATACGATAATATGTCTAATTCTTTGGCACATTATGAGCAAACGGGACCTGAAATCTGGAAACAGACCGATGGGAAAATTACTCATTTTGTTGTAGGAGTCGGAACAGGAGGAACGATTTCAGGAGTTGGAAGATACTTAAAAGAGAAAAATCCAAACATTAAAATTTGGGGAATTGATACCTATGGTTCCGTTTTTAAAAAATACCACGAAACCGGAATTTTTGATGAAAACGAAATCTACTCGTATATAACCGAAGGAATCGGGGAAGATATTCTGCCTAAAAATGTTGACTTTTCTTTAATCGATGGGTTTACAAAAGTAACCGATAAAGATGCAGCGGTTTATACCAGAAAAATTGCACTTGAAGAAGCTATTTTTGTGGGGAATTCTGCCGGAGCCTGTATTAAAGGCTTATTACAGCTTAAAGAACACTTTAAGCCTGAAGATGTAGTGGTAGTTCTTTTTCACGATTCAGGAAGCCGTTATGTGGGTAAAATGTTCAATGACGACTGGATGCGCGAGCGTGGCTTTTTGGAAGAAAATGTAACAAAAGCAGAAGATGTAATCAAAGATCATATCGATAAGGAACTAATTGTGGTTCGTACCGAAGAATTGGTTTCACATGCCATAGAGCGTATGCGTAAGTATAAAATCTCGCAAATTCCTGTGGTAGATATTAACGGATTTGTAGGTTCTGTTGATGAAACAGATTTGTTCAGAAGTTATGTTGCGGATAAAAATGTAGCCGAAAAACCAATCAAAGAAGTAATGGGCAAGCCTTTCCCTATTGTTAAAATGGGAACGCCAATTGAAGAAGTTTCCAAATTATTTACCAAAGAAAATGATGCTGTACTGATTGAACTCGAAAACGGCAATCACCATATTATAACTAAATATGATATTATTGGATCTATAAAATAAGATCCAGTTCCTAAATTAGTAATCCATAAATCTAATCCTGAAAATTAGATTTATGGATTTTTTTTAGCTTAAAACAAAAACAATATGAATTTTGCAGCCATAGATTTTGAAACGGCAACCGCCTACAATCCCTGTTCTGTTGGAATTGTTACCGTAGAAAACGGAATCATTACAGATGAGTTTGTGACCTTAATAAAGCCACCCAATAATGAATACAATCCCTTCACGATTCGCGTACATGGAATTTATCCGAGTGATACTGTAAATGCAAAGTCATTTCTGCAGGTCTATCCGGAGATCGAAAAAAGATTAAGAAACAAAGTTGTAGTCGCCCATAACGAGAGCTTTGATCGTAATGTCTTAATGAAATCAATGGCACTTCATGGCTTGCTGTATGAAGATTTAAATATTGCCGAAAAATGGGAATGTACAGTCAAAATTTACAAAGCAAAGGGTTTAAAACCAACCAAGCTCAGTGATTGCTGTCGCGAAATGAATATTAAGCTGAACCACCACGAAGCCCTTTCTGATGCGCGTGCTTGTGCTAAATTATATCTGTTGAAATAATTTAAATAAATATCTTTGTAAGATTAATATTATTTTATTTATTTTTAAACTTTAGGAATTAATATAAAAGTTTAAAAATGAAAGAAGACTTTCTCCATTATTTGTGGAAGTTTAAAAAGTTTGAAACGCTAAATTTAAAGACGACTCAAAACGAACCCCTCACAATTATCAGATCCGGAGACTATTTGGAGTCTTCGGGACCTGATTTTTTTAATGCTCAAGTAATAATTGGGAACCAGAAATGGGCAGGAAATGTCGAAATTCATTTAAAGTCATCCGATTGGTACATACACGGTCATGAAAGGGATGTAGCTTATGAAAATGTAATTTTGCATGTAGTCTGGGAACATGACACAGAGATTTTCAGGCAAAACAATACGGAGATCCCTGTTTTGGTTTTGAAGGATTACATTTCGTCCGACATAATTCACAATTACAATTTGTTAATGACACCAAAATCATGGATAGCTTGTGAAAAAAATATTGCCCAAATCGATTCGTTTGTTTTTAAAAACTTGCAGGAACGTCTCTTTTTTGAACGGTTAGAACGCAAATCAAAATTCATTTTTAATTTACTGGAAGAAACAAAACAGGATTGGGAAGCCGTTTTATTTTGTTTGCTGGCGAAGAATTTTGGTTTAAATACAAATGGGAATACTTTTTTGCAAATAACCCAATCTATTCCTTTTTCAATCATCAGAAAAGAAAGTTTTGAAGCTGAAAATCTGGAAGCCTTACTTTTTGGCAGTTCAGGATTATTAGATGCGGAAAAAGAAGACGTTTATTTTACAGACTTAAAGATCAGGTACTTTTATCTCCTCAATAAATATCAGTTGGCAAAGACTTATACAGATCCGCTTGAATTTTTTAAACACCGGCCGGATAATTTTCCAACAATCAGACTTTCTCAATTGGCAGCTTTATACCATAAACATCAAAATTTATTTTCTGAGATAGTCGAATTAAAATCAGTTGAAAAAGTCTATGAATTGCTTACCGTTTCAGCGGGATCCTACTGGCAGAATCATTATCAGTTTGACAAAGAAAGCCGTAAAAAACCAAAAATATTATCAAAAGCATTTATAGATTTAATAATTCTCAATACTATAATTCCGCTTCAATTTGCTTATGCTGAAAAAAGGGGAGAACTAATTTTTGAAGATTTGATTGATTTTATGAAAGAAGTAGCTCCGGAGAAAAA
This sequence comes from Flavobacterium sp. LC2016-23, assembly GCF_009674775.1. GTDB lineage: Bacteria > Bacteroidota > Bacteroidia > Flavobacteriales > Flavobacteriaceae > Flavobacterium. Next base: position 65,031 of record NZ_WKKE01000019.1, on the reverse strand, counting down.
CTCCATTATTGATAAGTTTGCAGCTGTCGGATTAATTTCAAAAAATGCTTTTGATACACAAGTCTTATTGCAGCTCAAAAATGAATACTGCAATCAAAAAGCTTGTCTCAAATGCGCCATTGGAATGGAATTATTAAAGAACAATAACTAATTATTGAATTAGAAAATTAGTTAATTAGATAATTTGTACTTTTGCTTGGATATATTTTCTGGTGTTTAATCTAACATCCAACAATCTAAAAATCTAACATTAACTATGTCTGCAATAATAAAACTCAAATTCTTTTTTGAAAAATATGGTTTTCATGTATCCTCAAGGTTAGCAGATAAACTGGGTATGCGCGTAACAAGTGTAAGATTATTTTTTATCTACATTTCATTTGTAACCGTTGGCTTAGGTTTTGGAGTTTATTTAACCTTAGCTTTTTGGATTCGGTTGAAAGATTTAATCAGGGCAAAACGAACTTCTGTTTTCGATTTATAAAAAAAACTCCAAATGAAAATTTGGAGTTTTTTTATGAGAGAATTAAAGAAACTATTCCGTTTCCTTAATGTTAAGTCTTGATCTTTTTTTGCTGTATCCAAAATAAACAAGGATACCAATCGCCAGCCATCCAAGAGAAAGTAACTGAGCATCTAAGCTTAGGTTAATCATTAGATAGGTATTGATTGAAATACCACAAATAGCAATTATTGGTAAAGCAGGAACTTTAAAAGTTCGGGTTAACTGAGGTTGTTTTACTCTTAAGATCCAAACTGCAATACAAACCATTGTAAAGGCAAATAAAGTACCAAAACTTGTCATATCTGCTAGCTTATTAATAGGAGTAAAAGCAGCTACTACAGCAATAATACCACCCAAAATCATCAAGTTGGTTTTTGGAGTTCCTGAAAGTGGATTTACTTTAGAGAATACAGCAGGAATTAATCCGTCTTTAGACATTCCAAGAAAAATTCTTGACTGTCCCATAATCATTACCATTAATACTGAAACTAAACCAATAGTGGCAGCAATTGTGATGATAAAACCAGCCCAGCCTTGTCCTGCAATATCAAATGCATAGGCTACAGGAGCTTTGATGGCTTCAGGGTATTTTCCTAGTGGATTAAAATCTTTATAATTCATCATTCCTGTTAATACTAAAGAAACAAGAATGTATAATGTAGTACAAATTAATAAAGAAGCAATAATAGCAAAAGGAACGTCCTTTTTCGGATTAATAGCTTCTCCGGCTTGTGTAGAAACAGCATCAAAACCTACATAAGCAAAGAAAATTGCTGCAGCTCCAGATACAATTCCGCCTATTCCGTAAGCATTGTGAGTAGTTTCTTTTTCAATAATCTGAGTAGCAGCAGGAATAAAAGGATGCCAGTTAGCAGTATCAATAAAGAACAGACCGGCAATAATTACAAATATTACGGCAGAAACTTTAAGAATAACAATCATGTTATTTGCTTTTGCAGCACTTTTAGTTCCTTTTATAAGTAATGAAATAACCAGGATCACGATACAGAAAGCAGGCAGATTCATAGAAAAACCTTCTCCGGAGTAACTGGCAGGGTCAGTTGTAAGCCATTCAGGGAGGTGAATATGAAACATTTTGAGCAGTTTGTTAAAGTATCCTGACCAGGAGACTGCTACCGTCATGGAACCCATTGCGTACTCAAGAATAAGTCCCCAACCAATAATCCACGCAAAAATTTCTCCAATTGTACCATAAGCATATGCATATGCAGAGCCTTCAACAGGTAATATAGAGGCAAACTCAGAATAACAAAGAGCTGCAAAAACACAGGCAATACCTGCAATAATGAAAGAAAGTGCTAACGCAGGACCAGCATGATAATAGGCTCCCGTACCCGTAAGTACAAAAATTCCTCCACCAATAATGGCACCAACTCCAATGGCAGTTAGGCTCCATTTTCCCAGAACCCTCTTTAAATCACTTTTCTTCATATCCGCTTCAAAAGCAGATATTGGTTTAACTCGCATAATTGACATACTATAATAGTGGTTTATTGTTATTAAGTTCCAAATGTATTGTTTTTTATAAAAAATAAAAACAATTATATAATTTTAAGTTATAAAATGTTTCAGATTTATATTTAATAAGGAAAAACTAACAGCTATTCCTCGAAATCATTAATCACTTTTACTCCAATTATTAAATGGGAAAAAGTGTTAAAAATATTTTTTTACTACTTTTCTTAATAAAAAATATTTTTTTTGATTTAATTTAGACCTCATAACAGTTGAAAATTATTTAGACATGCGTTTTAAATCTTTAGGAATCTACTTTAAGTTTACAAAACAACAACGAATTGGAATTTTTATACTTTTTGCAATAATTATGGGTTTGCAGGCAATTTATTTTTTTGTCAATTTCAGTCCGCCGGAAAAATATTTTCCTGAAAAGGAAAAATGGATGGCAGTTCAGAGCGAGATCGATTCTTTAAAAACAGAAAAATATAGAAACAAACCACAAGTATATTTATTCAATCCGAATTTTATGTCGGATTATAAAGGATATAAACTTGGAATGTCTGTTGATGAGATTGACCGGTTGATGGCTTTTCGAAAAGAAAACAAATATGTAAATTCGGCAAAAGAATTTCAGCAGGTTACCGGAATTTCAGATTCCTTATTAAAAGTTATTTCACCTCTTTTTAAATTCCCCGAATGGACAACCAGTAAAAAAGTATTAGTAGACAATAAAAAGGATTATAAAGAATATGAAAAGTATAAGAGTAGTCCTTTTGTCAAAAAAGAGAAAAAAGTTTTAAAAGATATAAATCAGGCAACGCAGGAAGATTTGGATAACATATTTGGAATTGGGGAAGCCTTGTCGCTGCGAATACTAAAGCAAAAAGAAATTCTGGGAGGTTTTGTCTCAATGGAGCAGCTGAATGAAGTTTGGGGACTTTCTCCGGAAGTACTGTATGAATTAAATGCCAATTTTAGGATTTATTCGCTTCCCAATTTTAAAAAGATACCCATAAATGAGGCGTCTTTAAAAGAATTGTCGCAGTTCTATTATTTTAAATATGGACTGGCGAAACAAATCATAACGCATAGAAGTATGAACGGAGATTTTAAAAATATTGAGGATTTAGCAAAAATTAAAGGTTTTCCTGTTGATAAAGCAAAAATAATTAGTTTATATTTGGAGTTCTAAAAAAACTGACTACAATGAATTTTGATTATAACGAAACACAGTCGATGATTGCACAATCGATAAAAGAATTTGCAGAAAAAAATATCAGACCTAATATAATGGAGTGGGACGAAGCTCAGATCTTTCCGGTTCCTTTGTTTAAAAAATTAGGGGAAATGGGATTTATGGGAGTCCTGGTGCCTGAAGAATACGGTGGAAGTGGTTTAGGGTATCACGAATATATTACAGTTGTGGAAGAAATATCCAAAGTAGATCCTTCTATTGGTTTGTCTGTTGCAGCCCATAATTCATTATGCACGAATCATATCCTGACTTTTGGAAATGAAGAACAAAAGAAAAAATGGTTACCGAAATTAGCAACTGCAGAATTTATTGGCGCCTGGGGTCTGACCGAACACAATACGGGTTCTGATGCCGGCGGAATGAATACTACTGCTGTAAAAGATGGTGATTTTTGGGTTGTAAATGGTGCTAAGAATTTTATCACACATGCTATTTCAGGTGATGTTGCAGTAGTAATTGTGCGTACAGGAGAAAAAGGGGATTCAAAAGGAATGACAGCTTTTGTTTTTGAAAAAGGAATGCCTGGATTCACATCTGGTAAAAAAGAAAATAAATTAGGAATGCGAGCCAGTGAAACAGCCGAATTGGTTTTTGATAATTGCCGTGTTCCGGATGCGAACAGATTAGGAGAAGTGGGGCAGGGTTTTGTACAGGCAATGAAAGTATTAGATGGAGGCCGCATTTCTATTGGTGCCTTGTCGTTAGGAATAGCAAAAGGAGCTTATGAAGCGGCATTAAAATATTCGAAAGAAAGATATCAGTTTGGACAGCCGATTAGTAGTTTTCAGGGAATATCATTCAAGTTGGCAGATATGGCAACCGAAATCGAAGCTTCGGAATTATTATTGCATAAAGCTGCTTTCCTGAAGCAGGAACACAAACCTGTTACCACAATGGGCGCAATGGCTAAAATGTACGCGTCGGAAGTTTGTGTAAAAGTGGCAAATGAAGCAGTGCAGATTCATGGTGGTTACGGATATACAAAAGACTTTCCTGTTGAGAAATTCTATCGTGATTCTAAATTATGTACGATCGGAGAAGGAACGACAGAAATTCAGAAATTAGTTATATCCAGAAATTTACTGAAAGAGTAAAGAATATAGAGTAAAGAATATAGAGTAAAGAATATAGAGTAAAGAATATAGAGTAAAGATTATAGAGTAAACATTATAGAGTAAAGAATTTGCGATAAGATCTATACTCTTTACTCTATATTCTTTTTTCTTTAAAAAAAAATCATAATTCATAACTCATAATTCAAAATTAATATATACTTTTGCACCCTTAACGAGAGGAGGTGTCTATATTATGTTAATTATACCAATTAAAGACGGAGAAAATATCGATAGAGCATTAAAGCGCTATAAAAGAAAATTTGATAAAACAGGAACTGTTCGTCAATTAAGAGCACGTACTGCTTTTATTAAGCCTTCTGTTATCAAAAGAGCTCAAATTCAAAAAGCGGCTTACATTCAAAACATGAGAGATGGTTTAGAAAGTTAGTATTAGTCTTTTAAAAATAATTACCGTTAGTGATCAAAAAGTTATAACTTTGATGCTAACGGTTTTTTTGTGCTTATTTTTTAGTGTTTTGAAAACGGTGTTTAGTAGGGTTGTATTTTTCTTTGTTTGTAATTATATAAGTGTAGAATTCCATGAAGACTAATAAAGAGGCATTTCGTGATTATCTTCAGTTAGAGAAGAAGTATTCGCCTCATACGGTTAGTGCTTATTTAAATGATATTTCTTTTTTTGAGCTGTTCAATAAAACTAATTTTGATCAGGAAGCTATAGATCAGGCTCATTACAGTCAGGTCAGGAGCTGGATTGTTTCCTTGGTAGATCAGAATGTTTCTAATGTTTCTGTCAACAGGAAAATGGCTTCTTTAAAAGCCTATTATAAATTTCTTTTAAAAATCAAGCAGATAGAAATAAATCCAATGTTAAAACATAAGGCGTTAAAAACGCCTAAGATTATTCAGATTCCGTTTTCTGAAAAAGAACTTACTGATTTGATGGAAACAGTTGGTGATCCTTTTGGTTTTGAGGAAATACGTGATAAGCTGATTGTTGATTTGTTTTATACGACAGGAATGCGAAGAGCAGAACTGATAAGTTTAATGATTTATAATGTTGATTTGTCATCGAACGTAATTAAGGTTTTGGGTAAAAGGAATAAGGAGCGCATAATTCCTATTCTTCCGGTTATTACAGAGCAGTTTAAATTGTATTTAAGTGAAAGGGTTTCTGTTGAAAAAATCGTAGATGAAGATTATTTTTTTATTTCTAAAAAAGGATTAAAATTAAGTGAATCTTTTGTGTATCGATTAATTAATTCTTACTTTAGTAAAGTCTCTGAAAAGGTAAAAAAAAGTCCTCATGTCCTCAGGCATACTTTTGCGACTCATTTATTGAATAACGGAGCAGATTTAAATTCAGTTAAAGAATTATTAGGGCATTCCAGTTTGGCGTCAACACAGGTTTATACTCATAATAGTCTTGCAGAGCTTAAAAAAGTATATGGTAAGGCGCATCCGAGGAATAAATAGTAATTCTTAAATGTTTAACCCTAAAATTTATATTATGAAGGTAGATGTTCATGCAGTTAACTTTACTGTTGACAGAAAGTTGGTAGATTTTATTCAGGAAAGAATGGATAAATTGGAAAAATACTACGATCGGGTGGTTTCGGCAGATGTTTTTTTAAAAGTGGAAAGAACAAGTGATAAGGAGAATAAGGCGGTAGAGATAAAGATTAATGTTCCTGGGGATGATTTTTTGGTTAAAAAGCAGTGTAAAACTTTTGAAGAAGCGGTTGAGCTTTCAGCAGAATCCTTAGAGCGTTTACTGGTAAAAAGGAAAGAAAAAATAAGAACACACATATAATTAAAATTTTTTTCAAAAAATGTTTTGATTCAAAGATAAAATAGCTACATTTGCAGTCCGTTAGAAATAGCGGACTTTTTTAATGTTATTGCCAGCGTAGCTCAGTTGGCTAGAGCAGCTGATTTGTAATCAGCAGGTCGTGGGTTCGAGTCCCTCCGCCGGCTCAAAAAAAGGTTTCAAATGCGATTTGAAACAGGTTCTTTTAAGGTGATGGAATTTTAAAAATTAGGGGAGATACTCAAGCGGCCAACGAGGGCAGACTGTAAATCTGCTGTGTGAACTTCGCAGGTTCGAATCCTGCTCTCCCCACAAAATGAATTTTAGATTATGTTTTTCGGTATTTGGTTTTGAATAAAAACAAAATACTGATTAAGACTCTTAAATCAAGGATTCTGCCGGTGTAGCTCAGGGGTAGAGTGCTTCCTTGGTAAGGAAGAGGTCTCGGGTTCAATTCCCGACATTGGCTCAAGTAAGTAGGAAATTGAAAATTAATATATAACTAAGATTAAAAATTAAGTAAAATGGCAAAGGAGAATTTTAATCGTTCCAAACCGCACTTAAACATAGGTACAATTGGACACGTGGATCACGGAAAAACTACATTAACTGCAGCAATTACAAAAGTATTGTCTGATGCTGGTTACTGTCAAGCAAAATCGTTTGATCAAATCGATAACGCTCCAGAGGAGAAAGAAAGAGGTATTACTATTAATACATCACACGTAGAGTATGAAACAGCTAACCGTCACTACGCTCACGTTGACTGTCCAGGTCACGCGGATTACGTAAAGAACATGGTTACTGGTGCTGCTCAAATGGACGGAGCTATCTTAGTAGTTGCTGCTACAGATGGTCCAATGCCACAAACTCGTGAGCACATCCTTTTAGGTCGTCAGGTTGGTATTCCAAGAATCGTTGTATTCATGAACAAAGTGGATATGGTTGATGACGCTGAATTGTTAGAGCTTGTTGAAATGGAAATTAGAGATTTATTATCTTTCTACGAATATGATGGAGATAATGGTCCTGTTGTTCAAGGTTCTGCTTTAGGAGGATTGAATAATGATCCTGCTTGGGTACCAAAAATCATTGAATTAATGGAAGCTGTTGATGCTTGGATCGAAGAGCCAGTGCGTGACGTTGCTAAACCATTCTTGATGCCGGTTGAAGATGTATTTACAATTACTGGTCGTGGAACTGTTGCTACAGGTCGTATCGAAACAGGTATTGCTAATACAGGAGATCCAGTTGAAATCATTGGTATGGGAGCTGATAAATTGACTTCTACTATTACTGGAGTTGAGATGTTCCGTAAAATCCTTGATAGAGGTGAAGCTGGAGATAACGTAGGTTTATTGTTAAGAGGTATTGATAAAGAATCTATCAAAAGAGGAATGGTTATCATTAAGCCAGGATCAGTAAAACCACACGCTACTTTCAAAGCTGAGGTTTATATCTTGAAAAAAGAAGAAGGTGGACGTCATACTCCATTCCATAATAACTACCGTCCACAGTTCTACGTACGTACAACTGACGTAACAGGAGTTATTACTTTACCTGAAGGAGTAGAGATGGTAATGCCAGGAGACAACTTGACTATCAATGTATCTTTATTAAGCCCAATCGCAATGAGCGTAGGTTTACGTTTTGCTATCCGTGAAGGTGGTAGAACTGTAGGTGCAGGTCAGGTGACTGAAATCGTAGGATAATCCTATAAAAAAAAAACAACTATAAAAAGCCAGTTGATTTTCTTAACTGAAATCACTGGCTTTTAATTACGGGCGTAGTTCAAGGGTAGAATAGCGGTCTCCAAAACCGTTGATGGGGGTTCGAATCCCTCCGCCCGTGCAATATAAAATATATCAAATGACAAAAGTTACTAATTATTTATCAGAGGCTTTCGAAGAGTTGAAGTCAAATGTTACTTGGCCTGCTTGGGCTGAGGTTCAGAAATTGACAATTGTTGTGGCTGTATTTTCGGTTTTATTCGCCTTGGCAACATGGGGAGTAGACGAATTTTTTGCAAAAGCTTTGGCTGGATTTTTTAACTGGTTAAAAGGATAATTTTTTTGTGATGGCAGATAATAATGTGAAAAAATGGTATGTGGTTAGAGCTGTAAGCGGACAGGAAAATAAAGTCAAAGCTTATATCGAAACTGAAATTGCCAGACTAGGTATGGGTGATTATGTTTCCCAAGTTTTAGTGCCTACAGAAAAAGTAGTTACTGTAAAAGAAGGAAAGAAAATGTCTAAGGATAAAGTGTATTTTCCTGGATATGTTATGATCGAAGCCAACTTGGTTGGTGAGATACCTCATATTATTAAGTCTATTACTAGTGTAATTGGATTTTTAGGTGAGATCAAAGGCGGAGAACCTGTTCCTTTGAGGCTTTCTGAAGTAAATCGTATGTTAGGAAAAGTAGATGAGTTAGCTGTAAATACAGATACCCGTGCTATTCCGTTTAATTTAGGTGAAACTGTAAAAGTGATCGATGGTCCTTTTAACGGATTTAACGGTACGGTTGAAAAAATCAATGAAGAAAAGCGTAAACTTGAAGTTATGGTTAAGATTTTCGGAAGAAAAACACCATTGGAACTGAGTTTTATGCAAGTTGAAAAAGTATAATTTTTGTTACATCTATAATAACCACTATAATCGCTTCCAATGATTATGGTGTTAAATTTTTTAAAAAATGGCTAAAGAAATTAGTAAGGTAGTTAAACTACAAGTTAAGGGAGGTGCTGCGAATCCGTCGCCACCGGTTGGACCTGCTTTAGGAGCTGCTGGGGTTAATATCATGGAGTTCTGTAAGCAGTTCAATGCTAGAACACAAGATAAACCTGGCAAAATATGCCCAGTACAAATTACTGTGTATAAAGACAAATCATTTGATTTTGTTGTAAAAACTCCTCCAGCTGCTGTCCAATTATTGGAAGCTGCAAAGCTAAAGTCTGGATCAGGTGAACCAAATCGTAAAAAAGTAGCTAGTGTTACTTGGGACGTTATCAAAGCTATTGCTGAAGATAAAATGGTAGATTTAAATGCATTCACAATCGAATCTGCAATGAGCATGATCGCTGGAACTGCTAGATCTATGGGTATAACTGTATCAGGAGATGCTCCTTTTTAATTAAGAGAAAGAAATGGCAAAATTAACAAAAAAGCAAAAAGAGGCTGCTTCAAAAATTGAAAAGAACAAACTATACTCTTTGAAAGATGCAGCTGCATTAATCAAAGTTATAGCTTCTGCAAAATTTGATGAGTCTGTTGATATCGCAGTTCGTTTGGGTGTAGATCCAAGAAAAGCGAATCAAATGGTTAGAGGTGTAGTTACATTACCTCACGGAACTGGTAAAGACGTTAAAGTATTAGCATTAGTTACTCCGGATAAAGAAGCTGAAGCTAAAGAAGCTGGAGCTGATTACGTAGGTCTTGACGATTATTTACAAAAAATTAAAGATGGTTGGACAGATGTTGATGTTATCATCACTATGCCGGCTGTTATGGGTAAATTAGGTCCATTAGGTCGTATTTTAGGACCTAGAGGTTTAATGCCAAACCCTAAAACAGGTACTGTAACTATGGATGTTGCAAAAGCTGTTCAAGAGGTTAAAGCTGGTAAAATTGACTTTAAAGTTGATAAAACTGGTATCGTACATGCAGGAATTGGTAAAGTTTCTTTTGGAGCTGAGCAAATTTATGACAATGCACACGAAATTATTCAAACATTAATCAAACTTAAACCAACTGCTGCTAAAGGTACCTATATTAAAGGTATTCACCTTACAAGCACTATGAGTCCTGCAATCGCATTGGACCCTAAAGCAGTATAATTGGTAGTTAATAATTTTTAGTATGACTAGAGAAGAAAAATCAATCGCGATTGAAGATTTAACTGCGCAGTTAGCTGGTACAAATATTATTTATGTATCTGATATTTCTGGATTAAATGCAGAAACAACTTCAAGCTTAAGAAGAGCTTGCTTTAAAGCAGGTATTAAATTAGAGGTTGTAAAAAACACTTTGCTTGCAAAAGCAATGGAAGCTTCTGCTAATGACTATGGTGATTTACCTTCAGTATTGACTGGTAACAGCGCTATATTTATTTCAGATGTTGCAAATGCACCTGGAAAAATAATTAAAGATTTCAGAAAAAAATCAGCTAAACCGGTATTAAAGGGAGCTTATATTAACTCTGAAATTTACATTGGAGATGATCAATTAGATGCGTTAGCAACTATTAAATCTAAAGAAGAACTTCTTGGAGAACTTATTGGATTGTTACAATCTCCTGCTCAGAGAATTATTTCTGCTCTTCAAAACAAGTTTGCTGGAGAAGAATCAGAAGCAGCAACTGAGGAAGCATAATATAAAAGACGGTTGTCTTTTGTGTTACTAAATTCGCACACACAAATAAATTATAATTTTACAAATCATTTTAAACGATAGAAAAAATGGCAGATTTGAAACAATTCGCAGAACAATTAGTTAACCTAACAGTTAAAGAAGTTAACGAATTAGCAACAATATTAAAAGATGAGTATGGTATCGAGCCTGCTGCTGCAGCTGTAGTAGTTGCTGCTGGTGGTGGAGAAGGTGCTGCTGAAGAAGCACAAACTGAATTTACAGTAGTATTAAAAGAAGCTGGAGCTTCAAAATTAGCTGTTGTAAAATTAGTTAAAGAACTTACAGGTTTAGGTTTGAAAGAAGCTAAAGATGTAGTTGACGGTGCTCCAAGTAACGTTAAAGAAGGTGTTTCTAAAGAAGAGGCTGAAGGTCTTAAAAAATCATTAGAAGAAGCTGGAGCTGTAGTTGAGCTTAAATAATTCAACTCGGTTTTAAGAACTAGGTTTAGGTCTTGAGTGAACGCTCAATGGCCTAAACCATTTTTCGTATAATAAAATATATCAAGTTTTATTATCAAATAGTTTAAAATACGAAAAAGTTTTTGATCAATACGAAGAAAAAAAATTGAGCTGATTTTATCGGTTTATTTTTAAAGATGTATTGATTATAATAAGAAAGTATAGATTAAACAGTGTGTTTTTACACAAAAAATTACTTTTTTTTAATCAAAATTTTGTCCATTGATGATAACAAATCAGACTGAAAGATTGAATTTTGCCTCTACAAAAAATATTCCTGACTATCCGGATTTCTTAGATGTTCAGGTTAAATCTTTTAAAGATTTTTTTCAATTAGAAACTAAATCTGACGAAAGAGGCAACGAAGGGTTGTACAACACCTTCATGGAAAACTTTCCAATCACAGATACAAGAAATAACTTTGTATTGGAGTTCCTAGATTATTTTGTTGATCCACCACGTTATACAATTCAAGAATGTATAGAGAGAGGTCTTACGTATAGTGTGCCTTTAAAAGCCAGGTTAAAACTATATTGTACTGATCCAGAACACGAAGATTTTGAAACTATTGTACAAGATGTTTACCTTGGAACAATACCTTATATGACTCCAAGCGGTACCTTTGTAATCAATGGTGCTGAGCGTGTGGTAGTATCTCAGCTGCACCGTTCTCCTGGGGTTTTCTTTGGTCAGTCATTCCATGCAAATGGAACAAAACTTTATTCTGCCAGAGTAATTCCTTTTAAAGGATCCTGGATAGAATTTTCTACTGATATCAATAGTGTAATGTACGCTTATATCGACAGAAAGAAAAAATTACCGGTAACAACTTTATTCCGTGCAATCGGATTCGAAAGAGACAAGGATATCCTTGAAATTTTCGACCTTGCTGAAGAAATTAAAGTTTCTAAAACAGGTATTAAAAAATATATTGGAAGAAGACTTGCTGCACGTGTATTGAACACCTGGCACGAGGATTTCGTGGATGAAGATACCGGTGAGGTAGTTTCTATCGAACGTAACGAAATCATCCTTGATAGAGATACTATTATCGACAAAGATAATGTGGAAGAAATCATCGATTCTAACGTTAAATCTATTTTGTTGCATAAAGAGGATAATAATCAGGCAGATTATGCTATTATCCACAATACATTACAAAAAGATCCAACAAACTCTGAAAAAGAAGCTGTAGAGCACATTTACCGTCAGTTGCGTAACGCTGAACCGCCTGATGAGGAAACTGCTCGTGGTATTATAGATAAATTGTTCTTCTCTGATCAACGTTATAACTTAGGTGAAGTTGGTCGTTACAGAATGAACAAGAAACTTGGTTTAGATATCCCGATGGAAAAGCAAGTGCTTACCAAAGAAGATATCATTACCATTGTAAAATATTTGATCGAATTGATCAACTCTAAAGCAGAGATTGATGATATTGATCACTTGTCAAACCGTCGTGTCAGAACAGTTGGAGAACAATTGTCTCAACAATTCGGTGTTGGTTTAGCACGTATGGCCAGAACTATTCGTGAGAGAATGAACGTTAGAGATAACGAGGTGTTTACACCAATCGATTTGATTAATGCTAAAACATTATCATCGGTTATCAACTCTTTCTTTGGTACGAACCAGTTGTCTCAATTTATGGATCAAACGAATCCACTAGCTGAGATTACACACAAAAGAAGATTATCTGCACTTGGACCTGGTGGACTTTCGAGAGAGAGAGCTGGTTTCGAGGTTCGTGACGTTCACTATACACACTATGGTCGTTTATGTCCGATTGAAACTCCTGAGGGACCAAACATTGGTTTGATTTCATCTCTTGGTGTTTATGCAAAAGTTAACGGAATGGGTTTCATCGAAACTCCTTACCGTAAAGTTACAAATGGTGTAGTTGATTTAGAAAGTACTCCTATATATTTAAGTGCTGAAGAAGAAGAAGGAAAAATGATTGCTCAGGCAAACATTGAAATGGATGCAACAGGAAAAATTACAGCTAGTAATGTAATTGCCCGTGAGGAAGGTGACTTCCCGGTTGTTGAACCTTCTGCAGTACATTATACAGACGTTGCTCCTAACCAGATTGCTTCGATTTCGGCTTCATTGATTCCTTTCCTGGAGCATGATGATGCGAATAGAGCTTTGATGGGATCTAACATGATGCGTCAGGCGGTTCCTTTGATCCGTCCGGAAGCACCAATCGTTGGTACAGGTTTAGAGCGTCAGGTAGCTTCAGACTCCAGAGTATTGATTAATGCTGAAGGAGATGGTACTGTAGAATATGTAGATGCTAATATCATTACTATTAAATACGACCGTACTGAAGAAGAAAGAATGGTTAGTTTTGATGCTGATGAGAAGACTTACAACCTAATTAAATTTAGAAAAACCAATCAGGGAACAAGTATCAACCTGAAACCAATCGTAAGAAAAGGGGACAGAGTGAGTCTTGGTCAGGTATTATCAGAAGGATATGCTACTCAAAATGGTGAATTAGCTTTAGGTAGAAACCTAAAAGTTGCGTTCATGCCATGGAAAGGGTACAACTTTGAGGATGCGATTGTAATTTCTGAAAAAGTAGTTCGTGATGATATTTTTACTTCTATCCACGTTGATGATTATTCATTAGAGGTTAGAGATACGAAGTTAGGAAACGAAGAGTTAACAAACGATATTCCTAACGTTTCTGAAGAAGCTACTAAAGATTTAGATGAAAACGGTATGATCAGAATTGGAGCAGAGGTTAAACCTGGCGACATTCTTATCGGAAAAATTACACCAAAAGGAGAATCAGATCCAACTCCGGAAGAGAAATTGCTTCGTGCAATCTTCGGGGATAAAGCCGGTGATGTAAAAGATGCTTCATTAAAAGCGTCTCCATCTTTACATGGTGTAGTTCTTGACAAAAAATTATTTGCAAGGGCCGTAAAAGATAAACGTAAACGTACTCAGGATAAAGATGCTTTAGGCGCTTTAGAAATGGAATTCGAAACTAAATTTGTTGAATTAAAAGACAGATTGGTGGAGAAATTATTCCTGATTGTGAACGGAAAAACATCTCAGGGTGTAATGAATGATTTGGGTGAAGAAGTTTTACCAAAAGGTAAAAAATATACTCAGAAAATGCTTTACGCAGTTGAGGATTTTGCTCACTTAAGCAAAGGTCAATGGGTTGCTGATGACGCTACAAATAAAATGGTTAATGATTTAATTCATAACTATAAAATTAAGCTGAATGACTTACAGGGATCTTTAAGAAGAGAGAAATTCACGATTACGGTTGGAGATGAATTACCATCCGGAATCCTGAAATTAGCGAAAATTTACATCGCTAAAAAACGTAAACTGAAAGTTGGGGATAAAATGGCAGGACGTCACGGTAACAAAGGTATTGTTGCAAGAATCGTTCGTCATGAAGATATGCCTTTCCTTGAAGACGGAACACCGGTAGATATCGTATTGAATCCACTTGGGGTACCTTCACGTATGAACATTGGTCAGATTTATGAAACTGTTCTTGGATGGGCCGGACAAAACTTAGGTAGAAAATTTGCTACTCCAATTTTTGACGGTGCTTCTTTAGACCAAATTAATGCTTTGACTGATGAAGCCGGAGTACCACGTTTCGGACATACATACCTTTACGATGGTGGTACCGGAGAGCGTTTCCATCAGGCAGCAACTGTGGGTGTAATTTACATGCTTAAATTAGGACACATGGTTGATGATAAGATGCACGCACGTTCTATCGGACCATACTCATTAATTACGCAACAGCCTCTTGGAGGTAAAGCGCAATTTGGAGGTCAGCGTTTTGGAGAGATGGAGGTTTGGGCACTTGAGGCTTATGGAGCATCAAGTACTCTTAGAGAAATCCTGACTGTTAAATCGGATGACGTTATTGGTAGAGCTAAAACTTACGAAGCTATCGTTAAGGGAGAGTCAATGCCGGAACCAGGTTTACCTGAATCATTCAATGTATTGATGCACGAATTGAAAGGTCTTGGACTAGACATTCGTTTAGAAGAATAAAAAAAGTTTTCAGTTACAGTCTCAGTATTCAGTTCATTCTGAAAACTGAGACTAAAGCTGTTTAATAGAATTAAAGTTTTTAGGATTTATACCCGTCACCCGTTCCGATTTTTTATGTAAACGAAAGTTTTGTAATTAGCACTTCAGAATGTAGTCTGAAGTTTAGAGAAGTAATCCGAGGTAGTATTTTGAATGCCGTAGGCCTTAAGCTATAAGCCGTAAGCACATGCGTAACGCTTACAGCCTAGTGCATATAGCTTCAAAAAGAATCAATTTTTAATTGCAAATAAATCAATAGTAAAAACTATGATGAATAATAGAAATAATAATAAAGATAAGAATCCGGTAAAAAGATTTAACAAAATCTCTATTGGATTAGCTTCACCTGAATCTATCTTGAAAGAGTCAAGAGGAGAGGTTTTAAAGCCAGAAACAATCAACTACAGAACACACAAACCTGAAAGAGACGGACTTTTCTGCGAAAGAATCTTCGGACCTGTTAAGGATTTTGAATGTGCTTGTGGTAAATATAAAAGAATTCGTTACAAAGGGATCATCTGTGACCGTTGCGGTGTTGAAGTTACAGAGAAAAAAGTACGTCGTGACAGAGTAGGACACATCAACCTTGTTGTGCCAATTGCTCATATCTGGTATTTCCGTTCTCTTCCAAACAAAATTGGTTATATCCTTGGTCTTCCGTCTAAGAAATTAGATATGATCATTTACTACGAAAGATATGTAGTAATTCAGGCTGGTATCGCTAAAAATGCTGATGGAGAGTCATTACAAAGATTAGATTTCTTAACTGAAGAAGAATATTTGAATATTTTAGATACGCTTCCACAGGAAAATCAATATTTAGATGATTTTGATCCAAATAAATTTGTTGCCAAAATGGGAGCAGAATGTATTATGGATTTATTGGCACGTATTGACTTAGATGAGTTGTCTTACCAACTAAGACACAGCGCTAATAACGAAACATCTAAACAACGTAAAACGGAAGCTTTAAAAAGATTACAGGTTGTTGAGTCTTTCCGTGAGTCTAACTTAAACCGCGAAAATCGTCCTGATTGGATGATCATGAAAGTGGTTCCTGTTATTCCACCGGAATTACGTCCGCTTGTGCCACTTGATGGAGGTCGTTTTGCAACTTCAGATTTAAATGACTTATACCGTCGTGTAATCATCCGTAACAACCGTTTGAAAAGATTAATGGAGATCAAAGCTCCTGAAGTGATCTTGAGAAACGAAAAACGTATGTTACAGGAATCTGTAGATTCATTATTTGATAACACTCGTAAAGCTTCTGCTGTTAAAACAGAATCTAACAGACCATTAAAATCATTATCTGATTCCCTAAAAGGTAAGCAGGGACGTTTCCGTCAAAACTTACTTGGAAAACGTGTGGATTATTCTGCCCGTTCGGTAATTGTTGTTGGTCCTGAATTAAAATTATTCGAATGCGGATTACCAAAAGATATGGCATCTGAATTATACAAACCTTTCGTAATCCGTAAATTGATTGAAAGAGGTATTGTTAAGACAGTAAAATCGGCTAAGAAAATCATAGACAAAAAAGAGCCGGTAGTTTGGGATATTCTTGAAAATGTAATTAAAGGTCACCCGGTATTACTTAACCGTGCTCCTACGTTGCACAGACTTGGTATTCAGGCTTTCCAGCCAAAATTAATTGAAGGAAAAGCAATCCAGTTGCACCCATTAGTATGTACGGCTTTCAACGCCGATTTTGATGGGGATCAGATGGCAGTTCACTTGCCATTAGGACCAGAGGCTATTTTAGAAGCACAATTATTAATGTTGGCTTCCCACAATATTCTTAACCCTGCAAATGGAGCGCCGATTACTGTACCATCTCAGGATATGGTCTTGGGTCTGTATTACATGACCAAAGAGCGTATTTCTACACCAGAGCATGTAATATTAGGTCAGGACTTAATTTTCTACTCTGCTGAAGAGGTAAATATTGCATTAAACGAAGGAAGATTAGAATTGAATGCCCGTGTGAAAATCAGAGCAAAAGATTTTAATGAAGCTGGAGAATTGGTGTACAAAATTATTCAGACAACTGCAGGACGTGTATTATTTAACGAAGTAGTACCTGAAGCAGCCGGATATATCAATGATGTATTGACTAAGAAAAACCTTAGAGATATTATCGGACACATTTTAAGTGTGACTGATGTACCTACTACTGCGGCTTTCCTTGATAACATGAAAGATATGGGTTATAAATTCGCCTTTAGAGGAGGTTTATCATTCTCTCTTGGTGATATTAGAATTCCGGAACAAAAAACTAAATTAATTGCAGATGCCAGAGAACAAGTTGAAGGTATTTCTGTAAATTATAACATGGGTCTTATTACGAATAACGAGCGTTACAACCAGGTTATTGACGTATGGACTTCAGCAAATGCTCAATTGACAGAGTTAGCAATGAAAAATATTAGAGAAGACCAGCAAGGTTTCAACTCTGTATATATGATGCTTGACTCTGGGGCGAGGGGTTCTAAGGAACAGATTCGTCAGTTAACCGGTATGCGTGGTTTGATGGCTAAGCCTAAAAAATCTACTGCTGGTGGTGGTGAGATTATTGAAAACCCGATTCTTTCTAACTTTAAGGAAGGACTTTCGATCCTTGAGTACTTCATTTCTACTCACGGTGCTCGTAAAGGTCTTGCGGATACGGCTCTTAAAACTGCCGATGCCGGATACTTGACAAGAAGGCTTCACGACGTTTCACAAGATGTTATTGTTAACATTGAAGATTGTGGAACTTTAAGAGGTGTTGAAGTATCTGCTTTGAAGAAAAATGAGGAAATTGTTGAATCTTTAGGAGAAAGAATTTTAGGACGTGTTGCATTGCAGGATGTTATAAATCCTCTTACGAATGAAGTAATGGCTCAGTCAGGTCAACAAATTACGGAAGCAATTATGAGAGCTATTGAGGCTTCTCCAATTGAAAGAGTAGAAGTTAGATCTCCATTAACATGTGAAGCTTTAAAAGGTATTTGCGCTAAATGTTACGGTAGAAACTTAGCTACCGGAAAAATGACACAAAGAGGTGAAGCAGTAGGAGTTATTGCAGCGCAGTCTATTGGAGAGCCAGGTACACAGTTAACACTTCGTACGTTCCACGTTGGAGGGGTTGCAGGAGGTATTTCTGAAGAGTCTAGTATTGTTACAAGATTCAACGGTAGACTTGAGATTGAAGATTTAAAAACGGTTAAAGGTGAAGACAGCGAAGGTAATGCGACTGATATCGTAGTATCACGTTCAACTGAATTAAAATTAGTTGACGAGAAAACCGGAATCGTTTTAAATACACATAACATTCCTTACGGATCCAGTATTTTCGTTAAGGACGGTGAAGTAGTTACTAAAGGAACTGTGATCTGTAAATGGGATCCATATAATGGTGTAATTGTTTCTGAATTTACTGGTAAGATTGCTTACGAGGATTTAGAGCAAGGACAATCGTTCATGGTGGAGATCGATGAGCAGACAGGATTCCAGGAAAAAGTAATTTCTGAAGCGAGAAATAAAAAATTAATTCCAACTTTATTAGTTTACGGTAAAGAAGGTGAATTGATACGTTCGTATAACTTACCAGTAGGAGCCCACCTTATGGTCGAGAACGGTGAGAAAATTAAAGCAGGTAAAGTATTGGTGAAAATTCCACGTCGTTCTTCTAAAGCAGGAGATATCACGGGAGGTCTGCCAAGAATTACAGAGTTGCTTGAGGCTCGTAACCCTTCAAACCCGGCGGTTGTTTCTGAAATTGACGGTGTTGTTTCTTTTGGAAAAATCAAAAGAGGTAACCGTGAAATTGTTATCGAATCTAAATTTGGTGAGATTAAAAAGTATTTAGTTAAACTTTCAAGCCAGATCTTAGTACAGGAAAATGACTTCGTAAGAGCAGGAGTGCCATTGTCTGACGGTGCAATTACACCAGATGATATTCTAAGAATTCAGGGACCAGCTGCTGTTCAACAGTACCTGGTAAATGAAATTCAGGAGGTATACCGTTTACAAGGGGTAAAAATCAATGACAAGCACTTTGAGGTAGTTATTCGTCAGATGATGCGTAAAGTAAGAGTTCAGGATCCGGGAGACACATTATTCTTAGAAGATCAATTAATTCACACTAAAGACTTTATCGTTCAAAATGATAAATTATATGGTATGAAAGTAGTTGAAGACGCTGGAGATTCTGCTGTACTTAAACCAGGTCAGATTATTACACCTCGTGATTTACGTGATGAAAACTCATTGCTGAAACGAAATGATAAAAATCTGGTTGTAGCCAGAGACGTAATTACTGCAACAGCAACACCAGTGCTGCAAGGTATTACAAGAGCTTCGCTACAAACTAAATCATTCATCTCTGCTGCTTCCTTCCAGGAAACAACAAAAGTACTTAACGAGGCTGCTGTAGCTGGTAAAGTAGATGATTTAGAAGGATTAAAAGAAAATGTAATTGTTGGACACAGAATTCCTGCGGGAACTGGTATGAGAGAATACGATAACACTATCGTAGGATCTAAAGACGATTACAATGAAATGATGGCTAATAAAGAAGAATATATCTATTAATTAGGAAACTATGAGTAATCCGAAACAACAACAAGAGCAGATTAATATTGAGTTAGATGAAACTATTGCAGAAGGAATTTATTCTAATCTTGCAATTATAAATCACTCCTCATCAGAGTTTGTTTTAGATTTTGTGAGCATTATGCCGGGTATTCCTAAAGCCAAGGTAAAGTCAAGAATTGTCCTGACACCACAACATGCTAAAAGATTATTTAAGGCAATAGGTGAAAACATTCATCGTTTTGAAGTAGCCCACGGCGAGATCAAAGACACTGAACAAGCGCCAATACCACTTAATTTTGGTCCAACAGGACAAGCATAAATTTTAAGAGCCCCGGAAACGGGGCTTTTTTTATGTGAAAAACTGAAATATAGATTAAAGTGCAGTTTGCCTGATTTTATTTACTTTCGTCGACTAAATTTCTTTCGTCGTTCGTATTGTGCTAATTTGGCGCTTCCTAATCGAAAGATTTAGTTTTGGAATATAATGACTTAGTAAAGGTTGATTAATTCAGATTAAAAAAAGCGCTAATTATTTACATTAGCGCTTTTTTTTATACTTAAAAATGAGTCGATTAAGATTGAATCTGAAATATTTTTATTTTCTTCCCAACCTTTTTGAAAAAAATGTACTCTATATAAGTAAGAACCTTTCCTGAAGGAATTTAACTTAAATAAAGTATAGCATGAAAAAGAAATTCACCTTAGAAATAGCAAGCCCTTGTTCTGAAAATTTTGATACAATGATTCCTAATTCAAGTGGTTCATTTTGTGATTCCTGTATGAAAAATGTAATCGATCTGAGTAGGAAAACAAATTCAGAAGTTGCTAAATTCATTGCGGAAACGAAAGATAAAAACATTTGTGCCCGATTAAAAGTAACGCAGTTAGAAGAAGAGTTTCAGTATAATGAAACCTCCAGAATCAATAATTTTAAATACGCAGCCGTGGCAGCATCTGTTTTGATAGCGTCAAATATGGCTGCACAAGAAAAAACGCCGGTTAAAACGGAGACAGTCTGTGCAAAACCGAATACCTATAAGCTGGGGAAAGTGGCTTATAATCACGTTACTCCAAAAGAGGTTTTAATCACGATAAAAGGTAGGTTGTTAGAAGCCAAAACCAATAAACCATTAAATAGAGCTGCCTATGCGAATTTGGAACTTACTATAAATGGTGCAGAAAAGGCAGTAAAAATAAATCCTGAAACAGGGGAGTTTTCTATTTTGGCTCAGGTTTTAGAAAGCAGCAAAACGTTTATCGTTACTATTACAGGAAACGATTATTATCTTTCAAAGGAAATTCCTTTCAGTAAAAAAGCAGTTAAAGGAAGTATACTACAGCAAAATATAATTATTGCAGCAGAAGAATTTACTAAAATTTATATTGCCGGCGGATTAGGAATTAATTATACGGATAAATAAACAGAAGGAAGCATTAAAATTAAATAAAAAAGGCTGTTTAAACTATTTTAAACAGCCTTTTTATATTTTTCTTCTTAGGGAAGGTATTAATCAAATTCAGAAGTAAAAAATAATTTTACACTTGGATATTTATTTTGCGTCATTTGAATGGTAAAATCCGAATCGGCTAAAAAGACCAGTTGATTGTATTTATCATGCGCTAAGAACTTTTGTTTGATACGTTTGAATTCTTTAAATTCATCATTCTTTGCATCATCAGGTTTTACCCAGCATGCCTTATGAACCGGGAAATTTTCATACGTACATTTTGCACCATATTCGTGCTCTAAACGATACTGAATTACCTCATACTGAAGTGCTCCAACAGTTCCGATTACTTTACGATTGTTCATTTCCAGCGTAAATAACTGCGCAACACCTTCATCCATCAATTGATCTACCCCTTTGTCCAGTTGCTTGGCCTTCATAGGATCAGCATTGTTGATGTATCTGAAATGTTCCGGAGAGAAACTAGGAATCCCTTTGAAACTCATGATTTCCCCTTCGGTTAAAGTATCTCCAATTTTGAAGTTACCGGTATCGTGTAAACCTACAATATCACCGGGATAGGAAATGTCTACGATTTCTTTTTTCTCCGCGAAGAAAGCATTCGGGCTTGAGAATTTCAGATTTTTCTTCTGGCGAACGTGGTAATATGGTTTGTTTCTTTCGAAAGTTCCGGAAACAATTTTTATAAAAGCTAAACGGTCTCTGTGTTTTGGATCCATATTCGCATGGATTTTAAACACGAAACCAGTCATTTTTTCTTCTGTCGGATCTACTAATCGTGTTTCGGAATCTTTAGCTCTGGGTGAAGGGGCAATCGCAACGAAACAATCTAAAAGCTCACGAACTCCAAAATTATTCAAAGCAGAACCAAAAAACACAGGCTGGATTTTTCCATCTAAATAATCCTGGCGATCAAATTTTGGATACACTTCGTCAATTAATTCTAATTCTTCACGAAGTTTGTCAGCAGGTTTCTGACCGATTATTTTTTCTAATTCAGGACTTTGAACATCTGAAAAAGCGATAGTTTCCTCGATGTTTTTACGGCTGTCACCACTAAAAAGATTAATGTTTTGCTCCCATAAATTGTAAATTCCCTGAAAATCATACCCCATTCCGATCGGAAAACTCAAAGGAGTAACCGTCAGTCCGAGTTTTTGTTCCACTTCATCCATCAAGTCAAAAGCATCTTTACCTTCACGGTCTAATTTATTGATGAAAACAATCATCGGAATGTTTCTCATTCTACAAACTGCTACTAATTTTTCAGTTTGTTCCTCAACCCCTTTTGCAACGTCAATCACAACAATTACACTGTCAACGGCAGTTAAGGTTCTAAAAGTATCTTCAGCAAAATCCTTGTGCCCCGGAGTATCAAGGATGTTGATTTTTTTGTCTTTATAATTAAAAGCAAGAACCGAGGTTGAAACCGAGATACCTCTCTGGCGTTCGATTTCCATAAAATCACTCGTTGCTCCCTTTTTTATTTTGTTGTTTTTTACGGCACCGGCTTCCTGAATAGCCCCTCCAAACAACAATAATTTTTCTGTTAATGTTGTTTTACCGGCATCAGGATGCGATATAATTCCAAATGTTCTTCTGCGTTGTATTTCTTTTAAAAAACTCATATTTTCGTATAAATAGGATGCAAAAGTACTATTAATTAAGTGGTAATAAAAATATTCACTTCTTAATTTGGAAGTCTTTCTTTTAGAAAAAGAAAATTTTTAGCACAAAAAAAGGCTGTTTTTTTAGAACAGCCTTTAGAATAGTCATTTTTAAAATTACTGATTAATTGACCAAACTGAATATCCTTTTGGAGGACATTGTATTTTTACCCATTTATCGGCCTGTGTAGTGGGATACCAGGTCGAATTTCCTGTAAAATCCTTGATCTGGGTATTCGCCCAATTCGTTTGAATCCATCTTTCCTGCCATGTAGTAGAGTTGTTGATGTAAACCACCAATCCGGGATTTCCATTATAGCCATTTCTTCGGGCCACATATTCATCATTATCAGAGTACAAAATAGAAGTTGTACCTGTTGCCTTGTTGTTGTGGATCCAGATTAGGTTGTTTAATTTGTTTTTATCCAGCCATTCTTCATAATCTCTGTAGAATATTGTCGGGTATCCCTCATGCGTTAGTATATAAGAATACGCTAATAATTTATTTGAAATCTCGTCCGTATCGTGGTTGCTGACAAAAGTAACCGCTTTGTATGGATTTCTTTTCCACATCATGTCGTCGTTTAATAACGCCAGATTATTTCCGTCAAAAGCATCATTCATCTTATAATAACAAGCAAAATCAAACACAGAACTGTTGGCATTGTTCGCCCACCATTCCAATGTGTTTACATTGGCATCCCAATATTCTCCGACAGAAAATCCGCCTACATTCGCATTCCAGGAGTTTACGACCCATGGACCGAAACCTTTCACATAATCAAATCTCCAGCCATCAAATTTCATGGTGTTTTTGTAGTATTTACCAACTCCGTCGGCTCTTAGCCATAACCAGTCCTGAACATAAGGATTAGCATGACATAAATCTGGGAATCCTCCAAAAGCGCCTTCGTCATTATTTCCGTAGCTGTTTTTATAAAAGTCATTATAAGAACGCTTGAATTTTCCGGAAGCAATGCCGTTAAAATTTGTCCAGGTATTCGTCCCTGTAAACGGATTGGCTTCTGATTGCCCTCCGCTATTATGATTAATTACAATATCTGCATATACCTTCAGGTTTTCGGCATGTGCATTTGTAATTAAACTTACCAATTCAGTTTTAGATCCGAAACGGGTTTCTGTAGAACCATTTTGGTTGTAATCACCAAAATCAAAGTAATCTGTTGGGTCATATCCCATTGAGAAAGCCCCATTTTGTGCTTTAGAAGCAGGAGGTAGCCAGATAGATCCAATTCCCGCATTACCCCAGGCGGCTACTTTCGCGCTTACGGTATTCCACCAGGTTCCGCCCGCAGGAACATCCCAGTAAAAGGCCTGCATCATCACTCCACCCCCGGGATTATCTACATATTTTCCGGTAAGAGATGTTTTTGAATCTCCGGTACTAAATGGTTTTCCATCGTGATGGGTAACATTGATAATTTTAAATTGCTGACTTTCAGATTTTGTGTCAGTTTCATTTATTTCATTTTGGGAACAGGAACAAAAAAAAGCTGCAATTGCCAAAAAGGAATAAATCTTGGTTGGTTTTTTCATAATAGGATTTGGTTTAAGTTAATAAAGTTGCAATCGCTGTTTATTGGTTTTAAATCACATAAATTCGTAATTTTAAAGCTAATAAATTATTGATTACGCATCTAAAGTATGTTTTTTTTAAACAGATCTTATTTATAGGAAAATATTTATACTACGAAAACGTTGTAGTGTTGAAAACTTTTTTTTATAGCGCTGTAAAAGAAGTAGTTTGGCTTTTGTCTGCGGATAATAACTTAAAATATAATAATTGTTTATAATTTTTGATTTTTCAGCACCATTTTCAAGGTTTTTATCTTGAGAAACAACACTTTGTTTGCTGGATTTAAGAGCTATCATATAATTTTTTGTTAATAGTATAGCTGATAGTTGTATTATGTAATTGAATTGTTATTTTTGTTCGTTATAAGTCAAAAGAAGCCAGGTCTTAATTATTTGGTATTTCCTGAAAATTCAGGCGGTATGCTGAATTACTATTTGGTTGAAAAAATGAAATTTTAAAGCAAGACCTTTACATTAAAATTAAAATTAAAATAATGTTATTAAAAAAATTACAGCTAAAAACAATTGATTACAGATTAGGGCTAACAATGTGTTTTTTACTTTTTTTCAACTCTGTCATTTCTGCACAGGAAGTAATTAAAGATGTTGTGGCTGAAAAACCGGCTGAAGCATTACATTCAGGACAAAGACAAAAAGTGGATGGAATTATTGCTACTGTTGGAGACTATATTGTTTTAGATTCCGATATTGATAAAGGATTTTTAGAAATTACAGCTCAGGGAGGTTCTGTAAAAGATATTACAAGATGTCAGATGCTTGGTAAGCTTCTGGAAGACAAACTATATGCACATCAGGCGATTCAGGATAGTATTATAGTGAGTGATGCCGAAGTAAGAAGTATGATGGAAGATCGTTTGAATTATATGCTTCAACAAGTAGGAGATATTAATAAAGTGGTAGCTTATTATAAGAAAAATTCGGTCGAAGAATTTAAAACTTATTTTTCAGATATCTTAAAGGAACAAAAATTAGCCTCAGAAATGAGAGATAAGATTGTTAAAGATGTGGAGATTACACCAGAAGAAGTTCGTAATTTTTTTAAGAAAATACCAAAGGATGAATTGCCAACTTTTGGAGCTGAGATGGAAGTCGCACAAATTGTTATTGAGCCTAAAGTGTCCAAAGAAGACAAACAGAAGGTAATTGACAGATTAAATGCAATTAGAAAAGATGTTTTAGAAGGTTCAAGTTTTGCCACTAAAGCCGTTTTGTATTCCCAGGACCCTGCTTCTGCACCAAATGGAGGTTACTATAAAATGACCAGAAAAACGCCTTTTGTAAAAGAATTTAAAGATGTCGCTTTCAGTCTGCAGGAAGGGGAGGTTTCTGAACCATTTGAAACTATTTTTGGGTATCATATTATAATGATAGATAAGATTAAAGGTCAGGAAGTAGAGTTACGACATATTTTAATTTCGCCAACTGTTTCTGAAGATGCTTTGAAAGAAGCAAAAGAAAGAATTATCAATATCAGAAGTAAAATTGTAAGCAAGGAAGTTTCTTTCGCTGATGCTGCCAGAACTGAATCTGATGAAAAAGAAACAAGAGCAAATGGAGGAACTTTGGTAAATCCTAATACACAGGACACTCGTTTTGAATTGACTAAAATGGATCCTACTTTATACAGCCAGGTTTCTAACCTGAAAGATGATGAAGTTTCCCAGCCTCTTTTAAATACAGATGATAAAGGTAAAAAAACATACAAATTAATTACGGTTACAAACAGAATTGATGAGCATGTGGCCGACTACGCTAAAGATTATACCAAGATTAAAGAATTAGCATTAAAAGAAAAACAAATCAATGCAATTGCCAAATGGTTTGATGCAAAAATAAAAGATACTTATATCAAGATTATTGGTGAATACAGAGATTGTTCGTTTGCTAATAACTGGTTGAAAAAATAATTTTTATTAAATAAAGAAAAGAGTTAGTTTTATGAATTCATAAAACTAACTCTTTTTAATTTTAAAACATACTTAAATGTCTGATGTAACAGCAATTCACAATTTAGTTCAGAAAAGAAATGAATTAAAAACAGAAATAGCGAAAATTATTGTAGGCCAGGATGAAGTTATTGATCAGATTCTGATCTGTATTTTTTCCGGCGGACATGCACTTTTAATTGGTGTACCGGGATTAGCAAAAACATTATTAATTAATACCTTGTCACAGGCTTTAGGGTTAGATTTTAAAAGAATTCAGTTTACACCGGATTTAATGCCTTCTGATATTTTGGGAAGTGAAATTCTCGACGAAAACAGAAAGTTTAAATTTATAAAAGGACCAATTTTCTCTAATATCATTCTGGCTGATGAGATCAACAGAACACCGCCTAAAACGCAGGCCGCTTTACTGGAGGCCATGCAGGAACGTTCGGTAACCATTGCAGGTGAAAACCATAAATTAGACTTGCCTTATTTTGTACTGGCTACTCAGAATCCTATTGAGCAGGAAGGTACATACCCGTTGCCTGAAGCGCAACTGGACCGTTTTATGTTTGCCATAAAATTAGAATATCCAAGTTTTGAAGAAGAAGTACAGGTGGTAAAACGTACGACATCTGATGTTAAAACGAATATTAATCCCTTGTTCTCCGGACAGGAAATTATAGATTTTCAACATTTGATCCGCAGAATTCCTGTAGCGGATAATGTCATTGAATATGCGGTAACTCTGGTAAGTAAAACGCGTCCCGATAATGCTCTATCCAATGATTTTGTGAAAAATTATTTAGATTGGGGAGCAGGACCAAGAGCATCACAAAACCTGATTTTAGCAGCAAAAGCACATGCAGCCTTCAATGGAAAATTTTCGCCGGATATTGAAGATGTAAAAGCAGTTGCAACCGGAATTTTACGTCATAGAATTATTAAAAATTATAAAGCAGATGCGGAAGGAATAACGGAAGAGATTATTATTCAGAAGCTAATGTAAATAATAAGTAAACTATCAATAGAAAAAGCCTGATCACATTGTGATCAGGCTTTTTTTACAGCAATTTTGTTGTACTAGTCTGATTTACAAGTCGGACAGATTTGTTGTGAAAAAGTTTGATTAGAAGTATTTCTACAAGCGAAATGTATTTTTTATCATCACATTCGTACCACCAATAGGAGAAATACTCAATGTTATTTTTCTCCATTCTTACCTGCCATATTTTTTCATTGTTTGAAGAAATTATTTTCGATTCGATGATTTTATAGCCAGTTCCTGTCCAGCAAATCAAAGGATTGTGCGACGGAGTTTTAATATAAATAAGCTTTTCCGGAGTGGCAATTTTAAAAACTTCCTTACTAATCCAGACTCCCTTCTTGATATTGTAAGTTGGATTTAGCTTTTCGAGTAAATCATGTTTCAATTCTTTTTTTATTTCTAAACTAGTGGACAATACAATTATGATTGCTGAGATAATAGGAAGGAAAATAAAACAAGCGGAATTTGTTTTTATAGCCTCTTGATTTTTAGGTTTAAAGAAACGGATAAAAAACAACATTGGAATAATTTGATAGAACATAAAACAGAGTAAACCAATGCTGTGATGAAGCGTATTCTCCTGAGTACACTCTAATAGAATTAGTGTTACAATCCTGAAATAATTTGAAATCACATTTAGGCCAATGATAAGACAGCAAAACAGAAATATTTGTTTGACACTAAAAAGTTTTTGTTGTTTGCGTTCTTCTAAAGTCAGTAAAAAAGCTCCGGCAAGTAATCCGCTTTTAAACATAGACAATCCCATACATGCCGTATCGATGGTAATCTTTGCATTATTGATATAAAAATTGACACCTTCTATTTTAGTAATCGGCAGGAAGTTTTTTAAGGTTAAATAAACTCCATAGCAAAGTGTTTGCTTAATTTCTACCGTTAAATAATCAAAAAAGGTATTAAAAAGCGATGAAAATAATAGAATGCAGATAAAGGCAATGTACGAGAATTTTTGTGTAAGGCTATAATACAAGAAGCATGTAAACAGGGACAGCGCTAAAAAATGTAAAGATTTTATATGCAAACGAAAGCTTATAAATTCTAATACAAAAATGAATGCTAAAAGAGTGTAGTTCATATTAAATGAAGTTTTTCTGCCCCCTATAAGAAACAATACGATTGAAAATACAACTCCGAAAAGATTGCTGTCAAGACCAGATAATACTATATTGGTGTTTAGGACCAATAAGCAAATCAGGATAAGTATCGCAATCGCGTTTTTGTATTGAAATATAAGTTTCATTAAACAGTTTGCTTTTTATGTTTCCTGTAATAGAAGAAAAGGATTGTTGATCCCAGAATAATCAACAACCATTCGTGTGGTTCAGGAACTGCACCATCATTGTTTACAGAGGCATTTCCTAGTGTATCAACGTTTTTCTCAATTCCGTTATTTTTATAATCCTCGTCAGTTTCAAGAACTATTAAAGAAGATATTGGTGTTACAATATTGGCTTCTTTTGCCAGATCTACATATTGGTTTTGAACCAGTGAATCATTCTGAATTTTGACTTGTTCGTCTAATACTTTTCCAAAAGCGTACATTCTGTAAATATGATTTGGACCATTGCTTTTAGTAATGCTGGTTTGCTGACTTTCGTGAATCGCGATATTTGCAGGCTCTATATTGACCGTATTTGCTTCTGTTTTAAATAAAATAAATTGATTTTTATTAATGAGCTGTAAACAGTTTTTTAAACTGGTCTGAAAATAATCTACATATTTTTGTTCCTTCACAGTCTGCCAGAAGGGATTGATATCCGATGAGATATTAATTACTTTTAAATTTCTGCCTTTTGTTCGGTTTTTTATTTTCTTTAAATAATCAGAGTTTTCAAGTTCTTCAAAATTGGCCGAAAACGTACCGCATTTTGTAATGATTAAACTATTCTTTGAAATGTTATAAAGAGGTA
Organism: Flavobacterium sp. LC2016-23; assembly: GCF_009674775.1. Lineage (GTDB taxonomy): Bacteria > Bacteroidota > Bacteroidia > Flavobacteriales > Flavobacteriaceae > Flavobacterium. Next base: position 35,725 of record NZ_WKKE01000019.1, on the reverse strand, counting down.
ACAAAGAATAATGTAAATCCTCAAATTCTAATTTGATAGCTTTAAAATTGTCTTTGTTGATTTCTTTCTTTTCTCCATTTATAATAACAAACAAATTCTTTTTATTCAAGTTTACAAAAGATTCTATTTGTTTGGTCGTCCAGCTACTATTCAGGTCTAATATAATTTCTGAAGGTATAAAAGCGATTGCTGTTTTCTGGATGTCTTTGACTTCGTAAACTTTATCTTTCCATATAAACGAATTTGACTCTAGTTTTTTAGTTAAAGGCATATTAGCCTGCCAATCGTCTAATCCTTTCGATTGATTTAGGTAGTAATCCTTGTGAAGTTCAAAATCTTTGCTGGTTTCTATTTTTGAATTTCCTACGGTCTGGATTCTTGATATCGTTTCGGCATTGGAAATATTCGGGCCTTTTATAGAAAGACTCTGGTATTTCATTTGGTTGTCTTCGACTTTTAGAGGAGTTGTAAAACCACATTTAAAGGTGCGTGGCGTTTTATAATTAATCGGAAAAACCCTGACAACAACTTTATTTCCTTCTTTCCATTGCATTAAGGATGGATCACGGTATTCTACACCAACAATTTGCTTGTATGCCGTTTTCGCTTTTTCTTTCGTAGTCAAAACTCCCTTTCTTTCGATTCCGTTTATCCATAATGATAAGGATGTTGCAACAGAGCCTTCCGGCAATTGAAAAGAATAAATAGCCTCCTTATCTATCCAGGTATCTTTTTCGCAGCCAATATTCATCGTAATTTCAGTGTAAGCCAAACGTACTTGGGGATAAATTTTGACATCTTCCTTAATGCTTTTGGTAAATAAATCATCACCGCTCCATAATTGCTCCTCAGTTTCTAATCGTTTGTCAAAGTTTGATTTTAGAATGTTTATTTTATCATCGTTATCCAGAGTAAGGTCCTGGCAAAACAAATAAGCAATAGATATAAATGGATTATGTATTTTACGCTCATTAAATTGTTTGCTGCCAAAGGAATCGAAGGTTCTAAACGAAAATATATCATGAAGTGGAATATATACAATATCTTTTTTTAATAGAATTTCGTTGAAAAAATTAGGCTTTAAATTCTGAGAAATCGAGATGTAGTAAGGCAGCTCATTATTTTGATCAAATGAATTTATGGTATTCAATTGGGTTATTTTTCTGCTTTCAATATTTAATCTTACAGTAAAGACAATCATGCTGATTAATACCACCAAAAAACCTCCGCTAAAAGAAACAGCATAATTTTTATCTCTATTTAGGTATCGAACAATTGTAAATGCGTGAATACAGAGAACAATTGCTGGTACTAAGCCATAGAAGCCTAATCCTAAGGCTAAAATTCCCATAAAAGAGAATGGTGTAATGGGAATAAGATATATCGCGAAGTATAAAATGATTGAAAAGGATAAGCCATTTATAAAAAAGGCAATAAAAGTATTTTTGTTTTCGTCTGAATTTCTGTAAATAAAAAAATTAGAAAGACAAAAAGCCAGAGTGGCTAAGTAAACCCATAGAGGGAGATTCTCAAAAACAGGAATAAATGTATTTAGGCAGAAGCACCCAATAAGCCAGTTTAGTATTAAAAAAGGAACTAAGTGAATATAGGTTTGTTTTTTTCTAAGGATGAAAAAAGAAAGTCCAACTCCATATACAAATTCGAATATCAGGCTCAGTAAAGCAATGGATTCAAAATTGTGCAAACGATACTCTTTACAGAGAAGAGCACCAATAAGGAAAAGGCTGCTAAACAGCGTTACGATTAAACTAATTACTACTCCCGGTTTTTGAGTATAATATTCTAAAATATCTAATTTGTATCTCATAGTTATATTTTTTAAAAAGTACTTTGAAATACAAAGTTAAAAAATAATTTGAATTACAATTTTTTTATTTGATTTTTTTTGGACCGCAGAAAAGTTTAAGATGAGTAATTGATTTTTTTTAAAATGTAGATGGAAAAGTAGGATTGCAGCGTAACTATAACGTTATAATTACTTATTTAGAAAGATTCTTAGAGAAATACGAGTTAAAATCCTACTTGATTTATAACATCAAATTCCGACTTTGTTAAAGAAAAGATTTTAAAATATTAAAAATTCATTTTTTTAATATAAAATTGATATTTCGGCAAAAACAGGCAGTGAAAATCGTTTTTTAACAATAATAATTTTTGAAAAGCCTGCTTCTATTATATTTTTTTTAATTCTCGGCTTTAATAACTAAATTTGCGAACAAAAAAATAAAAATACCTACAAAAGACTTTTAATATGAATATTTATCAGGATTACATTAAGGAGATTGCAGATCGTAAAGACCAGGGACTTCATCCTAAACCAATTGATGGTGCTGAATTATTAAGCGATATCATTGAACAAATTAAAGATGTAAATAATGAGTACAGAGAGGATTCTCTTAAATTCTTTATTAATAATGTTGTACCAGGAACGACTAGTGCTGCAGGTCTGAAAGCTAAATTTTTAAAACAAATCATTCTTGGTGAATTTTCAGTAAAAGAAATCACACCTGCTTTTGCTTTTGAGTTATTATCGCACATGAAAGGCGGACCTTCTATTGAAGTATTGCTGGATTTAGCATTGGGTGATGATGTTGCTATTGCTAAAGAAGCTGCAAATGTTCTTAAAACACAGGTTTATCTTTATGAGGCGGATACAGACCGTCTAAAAGAAGCTTTTAAAAATGATAATGTAATCGCGAGAGAAATTCTTGAAAGTTATGCGAAGGCAGAGTTTTTTACTTCATTGCCGGAAGTAGTTGAAGAAATTAAAGTGGTAACTTATATCGCCGGTGAGGGTGATATCTCGACTGACTTGTTGTCTCCGGGTAATCAGGCTCACTCAAGAGCTGACCGTGAACTTCATGGTAAATGCATGATTACTCCTCAGGCACAAGACGAAATCAAGATGCTTCAGGCACAATATCCTGATGCAAGTGTGATGTTAATTGCAGAGAAAGGTACAATGGGTGTTGGTTCATCCAGAATGTCGGGTGTAAACAATGTGGCGCTTTGGACCGGTAAACAAGCTAGTCCATATGTTCCGTTTATTAATATTGCGCCGATCGTTGCAGGAACAAACGGTATTTCGCCGATTTTCCTAACGACTGTTGACGTTACAGGTGGTATTGGTTTAGACCTTAAAAACTGGGTTAAAAAGCTGGATGCAGATGGTAATATTATTCGTAATGACAATAATGAGCCTATTTTAGAAGAAGCTTACTCTGTTGCTACAGGTACTGTACTGACAATAAACACAAAAACGAAAAAACTTTATAACGGAGACAAAGAATTAATTGATATTTCTAAGGCATTCACGCCTCAGAAAATGGAATTTATAAAAGCTGGTGGATCCTATGCGATTGTATTTGGTAAAAAGCTTCAGACATTAGCAGCGAAAATTTTAGATATTGAAGCTCCTCTTGTATTTGCGCCGTCAAAAGAGATTTCTATTGAAGGACAAGGTCTTACGGCAGTAGAAAAAATCTTCAACAGAAACGCTGTTGGTATAACTCCGGGTAAAGTATTGCATGCAGGTTCGGATGTTCGTGTCGAAGTTAATATTGTGGGTTCCCAAGATACAACTGGTCTTATGACGGCTCAGGAATTAGAATCTATGGCGGCTACCGTAATTTCGCCAATTGTTGACGGAGCCTATCAGTCTGGTTGTCATACCGCTTCTGTATGGGATAAAAAAGCACAGGCAAACATTCCAAAACTGATGAAATTTATGAATGATTTCGGTTTAATCACGGCTCGTGACCCGAAGGCTATTTATCATTCAATGACAGATGTAATTCACAAAGTTCTAAACGATATTACAATAGATGAGTGGGCTATCATTATTGGTGGTGACTCTCATACAAGAATGTCAAAAGGTGTTGCTTTTGGTGCTGACTCAGGAACAGTTGCACTTGCACTTGCTACAGGAGAGGCTTCAATGCCAATTCCGGAATCAGTGAAAGTGACATTTGTTGGAGAGATGAAAGGGTATATGGATTTCCGTGATATAGTTCATGCAACACAATCCCAGATGCTTAAGAAGTTTGGCGGGGAAAACGTATTTCAGGGAAGAATTATTGAAGTTCATCTTGGAACTCTTACTGCTGATCAGGCCTTTACGTTTACAGACTGGACTGCAGAAATGAAAGCAAAAGCGTCTATCTGTATTTCTGAAGATGATACTTTGATTGAATCATTAGAGATTGCAAAAGGGAGAATCCAGATCATGATCGACAAAGGAATGGACAATCATAAACAAGTTCTTCAGGGATTGATTAATAAGGCAGATAAGAGAATTGCGGAGATTAAATCAGCGGAGAAACCGGCACTTACACCAGACGCAAATGCGAAATATTATGCTGAAGTTGTGATTGATCTTGATCAGATTGTAGAGCCAATGATTGCTGATCCGGACGTTAATAACGTAGATGTTTCTAAACGATATACACACGATACCATCAGACCTTTATCTTTTTATGGAGGAGTCAAAACAGTAGATCTTGGATTTATCGGTTCTTGTATGGTTCACAAAGGAGATATGAAAATACTTGCTCAAATGCTTAAAAATATAGAAGATATACATGGTAAGGTTGAATTTAAAGCACCGCTTGTCGTAGCGCCACCAACTTATAATATCGTAGATGAACTTAAAGCTGAAGGAGACTGGGAAGTTTTGCAGAAATACTCCGGTTTCGAATTTGACGATAATGCTCCAAAAGGTGCGGCACGTACAGAATATGAAAACATGCTGTATTTAGAGCGTCCGGGATGTAACTTATGTATGGGAAATCAGGAAAAAGCGGCAAAAGGAGATACCGTAATGGCAACTTCTACTCGTCTTTTCCAGGGAAGAGTTGTGGAAGATACTGAAGGTAAAAAAGGAGAATCATTGCTTTCTTCTACGCCAGTAGTAGTGTTGTCTACAATTCTTGGAAGAACTCCAACAATGGATGAGTATATAGCTGCAGTAGAAGGTATTAGTCTGACTAAGTTTGCACCTTCCAGCAAGCAATTAGTGATGTAATACATTCGATTAGTTATAATCATTATATATAAAAAACCCGGGTGATAAACTCGGGTTTTTTCTTTTATAGCTCCTCAATTATTTGTAACTTGTCATGTTCAAAATAAAAAAAACAAAAACAATTATACTTATGGCTTTTGATATTGAAATGATTAAAAAAGTGTATGAGAACATGCCAGGTCGTGTTGATAAAGCACGCGAGATCGTTGGTCGTCCACTTACTTTAACGGAGAAAATTTTATACAATCACCTTTGGGATGGAAATCCGACCCAGGCGTTTGGAAGAGGTGTTGATTATGTCGATTTTGCACCGGACCGTGTGGCGTGCCAGGATGCGACGGCACAAATGGCACTATTACAATTTATGCATGCTGGTAAAGCTAAAGTAGCAGTTCCTACTACAGTTCACTGTGATCACCTGATTCAGGCAAAAGTAGATGCTGCAACCGATCTGGCCAGAGCAAAAACACAAAGTAATGAAGTTTTCGATTTCTTATCGTCAGTTTCCAATAAATACGGAATTGGTTTCTGGAAGCCAGGAGCAGGAATTATTCACCAGGTAGTACTTGAAAATTATGCTTTCCCGGGAGGAATGATGATTGGTACCGATTCTCATACTGTAAATGCAGGTGGTTTAGGAATGGTAGCTATTGGTGTTGGTGGCGCTGATGCCGTAGACGTTATGTCCGGTATGGCCTGGGAACTTAAATTTCCGAAATTAATCGGAGTAAAACTAACTGGTAAATTGTCAGGCTGGACTGCTCCTAAAGATGTGATCCTTAAAGTGGCGGGTATTCTTACTGTAAAAGGTGGTACTGGTGCAATCGTTGAATATTTTGGTGAAGGGGCAACTTCTATGTCCTGTACAGGAAAAGGTACTATTTGTAACATGGGGGCTGAGATTGGAGCGACAACTTCAACTTTCGGTTATGATGATTCTATGAGTCGCTACCTGCGTTCTACAAACAGGGCTGATGTTGCTGATGCTGCAGACAAAGTAGCGTCTTACTTAACCGGAGATCCGGAAGTATACGCTAACCCTGAACAATATTTTGATCAGGTTATCGAAATCAACTTAACAGAATTAGAGCCGCACTTAAACGGACCTTTTACGCCGGATTTAGCGACTCCAATTTCTAAAATGAAAGAAGAAGCAATCAAAAACAACTGGCCATTACAAATTCAGGTGGGTTTAATTGGCTCTTGTACCAACTCTTCTTATGAAGATATCTCCCGTGCAGCTTCCTTGGCCAGACAGGTAAGTGCTAAAAACTTAAAAACCAAATCTCAGTTTACCATTACTCCGGGTTCTGAAGTTGTTCGTTATACCATTGAAAGAGATGGATTTATTGATACTTTCGAAAAAATTGGGGCTACTGTTTTTGCTAATGCCTGCGGACCCTGTATTGGTATGTGGGACAGAGAAGGAGCAGAGAAAGAAGAAAGAAACACCATCGTTCACTCTTTCAACCGTAACTTCTCAAAACGTGCAGATGGTAACCCAAACACTTTAGCTTTCGTAGGTTCTCCGGAATTGGTTACCGCTATGGCTATTGCCGGTGATTTAGGTTTTAACCCATTGACAGATACTTTAATCAACGAAGATGGAGAAGAAGTAAGACTTGAAGCTCCAACAGGAGACGAATTGCCTCCAAGAGGATTTGATGTTAAAGATCCGGGCTTTCAGGTTCCGGCTGAAGACGGTTCCGGAGTTCAGGTGGTGGTAAGTCCAACCTCTGAGCGTCTACAATTATTAGCTCCCTTTGATGCCTGGGATGGTAAAAATATAACAGGTGCTAAATTGCTAATCAAAGCATTCGGAAAATGTACGACCGATCATATTTCTATGGCCGGACCATGGTTACGTTTCCGTGGACACTTAGATAATATTTCGAATAATATGCTTATTGGTGCTGTAAATGCATTCAACCAAAAAACAAATTCGGTTAAGAATCAATTAACGGGAGCGTACGATGCAGTTCCTGCTGTAGCCCGTGCATACAAAGCGGCCGGAGTTCCATCAATTGTTGTGGGAGATCATAACTACGGTGAAGGTTCATCTCGTGAACATGCGGCAATGGAGCCACGTTTCTTAGGTGTGAAAGCAGTATTGGTAAAATCTTTTGCCCGTATTCATGAAACAAACCTTAAAAAACAAGGTCTCTTAGGATTGACTTTTGCTAACGAAGCCGATTATGATAAAATTCAGGAGGACGATACAATCAACTTTACTGATTTAACCGAGTTCGCTCCGGGAAAACCATTGTCATTAGAATTCGTTCATGCAGATGGTACTAAAGATATCATTCTGGCCAACCATACTTACAACGCAGGTCAGATTGGCTGGTTCGTTGCAGGTTCAGCATTAAATTTAATTGCTGCCGGTAAAGCATAATCTTTAAGATTCAGTTATATCAAAAACGCTCTGTGAAAACAGAGCGTTTTTCATTTGTAAAAATATTTTTATTTGAATTTGAATTAAAAAAAATGGATTTACATTGCGAAATTGTTAATTAAGAGAAAATTGACTGTTAAAAAATTGGCTTTTTTACTTTAAAAAGTTAAATTCGCTTTATGAGTGAAAAGAGTTGTGTTTTAACCTAACTGAAACACAAAACTTAGAATAAAAAAGCCCCAAATAATGATTTTTAGATTTACTGTACTATTACTGTTTTTTAGTTTGAGTGTTTTTTCCCAGGATAAATACATCAGGCATACGATCTCAAAAGGAGATAATTTAAGCGTACTTGCTAAAAAATACGGAGTGAAGACGAAAGATATTGTGGAAGCAAACCCCAATGCGCCTAAAATTTTAAAACTAAATTCGGTTTTATTAATCCCGAATACCAATAATAAAACTACATTCAACAAAAAATCTACTGAAACTGTAGCCAATACAACTCCTGCTCCGGTTAGTATTCCTGGTTCTCATGAAGTATTAGCTAAAGAAACGCTCTGGGGAATTTCAAAAAAATATAATGTTTCAGTTGAAGACCTGAAAAAGGCCAATCCACTTTTAGAATCAGAGGGATTAAAAATAGGGCAGCAGATTGCTATTCCATCGAATGTAATTGCAGACCAGGGAAAACCTGTTGAAAACGCGCCTAAACCAGAGGAGGTTGAAGTATCAAGAGAAGTAAAGCCTAAGGAAACCAAGTATGCCATTGCAAAGGAATTTGGGATATCAGTGGCAGAATTAGAAAAACAGAATCCCGCTATAAAGAAAAAATTAAAGGTTGGTTATGTGCTTACAATACGTACTTCTAAAGAAAAAGCAGATGCCTCAGAGGCTTTAAAAGAAACCTTCGAAATAAAAGACCCAACATTAACCCCGGAACAAGTCGCCGAAAATTCAACAGTTTCACGAGATTCATCTACAGTGATTAGGGTAGAAAACAGTTCTGATTTAATTGACCGGCTGATTGAAAGTGCAACCGGAAATATAGGAACAAGATACCGGTCAGGTGGAACTACTAAAGCTGGTTTTGATTGTTCGGGATTAATGATCTGTACCTTTAATAATTTTGATATCAGGCTCCCGAGAAGTTCTATTGAACAATCGCGAATTGGAATGAAAGTTAGTGCCAACGAAGCACAAAAAGGAGATTTGATTTTCTTTAAAACGAACGGCAGACGTCACATTAATCATGTTGGTATGGTGGTGGAAGTAGCTGATGGAGAAATCAAATTTGTTCATTCTTCAACTCACGGCGGAGTTATGATTTCTTCCACTAAAGAAGCGTATTACGGAAGGAATTTTTCACAGGTAAATCGCGTCCTGCAATAATCTAATAAATGATTGTGTTTATATAAATCGTTTTTTTAAATTCTTCAATAGGTAATGGTTTGTTTAAAAATCCTCTCACATAGTTATTTTCATTTATTTTTTTTATCTCATCCTGATCCAAAGTAGAGGAAAGTACATAAATTTGAATTACTTTTTTCAATTCATCATTTAATTTATCGTACGCATTCAAAAAATCAAAACCATTCATAACAGGCATCTGAATATCTAATAAAATAATCAATTGTTTCAGATCCTGATGAGTAGAAAGCCATTGCAGGGCCTCTACGCCATTATTCGTAATGTTTACTTCTGTTTCCGTCACATCAAGCATCTTCTTTAACAATTGCTTAATAACAAGCTGATCAATAAGATTATCTTCGATTAATAAAAACACGGGTTTACGTTCCATACAAGTTTGGTATCGTTACAATAAATTTACTTCCAACACTATTTTCCGAAGACACATAAATATTGCCTCTTATGTTTTCAACGGCTTCTTTTACAATATAAAGACCTAATCCTGAGCCTTTATTTTTGTTGGTTCCAAAGTACATTTCAAAAATATGTTCTTTGAATTCCTCTTTAATTCCAATTCCGTTATCTGCTATTTCGATTTTATTAAAACCATCTGAAAAATAGGTTTTAATAGAGATAAACATTACTTTTTTACTACTGTCGGCATATTTTATTGCGTTTGAAAGTAAATTTGAAATGATAATTTTTAAGCGTAAATTATCGCTTTGAATGCAGTCTACCAATATTTCTTTTTTAATTTCGATTCGACTGGCATTTTCAATGTGTATTAACTGGGAAATTGCCTCATCAAATAATTCCCGAAGACTTACCGTTTCAATGATTATTTGTTTGCGTTTATTTTTTGAATAATCAATAATATCGCTAATAAACTGATCCTGCCTGACAAGGCTTTGTTGCATGAGGGTTAAATAGTTTCTAATCTGATCAATATTGTCTTCCAATTGTGTAATCTCAATAAGTCCCTGTAATGAAGTTATGGGAGATCTCAAATCATGCGATGCACTGTAAACAAAGCGATCCAGCTCATGATTGGCCAATAGCAGGTTTTCATTTTTCACTTCGATTTCTTTTTTAGAGGTAACGAGTCTTTTTACCATTATCGAATAGTACCAGCTTACACTACAGATGATAATCAGAATAAAAAAGATATTCGTAATGATTAAAAGCGTTTTTATTTTCCTTGTTCCTTCTCCAAGTGTGCTGGAGAAGTTGCGTTCGTTGATGGTGAGTTGATCACTTATGTCACTTATTTGTTTTAAGTATTTTTGCTGATCGTAAGTAGTTAAAATATTACGTTTGATTTTTGCATTGATTTGTGTTCCCGTGATAAATAATTTATTAATTAATTTGTCAGCTTGTTCCCATTCATGGATGGCTTTTGCTAAAAAAGGGACCTTTTTAAAATGTACAAATAGCCAAACCAGATCGTTAATATCATCCTGATGATTTCGGCCTGTTAAAAAACCTCTCCGGGCAACCGCATTATCTCCTGCTTTCAGAAGTGTTTGTCGGGCAATACCATCTCCCTGAGGGACTTTTAGCTCTTCATTATACAATTTCCATTGTTCCGGTTCTTGTGTGTAGAGGTAAGTAATAAGATGTCTTGAAGCATCTTTTTGTCCTTTTGAGTAATGCGATTCCCCATTTACATACGCCCTGTTGGCAGATAATATTTTGATGGTAAAGAAGTTAATACAAATTAGCAGTGCACAGGAAATAAATACAATTAGCAGGAGGATGAAAACATTTGGGAAACGCATGCTTCTAAAAAACGGACTCTTAGACATAATTTTAGATTTGTAGGTTAATAATGCTTGTCTGTCTGATGACTGCCTTCCTGCTTGTAATGTAACGGGTTTTTAAGTAAAAATCAGCTTTTGGGGGCACTGGTTTTTTACTGCATAAAAGTGAACAAATTTTAATGATTTTTTCTTTTTTTAAGACTAATTAACACTTATACCAAATTTAATAAAAAAAAGATATGCTTTTACAAATAGTGTCTTTTTCTTGTTAAATTATTTATAAAGCAATGTGTTGTAGGTGAGGTATTTATGGCTGTTTATATTCATGCCAAAAATGACCACAACCATTTTTACATTCTGTATTTCTTCTTTCAGTATCTGTCACTTTAAAAATCCAAAGTAGTGAAATTAGTATCTTTTCATTTTCGTTTTCAGGAAGTTCTGCTAATTTATTAAATGCAATTCTTGCAGAGAATATTTTTAGAAGTACAATTGGAGTATAGGTTGGTTTTAAAGGAATTGTATTGATGGCTTTTTGATACGTTTCTGTATTATAATCTGCTTTGTCCGGAATAGAGTTGAATATATAGTTTTTTAAAGTTGAAAGAAGCTCTTTAAAATTATATTCCGGATCTTCTAACAGCATTTGTACGCCAAGATTAAATTCTATTTTATCCTGTGCAATTTTGTTGATTATTTGTTCTTGTTGCGTTATTATCATTTATTGAAAATCATAAATATTTTTGCTCAGTTATTCATTTAGCACCCATAAAAACTGCAATTATGGGTGCTAATATTAATTATTTTGTCTGAACTTTAATCCATTGCAGAATTTCGTTCATAGCAATTGGAGAAAAAGTTTGTTCAATTTTTGAATATTCCTCAGGAGATCCCGATTTACATTCCTGAAACAAATGATTTAAATTTGGAACCTCCTTTATAGTTACATTTTTATTTCCGCCTTTTGTCAATGCTTTTTTAATTGCTTCCAGATTTTCTTTAGGAGGAACCTGTAAATCTTTCTCTCCGTTTAGGGCTAAAACAGGACACTTTACTTTTTCTAACACGGGTTTCGGATTGTATCGTAAAAAATAAGCCATCCAGGGATTTGTTATTTTTGCTACCTGTAAATTAACATACTCTTCCAGACTTAGATTTTCAGGTTTGTCCGGATCATTTTTTGATATTTCAGTTATATAATTTGTTATTTGGGTTTTTAATTCCTCCGGATCTTTGTACTTATTTACAATTTCAAAAGCCTTCTGATTCATTTCTTTTGTTTTTTGAATATCAGCATTACTGGTTCCTTTTGCTTTTGCAATCAATTCCTGTTGTAGTAAAAGTAACTGATCTCCTTCTATTCCCGGGCCGGCGAGTAATACGATAAAAGCAATATTTTTAGACTTACTTGCCACAATTGGCGCAATCAATCCACCTTCGCTGTGCCCTAACAATCCTATTTTCTTTTTGTCTATTTCTTTTCTGGAAAGTAAAAATTGAACTCCGGCTTCAACATCTGTAGCAAAATCTAAAGAAGTTCCAGATTTAAAATCTCCTTTAGAAGCAGCAGTTCCTCTGTCGTCAAAACGTAAAACAGCAATGCCATTTCTAGTTAAGTAATCTGATACTACCAGAAAAGGTTTGTGTCCCAGTAGCTCTTCATCTCTATTTTGAGGACCGCTTCCACTGATTAAAATGACAACTGGAAAAACACCTTCTTTTTTAGGCAATGTCAAAGTACCTGCCAAAGTGATTCCGGCGGTTTTGTTCTCAAAAAATACATCTTCAGCATAATAAGGGAATGGTTTTACAGGTTCCTGAGGGCGTACCAGTTTTTCTTTTTCTATTTTTTCTCTGGACAAATTCAGCGGAAAAGACTGTCCTCCTTGTTTGAAAGTTCCTGTAATGATATTGTCTTTTCCTAACACACCTTCATATTCAATTCGCAGGTTGGATAATGCAATTTTCAATGTCGAATTTTCAAAGATGGTTGAAGTAGTGGGAATTCCGAATGCCTTCTGATCAGGACTGTCCATTGTAGAAGTAAATGTATTATTGTTACTACTCACGTTAAAAACAACAGTGAGCTGAGCTCCGGGTACTTTTAAAATTCCATTCCACTGGCCGATGATATCTTGTGCCATTACAAATGTTAAGTTGCAAAAAGTCATTAATAATAGTATTATTTTCTTCATGGTTTAAAGGGATAATGTTCTGGTTGGTTATATGAATTGTACGAATTTAGAGAAAAATTACTGTAATAAAGAATATTTATTTCATTAAAAAACTCCTTAAATAATTCAGTCTTTTTAAGAATATTAATGTATGGAAGACCTGAAAAATACCGATCAGTTTTTTGGTCAGTTCTCCTGTAATACAGCCCAAATCGAAAACTTTTAGATTCGGTTTGTAAACTATATGGCCTGTATGAACTCCAAACGGCTTATATTGGTCTTCTTTAAATTTGTTGTGTTTTTTCGAATCCCATATCGTTAAAGTACAAATTATTTTTCAGGACAATAATCAGTATCACATTTGGAATTTATCATGATAACGATTGGAATTTGAATTTGAAATTTCACGATTTAGAATTTCCAAAAAAAGTATATCTTTAACCAACCAAAAAAACAAAATAATGCAGGAAGACAATCAGGAACATTTTAAAAGAGAACTCGGATTATTAGACGGAACCATGCTTGTGGTGGGATCGATGATCGGTTCCGGAATTTTTATCGTAAGTGCCGATATTGCCAGACAGGTAGGTTCTGCCGGATGGCTGACCTTAATCTGGCTCCTCTCAGGATTAATTACTATTATCGCTGCTGTGAGTTATGGCGAATTGAGTGCCATGTTTCCAAAAGCCGGTGGGCAATATGTGTACTTAAAAGAGGCCTATAACAAATTAATCGCCTTCTTGTACGGATGGAGCTTTTTTGCTGTAATCCAGACCGGAACCATTGCTGCTGTTGGTGTGGCGTTCTCGAAGTTCGCGGCTTATCTTTATGAGCCTTTGAGCGACGAAAATATACTATTCGAATTGGGATCTTTTAAGCTGAATGCAGCTCAGATTGTCTCGATTTTTACGATTGTTTTGTTAACGTACATTAATAGTCGTGGCGTTAAAAACGGAAAAATTTTACAGACCGTTCTTACCATTATCAAAATTTTATCCTTGCTGGGTTTAATTGTTTTTGGATTGACGCTTGCTGCAAAAGCTTCGGTTTGGGATGCCAACTGGGCAGATGCCTGGACTACACGTTCATACAATACAGAAACGGGTTCTTGGCTTCCTATTAGCGGAACGGCTTTGATTACCGGAATTTCAGCTGCAATGGTAGGATCTTTATTCTCCAGTGACGCCTGGAATGGGGTTACTTTTATTGCCGGGGAAATTAAAAACCCAAAGCGTAACGTCGGTTTCAGTTTGTTTCTTGGAACTTTTATCGTAACCGTTATTTATGTACTAACGAATTTGATGTATCTGGCTGTAATTCCGCTTAACGAAATTGCAACTGCAAAATCGGATCGTGTAGCGGTTGTCGCTTCGGATTATATTTTTGGAGATATCGGAACGCTGATTATCGCCATTATGATTATGATTTCAACTTTTGCCTGCAACAACGGATTAATTATGGCTGGTGCGAGAGTTTACTATACAATGGCAAAAGATGGCTTGTTTTTCAAAAAAGCCGCTGTTTTAAACGAATCCAGTGTTCCTGCATGGGCACTTTGGGCACAATGTGTGTGGGCTTCAGCTTTGTGCCTGACCGGAAAATATGGTGATTTATTAGACTTCGTTATTATCATCGTTTTGATTTTTTACATCCTTACGATTTACGGAATATTTATCTTGCGTAAAAAAATGCCGGATGCAGAGAGACCTTATAAAGCTTTCGGTTATCCGTTTTTACCTATGTTATACATTATAATCGCTACCGCAATTTGTATTTCGTTATTATTCACGAAATTCTCCACTTGTGGCTGGGGCGTCCTGATTATGCTGGCCGGAATTCCGGTTTATTATTTGACGAAACCTAAGGAGTAAGGTGCAAAGGCACAAAGAGGCAAAGGTGCAAAGTCTTTTGTTTTTTTGTACTGTACATATTTCAGATTCAGAAAGAATAGATTTGCTCAATCTGCAAAATCTGCGGGAGAAAAAAAGGAAGTTACTCATAAAGTAACTTCCTTTTTTTATAAATTGTTTTTTAGCTATTTTAAGCTTCTTGCTGCAAGGCCGGATGTATCATTTCATTGATAATAGACAAAGTAAGCAGGTCAAATTTACCGGAAAAAAAAGCATCCAATACTTCCTGAAATACAGGATGGGTATTGTTTGTTAAGCTAAAAAGAGTCATGCAGGACTGTAATTTTCTGGCATCTAAATCTCCAAGTATAGCCTCAGCCGATTTCATTTTAAAATCCAGCAGTACTTTGGAAACTTCAATAAGATGTTTTCCAAGAACCGGATGTGCCAGAAATTCTTCGCTCTGCTGAAGATTGTCTATGGAATATAATACAGACATTTCACTTTTTCCTAATCCTTTTATCTGAGGGAAAATAAACCACATCCAGTGGGTTTCTTTTTTTCCTCTTTTAAGTTCAGTAAGTGCTGTAAGATAGAGTTTGTTTTGTGCCTCTAAAAAACGGGTTAAATCATTGTTTAATTTTGCCATTTGGGGTGGAATATTATTGGAAAAAAGTTTGAAAAATACTAAAAAAGATAAGTGCTGCCTAATAAAATGTGCAAGAAGGCCATATTTTATTTTAGAAAGCTGATTTTGAGATTCTTTTCTGACGGAAAAACCATTTATTACCGGAATTAAAAAGCCATTTTTTTAACTATTCGGCTATCCTGTTCGTTCTTCTAAAGGTCAGATTAATCCTTGGCAGTACTTTTTTGGCTGTCTTAGGAACCTGATGCTGCCAGAAACTATTGGTAGTTCCGGACATCAATAAAAAAGAACCGTGATGCAGCGGAATTTCAACCTGTGCAATGTCTTTTCTGAACTTATGTCGCAGACGGAACATTCGGGTTTCCCCAAAAGTAACAGATGCGATAACGGGATTTTTGCCCGAATTATGTTCTTTATCGCTATGCCAGGCCACGCTATCACTACCGTTTCGGTATAAATTAAGCAGCAGGCTGTTAAAATCCAGTTGTGTTTCTTTTTCTACGCGGCTTCTGATGGTCAGGAGCTCATAAGTCCAGTCGGGACCATTCTGGTCTGCTCCGGGATTATCTTTGTCTTCATACCAGGCAATCATTCTGGGAGCGGTAACGGTTTTGTCAAAAATTTCCATTTCATATCCTCTCCATTTGGTGTGATGAAGCAGTTTTTCATAATAATGATCAGATTCTTCTTTGGTGAAGAAATTGTCAATCAGGATCAGTTCGGTGTCAGGCAGTTCAAATACGGTTTTTCCGCTACGACCTGAAGTAAATAATTCGGTATCATTAAAGAGTGTCATAATTTATTTTTTTAAGTATATAGCTCTGTTTTAAAATTTCATTCGATGTCTGGGCAGATTAATTTCGTGTCCCTGCGGATAGGGTTCCCGATGCGTAGGGCTAACATCTTCTTTAATTAACTGTTGTGTCTTATACTGATCTTTAGCATCCATATAACGCGGATCAGGAATAAAAGGCATTTTTGACATCCTGGTAATCGTAATAGTCGGAAAGTGGTAATCAACTTCCACAGTTCCTAAAAGCAAATAACAGCCTCCGCCCTGAAAAGGATACTTTGTCAGGCAATCGGGAAAATGTGCCGTATCAAAATAAGTCCCTTCATGATCGATCCAGGTCCCGAAATACATATTTCCTTTTTTGGTTGGCACTTGTTTTCTGGAAATCAGATAGGCCAGCATACGAACTTGTTTTTTATGATGGGCGACTAAATCTTTGGCCATAACATCGCCACGGTGTCTGGTCTGCAAAAGATCAAAAACGGTACAGGAAACGGGAAAACTTAAAAGCTCAATTTCATCAAAAGCATCTTCAAATAAAGAACGTTCCAAAGTAGGAAGCTTGTATTCTTTAACAGGCTCCTGCAGCAGCATCAGGCTTCTGTTTTCGGGTTTGAAATTATTTAAAAGCAAACTCGCAATCACTAAAAGCTGATTCTTGGTTTTTCCCGTAAAACGAAAAGCATCTATAAAAATCAAAATCTTCATGCTTTCAATCCCAATCGGAATACGATTGATGAAATCCTCTAAAGAAAGAAAATCACCGTTTTCCCCGCGGTCTGATTCGATCAAATGAGCGGTTTTGGAGTCTAAGCTCTGCAGGTGCATAAAACCGAGATAAATAGCAGTACCGTATACGGTGGTCTGATATTCGCTTTTGTTGACACACGGATTAAGAATCGTAGCGCCGGACATTCTCGCTTCATGCACATACACTTCGGTTCTGTAAAATCCACCCTGGTTATTGATGACCGCGGTCATAAATTCCACGGGATAATTAATCTTCAGATATAAACTCTGATAGCTCTCCACGGCATACGAAGCCGAGTGCGCCTTACAGAACGAAAACCCGGCAAAGGATTCAATCTGGCGGTAAATTTCCTGACTAAGTGCTTCAGGATGTCCTTTTGCGGCACAGCAGGCAAAGAAATTATCTTTTACTTTTTGCAAAGCTGCCGTCGATCGTCCTTTTCCGGACATGGCGCGACGGAGAATGTCACCATCGGCGGCGGGAAGTCCTCCGTAATGCTGGGCAATTTTAATCACATCTTCCTGATACACCATAATGCCATACGTCTCACCAAGATGTTCTTTGAAAACATCATGAAAATATTGAAACTGATCGGGATTATTATGACGAAAAATATACTCTTTCATCATTCCTGATTGTGCCACGCCGGGACGAATAATAGAAGAGGCGGCCACCAGAATTTTATAATTATCACAATTAAGCCGGCGTAACAACCCGCGCATGGCCAGGCTTTCGATATAAAAACAGCCAATAGTTCTGCCTTGTGCCAAATGAATATTACACACCGCTTCATCTTTGGAAATCGAAGTGTCCCGAATATTAAGTTTGATACCCCTGTTTTTCTCAATCAATTTTACGCTGTCATCAATATGCCCAATACCACGCTGACTTAAAATATCGAATTTTTCAAAACCGATTTCTTCAGCAATATGCATATCAAAAAGCACAATAGGGAATCCTTTTGGAGGCATTTCCAACGGCGTATAATTGGTAAGAGGTTCTTCAGAAATAATGATTCCGCAGGCATGCATACTGCGCTGGTTCGGGTATTTACCCATCATCAGACTGTATTCCTGAACCAGTTTTACAATAGAATTGGTTTCGTGAAGTGCCATCGGATTTTTGGCCAGCATATCCAGCTCTTCTTTCGGAAGGCCAAAAACTTTTCCGACTTCCCTAAAAATAGAGCGGTGTTTAAATTCGACATTCGTTCCGCAAAAAGCCACATGATCCCGGCCATATTTAGTAAAGATGTATTCTAAAATTATATTGCGCTCTTTCCAGCTCCAGTCGATATCAAAATCGGGCGGACTTTTTCGGTTGAGGTTTAAAAAACGTTCAAAATACAAATCCAGTTCTATGGGGCAGATATCGGTAATTCCCAAACAATACGCGATGATACTATTGGCGCCGCTGCCACGTCCAATGTGCATAAATCCCTTACTGTTGCTATACTGAACAATATCCCAGGTAATTAAAAAATAGCCGCTGAATTCTAATTCGTCAATTACTTTCAGTTCTTTTTCGATACGTTTTTTTGCCAGATCATGATTTTCGCCATAGCGCCAAATCAAACCTTCATGAGCCAGTTCTGTTAGCTTTGCGATATCACCTTCTCGATTTTCAGTAAAAAACTTCTTGTTTTTAGGCGTTTTAAAATCATATTCAAAATTACAGGAAGCAATGATATGTTCGGTATTGGCTATGATTTCAGGATAATTTTCATAATAAGGCAAAAGCGCTTCCAAAGGCAGCATTTTTTCAGAAGTTTTGCAATAATCAGCTGTTGTTAGTTTTGATAAAATAATGTTGGTATCAATAGCCCGAAGGATTTTGTGCAGATTAAATTCTCTTTTGTTTCTAAAAGTAACCGATTGAAGAATGACCATTTTAGAAATTTTACTTTTCAATTCTGAAGTAAAAAGTTTAGAGATTTCGTCCGGACGAATGCCGATAAACTCATTTTCACGTAGTATTTCAGGAGCATTTTCCAGCGTATAAATCACAAAAACCGACTTGAATTCGGGAGCGATTAAAGGCAAGGATTCCCCACTGAAATTATGTTCGGTTAAAAAACGATTCATTTCGCCCAGTCCTTCCGCATTTTTAGCCAGCCCAATATACCGGAATTGATGACTGGAGCGGAATTCGATTCCCACCAATGGTTTTATGGCTGCTTTATCACAGGCTCTTATAAAATCATAAATTCCGGTTACGGTATTGATGTCTGTCAGTGCCATCGCTTTTATACCACAAGAGACGGCTTCCTCAATGAGATGATCAAGAGGAATCGTGCCGTAGCGAAGCGAATGAAAAGAATGGCAGTTGAGGTACATGATTTATTTGATACGTTTTAAAATTTCGTCTTTGTTATTCGGTTTAAAGGAAGCTCCGGCGCAACGCATTACGGCATCAAAACCATACCTGTTTTTCATTTTATCCATGGCTGCATAAAGGGATAACATTTCCTGTGTGTCTTCGAAAAGATCAATTTGGTACGTGCCGCGAACGAGTCCGCTGAAGCGAATACCGATCAGGCGAATGCGCATCCGTCGTTGGTAGACTTTATCAAATAATTCGTTTACATTTTTGTTTAGGATATGGTCGGCTGAAGTATACGCAATTTTGCATTGTTTGGTTTCGGTATCAAAATTGGCGTAACGTATTTTAACGGTAATCGTTGAGGTGAGCCATTGTTCGGATCGAAGCTGGAAAGCCAGTTTTTCGACCATACCGACCAATATCGATTTTAGCATGACAATATCGATGGTATCCTGAGAAAAAGTATGTTCGGTAGAAATCGATTTTCTTTCGGAATACGGTTCTACAGGCGTGTGATCAATTCCGTTGGCTTTTTTCCAGATATCCAGGCCATTTTTTCCAATCATACGCTGCAGTACTTCGGCAGGCATTTCTGAAAGGGTTTGTATCGTGCGGATTCCGATTCGGGACAAAAGCTGAAAAGTCACAGTTCCGACCATTGGTATTTTCTGAATGGAAAGCGGATTTAAAAAGGCCTGTACATTTCCTTCCGGGATTTCCAGGTTCCCTTTTGGTTTGCCTTCTCCGGTAGCAATTTTAGAAACCGTTTTATTGACAGATAAAGAAAAACTAATCGGAAGCCCGGTTTCTTTAATTACCGATTGTGCAAGTTCATTCGTCCATTTATAACTTCCGTGAAATTTGTCCATTCCGGTAATGTCCAGATAGAATTCGTCGATACTTGCTTTTTCCAGTACCGGTGCTTTTTCCTGAAGTACCTGGGTAACATCATGCGATAATTGCGAATACAATTCCATATCGCCTTTGATGATTTTAGCCTGGGGACATAATTTTATTGCCATTTGAATAGGCATAGCAGAACGCACTCCAAAAAGGCGTGCTTCATAGGAACAAGAGGCTACAACGCCACGATCACCACCACCAATTATCAGGGGAATTCCTTCTAATTGTGAGTTGGTTAACCTTTCACAGGATACGAAAAAGGTATCCAAATCCATGTGTACAATTGCCCGTGTCATTTTTTTGTTTTTGTAAGTGACAAAATTAGCGCAGGTTGTAACAAAAATGATTATATTTGTTGTTCCAAATTATAACAAATTAAATTATGTCCCTATTTTCAGATAACATCAGAGCATTGAGGGTTAAGCATAAAATATCTCAGGAGAAATTAGCTGAAAACCTTAGAATTACCAGAGGAAGATACGTTAAATACGAAGATGGAACTTCCGAAGCCCCTTATGATATTTTAAAGCAGATTGCTTTATATTTTCATATGAGCATTGATTTATTATTGTCTGTCGACATTCGTAAAATCAATATAGAGAACCTGATAAAATTAGAAGGCAATCGGCTTATTTTACCCATACAAGTCGATAGTTTTGGCGAGAATTATATTGAAATTGTATCTCAAAAAGCAAAAGCGGGTTACCTGAACGGATATGCCGATCCGGAATATATCGAGAGTCTGCAGCAAGTTTCACTTCCGTTTTTAGGACCGGGAAAACACCGCGGATTTCCGGTAGAAGGAGATTCGATGCCGCCACACGAAGACGGAAGCATTATCATTGGCCGTTACGTGGAAAGGCTGGGAGAGGTGCTCGACGGAAAAACCTATATCCTGATTACCAAAAACGAAGGCATGGTCTACAAGCGTCTCAACAAAAACAAAAAGAATGCCCTGGTCTTAGAATCCGACAATCGTTTTTATCCGAATTACGAAGTTAAAGCTTCGGATATTCTGGAGATTTGGGAATACGAGTGCAATATTGGCCGCAGCGATAAACGCCATGAAGTAACAGAAACCCAGAGTATGAAAGATCTGCTGCTGGAGGTGAAACGTGAAGTCCTGGAAATTAAGAATAATACTTCGGGTACGAATTAGGTTCTGACAATTAAGCTTTGGTTTTATAATGGAGTGTCCCCCTGAGCGGAGTCGAAGGCCTTTTGCCTGATCCAGCCTTCGACTCCGCTCAGGGTGACAATCGTAAAAAAACTAAAAAACCTTCACAAAACTCAATCCATATTGCTGGCCATTATAGAAAGGAGCAATCATGGAGGTAGAATTGCGTTCAGAAGAGGATTTAAATAGTTTTTTGGTAATGTACGGATTCATCCAATATGCAATTTTAGTGCTCAAAATCCCGATTCCGGCTCCGGCCGCAACATCGGTTAACCAATGGCGGTTGTTGTAAATCCGGAATAATCCCGTTCCTGTTGCCACGGCATAACCTGCAATTCCGTACCAAATCGATTTGTCTTTGTATTCCTGCCATAAAAATTCGGCTCCGGCAAAAGCAGTGGCGGTATGTCCGGATGGAAAAGAATTATTTGAACTCCCGTCAGGTCTTTGTTCATGTACAATAGACTTCAGACTCAAAACAGTGGAAGCCATAATAACATACGAAGTCACAAAAATTACAGACCGGTCGCGCATCGTGTTCTTTCCTTTTACACCAAAAGCATTCAAAGCAAAAACAGAGGCTGCAGGTGCATACTGGGAGAAATCATCAATGGTGATTTTTTCGTCAATATCTTCGGTCACTTCTTTTTTAATCTGCGAATTAAAGCTTAAAAGCTGATCACTTTCAAGGCCAATCACGCCGTAGCCGATTAACACACCCGGAATAATCAGCTGCTTATAATTGAATTTAAGATGATGCGCTGCAGTGCTGTCGATTGCAGCAATAGAATCGTTTTTTTGTGCTGTTACAGAAAAAAAACTGAATAGAAATACCAGGGAAATCGTTTTGTAAATCATAATTGATTCTCTTTATATAGCAAAATAACGAAGGATTTGATCAACTATTTTTGGCTTAACCCAACCTTAAGCGAATATTAACTCCTGCTTGATTTTCAAATATTTAATGAAAACCAAAAGGTACTTCCCAATCCTAAATTACTTTCTACGCCTATGGTTCCGTTTTGGGCTTCGATAAATTCTTTGCTGATCGCCAGCCCCAGTCCTGTGCCTGATTTCTGGCTGCCCGGAATCTGAAAATATTTATCAAAAACCTTGTCTTTGTACCGGGCATCAATTCCTTTTCCGGTATCAATAACCTGAAATAAGATTTGATTGTTTTCCTCTTTCAGTTTAATGGTAATAGTACTTTTTTCAGAAGAATACGTAATAGCATTTGATAAATAATTGATTAAAACCCAGCCTGTTTTTTCGCTGTCTGCTTTTACATCCGGTAAATTTTCATTCGCATCAATGACTAATTTTATTTGCTTTTGATCCGCCTGCACTTTTACAGCTTCCGTCGCATAATTTACAATGTGATACGGATTGCTTTTTTCAATATTCAATTGAATATTCCCGGTTTCTAATTGTGATAAATTGAGTAATTCGCCGGTTATTTTCAATAAGCGCTGACTGTCCTCTTTGATGCTTTCCACCAATTGATGCTGATCTTCGTTCATGGCGCCCGTTTTGGTATTTTCCAGTAATTGCAAACTTAGTTTTATAGAAGCAATCGGGGTTTTCAATTCATGAGAGACTGTGGCTATAAAATTGGTTTTTGCAAAATCAAGCTCTTTAAAAGATGTAATATTTCTGAGAATAATCACATCTCCAATATTGATTTCTTTTTCTTCGCCTGTCGGGGTTATGGTAATGTTGATTTTTTCTTTATCAAAATAGCTCTCTTTACCGTTGGCAAAAATTTTCAAAGGCTGTTTTTTTGAATTGTCATTCGCTTCTTTGAAAATTAAAGAACGTACCAGATCATTCGATAAAGCGAGGGCAGAGGCAGATTTTGAAATTACGTCCTCAGCTTTCAGTCCGATAATTTTCAGTGCTTCATCATTGGCAAACAAAATCAGCCCTTCATTGTCTAAACCAATAATAGGGTCGTGCATATTATTGATAAGCGTCTCCAATCGTTTTTTCTCAAAGAAAAGTTTGTAGAGATTACTGTTGTTGTATTCCTGAAGTTTTTGCGCCATGGTATTAAACGATTTGGCCAGATCGCCATATTCGTTATGATTGGTAAAATGTACACGTTCGGAATAATTTTTATTGGCGATCTCCTTAATACTTAGTGTCAGCTCTTTAATTGGATTTGCGATGTTATTCGGTAGATTGATCAGTAAATTAAAAGCAATCAGAAAGCATAAAGTACCTACAACGGCAATCAGTAAATTGGCGTTTTCAGCGGTATGTTTCGCAATATCGCTTTTTTGTTTTATGGCATTCATATTGAGTTTCATAATCTCAAAAATATCTTTCCTGATCTGTGTTTTGGCAGCTTCATCGATATTGTTTTTTTCTAAAAGAGCAAAATTTCCCTTCAGGTTATCCGTTACTTTTTTCTCTCCGTACTCCGTGATATTCTGAGTTTGTTTTTGTAGATTTTCTTTAAAAGTAATAATCGCATGATCAGCATCAGTACTAATTTCATCTAACGACAAAAGCATATTTCTGGAATATTCAAGCGTATTGTAATTTGCTTTCAGAATATTCTCGGTGTCTGCTTTTATTAAAAAAACAGAATAGGCACTTACTAAAGAAAGTATGATGATCATTAAAAATAACAATCCAACGCCCAGATTTAATTTGGTTTTAATTCTCATGATGTTTGTTTTAAAACATTTTATTTTTTTGAATCATATCAGTAATATAAGGAAATATAAGCGAACACATAATTAAACTAAAGGCAGGAAAACTTAGCGTTCTTTGCGGTTAAAGTTTTAAATGAACTTATATAACTAATATGGTTTAATTCCTCAGGACAAAATAACAAGGTCAACATTCGATAAAGACAGTCTGTTTAATAAACGTCTGAAAATCGTTGTTGACAAAATTACTTTAAATAAATTCAAATGTGGTTTTCCGATGCAGACAGTTGTAATCTGTTTTTCTTCTACCATCATCAGAATGGCATCAGCAATATTTTTATGTTCTGTTTTAATGACTTCTGCGCCTAATTGTGTGGCCAGTTTAAAATTATTAATCAAATGGCGCTGTTTGTCTAACGCAATCCTGATACTGCTTTCTTTCGGTGTTTCCACATACATTACATACCAGCTTCCGTTGTAGTAACTCGCGAGCCGTGCTGCTTTCCGGATTACAATTTTAGCTGTTTTGTCGTTACTGCTAATACAGGCTAATAGTTTTTCATGTTTTAAAGCTTGTAGCTGCGGCACTTCACTTTCTACTTTACGAACTACCTGACTGGCAACTTCCTTCAAAGCCAGTTCGCGCAATTGCAGGATTTGTTCCGATTTAAAAAAGTTTGTCAGAGCCGTCTGGATTTTATCGGGCGTATAAATTTTGCCTTCTTTCAAACGGGCAATCAAATCCTCTGAGGTCAAATCAATATTCACGACTTCATCAGCAATTCGCAAAACATTATCCGGAATTCGTTCCTGAACATCAATGCCGGTTATGCGTTTTACATCTTCGTTTAAACTTTCAATATGCTGAATATTAACGGCTGAAATCACGTTGATTCCCGCTTCCAGAATCTCTAAAACATCCTGCCAGCGTTTTTCATTTTTGCTTCCTTCTACATTTGTATGCGCCAATTCGTCTACAATAACTACTTCGGGCCTAAGGTTTATAATCGCCTGAACATCGAGTTCTTCGAGTTCTTTGCCTTTATAAAAAATAGTCCGCCTCGGAATCACCGGCAGACCAAATAATAACTCATGTGTTTCCTTTCGCATATGCGTTTCGATGTAACCAATTTTTACATCAATTCCGTTCTTCAGCAGCGAATGGGCTTCCTGAAGCATGCGATACGTTTTTCCCACACCGGCACTCATCCCAATGTAGACCTTGAATTTTCCTTTTCTCGATTTCTGAATTAAATCAAGAAAGTGTTGTGCGTTATTTTCTTTTTCCATTTTTTTTGCTTTATGCTATAAGCTGTAAGCTTTAAACAACAGAACTCTTCAAAAGCCTGCAGCTTAAAGCCTATAGCCTACAGCTAAAATTTACGCTATAAGCCGTAAGCTTTAGGCAACAGCACTTTTTAAAAGCCTACTGCCTAAAGCCTATAGCTTAAAGCTAGAAAGAAATTGCCAGCGAAGTCGTTACAAACGTATTCGTATCCGTTGGAAGATTGTCTTTTGTAAATATTTCATCTTTACTCGAAAGATTTCGGGCTTCTATTCTAAACATTACATTATCAGTAACTAAGTAATCAAAGTTAGCTGAAAATCCGTAAGTTTTAAAACCATTTGGAGTTTCTGTTGCGATAATCACCCCTTTTTCATCACTGTAATATTCGCCACGGGCCGCTAACTGGATTTTATCAGTAGGTTTGTATTGCAGAATCAAAACAGGCGAAAACCAGGTGTCGTATTTAGTACTGCTTTTAGCCGCTTGTTGCGAACCAACATCAAAACCGGCTGTTATATTTGTTTTATCCGTTACTTTAAACTGTCCGTAAAAGTTATTAAAATAACGCCATTTTTTATCGGTATCCGGTTGTTCATTTCCGACATAAGTACTCCAGTTTAATACAATCCTGTCGGATGGTTTGTAGGTAACCTGTGTTCCAAAAGCAGGCGTATGGTTGCCTTCTACTTTCTGGGTACGCTGCCAGCCATTCAAATACATTCCGGCTAGATACCATGCTCCGGATGCTGAGGTATAGCCTATTTTAACTCCTGTTTCATAATACGGAGAATTCTCCGCCAGAATACTTCTCGTTAAAGTCTGGCAATCTTTCCCAATCGCACTTTCAAAACCAATGTGCGCCGGCATAATTCCCGCATCAATCCATAAATTATGGCTTTGCGAAATCTTCACACCCACATTCGCCTCGTATACATTTTTCAACAAACCCTGTTCGGCAGTCATGTTGTATTCGGCATAGGTTCCGGCCATTAAGGCAAAATTTCCACGAACATTATCTTTTGAGTAATTCACTTTTGCCAAACCTAAATTAAGGTTCACTTCATTGCTTTTATTATAATTGTAAAAGAAGCCGGGACGTGTATGATTTTCAGGTTTTGCAAAATCATAACTGTAATAAACGTCTGCATATCCTGAAAATGTAAACGGACTTTTTGTTTCTTCCTGAGCGTGTAAATGGCTATAACCGAAAGCGATTAAAGCAGTAAGTATTATTTTTTTCATTTTGTTTTTCATTGAGAGGAACGACCTGTTCGACGGCACGAAAGCAATCTCGTTCTCATTGGTTTTTATTAGTAGATTTTTTAGGAGCTATTTCCCGCTATCCACTACAATCTTTTGTGCGGAACCCCCACACAAAAGGATTTTCGTTTCTATCGGGGCTAGGCCTTTGGGGTAAAAAAGGGCTTTTGGTTTTCCCTGCAAGATTTTCAAACCTTACAGTAATTTATTTTGCCTTCCGGGTTGTCATTTCGACGAAGGAGAAATCACACAAACTGGTGGCAATGGTTTTCAAACCCGACAGGTTTTAAAAACCTGTCGGGTTTGAAACCTTAGGATCTTAGCGACTTAGAATCTGAGAACCTTTCTTAGAAAGCTCATCCAAAGCCACATTCAATTCCAAAACATTAACGGTTTCAGGTCCAACAACAGCCGTATTAATTTTAGATTCAACCAAAGCTTTTACTTTGTCTTCTGCTAATTTTCTTTCTTTGGCAACACGTTTCACCTGAATCAAAGCACCTTCCGGTGAAATATTCGGATCCAGTCCACTACCGGAAGCCGTTACCATATCTGACGGGATCTCCGATTTTTTCAAATAAGGATGAACAATTAAAAACGTATCGATTCTTTTTTGAACCAAAGCCAAATATTCAGCATTGCCTGGTCCTTTATTACTTCCGGCACTTCCGGCAGCGTTATAATCCACAGCCGAAGGTCTTCCCCAGAAATAATTCGATTTGTCGAATTTCTGACCTATTTTTTGGTAGCCAACCACTTT
Source organism: Flavobacterium sp. LC2016-23 (assembly GCF_009674775.1). Classification (GTDB taxonomy): domain Bacteria; phylum Bacteroidota; class Bacteroidia; order Flavobacteriales; family Flavobacteriaceae; genus Flavobacterium. Next base: position 8,532 of record NZ_WKKE01000019.1, on the reverse strand, counting down.
TCCGTTAACCGAAATCGTTTCTCCTTTCCCGTGATTCGGAGCAAATTGTGCAATTCCGTAAATCGCAAGGGGATAAATAACTGCAAACAGAATTACGGTAAGCAGTGTCAATTTTAATAGTGAAAATATTTTCATCGTGTTATTTTTTTAGAGGTTCTAAGGCACTAAGCGGCTAAGCTTCTAAGCTTTTCTCTTGTACTTAGTATCTTAAGAACTTGTTTTTTTAAATTTTCGAAGACGTGGAGATTTTAAGTTTCTAAGGTTTTTTTATCTCAGTACCTTAGAAACTTAGAACCTTAGCAGCTTACATAAACAGAGCAACCAACAAATCAATTAACTTAATTCCGATAAAAGGCACGATCAATCCGCCTAAACCATAAATCAAAAGGTTTCTTTTCAGGATCGCACTTGCACCGATTGGTTTATAATCAACACCTCTCAATGCCAGAGGAATCAGAATCGGAATGATGATCGCGTTAAAAATTACAGCTGATAAAATAGCACTTTCAGGACTGTGTAAGCGCATGATATTTAGTCCCTCAAGCGCAGGAATCGCAGTAATAAAAAGAGCAGGAACAATAGCAAAATATTTCGCAACGTCATTTGCAATAGAAAAAGTGGTTAAAGTTCCCCGAGTCATTAAAAGCTGTTTTCCAATTTCAATAATCTCGATTAATTTGGTTGGGTCATTATCAAGATCGACCATGTTTCCGGCTTCTTTGGCAGCCTGTGTTCCACTGTTCATGGCAACACCCACATTCGCTTGCGCAAGGGCAGGAGCATCATTGGTTCCGTCACCCATCATGGCAACAAGTTTACCCAGGTTTTGCTCGTTTTTGATGTAGTTCATTTTATCCTCAGGTTTCGCTTCGGCAATAAAATCATCTACACCGGCAGCTTCTGCGATAAACTTCGCCGTAAGCGGATTATCTCCGGTCACCATTACCGTTTTAACACCCATTTTTCTCAAACGGTCAAAACGTTCTTTCATTCCGGTTTTGATAATATCCTGTAATTCGATAACACCCTGAACCTGATTGTTTTTAATCACCACTAATGGCGTTCCGCCGTTTGTAGAAATGTCAATTACTTTTTGCGCAGTATCTTCCGGAAAACTATTTCCTGCCTGAGCAGCAATGTTTTTTGCTGCATCCTGAGCACCTTTTCTAATATTGGTTCCGTCTTTCAAAATAACTCCGGAAGTTCTGGTTTCTGCAGTAAATTTGATTAAAGTAGCACCTTCAATGGATAATTTACTGGCAGTTTCGGCACCTGCCAGTTCTACGATACTTTTCCCTTCCGGAGTGTCATCTGCTAATGAACTTAACACAGCAGACTTTATAAAATCTTCTTCAGATACGCCTTTTGCAGGATAAAAATTCGTTGCTTTTCGGTTTCCAATAGTGATAGTTCCGGTTTTATCCAAAAGCAATACATCAATATCTCCGGCAGTTTCAACTGCTTTTCCGGATTTTGTAATTACGTTAGCACGAAGCGCTCTGTCCATACCCGCAATTCCGATGGCAGATAGCAAACCACCAATTGTCGTTGGAATCAAACAAACGAACAAGGCGATAAAAGCCGCAATCGTGATGGGTGCATTTGCATAGTCGGCAAACGGTTTTAGCGTAACGCACACAATCACGAAGATTAAAGTAAATGCGGCTAATAAAATAGTTAAGGCAATTTCGTTTGGTGTTTTCTGACGGCTTGCTCCTTCTACCAAAGCAATCATTTTATCCAGAAAGCTTTCACCTGGTTCAGAAGTTACAATTACTTTAATTTTATCGGACAATACTTTTGTTCCTCCGGTTACCGATGATTTGTCACCTCCGGCTTCCCGAATGACAGGAGCACTTTCTCCGGTAATGGCACTTTCGTCAATTGTTGCTAAACCTTCTATGATTTCACCATCAGTTGCAATTAAATCTCCGGCTTCACAAACGAAAACATCTCCTTTTTTCAATTCCGAAGAACTGATATTTTTGATTTCTCCGTTTGGCAGGATTTGTCTGGCAGGCGTTTCTTCACGTGTTTTTCTTAAACTGTCAGCTTGTGCTTTTCCTCTCGCTTCGGCAATAGCCTCCGCGAAATTGGCGAACAAAAGTGTTGCCAGTAAAATTAAAAACACGATTAGATTATAAGTAAAACTACCCTGATCAGTTGCTCCCATTAAAATGGAAACACAGACAGCAAACATAATGGCAGTTCCTATTTCTACGGTAAACATTACCGGATTTTTGATCATCAATTTTGGGTTAAGCTTTACAAAAGACTGCGCTAAGGCTTCTTTTACCTGCTTACTTTCAAATAATGAAGTGGATTTATTATTAGTCATTTTCTTGTAAAAAGTTAAATGTTATTTGTTAAATATTAAGCGGAATAAATTCATAAATGTAAACATAGCCAGTGGTTTCAATCACTGGAACGCAATGTATATCACAATCTGTGTCCCCGTGGTTAAAACCCACGGCTGTTTGTCTAGCATTATTTTAGTGTAAAGTATTCCGCTAAAGGTCCAAGTGCCAACGCTGGGAAGAATGATAAAGCAGCAATAATTGCAATCACGGCGAAAACCATTACACCAAAAATTGTAGTGTCCGTTTTTAAAGTTCCTGCACTTTCCGGAATGTATTTTTTGTTAGCCAGTAATCCTGCAATTGCTAGTGGCCCAATTATCGGAATAAAACGGCTTAACAATAAAACTATTCCTGTAGTAATATTCCAGAACGGATTGTTATCGCCTAAACCTTCAAAACCAGAACCGTTGTTGGCAGCACTTGAAGTATATTCATATAGCATTTCTGAGAAGCCGTGGTGTCCCGGATTGTTTAACCAGCCTGTTGCATTTCCGTTAAACCAGTATCCCATCGCCGTATCATGCGCTGCAAAATAAGAAGCTAAAGCGGTACCTGCTAATATTAATAAAGGATGAAGGATCGCAATAAAAGCAGCAATTTTAACTTCCCGCGCTTCGATTTTCTTCCCTAAAAATTCAGGGGTTCGGCCCACCATTAATCCGGAAATAAATACAGCAAGAATGATGAAAATGTAGAAATTCAGAATACCAACACCACAACCCCCGTAAAACGCATTGACCATCATAGCAAGCAGCTCCATAGCTCCGGAAACCGGCATTGAACTGTCGTGCATACTATTGACAGAACCGGTAGAAATTACCGTTGTGGCAATACTCCAGAAACCTGAAATAGCTGGTCCAAAGCGAACCTCTTTTCCTTCCATAGCTCCCGTTGTTTGTGCGATTCCCATTTTCTCAATAGCAGGATTCCCGTTCATTTCACTCATCATTGTTGGAACAACAAGCAATAAGAATCCAACCGTCATTACTCCGAAAATTACGTAGGATAATTTCTTTTTCTTTAGATAAAAACCTAAAGCGAAAATCATTGCAAACGGAATAATTAACTGGGCCCATAATTCAACGCCATTCGTAAAATAAGTAGGGTTTTCTAGTGGATGTGCCGAGTTGGCTCCAAAAAAACCACCTCCATTTGTACCAATATGTTTAATGCCAATAAAAGCTGCTGCCGGGCCACGAGAAACTTCAACAGAGTCGCCCTGAAGGGTTGTGATCGCATCTTTACCTTCAAAAGTCATTGGTGTACCGCTAAACAATAAAGCAATTGCTACAATTGCTGAAAGGGGTAATAAAATACGGGTACAGCTTTTGATGAAATAATTGTAGAAATTCCCCAGTTTTTCTGTAGTTCTTTCTTTCATTGCGGTAAAAATCATTGCTGCAGCGGCCATTCCGACACCAGCCGAAACAAACTGCAGGAACATCAAAACCATTTGTGAAAGATACGATAGTCCGCTTTCTCCGGAATAATGCTGTAAATTGCAATTTACCAAAAATGAAATAGCAGTATTAAAAGCCAAATCAGGACTCATCGACGGGTTATTATCCGGATTTAAAAACAAGGATCCCTGAAATAGTAAAACAAAAAAGCAAAGAAAGAACCAGACCATGTTGATACTTAAAAGTGCTTTTAAGTGTTGTTTCCAGTTCATTTCTTCAGTGGAATTGATACCGCTGATTTTAAAAATAAATTTTTCAATTGGATTGAAAATCGGGTCAAGAAATGTTTTATCACCCAAATAAACTTTAGCAATATATTTTCCTGTTGGAATGGCTAAAACTATCGAAATGATGAAAATACTAATGACACCAAATAACTCTGTGTTCATATTTTATTTATTAGAAGTTAAATAATTTTTCGGCTTTTATAAAAACATAACAAGCGTTACAAAAGCTAATGTCCAGGCCACATAAACAAATACTAGCAGCATTTTTTTTGATTGTGACTTTTTCATCTTTTAAAATTTTTCAGGTTTAATTAATACATAAACCAAATAGCCGAAAACGGCGATGGAAATAATAAATAGTGCAGTCATGATTTAGATTTTTTCAAAAAATTCAACTGATTTAAAACAGATCGCAAACAGTACAACGGCCAGTGCGAGTAAAAGAAAAGTGATTAGCATATTAGATAATTTTAGAGTTCAGATTTTAGATTTAGGGCTTTTGCGATTAACCAATTAACATGGTAACCGATTCAATATTTTATACGCCTGAAGTATTCACTTGTTTGATATATTCTGCTTTTAGCGTTTGAGGAAAAAGATGTGAAATGTTGCAGTGACGCATTTCCATAAAAGAAGAAACAGAAAAAATGTACACATTGGAAATGGCATTTTTAGTTTCGATACTTCCGCTAATAAACAAACGTTCAGCAAGTGCTAAGCATTTTTTTGCCCGAACGATGTTACCGGAAATAATTGATTTTTTGGTGATATCTGCAAAACGCTCTGCTTGTTTGTAAATAGAATTGACTTGATTTTTCATGAGAATGAATTTTTATGTTCTTCCCACTTATGCCAAAAGTTGTTCCGAAAAAAGCAGAAAACAGCTAAAGTCTTGTCAATAAAAGGATTGTCGTTTTGTGCCAAAAATAAAGCACAAAAAAAGCCTATCAAAATGATAAGCTTTTATTAAAATGATAGGTCAAATCCAAATTCCATTGCAATTTGGAATTTATCCCGATAGCTATCGGGATTGGAATTTAGCTTTGTTATTGAATCCCGTACTCGTCTAACTTTCGGTACAAAGTCGCAATTCCGATTTCGAGCAAACGTGCTGTCTCGGCCTTATTGCCTTTGGTGTAATTTAAAACCTTCTGAATATGCAGTTTTTCGATACTCTGCATAGAAAAAGCCGACATCGATTTGGTAGGTTTTTCAGGCTGATGCTGCATCTCATAAGGCAGGACATCGGCGGTTAAAACAGTATCGCTTAAAATAACAGAGCGTTCAATAATATTTTTGAGTTCCCTAATATTTCCGGGCCAGGAATAATTTTCTAATTTGCGAAGAAAGTCATCTGATATTTCGAGTGTTTTCTTGTTCGTTTTTTCAGAAAACTGCTTCACAAAAGAAAAAGTAAGAGGGGCAATATCTTTGGTTCTTTCCCGAAGAGGAGGAAGTTTGATTTCGAAAATATTCAGACGAAAATATAAATCAGATCGAAAACGATGTTCGTCACTTTCTGTTTTTAAATCTCTGTTGGTCGCTGCAATTAATCTGAAATTGGATTTTTTTGAAGTCGTATCACCAACCGGAATGTATTCGCTGGTTTCTAAAACACGTAATAATTTGGCTTGCAGTTCAATGGGCATTTCTCCAATTTCATCCAAAAATAAAGTACCGCCATTCGCTTCTTCAATAAAACCTTTTTTATCTTTGAGAGCACCGGTAAAAGCGCCTTGTTTGTGGCCGAAAAGTTCGCTTTCTAAAATTTCTTTGCTAAAAGTACTGCAGTTTAGCGCTACAAAAGATTTACCGGCACGAGTGCTGTTTTCGTGAATGGCCTGCGCAAAAACCTCTTTTCCTGTTCCGGTTTCACCGGTGAGTAAAACGGTCGAATCGGTTTTGGCGACTTTTTGGGCAAGATCAATAACCTGTTCAATTCCTTTTGATTTTCCTATAATGGTATCGAAAGAATATTTATCGCCAATACGTTTTTCGAGCTGCTGCACTTTTTTTTGCAAATGTCCTTTTTCGACAGCTTTATACAGAAGCGGAATAATTTTGTCATTATCATCTCCTTTTACAATATAATCAAAAGCACCATTCTTCATGGCCTGAACGCCGTCTGCTATATTTCCGAAAGCCGTTAGCAAAATAACTTCGGTAAGCGGAAAACTTCCTTTTATCTGCTGTAAAAAATCAACGCCATTTCCGTCGGGTAATTTTACATCACATAAAACGACATCAATGTCGGTTTGTTCAAGTTTCTTAAAGCCGGATTTCAGATCTTTGGCTTCCAGAACTTCAAAACCTTCCGATTTTACGATGCGGGCGAGCAGACTTCTGAGTTTTTCTTCGTCGTCTATAATTAAAATTTTATGTGTCATTTGAGGATATTGCTAAATCGAGTATTATTTCGAAATACAAATTTAGGCTTTAAATCATTTGACTTAAACATTCCTTATAAATTTTGTAAAAGCATTTTAGAAGATTGAAGTGTCCTCTTTTTGAATTGATTTTTTTAAAGAAATATATCTTTAGAAGCTATTAATCACACCTCAGATGAAAATACCACAAAACCCAGTAAAACTATTTTTGTTCACAGCATTTCTTTTAACTGCCGTTTTCTGGTTTGGGAATCATTCAAAACTTCAAAAAGACACTTTAAAGACTTCTTCTAAATTTGAAATAGAATCAAACTCACCTGATTTTTCAATTGCTCATGACGGAAAAAAAACATAAATTGATAAAACTTCAATGGAATTAAAAAGACATTTGTAGCTACAAATATTATAATTCTATTAACACGAAAGAATCCGGGCTTTATATCAAATGAATTAATTTTGCATAAAAGTTACATTATATATGAAAAATCCAATTTCAATCTCCATATTAGAACTGGCTATCATTACACAGGATAGCAACGCAACTGAAACATTTCAAAAAACAAAAGAAATAGCACAGCAGGCAGATAACTTAGGTTACAAACGTTTTTGGCTGGCCGAACATCACAATATGGCACATGTGGCGAGTTCCGCAACAGTAGTCTTAATTGGTTACATCGCCGGTCAGACCCAAAATATCCGCGTAGGTTCTGGTGGAATCATGTTGCCGAATCATTCTCCTTTAATAGTTGCCGAACAATTCGGAACACTGGAAACACTTTATCCAAACCGAATTGATTTAGGGTTAGGAAGAGCGCCGGGAACAGATCAGCCAACAGCCGAAGCCATCCGAAAAGATTTTTTTGAGCAGGCGCAGCGTTTCCCTCAAAATGTAAGCAAACTTCAGGATTATTTTTCAGCCGAAAATGCAACCGCAAAAGTAAGGGCATTTCCAGCCGAAGGAACAAATGTTCCCATCTGGATTTTAGGCTCAAGCATGGAAAGTGCAGCTCTTGCCGCCGCGTACGGGTTACCCTATGCATTCGCCGGACATTTTGCACCACGCCAGATGATTCAGGCTTTTGAGTTTTACCGCGAAAACTTCCAGCCCTCTGCAAATTTAGACAAACCCAAAACGATGGCCTGTGTCAATATCATTGCGGCAGATACGAATGAAGAAGCCGACAGACTATCGACAAGCTTGTATCAAATGTTTCTCAACTTAATTAGAAACGACCGCAAAGGTTTGCAGCCACCTGTAGATGATCTGGATGATATTATGAGCGAAGAAGAACGTTTTCACGTCAATCAAATGACCGCTTGTACGTTTACAGGAAACAAAGAGCAGCTGGAAACAGATCTTAAAAAATTCATCGACTACTCCCGTGTAGACGAATTAATGGTAACCAGCCCAATTTTTGATCATCAGGCCAAACTAAAAAGTATCCGTATTACAAAAAAAGTCATAGATAGTATAAACACAATATAAGGATACTTTTTCCTCTCCTATATATAAGGTAGGATTTCGTTTCTACAACCCGACAGGTTTTCAAAACCTGTCGGGTTTATTTTTTATAGATACATTAGGTATACAGCGATTATTCCGTCCCCCTGACTGAATTCAACTCTTTTGGAATTTGGTATTTAAGAAATTGGAATTTGATAAGGAGCTTTATCCCGCTATCCGCTCCAATCTTTTGTCCGCCGCGGCAGACAAAAGGATTTCCACTTCTATCGGGGCTAGGGCAGAGGTTTTCAAAAGAGATGTACGTTATATATAGGAAAGAAAAGAAACTTAGTGTCTTTGGGGGAAATCAAAAAACGCAATAAAATCCGGCGTTGCGCTCTTTGCGAAATACACCCCGGCAGAAAAAACCTTGGCGTCTTAGCGGTAAAATCAGTCCAAAGCATTGAATTCTGATAAAACTCCAAAAAAGATTGTTTTGTAAAAAACGCAAAACCAGTGACTTATAAAAAAGATTAAAAATAGTTTGAAAAAGGTATTGTTTAAGCGGATAAACTCCCTACTTTTGCACCCGCAACAGCGACATGCGTTCTAAGAAATACTGACAGGTTACTAAATCAAACTGAAAAATTATTT
>NZ_WKKE01000018.1 GCF_009674775.1 Flavobacterium sp. LC2016-23 | reverse complement strand
CAATTATCGCGATAAAAAGTGGGGTCATGATCTGATGCGGGAAGCCATTGCAGGTATAAAATCAAATTTTGGTAAAGACAAAATTACGATTGGTGCCCAGTTGTACTTAAAGAAATTCTACGAAAGCCACGGTTTTGTTCAGACCAGCGAAATGTATCTGGAAGATGATATTCCGCATATCGAGATGGTTCGTTCTTAATAATATAGAGATTAGCTTTCCGGAATAGTTTCTTTCCGGAAAATATTTTAATTTACAGAAATAGACCCAAGATTAGTTTGTATTAAAGATTATAACAATATGAAAGGTACAAGTTAGAAGCTTACAGGAACAAGAAAGTCAATGTAAATGCATAAAATATTCGGAAAAACGGAAGGACTTTCCTGCTTTTTTATGCTCTTCTATATTTATCAATCATCCCAATCATCCCAGTCACCCCAAGGATCATATTTATAATTATCATCAATCTTTTCAAATTTAACGCCACGCAATTTAAGTGACTCGAACTCACTCTTAAATAACAGTGAACACACAGGCTTTGATATTTCCTTACAGAAAAACAAATGTTCTTTTATGTCACTCCTAATTTTAAATTTATCTATCTTCTCATAGTGAGTATTATCTAAACCTCTTTCATCTGGAGTGTTTAATTTCCCTGTTTCTATATCCTTTGATATCGTGAATACTGAGCTATCCTCATCCATTATAGATAAATAACTAGAAAGGTAGAATAAAAAATATTTATTTGACGGGGTTTTGTCTCTATATAAACTTACTTTAATGGGGACGCTTATAAATTTTACATCCAACTTAGAGACCAGCATTAACATTTCAGATGAAATTAAGTCATCATCCGGGAAGTAATCCCCATCTAAATTGTACGCCTTTACTTTGGCTAAATAATGATCTGAAAAGTCACCAGAGGATGGCGGAGCCTTAAAAAAATCATAATCAGGTAATTCAGGTTTCCATTCCTTATCCATAAAGTGTGGCATGCCTGAATCATTAGGTTGGTATTCGATAACAAAAAAATCATTTTCATCATTAATCATGGTAATCTACAATTTTGTAAGAACTAACTTTTGAAATTTTAAGAAATCATTATCATCTAAAACAAAAAGTTTTCGTTAACAGTTTCAGATACCAATTGATTAAATGAACTTTACAAGTTAGAAAGTGAGAAAAAATCTATTAATAAAGCAAATGTAAAAAATATAATTTAAATCTTACAAATAGAGATTTAAAAAATATAAAAACCTGATATACTGTGTTTACTTAGACCTCGAAAGGAAAGATAAAAAGGCGTTACATGTAATCGGTGAGTATAATGGAAAACGGTAGTTTATACGTTTATTCGACTAAGGAATTACTTTTGATAATAATTCAATTGGCACGGTAGTAATTGACTTCAATTATCGCGATAAAAAGTGGGGTCATGATCTGATGCGGGAAGCCATTGCAGGTATAAAATCAAATTTTGGTAAAGACAAAATTACGATTGGTGCCCAGTTGTACTTAAAGAAATTCTACGAAAGTCACGGTTTTGTGCAGACAAGCGAAATGTATCTGGAAGATGATATTCCGCATATTGAGATGCAGCGCGGTTAATCTAAATTTGGGTGATAAAAAACTCGACGCGTCTGTCTAACTTATCGCCTCGTCCGAGTGGGTATTTATTCCCGCAACCCTGAAAAGTCATTCTGCTTTTGGATATTTTCCTGTCCATTAAATACATAAAAACGGTTTTGGCACGATTCCAGGAGAGCCTTCTTTCTTTGGTGGCTTTGTCAATGGCGTCATTGTAAATTTCTGGAGTGCAGCAGACATGGCCCCGGATTTCAAATTCAATAGTTTTTTTCTCCTGAAGGATGACGGCAATTTTGTCTAGTTCTTTTTTGGAATTATGGGTGAGCCTGGAGCTTCCGAGGTCAAACAAAATATTGTCCAGATAAATTTTATCGCCAACCTTTAGTTTGTTTTTAAAAGAGTTGTGAATTCCTTTTCCAAAACTGTTGCGCTTGACGACGATTAAGTCTACCCGCCGGTTTTGAGAGCGGGTTTCGTGCAGATTTTCTACCGTATCGGGTTTTATGATCACACGGCCTTTTCCTTCCAGAATCACTATTTTACTCTGGTTAAAACCATTCAATACCAATAGTTGCTGGATAGTATTAACCCGGTTTTTTGATAACCTGTAATTGTATTCGTCAGTGCCGCGATCATCGCAATAGCCGTAAATTTGTATGGATTCTACTTTTGAGGTATCAATTGTTTTTATAAAATTGGTAACGACATCTGCTTGCTGGTCCGTAAGATTGAACTTGTCGAAATCAAAATATATCGTTTCGACGGGTTTCTGTTGTGCTGACAAGTTGAAAATAAAGAAAAGAAACAGAACTTTACAAATTTTCATTTTTTACATTTTTAAAATCGTTTTATACTCAGTCTGATTATTCAAAACGGTCACCGCTTTTTTAATTTCTGAATTGTTTTTAATATAAAACTGATACAAACCTTCCTGATACTGGTACCTTTTGATAAGTTCCTCCTGAATCAGGTTTTTAATTTCCTTCTGGTTTTTATCCAGTAAGGTGGTTTCGCTTTTTTCAAGGGCATTTAGTAATTGCTGATATTCCGGTGCGATCGTTTCGTCTATTTTTTCACTTTTGGCAGCAGCCAGCGTGTTTTTCAGGGCTACTTCAGTTTCGGTATCAAAACTGATTTTGTTGATTTTCAGATATTGTTTAAATGCAGTATAATCCGCTTCTGTAAGTACAGGGATTTTATCTCCCAAATTTGGGTTTTTATAATAGTAAGAGGTGGCATAATCAAAAATCCCGTCGTTTTTTAACAACGCATTCGTAATCGGACTCATTTTGGTTTCTTCCAGTTCAATATCCGGTAAAACACCGCCTCCATCATAAACGGTTCTTCCTTTTCGGGTTTTAAAAGCGTTGAAATTTTTAGCATCTGTTTTTTGGGCGACACCATTTTTGTCTTTGTGCGCATAATCCAAAGCCTGAATGCAACGGCCAGATGGCGTATAATAGCGGGAAATGGTTACTTTTAACTGCGTTCCGTACGTAAGATCAACAGAACGTTGTACCAGCCCTTTTCCAAAACTACGGCTTCCCAGAATGACCGCACGATCTAAATCCTGCAAAGCTCCTGAAACAATTTCCGATGCAGAGGCACTTCGTCCGTTGACCAATATCGCTAAAGGAATCTCCGTATCAATAGGCTCGTTTTGGGTTTTGTAAGTGTTGTTGTGTTTTTCGATTCTCGATTTTGTTGTTACGATCACTTCGTTTTTAGGAACAAACAGATTACAAATATCAATGGCTTCGTTTAGTAAACCTCCCGGATTTCCTCTTAAATCAAGTACAATCTGTTTGGCTCCGTCTGCTTTTAGTTTCTCCAAAGCACTTTTTACCTCTGCGGAAGCTTTTCTGCTAAAATGAGCCAAAACAATATAACCGGTTTTATCATCTATTTTCCCGTAGAAAGGAACAGATTTAATATCCACTTCGTCTAATACAAGTTCAGTGGTGTACGGTTTTCCCTGACGCAGGTATTTGATGGTGATTTTGGTATTTTTGGTTCCCTTCAGTAATTGGGAGGCATCCTCTTTAAAATCAGCAATTAATACATCGCCAATCTGGATAATTTCGTCACCGGCTTTCAGTCCGGCTTTGTCAGCAGGATAGTTTTTATAAGGTTCACGAACAATCAGGCGGTCTTTTTTGCGGGCTATCATGGCACCAATTCCCGTGTATTCTCCGGTATTGTTGATTTTGAAGTTGACAACATCCTGTTCGTTAAAGTAAACGGTGTAAGGATCTAAACTGCCCAACATACTTTTTATGGCTTTATCCATCAAATCCCCGGGATTTGTTTCGTCTACATAATTGGTATTTACAGCTTTGAATAAAGTGGTAAAAATCTCGATCTGCTTGGCTATTTCAAAAAAGTCGTCTTTGAAACTGGTTCCGATAAATAAAAATCCGGCCGCAACAGCAGGAATAATGAATTTCTTTTTGAAATAAGGATACATGAGTTATATTTTTTTTCTTTTAAATCTTTTTCTAAGGTAAAAGGCTATTACGCCAAACAGGATAAGGAATGGCCAGACACTAATAATCCAGATGAATAAACCGGACAATTCAAAAAATCCGGATTGTATGGCGGTTAGTACTTTTGAACCATAGGAAATTTTGATGCTTTGCTTTTCGGCAATAGGTTTGTAAAATTCTATCGAAATCCGGCTTTCAGAAACACGGCTTTGGAGATATTTCAACTGACCTTGTTTGGATTCGATTTCTTCGCGAATCGCAGAAATCTGCTTTTCAATTTCCAGTATTTCACTTATTTTGGTCGCTTTCTTTAAAATTTCGATGTAACGTTCTTCCAGCTTTTGCTTTGTTTTCAATCTAGAATCCAGATCAATGTACTGTTCGGTTACATCTTCGGTTGAAATGTCTTTCTGGTCAAAATAAGAAACACCTTTTGAAATCGATTGTAAAAAAACATCAAAATTCTGGCTTGGAACACGAACGGTTATATTTCTATAGAGCGAATAGTCATTTTTTCCTTCTGAGTCAGACTGTATCGTGGCATCGCTTTGCTTAACAGCGCTTTGAATTTTCCGGAAGGTCTCTTCTATGTCATTCGTTTCAAATTTCAGGCTCGCATATTTAATAATCTTTTGAGGAATGGCTTTTTCTTCATCCGCTGTTCCGGGTGGAGGAGGTGCTGACACAGTTATCGCAGAAACTTCATCTTTATATAGAGGGCTGTCCGCATCTGCCTGTTTACTACAGCCAGAAAACAGCAATGCAAAAACCAAGGAATATAAAGCAGGTCGCATAAAATTTGAATTTAGAGCTAAAACTACAATTTTTTTATAATTTTTTGTCTAATCTGATAAATAAAGTTGTATTTTATAGCTTATAATTCAGTTTTATGCTCAGAATCGTTCGTTTTGTTTAGCTGCAGGAGAAATTTTTCAAACAACTGAATGGTTTTGGTGTTGATCTCATCGTAAGACAAACGATCTTTACTTTGATAGAAAAGCATAAAAGAATAAGGTTCTTCGACGTTGTCCCAAAGCAGATTTTTATTCAGACGATAGGTTTCCCGCAGTACACGTTTGAAGTAATTGCGATCAACCGCTTTTTTGAAGTATTTTTTGGAAACCGAAACGCCTACCTTGAATTTTTCTTCCGATCCCGCTTCTCCGGCACAATAAACCAAACGCAGGGGATACTTGGAAACTGATTTTCCCTCAGAAAAAAGTAACCCAATGGTTGTTTTGCTTTTTAGACGTTCGTTTTTTGGGTAGGTAAAGTTCATTTAATTCAGAAAAAAGTTGCAATTTTATAGGGCAAAGGTACAATTAAACCATAAAAACGGTTATTGTTTTTAATTTTAATACCGCTAAAAATATATTTATTACTTTTGGCCTTTAATTTTTTTAAGCATGCAAAAGATAATTTCGTATCCCATATCCGTAATTTACTATTTATGTTTTAGTTTATGTTTATTGGTTTTTCATCCAATACAATGGATTTGCCTGAATCTTTTTGGTTATCAGGCGCATAAAAAGAGCGTTGATTATTTGAATTTTTTCCTTCTAAGATGTACCAATCTTGTGGGAACAACTTATAAAATTGAAAACAGAGAGACAATTCCTACCGGAGTTCCGTTAATTTTTGTCTCAAATCACCAAAGCATGTACGATATCGTGGCAATGATTTGGTACTTTAGACGTTTTCATTGTAAATTTGTAAGTAAGAAAGAGTTAGGTAGCGGAATCCCAAGTGTCTCATTCAATTTAAGACATGGAGGTTCAGTGCTAATTGACCGTAAAGACCCAAAACAAGCCATTCCCGTAATCAAAGGCTTGTCTGAATATATCGAAAAAAACACCAGATCTGCCGTTATTTTCCCGGAAGGTACCCGAAGCAAAACCGGAAAACCAAAAGAATTTGCCCAAAGCGGTTTAAAAATCTTATGCAAATATGCACCATCGGCGTATGTTGTCCCGGTGAGTATAAACAACTCATGGAAAATGGTACGATATGGAATGTTCCCTGTTGGTTTAGGAAATCGCCTTACCTTTACCGTTCATAAAGCTTTGGCCGTAAAAGATTATGATTTCGCCGAATTAATGGCTATTACAGAAAAGGCAGTTGTAGAAGGAGTAAATGAATATAAATAGATTTTCGTTTTGTGAAAGCAAACCTTAAATCCCAAATCTAAAATAAGTAATGTCTATAAAAAACATTAGATTAGAAGTAATGCAGTTTTTGGAAAAAAACGTAGATAGCTTCGTTGAACAGTATTTAATTCCAGTGGAAAAAATTTGGCAGCCGTCTGATTTTCTGCCTAATTCTGAAGGAGATAATTTCTTTGAGGAGGTTAGAGAATTGCGTGAAATTGCGAAAGAATTGCCGTATGATTTCTGGGTAACACTTGTGGGTGACACCATCACCGAAGAGGCTTTGCCAACCTATGAATCATGGCTAATGGATGTAGAAGGAATCAACCAGATCGAAAATGGTGGGAATGGCTGGTCGAAATGGATCCGTCAATGGACCGGTGAAGAAAACCGTCACGGTGATTTACTAAATAAATACTTGTATTTGTCCGGTCGTGTGAACATGCGTGAAATTGAAATGACGACACAGCATTTAATCAACGACGGTTTTGATATCGGAACCGGATCTGATCCGTACAAAAACTTTGTATACACCAGTTTCCAGGAATTAGCAACTTATGTATCACACAACAGAGTAGCCCAGATGGCTAAGAAATTTGGTGATAATAAATTGTCTAAAATGTGTAAAATGATTGCGGGTGACGAAATGCGCCATCATCATGCCTACAGTGAATTTGTAACCAGAATTTTTCAGGTTGATCCAAGCGAAATGATGTTAGCCTTTCAATACATGATGAAACAGAAAATTGTTATGCCGGCACATTTCCTGAGAGAATCAGGTCAGAAAATCAGTTCTGCTTTTGAGCAGTTTTCAGATTCGGCACAACGTATTGGGGTTTATACCGCAAATGATTATGTGGATATCATGCAAAAGTTAATCGATAAATGGGAGGTTGATAAAATCACCAATTTAACAGATGAAGCAGAAAAAGCACGTGATTACTTAATGAAATTGCCGGCACGTATGGCCAGAATTTCAGAGCGATTAGTGATCCCACAGGAATCTCATATTTTCAAATGGGTAGAACCTGCGAGATTGTAATTTCAACATTTTAATTGAAAATCCGTTTAAAGCAACTTAATTGCATTAAATAAACCATAAAATTTATGTTGATTATTGAAGTTTATAAAACTTTGATAATCAACATTTTTTAATAAAATGGGTTTGGCTGAATTTGTTAATGCAACAATGTTTAGCCGAAAACCTGTAAATTCACACCCTATTTTCAAGCATAAAAAATTTATGAATACGACAGATCTAATAAACAAAACAATCTCATTTGTAAAACAAAAACTGCACGATGCCGAAGGTGGACACGATTGGTTTCACATTGAACGGGTGCATAAAAATGCATTGTTGATTGCAAAAAATACAGATTGTGATTTGACAGTGGTTGAATTAGGTGCTTTGCTTCACGATATTGCTGACAGCAAATTTCATAACGGAGATGAAACAATCGGCCCGAAAACAGCACGCTTATTTCTGGAAGGTGAAAATGTTACCGAAGAGATCATACAGCATGTCGTAAATATCATAGAAAACATCTCCTACAAAGGCGGTAATTTTGAAAAGACATTTTCTTCAACTGAACTGGACATTGTTCAGGATGCGGACCGTTTGGATGCCATCGGAGCCATCGGAGTAGCGAGAGCTTTTAATTACGGAGGTTTTAAAAACAGGGCGCTTTACAATCCTGAAATTGAACCGGTAAGCAATATGACCAAGGAAGAATACAAAAAGAATAATGCGCCGACCATAAATCATTTTTACGAAAAGCTCTTACTCTTAAAAGATAAAATGAACACCGAAACCGGAAAACAAATCGCAGCCGAAAGACATCGTTTTATGGAGTTGTTCCTCGCGCAGTTTTACGCGGAATGGGAGGGGGTTAAGTAGTTTTCAGTCTCAGTTTAGAGTCTCAGTTTTCAGTGCCGTTGCGCGTCTTTTAACTACAACATTAAAAACTCAGCACCCTTAGCACCTCCAAAAAAACCTTTGCAACTCTGAACCTCTGCAACTCTGAACCTTAAAACTAGCTACACCCACAATTCCCGTCACCGCAATCCTTCTTCTTTTTAGATTTCCAGAAGAATTTCTTGATCAAAAAAGCAACAGCGAAAGCTAGTATGGCGAAGGCAATGATTTCCTGTATCATGATTTTTATTTTAGAATTTGATACGCTATTAAAGCGACAAAATAAGCAAGGCCGCTCATGAATACCAGCTGCATGGCAGGCCATTTCCAGGAGTTCGTTTCTTTTTTGGTAATGGCAAGCGTACTGGCACATTGCATGGCAAAAGCGTAAAACAGAAGCAATGAAATTCCCGTTGCAAAATTAAAAATCCTGGAACCCGTTGCCGGATCCACTTCCTGTTGCATTTTGCTTTTTATGGTGGCTTCGTTATCACTATCTCCCACACTGTAAATGGTTGCTAATGTTCCCACAAAAACCTCACGGGCAGCAAAGGAACTGATTAATGCAATTCCGATTTTCCAGTCGTAACCCAAAGGAGCAATTGCAGGTTCGATCGCGCGCCCCATAATTCCGATATAAGAGTTCTCTAACTTCTGGGAAGCGACTTCATTTTCAAACTGAAGCTGATTTAAGTGTTTTTCTGCTGTTCTTTCTTTTACGATGGCTTCTGCCTCGTTAAAATCCTTTCCGGGTCCGTAAGAAGCCAAAAACCATAAAATAACAGATATTGCCAGAATGATTTTACCTGCTCCAACAATAAAGGCTTTGGTTTTCTCCACCACATTGATTCCAACATTCTTGAAAAGAGGTAATTTATAACTCGGCATTTCCACTACGAAATACGTTTTGGTATCTAATTTTAAAACTTTATTTAAAATATAAGCCGATAAAATGGCTGTTCCGAATCCTAAAACATACAGGAACATTAGCGTAAGCCCCTGAAGATTTAAAATTCCGAGGACACGTCTGCTCGGAATCACCAGCGAAATAATAATCGCATAAACAGGCAATCGTGCAGAACAGGTCGTAAACGGAGTTACCAAAATAGTAATCAGTCGTTCTTTCCAGTTTTCGATATTTCGCGTTGCCATAATCGCGGGAATGGCACAGGCTGTTCCTGAAATCAAAGGCACAACGCTTTTTCCCGAAAGCCCGAATTTGCGCATGATCTTGTCCATAAGGAAAACCACACGGCTCATATAACCGCTTTCTTCCAGAATCGAGATAAACAGAAATAAAAAAGCAATTTGCGGAATGAAAATAATAACTCCGCCAATTCCCGGAATAATTCCCTGAGAAAGCAAATCGGTTAAAATACCGCTGGGTAATTCCTGTGCAACCCAGCTGCTTAAAGAGGCAAAAGTGCTGTCAATAAAATCCATCGGGATGGTAGACCAGCTAAAAATGGACTGGAAAATAAGAAAGAGAATCCCTGTGAAAATAACATATCCCCAGACTTTGTGCATTAAAACGCGGTCCAGTTTTGCTCTGAAATCTTTGGCCATTGCAGCATCTATTTTCAAGCCGTCTTTTAAAACGTTATTGATGAACTGGTAGCGTTTTATGGTTTCTTTTTGCTGCAAACGTTTTAATTCCGAATGCGATTTGGTAAAAACATTTCGAATTTCATTTCGGTCTAAATTCGAAAAATTCACATCCTGCGTTATCACCAGCCACAATTTGTACAGCAATTGGTTTGGAAATAATTTTTGTAAACCACTAAAATATTCGGGATCAATTTCCAAAGCATTCAGACAGGATTCATGCTGAAGCGTTTTATAGGAAACAATCAGGTTTTTTAGCTCTTCGATGCCGGTACCTTTTCTTGAACTGATCAGCGCAATTTTAGTTTTTAGTTTTTCTTCTAAAAGCGGAATATCCAGCGTAATTCCTTTTGTTTCCATTCGATCCGCCATATTAATGACTAAGATCGTTGGAATTTCAAGGTCTTTTATCTGCGTATAAATCAGTAAATTTCTTTTCAGATTTTCAACATCCGTCACAACAACTGCAACGTCCGGATATAATTTGTCATTTTTGTTCAGCAGGAGTTCAATCACCACGCTTTCATCCATAGAACTGGCGTTCAGACTATAGGTTCCCGGTAAATCTAAAATGTTCGCTTTTATGCCATGCGGCAGTTTACAGAAACCGATTTTTTTCTCAACAGTTATTCCGGGATAATTCCCTACCTGTTGATTAAGTCCGGTAAGCTGATTGAATACGGAAGTTTTTCCTGTGTTTGGATTCCCGATAAGGGCAACATTAATATTTTCGACACCCATTACAAATTGGTTTTGATCAGTTCAACTTCAATTTCACGAGCAGTTTCTATACGAATGGCAACATGAGAACCATTAATGTCCAGATACAAAGGATCTCCAAAAGGAGCAATTTGAAGCAATTCAACCATACTGCCCGGCAGGCAACCCATTTCTAATAATTTAAGAGGAATAAGTTCGATATCAAAATCTTTAATAATGGCTTTCTCGCCTTTTTTTAGGGAATGGATTGTATTTCGCAAAGCTTATTTAGATTGAATTTAGATTGCAAAAATAGGCATTTATTCTATATGTCTAAGTATTTAATGCCTATACAAATGCTAAATCTTTCTAAAAATAAAGTGTTTTATTCGTTACACAGAAAATCAATGTCTGCCAAAAGACGTTTGATATCTTCTTTATTGGTTCCGTCATAGAAACCTCGGACGCGGCGTTTTTGGTCTACCAGAACAAAATTTTCAGTATGAACCATATCGTAAAGCTGATCCGGTCTGCCAAGTTTTACCGCCAGGTATGATTTCCGGGCCATGGTGTAGATTTCTTTTTTATCCCCTGTAACCAAATTCCATTTACTGTCTACAACGCCATGTTTTATGGCATAGGCCTTCAATACCGGAATACTGTCAACTTCCGGGAAAACCGTATGGGACAGTAACATTACTTTCGGATTATTTAAAACTGCTTTTTGAACATCGGCTAAATTAGTCGTCATTTTAGGACAGATCGAACCACAGGTAGTAAAGAAAAAATCGGCCACATAAATTTTGCCTTCGTAGTTTTTCTGTGTAATGGTATCTCCGTTCTGATTGACAAAAGAAAAATCGGCAATCGTATGGTACTTGCTTTTGTACTGAATGGTACTGTCCACCAATTCAGGATTTACGTCGGCAGGATTGTAAATGGGTAATGTTTTTTGTGGTTTTAAAGCCGAATAAAATAAGGATATGGTGACAACCGAAAATAAAATTAAAACAATAAAGAATTTGCGGTATTTGTAGAGCAGCGATTTCATAAACATAATTTGGCGCAAAAATACAAAAAGCACTTTTTAAATCCCCGGTTCGTCCTTTTTTTAACTTCTAAAACGGCTGTAATTTTTAAAGTTTCGAATTCTTCAATTCAGTTTCTCAACCGGCGTCAGATTTTAATTCTAAAATTGCAGGTGAGAACTTTAAGTCATACTATTTAATTTTAGCTTTCCGAATCGATTTGTTGACCAGATACAATCCGCTTAAGGTGACAATCACGCCGATTGCAATTGCCTGTGTGAGCGGTTCTCCAAAAATAAAAAAGCTAAGAACGATGGCAACAACCGGATTGATGTACGCATAAATACTGCTGACTTCTGTTGGAAGATGCTGTAAGGAATAGATAAAAGCAATAAAAGTCAGGATAGAACCAATTACGACCAGATACCCAATCGCCCACCAGGAAGTTAGCGGTATCTGACTGTAAGGAATATTGACTCCGGAAACTTCTGTTACAGAGAAAAGTATAAAACTCGAAATCAGCATTTGTAATCCCAAACTAAAATAAGGATTAAAACTTGCTGCTTTTTTCTTGGTATGTAAAATGCCAAAAGCCCAGGTAATTGTAGAGGCTACAGATAAGAAGATTCCAAATTGAAAATCCGGTCTTAAAAAATCGCCCAGATGGTCCATGAAAATAATACAGATTCCGCCAAAGCAGATTAAAAGCCCTGTTACGGCCAGTTTTGCAATTCGTATGCCTTTAAAAAAACAAATGACAACAATCCAAATCGGGAAGATCGCACCAATGATAGCGCCTAGTCCACTGCTGATGTATTTTACGCCCCAGGTACTTAGTCCGTTACTGCACACAAAGTTCAGAACAGCCAAAATTAAGATGGTCTTCCATTGTTTGCCTTTTGGCCACGGTTCTTTTTTCAATAAAAAATAGCCCACATACAAAATGCCTCCCAAAAACTGACGTATCGTTGCCAATTGTAAAGCCGGCATGTGTTTTACGCCCTCTTTTGAGGCAAGCCAGGTGGTTCCCCAAAAGAAACTTACCCAGCATAAGGCCAGAATAGGTAAACCTATGGCTTCCACTTTATCTGAAAATGCGGCTTGTATTTTTGCTCTCACTTTTGTTTGGATTGGTTTGACAAATATTCCAAAAACTATTTCAAATAGAAGATAAAAAGAGCATTAATATTCATGAAACTTTTAGCTGCTTCTGATGAAATATTTGCATTAAAAACGCGCAAAGGATTATTATACAATTTTAACATAAAGTTTGAAATAATAGCAATATGTTTGTATTAAACCCTTAATTCATAAATTATAATGATAAAACAGCTTAACAAACCAGTGTTTTGTGTTGTTTCTGTAATGTTTTCCCTAACAGCAGTAACAGCTCAAAATGCAAAACCAAAAGAACCGGGAATCAATATTTCCTATATGAATACCAAAATCAGCCCGACAGAAGATTTTTTCCGTTATGTAAACGGAACATGGCTGGATAAAACAGAGATTCCAAGTGACCGAAATTCATGGGGAAGTTTCAACGAACTCAGACAAAAAACCGACGATAATTCACTGGCTATTTTGAAAGAAGCTTCGAAAGATCCTAAATACAAATCCAACACCGATCAGGGTAAAGCAATTGCTTTGTTCAATACCATTTTGGATACCGTTGGAAGAAATAAGCTGGGCGTAAAACCTCTGGAACCTCTTTTAAAGAAAATTGATGCGATAAAAAACGTAGCAGATTTACAAAATTTCCTTATCGAAATGGAGCCTCAGGGCGGTATTGGTTTCTTCGGAGTCGGAATCGGTGCTGATGCGAAAAACAGTAATGTAAATTCAGTGAGCATCGGACCCGGACGTTTGGGACTTTCGGATAAAGATTACTACAATGCTGATGACAAGGATTCTAAAGAAAAACGTGCTAAATATGAGCTTCATGTAGCCAGAATGATGCAGTTTATCGGAGAAAATCCGGCAAAAGCAAAACAAAGCGCGGCTCAGATTCTGGCATTGGAAACGGCTATGTCTGCTCCGAGATTAGATCGTGTGGAGCGCAGAGACCGCAGAAAACAATACAACCCAACCGCAGTTGCTGATTTAAAAAAGACAATTCCTTCTATTCAGTGGGATAAGTTTTTTGCAGGAATCGGAATGGCGAAAGTAGATACGGTAATTGTAACACAGCCTCGTTATATGGCTGAATTAGAAAAGATCTTTACGGAAAAGAAAGTAGCAGACTGGAAAGAATACCTGAAATGGTCGGCTTTAAACAGGTCCGCTTCTTTATTAAGTACAGATATCGAAAATGCCAATTTTGATTTCTACGGGAAAACCTTAACCGGAGCTTTAAAACAACGCCCGCGTGAGGAAATGGCTTTGCAGGTAATCAATAACGCAACAGGTGAAGCTTTAGGGAAATTATATGTTGAAAAATTATTCCCTGCCGAAGCAAAAGATAAAGCTCAGAAAATGATTCAGAACGTTATTCTGGCATATGAAAACAGAATCAATGCATTGCCTTGGATGTCTGCAGCGACTAAAGTAAAAGCGATTGAGAAATTAAAGAAAATCACCATAAAAATTGGTTATCCGGACAAATGGAAAGATTATTCCGCTTTAGAAATTAAAAATGTTGCAGAAGGCGGAACATACTTTACCAATATGGCAAGTTTATCAAAATGGGATTATAAAGAAGATTTGGCTAAACTGGGTAAGCCGGTGGACAAAACAGAATGGGGAATGTCTCCGCAAACGGTAAACGCATACTACAATCCGTCTTATAACGAAATTGTTTTCCCTGCAGCCATTTTACAACCTCCATTTTACAACTACCAGGCAGACGAAGCGGTAAATTATGGTGGAATCGGAGCGGTAATCGGTCATGAAATTTCACACGGTTTTGATGATTCAGGAGCACGTTACAATGCAGACGGAAACCTTGTTGACTGGTGGACGGCTGATGATTTAAAACAGTTTACAGAACTTGGAACGGCATTAGCAGCTCAATACAGTGCTTTAGAGCCTTTACCGGGAATACATGTAGATGGTAAATTTACCTTAGGGGAAAATATTGGTGATTTAGGTGGAATAAACGCTGCTTATGATGGATTGCAATTGTATCTGAAAGCCAATGGAAATCCTGGTTTAATTGATGGTTTTACACCGGAACAACGTTTCTTTATTTCATGGGCTACCGTTTGGAGAACAAAATCAAGAGATGAGGCGATCAAAAGCCAGGTAAAAACAGATCCGCACTCTCCGGGAATGTACAGAGCCTATGTGCCAATTCAGAATGTAGATGCTTTTTATGATGCTTTTGGAATCAAAAAAGGAGATAAGATGTATATAGAACCAGAGAAAAGAGTTAAAATCTGGTAATATCAAATCATAAAAAAACGGCGCTGATTTCAGCGCCGTTTTTGTTTTATCTTTTATGGAATGGCAATAAATAAATCTACTTCTGCATTTTCAGGATTACGTGTTTTCTCACCGTACACTTCAAAATCAGCAGTAAAACTTCTGTTTAAATCGGAATTCCAGATTTCCAGCCATTTATTGAAAACAATACCTTCGTTTAAATTTCCTTTGGCAGTGAGTTGTACATAGTCGGCTGTCTCAATTGATTTTCCCACCATGTTTTCAGGGATGAAATCTAAACTTTCAACCTCACAGCCGAGAATAGTGGTGTAAGGTTTGGTATGATCTTTTTCGTAATCCGTATAGATACAAAAAATAGCCTCAGAAACTTTACCCGGAATCTTATGCTGAATTCCTTCAGACATAAATTGGTTCCAGAGTGCAGGAATATCTTCTCCGGATTTACCATTTTCGTTTGTAGTTCTCACTGAAATACCGATTACGTTGAATTTTTGAATGATCATTTTACTTCATTTTGGATTAAGCTGTAAATTTAAAATCATGCAATGACAACAGTATGTCAGCAGGAACAATAAGGACTACTTCAAATTACTGTAGATATACGTTTCTATGGCTTTCAATTCTTCATCAGACATGGCCTGCGTTACGGGAAAATTAATTTTCATTACCGAAAACTGACTCGGATCGACAATCGGATCTGCATTTCCTTTTAGAAACGTAACAATGTCCCCTTTTTTATCTTTATAAATTTTGGCAATTTCCTGAATACTTGGGCCAATGACTTTTTGGTCGACCTGATGGCAGGAGGTACAATTTCCTCTTCCTTCAAAAATTTCTTTTCCTAAAGCTTCCGGAGTGGTGGCTTTCGCCGATTCTCCTTCTGAGTATGCTTCTGTTGAGGTTGTAACAGGATTTTCAGTGGTTTCTTTTTTACAGGAAGCCAACGCTAAAACGGCAGATAAGAATAGTATTTTTTTCATGGTTTATTTGTTTAAAAGGATGGCTGCTTCTTTGGCAAAATAAGTCGAAATCAGACTGGCACCGGCGCGTTTGATACACATCAGTTGTTCCATCATGATTTTGTCATTATCCAGCCAGCCTCTTTCTGCAGCTGCTTTTATCATTGCATACTCTCCGGAAACATGATAAACCGTAACGGGAACATGTACGGCATTCTTTACTTCACGGACAATATCCAGATAAGCAATTCCCGGTTTTACCATGACCATATCGGCACCTTCTTCGACATCAGACAAAGCTTCTTTTATGGCTTCAATACGGTTGGCATAATCCATTTGATATGTTTTTTTATCTTTTGGAATGTCGGTTGTATCTACCGGAGCTGAATCTAAAGCATCGCGGAAAGGACCATAAAAAGCAGAAGCATATTTAGCCGAATAGCTCATGATGCCCACATTATGAAAACCTGCCGCATCCAGGCCTTCTCTTAAACGCAAAACACGTCCGTCCATCATATCACTTGGCGCCACAAAATCAGCTCCTGCCTGAGCATGTGAAACCGCCATTTTTACTAATGCGGCAACAGTGCTGTCGTTTTCAACATCGCCATTTGCTATTATGCCGTCATGGCCGTAAATAGAATAGGGGTCTAAAGCCACATCCGGCATTACAAT
Organism: Flavobacterium sp. LC2016-23; assembly: GCF_009674775.1. GTDB lineage: Bacteria > Bacteroidota > Bacteroidia > Flavobacteriales > Flavobacteriaceae > Flavobacterium. The sequence continues at coordinate 122,668 of NZ_WKKE01000018.1, read as the reverse complement.
CATTTCCGGACAGGCGGCTTTGATAGCGCGAATCGCCTGTTGCATTAATCCGTCTTTATTCCAGGCTTCTTTTCCGGTATTGTCTTTTAGGTTTTCGCTTACTTTTACGTAAATGTTTACCGCACGAATACCCAAAGCGTAAATTTCTTTTACTTCTTCTACTGTTAAATCAATCGATCTGCGGAAAATTCCGGGCATGGAAGGAATTTCAACTTTTACATTTTCGCCTTCAGCAACAAACATGGGAAACATAAAGTCTGACGGACTTAAAGTGGTCTCACGAACTAAAGAACGAATGGATTCATTTACTCTTAATCTTCTGCCTCTGTGTAATGGGAACATAGTATTTTAGATTTTAGATTTTAGATTTTAGATGTTGACTTCTGAAATCATAAGTCGCTGATCTGCTTTCTTAAATCGTGTTGTTGTTTTGTTTTTATTATTATTGAGATATAAAAGTATCTAACTAATATATTATTACATATTTATTGTAAATATTATTGAAGTACCTATTACGGTTAGCATAATAGCTAAAAGATAAATTGAAATCCATTTTGTTATTTCCAATGTATTTTCTTCTTTATAAAGAAAATGTCTTAAAAGAAGTAAAAAAGAACATAAAACAACAAACATTGTAATAAACGTTAAAAATTTAAATTCAAATTTTTCCGAACTCTGAGCTGTATTAACCCCTTGAAAAAGCAATGCGATTATAGCAGAAAAAATTCCTAAGAGTTCAATGTTTTTTATTTTACTATTTTCTAATTCTTTTTCTTGAGAAATTAATTTAAGATCCAGCCGGTCGAAAAGAATTGAAAAATTCTGTAGATTTTTTATTTCCTGTTTTCCATTTTCAATTTTGCTTTCTAAGCTTTCAATTTCTTTTAGTAAAGAGTCATAATCTAGGGGTAATGAAAATGATGATGGAGAAAAAACATTCAAAAAAACATCATCATTAACTTTAAACGCAAGTAAACATTCTTCAAAAGGTAATTGATAGGCATAAAAAAAATGATTTCTACACCAACTAAGATTGGTTTTGTATTTTTTTGTTATTTCTTCTAAATGCTTAATTGCTACTTCTATTTTTTCAATTAATTCCTTTTTTAATCGCTCACCTTTTTTTAATTCATCATTAATATGTTCAATATATTGAATAATAAATTCAGCTAATTTCTTATATGGAAAAAAATTTTCTATAACAGATTTAGACTGTATTTGTTTAATCCTTTCCTTTTCTTTTTCAAGAAATTCCTCAAAATTAAATTCTACTGAAATTTTTTCTTTTTCTTTTTCTACAGAGCATGATAAAGCGCAATTTTGCACATAATTTTCAGATATTTTTCTAGAATACAGGTTGAAAATAGTATTTTTAATCTCTATATTATCCAGCTTTATCGCCTCTAAATCTTTAACTTTTTTATCAAAGTCTTTGGCTATTTTTATTAATCTATGTCGATCCCAGTAATTTTCTTTAAAATCTTGAAAAGATTTTAATCTTCTGACGTAAACGTCATTTTCTTCAGAAAGATAATGTGTCTGTGAATAATCATCCCATTTGTAAAACTGTTCGAAAATATAAAGATGAGTTTCTAAAGAAAATGAATTTTCAATACCAGAAGCTACATAATATTGGTTTTCTGAATTTAATTCTTGATTTTTTCTAATTATAAGTTTTCTAATTAGAAAAGTAGTTTTATCTGTTAAAACATCTAATATAAACTTTATTTGACTATCCGGAAAAGGAAATTTAACTAAGCATTGTTTAAATGATATGTTTAAATTTAAAAGTGTTTCTAGATTTTCTTCATTGTTTCGCAATGTAAATTCTTTTCTACTTAAAGTTAAATTTTCTAAGAAAATAGTGCTCAAAATTAATTCAAAATCTTTTTTTTCAAATTTTAAATCTTCAATAATATTGTAAGATCTGTCAGATAGATTAAACACTAAAATTTTGTCTAATTTTTGTATTATGCCATCAATAAAATCTTTATTTTTTGAATATTCTTCCAAACATTGTTTGTAAGAAAATAGGAATTTTGTGGTTGATAAATATTCTGTATATCTTCCTTCTACTGTAGTATTTGCTATAAATGAAACGTCGGGGAATTTAAAAAAAGTATCAACTAAACTTATTAATAAATTGATGTCTGCCGAAAAGTTTTCATCTAAATATTCGCCTTCTAGCACGGAATAATTTAAGAAAATGAAAAGTTCAAGTAAAAATTCTTCTTCTTTTATTTTTAGAGCGTCAGAAAAAGCTTCAAATTTAGTGACAGATTCTGGTATATGATCGTAAATATCTTTTACCAAAGTATTTTTAGAATCCGTAATCTTAGAAATAATTTTAGAAATCCATTTCATGAATTAAGAAATGTAATTTAGATTAACAATTTTTTTATCTTTTTTAATTTCCTCGTTCGGCATTAGTTCTGAATAACTTTCTTTAGATTTTGCTAAATTGTAATATTTTTTCCAACTATTCCAAGTATGCGTTAGTTCAACTAGAGAACCTGCACCAGCAATAATTAAATTAGGTTCAAGTTTTTCTAATTTTTCAATAGAGTTTCTAATTTGTTGTTTTAGATTTGCATTTATCTCAGGAGGAATTGCTCCTTCAGTAAATGTTATTCTATCATTAGAAATTATAAAGAGTCCATCAAAATTACCTTTTTTCGATTTGTAATAATCATAGACACGAGTTTCAACAGGCCCATAAGGCATTGCATGAAATGTATTTTGATCTAATAGATCCGGTTGGTCCTCACTGTTAATGGCAACTACAAAAAAATGTAATTTTATAATTTTTAGAATTGTAAAATCATTAAAATCATTAAATATGTCCATTGAGACATTTTTTTTAGTGATATACCAATTTCTTAATTCAAAAACAATATTCTTGAAAATATTAATTGTTTCCATCTATCTTTTTTGTTTGTTTTGTAAATATAATTAAATCAGATCCATTCCCGGGGATTTTCTAACACATTTAGTAATTTTTCTTCTTCACTTCCTGTTTCCGGATGATGATCATAAACCCACTGCACATGCGGAGGTAAGCTCATCAGGATACTTTCGATTCTTCCGTTGGTTTTTAAACCGAATAAAGTGCCTTTGTCATGAACCAGATTGAACTCTACGTAACGCCCGCGACGGATTTCCTGCCAGTTTCTTTGCTCGGGTGTATAAGGCAGATTTTTTCTTCTCTCCACAATCGGAACATAGGCTTCCAGAAAACTATTTCCCACTTCACTTACAAAACTGAACCAGTCTTCCATTGACATTTGTTCACTGGCTTTGCAATAATCAAAGAACAAGCCGCCAAGACCACGGGCTTCGTTTCGGTGTGCGTTCCAGAAATAGGCGTCGCATTGTTTTTTATATTTTGGATAAAACTCCGGATTGTGTTTGTCGCAAGCTGTTTTACAGGTTTGATGAAAGTGTTTGGCATCTTCTTCAAACAAATAATATGGCGTTAAATCCTGTCCGCCGCCAAACCATTGTTCGATTATATTTCCTTTTTCATCGTACATTTCAAAATAACGCCAATTAGCGTGAACCGTCGGAACCATCGGGTTTTTAGGATGGATCACCAGGCTTAGTCCGCAGGCAAAAAAATCAGCTTCGCCAACGCCAAACATCTTTTGCATGGCTTCCGGTAATTTTCCGTGAACGGCTGAAATGTTGACTCCGCCTTTTTCGATAACCGTTCCGTTTTCGATAACACGTGTTCTTCCGCCACCGCCTTCCGGGCGTTCCCAAAGATCCTCACGGAATTTTGCAGTTCCTTCAACGGCTTCCAGTCCGGCGCAGATCTGGTCCTGTAGTTTTTGTATGTATGCGTAAAATTTATCTTTCATGGGTCTTGTATTCTGATTTAAGTAATCCGAAATAAACGGTGTTTTGCAATTCGCCGTCGCCGTTTCTAAATTCGTCGCGTAAAAGTCCTTCTTGTTTAAAATTGTGTTTTAATGCGATTCGCTGGCTTGCCACATTAATTTCCGAAGTACAGATGAAAACTTTATTCAGGTTTAATTCATTGAAACAAAAAGCAAGTGCCTCCGAAACCATTTTTGATGTAATTCCTTTTCCCTGAAAATCTTCATCAATAAAATAACCCAATTCACATTTGGAAACACGGTAATCTATGGTTTTTACACATAAATAACCAATTAAGGTATTGCTTGTCAGATCTCTTGCGTAAAAATAGAAACCTTCTTTGTTTTTCTCTTTGTCAAGACTGACCTTTAGGAAATTTTCTGCTTTCTTCAGAGAATCAGCATTGGCCAGCGTTACCGGGAAAGTTTTTGCAATATGATTTTTATTCTTAGCAATTAAATTGTAGAATTCTTTGGGAAGAATATGTTCAATACGGTCCGTTTTCCAATCTGTAAAACTCATTTTTATTTGTTTTTAGCGGAAGCGATTTTAGTATTTATTGCAAACGAGAAAACTTTGCTTTCCTCTTGAATATACTGGTATAGGGCTAAAGCTTTATCTTCAAAATTATAATTTTCAGCTTTGGAAAATTCAATCAGAAAATCAGCAAATTGTTCCAGTTGGTCCCAGTCAAAATGAAGCTGCATTAATTGTGTAATCAATTCTTCATTCTCATAATCAGCCAAAGTTTCGATATTCAAACCAAAATCCTTAAGAGGAAGTTCGATATCGTTTTTCTCTGATTCAGGTAGCGGTTTAGGCACAAAAACCATAGTTTGCAATGTTTTTAGTACATTATCGATTCTGATTTTTTCTTCATCCCGTAAACCTTTGTTCAGCATTTTTTTGAGTTTTCAGTCTTGATCTCAGTTTTCAGTCTCAGTTTTCGGTTTCAAGATAAAACTGAAAACTGAAAACTGCGACTGAACACTATATAAACTATTGCCCGTATTCCTTAACCGCGTCAATAAAAGCTTTGGCATGGTCTACAGGGATATTTGGTAAAATTCCGTGGCCTAAATTTACGATATATTTGTCTTTTCCGAATTCGTCGATCATTTCATGAACCATTTTTTTGATGACTGGAATAGGGGAAAGCAATCTTGAAGGGTCAAAATTTCCCTGTAGCGTAATGTTTCCTCCTGATAAATAACGGGCATTTCTGGCAGAACAAGTCCAGTCTACCCCTAAAGCCGAAGCTTTACTTTTACCCATTTCATTCAAAGCAAACCAGCATCCTTTTCCGAAAACAATAACCGGAGCGTGATCGGCCAGAGCTTCAACGATCTGGTTGATGTATTTCCAGGAGAATTCCTGATAATCAACCGGAGAAAGCATTCCTCCCCAGGAATCAAAAACCTGAACGGCATCAACACCCGCTTTTACTTTTTCTTTTAGGTATAAAATCGTGGTGTCTGTAATTTTTTGCAATAAAGTGTGGGCTGCTATCGGATTAGAAAAACAGAATCCTTTGGCTGTATCAAAACTTTTAGATCCTTTTCCTTCAACCGCATAACAGAAAATCGTCCAGGGCGAACCGGCGAAACCAATTAACGGTACTTCGTCGTTTAGCATTTCTTTGGTCAGTTTAATGGCGTCCATTACATATCCTAAGGTTTCCTGAATGTCCGGTACATAAACGCCTTCAACATCAGCTGCAGTACGGATAGGATTTGGAAGAAACGGACCGAAATTTTCTTTCATTAAAACTTCAATTCCCATTGCCTGAGGGACAACCAGAATATCCGAGAAAAGGATCGCAGCATCCGGAGCAATTCTGCGAATAGGTTGTACGGTAATTTCAGCAGCTAATTCCGGAGTCTGGCAACGGGTAAAAAAATCATACTTGTCACGCAAAGCGATGAATTCAGGTAAATATCTTCCGGCCTGACGCATCATCCATACTGGCGGACGTTGAACAGTTTCTCCTTTTAGTGCTTTTAAAAATAGGTCGTTTTTTAACATTTTTTATTGCTTTAGGCTTTAAGCTTTAGGCTTTAAGCTTTGTTTTTATTTGTCTTTTTGCTTACGGCTTAGAGCCTAAAGCTTATTGCTTTATTTATTTGTATTCTTCAATGACATCTTCAATTACGTCTTCAACTGTTGGCTGATCTGCAATGATGATGTTTTTGGTGATTTTTTCTAAAGCGTCTGCTGTGGTTTCTCCAATGCAGAAGCATTTTTCTTTCTTTATGGTATTCTCTTTCAAATAACTCTCAACGCCGGAAGGGCTGAAAAACAGAATGGCATCGGGAGCCGTTTTTATTTTCTGAGGGGTTAGTGAAGTGTCATAAACCTGAATTTCATTGAATTTCACTTCACCCTCTTTCAATGCTTGCGGCAAAGTTTCCCTGCGAAGGTTTCCGCTAAAAAAAGTAAAGCTTTCCTGGCGGTAAATCAAGGTGATAATTTCGGCTAAATCAGAGGCATAACCCGTGTAAGCCACAACATTAAAACCACTTTCCGATAAAAGAATCTTTGTTTTTAAGCCTACGCAAAAAACATTTTTAGTTTTCAGTTTTTCTGATTCCGGATTTAATAAAACGCTGTGAACGGCATTCTGACTTGTAAAAATCAGGTTTTCGTTGAGGTCTTTTAATTCGAAAGGTTTGTTTTGCGTTTGAATAAAATCAGCTTCGATTACCTCGATATTGGCTTTTACCAATGCTTGTTTTTGTTCGCCCGACAGCTTTTTTGTTGCTACTATTTGAATTGGTTTTGCCATTATTTTTTCAGGGATTCTTTAATCGTTTGCATCAACTCGGCTCCGCCGTTGTTCAGGATTTCCTGAGCAGCAAAAAATCCCAGTTTTTTCCATTCTTCAATGGCAACTGTTTTGTCAATTTCGAGCTTTTGTTTTCCGTCAACAGAAAGTAAAATGCCTTGAAAATGAAGGGTGTCTTCGTCTTCATTATAACGTACCAAAGCTCCGATTGGTGCTGTACAACCGCCTTCTAAAGTTCGTAAAAACTGACGTTCGATGTAAGTACAGATTTCCGTTTCAATATGATTAAGCTGTGATAGTGCATCTAAAGTATAGTTGTCATTTTCCATTGCCACAACGAGCATCGCTCCCTGTGCCGGTGCCGGAATCATCCAGTCTAAATTAATATAATTTTCCGGTTTTAGGTTAATGCGCTCCAGACCTGCTGCAGCAAAAACAGCTCCGTCCCAGTTATTGTCCTGTAATTTCTGCATGCGGGTGTTTACGTTTCCGCGTAAATCAACCACTGTATGATTGGGGTATTTATGGAACCATTGCGCCTGGCGACGCAGACTTCCTGTTGCAATCGTATTCGGTTTGCCGGTAAAATCGGGATTTCCTTTGTGCACTAAAATGTCCAGAACATTCGCTCTTTCCAGAACCGCTCCCTGTACAATACCTTTTGGTAAGGCTGTTGGAACGTCTTTCATGGAGTGAACAGCAATGTCAACGTCTCCATTAATCATGGCAATGTCCAGCGTTTTGGTAAAAATTCCTGTAATTCCAAGTTCGTAGAGCGGTTTGTCCAGAATAATATCACCTGTTGATTTTACAGCTATAATTTCGGTTTTATATCCTAAATCGTTTAACTTTTTTTCGACAGTATGAGCCTGCCAAAGTGCTAATTCGCTATCGCGAGTTCCTATTCTAATAACTTTTTGAACCATATTATTTTTGAAATCCCGGAAATGAAGGAACTTTATTTTAAACTATTTATGACAGATTGATTTTATATTTTTCTTCGACTGGTGAAGGAGTATTTTTGGGCGCAAGCTGTCCTATTTGAAATACTTTTTCAATAAACTCAATACTTTCATCTAATGAAGTATTTTCATTTTTTAAGTGACTTGCAAAGTGATTTGTTATTTTCTGAATGATTCTGGAGCTTATTAAATCAGCCTGAGCCTCATCAAAATTAGTTGTTTTCTTTTTTTGAAAAGCCAGTTCACCGGCTACAATATCATTTAGTTTTGCTTTTAAAGCATGAATAGTAGGGGCATATTTTCGACCATTTACCCAGGTATTCAATTCTAATTTCATATCCTCAATAATAGCTTCGGCAGCAGGAATATGCTGTTTTCTTCTTTCAAGGGTGTCATCTGTAATTTGAGACAAATAATCCAGATGTATTAAAGTGACTCCCGGTATTTGTTCTACATCGGGATTTACATTTCTTGGAATGGATAAATCCAAAATCAGTAAAGGTTTCTTTAAATTCAGTAATGTTTTGTCGATCGTTGGATTTTGGGCTCCTGTAGCTACGACCAATATATCTGCCTGCTGTATTTCTTCCTGTAAATTGGCGTAATCTTTTACAATAACATTTAATTTTCCGGCCAATTTTTCGGCTTTGTTTTTTGTTCTGTTAATAAGAGTGATATGGCCGTTTTTGGTATGTTTTACTAAATTTTCGCAGGTATTTCTGCCTATTTTTCCTGTTCCGAATAATAAGATGTTTTTGTTTCCAATGTCTTCTACATTTCGGATAATATATTGAACTGATGCAAACGAAACGGATGTTGCACCAGAAGAAATTTCAGTATCTGTTTTGATTTTTTTGCTCGCCTGAATCACGGAGTTTACTAAACGATCCAGGAAAGTATTTACTAAACCTTCTAATTTGCTGTGATTAAAAGCGTTTTTAATCTGGCTGATGATTTCAAAATCACCGAGGATCTGGCTGTCTAAACCTGTTCCTACGCGAAACATGTGGTTGATAGCTTCCTGATTTTTGTATATGTAGGCAACTTCTCTAAATTCTTCTACGGAACCATTGCTGTTTTCGCAAAGCAATTTGATTAATTCATATGGATGATTGGCAAAACCATAAATTTCAGTTCTGTTACAAGTAGAAGTTACAATTAATGATTCGATACCTTCCGATTTGGCTTGTACCAATAAATCAGATTGTGCCTTTGTATCTAAACTAAATTTTCCTCTAATAGTGGCATCTGCTTTTTTATAACTTAAACCTAATGCGTAAAAAGTGGTGGTTCTGGACATGTTAAAATTTTCCATATTATGCTTTCCTTAAAAAGTTCAACAAAATTATTACTAACTAATTTATAAAAACAACGCTAGAGGTACTTTTTATATCGCTATGGAATAAATTGATTCAAAATGGCATTCTAAATAGTATTTTTCGCCATTAATAATGATATCAAGCATTCAATAATATCTTATATATACTTATTCTAAATAATAACCTTGTTTTTGTCTGAAACGATATCAGAAAAAATATCGCTATGGGTTCGGTTTATGCAATCGTGATTATAAATGATTCACTTTCATATTATTAATAAGTGTATTTATAATCAGGTATGGCATATTAAATAAAAACGCTACCCGGAACAGGTAGCGTTTTTGAGAAGAAATTATTTTTGAACAATTGGAGTTCTCAATGATTCTAAAACAGCAACAATATCAGTATAAAGTTCTGTATTAGAAGCAACACCATTTGCATTGGCTGCAGCGCCTACGTAACCTTCGAATTTTGTATAATCCGCACTGCTTGATTTTGTTCCCATACGAGGGTTTGTTGCAGGATTATGTGCCGCTGTCATACTCAAACCGGAATATGTATTTACAGCATTTGTACCTCCCGTGTTAAACGAAAAGAAATCAGTCAGATTGTCTGATAATTTAGCAATATTAGTTGCCTGGGTATTCCCTGTTTCTGCTAATAAAGGAGCAAAATGTGCTTGCAGATTTCCTGCAGCATTAGACTGAACGTCAGCAACAATTAATCCTATAGTTGAATTGACTACTTTACGGAAACTTAAACGTCCCTGTTCGATCATCTGACCTGAGTTATCAGGGTCGGCAACCATTTTAGTTCCGCCCAGGCGCTCATAAATTGATGCTTTTACAACCGGTGGTGCCGGAGCGTCATCGTCATTGCTACTGCAGGAAGTCAGAGTTGCTGATGCAACGAGTAATACACTAAGTGTAATTTTAGAATAAATTTTCATAATACTAATATTAAAGGGTTAATTAAAAAATTGATTTATTTTCTGAGATAATTTGTAGCTCAAACTATTTTGGTCCATAGGACAAACTTCTTTATTCGCTAAATCGGCGGGTAAAATATAACGCTGTGCGTCGTAAGGTCTTTTCGCCATTAGCTGGTCATATACTTTTTTAGAACTAGTGACTTTATTGTTATGGAAGTAAACAACCACATTTCTTTTAACGATTATGGAATCTGAGGTTAATCCTTTAATAGATCTTAAATCAGAACAAATTTGTCTGGCCTGAACAGAATCTATATTTGTTTTAAAGTCAATCCGGCTTACTTGCAGATTTGGAGTTTCGTAAACAGCAGGTTTAGCCGTAATAATGTGGAAAAGAAGAATGGCGAAAAATAAGACAGTAATTATCAATCCCATCCAAAGTCCTTTTTTTATTATTTTGTTGATTTTCATAAAGCTGATTTTTAAAATGATTGGATTTTAAAAACTATATACGGGTACTCTTTTGGCTTGGTTTTATTTAAAAGCAGTAAAACGTTAGTTTAGAATAATTTTAAATAACTAAAACGTTGTAAACTGAAGTAATTTTAGAATACTCTGGCCAGATTAAACCCGAAAAAAACATCTCCTTTTGTCCAGTCTCCGGTTGTTCTTCCAAGATATCCGGCTTCATCAATTGCCTGAGAACTTGTAAAATGCATTTGAAAAACGTGTCCGCCGGTTTCTAAATCAAAACCAATAGATAATGGGTTTTTGTAAAGAGAATTTGCTGCCCTGTTTAAGTGTGCGGCATAATCAATATTTAACGACCAGCGTTTCGCAAATTTATATCTCCCTCCGAAGCCTACGGCGTATTGGGAATTACTTTGCTCGGTGTCTTCAACAAAATTTTCATGAAAAAATGTGGGAACGATTTCCAAAGAGAGTCTTTCAGAAAATTTTCTGGAAATTAACAGTTGCGCCACATAAGTCAGCCTGTTTTCAAATTTAAGCTTTGGATAAAGGCTTTCTTTTAGTGTGTTGTTAATAGACAGAGCGTTAAAACCGGCAATAGCAACAGGAAAACCGTCTTTTATCTGAGGAAACAAAGTGTATTTTGTTGCAAAGTCATAAGCAAATTCACTTCTGGCTGCACTTACGTTAAGTCCGTTGGTTAATCCGTAGATGAATTTTATTTGAGTATTGGCATTATCCAGTCCGTAGAAGCCTTCGAAACCATCTTTTACAGAACCAAAGCGGTGCGCAACAACAAAATACAAATCTCCTTTTGCCGCCAGTTTTGTAGATTCCAGATTAACAATTTTCAGGGCTTTAAAGGCAGATGTTACCTTTTCTTTTGTAACGGGCGTCTCTACTCCGGACAATAAATCGTCCTGGGAATAGGTTAATAATGGAAATAAAAATAATAATAGAATTAGCTTTTTCATGAGGTTAGTTTTAAATTGTTATTTGTTTTTTAGTGTACAATTGAAGATTGATCTATTTTAAATTCCTGCAACAGTTCATCATATCCTAAAAAACGTCCTTTGATTTTTAGCATTTTACCAGATGTAACATCTTTTGGCAAACGGTTTTTGAATGTTGCAAATATTTTTCCGCCCAAAACAATTCCATTACCAGTGGTATCAATAGTGGTTACTTGTGCGGTCAGTTCAATCGTTTTGTCCTGGTATTTGAGGTAAGCCAGGCTATCATTCGAGGTAAATTCTTTTTCGAGTCCGGAAACGGTCACTACATAATCTGCAGTTTCTGATTCGATATCCCGGTGCCCTTTGTACGTGTAGACGTAAACCGAAATTCCAAGTAAAAGGAAAAGGGAGATTGCTAGAAGTATTTTTTTTGTCATGGCAGTTTTTTTTAGTGCTTGAGTTTATCTACGTTAAAAAATACCTATTGGATTTAAATGATCAAATATGCCCTCTCAAAAATCTAGATCATTCATTTCAACGTATATGTTTTCGAAATGATTCTATGAACTGTAAAATCATTATTCTTTATAAACTAAAAAACCAATCATTATGAATTTAAAAACACTCTTCGTCGGTTTATCATTAGCTTCAGTTCTTGTGAGCTGTACGGATGATAATCCAAGTACTTTAATTGACACTGCTCCAATTAAAGGTTTGGCCACATACAATCAGAATGTGAAATCTATTATTGACAACAACTGTGTGGTATGTCATGCAACAGTTCCTAAAAATGGAGCCCCTATGTCTTTGGTTACCTATGACCAGGTGAAAAATGCAGTTTTAAATCGTGGCTTGCTTACCCGGATTTCTTTAGAAAACGGCAATAGTTCGTTAATGCCACAAGGCGGACCGAGATTGCCACAAACGACCATAGATGTCATTGCAAAGTGGCAACAGGATGGATTATTAGAACAATGATCTATAATAAAAACATGAAAAAAATCACACTGATACCAATGTTATTGGCTTCATTCATCGTCTTTTCGCAGGAAAAAATGTTAACAAAATCAGGGACAATAACTTTTGAAGCTTCAGTCCCTTCTTTTCAGCCAGTTGTGGGGACCAATAGTAACGTAACTTTTGTTTTAAATCCGGTAACAGGAGAAATTGCAAGCCTGGCTTTAATGAAGGGATTTCAGTTTGAAATGGCCTTGATGGAAGAACATTTTAATGAAAATTATATGGAAACAGATAAATATCCCAAAGCCATTTTTAGAGGACAAATAGAAGGATTTGATGCTAATAAGCTGACGGAAGATTATAAAGATTATACCATAACAGGAAAATTGGAACTTCATGGTAAATCTAAAGATGTAAATGCTACTGCAAAAATTACCAAAACGAGTTCCCGAATTACCATTATCTCAGATTTCGGAGTAAATGCCAGTGATTTTAGTATTCCTATTCCATCGCTTATTAAGTATAAACTTGATGATAAAGTCAAAGTTCAGATGATTGCTGTTTTAAAACAGGGCTAAAACAATTAGATTTTAAAAACAAATCCAATTAATTGTAAATGTTCCTGAGGATAAGTAAAACTTGAGGTTTCAATCCGGATAGCCTGGAAATAAAGCGATTGTAGCTCATGCCGTTGAAATGAATAAAATGTCTGAAAAGAATTTAAAATTAAAAACATGAAAAAAATCATACTCATAGGAATGCTATATGTTTCTGCAATTGGCTTTTCACAGCAAAAAATGATCAGTAAATCCGGAAAGATTACTTTTGAAGGCTCCGTTCCTTCTTTTGAAGAAGTTAAGGCAACAAATTCTTCCGTTACATTTGTTCTGAATCCTGCAACGGGAGAAATTGCAAGCCTTGCTCTGATGAAAGGATTTCGATTCAAAGTCGCTTTGATGGAAGAACATTTTAATGAAAATTATGTTGAAAGCGACCAATATCCAAAAGCAACATTTAAAGGGAAAATAGAAGGATTTGATTTAAACAGTTTAGCAGCAAATCCTAAAGATTTTACTATAAAAGGAAAATTAGAACTTCATGGAAAATCTAAGGATATTACGACTACAGCAAGAATAAGCAAGTCGGCATCGGGAATCAGTATTACGTCTGATTTTAGTGTGAATGCCAGCGATTTTAATATTGCAATACCATCTCTGGTTAAAAGCAAGGTTTCTAATAAGATAAATATTCAAATTGATGCGGTTTTGAAATAAGGCCTCAAAACAATAAAGATTTTATAAATTTAGGAGCAAGTAAACAATAAACCATCAAAAAGATTTAATTTTGAAAGGTAATTATTCGTTTTAGTAAAAAACGACACTAGTAACCTGAATAAATTAAATCAAAAATGGAGGAAGAAATAAAAATTGAAGACGACTTTACGCTGATCCGTTTTCAAAACGACAGTTCAGAACCTTTTTTTGCTCAGCGTGAAGTGGGTAGTGGTTTAATACAGTTTCATTTCGGACTAAAAGGCAATGCCAAATTTTTGTTTAATCAGGGCAATTATGCTTTAGAGCTGAAGGAGGAAAAATCACTTCTTTTGTACAATCCACAAAAAGAGCTGCCGCTTAATTTAGAATTAACCCCAAATTCCTGGGTGATTTCAGTTATTGTATCAATCAAAAAATTTCACGCATTGTTTTCTGCAGAAGCCGATTACATTACATTTTTAAGTGCCGACAATAAAGATAAAAAGTATTATAACGAAGGGAATATCAGTCCTTCAATGTCTATTGTACTGAGTCAGTTGTTTCATTATAACCTGCATCCGTCTATAAAAAACCTCTATTATAAAGGAAAAGGATATGAATTGCTGAGTTTGTACTTTAACAGAACCGAAGATCCGAACGCAGAACAATGTCCGTTTCTAATTGATGAAGACAATGTTTTGAAAATCAGAAAAGCCAAAGAAATCATTATCGCCAATATGGCTGAACCGCCTGGTTTACAGGAATTGGCTGATGAAATTGGCCTGAATCTGAAGAAACTGAAAATGGGTTTCAAACAAATTTATGGCGATACGGTTTATGGTTTCTTGTTTGATTACAAAATGGATTTCGCCAGAAAATTACTCGACAGCGGTTCTTATAATGTAAATGAAGTGGGATTGAAAATAGGGTATAGCACCGGAAGCCACTTCATTGCGGCATTCAAGAAAAAATTTGCCACCACTCCAAAAAAATACCTGATGTCGATTAATACGAATGTTTAGTATTTTTATAAATAATATTTTGTTTCTCGCAGATTTTGCAGATCGAGCAGATTTATTGTAGAATACATTATAAATAAACGGTGATCTATTCAGCTTGATTTTTTAAAATCTGCTTTATCTGCAAAATCTGCGGGCTAATTTTTAAACCAACTATTCATTCTTTAGTAATAACAGATGTAAAGCCTATGAAATCAATTTTTGATATGCAGCAATAAGTAAAAAGTAATAATTATCATATTTCCAAAACGTATTATCAAATACTTTTGGCGAAAATTAACCTAACAAATGCTTAAAGCCTAAAGCTTAAAGCCTAAAGCAAAAAAATAATGAAAGGCGTACTATTAGTAAATTTAGGATCTCCCGAAAGTCCAACCCCAAAAGACGTAAAACCGTATTTAGATGAATTTTTAATGGATAAATACGTGATCGACGTTCCGTATTTATTGCGGGCTTTATTAGTTCGAGGGATCATTCTGAGAAAAAGACCGGAAGAATCCGCACATGCTTATGCAAAAATCTGGTGGGACGAAGGCTCTCCGCTAGTCGTTCTTTCTGAAAGAATGCAGAAAAAAGTACAGCCTTTGGTAAATGTACCGGTGGCACTGGCCATGCGTTACGGAAGTATGACCATCGAAAAAGGGCTTCAGGAATTACATGATAAAGGAGTTACAGAAGTAATGCTTTTCCCTTTATATCCGCAATATGCCATGGCTTCTACTTTGACTATTCTGGTGAAGGCTGAAGAAATCAGAAAGAAGAAATTTCCACAAATGACTTTTACGGATGTTCCAGCCTTTTACAACAAACCGGATTATATTAAGAACCTGGCCGATTCCATTCAGAAACATTTAACCGGATATGAATACGATCATTTATTGTTTTCGTATCACGGAATTCCCGAACGCCATATTCGTAAAACAGATATAACCAAATCGCATTGTAAGATTGACGGTTCTTGTTGTAATACGCCATCTCCCGCACATGATTTTTGTTACCGTCACCAATGTTACGAAACCACAAAACAAGTGGTAAAGTTATTAGGACTTCCGGCTGATAAATACAGTCTGACTTTTCAATCCAGATTAGCAGGAGATAAATGGCTGGAGCCTTATACCGATATTGAAATTGATAAGATGCCGGCAAAAGGAATCAAAAAACTGGCAGTTGTAACACCGGCTTTCGTTTCGGATTGTCTGGAAACACTGGAAGAAATTGCTATGCGCGCCAAAGAAGATTTTGAGGCAAACGGAGGCGAAGAGTTCCTGGCTGTTCCATGTCTGAATGACGACGACGAATGGTGCCAGACCGTTAGTAACTGGATCAACGACTGGGCTAAATAAGAAGAAAGAAGAAAGAAGAAAGAGAAAAGAGAAAAGAGTAAAGAGTAAAGAAGAAAGAATCACTTGATGGAATATTATAACTACTTAAAATCACTGCATCTTATTTTTGTAATCACCTGGTTTGCAGGGTTATTTTATATAGTGCGTTTGTTTGTGTACCAAATTGAAGCCAGTGAAAAACCATCACCGGAAAAAGAAATTTTACAGGCGCAATACAAAATAATGACATATCGTTTGTGGTATATTATTACCTGGCCATCCGCAATTTTAGCGAGTATCTTTGCTTTCTGGATGCTGTTTTTTACTGACCTTGGAAACGCATGGCTTAAAATGCCCTGGATGCACGTAAAATTGTGTTTCGTGTTTTTGCTGTATTTGTACCATGCAAAGTGCCATCAGATTTTCAGGCAATTACAAAAGGATGAGGTGAAATATTCCAACAATTTTATGCGTTTATGGAATGAAGGCGCCACGATAATATTATTTGCAGTTGTTTTTTTAGTAGTCTTAAAAAGCGCCATCAACTGGATTTTCGGCGTAATTGGAATCTTTTTGTTCTCCATTATCATTATGCTGGGTTTTAAATTTTATAAAAGAATTAGAGAGAAAAAATAGTTTTCAGTCGCAGTTTTCAGTCTCAGTTTCCAAGCTGTTGCTGAAAACTGCGACTGCGACTGAAAACTAAAATATATGTTAAACAACTTCAAAATGTCGATGCTTTCCTTGCGTACCAGGATTTTCCTGTCGATGATTGTATTGATTGTTGTGGCATCTTTTTTACTGGCTTCCATTTCGATTATTCAATTTAAAAACGAAGCCAAAGAATACCATCAGGAACGACTCGAGCGTAAGGAAAATGCGGTAAAAGAACACATTAACTACGTGCTTTCCACTACAACATATCCGCTGAAAACCGGAAATCTGGATTTGATTTTTAAAGATAAAATCCATGAGTTGGCCCAGATTCATAAAATTGAAATTAATATTTACAGCCTTGACGGTAAGCTCCTTAAATCTTCTAAGGAATCTTTTGCCGTCGACAAAGCGCCGCCGCCCATTCCGGAGTATATCCTGAAACTGGTGCGGTCATCCATCGAAAAACGTTTTGTAGATATTAAAACGATCGACGGTGTTAAAAACAGGTCTTCCTATAGTCTGATTAAAGATGAAAAGTTCAAGCCGCTTGGAATTTTAAATCTCCCGTATTTGGAAGATGACGGTTATTATGACAACGAATTGAATACGTTTTTAATCCGTTTAAGTCAGGTGTATTCCTTCATGCTTCTGGTTGCCTTTGCGTTGGCTTATTTTCTGTCGACGTACATCACCAAATCCTTAAAAACAATTTCAGACCGACTCGAAGAAACCAATCTGGATCAGAAAAATGAGAAGATTGTTCTCGAAGCCAATAGTAAAGAAGTAAACTTCCTGATTAAAGCCTACAACGGAATGGTGGATAAGCTGGAAACCAGTGCGGTCAAACTAGCCCAAAGCGAACGTGAAGAAGCGTGGCGGGAAATGGCGAAACAAGTAGCCCACGAAATTAAAAATCCGCTTACCCCAATGCGTCTGACGGTGCAGAGTTTTCAGCGAAAATTTGATCCGACTGCTCCCGATGTAAAACAGAAACTAAATGATTATTCCGAAACATTAATCCAGCAGATTGATACGATGACAGCGGTCGCTTCGGCATTTTCGAATTTTGCCTCGATGCCCGCCCAGCAAAATGAAACCTTAAATGTGGTTGAAGTTGTCGAACTTTCATTGGATATTTTCAATGAAGATTATATTGTTTTTGAAAGCGAAGAAGAAAATATCATCTCCAAAATGGATCGTACACAATTGATCCGTATTATTACCAATCTGGTTAAAAATGCCACTCAGGCCATTCCCGAAAGCCAGTTTCATAAATCGATTGTCGTGACGGTAAAACGCAGAAACAATAATGTCGAGATTGCTGTAAAAGACAATGGCATCGGAATTCAGAAACTGGATACAAGCCGGATTTTTGAGCCAAAATTTACCACCAAAACCAGTGGAATGGGCCTTGGACTCGGAATTATAAAAAACATTATCGAAAATTACAAAGGAACAATTACCTTTGAATCAACTTACGGAAAAGGAACCACATTCAGGGTTTCCTTACCGATCACAAACTCTTAAATTCAGCGTCATGAACTACGAAAATCTTTTAATCTCAATCGAAGAAAAAATTGCAACCGTAACAATAAACCGACCTACTAAACTAAATGCTTTAAACAAAGCCACAATCAGCGACCTGAGTAAAGCCGTAAAATTGTTGGCGAAAAATGATGACGTTCGTGTGATTATCATTACCGGAAGTGGTGAAAAAGCATTTGTGGCCGGAGCTGATATTTCAGAATTTGCCAATTATACCATTGTTGAAGGAGCACAATTAGCAGCTGAAGGACAAGAAACATTATTTGACTTTATTGAAAATTTAAAGAAACCCGTAATTGCTGCCGTTAATGGTTTTGCATTAGGCGGCGGATTAGAACTGGCAATGGCCTGTCATTTCAGGGTAGCTTCAGACAACGCTAAAATGGGATTGCCGGAAGTAACTTTAGGATTGATTCCGGGGTACGGAGGAACACAGCGTCTGCCTCAGTTAGTGGGTAAAGGCCGTGCGATGGAAATGATTATGACCGCAGCGATGATTTCGGCAGAAGAAGCCAAACAATACGGTTTGGTGAACTACGTGGTACCTCAGACCGAACTTTTGGAATTTACGAAAGGAATTGCCCAAAAAATCATTAAAAATGCCCCGTTCGCGATCAGCAGAGCGATAAAAGCCATTAATGCCAACTACAAAGACGGAAAGGATGGTTTTGATACGGAAATAAAATCTTTCGGAAAATGTTTCGGAACACAGGATTTTAAAGAAGGAACAACAGCCTTCTTAGAAAAACGTAAAGCTGAATTTACAGGAAAATAAAGTTTATACCACAGAGTTACACAAAGATTTCACAGAGATTCACAAAGGAAAAATTTTAATACAAAGCTTTGTGTAACTTTGCGAAATCTTTGCGCAACTTTGCGGTACAACAACCCAGGCTGCTCAAGATTAAAAAACTTAGAACCTTAGCATCTCAGAACCTTAGAACTTTAAAAAATGTACGAACCTATATTTGCTCTTTTTTGCGAACGCGTCAGAGAAAGCATTCAAGCCGGCACTTTTGCCAAACTCACTCTGGCAAAAACCATTGGTGATACCGAGATTAAAAATATCTATTTTCGTTTGGTATTAAATGAAGACAATACTTATTCAATTTCACTCACGACTCGTTATAAAACCGAAGAAATAGAAAGTATTCACACTTTAGACGAAGCGCTATTGGTGTTGGGAACTTACATTAAAAATCCGTTTTTGACCGCTTTGTTGTTTACCACAGATAATGATGTGACTTTTAAAGTAAACAAAAAAAACGCAGGAAGTATTATCGAACAAGAGCCGACATTTAAAAATGCTTCGCCAGTAATGCTGGAAATGATAGAGAAGGGGATTGTTTAATATCAGGGATTGGTTGTAGGAGCTAATCCCGCTATCCGTTACAATCTTTTGTGGCGAACCCCGCCACAAAAGGATTTCCACTGCTATCGGGGCTAGAATGCACCTGGTTTGTCAGGCTGAGCGAAGTCGAAGTCCGGCGAAGTAACTCCACAAAGCTGCATTCGACTTCGCTCAGTCTGACAAAAAAATAAAATATTCGTGATTCTCTGTGTAATACTTCGCGAATTTCCGTGAAACAACCCTCTAAACCAGCTTCACAAACAAATTTGAAGCGATTTTATTAGAAATAGACAGTTCTCTGCTGTCCACTTTTATTCGTAACGATAAATCGAAAGATTCCTTAGAAATAAATTCGATTTTTGATCCCAAAGCAATTTCCTGTTTGTCCAGGTATTTCAAAAACTCAGAAGAGGTATCTTTTACACCCACACAAACTCCGGTTTGTCCTTCGTTTAATTCAGAAAGCAGGTATTTTTCGATTTTCACAATGCGTCCGTTCGCATCCGGAATCGGGTCACCGTGCGGATCTTCGGTAGGATTGCCCAGAAAATCATCCAAACGGTTAATCAGTTGTTCCGATTTAATGTGTTCGAGCTGTTCCGCAATATCGTGAACCTCGTCCCAGGAGAAATTTAGTTTTTCAACCAGAAAGACTTCCCATAAACGATGCTTTCGAACAATCATTTTTGCAGCCAGTTTGCCATTTTCTGTCAAAGACACCCCTTGGTACTTTTTATAATGAACCAAATCTTTCTCCGCCAGCTTTTTAAGCATATCCGTAACCGAGGAAGCTTTCGTTTCCATCATTTCGGCAATAGCGTTCGTACTCACTTCCGAATCATTAGAAGTAGTAAGGTGATATATCGATTTTAGATAATTTTCTTCTGAAAAAGTCATTTTGTGAGGTTCTAAGGTTCTGAGTGACTAAGGTTCTAAGATAAAGCAGCAAAGGAAAAAACCTCAGCAACTTAGTAACTCAGAGCCTTAGCCCCTATTTTTTAACAATCAACAAAGGTATCGAAATTTTATGTCTCAATTTATCTACCGTTGTTCCAAATAAAATATCTTTTAGTCCGGTGTGGCCGTGGGTTCCCATGACCAATACATCAAAATTACCGGCATTGATAATCTTCGGAATCACGGTGTTGGGTTTTCCAAAACCGAGTTCTGTTTTGATCGTGAAGCCTTTCTGCGAAAGCATTTCTTGATATTCTAATAATAATTTTTCATCGATAGTAGTTTCATGATCGTCGACATGACCTCCGTACATTAAAGCACCAACAGTCTCTACAATATGAATTAAGGTATACTGTGCCTCAATTCCGCCCAATTCAAAGGCATTGTTTAGTGCCGCTTCATCGGCTTTGGAAAAATCTACCAAAATAGCGATGTTTTTCTTAGTGTAAGTTTCTCTTGGGGCATATTTTAATTTTAAATGGTGAGGGGAATGATTCTCGATATTGGATTTGGCCCTGGCGATAAAAGGTTTTGCAATAATATATAACAGCAAAGCTAAGAAGCCAAAAGCAAGCGGAACCACCGTAAACCAAAGAATCAGCGGATGACTGGAGCTTTCCAGCCAGGAAGTAATTTCGTCATACACTAACTTTGCATTCAGGGAAACAATGATAAGAGCAATAATCCAGGCTGCGATCTGGGTAATTCTTGAAATATGGAAACCTTTCATTTTGGTTTTATCGCTCACAAAATGGATCAGCGGAATAATCGCAAACCCCAGTTGTAAACTCAAAATAACCTGACTCAGGATCAATAATTTTCCGGTTACGCTTTCCCCATAAATCAAAATCACGATAACCGCAGGTACAATGGCGATTAAACGGGTGATGATTCTTCGCACCCATGGCTGAATCCGTAAATTCAGATACCCTTCCATAACAATTTGTCCGGCAAGAGTTCCTGTCACTGTCGAACTTTGTCCTGCCGCAATTAAGGCCACCGCAAATAAAACCGGCGCCCATTTCGTTCCGAGCAAAGGTTCTAGAAACTGATGTGCATCCTGTATTTCGGCAACTTCAAACATTCCGTTTCTGTAAAAAGTGGCTGCGGCCAGAATCAAAATAGCGGCGTTGACAAAAAAGGCAAGGTTTAAAGCAATAGTGGAATCTATAAAATTGTATTTCAAAGCTTGTTTGATTCCCGCGGGAGTTCGGTCGAATTTGCGGGTTTGCACTAGTGAAGAGTGCAGGTATAAGTTGTGAGGCATTACCGTTGCACCAATAATCCCGATAGCGATATACAAAGCAGCGGAATTTGGCATGGATGGAATAAGTCCGTAGAGCACTTTGTCAAGCTCCGGTTCTGCAAAAATCATTTCAAAAATGAATGAAAATCCAATAATCGCGACCAGAACAATTATAAAAGCTTCCATTTTACGGATGCCTTTGTTAATCAGGAAGAGTAATAAAAAAGTGTCCAAAACCGTAATCAAAACACCTTCAATCAGCGGAATATCAAAAAGAAGATTGATTCCGATGGCCATTCCTAAAACTTCAGCCAGATCACAGGCCGCAATTGCAATTTCGGCAAGAAAGTATAAAATGTAATTGATAAACTTCGAATACGTTTCCCGCGAAGCCTGTGCTAAATCCCTTTGCGTTACAATTCCCAGACGGGCGCTTAAACTTTGAAGCAATAAAGCCATTAAATTACTCATCAGCAAAACCCATAGTAAGGAGTAACCAAACTGGCTTCCTCCCGCAATGTCTGTGGCCCAGTTTCCGGGATCCATGTATCCTACGCTTACTAAATAGGCCGGACCTAAAAAGGCTAATATTTTTCTGAATCCTGTTTTTTTATGCTCTGTTGCAACCGATTGGTGAACTTCTTCTAAAGATTTGGTCATTGTAGAAATGTTGTTTGAACAAATATAACGATAAATTGCATTCGCACAACAATATTTTTAGGCAAGTCTAAAACTTAAATGTTAGAATTTAAACAATTCGGGCACAAACCTGAAAGCGTAAAATTGATGTCGTTAACTTTATAATTATGAGGAATAATATAACTCGGCTTTACACTTTCCAGACAAGTTATCTCATGACAATTTTCACAACTGAAGTGGGCATGATTATGCATCGTTACCGGATGCGAATGATGGCATTTTGCGTACTTAACAGTGCCGTCAAGATCTACAATTTTATGTACGATATCGTCAGTTACTAATCGATCTAAGATTCTGTAAATCGTGACGCGATCGCATAAATCAGCTGTTAATTTATGTATTTCGGAGTGCGAAAGCGCTGTTTTAGATTTGCTGAGAATCTCTGTAACGGCCGTCTTTGCTGTAGTATTTCTTGTAACTTTCATGTTAAATGAATTAAATTTTATTATTGCAACAAAGTTGCAATTGAATTTTTTATGTATATTTGCAACAAAACTGCATTAAGCAAATATACATGATATGAAGAAAACGGCAACATCCCTTTATGATATTTTAGGAATTTCAAGCGCGACCATTTGTCTCTTGCATTGTTTGGTTTTTCCATTGCTTACCGTTCTTCCTTTAGGTATAAGTCATAATCCGTTTATTGATTTGATTTTTGCCATTATCGGAGTATTTGCAATTCTCAAAAGTATTAAAAAATCAAATCTGTTAGTGATAAGTATTATGATCATTTCAATGGCATTGATCTGGATGAGTGTTTTGAGTGAACTTTTCCTGGAAATTCATTTGAATCTAATATGGGCAGGAGGTGCAGGAATGATCATTGGACATTTTTTAAATTATAAATCACATAAAAAATAGAGATTATGACAGAGCAGACAAATTTTGAAGTTATCATTATCGGCGGAAGTTACAGCGGACTTTCGGCAGCAATGAGTCTCGGGCGTTCTTTACGCAACGTTTTGGTTATTGACAGTAGTTTGCCCTGTAACAGACAAACGCCTCATTCTCATAATTTTATTACACAGGATGGTGAAGAACCTGCCGTTATTTCGGCGAAAGCCAAAGTGCAGGTTAATTTTTACGACACCGTTCAATTTTACAGCGGATTGGCAGTAAGCGCGACTAAGACTGAAAACGGATTTACAATTGAAACAGCGTCCGGAAAAATCTTCACTTCTAAAAAACTATTGTTCGCAACAGGTGTAAAAGATCTGCTTCCGGAAATTGATGGTTTTGCGGAATGTTGGGGAATTTCCATTATACATTGCCCGTATTGTCATGGCTATGAAGTAAAAGCCGAAAAAACTGCTGTTGTTGCCAATGGCGATATAGGTTTTGAATATGTCAAGATGATTTCGAACTGGACCAAAGATCTGTGGCTGATCACAAATGGTAAATCAACATTGACATCTGCACAAACAGATACTCTGAAGAAACATAAAATTGAAATTATCGAAGAAGAAATCGCTGCTGTAGAACATACGAAGGGGAATATTGAGCAAATTATCTTTAAAAATCAATCAAAAATTAAAGTCAAAGCGCTGTATTTCAGAGCCCCTTTTAAACAACATTGCCTTCTACCGGAATCTTTAGGCTGCGAATTAACGGAACAGGGTTTATTGAAAGTCGACGGTTTTCAGAAAACTACCATTTCAGGAGTATTTGCCAGCGGTGATTGCCACATTCAGGCAAGATCTGTAGCGATGGCGGTTTCTTTCGGTTCTTTTGCCGGAGCGATGATCAATAAAGAGCTTATTGACGAGGTTTTTAATATTTCAATCTGTCCGGTTTAGTAACCCTTTTTGTATAGCCCATAGCTTCAGCTAGGGGAAACTTTTTGTATACCCCCTAGCTTCAGCTAGGGGAAACGGTGAATTGTGAAAAGGGCTTTAGCCAAATCTGCAAAATTTGCTAAGGACTTTTTGTTTTCGATTTTATTTTCATCCCGCTGGAGCTGGACATTATTCAACCTTAGAAAAATAGGAATATAACATATTGATTTAAATAGAATTAAAAATTATAGTTTTAAAATAATTATTTGTCAAATTTAATTTTTAGTTTTGTCTAAATTTAATTTTAAAATAATGAAAAAACTATTTTTGATATTGCTGTTGTTTGTTTTGCAATATTCGTTTGCACAGGAAACCGCTGTTATTTCAGGATATATCTCAGGTGAAGGTCAGAAATTGCAGTTGGCAAACATTCACTTAACAGGAACAAAACATAAAACAGTTACAGATAGTTTAGGATATTACAAATTAGAAAATATTGCTGCCGGAAGTTATACTATCCAGATTTCTCAAATGGGTTTTCAGACCCTGAAAAAGAAGATAGAGGTGCTGAAAGATTCTATTCAATCGTACGATTTTGAATTGACGGATAATGAAAATCAGCTGAACGAAGTGGTGGTTTCCGGAACGCTGAAAGCCGTAAAACGATTGGAAAGTGCTGTTCCGGTTGAGGTTTATTCGCCGGTTTTCTTTAAGAAAAACCCAACGCCAAGTATTTATGAAGCGCTTCAAAACATCAATGGTGTCCGGCCTCAGCTCAATTGTGGTGTTTGCAACACGGGTGATATTCATATTAACGGACTCGAAGGCCCTTATACGTTGGTTTTAATTGATGGAATGCCGATTGTGAGCAGCCTTTCAACGGTGTATGGATTGTCGGGAATTCCGAATTCTCTGGTCGAACGCATCGAAATCGTAAAAGGCCCGGCATCTTCTTTGTACGGAAGTGAAGCGGTGGGCGGCCTGATCAATATTATTACCAAAAATCCAACGAATGCGCCGCTGTTTTCTGCTGATGTTTTTTCTACAAGTTATCTGGAAACAAATGTTGATTTGGGAATGAAATTCAATCCCACGAAAAAAGCGACCACACTTTTGGGGATTAATTACTTTGATTACAATCAGGTTGTAGATAAAGATAAAGATGGTTTTACGGATGTAACACTGTCGGAAAGAATTTCGGTTTTTAATAAATGGAGTTTTTTACGCGAGAATAATCGTTTGTTTACCATCGCAGCCCGCGGAATGTACGAAGATCGCTGGGGTGGAGACGTGCGCTGGAAAAAAAAGTACCGTGGCGGGGATGAGATTTATGGCGAAAGTATTTATACTAAAAGAGGGGAACTGATTGGGAGTTATCAATTGCCTTTTGAAGAAAAACTGATGCTGTCGTTTTCCGGAAACGTGCATTATCAGGACAGTCGTTATGGAGCTACTTCCTATATCGCCAATCAAAAGATAGGTTTCCTGCAACTGACCTGGGATAAAAAGATAGGCCGAAATGATTTTCTTGCCGGAATGGCTAATCGATATTCCTATTACGATGATAATACTACCGCTACAAAAGAAGCCGAAAGTACCTGGCTGCCGGGAATTTTTGTTCAGGATGAAATTACATTTTCTCCCAAAAGTCAGGTGTTGCTGGGAATGCGTTACGATTACAATTCCATTCATGGTTCTATTTTAACACCACGAGTGGCGTACCGTTGGAAAAAGAGTGATAATACCATTTTCCGCTTAAATGCAGGAACAGGATTTCGTGTAGTGAATTTATTTACCGAAGATCATGCAGCGCTTACGGGTTCGAGAGATGTGGTGATTAAAAGTGATTTAAAACCGGAACAATCGGTGAACGCGAATCTGAATTATATTCAGAAAATAAACTTTACCAACGGAACTTTTATCGGAATTGAAACGACGGCCTTTTATACGCGATTCAGTAACAAAATTATATCCGATTATGAAACAGACCCGAATAAAATCATTTACGACAACATTAAGGGTTATGCGTTAAGTCAGGGAATCAGCACCAATGTTGATCTTAATTTTCCTTCGGGATTGAAGTTTATTGTCGGAGCAACTGTTCTGGACAACAAAAATGTGGAAAACGGAGTTTCCCAAACGCCTTTTTTAACCGAGAAATTCACTGCAACCTGGAGTGTGTCATACAAGATAGAGTCGATGAATTTATTATTGGACTATACCGGTAATGTTTATAGCCCGATGAAGCTGCCTTTATTGAGCGATTTAGATCCAAGAAGCCCGAAATCACCCTGGTACAGTATTCAGAATATTCAGTTTACATATTTCGGTTGGAAGAATTTTGAACTTTATGGCGGAGTGAAGAATCTTTTAAACTTTACACCCAAACAAAACAATCCGTTTCTGATTTCCAGAACCAATGACCCTTTTGACAAAAACGTGCAGATTTCGGATGGGACGGCTATTGGCATGAAGGGTAATGTAGTTCCAAAAGGCCAAATCGTCGATACTCCGGATAATCCGTATGGTTTGACTTTTGACACGACTTACGTTTATGGTCAAAATCAGACCATTCGTGGGTTTTTTGGATTGCGATATACTTTGAGATAAATATTTTTTGCCACAGATTACGCTGATTAAACGGATTTTGTTTAAGTTTTTGATAAAGATTTGTCAGGCTGAGCGGAGTCGAAGCCCCCCGTTCCAATTTACAAGCCTTCGACTTCGCTCCCGATGACATCGGGTTTATATCATTGAAAGTAGTGGTAAAAACAAATAAACAACGAATGAAAAAACTAACCTTAATACTCTTCTTTTTAGGAATTTCGGCAACAGGATTCTGCCAGCTCAAAGCGCGATCTTTTGAGGAAGTCGATAGCTTGCAGCACATTCAAAAGAAAAAAACAATCGTTTTCATCCATACCGACTGGTGTCAGTTTTGCCAGAGAATGAAAAATACCACTTTCAAAAATCAGGAAATCATAGAAAAACTGAATCAGGATTTTTATTTTGTGGATTTGAATGCTGAGGAAAAGCGAATTATTACTTTTCATAATCAGACCTTTAATTATCGGCCATCGGGCAATAATGTTGGTGTTCATGAATTGGCTTTGCAATTAGGAACGATGAACAGTCAAATTGTATATCCGGTTTTATGTGTTTTGAATGAGAAAAACGAGATCATTTTGCAGTACAGCAATTATCTCGAACCTAAAGATTTTAATCTTCTTTTAGAAAAATTGAAAGAATAAAATTTGTTATTTTTGAAAATGCAATCCTCACAAATCAAACATTTCAATTATATTTTCACCGGAACAGGTTTAGCTGCATTGATGACGGTTTATAAAATGGCAGTGTCCGGAAAATTTTCCGATAAATCTATTTTACTATTAGACGAAGATCCGAAAAAGACCAATAACAGAACCTGGTGTTTTTGGGATCAGCAAGAATCACTTTGGAATTCGATAATCTCTAAAAAATGGGATTCGGCTTTATTTGTCAATGAAGATTTTAAACGCGATTTAATTTTGAAGCCTTACCGTTACAACCAAATTCGTGGACTCGACTTTTATAATTTTGTTTTCGAAACGATTTCAAAGCAATCCAATATTACTTTCCTTAACGAAAAAGTAACCGATATCAACGAACTCGAAACCCATGTTTTTGTGGGAACGGAAGCGAACCGTTATACTTGTGATTCTTTATTCAACAGCATTTATACCAAAGGTTTTGCATTAAATCAAATCAAATATCCAGTCTTGCAGCAGCACTTTGTCGGCTGGTTTGTAAAAAGTAAATCCGAAATCTTTCATCCGGAACAAGCTACTTTTATGGATTTTTCGGTAGAACAAAGAGGAAATACACGTTTTATGTATGTTTTGCCCATTTCTAAAACAGAAGCCTTAGTAGAATATACGCTGTTTTCTGAAAATCTTCTTCCCGTAGCAGAATACGAAAATGAGATTCAGATCTATTTGAGAAACCTCGGAGCTGATCAATATGAAATTACCGAAAAGGAGCAGGGCAGTATTCCCATGACCTGTTATCCTTTCTGGAGGAAAAACACCAAACGCGTTTTAAATATCGGTACAGCGGGTGGCTGGACCAAAGCGAGTACGGGTTATACGTTTAAAAATTCTGATAAAAAATCATCAGCATTAGTCGAATTCCTGCAAAATAATCTTTCCCCAAAAATGGCTTCATTTCATCAAAAAAGCAGGTTTTGGTTTTATGATTTGTTGCTTTTGGATATTCTGTACCGACATAATGAATTAGGTAGCCGCATTTTTTCATCTTTATTCAAAAAAGGAAATCCTCAATTGATTTTTAAGTTTTTAGATGAAGAAACGAATTTATCGGAGGATTTTCTGGTGATTTTAAAATGTCCTAAAATCCCTTTTATTAAGGCATTGTTTCGGGTATTATTCAAATAAAAAATCTATTTCGCGCAGATTTGCAGGATTAAGCGAATTATAATTTATTAGCATCTGAGTCAAAAAAACGGCGCAATCTACCAAATTTGAGCCCGAAATTTTCGACAATTATATTATCAATCATACTATAACAAAACTTTATACTTCAAATTAAGTAGTTGCGAGTAAACTTTGTAACTTTGCAGTTCAAAAGTAAAATTTAAAAATAAAGAAATATGTATCCAGAAGAAATGGTAAAACCAATGCAAGCTGAATTGACTGCTGCAGGTTTTCAAGATTTACATAGTGCTGACGCCGTAGATAACGCTATCAAAGCTGAAGGTACCACTTTGGTTGTTGTAAACTCTGTTTGTGGTTGTGCTGCAAGAAACGCACGTCCGGGAGCAAAAATGAGTTTAGAAGGCGCTAAAAAACCAGATCACTTAATTACAGTTTTTGCTGGAGTTGACAAAGAAGCGGTTGATGCTGCAAGACAACATATGTTCCCTTTTCCTCCATCATCGCCTTCTATGGCTTTGTTCAAAAACGGAGAATTGGTTCACATGCTAGAGCGTCACCACATCGAAGGCCGCCCTGCAGAATTGATTGCTGAGAACTTGCAGGATGCTTTTAATGAGTATTGCTAATAAGGTACAAAGAGGCAAAGGTACAGAGGTACAAAGATTTTAAAAAGCACTATTAATTTAGTGCTTTTTTTGTTTTTAATACTATCGTACTTAAAACCTTTGAACCTTTGTTACTCTGTCCCTTTGTACCTTTGTACCTAAGAAAACCTTTGCAACTCAGAACCTTTTTCATACCTTTGCACCTCAAAAAATATTTTCTTAACTTAAATTAGTTTATAGCATGCAACTGTATAACACTTTAAGCGCAGAAGAAAGAGCCATCATGATCGATGATGCCGGTAAACAACGACTAACGTTGTCTTTCTATGCGTATGCCAAAATTCAAGATCCCAAAAAATTTCGCGATGATTTATTTGTAGTCTGGAATGCACTCGATGCTTTAGGCCGAATTTACGTGGCCAAAGAAGGAATAAATGCTCAGATGAGTATTCCTGAAGAAAATTTGGAAGCCTTTAGGGAAACTCTTGAAGTGTATGATTTCATGAAAGGCATACGACTAAATGAAGCGGTAGAACATGATGACCATTCCTTTTTAAAACTCACCATTAAAGTGCGTGATAAAATCGTTGCTGACGGTTTAAACGACGAAACTTTTGATGTAACCGACATAGGCGTTCACCTGAAAGCCAGGGAATTCAACCAAATACTTGACGATCCAAACACGATTGTTGTTGATTTTAGAAACCACTACGAAAGTGAAGTGGGACATTTTAAAAACGCGATTACTCCGGATGTTGAAACGTTCAGGGAGAGTTTGCCCATCATCAACGAACAGCTTCAAAATCATAAAGAAGACAAAAACCTGGTGATGTATTGCACGGGTGGAATTCGTTGCGAGAAAGCAAGTGCTTATTTCAAACATCAGGGCTTTAAGAATGTTTATCAGTTAGAAGGCGGAATTATTAATTACGCCAAACAACTAAAAGAAGAAGGTCTGGAAAGCAAATTCATCGGGAAAAACTTTGTATTTGATAATCGTCTTGGCGAAAGAATTACCGAAGATATCATTTCGCAATGCCACCAATGCGGAAAAGCTTGTGACAACCACACCAATTGCGAAAACGACGGATGCCATTTGTTGTTTATTCAATGTGATGAATGTAAAGCAGCTATGGAAAACTGCTGTTCTACAGAATGTCTGGATATTATTCACCTGCCTTTGGTGGATCAGGTTCGTCTGAGAACCGGAAAACAAGTGGGGAATAAGGTCTTTAGAAAAGGAAAATCTGAAAATCTAAAATTCAAACATTCCGGGGAATTAGCGGATACAGTTTTGGCTGCAGCTGAAAAGAGCGAAGCTAAACCAGCTGATATCCGTCAGAAGATAAAAGTAAAGAAAGCCTTGCTTGGAAAAGCGGAGCATTATTACGTAAAAGCAAAAGTGGGTCAATTTACAGTTGAAAACCAGACGCTGCAAATTGGCGATAAAATTTTAATTTCCGGACCAACAACTGGTGAGCAGGAATTGATTTTAGGCAAAATGATTGTCAACGGGGCTGAAACCACCATAGCAAATATTGGTGACAAAGTAACTTTTGAAGTTCCTTTTCGTATTCGTTTGTCAGATAAGTTGTATAAAATTGTAAATTAGCAGAAATTTTGCTAATTTATTTATTTTATGTCACAATCCTTTACCAAATTATGGATTCATGCAATTTGGGCAACGAAACATCGTCAAGAATTAATTGATTTTTCAATTGAGAAGAGGATGTACGATTTTATTTGGCAAGAGTTAACTGAACTCGGATGTCCAGTTAGAATCATAAATGGAATGCCAGATCATGTGCATGTTTTGTTTTTACAAAATCCACAAAAAACTATCTCAGATATCGTGAAGCAAATAAAAGGAAGTTCTTCTCATTTTATAAATAGAGAAGAACTTATCCTTGAAAAATTTGCATGGCAAACTGGCTATGCTGCTTTTTCTGTTAGCGAGTCTCAGTTGGATGCTGTTTACTATTATATTAAAAATCAAAAACAACATCATCTAAAGAAAAATGGTCAAGATGAATTTGATGATTTTGTACAATTGCATGGTTTGGGTAATAAATGATTGCTCATTGACACGTTTCCCGTGGTTGAAACCACGGGCTACATTTCAAACATTGCTAGAGAAAAACATTGCCTTCGGTTTCAACCGCAGGACGACAAGTATCTCTATTAGTATTATAGGTTTGGTAAGGGGATTATTAAAAATGCCAATTGACACGTTTCCCGTGGTTGAAACCACGGGCTATATTCTAAAAACATTGCTGGAGAATAACATTGCCTGCAGTTTCAACCGGAGGACGAAAAGATATCCATTAGGATTATAGGTTTGGTAAGGGGATTATTAAAAATACCAATTGACACGTTTCCCGTGGTTGAAACCACGGGCTATATTTCAAACATTGCTTGCGGTTTCAACCGCAGGACGAAAAGATATCCATTAGTATTATAGGTTTGGTAACTGGATTATTAAAAATGCCAATTGACACGTTTCCCATGGTTGAAACCACGGGCTATATTTCAAACATTGCTAGAGAAAAACATTGCCTTCGGTTTCAACCGTTGGAACACAATATCAATAAAAATGACAAGAGCCAACAAAATTGAACTCATGGCTCCCGCAGGGAACTTTGAGTCGCTTCAGGCTGCACTTGATAATGGTGCAGATTCCATTTACTTTGGAGTAGAACAACTCAACATGCGTGCCCGTTCGACAGTAAATTTCACCATGGATGATTTACCTGAAATCGCCAGTCGCTGTGAAGCTAAAAACGTAAGAAGTTATTTAACACTGAACACTATAATTTACGATCATGATTTATCTGTCGTAAAAATCCTTTTAAACAAAGCCAAAGAAGCCAATATTACCGCAGTGATTGCTTCTGATCAGGCTGTAATTGCAATGGCAAGGAATATTTCGATGGAAGTTCACATTTCAACACAACTGAATATAACGAACATCGAAACCATAAAATTCTATAGTTTATTTGCCGACACAATGGTTTTAAGTCGGGAATTGAGCTTGCGTCAGGTAAAGAAAATCACCGGTCAAATTGAGAAAGAACAAATAAAAGGTCCGAATGGGAATTTAATTGAAATCGAAATTTTTGGTCATGGTGCTTTGTGTATGGCAGTTTCCGGGAAATGTTATTTGAGTCTGCATTCGCATAACTCCTCTGCAAATCGTGGCGCTTGCAAACAAAATTGCCGTAAAAAGTATACTGTAATCGATCAGGAGACTGGTTTTGAAATCGAATTGGATAATGAATATATGATGTCTCCAAAAGATTTATGTACGCTCGATTTTCTGGATCAGGTTATCGATTCCGGAATTCAGGTTTTGAAAATTGAAGGTCGTGGCCGTGCTCCGGAATATGTAGCAACAGTTATAAAAACGTACAGAGAAGCAATTGATTGCTATTATGATAAATTATTCACCAAAGAAAAAGTCGAAGTTTGGATGGAAGCATTAAGTACTGTTTACAATCGTGGCTTTTGGTCGGGATATTATTTAGGACAGGAATTGGGAGAGTGGAGTGATATTCCGGGTTCTGCTGCAACTCAAAAGAAAGTTTACGTTGGAAAAGGGACGCATTACTTTCCAAAAGCTGAAGTGGGGCAATTCAAAATTGAAGCTTATGATATTAAAGTCGGTGATAAAATCCTCGTAACTGGTCCAAGTACCGGCGCTCAGGAAATGGTTATAGAAGAAATGTTTGTTGGAGATGTGTGGGTTGACAAAGCAACAAAAGGAGATGATTGTACCTTCAAATTGCCTTTTCGAATAAGGATGTCTGATAAATTATATAAAATTGTAGAAGCGTAATGGTAATCGTAACACTGCAAAGAGATAAATGTATTGGTTGTAATTATTGTGTCGAAATGGATCCGGTACATTTTCAAATGTCCAAAAAAGATGGAAAATCGGTTTTGATTCATTCGCAAAATGCAAAAGGTTTTTATACATTAAAATCTCCCAATCATATTACTGTCGAAAGTTTTGAATTGGCCGCAAAGGCATGTCCGGTGAAGATTATTACGGTCAAGGAGACTTAGCAATAAAAAAAGAAACCCTGTTTTGTATCATTACAAAATAGGGTTTTACTTTCTCTCTAAAACTTGTTTGGTTATTAAATACCAAATTTGGCATCAATGTTATGCTTTTCGGCATAAGCTTTTGCAACATTCATCAATTTTGTAAACTTGGCATCAATATCGTTTTGAGTGGAGGCATCAAAATCTGCTATTGCTTTTTGTATTTGTTCAGTTGAGGCCTTTTCGTCTTTCATTTTGGCAATCGGCAAATATCCTTCTTTTTCTTTAGCAATCGCATAAGTGAATAGATCCTTCGATGCCTGAAGAAGCGCTCTATTATCATCATTTTCCTCTATTTCTTTAATTTTGTTCAATTGAGTTTCTAAATTGGTGATATCAAATTTAAAGTAATCATAATAAGAAGAAGCAACCATGTTTTTTTTGCTCTCCTCATAGATCTGAGGTTCAGAATCCAGTTTAAAATTGATGTCCTTACTGCCAAAGCGTGATAATAAATTAGAATTTAAAGCAGCTATATCAAAAGTTTTTTCGGGCGAATGGTCTGTACAGGAAATAGAAACCATACTTGTGGTGATTACTATTAAAAGTAGCGTAACGGTATTTAAGATTTTTTTCATTTTTAAGTTTGTTTGTTATTTATCCTTTTAAGATTTTACTTTTCTCAGCATCAAATTCTTCTGCTGTCAAAATTCCGGCATCTAATAACTCTTTAAGATCCAGTAAGGCTTTTTTCTTTGCCTCCATTGAATTTGAAGTATCGGCTTTTGGTGCGTCTGTTTGAGAAGTTGTATGTATTGGATTCACAACTGTTCCTGAAGGCGCAAATTTCAGAATCAGCTCTGTAATCTCATTAAAACCTTTTACATTTGAATAATCAATTGCTTTTTGCTCTTTTACGTTTACAATGGAAGCATCGGCTTTATTTTCAAGTAAATATTTTACAACATCTTTTTTTCCGTTTGCCGCGCTGTAATGCAAGGGTGTATTTCCGGATTCGTCCTGTATGTTGATATGGGCACCAGATTCGATAAGCAGTTTTACCATGCTTAAATTGCCTTTTTTAGTAGCCACATGCAAAAGGCTTTCGCCGCCATAAGTATAACTGCTGTTCAGCGTAAAACCGGATTCGTTAGAAATGTTGGAGGCACTTAACACCCAGTCCAGATAATCATTCATAGATGAGGTATCGCCGGCCACTGGCTTACTGTAATTTACATCGACGCCGTTTTCTAAAAACAAAGCCACAATTTCCTTTTGGTTATTCGCGCAGGCGTACCAAATTGGAGAATAGCCATTGTTGTTGGATGTAAACACAGCTGCACCTCTCTCAACCAAAAGTTTGGCCAGCATTCGATTGGTTTCGTAGCAGGCAATCAAAAGAGCATTTTCGCCAGCGTGATTTGCATGGTTGATGTCGGCACCATTATCCAAAAGCAGGGTCACCATTGGAATCGATTTGGTGTAGCAGGCGTAAAGCAAAGGTGTGTTTCCTTGTTTATCGGTTACATTAATATCTGCTCCTTTATCTAACAGCAATTGAATAATTTCCCGGTTTAATTTCGCTGAAGCCAATAATAGCGGACTTTCTCCATTGTTATTCAAAAGATTAACATCGATACCTTCTTCAAGCAACTTTGTTGCAATTTCAATTTGAGCAGTTTGAACAACCAAATGTAAAAGACTGTTTCCGTATTTATCATTTTTGGTAATTTCTGCACCATTTTCCAATAAGTGCAATGCCGTTTGTTTCTGTTTTTGCAGACAGGCAAAGTACAAAGGGGTTTCTCCCTCATGATCTTCGTAGTTAATATCGGCACCATCTTCAGTTAATATCTTTACAATGTCCAGGTATCCTCTGTGGGCGGCATAATGAAGTGCAGTTCTCCCTTTTTCATCGGTATATTTTACATCGACTTCTTTATTTTGAAGAAGTAGTTCGGCTATTTTTCGGTTGCCGTTTTCGCAGGCAATTATAAATGACATTGACATAGAATCTTGATTTTATATAAGTTTAGGCTTTCATTAAAAGTTCAACAGTCTTAATTTTCAGATTATCTGCAGAAGCGAGTGTAATAGCATTTTCGTCTTTATCATTGGTGATATCTTTGTCTGCACCATTTTCCAAAAGTAATTTTACCTTTTTGTAGATTTCTTTTGCGGCTTCGGCATCGTAATTTACATTGTAAGCGCAGACTTTATGCAAAATGGTATTTCCCTGATTGTCCTGCTCGTTAACATCAATAGATCCGCTGTCCAATACCGATTTTAGAATACCTGATTTTTTCTCCGCAATATAATCCAGGCCTGATTTTGGATTTCCGTAATAGTGCGCACAGTGATTTAAGTCGGCACCATCTGACAATAATCTCTGAAGTGCATTCAGATCATTGTCTGAATCAGACATCATTCGGATAAATTCGGTCAGCAAGGTTCTTCCGTCTTTATTGATAGTATTGAAATTGGCTGATGAAGATGCTGCCAAAAGTTCATACATCGGAATAGAAAACTGTTCGCCAACTGCATAATAAAAGGAACTGTTTTGCTGATTGTCTGTTTCGTTAGGGTCAGCTCCATTTTCTAACAGCAATGGAATATATTCCTTTTTGTTTCTTTTAACGGCATACATCAATGGTGTAGTGCCTACCACATTTTTTTCATTAATGTCAACACCGTTTTCCAGTAGTATTTTAATATATTCCTCTCCTTTTTCGGCATTTAGGGAATAGTTGTTTACGATTTTATGAATGAAATTCTCCTGTGCGTTGTTTTTATATGTAGCATTACAGCCAAAATCTTCTATTAAGCTTTTAATTACTTCCGGAACAGCTTCTTTTTCGATACAATATCCCAATAAAGTCTGATCGCTGATTTCATCGTTACTATTGTCAACTTTCGACATTATTTCTTTGAAAAAGGAAATAGATGCTGCATCATTTTTTATATTTCTCGAAAGAGAGTTGAATATTGATTTGTCAAAACTGTCCAGTTCGTAAATATCAGTCTCGATAAAACCCGCTTTTATCAGTCTGTCAATGAAATCCATTTCTTTGGCTTCAATAATTTTGGCTGTGATTTGAGAAAAATTATTTTGAAGATATTGCCCGTTAAAGTTTTCGCCGTTATTCAGGGATTCTCTGGCCTCGTCAAATTTTCCCTGAAAAAGGAAATTTTCAATCTGGTTTTGTGTTTGCATTTGCATTTGATATTTAAAAATGATGATAATAGTTTGCTTTGTAATTATTGACTTCACAAACGATGCTGTAAGACAAAACATAAAATTCGTAAATATATTTCAGGATAAAAATTAAAAATCACAGTTTAAGTGGTAAAAGCAACAGAATAAGTTTTTAGACATTAAAATTTCCTAATTATGCTACTGTCGAAAGTTTTGAATTGGCCGCAAAGGCATGTCCGGTGAAGATTATTAGGTAAAAGAGACTTAGAAATTGTGTTCTGAAATATGATTAGAAAGCCTGTTTTGCAAAATGTAAGACAGGTTTTTTTATTTAACACCCCTTTAGTTTTAATCGTTAAATAGCAAACTAAAAAAAATACTATCTTTACCGATCAAACGTTTATGAACTTAAGTCGCTTTTTTGCGACACTACATATAGAATTATGGCATGTACAAGTTGTTCAACCTCAGATGGTGGTGCACCAAAAGGTTGTAAAAATAATGGGACTTGCGGCACCGATAGCTGCAATAAACTGACGGTTTTTGACTGGCTCGCAAACATGAGTCCGTCTAATGGAGAGGCAATTTTTGATTGTGTTGAGGTACGTTTCAAGAACGGACGAAAAGAATTTTTCAGAAATTCAGAGAAATTAACCTTAAGTATCGGTGATATTGTAGCAACTGTTGCATCACCGGGACATGATATTGGAATCGTTACTTTGACAGGCGAATTGGTAAAAATTCAAATGAAGAAAAAAGGCGTGAATCACGAAAGTAATGAAGTGCCGAAAATCTATAGAAAAGCTTCCCAAAAAGATATTGATATCTGGTCTGTGGCGCGTGAACGTGAAGAACCGATGAAGGTTCGTGCCCGTGAACTGGCCATTCAGCACAAACTGGAAATGAAAATCTCCGATATCGAGTTTCAGGGAGACGGATCAAAAGCAACTTTTTACTACACCGCAAACGACAGGGTCGATTTCAGGCTTTTGATTAAGGATTTTGCAAAAGAATTCAGTACAAGAGTCGAGATGAAACAAGTTGGTTTCCGTCAGGAAGCGGCACGTCTGGGCGGAATTGGTTCTTGCGGAAGAGAACTTTGCTGTTCAACCTGGTTAACCGATTTCAGAAGCGTTAATACTTCAGCGGCACGTTACCAGCAGCTTTCACTGAACCCTCAGAAATTAGCGGGACAATGCGGAAAATTAAAGTGCTGTCTGAATTATGAGCTTGATACTTATATGGATGCCCTGAAAGATTTTCCGGATTACGATACCAAATTAGTAACCGAAAAAGGAGATGCCATCTGTCAGAAACAGGATATTTTCAAAGGTTTGATGTGGTTTGCGTACACGAATAATTTTGCAAACTGGCATGTGTTGAAAATTGATCAGGTCAAAGAAATTATGGCTGAAAACAAACTGAAAAATAAAGTTTCTTCTCTGGAAGATTTTGCTATAGAGGTTATCTTAGAACCTGAAAAAGATTTTAATAACGCGATGGGTCAGGAAAGTCTAACCCGTTTTGATCAGCCAAAAAGAAAGAAAAAACCAAACCGCAAACGCAAACCAAATGCTGAAGCTGCGATTGTGGCAACTCCAAACAAACCTCAGGCAACTCCAAACCAAAACAAGCCTGCCGGAGGAAATTCAAATAAAGGAAATAATCCAAACAAAGGAAACAGGCCGAATAATAACAAGCCAAATCAATCGAATAAAGCTAATAATTCGAATGACAATAAGCCGGCAGAACCTAGAAAACCTATAATTATTACTAAAAATGAGAATAAAAAATAGCGGAATTCTTATTTTGGCAGCGATACTTCTTTTTTCCTGTGATAAAAAAAGAGTATTTGATGAATACAAATCTGTTGGCAGTGCCTGGCACAAAGACAGTGTTGTTACTTTCGACCTGCCAGTTCTGGATTCTACGAAAAAGTACAATTTGTTTGTAAATTTGAGAGACAATAACAATTATCCGTTCAATAATTTGTTTTTGATTGTAGCTATTGAGACACCAAGCGGATTTACGAAAGTGGATACCTTAGAATACCAGATGGCAAATCCGGACGGGACGTTGTTAGGAAACGGTTTTACAGACATAAAAGAAAGTAAACTGTATTACAAAGAAGATGTAAAGTTTAGAGGGAAATATAAAGTACACATCAAACAAGCCGTCAGGGAATCAGGTAAGATTCCGGGTGTTCAGGCTTTGGAAGGTATTACAGACGTAGGTTTTAGAATAGAACAAAAAGATTAGACGAATATATTTATGGCTACTAAAAAAAACAATCAAACCAATAGTGTTAAAGACATTAACTACTATAAAAATAAATTCTGGCGAATTTTTGCTTATACGTTATTAGGCATTTTAGCTTTCTTTTTATTTGCTTCATGGGGATTATTCGGTTCCATGCCTTCTTTTGAAGATTTAGAGAATCCGGATTCTAATTTAGCTACAGAAATCATCTCTTCAGACGGAGTGGTGATCGGTAAATATTTCAAGACCAACAGATCGCAGCTTAAATATTCAGATCTGCCAAAAAGTTTGGTCGAGGCGTTGGTTGCTACCGAAGATGCCCGTTTTTACGAGCATTCAGGAATTGACGGACGCGGAACTTTAAGAGCTGTTTTTACCTTAGGAACAAATGGAGGAGCAAGTACCTTAACACAGCAGTTAGCAAAACAATTGTTTCATGGAGAAGGATCTAAATTTCTTCCTTTCAGGATTGTACAAAAAATAAAAGAATGGATTATTGCAATTCGTCTGGAAAGACAATATACAAAAAATGAAATTCTGGCGATGTACTGCAACGTCTATGATTTCGGAAATTATTCAGTTGGAGTAAGTTCTGCCGCACAAACCTATTTTTCGAAAGACCCGAAAGATTTAACAATGGACGAATCGGCTATTTTGGTTGGAATGTTCAAAAATTCAGGATTATACAATCCTGTTAGAAATCCGGAAGGGGTGAAGAACCGCCGTAATGTGGTACTTTCTCAGATGGAAAAAGCAAAAATGATTTCTTCTGCTGAAAAATTAAGATTGCAGGCTTTGCCAATTGCCTTAAAATTTAAACTGGAGAGTCATCGTGAAGGAACAGCTACCTATTTCAGAGAATACCTTCGTGATTACATGAAAAAATGGGTTGCTGAAAATAAAAAACCCGATGGTTCGGATTATGATATCTACAAAGATGGTTTAAAAATTTACACAACTATCGATTCCAGAATGCAGCAATATGCTGAAGAAGCCGTTTCTGCACACATGAAAAACCTGCAGCAGCAGTTTTTTATTGAAATGAAAAACAATAAAAATGCTCCCTTCGTAAACATTACCAAAGCAGAAACAGATCGTATTATGATGCAGGCCATGAAGAATTCTACGCGCTGGGCAATCATGAAGGATATGGATAAAAGTGAGGATGATATTATCAATTCATTCAAAGTAAAAACGAAAATGCGCATATTTACGTGGAAAGGCGAACGCGATACTACGATGACTCCACTGGATTCCATTCGTTATTACAAACACTTTTTACAATCAGGTTTAATGGCGATGGAGCCTCAAACCGGAAATATAAAAGCCTGGGTTGGGGGAATCAATTATAAATATTTCCAGTACGATCACGTGGGTCAGGGAGCAAGACAGGTTGGTTCTACTTTTAAGCCGTTTGTGTACGCTACTGCAATCGAACAATTGAATATGTCTCCTTGTGATTCAATACTTGACGGACCGTTTATGATTCATAAAGGACGTCACCACGTAACGGAAGACTGGGAACCAAGAAACTCGGACAACAGATACCGTGGAATGGTTACCTTAAAACAAGGTTTGGCCAATTCTATCAATACCGTTTCTGCAAAATTAATTGACAGAACAGGTCCTGAGGCTGTTGTTGAATTAACAAAGAAATTAGGAGTAAAAACAGAAATCCCGGTACAGCCTTCAATTGCATTAGGTGCTGTTGATATTACGGTTGAAGACATGGTTGCTGCTTACAGCACATTTGCAAACCAGGGTGTGTATGTAAAACCGCAATTTTTAAGCCGTATCGAAAACAAAAGCGGAGAGGTTATTTATGAACCGATTCCGGAATCACACGACGTTCTGAATAAAGACATTGCTTTTGCAGTAATCAAATTACTTCAGGGGGTAACGGAAACAGGCTCAGGTGCACGTTTACGTACACAGGGCGGAGGAAGCGGTGATAATCGCTGGACAGGATATCCGTACATGTTTACCAACCCGATTGCAGGTAAAACAGGAACAACACAAAACCAGTCAGACGGTTGGTTTATGGGAATGGTTCCGAATCTGGTAACGGGTGTTTGGGTAGGTTGTGAAGACCGTTCCGCACGTTTCAAAAGTTTGACGTACGGACAGGGAGCAACAGCTGCATTACCGGTTTGGGCTTACTTTATGAAACTTTGCTATGCCGATCCGACACTTCAGGTTTCAAAAGCTGAGTTCGAGCGCCCGGCTAATCTTTCTATAAAAGTAGATTGTTATACCAGACCTGCGGTTGTAAAAGATACGACACAAACAGAACAAAACACAGACGAATTCGAACTCTAGTTTAATTTCGTTTCTCCAATAAAAATCCTTTTGCACCTCCTGAATCCGGAAGAACAAAAGGATTTTTTTGTGATCTATGATGAGCTGTTCTGTGATTACTTTAGCA
This sequence comes from Flavobacterium sp. LC2016-23, assembly GCF_009674775.1. GTDB lineage: Bacteria > Bacteroidota > Bacteroidia > Flavobacteriales > Flavobacteriaceae > Flavobacterium. The sequence goes on along the minus strand of NZ_WKKE01000018.1, from coordinate 81,616 downwards.
AGATCGAACTAAATTTGCCTGGGAAACAATAATCACGCAAAATCGCCAAGGAATATAACTTTGCGACTCTGCGTCTTTGCGTGAACCAAAAAATCTGTAATTGGTTTAATGAAGTCATGCTAAATATAAATCCAAAGATAGTTCACACAAAATAGCCAAGCAATCAACTCTGCGACTTTGCGTGAACCAAAAATCTCCCAGATCTGCTAAATCTGCGAGAGTTTTTCCTTGTGCGTAAATTAGTCTTTCCCAAGTTACGTTCTAATGAATAGATGAGGTTATTTTATTTCTTACGAAATCGTTATAATTTAATCTAAAAATCTTATTTTTATCAAAAATATACGATAATAAAGACCATTTGTTATGATTACAAAAAAAGTAAATAACGTTCAGGAAGCCATAGCAGGAATCGAAAGCGGAATGACTATAATGTTTGGTGGTTTTGGACTTTGCGGGATTCCCGAAAATACAATAGCAGCCTTAGTAAATACACCTATTTCTGATTTAACCTGTATCTCGAATAATGCAGGAGTGGATGATTTTGGACTTGGACTGCTTTTGCAAAAGAAACAAATCAAAAAAATGATTTCTTCTTATGTAGGAGAAAATGCCGAGTTCGAACGTCAGATGCTTTCGGGAGAACTGGATGTAGAACTGACACCACAAGGAACTTTGGCGGAACGTTGCCGTGCAGCACAGGCCGGAATTCCCGCTTTCTTTACACCAGCCGGTTACGGAACGGAAGTGGCTGAAGGAAAAGAAGCACGCGAATTCAACGGAAAAATGCACATTATGGAAGAAGCTTTCAAAGCAGATTTTGCCATTGTAAAAGCATGGAAAGGGGACGAAGCCGGAAATCTTATTTTTAAAGGAACCGCCAGAAACTTTAACGCCTGTATGGCCGGAGCAGGAAAAATTACTATTGCTGAGGTTGAAGAACTGGTGCCGGTGGGATCATTAGATCCTAATCAGATCCATATTCCGGGAATTATGGTACAGCGTATCTTTCAGGGAGAAAAATTCGAAAAGAGAATTGAGCAAAGAACGGTGAGAACAAGGAATTAGATAATTGAGATAATGAGGCAATTAGATAATGTTTAAAATTATCTAATTATCAAATGCTCTAATTGACACATTAAAAAATATGGGACTTAGTAAAGAAGATATAGCAAAGCGAATTGAGCAAAGAACGGTGAGAACAAGGAATTAGATAATTGAGATAATGAGGCAATTAGATAATGTTTAAAATTATCTAATTATCAAATGCTCTAATTGACACATTATAAAATATGGGACTTAGTAAAGAAGATATAGCAAAACGAATTGCGAAAGAAGTAAAAGACAGGTATTTTGTCAATCTTGGTATCGGGATTCCGACTTTGGTGGCGAATTATGTGAGACACGATATTGCGGTGGAATTCCAAAGTGAAAATGGGGTTCTGGGTATGGGACCTTTTCCTTTTGAAGGAGAAGAAGATGCCGATATCATTAATGCAGGAAAACAAACGATAACAACACTTCCGGGAGCCAGTTTCTTTGATTCTGCTTTTAGTTTCGGAATGATTCGAAGCCAGAAAGTAGATTTAACTATTTTGGGTGCCATGGAAGTTTCTGAAAACGGAGATATCGCCAACTGGAAAATTCCGGGTAAAATGGTAAAAGGAATGGGAGGCGCAATGGATCTGGTGGCTTCGGCTGAAAATATCATTGTAGCCATGATGCATGTAAACAAGGCCGGAGAATCTAAAATCCTGAAAAAATGTACTTTGCCATTAACAGGAGTAGGATGCGTTAAAAAGGTAGTAACGGAGCTTGCGGTTCTCGAAGTGACAGAAAAAGGTTTTAAGCTCTTAGAAAGAGCGCCAGGCGTTTCTGTAGAGCATATTATTGCTTCAACTGAAGCAGATTTAATAATTGAGGGAGAAATACCGGAAATGGTCCTTTAAATAAATACTTTGCTAAAATAAAAAACCGCCTGATTTCAGGCGGTTTTTGTTATTTATAAAGTTTTGTGACTTTGCATTTTGCACGAAACAAACCTTATAGAACCCTGAGGTTTAATTTTACAAATTAAAAGAAGCTCCTAAACTAAAAGTAGCCTGATTGTTTAAGTGGTAAAAAGGATCGTCGTTGTTTCCGTATTTTGCAATAGGAAATCCAAGCTCTGTGAAAACGCCAAATCCGTCCGTAAAGAAGTAACGACCTCCAACATGACCTCCGAAATTGTGTAACCCTATACTTAATCCAGGATATACATCTAATTGCTCAACGCCAATTACGCTTGATAAATTGGCATTAATTCTTGCTTTAGCATCAAAACGATCTTTGAAGTCTGCTCTAGAATCATTGTATACAGCTGTATTACCACGGTAAAAACCGGAAAAGTTGTCTACGCCCAATAAATAATTAGCAACAAAACCAAATGAGAAGTTTTCTCCTAATCCAAAATCCACAGAACCCTGAATTCCGGAACCACCATCTTGCAGATTAGCACCAACATTAACTTTCACATCACCTTTTCCTGTAAAAGCTTTTTGTGCTTGTGTGATTCCAAATGTTACTAAAAACAATAGTGTAATTACCTTTTTCATAAATTTTTTAAATTTTTAATTATTTCTAAAGTGCAAAAATAACTTTTTAGAAATCAATTCCTACCTCTTTCGTTAGAATACAGTTCGTTCAAAGGATCGCTTTGCCAAAATTCCTTGGTATCAACGTTCATAATCGTCAACGGACCTTTGAAGGCAGCGCCCGTATCCACATTCCAGACACAGGCTTTTTGTACCGGAACCGTTTTACCGATTCGGGTGACCGGTGTATGGCCAATATAAACTTCTTTGTAAACGGTCAAACGTTTTGGATAGTACAGATCGTCGGGTTTTAAATTCGGATCCAAAGCTAGTGCTGACTCCCAAAGGGTTCTGTCCCAGTAGAATAATTTAGAAAAGAATTCGTAGGTTACACCACTTAGATTTGTAAATCCGGCGTGGACAAATAAACGGTTCTGATCGTCCAGGTGATAATCCTGTAAAGATTCCAAAAAGGCAATGTGTTCTTTCTTTTTTTCTTCAGAAAGTTTGGAGTATCCTTCAACAGTAGCTTTTCCGCCATGTTTGTACCACATTTCTTCATCAAAGTCTTCATGTCTGTTTTCCAGCCAGTCCATTGCCAGCTGATCGTGATTTCCCCTGATGCAAATGCAGTTTTGTTTGCTTTTAAGGTCAATTAAAAAATCAATCACCTGCGTCGAATGACTCCAGCCGTCAACATAATCGCCTAAAAATATAAGAGTATCTTTTTCGGTAACATTCGCTTTCTCCAGCACTTGCTCAAGTGCTAGTAATCCCCCGTGTATGTCACCTATAACAAATGTTCGCATTTTGTATTATTTCGTGTAGGCAAAAATAAAGAAAATGATTTGTTTTACCCATTAAGTTAAGAATCTTTATAAATGTCAGAAAAAATCCTTTTTCGAAGTTTAATCTAAGTTTTGCTTTACAAAAAATACAGTCTTGAAGATAATTCCCGCTTTTTTCGCTTGAAATTTCAATTTAAAATGGGTCAGTTTTCGCTTTCGCACAGTAAAAAAAGGTCAAAAAAGTTATTTTTTTATATAAAATGTTAGTTTTCAGTACTGTAGTTGTTTAATCTGTAAGGCATTGTCAAACCTGAGATTTCTTGTTATTTTTAAGTGTTTTTACCCGTCTAAATGTTGTATTTTATCGATAAAAGGTAAATTTATCCGTTTAATTAACAAAATTTATATATTTTTATCACTCAAATAAAGTATTTACTTACATAATTTATTTGATGATTTTTAACCCCTTTTTAACTAACCAAAATTCAAAATTGCTTATGAAAAGTACATTACCCAGAATTGTAACAACAACGGTTGCTGCATTTGCATTTTCATTATCTGCATTCGCTCAGGAAACAGATAAAAGAATAAGTCAGAAAAGTTTATCTGAAAACGGAGAGCCAAGTTTAATTACTTTCAGTGACAAATCAACCTATAAAGGCTCTGATTATGATAAAGTATTTAAAGAACAATTGGCCCTGAAAGACAACCAGTCTTTTTCGAAAATTAAAAGCGAATCAGATCGCGAGGGTTTTACCCATGAAAAATTTCAGTTGTATGAACAAGGAATTAAAGTAGAATTTGCCAATTATACTTTGCATTCAAAAAATGGAAAACTACAGTCGATGAATGGCGAGTTTTACAAAATTGTAAATGCGAAAGTAAAACCGGCCCTTTCTGCACAGGAAGCTTTCAACAGGGCAGTCGCCCTTACCGGCGCTAAAACCTATCTTTGGGATTCGCCACAGGATGCTGCCGCAATGGATTATGCAAAGCCGAAAGGAGAATTGGTTTTCTTACCGGATATGGAAAACCAGGGCAAAGAACGAACTACTGATAAAGTTCGTTTGGCATATAAATTTGATATTTATGCCACCAATCCTTTAAGCCGTGGTGATTTGTATATCGATGCTGTTACAGGACAAGCCCTGTTTTATAATGCAACGATCAAACACCTTGGCGAAAACGTTCATGGAAAATCAAAAGCTGCTGCGAATGAAAACAGTGTAAATGCAAAAATGGCGGTTGTGGCTGCTAATGCGGCAACACGTTACAGCGGAACACAAACTATACAGACGACACTAAGCGGATCTTCTTATATTTTATCAGACGGAACGCGTGGAAATGGAATCCAGACGTACAACTCTGCGAGAACAGCAACGTATCCTACAACCAATTTTACCGATGCCGATAATAACTGGATCGAATACAATAACACCAATAAAGACAATGGGGCACTTGATGCACATTGGGGTGCTGAAATGACTTACGATTACTGGTCAGCAGTTCATGGCAGAAACAGTTATGATGACGCCGGAGCTAAAATTAAAAGTTATGTGCATTATAATCTAGTAGCTGCAGGTTACCCGAATAACAATAATGCCTTCTGGAACGGAAGTGTTATGACGTACGGTGACGGAACCGGAACCGGAGGATTTGATATCTTAACGGCTATGGACGTTGCAGGTCACGAAATCGGTCATGCGGTTTGTACGTATACCGCAAATTTGGCCTATCAAAAAGAATCGGGTGCGATGAATGAAGGTTTTTCTGATATTTGGGGAGCTTGTATCGAATACCGTGCTGCGCCTACAAAATCAACCTGGCTGGTTGGTGAAGATATCGAAAGAAGATCAGGACATTTGGCTTTGCGCTCTATGAGTGATCCAAATTCTGAAGGTCAGCCGGACACTTACGGAGGAACCTATTGGGTAAATGTAAATTGTACGCCGACTAACAATAATGACCAATGTGGAGTGCATACCAATTCGGGAGTATTAAATCACTGGTTTTATATTCTTTCAGTAGGTAAATCAGGAACAAATGATCTTGGAAATGCCTATAATGTTACAGGGATCACAATTGATAAAGCAGCAAAAATTGCGTATCGTTTAGAAAGCAACTACTTATCTGCGAACTCTACTTATGCGACTGCCAGAACTTACGGAATTCAGTCTGCTATCGATTTATACGGAGCAGGTTCAGCTGAGGTTATCGCAACAACCAATGCCTTTTACGCCGTTGGTGTCGGAGCAGCGTATTCAGGCGGATCAGGAGATACAACTGCGCCATCAGCACCGTCTTCTTTAGCAGCTTCAGGAACTACCGGAACAACGACCAATTTAACGTGGACTGCCGCTACAGATAATGTTGCCGTAACCGGATACGATGTTTATCAGGGAACTACTCTAAAAGGCACGGTTACCACAACAAGTTATACTGTAACAGGACTTACAGCTTCAACAGCTTATACCTTTTCTGTAAAAGCGAAAGATGCCGCTGGAAATGTTTCTGCAGCCAGTAACACTGTAAATGTGACAACATTGGCAGGTTCGGTGACCTATTGTACTTCAAAAGGGAACAGTGCTTCTGATGAACGAATTGGTAAAGTAGTATTTGGTACGATCAACAATACTTCTACAGGAACAACGGGTTACGAGAATCTGACAGCCATTTCTACAAATGCAGGAAGAGGAACAGCTTATACCATTACTATTACACCATCATGGACTTCTTCTGTGTACAGTGAAGGATATGCCGTATTTATTGATTACAACCAGGATGGAGATTTCTCTGACAGCGGAGAAACGGTTTGGACAAAAAGTGCGTCAACAACAACTCCGGTTTCGGGATCGATTACAATTCCTGCAACGGCAACACTTGGAACAACAAGGTTGAGAGTTTCGATGAAATACAATGGTATTCCAACAGCTTGTGAGAGTTTTTCTTATGGACAGGTAGAAGATTATTCCGTAAACATTACAGCTTCAGGAATAGTAGAAGTGAATGAAATCGCCATAGCTGATAAACTAAGTTCCGATATTACCTTGTATCCAAATCCTGTTGACAATGAATTGAATATTTCACTATCCGATAAAACGGGATCAGACTTTACAATCACAAACGCTTTAGGTCAAAGGGTAAGTTCAGGTCACTTATCTGAAAATCCAATTGATGTAAGCAAATTAAATACCGGAATCTATTTTATTGAATTCAATGGTGCTCAAAAAAGAGTTACCAAGAAGTTTATCAAAAAATAAGTTCTGTTTTTAAAATACTAAAGGCCTCGCAATTGCGGGGCTTTTTTTGTACCTAAAGTTTATAAAACTGCTTAAATTTGTACTATGTCTGAAACCCCTCCATATAGAAAAATTATCCATATAGATATGGATGCTTTTTATGCTTCGGTAGAGCAAATGGATAATCCTGCTTTACGCGGGAAACCTGTTGCAGTTGGAGGATCAGAGAATAGAGGAGTAGTTGCGGCAGCAAGTTATGAGGCCCGAAAGTTTGGTGTTCGCAGTGCCCTAAGCGGTGTTCTGGCCAAAAGATATTGTCCCGAAATTATCTTTGTCAGGCCACGTTTTGATCGATACAAGGAGATTTCGGGTAAAATTCATGAAATTTTTCATGACTATACCGATCTGGTCGAACCGCTTTCGCTGGACGAGGCGTATCTGGATGTCACCCAAAATAAAAAAGGAAATCCCAGCGCAAGTCTACTGGCCCAGGAAATCAGACTAAGAATTCTGAATGAAGTAGGTCTTACGGCTTCGGCGGGGATTTCGGTCAATAAATTTGTGGCTAAAATTGCGAGCGATATTAACAAACCAAACGGACAGAAAACAGTAAACCCAGACGAGATTCCGGCCTTCCTGGAAGAATTGCCCATTCGGAAGTTTTATGGAGTTGGGAAAGTAACCACCGAAAAAATGTACCAACTGGGTATTTTTACCGGAAATGATCTGAAAAGTAAATCGCAGGAGTTCCTGGAGAAACATTTCGGGAAATCCGGAACCTTTTATTATAAAGTGGTTCGCGGCATTCATAACAGCGAAGTTAAACCGTATCGGATAACCAAGTCTGTAGCGGCGGAACATACTTTTGATGTCAATTTATCGTCGGAAATTTTTATGTTAGAACAGCTCGAACGGATCGCTGTTTCCTTAGAAAAACGTCTGAAGAAACATAAGATTTCCGGAAAAACGGTTACGCTTAAAATCAAATACAGCGATTTTACACAACAAACCCGCAGCAAAACCTTACCTTATTTTATTTCAGACAAAAGTCTGATTATGGAAATAGTGGAGGAACTTTTATATCAGGAAAGAATGAAAGATTCCGTACGTTTGCTGGGAATTTCAATGAACAACCTGAACACAGAGGAGAAAAAGGCTGTTGTCGTTCAGTTGAAATTTGAATTTTGATACATTTAAAGAGCGTTAAATAGATTAGTTTTTTGTTTTGTGATGAAATTTCTCTCTACCTTTAGAGAAGACTTGTAGTCGCTATTAAATTATTGAGCATGAAAAAAGCCAAATTAGAAGAAATGTCCAATCATAATTCAGTTCCTATCATGGCGTGGGATTTTCATTATGAATATCTGAATGAATTGAAAGTTACTTTTACCGATTTAAAAAAAGTAAAAGAAATTTCGTCTCATTTTGCGTGGGATGAAGAGAACCTGAATATAGGCGAACGTCTTAAAGAAGAAGTTGTAGTGATTACGGACGTTAATATGAAGATTGTTTTCGCTTCCAGCGGCATAAAAAAGATGACAGGATATACTGAAAGTGAAGTCCTGGGAAAAACACCAAAGATGTTTCAGGGAGCAGCAACTTCTAAAACGGATTTAAAAGAAATAAGAAAAGCAATTGAACTGGAAATTCCATTTGAGAAAACCATCAAAAATTACAAGAAAAACGGTAAAATCTATATCTGCAGGATTTACGGTTCTCCGGTCTTCAACTTAAAAGGAAAACTATCGCATTATATCGCTTTCGAGAAGGAAGAATTAAGTGCGTGAGGGAGAAAAGTGATGAGTTATGAGTTTTAAGTTATGAGTAAAACGTGATTAGAAAATCAATACTTTTCAAAGATTAAAACAATAAAACCGCCTTTTGGGCGGTTTTATTGTTTTAATCTTTGCGAACCTAGCGTAAAGCCTTGCTACCTTGCGGTTAATAAAAACTATAAATTCTCAAAGAAATCATTCCCCTTATCATCCGTAATGATAAAAGCAGGAAAATCTTTTACCGTGATTTTACGAACAGCTTCCATTCCTAATTCTTCAAAATCAACTACTTCTACCTTCAGAATGTTATCCTGCGCCAAAATAGCCGCCGGACCTCCAATAGAACCCAGATAGAATCCACCATAGGTTTTGCAGGCTGTAGTAACCTGTTTAGATCTGTTTCCTTTTGCCAGCATAATCATACTTCCGCCATGTTTTTGAAATTCATCTACATAAACGTCCATACGACCGGCTGTTGTGGGTCCGAAACTTCCTGATGCCATTCCTTCAGGAGTTTTGGCAGGACCTGCATAGTAAACCGGGTGATTTTTGAAATACTCCGGCATTGGCTGACCGGATTCTAATAATTCCATGATTTTGGCATGCGCGATATCACGGGCTACAATTACAGTTCCATTTAGTTTTAAACGGGTTTTGATTGGATATTGCGTTAGTTTGGCTAAAATATCTGCCATTGGCATATTCAGGTCAATTTCAACCGGTGCTTCTAAATGTGGTGCTGTTTCCGGTAAGAACTGTTTTGGATTTACCTCTAATTGCTCCACGAATATGCCGTCTTTTGTAATTTTTCCTTTGATATTTCGGTCAGCAGAACAGGAAACTCCCAATCCAACCGGGCAGGACGCGGCATGACGCGGAAGACGAATGACACGCACGTCGTGCGTAAAGTATTTCCCGCCAAACTGAGCTCCGATAGCGCTTTCCTGGCAAATTTTCTGTACACGTTCTTCCCATTCTAGATCACGAAAAGCCTGACCGGCCATGTTTCCTGAAGTAGGCAAATGATCGTAGTACCCTGCAGAAGCTTTTTTAACGGCCCCTAAATTGGCTTCCGCCGAAGTTCCGCCAATTACCAAAGCCAAATGGTACGGAGGACAGGCTGAAGTACCTAAATCTTTTATTTTTTCGCGGATGAACTCATCCATTGCTTTATCGTTTAAAAGCGATTTTGTTTTTTGGTATAAAAAGGTTTTGTTGGCAGAGCCTCCTCCTTTCGCCATAAACAAGAACTCGTAAGAAGCTCCTTTTTTAGCATAAATATCAATTTGCGCCGGAAGATTCGAACCGGAATTCTTTTCTTCAAACATCGAAATTGGAACAATTTGCGAATAGCGTAAGTTACGTTTTTGGTAGGTATTAAAAATTCCTTTACTCAGCCATTCTGCGTCGTCGACACCGGTAAAGATGCTTTCTCCTTTTTTGGCCATTACGATGGCCGTTCCGGTATCCTGGCAGCTTGGCAGCTGACCTTCAGCGGCTACAGTAGCATTTTGCAGTAAGTTGTACGCCACAAAACGGTCGTTATCGGTCGCTTCGGGATCGTCTAAAATGTTACGGAGTTTTTGTAAATGCGTTGTTCTCAGCATAAACGAAACGTCAGTTAAAGCTTCTTCGGCTAATAATTCCAGACCTTTTGGGTCAACCGTCAGAATTTCGCGTTCTCCGAATTGTTCTACTTTTACAAAATCGGAAGTGATTTTGCGGTATTGGGTGTCATCCTTTAAGATGGGATAAGGATCCTGGTATATAAAATCAATCATTGCTTGTTTTTCTACAAAGTTAAAAATTATTTATTTTAGAAAGGATTTGAATAAGACCTCACTACATGTTATTGTATCTTGTGAAATTCATTAAAAGACATTTTTTTCTCAAAATAGGTTTTGCCTTCTGCGGTTAACAATTGTTTTGTCCAGTGCTGGTTTTTAAATTGAAAAACGATGGAATCAGAGTGTGTGGCGGTTCCCATGTCCTCATTGTCATCTTCAGGTTCAAATGCAACTCTTTTGCAATAGAAAGAATTGGTCTCTGATTTCCCGGTTGGAGCAGTGAATTCGACCCAGCTTCCCCAGCCGCTATCTGACATTGTATCCCATTCATATACCAGTTGGAGGCCTTTGTTTTTTAGATAATACAAGTAATTATTTTGTGTATAACCACAGGCAGGATAGCCGAAACTAACATGAATAAAAGAAGATTTTTTGTCTGCAGTGGAAGACAATCCGTACGATGCTCCCCATTCTGATCCTTTTTGATATCCTTCGATAGTTATTTTAGAAGAAACCGTTTTGGCTTGATCCTGATAAAAATCAAGCTGATACTGTTGGGTTATAATACTATCCTTATCTGCTTTTTGATTTAAAAGATGTGCAAGCATATAATTGTTTTTGGAAGTTTCGTCCCCTTCAGAAATTGAAATGGTATCTGTTTTTAAGAATTTCTCTTCCTTAACCAGCATAATTTCCGTTTTCTTTTCCGGGGCTATAACAGTTGCTTCAGTTGGTGTTTTCTCTTTTTGACAACCTGCCAGTAAAGCTAAAACAAATAGATATTTAACTTTCATGACTATTTAACACTAATCAGGTTAATGTCAAAAACAAGTACAGAACCACCCGGGATGCCTCCATAATCAAAGCTGCCGTATCCTAAACGGGCCGGTACGATCAGAACACCCTTTCCGCCTTCCTTAAAGAAAGGAATTCCTTCCGTCCATCCTTGTATTACTTGTTGTAAGCCAAATGTAGTGCCGGTATCAGGGCTCTGGTCAAAACCTTTTTTGGTTGTATAATAGCCTTTGTAAACAACGGTGACCGTTGAAGTTGCTGTTGGTTGTTTGCCTGTTCCGGGCTCAGTAATGATATAATACAAACCGGTAGCGGTTTTTTGGGCAGTCAGATTATTGTCAGCCAGATACTTTAGTATTTCGGCTTCATTTTTTTCGGTATAATCAATCGGAACTATTGGTTTATCGTCAATTTCGTTACTAACACAAGAAACAAAAAGGGTAAGGATTAGAGCAAATAAAGAATATTTCATTTTGGGTTATATTGTTTTTAAAAGGTTTGAATTAGTTCAGGATATGATGTTTAGAAAAACCAGCTGGCCACAAAAATGGCAGTAATCACACAAATTACGTCTACCAAAAGCATGGTGCCCAAAGCATAACGAGTGTTTTTAATATTTACTGAACCAAAATAAACGGCAATGACATAAAAAGTACTTTCGGCGCTACATTGAAAAATGCTGCTCAATCTACCCGTTAGGGAATCTGCCCCAAATGTATTCATAGAGTCAATTAAAAATCCTCTCGATCCTGCAGAACTAAAAGGGCGAAGCATGGCGACCGGCAAAGCATCCGTAATTTGTTTGTTGACACCCATATTCGAGAATACAAAAGCAATTCCATCACTGATAATTTCAAACAAACCGCTGTTTCTGAATAAGGAAATAGCCACCAGCATTCCCAAAACATAAGGGAAAATCGTAACTCCGGTTTTCACTCCGTTATTCGCACCTACCACAAACGCATCAAAAACGGTAGTACTGGCCTCGGTAAATTTCTTTTCATGACGCCATGAAAAGATTAATGTAAAAGCAATGATCGCGAATAAGATCAAACCGGAAAGATTAGAAGTAAAATAGTTTTTCCCAATTAAATCCAAATGATTCACGTACATCAGTAATCCAACAATAGCCGCGATTAATACCATTAAGGCAATAACCAGCGAAGCACTTTTGAAATTAATTTTCTGTCTGATTCCCACAATTAAGAAAGCGGCAATGGTACCAATAAACGAAGTAATAATACACGGCAGCATTACATCTGCCGGATTGCTGGCGTTGGCAGCAGCACGATAACCAATAATTGAAGTGGCGATTAAGGTAAGGCCTGAAGCATGTAAACACATAAACATGATCTGCGCATCACTGGCCCTGTCTTTGTCGGGGTTGATTTCCTGTAGACTTTCCATGGCTTTCAAACCAAACGGAGTCGCAGCAGAATCTAATCCTAAGAAATTTGCGGCAAAGTTCAACGTCATATAGGATATCGACGGGTGGTTTTTAGGAATACTCGGAAATACTTTTACAAACACCGGACTCAGTGCTTTGGCCAGTTTTCCCGAAGCTCCGGAAATGATTAAAAGTTCCATTAACCCGCAAAAGAAAGCCAGATAGGCAATAAGCGGCAGAATTAAATCGACCAAAGTGCTTTTACAGGTGGGTAATAAACCATCCGATTTTTGAAGACCGCTGTAGATTTTTACGGTTTTGTTTTTATAAACATAAGTGGTGTCGGCATTTAGCGTATCGCGGTTGATAATGATCGTTTGATCCGGTGCTTTTTTAATGCTGTCTTTGATAAAAGCAGGAAGTTGTTCGGCGTATTTTTCTGAAACCAGAATCGGATCGTCTTTTTTACCATTCAGAACATAATCAATAGTATACGTATTGGAGGTAAACAAACTGATTACAATAAAGGCAATCGACGAAATAAATATAGCTAACCAAAATCTACTTAATACCATAATTATATTTTTTTGTAAATGTAATTATTTAGCCATAATATGCGCAAAGATTTTAGTGCTGAAACACGAAGTATTTCTCAGAAACGCTAATCTTTTACTGAAAATTCAATTTATTCAATAATGATTTTGGTTTCCAGATACTTTTCGAAAGCGCTAAGGCCTTCCCATAAAATGGCTTTTTTATGATTTTCGGTTTCGTTAAAGAACTGTGTTTCTATTTTTGCATGGTCTTTTTTGATTGTTCTTTTCCAGGTTCCGATGGCTTTGCTGTTTTCCAGAATGACCGGTTTAAAAATTCCGTTATTCGTAAAAGCTTTCGACTGATGTTCCGGTAAAATCGAAGCTTGACGGGTCTTATAGGAAATCAGGATTTCATCAAAAGCGGGTAGAAAGTGTACACTTTCGCTGAAGCTGCTTTTAAGAGAAAGATGAGTTCCAAACCAGTACGTCTGATGATCAATTTCAACTGAGTTTAATTCTGATGCAATGGAGTTGAGTGCCAGTTTACAGGTTGTCTGTGGAAAACCGGACCACCAGGAAAAATCTGGCAGTGTTGCCGGACCGTGACTTTCAAAATAACGTTTCGCTAATTTTGCCAGACCTTCCTCTTTCGTCAATTTTGTTGTCGGTTTTGGGGCTTTCTCACTCAGTAAAGCATACGTCATTTGTTTTCCTTTCATTTTTCCGTTGCAGACCAAGCCTTCTAATTCTGCATACATCATGATGAGGACACCGCTTAAATAATAGTCACCGGAAACCTTTTTAAGATCAAGTTCCTGCATAATTTCATCCCGCGTTAAGTGATTGTTTCCGGCCAGTAATTTTTCGATAGCCGAATTAATCTTGTCGAACTCTTTTTCACCATAACCGTGCTTTTTGGTTTCCGCAAGAATAATACGTTTGACTTGTGGTCCCGAAACGTTCAGCATCCAGTAGATATCATCGGCAGAAACAAAATGCCAGGTTGGCCTGAGAATGTGTGTCCGGATGATTTTACCGGAATTAATGGCTTCTTCGATTTGTTTTTCAGTAGCATCACATCGCGAACCTATGGCCCATTTCGCCATGGCATAATCCTGCGCCTGCATAGCACCCAGATGATGCACAATTTGTTGCGGAGTATTTGCGCTTGTTTCTAAAAGCTTTTGCGAAGCAAGCCTGTAATGGGATATTTCCTGATGTGTCATTTTTTAAACCATATAAGTTATTGAAGTTCATTTAAGCTTTGTCCCTTTACAACTCTGCACCTTTGTCCCTTAGAATCTTAGCACCTCAGCACCTTAGAAACTAAAAAAGAACTAAACATGAATAATTTCATCGTCAATCAATAAATCTTCACGAAGTAAGCGCAGGAAAATCTGAGCAACGGCTATGGTATCTTTTTCGCAATAGGTCACAATCCGGTCAATGTCTTTTTCTACGTAAAATACATGAGCCACCTGACTGCCGTCGATATCACCTTTTGGCGAAGGAATCCCCAGTATTTTGGTTAATAGTTTTAAAGAAGTAAAATGCTTGTAATCACCAAACTTCCATAATTCCAGGGTGTCCAGATGGGGAACTTCCCAGGGCTTTTTTCCAAATAAATTAAGCTTGTTCGGAATCGCAATCTGATTGATAATCATGCGCCGCGCTATAAATGGGAGATCAAACTCTTTGGCATTATGACCGCACAGCAAATGCTGAGGCTGATTGAAGTGATTGTTCAGCAGATTATTGAAATCATGAAGAATCTTTTTTTCTTCCCCGAAAAAAGAAGTGACCCTGAAATTCCGGATATCGCCTTTGATGGTGAAATAACCCACGGAAATGCAGACGATTTTACCAAACTCCGCCCAGATGCCGGCGCGGTCGTAAAATTCTTCCGGAGTGAATTCCTCTTTTCGCTGATATTGGGTTTTATGATCCCAAAGAGATTGCATTTCGGCATCAAGCGAATTGAAATGCTCTTCTTCCGGAACCGTTTCTATATCCAGAAATAAAATATTGTTGAGGTTTATTTTTTCAATCATAATTTTTAACCACTAATTCCACTAATTTATTTTTATGAAGATACATAAATTTGATTTAAAAAGAAGGAAATATAGTACAATTTAAATCATTTCGGCTAATTTATGAAATAATATTTTTAAAACAGACTTTGTTGCTGGGTTGGGTTTTCATGTTCCAAAAGCCATTTTTTACGCCATATTCCTCCGGCATAACCCGTGAGCGAACCATTGGTGCCAATGACCCTGTGGCACGGCACTACAATCCAAAGCGGATTTTTACCATTTGCCGACGCAACGGCACGAATCGCTTTAATATCACCAAGCTTTTTGGTCTGGTCCATGTAACTGACTGTTTTTCCGTATGGAATTTCGAGCAGTGATTTCCATACTTTTTGCTGGAATTCCGTTCCTTTTGGATTTAGTTTGAAAGTAAAATCAGTTCTTTTGCCTTCAAAATATTCCTGTAACTGCCGAACGGCCTCTTGCAGCACTTCCGGAATTTCAGCAGAAAGTTCGCCTTCTTTTGTGACCGAAATAACCGATACGCCATTTACATCACCAATGATAGTTGTGATTCCGAGCGGAGATTCGATGTAAGCTGTCTGTTCCATTTTAGAGTAAAAGCATAAAGGCTTTCACAAAGTTCGCAAAGTTTTTGTTTTGAATCCTATAAGTGAGGCTAATAATTTTTCAGATCAAATTGATATGTTAAACTGGTTTCAATTTTTTCGCCTGAAATGGTCTTTTTAATCTGAGATTGCTCCGGGCTGAACTTGGGTAAAGGCAGGTTTAAAGCGATTGCTTTTCCGGTATAATAAATTTCACGGCTAGGATGGAAGGGCGCCACAGCATTAAAAACTTCTCCCCATTTTGACTGACGGATGATTTCGTAAATCAAACAAATACAATCCGTTTGATGAATTAAATTGACAGGAGCGTCCGGATTTTCAAGATTTTCTTTTCCCGATAAACTTTTCACAGGATGACGATCCTCACCGATTAAGCCTCCAAAGCGGATAATGGTAGTTTCGAAGTCCTGATTGTGTTGTAAAAGCGCTTCCGCCAAAAGCAATTGTTTGCCGCTTTCGGTATCGGGATTTGGGGTAGTTTGTTCCGTGACGATTTCATTTTCATTGCCATAAACCGAAGTGGAACTCACAAAAAGTACCTTTTTTACGGTAGATTGTTCGATAAACGGAATCAGGTTTTTGATTTTGGCGACAAAAACTTTCTTTTCCGTATCTGCATTGTTTCCGCGCAATTTTGGCGGAATGTCTATAATCAGCATTTCGCTTTTGGCTAAAAAACCAGTGATACTTTCAGAAATGCTTTCGCTTTCGAGTGTCACTAAAAAAGGATTTATCCCGCTTTCTGTCAGGATGGAAAGCTTGTTTTCTGAAGTGGTGGATCCGTTAACCGAATGTCCTTTTTCGATTAATTTTTTCGCCAGGGGCAAACCCAGCCAGCCGCAGCCTAAAATACTAATTTGTGTCATTTTTTTTTGAGGTACAAAGGGGCAAAGGTTCAGAGGGGCAGAGGAAAAGCTAAACTGAAAGCAGTCTTTTCTTCTTGTCTCTTTTCTTTGCGAAATTAAATTTCTACAAATTTAAGGTAAAACGAACTTTGTCTTTTCCTTTTCCGCCGATTCTGTGATAGAATTTAATGGCTCTTTCGTTAAATTGTGGTGTTTGCCATTGTATATTGGTGCAGTTTTTCTCTTTTCCGATTTGTTGCAGCTTTTCAATTAAAACTTGCCCGATTCCAAAGCTTCTGGCTTGTTCTTCCAGAAACAGACAATCCATATAGATAAAATCTGCGGCATCCCAGGTTGAATAATCAAAAGTATACGAAACGTAACCAATGATTATTTCGTTTATTGCAACTACGAGGCAATAAAGTTTAGGGTTTTCTGCGAAGATTGCTTTTTCTAATGCTTCTGCTTTTCCTTCGGGAGAAAAATCTGCTTTTTCAAATTCCGCGTGTTTTTGACATAAAACGATTAATTGGGGCAAATCTGTACGTTCGCAATTCCTTATTGAATATTCCATTGCAGGTTGATTTCGGTTTGTAAAAAGGTAATAAAATGATGAAAATAGTCCGGATAGTTTTCGTTTTCGCGGATCGCAATAAAATGCTTTCTCTTTAAGCCGTTTTTACCAATTTTAATGGCTTTTATCGGACTGGTCTTAAGATGGGGCAGCAAAGCCCATTTTGCCATCGACATGACGCCCATATCGGCTTTGACCATTTCGAGAGAAGCTTCTGTCAGAGGTAAGGGCGTAATTTTTTTCGGTGTTACTTTGGCCGGAGCCAGGAAAAACTGATGTATCGTAACCGTTTCCATAGGAAGGGAATGAATCAAAAGATGTTCAGTGACAAAATCTTCGGGAACCACATATTTTTTATAGGCCCACGGATGGTTTTCCGAGACTGCCATTACCATTTCGTCCTGAAAAAGCTCCAGGTATTTGATATTATTGTCTTTGATGGGATCGCTAATAATCGCAATGTCAATCGTATTGGCCAGTAAATTCTGGAGCGGAATATGAGTTGCTTCCGTCACGATTTTCAATTCGACATTCGGGTATAAAAGATGAAATTGCTTTAAAACCGACGGAAGCCAGTGGTAACTTGAAAAACATTCGGTACTAATCCTGATTTCACCGTGTTCGCCAAAAACCATTTGTTTGATCTGGGTTTCAGTTTGCGATAGTTTGTCGAGGATTTCATTGGCGATCTCATAGATTTTTTCTCCGGCTTTGGTTAGAACCAGTTTTTTATTCATCCTGAAAAATATGGGCGTGCCCAACTGATATTCAGCTTCCTTGAGCTGGTGGCTCAGTGCCGATTGTGTCAGATGAAGTTTATCGATTGCTTTGGTGATGCTTCCTTCTTCGACAATTGCTTTGATCAGTCGTAAATGACGTATTTCCATTTTTAGCGAATTTGTATACAAAGGAACAAAATTTTAAGATGGGTTTTCCATGAAAAAAAGTAATCAAGTTGATGAATTCTTTTCGTTTTTATGGTCTTCGTACTTCAGCTACTTTTGAAAAAATAAATCATTAAAACCTGAAAAAATGGAAACGCAGATTAAACATTATGAAAATAAACTAGCCTTCGAAATGGATCCTTCCGATTTGTTTGATGCCCTGAATAACGGTGAAAAAGTTATGGTAATTGATGCCCGAAAAGCATTTGGTTTCGAAGCAGAGCATATTCCTGGTGCAATTAATATTCCGCATCGTGAAATGAATGCTGAAAGTACCAGGCATCTGGACAAAGAAATTTTGTATGTCACCTATTGCGACGGAATTGGCTGTAATGCCTCCACAAAAGGAGCGCTGAATATGACGAAACTGGGTTTTAAGGTAAAAGAACTGATCGGTGGAATCGAGTGGTGGAAATTTGACGGTTATGCTACCGAAGGGACCAACGGTAAAAATTCAGGACTGAAAATAGAATGTGCCTGTTAAACAAAAAGGACAAACTTTAATTTTTAAAGTTTGTCCTTTTGCCTTTTTTTGCTAATTATAATTGAAGAAACGTTCTTATTCAGGTTTAACTACCGGTGTTAAAGTGTCTTTTGCAACAATGATACTGTCTTTTACCGGGGCAGGATCAATGGGTTTCAAAGGAGCGGTATATCTTTTTATTTTCTGTTGAATCAAAACAGCATCATTCAGCACAAAAGGTGTCGGCATCATCCAGTCACTTCTTGGTTTGATATTAAACAACGGATTAGTCATTAAATCAAACGAACTTTCAATAAGATCCATATCGAAAATAGAAGATTTATTGATGTAGAATTCTAAAACAAGCGGTTCGTTGCCTACCACGTAATAACATAAAATTTTGCTGTCATCACGTTCTAAACGATTTCCGGTTTGTCCTGAAGTCGAAACGCCATTGGCTTTAAAGTTGTAAAACGTCATTTTGGTGTTGGCATAAATGTCGTAACGGTTTACTTTTCGGTTGGGCGTTATTTTTATTTTTAAATACCTGTTATTGCCCACCACACTGTCTTTGATGAACGTTACCGTTGGTTTTGGCACTGCCACATTTGGAGCGATGGCACTGTAGGTAAATGCTGAATTGTATTTGCTGGTAATCGGAAGTGAATTTAAACCCACTGCTTTTTGATTGGTCTCTCCCAGATAGCTTTTGGTCCAGTCGTCTAAGTTGACATCATAAGTCGTCCATAGGGCCGAATTGGTGTTGGCGTTATAAACATACAATAAACTATTTGATTTTGCTTTCCCTTTTTCATAATCCGAGTGAATCCCTGCGTAAACGAAAAAGCCAATGGATATTCCAAAAAAGAGCATCGTCCAGATTCCTTTTTTCGAAAAAGCACCAAATATCGGGAGTAATAATCCAAATAATAAAACGGTGAGCACAGCACTTCCGTATAGTATTTTTAATCCTAAACCTACCGGAAACATTATTATAAAAGGCGCCACAATGGCTAAGGCCGGAATAGAAAATAATAAATTCAGTCCTAAACTGTAATGTTGTGTGATGACAAAAATTCCAAAAAGAAGAACTCCGAAATATACCGGAATAATCAGGAATCCGGCTCCTGTGAGGCTGTTGGCCAGAAAAGCATTGATGGCGATCCAGAGCAACAAGGGAGCTACGAAATGATTCATCGTTATTTTCCCTTCAGAAAAATGATGATAGAACGCAAAACAAATGGCGATACTAAGCGTTACAAAAGCACCAATGTAAGCATGACCATTATAGGTAAATCCGTTTAACAGGTCATTGTATTGCGGATACACTTCCAATAAAATTTTCCATCCTAAAAAAGTAACCAGCCCTGCTATAATCACAGAACCTAACAAAGGAACAAACCCCCTGAAAATTTCTCTGAAACTGATAACACGTTTTGCTTTTCCGATAAAAATGAAAAGGATTAACAGGCCTAAAGCAATGATGGTCATTGGCGCTACCCATGCAAAAGGATAACTTATAAAAAATCCGAAAGGAACATTAAAATAAACATTATCCTCAGTTGAAGCTGTTGCATTTAGATCGAAATTCGAAAAATATTTTAATAAAGGCATCAGATAAGTGCCCTGATGGGTCAGTGTTGTTTTATTGAGATGCTGAAAATCATCTTGCTGGGTGTGGTAATTGAAATGACCATCGATAAAGGCAAAATTAAAGCCCTGAATGTTTCCCTGCTCTCTGAAAACAGTCAGGTCGGTATCGTTTGGAAGCATTTTGTAAATGCTGTACATCAGTGAATTTGAAACCGGAAATTTTGTTTTTGCATTCGAAAACTCTTTTACAAGTGCTTCATTTCCTTTGTTGGTCTCCATGAGCATATAACTTGGCCCTGAAGAACCTCTGGCTTCAAAATTTAAAACCAGTCCGACGTCTTTTGCCCACGGATGCTTATCTACAAAGAGTGCCGCACCGTTTAGTCCTAATTCTTCGGCATCGGAAAAGAGAATAATAATATCATTTTTATGAGGCTGCTTCGCGTATAAAAAGGCACGGATACCTTCGAGGATCGTCGCAACTCCGGAAGCATCATCACTTGCACCTTTAGAAAACGAGTGTGGGGCACTGTCGTAATGGGAAAGTAATAAAAGTGCTTTTGAATTGTCTGTTCCTTTAATGCGGGCAAGAATATTCTTAGATTTTACTAAGAGCCCTTTTTTGTTAAGGGTGAATCCTTCCTGTGTAGTCGTCTCTAAACCGATTCTGTTCAATTCAAGTTTAAGATAATTGGCCACTAATTCATGATTTGTCGAGCCTACATAATGGGGTTTCTGGGCTATGATTTTGACTTGATTCAGTGCTCGTTCTGTAGAGAATTCTGCGAGGGCTTCTTCATTTTTAGAAACCCACTGGGGCATCATTGTGGCGTATATAATAGCTAAAATGGCTATGACACATAGAAAGGCTAGTATTGAAGTAGGATTTTTTTTCAT
This sequence comes from Flavobacterium sp. LC2016-23, assembly GCF_009674775.1. Taxonomy (GTDB): domain Bacteria; phylum Bacteroidota; class Bacteroidia; order Flavobacteriales; family Flavobacteriaceae; genus Flavobacterium. Next base: position 60,764 of record NZ_WKKE01000018.1, on the reverse strand, counting down.
TGTTGAATATACTAAATTTCTTTTTTTACGAGCATAAAATAATCATTGTCCAGAGCGCAATATCCCTGGTCATACAGGAAATAATAGGTATTGCCTGTTTTCGTCTGCAAAATATTAGTAAAAAAATCAAAATCAAAGCCTTTATTCAACATTTTATCTCTTGTTGCTTTTGATTTTCCTTCTGAATTGAGTTCCGACAAAATACGGTAATTTTTGCGTAATTTATTGTTTACATTGCGCATAAAATTATTCGTATCCTTATTTATTTTATTATTGTATGCATTGCGACAACTGTCGGAACAGAATTTTTTATCTTCCCGGCCTACAATTTTTTCGGAGCATTCGAGACATGTTTTCATGGCTGTTCTATTTTTCTAATTTCATAAAGGTCATTCCTTCTGTCCTTTAGAATGCGGACACTTCCGTGCTCATGGAGTTGTTTTAGGAGATTCAGATCAACGTCTACGATCAGAGTCATTTCTGTATTCGGAGTGGCTTCTGCTTTTATACCATTACTCGGAAAAGCAAAATCAGAAGGTGTAAATACCGATGCCTGTGCATACTGAATATCCATGTTGTTTACTTTTGGCAGATTGCCCACACATCCGGCAATGGCAACATAACATTCGTTTTCAATGGCCCTGGCCTGCGAACAATGTTTGACACGGGTATAAGCGTTTTGGGTATCGGTTAAGAAGGGTACGAACAAAATATTCATTCCTTCATTGGCCATAATTCTGGAGAGTTCCGGGAATTCGACATCGTAACAAATCAGGATTCCGATTTTACCGCAATCGGTATCAAAGGTTTTAAATTGAGATCCGCCTTTCATTCCCCAATGCTGTACTTCGTTGGGCGTGATGTGAATTTTGGTATACATTTCAGAAGTTCCGTCTCTTTTGCATAAAAAACCGACATTGTATAAATTACCGTTTTCAAGGTGAGGCATACTTCCGGTAATGATATTGATGTTGTACGAAATGGCAAATTCCTGAAACCTTTTTCGAATCGGGTCAGAATGGCGGGCCAATTCCCTGATGGCTTCTGCTTCAGATAAATGATTGTAATCGGCCATTAAAGGCGCAATAAAAAGTTCCGGAAATAAAGCAAAATCACTTCCGTAACCGGATACGACGTCAATAAAAAATTCCGCCTGCTCAAACAAAGCTTCGACGTTATTAAGCTGACGCATCTGCCATTGAATCAATCCCAATCGAATTACACTTTTTTCAAGATTAATCAGTCTTGGACTTTCATCATAATAAACGTTGTTCCATTCGAGAAGCACGGCAAATTCTTTAGATTCTTCATCGCCTTCCAGGTAATTTTTGATGATTCTTAAAACGTGAAAATCATTACTCAGCTGAAACGAAAGTACAGGATCGTGTAATTCTTTGTGTTTTACTTTTTCGATATAATTCTTGGGAGTCATTTTGCTGGCATACTGACCATAGTTCGGAATTCTTCCGGCAAATACAATTGCTTTTAGGTTCAATTGTTCGCAAAGTTCTTTACGGGCATCGTACAAACGGCGCCCTAAACGTAGACCGCGGTAATTCGGGTGAATAAAAACATCAATGCCGTATAGTATTTCTCCGTTTTTGTTATGAGTAGAGAACGTATAATCACCAATAATTTGTCTGTAGTTATGTCTTTTATCGACCAGTTTTTCATCCAGTATTAAGGACAGTGCTGATCCTACTACTACACCATCTACTAAAATAACCAGCTGGCCTTCGGGAAATATGGCGAGTAATTTTTTAATGTCTTTAGATTCCCAATACGAATTGGCCATTTCCGGATAGGACTCTATCATTGAGTTTTTCAATTGTTTGTAATCGACTAATTGTAAATTTCGCAATTCAACTTTGTTGATTTGTGTCTGCATATTAAAGGGTTTTCTCCGAATATACGAAATTATTACCATTTACAAACGCTTACAAATAATTACAACCGAAAATAATTATTACTTAATCGGATAATTCCTACTTTTTTTGTATTTTTGCCTATGTGAATTTGACTAGCGAATTCATTTTTTAACCTTAAAATTTTATACGCCATGAATGCAATGAAAAACAGAGTACAGCTAATTGGGAACGTAGGTAACGATCCGGAAATTAAAACATTGGAAAACGGAAAAAAATTAGCGCATCTGAACATCGCTACAAATGAGTACTACAAGAACGATAAAGGCGAGAAGGTAGAACAAACAGAATGGCACCGTGTGACCGCCTGGGGCAAAACAGCTGAAATTATTGAAAAATTTGTAGTAAAAGGAAAAGAAGTTGCTGTTGAAGGTAAGCTAACACACAGGAGTTACGACGACAAAAACGGAGAGAAAAAATTTATTACAGAAGTCGTGGTCAATGAAATCTTACTCTTAAGTAAATAATTCAAACCCGACAGGTTTTTAAAACCTGTCGGGTTTAGTTTTAATACGCTACTACAAAACGGATGCACCATTGCTATCAGTGGTCAGTATTTCGCTCATGTAATCGAAAAAGGGTCTCATGTTTATGCAGGTTTCCAGGGCCTGTTCTAAAAAGAGCGGACTGAGTACTTCTTTATCCGTAAAACGTCTGATGATTAAAAACTGTTTGTATCGAAGTAAGTCGATAGCCTCATGATTGATGTCAAATCCTTTTGGTGCTGTTTTAAGCTGTTCGCCTTGTAGAACTCCGAAAGTCTCAACAAAAGATTTGGAATGCAGTATTTTTTGCATCGGTTCCACATTATGTGCAAATTCGCTTCTGATGCGTTTTAAATCTGCTGCACTTGGTCCCCAAAACCCACCGGCGAAAAAACTGTTTCCTTCTTCCAGATGAAAATAATAGCCACCACGTCTTTCACTTGTTGCGCGGGTAAAGCTCCCGCCCCAAAAGGTTTTAAAAGGAGTTTTGTCTTTGGAAAAACGAATATCGCGATAAATTCGATAGACACTTTTTTTGCCGGAAGCTGTTTCTAAAACATCGGTTTTGGAAAGCTCCTGCAGCAAAGCACCTGCAAAGGTTTCAATATGATTTAATTCGTTGAGGTAGGTTGTTTTGTTGGCTTCAAACCAGGGTTTGTTGTTATTTGTTTTGAGCTGCTGTAAAAAATCAAGACTGGATTTGGGTATCGTAACCGGCTGTTTCATAAGTATACTATTTGCGTTTCTAAAAGTAGAACACGAATGTCATTTAAACTAAAAACCCACCAGATTTCTGATGGGTTTTTATATATTTTTTTAAGCAGTCTTTTTTATTAAGTCAAACATAGGACAACGGGAGCAACGTTTCTTTTCGCTCTTTTTGAATTTCTCACAACAGCTTGATTTGCAGTTTTCGATCTTCTTAATCTTATCAAGGATAGCAGCATTTTTCTTCTTCTTATCCTTCTTTTTGTCCTTGTCTTTAACTTTATCTTTCTTGCTCATAGTCTCTCAATTATAAAACGAGACAAATATAAAAGAATAAATGTTATTTTTATGTATTCTAAATAAACTTTAACTTTTTTTATTTTGGATTAATGGCAATTGAGCTTGTTACTGTTAATTGCTGAATATCACGATCAAACAAGTAAAGTCCGCCTTTATCATCACCAATTAAGTTGATTTTGTCAAGGATTGATTTAGCTGTAGCCTCTTCTTCGATCTGTTCTGCCACATACCATTGCAGGAAATTATGTGTAGCATAATCTTTTTCAGAAAAAGTGATGTGCACTAATTCATTAATCGATTCTGATACGAAAATTTCATGATTGTAAAGGGCTTCAAACATTTCCTTAAAAGTAGTGTATGATGTTTTTGGCGCTTTAAGATCCGTAATGGTAGCATGTCCGCCACGCTCGTTGATGTACTTAACAAGTTTAAGCATGTGCGCGCGCTCTTCGTCTGATTGAGTGTACATAAACTGAGCGATTCCTTCTAATCCGTGTACCTCTGCCCAACAAGCCATTGAAAGGTAAGTTTGCGAAGACTCCGCTTCAATTCTGATTTGCTTGTTCAGTGCTGTTTCTATATTTTTTGATAACATAATCTTGAGTTTTTTGTAAAGTTAAATAATTTTAAGGAATTTGGAACCTGATTCACTGTTGTCAGAAACAATTCAGATTCAGACTAAATACAATGAAATCAACTTATTTGAATGAAATGATGTCTTTTCTACCCTTAGCGGGATATGAAAAAATTGTCTTTATTTTAGTTATACCCGTCTGTAAACTTTAGCAGCTTGTATTGTTTGGCTGTGGTATCGAAATAGCCTAAGATGGAATAATCCTTATATTTCATGATGCTTTCTAATGCAATTTCTTTGTGCTTGTCCATAAATAAGTAAATCTTGTCTATTGCCAGAGACTGTTGTTTTTCAGCAGTAAATCCGAGTTTTTTATCCCAGATACTTTCAAAAAAGACTGTTTTGGTCTCAATGTCAGGGTAGTAAAAGCCTTCAAAACTCTGATTGGTTGTTTTACTGATTCCTCCAATGGTAATAAACAGATTTTTTTTGTTTTTAAATACGGAGATGCCCGTATCTAAGCCCGATAAATGCTGCAGGAATTTGGCGGTGTTTTTTAATTCTTTCGGACTGTAATTGTTTCTTTGGATTAGCAAAGGCGAATTTTTAAAAAGGATCGTGTCATTTTTGGAAACGGCAATGCTTTTTAAGACTTGCTGCGAATCCAGATCTTTTATATCAAACAAAAGTTCGTCTTCGTTGGCATTAATCTGATACAATTTGTTTTCGTGATAATAAGAGTTGGAGGATCTTGCTGCTTTTTTAGTAGTCGGTTGTACAAAGTCTTTTTCTTTGATCTCCAGATTGCTCAAATTAATATCGAAGAGTTGTGTCTTTTGAAGCGTCTGATCTAAAGTTAAAATGATGCGATCACTTAGGATATACATTTTAGTTTTACTAATCGTTGCAGACAGCGGATTGTATTCACCGGGTTCCATTTTTTCAATAGGGTTTTCTGCAAGAATCTCATTGAATGTTTTGGGTTTTGTTTTTCTGTCTATAAAAGTGAAAGGAGAAAAATCAAGCACTTTTTCTTCTACGATTCCATTTTTGAAGACATACAGAATCAGTTTTGGTCCCGTCTTATCCTGTGTCAGGAAGTTAAAGGAATTGTCTTTTTGATATGAGGTTACAATAGCCTGTGTTGTATTTGGATATTCAAATTTTAGCGCTTTCGAAGTTTTGTTTTCGAAATAATATTTGACAATTATAATGTTTTTTGCTGCTTCTGAAAACCAATACAAAGTTGGATTTCCGTCTTCACTAAAACTGTAGCCCATCAGAGACCTGTCATTAAAATACGTAGCCGGACCCGTAAACTGGTCCGTCAGGAATAACGCACTATTGTATTTTAAAATCGTAAAATTTCCCTGCGACAGCACAAAAACAAATACTTCGTGGGTCGAGTTGTTTTCGAAATTTAAAATCTGATCATTTTCGCGTATCCTTTTTAAATCCATAGGATAAGTCGTCAAGACCGTCTGGCTTAACAGAATCGAATTGTACAATACAGCTAAAAACAGAAATACTTTTCTCATATTTTTTAAGAATAAAATCAATTCAAAATCTTCGCCTGAATTCTCTTTAGGAATTCATCAGCTCCTGAAAATAGTCTACAAACTGACCCAGATGCAGACCGTCCATTAAACCATGATGCACATACACGGCCATCGAAATTGTTCTTTTTCCGGTTTCGGATGTCATCATTTTTCCGAAAGAAACTTTTGGACAGCTGTCCGGATACGTGAAACTGCGGGCATGTGTAAGCGATGTAAAGTTTAACCACGGTATTGCCGAAAAATGGATGACATTATCGTCTTTAAACTCACGGGTAAAAAGCCCGGTGGTATTTTGGATACGCTCGATTTCTTTTAAAGCCGTTTGTTCGAAAATTTTAAAATCAGGATCATATTCGATTAGTGAAAATCCGAAAGTGCCATCTTCACGGCCAATTGTGGCGGATGCATCAATACGATCGTTGATGTAAATCTCGTCTTCTGCAACTCGGTATCTGAAATTCTCGATTGCATTTACGGCAACCAGAGTTTTATGTAAGTAATAGATAAAAAAGGAAGCATTGAGGCTTTTTGCAGTTTGGTAGGCTTTTGTGCAATCGATCTCAACAGTGGCACCAAAAAAAGGTTCTTCCATCTGTTTGAAATGGGCAAAATGCTCTTTTCTGTTCCAGTTTTCTAAATCTAAAAGTGTTTTCATTAGGCTAAATTAGTAACCACTTCCGTGATTTTTTCAAATGAACTAAAATGTTCGTGTTCTACTTTATGACTGATTTTCTCATGTTCCCAAGTGGTATGAAACGGAATATGTACGGCATAACCGCCAATTTCCAAAACCGGTAAAACATCCGATTTTAACGAATTCCCGATCATCAGAAACTCGTGAGGCTGAATGTCTAAACGTCCCAGTAATTTCTTGTAATCAATTTGTTGTTTGTCTGACATGACTTCGATATGGTGAAAATAATGTCCTAGTCCTGAACGGTGCAGTTTGCTGTGCTGGTCTTTTAAATCGCCTTTTGTAGCCACGACCAGTTTGTATTTGCCGTGTAAGGCCTGCAGCGTTTCTTCGATTCCGTCAAGGAGTTCGATGGGTTTTTCGAGCAATTCTTTTCCGTATTCAATGATTTTCTGAATCACTTCAACCGGAATCGTGTTGTTTGAAATGTTCATCGCCGCCTCAATCATCGATAAAATATAACCTTTGATTCCGTAACCGTACAAAGGCAAATTCTGAATTTCGATTTTAAACAATTCCTGCGAAATGCCCTGATGCGAAAGATAATCTTCCATTAAGGCACAAAATTTATGTTCCGTTTCCTGAAAATACGGTTCGTTAACAAACAAAGTATCATCGGCATCGAAGGCGATTACTTTTAAATTTGGTATTTTGCTTTTATGTAACATGATGTTTTTTTGTTTCAGGTTTGAAGTTTTAGGTTTTTTTGCCACGAATTTCACGAATTTCACGAATTTTTTTTGCCACAGATTATAGAGATTCCAAAGATTTAAAAATAATTTGCCAAATCTGCTCGATCTGCGTGAGAACTTTTTTGCCACGAATTAGCACTATTTTTTTGCCTCTTCTGGTACCTATCGGAATAAATGATTTCAGAGATTAAAAAAAAATCTGCTCCATCTGCCAAATCTGCGAGAAAGCATTTTTAAAATTAATCTGCGTAAACCCGCCTAATCCGAAAACCAATTTCCAGTCTTAATTCTTAGAAAAGAACCTGCCCGGAGAAATTGTCTTATCGTAAAACGTAATCCGGATTCCGAAAAGCAAAATCATTCCGCCGAAAACCATTTGTAAAGTTATTTGTTCTTCTAAAAACAACCAAGCTAATATCGAAGTAATTACAGCCTGACTCAATAAACTTAACGAAACCCTTGTGGCACGCATGTGTTGTGTGGCATAACTGATCGAAAGCCAGGCGCACAACTGGCAGATTATTGCCTGAAGTACAAATACAAACCAGCCTGTATTGGAGAATCCCGTAAAAGTTTCATTCAATGCATAGCAAATAATTCCTAAATAAGCGCTGGAAGCCAGTAAACTAATCGTCATAAACGATAAAACATCAACATGGGAAAGCACATTTTTACTTACCAGAAGATAGATCGAATAGAAGATTCCGGACAAAACAGCAAACAGGAAAGCCTGATCAAAATTCAGTTCCAGAAAAAAACTAAAACCAACCAAAGTCACCATTCCGAATAATGAAACGACCGTTCCGATCCAGAAATTGGCAGCCGGTTTTGATTTCAAAAATAAGAAAGAACCAATTCCGACCCAAAGCGGCGATAAATTAGTTAACAAGGAAGCCTGCGTCGCACTTGAATCCTGAATGGCGATATTCCAAACCGCTACATCTGAGGCAAAGAGAATCCCGCTTAATGCTGCTAAAAGTGTAAATTTTAAGGTTGGAAGTTTAAAGTTCTTACTCAAAAGCACATAAGGCAAAAGCAAAACAACCGCAAAAAACATTCTGTAAAAAGCAGAAATCAATCCCGAAGCTAAACGCAATTTGATCAATATCGGAAAAATCGAAATACAAAGTATGCCGCAGATTAAAGCTAATCTTGGTTTGGTTAATTTCATTAGAAGAATGTTGTTAGACTTAAAAAGAGAGGAGGGAAAAATAAAAATAGCAGTTCAAATTATTTCTTTTAACCATTCTCTCATTTCTGAAATTACTTCATCATTAGTATAAAAATTCCCTTCTTTGATTTCATTCTGCCCTTTTTCTATAGCTGTCTTTTGTTCAGACGATAACTCATAGAAAGCTTTTTCACTCACATCCATAAAATTTCATTTAGACTCAAAATTAAGATTTATTTTCAAACAAAAATTGTTGAGGTAATTTAATAACGATTATTCCTAAAACAAAAATTCCCGAATTTTAGCTCGGGAATTTGTTTTTTAATCTGCAAATTTTCTAATAATGTACTGACTTCCTTTATTATCGTAATAGCCCAGATAATAGAAATTCCCCATTTTGAATAAGGTTTGCGAGGAAACATTTTTATTGTCGTCAAAGAACGTTCTGATTTTGTCGAATGCCAGCGGTTGTAACTGTCCCTCGACATGATTGCCTTCGGCGTCAAATAATCCTTCAATCTTAACCACTTTTCTGTTGCTGTAAGAATTAAAGCTTTCCATTGTCGGATTGAATACGGCTATAGAAACCAGAGCCCCGATTAAACCAAATGAACCCAAAGCTGCCTGACCGCCCGATTGCTGAACGGCAGAAACGCCTCCGAAAGTAATCAGGGTGTTTTGTCCTAAATGGTAACACGCAAGACCCGAGTGCAGATTGTTTATTTTTCGGATGAATTGTGAAGAGTTTTCCAGAATTCGTTTTCCTCCAAAATCTCCGCCTTCCTGGTAAATCTCCGAATTTTTAAAATTAATCGGGCTGGCCGAGTTCACCATATATTGTTTTAAAAGAGTATCGTTCAGGTCTTTTATGGTAAAGTAAAGCAGATCGGAAGAACCTTTTAACTGATATAATTTATTGTCAAAATAAAAAGAATTAGAGTTTAAATACGTACGGTCCCCACCTATAAATTGCTTTTTGACTATTTTCTCGAAAGCGGTAAATTCTTTTAAATCAACGATAATGACCTGAGTGTAATCTATATTGGTGTCAAGTGTTATGGTGATTTGTTTATTGCTGAAATAACATTTTCTTTTTTTCGAACCATCGGTTAGCGAAGTCGGGTTTTCAACTGTGATGTTCTCCAAGGAAAAAGGAACTTCGAAAGGAAGTAAGTTTTCGCCTAAAACACCATATAAATTCGATCTGGTATAATTTGAGGTGAAAAAATGAAATCCTTCCAACGGAATTATCTTGGAGGTGTAATTGCCCTCTTTGTCAAAAATGTGAAGTTTTAGATTGTTGCTTTTTTTGACTACCGATAAAATGTAAAAGTTATCGGATTCACTGAATTTTTGTAAAACCTTTTCCTCTTTTAAAACCAGCGTAAATTCTTTTGGAGTGATCGTACGACTTTTAAAATCATAGAGTTGCGAAATAATATTTTCGTAATCGTTTGACGACCAGAAAAGTCTGGTGTTATCATTCGAAATATTATAACCAATCATGTTGGTGTAGGTTTTTTTGTCCGGCCTTTCGGTAGAAATGCTGTCTGTAATTTGCATTTGTTCGTTGAGACGAAGTGCTTTTACTTTTACTTTGTCACTAACAAACAACGAAACTTCTTTTTTATCGTTGTTTATCGTTTGAAAAATGTCGCGATTGTTTTTTAAATCAAGTGAAGTTGAACTTACAACTTCCTGTGAAAAGGAGCTTAAACCAGCTAAAAAGAAAGAGGCTAAAAGTATTTTTCTGAACATTGACTGAGAATATTACGGTTTTAAATTTTTGTGCAAATATCCTATTTTTTTGAAAATAGTATAGGATAATTTTTCCAAAAGCAAAACGCGTGAATCAGTTAAGTGGTTCACGCGTTTCGGGTTGTTGTTTTTTAAGCAGTTAAACTTTTACAGGCTTTCTCGATTTGTTTGTCTGAGAAAGGCTCGAGTGCTTTGGCAAGCATTTTACTGGTTTTAATGCAGTTCAGCATTTTGGCCCGCAGGTCATGGTTATCGCCCATTTCAGTTTCCAGTAGCGCCTCGAAAATTTCGGACAAATGTTGGGGTTGTTCTCTAAATTCTCCTTCGAACCAAAGGTTAGAAAGGAAATTCGCCACGGATGGCATTACATCATGATGTGATGGTTTTTGATTTTCTTTAGTCATTATCGAAAATATTAAACGCACGAAACCCTTGCTTTAGGTGTGACTAAATATTCAAAGAATAGATTTAGGGCAGTTTCCTGCTCCAGCACCGTGGCAAGGGTTCGCTTATGTTAACTTTAATTAGTTTAATATAAGCCTTAAATATTTAGTCAGTTCAAACTTACAAAATATAAGTTTAACCCACAACAAAATACAAGAATATTCTTTCATTTAAAATTATCTAATTATCACATTCTCAAATTTTCTAATTAAAAAAATTAATTCACCGTCTCACCATTTGGTGCATCAGCATCGGGATTGATGAAAACCAGTTTTCCTTCTGCATTTGTAGTCATCAGGATCATTCCCTGGCTTTCTACACCACGCAACGCTCTTGGCGCTAGGTTGGCCAGAACAGAAACACGTTTTCCGATGATTTCTTCCGGTGTAAAGCTTTCTGCAATTCCCGAAACAATCGTACGAACATCAATTCCGGTATCTACTTTCAGGACCAGAAGTTTATTGGCTTTCGGCATTTTCTCTGCTTCCAGAATAGTTCCGACACGAATGTCCATTTTAGCGAAATCTTCAAACTGAATTAATTCTTTTTGAGGTTCCACTTGTTTGTTTTCGGCAAGATTGGCCGTTTTGGTAGCTTCCAATTTGTCTATTTGTTTTTGTATTTCTTCGTCTTCAATTTTAGCAAAAAGCAATTCGGCTTCACCAATCTGGTGGCCTTCCGGAATCAATTCTGAATTTTCAGCAACGTCATTCCATTTCAATTTTCCTTCGTTTTTAAGGATTCGGGATAATTTCGCAGCTGTAAAAGGTAAAAACGGTTCCGCCAATATGCTCAACGCAGCGGCAATTTGCAACGCCACATACATCTGCGTTTTTACTCGCTCCGGATTGTCTTTCATTACTTTCCACGGCTCTTCGTCGGCCAGGTATTTATTTCCTAAACGCGCCACATTCATCAATTCGCCCAAAGCTTCACGGAATCTGTAACGCTCTACCGAACTTGAAATCACGGCCGGATACGCTTTCAATTCGGCCAAAGCAGCTTCGTCAACTTCTGTAAATTCATTTGGCGTTGGAATGTATCCGTCGTAATATTTATTCGTCAACACCACCACACGGTTGATGAAGTTCCCAAAAATCGCTACCAGTTCGTTGTTGTTTCTGGCCTGAAAATCTTTCCAGGTAAAATCGTTATCCTTAGTTTCCGGCGCGTTTGATGTTAAGGCATAACGCAAAACGTCTTGTTTCTCCGGAAATTCTTCTAAATATTCGTGCAGCCAAACCGCCCAGTTTTTAGAAGTCGAAAGTTTGTTTCCTTCCAGATTCAAAAACTCATTCGCAGGAACATTGTCCGGTAAAATATAGCTTCCTTCGGCTTTTAGCATCGCCGGGAAAATGATACAGTGAAAAACAATATTGTCTTTCCCGATAAAGTGAACCAGTTTGGTGTCTTCGTCTTTCCAGTACGGTTCCCAGTCCTTTCCTTCGCGCAAAGCCCATTCTTTGGTTGATGAAATGTACCCAATTGGCGCATCAAACCAAACGTATAATTTTTTTCCTTCGGCACCTTCAACGGGAACATCAATTCCCCAATCCAGGTCACGCGTTACGGCACGAGGCTCGAGTCCGCCGTCAACCCATGATTTTACTTGTCCGTACACATTCGGTTTCCAGTCGTTTTTATGTCCCACCAAAATCCATTCTGTTAAGAAATCAGTATATCGGTCTAAAGGTAAAAACCAGTGTTTGGTAGATTTCAAAATCGGAGTTTCTCCGGTAATCGTCGATTTCGGGTTAATCAAATCCGTAGCATTCAGAGTCGATCCGCAATTTTCACACTGATCTCCGTAAGCTCCGTCGTTGCCACATCTTGGACAAGTTCCCACCACAAAACGATCCGCCAGAAACTGATTGGCTTTGGCATCATACAATTGCTCGGTTATTTCCTCAATAAAATCGCCATTATCATACAGTTTTCTGAAAAATTCCTGAGCCGTATCATGATGAATTTTAGCCGAAGTTCTGGAATAATTATCAAACGAAATTCCGAAATCAGCGAATGATTTTCTAATAATTCCGTCATATTTATCAATAACTTCTTGTGGTGTAATTCCTTCTTTTTTGGCTTTCATCGAAATAGCAACGCCATGTTCATCGCTTCCGCAAATAAACGCAACATCTTTTCCCTGTAAACGTAAATATCTCGAATAAATATCTGCAGGCACGTAAACCCCCGCCAAATGGCCAATATGTATAGGTCCGTTGGTGTAAGGCAAGGCTGCCGTAATAGTATATCTCTTTGGATTCTGTATCATATGTTGATATTAATTATTTTTTATTGGTCATATGTAATTCGCGCATGAAATCTTGTGTTTAAGGGCAATTTTGTCGTACGCTCATTTCATAACTCAATTTTATTGCCTGCAAAAATAAGCAATAGAATCGAGAATTTGTTATTTCACGGAGATTCACGAAGAAAAAGCGCAGAGATTCGCGAAGTTTTTTTAAAAGAAAGGGAAATTAATCACGCAGAGGCACAGAGGCGCAAAATTTTATTTAGCCACAGATTACGAAGGATTAAAATGGATTTTTCTAAATTAAATCTGCTCAATCTGCGGAATCTGCGAGAAACAAAAAAGCTTCGTCAAATCTTTGCGTGGGCTTTGACTTCGCTCAGCCGGAGAACCTTTGCGAATCTCTGCGAAAACCTCCGTGCAGCTTTGTGGAACGACTAAAATAGAACGAGTTTAAACTAGCCCTTCCGTTAAAAACTTCAAAATATATTTTGCAACCTTTGCAGTGAAAAAAACAAAGCTATGAGCAAGACAAAATTAATCATCAATAAAAACGGATCCATCAAAATTGAAGGTGATTTCGAAATAATGGATTCAGAAGGAACAGTTTACGGACTACAAGGCAGAAGCGCACTAGGTCTTTGCCGTTGCGGATTATCGGCCAACAAACCATTTTGTGATGGTGGACATCGTAATAATTTCGAGCACGATTCAGTTGCATTCGATTTACCGCCAATGAAAACGAACTAAGAACCGTTTCTGAAATATCATAAAAGCTGCATTTTTAATGTGGCTTTTTTTATTCTCTTTTTTGAAAAGATTATTCAATAATAATAAGTTAATTCCTTAAAAAAGTATATTATATTTACGGAAATTTTTAAAATATAGAGAATGAGAAAATTTACTATCGTAGTATTTTTTTTAAGTTTTGTTTCGGTTCAGGGTCAGGCACCAAGGGTTATTTCGAGTGATTGGATGGGTTTCAGCCAGACCATAGACATTCAGACTCCGGCCAAGAAAAAATTTAAACTGGTTGCTTCTGCAAAAGTAGAAACCGCAGAGCCTAAAGCCTGGGCGGGAATCTGGGCAAGAGTGAATAATAAAAATGATGAAGTCGGTTTTTTTGATAATATGGAAGAAAGACCAATCAAATCAAAAGACTGGCAATCGTATACCGTTGAAGGAATAATTGATGAGAATAGTAAATCTTTGACTTTTGGAGGATTAAGCTCGTATAATGGAAAGTTTTATTTTGATAAATTTCAGTTGTTTATTGAAAATGCAAAAGGTGTCTTTGAGCCGGTAACCATTTTAAATTCAGGTTTTGAAACGCCTGTAAACAATGGAGATATTCCGAAATGGAATTTAGGGACCTCTAAAGCAAAATTAGTTAAGGTGAAGGAATATAAGGTATATTCCGATAAATCAGCCGCCGATGGAAAAAATGCATTAGTACTGGAAGGGACGGGTATTGTCATAAAAGAAACCGGAAAAATAGGAAATGTGGAAGGCGCTTCACCCAAAATTGGCGATATGATTTCGATGCTGGAAGACCTTAAAGACCGTGTGGAAAGAGCCGTTAAAAACATGAATCAGTACGAGATTGATTATCTGCATGATGAGCAGGCCAACCGAATTGGTGCTTTGGTCATGCATTTGGCTGCAGCCGAAAAATACTATCAGGTTTTTACTTTCGAAAAAAGAGAATTTAATGAAGAAGAGAAGAAAATCTGGGAGGCCGCTTTAAACTTAGATCAGGGCGGACGAGATGAATTTAAAGGACATGACATTCAGTATTATCTGGATATTTATAATGAAGTAAGGGCCAAAACCATTTCAGAACTAAAGAAAAGAGATGATGCCTGGTTTGCCGAAGTTCAGATGAAATACGACATAAGTAACCAATATTGCTGGTTTCACGTGATGGAACATCAGTCCAGTCATTTGGGACAGATTTTGTTTTTGAAAAAACGAATTCGGCCGGAAAAGCAGGTACCTAAAATAGAAATGGGTATTAAACAATAAAAAATAGAAGAAGCTGCATCATTTAGTGCGGCTTTTTTTATGCTTTAAAAAGTTAAAAAATAGCCATCAGGTAAATGGTATTGAATTAATTATTTAATTTTAAAACCTTTATTTTGAGAGTATTTAATGTGGAATAAAAAACAATTTAATTGAAGGGTTTATGGAATATAAAAGGCTTCACATCGTTTTTCTTTTGCTTGTTTTTGCGGGTGAAGCGATAGCTCAGAACAAGATCAATCTTTTCTCGGAAATCAACTATAATTCTATTCCTTCGGTGAATCTGAACGAATATAAATCGGTTCAGGAACGGGATAAAAGAATTCAGAATCCCAATATTGCTTTAGGGGTCGGAATTTCGGGAGGTGGATCGAGGGCACAGTTTTTTAGTATGGGTGTGCTTTTGGGGTTAGAAGAAATAGGAGAAAATGATTCCCAACGTAATTTTTTAAACGAAATAGATTATTTCTCCACCGTTTCGGGCGGCTGTTATTCAGCGGGTTATTATTTAACAATCCTCAAAAATAAACTGCAGCACGACAATTGTTCCTTCAATGAGTTTTATTTCTCTAAAGCAGATGCTTACAAATCAGATGTAAATAAATCGGCATCACTTTTCTCTCTTCTGAATAACAGCAGAAACGAAAAAGGAGAAAAAATATCAATGACGCAGCGTTTAGACCTGGAGGTTTTGCAATACGACAGTTCCAATCCTGAAAATCCGGATAAGTTCAAAAGCCAAATGCTGTTGTCGGATTTCTTCATTCCAAAAGAGAGTAAAAAAACACCCGAATTGCCTGTGCTGGTGGCCAACGGAACCGCCTATAACAATGGCGAAAGATTTCCTTTTATGCCGCATATTATCAGGGGTTTAAAAATAAATGCATCACTGGCTCCCAATAAGTCTTCCCTTCCTCTGGATAAAAACGAGATCAGTAATGGTTATGATTTTCCGCTCACGTATGCGATCACAGCCAGTTCTGCTTTTCCGGGGGTACTGCCCAAAACCAAATTCGGAATCAAAGGCCAGGACAAAATATTATGTGTGATCGATGGCGGTGCTTCCGATAATATGGGCTATCAGACCTTAATTGAACTGCTGCACAATGATGAGAAAGTCGATAATAAAAACAAAAAAGCACTTTTTATAGATTGTTTAGGGCAAGGGAAGAAGGAACCTTACATCAATGACACCAAAATCAAATTGATTTCCTTGTTGGAAACGGCTTCTTTGTATACCGTTCAGACCCGATACATTACTTTTGAAAATGATGTTGAAAATGTGCTGGAGAAGTATAAAATTCCGGTTTCCAATTTTCAGGTCATTGGCTTTACAACCTTACGCGATTATCTTTTGAAACTAAACAAAGATCAGGATTATGAAGATCTGGTATTGCAATTAAAAAACACGGATGATGAAGAGAGCAGCTGGTTGAAATTGTATGTTGAGTTTAGAACCAAACTGATTAAAAACTTTGGTACTGAAAGTTTCAAAAAAGACAAAAATGGCGAAGTAATGCTGTCCAGTTTAGACAAAGAAAAATTTAAAAATTTTGGTGCCAGTGAACTTTTGATGTTGTACGAATATGCAGCCCATGTGGAAACAAAACTAAAAACAACTCCCGAAGAAAAAGAAATGTTATTGCTCTCTGGGCGTTTTGCTGCTTTTGTAAAAACGAAGGAACTGAAAGAACTATTGGTTGAACAGAAATAATTAAAACCCATTTAATATTGCTCTGATAATCCAAAGAAGCACGATCAGGAGCAGGAAAGAAAATTGAACTTTATTCACCTTTTGGTTTCCGAACTTCCGAACCAGAAATCTGTCGACAATGACGGCGAATAAAACCAATATCAGGCTGAATAAAATATAAATCCCCAGTAATCCGTCCTGCGCGGAATTTCCGGCAATCAATAATATAGCGTAAACAGTACCGGCAAGGATGGAAAGTATTCCCAGGACATAAAACAGGGTTGGTTTTTTTAGCAGTGTATTCATTTGGTTAGTGTTTTATCTCTTTGAAAATTACTTTTGTTGTTTTGATTTTTAATAAGTTAGCGAATAGTTTTATGAAATTACGGAGAATAATTTTAAATTTCGTTTTTATAGAAATGACAAAATTGTGCATAAAAGCAATTTAGGATTTCTTTCGTCTGTTATTTTACCCGAAATTTGCACCAAACTCCTTAAAATAAATTCAAATGGAATTCGGCAGAATCATTATTTCAGAAACCGCGGCAAACAGCGAAAATCCTCAGGACGTGATCAATTCTAATATTTCGGTGATCAACCTGATGCGTGAGGAAAAAATAGACGACGACCTGATTCACGAAGATGCCTTGATGAGTTATTATCTGGATTATTATACTTCACAATATACGGAAGGCAATTTTTCGCAATTCGTTTACAATTCACGCTGGAATAAAGAACTGAATGAACTGATAGAAGAAGGCCTCGCTTTAATTGGCGCTGAAAAACATTTAGAATTGTTTCAGACACAAGCCAAAAGAGTGCGATTGCTGAGTAGTGTCAAGATTGATAAATTCCTGAAAGGAAAACTGGAAGGCGTCAACCCAACGAGAGATTTGCTAAACAACGATACTTTCTTTGAACTGGAAGAAAATCTGGTGACACTGAACGCCGGTTTCCTAAAATCCCATCCCGATACCGAAGTGCTTTCGGTGGACGAAATGTTCGCGGTTTTAGAGGAATTTGTGGGACATGAAATTAAAAGGGAATAGTTTTATTTCGACCCTTTTTTCAAAGAAAAACTACAAAGCAGCACAGAATTGAATCTAAATGGCAAAGAAATTCTGTGTTCGTTTCAATTTGCCCTGTGAAATTCGCTTTTACAGGTAACTTTGTCCTTATTCTTAACAAACATTTCCTTAAATTTGCTTCCTTTATATAAAAATAAAATAGTTACAAAAATCAAGCTATGTTACAAATCGCATTTATTAGAGAAAATCAGGAGAAAGTAATCAAGGCTTTGGCAAAACGAAATATCGATGCCAAAAGTGTTGTTGAAGAAGTGGTTCAATTAGATGAAAACCGTCGTGCTGCGCAGGTAGAATTAGACAATGTTTTATCTGAATCTAATAAATTATCCAAGGATATTGGTGAATTGATGAAAGCCGGAGAGAAATCGAAAGCAGCAATCTTAAAAGAAAAAACAGTTTCCTTAAAAGAAAAAAGTAAAGAATTAGGCGAAAAAGCAGAAGCTCTGGCTGTCGAATTAACCAATAAATTATATACGCTACCTAACCTTCCGGCTGATATTGTTCCTGAAGGAAAAACGCCGGACGATAATCTGAATGTTTTTGAAGAAGGTGAAATCCCGGTTTTGCACGAAGGCGCACAGCCTCACTGGGAGCTGGTAAAAAAATACGACATCATTGATTTTGAACTGGGTGTGAAAATTGCCGGTGCCGGATTTCCCGTTTACAAAGGAAAAGGAGCCCGTCTGCAACGTGCCTTAATCAATTACTTTTTAGATAAAAATACAGCTGCAGGATACAATGAAGTTCAGGTGCCGCATTTGGTAAACGAAGCTTCAGGGTACGGAACAGGACAATTGCCGGACAAAGAAGGACAAATGTATCATTCTACGATTGATGATTTGTATCTGATTCCAACCGCTGAGGTTCCGGTGACGAACTTGTTTCGTGATGTTCTTTTGAGCGAAAGCGAATTGCCGGTTTTACATACGGCTTACACACCATGTTTCCGCCGTGAGGCAGGTTCTTACGGAGCACACGTTCGTGGACTGAACCGTTTGCACCAATTCGATAAGGTAGAAATTGTGCGCATCGAACACCCGGACAATTCCTATAAAGCGCTTGATGGAATGGTCGAGCACGTAAAAAACATTCTGCAGGAATTGAAATTGCCTTACCGAATCTTGCGTTTGTGTGGTGGTGATATGGGTTTCACTTCTGCTTTAACGTATGATTTTGAAGTGTTTTCTACCGCTCAGGACCGTTGGTTAGAAATTAGTTCCGTTTCTAACTTCGAAACTTTTCAGGCCAACCGTCTGAAATTGCGTTTCAAAGACAAAGATGGGAAAAACCAGCTGGCACATACCCTTAACGGAAGTTCATTGGCTTTGCCAAGAGTTCTGGCAGGAATTTTGGAAAATTACCAAACACCGGAAGGAATCGTAATTCCGGAAGTTTTACGTCCGTACTGCGGATTTGATATAATAGATTAATTCAGTTTACAGTTTATAGTCGCAGTATTCAGTTAGCAAACTGCGACTGTCAACTGCGACTGAAAACTAATAACTGCGACTCAAAAAGATTTTCAACAAAAACCAGAAATATGAAAAACATTTTTATCTATATTCTTTTGTTGTGGTCTGGTTTTGCGTTTGCACAAAATGAGCAACTGGCTCAATATTACTACGATAAAGGCGATTTCGAAAAAGCAAAAGTCAGTTACGAACAGCTTTTAAATTTAGCCCCGTCCAATACCCAGTATTTTTTAAGAACCATCGACTGTTACCAGCAATTGCAGCAATTTGATATTGCCCAAAAAGCGATTCAGGAGAGATACAACCGATACAAACAAGGTGTTTTTCTGGTTGAATTGGGTTACAACTTTCAATTGCAGAAAAATGAATCCAAAGCCAAAAGCTATTACGATCAGGCTATTGAAAAAATCAGAACCAATTCGAATGATGTTTACGGTATCGGAAATTCCTTTGAAAAAAAGGTTTTGCTCGAATATGCCTTAAAAGCCTATCAGACCGCAATGGAAGTGCAGCCGAATTACAATTTCAATTTTCAGATCGGAATGTTGTACGGCCAGCTGGGAAAGACCGATCAAATGATCGACCTTTTACTGACGGAATCCTTTAAGAATCCACAGAATGCCAATTTAATTCAGACACAGCTTTCCCGTTTTATGAATGGAGAAACCGATAATACAGGTTTCAAAGATGCGATGCGAAAAGCATTAATCCTAAGAACGCAAAAAGATCAGGATGTGTTCTGGAACCATTACTTAAGCTGGTTTTACGTGCAGCAGAAAGAATTCGGAAAGGCTTTTATCCAGGAAAAAGCCATTTATAAAAGAGAACCCGAATCCCTGATGAGTATTGTGAATCTGAGTCAGTTTGCACTGAATGAAAACGATACCGAGACCGCTACTGAGATTCTGAATTTTATTCTGTTAAATACCAAGGATTTAGATTTGCTGATTCAGACCAATGCCAGTCTGATGGAAATTAAAATTGAAAAAGCTCAGGAAAAAGACTATCCGGCTATCGAGACCGAGTTACAACAATTGCTGACTACCTATGAAATCACTCCTTTTACCGTATCTTTGCAAATAATTCAGGCGCACTTTCTGGCTTTTAATTTGAAAAAACCGGAAGAAGGCAAAGCAATTATAAAAAGAGCCTTAGAGCTAAACCTGAATGAGTATCAACAGGCAGATGCTAAAATGGAACTGGGTGATATTTTGCTTCTGGAAGAAAAGTTCAATCAGGCGCTGATTTATTATTCCCAGATTCAGCTGGATTTGAAGAATGATGTGATGTCGCATGAGGCGAGTCTGAGGGCTGCCAAAACAAGTTATTACAAAACTGATTTTGAATGGGCTTTGAAACAGTTTAAAGAATTAAAATCAGCCAATACACAGTTGATTGCCAATGACGCTCTTGAATATTTTTTACTAATCAACGACAATACCGCTGCCGATTCAACGCAAACGGCACTGAAACAGTTTGCGAAAGGTGATTTTCTGATGTACCAAAATAAGAAACTGAAAGCTATTGCTCAGTTTCAGGGTATTCTGAAAAATTTTAAAGGACAGGAAATTGAAGCTGTTACAATGTTGCGTTTAGGAAAAATATACGAAAGCCAAGCAGATTATACGGCTGCTTTAGGCCAGTATCAGCAAATAATTGACAATCACAGTGACGGAATTTATGTAGATGAGGCGTTATTCTTTTCGGCAGAAATTTACAACGACGAATTGAAAGATACAGAAAAGGCAAAGCCTTTATATGAAAAAGTGATTTTTAACCATCAGGATAGTATTTACTTTGTTGATGCCAGGAAAAAATACCGCGAGTTAAGAGGAGACAAGAATTTATAAAATTAGAATTCTTAGATTTCAGACTACTTAGATCTTTAGACTTTTCTAAATAATCTAATAATCTAATAATCTAACAATCTAAGAAATCTAACAATCTAAACAGAAAATGATTATTTACAACGTTACGACCAACATACACGAAAGCGTTCACGACCAATGGTTAAAGTGGATGCAGGAAAAACACATACCGGAAATTTTAGCCACACAAAAATTCTCTTCAGCACGAATTGTGAAAGTTTTGATTGAAGAAGAAATGGGCGGCATTACGTATTCCGTACAATATGTTACCGACAGTAAAGAAACTTTAGAGCAGTTTTACATCGAAGATGAACCGGAATTTCACAGGGAAGCTTTGGGATTGTTTGCAGATAAAATGCTTTCTTTCAAAACGGAGCTGGAAGTTATTTCGGAACATTAAGATTAAGTTTTCAGTCCCGGTTTTCAGTATCATTAAAAAAGAAAATTATGGAAATTCGATTTCAAACTAAAGAAGAAAGTAATAAGCAACAACAGGAAGATTTTCTGAAGTTGTCTAAAACGGAAAGATTTTATAGTTTTTTAAGATTAAGTGAAAGAGTAAGCCGATTTCCCGTAAAAAATAAAGAGGATAGAAACAAAGATAATTTTCTGATTGTTATAAAATCGAGTTAGTATGTCAAAATTATGGGATCAAAACATTGATGAGTTTATTACTTTGGCAAGCAAACATAAGGTAAGGATGCTTATGGTTGGCGGTGGAGCTGTAAATTTTCATGGCTATCAGAGACATTCAGCAGATGTGGATTTTTGGATTGACACAACAGATGACAATTTTAAAAAATTGGTGCTTGTTTTTAATGAAATGGGATATGAAATCGATGATTTCCCCGAAAATGTAAAAAAACAGCAGCAAAACATCTCAATTAAGTTCTCCCCGGTTGATTTGAACTTGGAATTAATTACCAGATTTTCGGTAAATAAAACTTTTGATGAAGCTTTTATTGATAGTGAAGAGGTGATTGTAAATGATAAAACATTTTTAAAATGGAATGTTTTGTCTTTAGAAGATTTAATTACAAGTAAGATTAAAGCAAACAGAGCAAAGGATTTGTTAGACATTCAACAGTTGAGAGAGATTAATAAAAAATAAATGAGATTTCCGGATTACCTGATATTTCGAAAATCTAACAATCTTAGGATCTGACAATCTAAGAATCTAAAAAAAGACAATGGAAAAAGTAAAAGCCAAAAAACATTTAGGACAACACTTCCTGAAAGACGAAAGTATCGCCAAAGCAATTGCAGATACTTTAAGTTTAAAAGGATATGATGAGGTTTTAGAAATAGGACCGGGGATGGGTGTGTTGACTAAATATTTGCTTGACAAACCAATTAATACCCATGTCATCGAGATTGACACGGAATCTGTGGTGTATTTGGGTGAAAATTATCCGAAATTAAAAGATAAAATTATCTCTCAGGATTTCCTGAAATACAATATAAAAGAAGTGTATGAAGACAAGCAGTTCGCTATTATTGGAAACTTTCCGTATAATATTTCGACTCAGATTGTTTTCAGGACTTTAGAACTTAAACATCAGATTCCTGAGTTTTCAGGAATGTTTCAAAAAGAAGTGGCAGAACGAATCTGCGAGAAAAAAGGCTCAAAGGCTTACGGAATCTTATCCGTTTTAGCCCAGGCTTTCTATGATACAGAGTACTTGTTTACTGTTGACGAAAATGTTTTTATTCCTCCGCCCAAGGTGAAATCGGGTGTGATGAAAATGACCCGAAAGGAAGATTACAGTCTTCCTTGTAGCGAAAAGATATTTTTTACAGTGGTAAAAACGGCTTTTCAGCAAAGACGAAAAACATTACGTAACAGTTTGAAAACATTAAATTTATCAGATGATCTTCGATTAGACCTTATCTTTGATAAACGTCCGGAGCAGCTTAGCGTAGACGAATTTATTGTTTTGACTCAAAAAATAGAAGCCGATGGAGTTCAAAGTTAGTAAAGATTTAATCCAGCAGTTAGAGGAGCATATTGTTAATAAAAACGACAAGGAACTTGAAGTTTTATTGAATGACCTGCACCACGCAGATATCGCCGAAATCCTTGACGAACTGGATTTTGACGAAGCAACTTATATTTTTAAGGTTTTAGATAGCGATAAAACAGCCGAAATTCTTCTGGAATTAGAAGATGATTTGCGCGAAAATATCTTAAGCCGACTTTCACCTAAGGAGATTGCGGAAGAACTTGATGAGCTGGAAACCAATGATGCCGCAGATATTATCGCGGAGCTGTCACAGGAAATTAAAGCAGAGGTAATCTCGGAATTAATTGACGTTGAGCACGCAAAAGATATTGTCGACTTATTGCGTTACGATGAAAATTCCGCCGGTGGTCTGATGGGAAAAGAGCTTGTTAAAGTCAATGAAAACTGGAATGTGCTGACCTGTGTGAAAGAAATGCGTATTCAGGCTGAAAACGTATCAAGAGTACATTCGATTTACGTGGTCGATGACGAAAACCGCTTAAAAGGAAGGCTTTCACTTAAAGATTTACTGACCACCTCGACCAAAACACAAATCGGAGATATTTATATTCGAAAGCTTAATTTCGTAAACGTAGATACCGAAGATGTTGAGGTAGCCCGTATCATGCAAAAATACGATTTGGAAGCCATTCCGGTTGTAGATGAACTGGGGCGCCTGGTGGGCAGAATTACCATTGATGATATCGTTGACGTAATCAAGGACGAGGCAGACAAAGATTACCAGTTGGCAGCGGGTATTACCCAGGACGTAGAATCCAATGACAGCGTTTTGGAGTTGACCAAAGCACGTTTGCCGTGGCTTTTAATCGGAATGGTAATCGAAATTGTGGCTTCTTTTGTGTTGAAAGGAAATGAAGCTACCTTTCAAAAATAT
Source organism: Flavobacterium sp. LC2016-23 (assembly GCF_009674775.1). Lineage (GTDB taxonomy): Bacteria > Bacteroidota > Bacteroidia > Flavobacteriales > Flavobacteriaceae > Flavobacterium. The sequence continues at coordinate 37,159 of NZ_WKKE01000018.1, read as the reverse complement.
TCAACTTTAATTATTTTCGTGCCACTGCTTTCGGCAACAGCCGGAAATATTGGTGTTCAGGCTTCGGCAATTGTCGTTCAGGGTCTGGCCAACGGAACTTTGAAAGAATTCAGCCGCGGCTATTTCAGCAAGGAGATTTCAGTATCGATGATTTCGGGAACTATTATTTCATTGCTTTTATTAGGCTATCATTCGGTGATGTATCAGCAGTATTTAGTGGGAATCGCGATTTCAATTTCGATGATTGTAGTGATCTTATTTGCTGCAACTCTGGGAACTTTAGTGCCGCTTTTTCTTCATAAAAACAAAATTGATCCTGCCATTGCAACAGGACCTTTTATTACTACGACCAATGACGTTTTTGGAATTATGCTTTATTTTGGAGTAGCCAAAATGATTCTTGGGTTTTAAGTTTTGCAACAAATTAATAGATTACAGTGATTTAAGATCTCTAAAATCGGTGTAATTTGTGGCTGAAAAAACGGGCTATTAATCAGCTAAAAAACAAGCAATGAAAGTACACATCATAGGAGGAGGAAATCTTGGGGTTTCTATAGCCCTGGGAATTGCAAAATTCTCCAAAAATAATCAGGTAACCGTTACAAGACGAAATACATCCAGTATCGAATATTTATCAGAACACGGAATTACCGTTTCATCCGATAACAAACACAATATTCAGGAAGCCGATGTGGTGATCCTGACCATAAAACCCTATCAGGTTGATACAGTACTGGCAGAGATTTTACCGGTAATCAAAAATAAAACGATTGCTTCGGCAGTAAGCGGGTTGTCGCTTGATGTCCTTCAGTCCAAAACAAACAATGAATATCCGGTAATCCGGATTATGCCCAATATTGCGGCTCAGTTTGGAGAATCAGCAACCTGTATCTCTTTTCCGGAAAAAGATCGTGAAAAAGCATTGCCCATAGTGGATCTGTTTCAGGATTTAGGTACAGCTCCGGTAATCGATGAAAAATTGATGGATGCAGCCACTGTTTTAGGTGCTTGCGGTACTGCGTATGCTTTGCGTTATATTCGTGCCTCTATGCAGGCAGGAATCGAGATTGGATTCGATTCGAATACGGCTTTGGCAATTGCTGCACAAACGGTAAAAGGAGCGGCTAAAATGTTGTTAGAAGAAAAAGTACATCCGGAACAATTAATCGACCGTGTAACAACGCCTCAGGGCTGCACCATTGTAGGGTTAAACGAAATGGAACACAATGGATTCAGCTCGTCCCTAATCAAAGGAATCAAAACTTCCCTGAAGCAGATTAAAGGATAGCGTTAGTGAAATTCCAATATTTAAAAATTCCAAATTCCAATCTGATTATCAAATTGGAATTTGGAATTTATTTTTTGGAATTTAAATTTTTAATCAGTCGGATATATTTTGCACCGCACTCTGAAATCTTCGTATATGAATTCATCGAGTTGCCATAATTCTGAATCGTCAGGGTATCTTTTACATAACTTGCGTCGATCCCGACAGGAATTTCAATCTCTTTAGCGGTCTTTTCCGGATTCGAAACAGAATCTGTTTCCTCTTCGTTACTAATGTCTCCTTCGTAATCGTCCCATTGGATTCCTTGGAGGGTTACATATTTTTCACCCGATTCATTTTGGGCTACAGTGGCTTTACCGTTTAATTTTCTTGTGTTTGTCTGAAGAAAATAGGCATAACCGTCTTTCGTTTTTGTAATTTGTATAGATAGATCACATTCGTTAGAAGTATAAACTCCTTCAATTGCTTCGGTACTTTTTTGAGCTTGAAGAGTCGCTGTGTTTTTAGTTTGTTCTTGTGGGATGGTGGCTGTTTTGGGTTTATCACTGCAGGCCGTAATAAGAAAAAAGGAAATTACCAGCGCTATTAGGTTTTTTCCTGGATTCATATTTTAGATCGTTTTTTCTTTTGTTTTAGAATGTATTTTAAATAACAAAAACCAAATAAGCCCGCAAGAATTGAGGCAATTAAAATGGCAATTTTAGAAAAAATGATCGTTTCAGGATCTTTAAAAGCTAAAAGGGTAATGAAAATTGACATCGTAAAACCAATGCCGCCCAGCATTCCGGCGCCTAAAATATGGGACCATTTTAGTTCTTTTGGCAAAGAACAAATTCCGGCACTAACCCCAACAAAAGAGAAGAGTAAGATTCCCAGAGGTTTTCCGACAACCAGGCCTAAAACAATTCCGAATGTATTCGGGTGACTTAAACCTTCGTGCCAGTCCGGTTTTATGGCGATGCAGGTGTTGGCAACAGCAAACAAAGGCAATATAAAAAAGGCCACAGGTTTGTGTAAATAGTGCTGTAGTTTATAAGAGATTGATTTTTCGCCGCCATCCCCAAACGGAATAACAAAAGCCAATATGACTCCGGTTATCGTAGCATGAACGCCGGAATTTAGCATAAAGTACCACATGGCGACCCCTCCGATTAAATAAGGAAGCAGGTGGTAGACTTTTTTACGGTTCAGAATAAATAGAATCCCCCAAATCCCTAAGGCAATGGCAAGGTTTACGAAAGAAATGGATGTCGTATAAAAAACGGCGATCACAATTATAGCTCCCAGATCATCGATGACTGCAAGGGCCGTTAAGAATATTTTTAATGATGCAGGAACTTTGCTTCCTAAAAGCGATAAAATTCCAATAGCAAAAGCAATATCGGTAGCCATCGGAATTCCTGCTCCGTTTTGGGTTGCGGTGCCAAAATTCAAAGCCAGAAAGATTGCTGCAGGAATAAACATTCCTCCAAATGCTGCCATAATAGGTAATGAAGCATTTTTGATATTCGATAATTCACCGTGATAAATTTCACGTTCCAGTTCTAAACCAATGAGTAAAAAGAAAATAGTCATCAAACCATCATTAATCCAATGCGTTATGGAATGATGTCCCAGATCTTTCTCCCAAAATGAAATATATTCCGTCTGAAAAGAAGAATTGGCTAAAAAAAGAGAGGTAATGGTAACGAAAAGTAAAAGGAGGCCTCCTGATTTTTCGTTTTCAAAAAAGGCTTTAAAAGTTTTGGTTAATTTCATTTTTAAGTGTACTATATTATGCTAATGAAAATTCGACAGCTTTCTTTGCATGAATTTCAGCAGTGTTAAATAATTCAGCGTCAGTGTATTCATTGGTGATTAATAATTCGATCTCGGTGCAGCCCAATATTATTGCTTCGGCTCCTTTATGAATTAAATCAGTGATTATTTCTAAAAAGATATTTCTTGAATCTGTGTTTATGATTCCTTTTACTAATTCTTCATATATAATGTGGTGTATATCGGCTCTTTGTTTCTCGTTTGGAATCAGGGTTTCGATTTTATGTTTTTCGAATAAACGAACTTTAAAAAAATCCTGTTCCATAGTAAACGACGTACCCAATAAGCCTATTTTTTTTATACTTTTCTCCTGAATCTTTTCGGCAGTGGCATCAACGATATGCACTAAAGGAACTGATACATTTTTTTCTATCGCATCCGATACTTTGTGCATCGTGTTGGTGCACAAAACAATAAAATCAGCACCGCCTTTTTCGAGTTTTTGTGCCGCGTCAATCATCAATTGTGCTAATTCCTCCCAGTTTCCTTCTTTTTGTAATACTGCAATTTCATTAAAATCTACGGAATACAGCAGTAATTTAGCTGAATGGACACCGCCCAATTTTTCCTGAACGGTTCGGTTTATTATCTGATAATATAAAGAAGAGCTTTCCCAAGACATTCCTCCAATCAAGCCAATTGTTTTCATATTCCGTTTTATGCGAATTTACGCCTTTTTTGGGGAATTACTTTTGTCAAAATGATAAACGGCAATTTTTTTGTTACTTTGTTTTCATAATAAAGTTTTAATTTATGAGCGCAAAAATTCTACATATCGATAGCAATCACCCGATACTTTGGGGACAATTAGAAGAAGCCGGTTTTGAAAATCATGCCGATTTTAAATCTTCTAAAGAAGAAATCGAAAACAAAATTCAGGAGTATAACGGAATCGTCATCCGAAGTCGTTTTAAAATCGACAAAACATTTCTCGATAAGGCAACCAATTTACAGTTTATTGCCAGAGTGGGCGCGGGTTTAGAAAGTATTGATTGCGAGTATGCCGAAAGCAAAGGAGTGCATCTGATCGCTGCTCCGGAAGGTAATCGCAACGCTGTTGCAGAACATACGCTGGGCGTAATTCTGTCTTTGTTCAATAATTTAAACCAGGCTGATGCTGAAATAAAAGCCGGACACTGGAACAGGGAAAGCAACCGCGGACATGAACTCGACGGCAAAACCGTGGGTATTATTGGTTATGGAAACATGGGAAAAGCGTTTGCTAAAAAACTCCGCGGATTTGAAGTTAATGTGCTGTGTTATGATATTTTGGAAAATGTCGGAGATGAAAATGCGACACAGGTTTCATTGCAGGAATTACAGCAAAAAACAGATGTTCTGAGTTTACATCTTCCGTGGACTCCGGAAACAGATAAAATGGTGAACACCAATTTTATAAATGCTTTTGCAAAACCCTTCTGGATTATAAATACTTCGCGTGGTAAAAATATTGTGACGGCAGATTTAGTAGAAGCCATGAAAGCTAAAAAAGTCCTGGGAGCAGGTCTTGATGTTCTGGAATACGAAAAGTTATCTTTTGAAACCCTTTTTCAGGAGAATAACACGCCGGAAGCCTTTCAGTATTTACTCGAATCAAAAAACGTTTTGTTAACACCACATATAGCCGGATGGACATTTGAGAGCCATGAGAGACTGGCACAAGTAATCGTGGATAAAATAAAAGCTGTTTACCATATTAATTAACTTTAATTTTAGATTTAAATAACGAGCGTTTTCTTCTAAATATTCTATTAAAATTAGTTTTATTTGTTAATTTTTAATAATATTGTTTCTGGTTTTTGAAGAATTAATCTAAATAAGATTGTCTTTGAGAACCGGGGAGTAACCGAAAATCCTTACGAGTAGGAATTAACTTAACTAATATTGTTTATTATGATTGAATGGTACAAAAAAGTGGTTTTTGAAAACTATGCAAACTTTAAAGGACGCGCCAGAAGAAGCGAGTATTGGTATTTTGCGCTTGCTAACGGAATAATTTCTATTGTATTAATAGTCCTTGGAGCTATAATTGGAGGAATTTTTGGAGATGCAGTGACCGGAGGAATTATCGGATATGCTCTTTTCGGTCTTTACACTCTGGCTACTTTTATTCCTACTTTAGGTGTAGTGGTTAGAAGATTGCATGATGTTAACAAAAGCGGCTGGTTCTATTTTATTGCATTCGTGCCTTTCATTGGTGGTATTTGGTTGCTTATTTTGTTTGTTACAGAAGGGGACAGAGGAACAAACCAATATGGACCAGATCCTAAAAATGAAATCGAAGAAATTAATGAAATTGGAAAAGTTGAAGTACAATAATTAAATCATATATATAATGGAAAACACAAAACCAGAAGCTTGGAATGCGCCATCAACGCCAAGACAAGAGAATAAAAAAGTTGTTGCAGGTGTTCTTGCTATCTTATTAGGAGGACTAGGAGTTCATAAATTTATATTAGGCTATACGCAGGAAGGAATTATTCAATTAGTGATAGGCATAGTTTCTTGTGGAGCAATTAGCGGTCTAATTGGTTTAGTAGAAGGAATTATTTACTTGACAAAAACAGACGAAGAGTTTTACCAAACGTATCAGGTAGGTAAAAAAGGCTGGTTCTAAAACATAAAAAATCCCATCTGCTATAGCGATGGGATTTTTCTTTTAATATAAGTTGATTTCAAATTTTATAAAACAAGAATATGGAAAATACCCAATCAGAGTTTGGAGTGATCAAACAAGAGAATAAAAAAGTTGTATCTGGAATTTTTGCAATTTTACTTGGCGTTTTAGGAATTCATAAGTTTTATTTAGGATATACCAAAGAAGGCGTAATTCAGCTTCTTTTAGGGCTGTTGTGTGGCATTGGAGGACTTATAGGGCTTATTGAAGGCATTATTTATCTGACAAAGACAGATGAAGATTTTTACCAAACGTATCAGGTTGGTAAAAAAGGCTGGTTCTAAGCATAAAAAAAATCCCAATTGGCTAATACCGATTGGGATTTTTTCTTTTATGTAAAATCATTTTAATTGACATCTTCCTTTTCAGATAGTTTACGCTCTAATTCTATTTGAAACTCTTCAATAACAGGTTTCATAGTACTTTCCGGAATATCTGCGATTCGGATGTACATTAGGCCGTCTATGGCATTATTGAACAAAGGATCGACGTTAAAAGCCACCACCCGTGCATTCTGCTTGATATACTTTTTAATCAAAACAGGCAAACGTAAATTACCGGGCTCCAATTCGTCAATAATTTTATCAAATTTATTCAGGTCAGATTCAGCTTCATCAAAAATAAAGTCTTTGTCTGCGTCTTTCAGTTTTACCTTGTATGCTTTCTTAGGATGTATGTACTGCGCAATATAAGGATCGTAATAATTGGATTTCATAAACTCAATCATTAAAGATTTTGAGAAATCAGAAAACTGATTACTAATACTTACACCGCCTAACAGAAATTTGTGTTCCGGATAACGCAGGGTTGTATGAATGATTCCTTTCCATAACAAGAACAAAGGCATTGGTTTTTGCTGATAATCCTTGATGATAAAAGCACGTCCCATCTCGATCGATTTGTGCATCATATCGTGTAATTCAGGCTCAAATCGGAACAGATCATTAAGGTAGAAACCTTCAATGCCAAATTTTGGATAAATCTCAGAACCCAGTCCCATACGGTAGGCACCTGCAATTTTTTTGGTTTCATCATCCCATAAGAACATATGGTGATAATATTGATCGAATTTGTCTAAATCTATAGATTCATTCGTTCCTTCGCCAACTTCACGGAAGGTAATTTCGCGTAAACGGCCAATTTCATGCAGTATGTTCGGAACCGCTTTGGCTCTTGCAAAAAATACTTCGTAGTTTTTACTTTGTAATAAACGGCAATCGCTGTTTCTTAAAGTATTTACTTCGTCAATCATTGCGGATTCACTTGCCGGCGTAACGATTTTTTTGGGTGCTTTTGGTATTTTTAAACTTGCTGTATCAAGCAGTTTGCTGTCCTTCTCAAAAGGATTGGCCAGCATATAGGTTTTCTTTCTTAAAAATTCCGAGTATTCTTCAAACGATTCAATTTCGTTTTGCTCGTTTACAGAAATCGGTTTACCAATACGAACTTTAATGACGCGGTCTTTTTGCGTAAGCAGTTCAGAAGGTAGTTTTGCGGTACGTAAAGTGTCATCAATTTTAGAAAGCCAGTAAAATAATCTGCTGTTTTTAGCGTGAAAATAAATCGGTACAACCGGAACTTTTGCTTTTCTGATTAGTTTCAGGGCTCCCTCTTCCCACGGTTTATCTACTACTAATTTTCCATCCTTATACGTTGAAACTTCACCTGCAGGAAAAATCCCCAATGGCTTGCCATCGCTTAAGTGACGCAGGGTTTCCTTAATTCCGACCACACTTGATTTAGCATCTTTGTGGTTTTCAAAAGGATTCACCGGCATGATGTATTTTTTGAGCGGAACAATGCGGTGCAGTAAAAAGTTGGCAATAATCTTGAAATTAGGCTCTCTTTCAAGCATTAATTTCAATAATAAGATACCGTCAATCCCTCCCAACGGGTGATTTGAAATAGTGATGTAAGCACCATCCTTTGGCAAACGCTTTAAATCTTCTTCGGGGATTTCGAATTTAATTTCCATTTCATCCAAAATTCCGTTTAAAAACGCAACATCCTCTAAATGTTTATTGTGGTCATAAATCTTATTGAGGGTAGAGATCTTTAGAACCTTCATAAGCATCCAGCCGGAAAAAGTACCTAATACTCCGTACTTGTCAACATTTATTGCTTTTGCAACTTCTTTCGCGGTAACTAAACCCATGTACTATTTTTAATTTATTAGAGCAGCGAACAAAGATAACAAAAAACTCTACTTTTTACTGTTTCAAACACAAACTTTCCACTTTTTTATTACATTTGAAATCCTAAAAAAAAACTGGAATGAAAATTATTTCTTATAATGTAAACGGAATCAGAGCCGCAATTTCAAAAGGATTTATCGATTGGCTGCAACATGCCAGTCCCGATGTTATTTGCCTTCAGGAAATAAAAGCCACACAGGAGCAGATTCCTGTAGAAGCTATTACTGCAGCAGGTTATCCGTACCAATACTACTATCCTGCAACAAAAAAAGGGTATAGCGGTGTGGCAATTTTGTCTAAAACAGAACCTAATAATATCGTTTATGGAACCGGAATTCATCATATGGATTTTGAAGGTCGTAACCTTCGTGCCGATTTTGACGACTGTTCCGTAATGAGTTTGTACCTTCCGTCCGGAACCAATATCGAAAGGCTGGATCATAAATTTATGTTTATGGATGACTTTCAGACGTATATCAACGAGCTGAAACTGACCATTCCTAATTTGGTAATCTGCGGGGATTACAATATTTGCCATGAAGCGATAGACATTCATGATCCGGTTCGTAACAAAACCGTTTCCGGATTTTTACCGGCAGAACGCGCCTGGCTGGATGGTTTTATGAAATCCGGTTTTATTGACAGTTTCCGTCATTTCAACAAAGATCCGCATCATTATTCCTGGTGGAGTTACCGCGCCGGAGCCCGTGGAAACAACAAAGGGTGGCGTATCGATTACAATCTGGTGAGCGATTCTTTGCAACACCGACTGAAACGAGCTGTTATTTTACCGGATGCCATTCATTCCGATCATTGTCCGGTTTTAGTTGAAATCGAATAATTTTGGTATTGTTCTTGTTACGAAAATAGTGGTCTGAATTTATCATTCTGAGCTTTAGTAAATAAAGAACTTTGTACTGCTTGCCTTTTTTTCTGCATAACAAGAAAAAGGATATCTCCCGGTAGCTATCAGGACTATCAGAAGTAGTATATTCGGCAGACATCAAATTATAAAGTATTAAACGCCCCAAATAAAAAGTAAATAAAATGATTAAAAAAGCCTCAATCGGACTGTTAGTTTTAGCTTTATCCGCTACTTCTTGTGTTTCTAAGAAAATTTACAACGATCTTGAATCGAAATATTCAGATCTTAAAAAAGAAAACCGCTCTATTGCTGACGAAAATTCCGATTTAAAGAAATCGAAAAATCAGCTGGAACTGGATCGTGATAAACTGACCAAAGATCTGGCCAGCACAAAATCAGATCTTGAAAAACAAAAAGCCGATTTGGCTGCTGAACAGAAAAAGTACAAAGTTCTTCAGGATTCGTACAATGCTCTGGAAAAAAACAGCAACGATGCGCTGGAAAGCAACATGAACAAGAATCGTGAATTATTGGCGCAATTAGAAGCAAAATCTAAAAAATTAGCCGAAGAACAAGCCCGTTTAGATAAAACAGCAAGCCGCTTAAATGAACTGGAAGTAATGATTGCCGCCAAAGAAGCAGCAATGAAAAAACTGAAAGAAACGTTATCGAAAGCCTTAAATGGTTTCGAAGGAAAAGGTTTGACAGTGGAACAAAAGAACGGAAAAGTATATGTTTCTATGGAAAACAAATTGCTTTTCAATTCGGGAAGCTGGGCGGTTGGAACCGAAGGAAGAAAAGCAGTAGTGGAATTGGGAAAAGTATTAGGAGATAATCCTGATCTTTCTGTTTTGATCGAAGGCCATACCGATGATGATCCGTACGCAGGTTCAGGACCAATTGCAAACAACTGGGATCTGTCTACCAAAAGAGCCACTGCCATTGTAAATATCCTAAGCGAAAACACTAAAATCAACAAACAAAAACTAACGGCAGCAGGACGCAGTGAATTTTCACCACTAGCCAGCAACGCTACTCCGGAAGGAAAAGCCAAAAACCGCAGAATCGAGATTATTCTGACTCCAAAATTAGATGAAATCGCAGAGATGTTGAATAGTATAAATTAAGTTACTAAGCTTCTAAGGGGCTTAGGCTCTAAGATGTATGGGCTCAGAGTTTTTAAACTTTGAGCCTTTTTTATTAAAGAAAACAATGCTTAGTATCTCAGAATCTTAGCAACTCAAAAAATCTTTATCCTTTTTTTAACTTTTGTCGAATTTTCATTTGAAGAATCCCGTTGTATCTTTGAAGCTTCCTATTCAAAAGAAAAACTTAGAATCTTAGCAGCTCAGTACCTTAGAACCTCAAAAAAACAAATGAAATACACAACACTACCCAATACCGATATAAAAGTCAGTAAAATCAACCTTGGCACAATGACTTTTGGTCAGCAAAATACAGAAGGCGAAGGACATGCCCAAATGGATTATGCACTCGAAAGAGGCGTTAATTTTTTTGATACTGCCGAAATGTATTCGGTTCCGGCACGTGAAGAAACGTACGGAAGTACAGAAAAAATTATAGGAACCTGGTTTAAAAAATCAGGAAATCGCGATAAAGTAGTTTTGGCATCAAAGATTGCGGGGCCAAACCCCAATTTCACCTATATGCGTGATAAAATTGATTTTTCTCCGGAAAGTATTAAATACGCTTTAGAAAATAGCTTAAAACGCCTTCAGACTGATTATATCGATTTGTATCAGATGCATTGGCCGGAAAGACCAACCAATTATTTTGGACAACGCGGTTTCAAAGATCACGATGCAGTCTGGGAAGATAATTTCAGGGAAGTGCTGGAAACTTTTGACGGACTAATTAAAGAAGGAAAAATAAAACACATTGGGGTCTCCAATGAGAATGCCTGGGGAATGATGCGTTTTCTGGAAGAAAGCAAATACCAGAATCTTCCGCGAATCAAAACCGTTCAAAATCCGTATAATTTACTGAATCGTCTTTTTGAAGTAGGTTCTGCCGAAGTCTCAAAGTACGAAAACGTGGGATTATTGGCTTATTCTCCTTTGGCATTTGGTGTTTTAACGGGTAAATTTTTAACCGGAGAAGCACATCCGAATGCGAGAATTAATCTTTTTCCGCAGTACACACGTTACAATAGCGATCAATGTACGCAAGCGGCAAGATTGTATCAGGAAATCGCTCATAAACATGGTTTAACGTTAACGGAGCTTGCCATGGGATTTGTGCTGCAGCAGCCATTTTTGACAAGTGCTATTATCGGTGCTACAACACTGGAACAATTAAAAGAAAACATCGATACAATAGATGTGTTTTTATCCAAAGAAATCCTGACTGAAATAGCAGCAGTTCAGGCAATAATTCCGGATCCGGCTCCATAATCTGGTTTAAGAATAAATGCGAATTCCACAAATTGTCACAGGTTAATACGTGATAATTTGTGGAATTTTTTATTAAGGTAATTGTAGCAATTTGTGATAATCAGCGTAAAAATATTGTACTTAAAGATCAAATTCATCACCTACAGCCAAAGAATCAGCCGGAACAGCTGTTGAATCAGGAGCTTTGATTCTTAATAGCGAACGCGCATTTCCGGAGATATAAACGGGCAGCTGACCAATGGTATCTTCCGGAATTAAAAGCCCTCTGCGAAACATTAAATTCTTTAGGAATTTTTGATTTTTCAAGGCATAATCCTTCAAATTTCCTTCGTCATTAAACTGATACATGAATTTTCGGGGCTTCGGAATAATAGTGGCCAGATATAAACACTCGTCTACATTTAAAGCAGAAGGGCTTTTCTGGAAATAAAAATGACTCGCTTCGCCAATTCCGTATACATTGGGTCCCCATTCAATAATATTAAAATACACTTCCAGCATTCTCTCTTTGCTTACAATCCGGTTGTTTTCTAAAATGTAAACCAGTAGAATTTCTTCCAGTTTACGCGAAACTGTCTTTTCGTGGGTCAGGAAAACATTTTTAATCAATTGCATGCTGATGGTACTGGCACCACGGGAGAATTTTTTGGTTCGGATATTCTTTAGGATCGATTGTTTAAAAGCTTCATTGATAAAACCACGATGCGAAAAGAAAGAAGGATCTTCAGTCGTCAGTACACATTTTCGTAAATACGGCGAAATCTGATCCAGCGGGGTATAATTCGGATTGGCATTTCCAACCAAAACAGGGCGCTGCAATACATTTTGTATGATCGCACGATATACAAATTCGCCATTCAGTTTGTTCAGGTCAGCCTCCCCGTATTTTGTGATTCTTAAATCTTCCTTGTTTAGTTTACTGTCGAAAACCAGCGTATTTGGTTTGTTTTTATTGAATTTGAAATCTAATTTATAATCAAAATTTCCGGTAGCTTCCATTCCCTGAAAATGCGTAAATAATCCATCAGGCAGCGAAACGATAAAATCCTGAGCTTTCATTTTAGGAATGTTCACTTTTAAAGTGTAAACCGTATCTTTCCCGGTATTGTAAGAGACATAAGGCTTTACTTTTATTTTGTTCAGCTGCATGCTCGAAGTGCTGTCAATCGAGATAAAATCGTCGCCTAATAAAAATCGGTAATCAAAACGCGCATTTTTGATCACAACATCTTTGCTGGCAATTTTCGGGTGGTTTATCTTTAAGTTCGAAATAGAAGTATAGCCGTCAATATGAAGTTCACTGCCATCTTTATCAATGTTTGCTACATTTAAGCGTATTGAATCAAAGCTGGCTTTCAGATTGTAACGCTCATCGAGATACGGCACTTTTATGGCACCGGTATCCAGATTGAAAAAACGGATATCTGCTTTTTTGTTTCTCGGATCTGCAAATCCTTTTATTTTCCAGCGCTGATCAAAATCTTTGCTTTGAACATGAAGGCTGGTTTCAAGTTGTTTGTTGTTTAATACAAGCTTATTTACGGCAATAGACGTTTTTTTACCATTGTCGTCAATTTTGAAATTCAAATTCTCCAGCTTCATATCCGTTGGAACCAGATTCAGCAATTTCGATATAATGCGGTAAGCAAAAGTGGCATACTTGCGCTTTTCATTTGTATCGGTTTCGGACTGATCTCTTTTCAGGAAAGCATCAAAATTGCGGATTTTTCCTTTTTTGACTAATTGAATATAGCCGTTGTTGACTTTTAAGGTCCCGATCTGAACATCGCCAATCAATAAACTCGAGAGACTGATACTGGTTTCGATTTTTTCGATATTAAAAAGCGTGTCGGCATTTTTAGGAACCAAAATCACATTGGTCAGCCTGATACCCGATAGTCCGTCAAATGTGGCCGACTTTACAGAAAAAGTACTGTTGTAATCAACGTTCATTTTGTGGGTTACTTTGGCAATGGCCTGTTTAAGCAGGGAATCGCGGAAAAAGTAAAATCCTGAAAAAAGCACTGCCAATACCAGGGCAAGTATTAAGAGTGCTTTTACTATTTTTTGTTTGGGGAATTTCATAAAGTAGGTTTTATAAAAAATTAACCAAAAAGAATACTGGCTACATCTTCAATTTTAGCCACAAGTTCAATTTTGATTCCTGCGTTTTTTAAAGCAATTTTATTGTATTTGGAAACAAAAATCGTGTTGAATCCTAATTTTTCGGCTTCCTGGATTCTTTGGTCCACACGATTTACAGGACGAATTTCTCCGGATAGACCGACTTCACCCGCAAAACAGAATCCTTTGGTGACCGGAATATCTTCGTTGGAAGATAAAATGGCAGCCACAACGGCTAAGTCTATGGCGGGATCGTCAACCGAAATTCCACCGGTTACGTTTAGAAAAACGTCTTTTGCCCCTAAACGAAATCCGGCTCTTTTTTCTAAAACGGCCAGAATCATGTTCAGTCTTTTAGCGTTGTAACCCGTTGTGCTTCGCTGTGGCGTTCCGTAAACGGCTGTGCTTACAAGCGATTGTATTTCGATCATCAGCGGACGCATGCCTTCCATGGTGGTGGCAATGGCCGTTCCCGACATTTCTTCGTCTTTGTGCGAGATTAAAATTTCTGACGGATTGCTTACTTCGCGTAAACCGCTTCCCAGCATTTCGTAAATTCCAAGTTCGGCAGTAGATCCAAAACGGTTTTTTAAAGCACGTAAAATTCGGTACACATGATTTCGGTCGCCTTCAAACTGTAAAACGGTGTCCACCATATGCTCCAGGATTTTAGGCCCGGCAATGTTTCCGTCTTTGGTAATATGCCCGATTAAAATAACCGGAATATTGGTTTCTTTGGCAAATTTGATCAGTTCGGCAGTAGTTTCCCTGATTTGGGAAATACTTCCGGCAGTGGACTCGATGTAATCGGTATGCAAAGTCTGAATCGAGTCAATAATGACAATTTCAGGTTGTATGGCTTCGATTTGCTTAAATATATTTTGCGTTTTTGTTTCCGTTAGTATATAACAATTATCGCTGTTGGGTGTGATTCTTTCAGCACGCATTTTTATTTGTTTCTGGCTTTCTTCACCGGAAACATAAAGCGTTTTATAGGGTAACTTTAACGAGATTTGCAGTAAAAGGGTACTTTTTCCAATTCCTGGTTCTCCTCCTAAAAGGATTAAAGATCCGGGAACAATCCCACCACCCAGAACACGATTTAATTCGCCATCAGTAGTATCCATACGAATTTCCTGAGTCGAGTCAATTTCGTTAATTTTTAACGGACGCGGAGCTTTGCCGCTTGAAGTAGGTTCACTTTTCCAGGCTACTTTTTCCTGCTTCTGGATAATTTCTTCAGCGATAGTATTCCATTCTTTGCAGGCATTGCATTGTCCCTGCCATTTGGCATACTGGGTTCCGCAATTCTGACAAAAAAAAGAAGTTTTAACTTTCGACATTATTTAGTGGTTTTTGCAAGCGTATTCATCTCGTCGATTTTCTCGTACATTACATCTTTATTCAAATCTCCAATGGGCTCCATTTGGGAAGCATTCTGGTATTTTTTGGAGGCTCTTTTCGGGTCGCCCATTTTTTCATACATCAATCCCAGTTCGTATTCTCCTAACATCGCTTTTGGATAATTTACATTTCCAATTTCAGCCATTTTACCTAATTCATCATAGGCATTCTTTTTCAGGATAAGGGTTTCTATGATTTTGAAATCGCTCATTCTTACCGGAATCTGCACCCCGAGGACTTTCGACATAACATTATATTTATTCTCCAGATAATCAGCATAACCTGTTTCCAGTACGGCAATTTTACTATTGTATTCGGCAGAATCTATAGGTCTGTAGACTTCAAATATTTGGTATAAGGCGCTTGGTATTGCATGTAAAACCTCCGTATAATGGGTTGTGCCCTTAAACAATTCGTACTTATAATTCACTAACGGATTGTTGGCAATCTTGATGTTGCTGTCTAACTTTTCAATAGGTTCTTTGATTTTTTTATTGTCACCGTCTGCTACAGACAGGTAGTAAAATAAAGGTTCTGTTACTTTGGCGAATTTTTCAGGGATTCGGACTTCCATTTTATTGGCAAGTTCGGGGCTGAAAGAAATGTAAGCGTTAAAAAGAGGTTGTTCCTTGTATAAATAGAAATTGATGAAACTTGCGGTTACATCATGCCCGGCAATAATCCGGAAAGGCGAAGTACGGTATTTCTTTTCGACATACGGAACCAATTCGGAACCAATAAATTCAAAAAAATCTGCTCCTTTTTCAAAAGGGAGTCCGGTGTTCTGGTCAATTGTGGTATCGTCTTCGCGTTCGTCGTTTTTATTTTGATGAACACCAATGATGATCACTTCAGGTAAATCTCCCCAATAAGAGCCATAACTTAAAGCTCCGGAGAAAGGATCGAATAAATAATCGCCGTCTAATAAATATAAAACCGGATATTTTTTTTCAGGATTGGCTTCGTAAGAGGCAGGAAGTCCAATAGTTATTCTTCTTTCCTCTCCAAGTTTCTCGGATTTAATGTTGTCAAATTTTTTCTGTGAAAAAGCAGAAATTGAAATTAAAGTAAGTAGTAAGTAAACTTTTTTCATGATTTGGGATATTTCAGTGAATTAAAAGTATTGAAATAGTGTAGCAATATAACACTTTATTTGCTTTTTTATTATTTTGGGATTTTAAAAATAGCAATACCGTATTCTACTTAATATTTACTTTGAATGGGGTAAAAAGAATCTTCCTTGGCAAAAATAATTTTGTCAATCAGGGAAGAAATAAGGTGTAAAAGAAAAACTTAGGTTAACGAATTGTCGTTTTCATTAGGGAAAATGATCCATGGTTTGAAGGTTTTAGCTTCTTCAAATTCCAGGGTGGCATAGGATATAATGATAATAATATCGTCTTTTTGAACTTTTCTGGCTGCAGGACCGTTCAGGGTAATTTCTCCTGAATTCTTTTCTCCTTTAATAGCATAAGTTTCAAAACGTTCGCCATTATTAATGTTCACAATAGCTACTTTTTCACCTTCAATAATGTTTGAAGCTTCCAGTAAGGTTTCGTCAATAGTAATACTGCCAATATAATTTAAATCGGCTCCCGTTACTTTTACACGATGAATTTTTGATTTTATAACTTGAATTTGCATGGTGCAAAGGTAAATTAATTTAATGAAATGGTATCAATCAGTCTTATAGAATTAACAAATACCGCTATAAATGCACGGTATTTTTTATCGTTACTTTTATGATCTATAGGTAATAATGTAGATTCATCAGCAATGACAAAATATTCGAGTTCAAATCTTTCGTTGTTTTTGAAAGAATTTTCTACAAATTCTATGGTTTCCTGTGGCGTATGTGTCCGGAAGATTTCTTTTGCTTCTGTTATCGTTTTATAAATAATTGCCGCTTCTTTTCTTTCAGCAGCAGTTAAACGTTCATTTCGGGAACTCATTGCGAGTTGGTTTTCTTCTCTGAAAATCGGACAGCCTACCACATTTACGGGCATATGGTTCTTTTCGACCATTTTTTTGACAATTTGTAATTGCTGGAAATCTTTCTCTCCAAAGTAGGCATTTGTTGGTGTTACAATTTCAAATAAACGTTTTACAATTGTTCCGACGCCGTTAAAATGTCCGGGTCTGAATTTTCCTTCCATTTGATTTTCCAGTCCGTCAAAATCAAAATTCTGGGAAACGGTATTTCCTTCGTAAATATCTTCTACAGAGGGCGCGTATAAAATCATTTTGTCACTCAGAACGCGCATTTTCTTGATGTCTTCTTCGATGGTTCTGGGATATTTTGCCAGGTCTTCAGGATTGTTAAACTGAGTAGGATTGACGAAAATACTCACTACGGTATCGTCGTTTTCTTTAAGGGATCTTTGCATTAAAGCCAGATGCCCTTGGTGTAAAGCGCCCATTGTTGGTACAAACCCGATGGTCGAATTTGTGGTTTTGATAGTTTTCAAATAAGCTATCAAAGCTACTTTACCGTAGAAAATATGCATGGCGGTATTATTAAAATTTAGTGCAAACATAATATATTAGTTAATAACTGCATAAATTTTTGTAATTTTGCAACGTTTTTATTACCAAAAATTAAGTAAAATACTATTATGAAAGATAAGAGGATATTATATGTATCATCTGAAGTCGTGCCTTATTTGGCTGAAAATGAGGTTTCTTTAATGTCTTATGACGTTCCGAAAATGATCAATGATCAGGGAGGACAGATAAGAATTTTCATGCCAAGATATGGAAATATCAACGAAAGAAGACACCAATTACATGAAGTTATTAGACTTTCAGGAATGAATTTGGTAGTGAATGATTTAGATATGCCATTGATTATCAAGGTAGCTTCAATTCCGAAAGAGAGAATTCAGGTATATTTTATTGATAACGATGAATACTTTAAACGTAAAGCAACTTTTGCCGATGAGGAAGGGGTTTTGTATCCTGACAATGACGAGAGAGCTATCTTTTTTGCTAAAGGTGTTGTAGAAACAGTAAAAAAACTCAATTGGGTTCCTGATATTATTCACGTTCATGGTTGGTTAGCGGCTATGCTTCCGATTTACATGAAACATTATTACAAAAATGAAGCTTTATTTTCTGAAACCAAAATTGTGACCTCTGTTTATGGTCAGTCTTTTGATGAAAATCTGGATTTAGAAATGATTAATAAGGTGAAGTTTGATGGTGTTCCGCATGAAGCTGTAGCAGATTTGGAAGTGCCAAATTATGAAAACGTACTAAAGGCGAGCATCTTACATTCTGATGCCGTAATTATAGCATCACCAAACGTATCTTCAAGTTTAACAAAATTTATAGAATCTTCAGGAAAACCTTTTTTACCTTTCGCCACGAAAGATGCATTCGCAGAAGCGTATACAAATTTCTACAAAAGTATGGGTCTTTAAATTTTAACATTATTATAAAACATGTATAATACTTCTTTTTTTAAGAAAATTCTATTAATAGCAACTGTTGTTCTTTTATATTCTTGTGACAAAGATTTTAACGCCATTGGCGATAATTTGATTGGTGATGACCATTTCGGATTAGAACCTGAGAAATATGATGTTGTGGCTTACGATCAGGAAATTTCCCCAATTCAGTCAAACGGATTGATAAATAATGCTTTAGGTATTTATGATGATAAGGTTTTTGGAGCCAGAACGGCAAGTTTTGCGACTCAGGTTTCACTTGAAAGTTACGCGCCTTCTATTGGTTCGGACCCGCAAGTAGTAAGTGTTCAGCTTACTATACCTTATTTTAGTCATGCTGTGAGTACGGATGCAACAACTGGAGATACTACTTATAAATTGGATTCTATTTACGGTAAACCCGAAGATAAATTTATTAAGTTAAGTGTTTTTGAATCGGGAGTTCAGATGCGATCTTCTTATTTTGATAATGGTTCTCAGTTTCCGCAGTTATATTATACGAATCAAAATGCCGATTTTGATAAATTTAAAATAGAGACGGCTGGGGATAAACGTTTAAATAATAACAATAATGTTAAAGCAGAGAATGATGAGTTTTATTTTAACCCAACAGAACTTAAGGATGAAACAACAGATGCTAAAACAGGTGTTAAAACGACAACGAGAGTTGCTCCGCAAATGCGTTTAAATCTGGATAAGACGTTCTTTCAGACTAAAATATTAAATGCGTCTGCTTCGGTGCTTTCTGCAAGCGATGTTTTTCAGCAATATTTTAAAGGGTTGTATTTTAAGGTCGAAAAATCAGGATCCAGTGCAGGTAATATGGCTTTAATGGATTTTTCTAAAGGTAAGATTACCATAAAATATACCGCTAAAACTGATATTACAACTGATGCAGAGACGGTAAGAGAGGACAGAACTGTGGTGATTAACTTGACGGGTGCAACGGCTAGCTTGCTTGACGATGTTAAAAATCCGATATATCAAAATGCACTAACAGATCAAAATAAAACAGATGGTGATGAATCTCTTTATTTAAAAGGCGGGCAGGGTTCGCTTGCCGTTATTGAGCTTAACGCTTTTGGTTCGAAACTGGCAGAAATCAGAAATAATAAATGGCTGGTTAATGAAGCTAATTTAGTTTTTCATATCGATACAGATAAAATGGCCGGGGTGTATGAGTCTAAAAGAGTTTATCTGTATGATTTAACGAATAACACGCCTATTTTAGATTATTTGACAGACGGAACCGGTAGTGGAGCGGCACTTGGAAAAGTAGTTTATAGTGGTATAATCAATATTGATGCTACGAGTAAAAGAGGAACTACTTATAAAATCAGGTTAACAGATCATATTCGAAATATTATAAAGAGCACTACAGCAGTTAATGTTAAATTAGGTTTAGTTGTTTCAGGAGATATAAACACGGTGGCTACCAATAAATTAAAGTTAAAAAACACCGTTATTACAGATGCACCGAGAGCATCAGTTTTGAGTCCGTTGGGAACTATATTGTTTGGAGGAAAATCTACAGTTCCGGACAATAAAAGACTGAAGCTTGAAGTTTACTACACGAAACCAAATTAATAAATATATATGTGTGGAATTGTTGGATATATAGGTCACAGAGAGGCTTATCCCATTATTATAAAGGGATTAAAGCGTCTTGAATACAGAGGATATGATAGTGCGGGTGTCATGTTATATGATGCAGAAACAGGTATAAAGCTTTGTAAAACAAAAGGTAAAGTTTCAGATCTTGAAGCTAAGGCAAAGAATGATTTAACTACAAACGGATCTATAGGGATTGGTCATACACGTTGGGCAACTCACGGGGTACCAAATGATGTGAATTCTCATCCTCATGTTTCGAATTCGGGAGAATTGGTCATTATTCATAATGGAATTATTGAAAATTATGCTCCCCTTAAAGAAGAGCTGATTAAAAGAGGATATACTTTTAAATCGGATACAGATACAGAAGTATTGGTGAATTTAATCGAAGAGGTTCAGAAGAAAGAAGGGATTAAGTTAGGTAAAGCAGTTCAGATTGCTTTAAATCAGGTTGTAGGCGCATACGCAATTGCGGTATTTGATAAGAAAAACCCAAATGAAATTGTTGCTGCAAGATTAGGTAGTCCATTGGCTATAGGTGTTGGAGAAGGGGAATTTTTTATTGCTTCCGATGCTTCACCTTTTATTGAATATACTTCAAATGCTATTTACCTGGAAGATGGTGAGATGGCAAATATTAGACTACACAAACCTCTTAAAGTTAGAAAAATAAAAGATGATTCTTTGGTTGATCCTTATATTCAGGAACTTCAAATGAATTTGGAGCAGATTGAAAAAGGTGGTTATGATCACTTTATGCTCAAAGAAATTTATGAGCAGCCAAGTGTAATTAAGGATACCTACAGAGGAAGACTTCATGCGAATGAAGGTATTGTTCAGATGGCTGGTGTTGAGGATAATCTTGAAAAATTCCTGAATGCTAAACGAATTCTGATTGTTGCCTGTGGTACATCATGGCATGCAGGATTAGTAGCTGAATATATTTTTGAAGAGTTTACACGTATTCCTGTAGAAGTAGAATATGCTTCTGAATTCAGATACCGTAATCCAATCATCAATAAAGACGATGTCGTTATTGCTATTTCTCAATCCGGCGAAACGGCAGATACTATGGCGGCTATTAAACTGGCTAAAGAAAATGGTGCTTTTGTATTTGGAGTTTGTAATGTGGTTGGTTCTTCTATTTCAAGAGAAAGCCATGCAGGTGCTTATACACATGCCGGTCCTGAAATTGGAGTAGCTTCAACAAAGGCCTTTACAACTCAAATTACAGTTTTAACGATGATCGCCTTGAGATTAGGTAAGGCTAAAGGAACGCTTTCAAATACAGATTATCATACGTACCTTCAGGAATTAGAAATAATTCCGGAGAAAGTAGCTGAGGCACTGGAAACAAACGACCGAGCAAAAGAAATCGCTGCGGCTTTTAAAGATGCTCCGAACTGTTTGTATTTAGGACGAGGTTATAATTTCCCGGTTGCTCTTGAAGGAGCGCTAAAACTTAAAGAGATCTCTTATATTCATGCTGAAGGGTATCCTGCTGCTGAAATGAAACACGGTCCGATCGCCCTTATTGACGAACACATGCCGGTTATTGTTATTGCGCCTAAACAGGGTCATTATGATAAAATTGTAAGTAACATTCAGGAGATCAAATCAAGAAGCGGTAAAATTATCGCTGTTGTAACCAAAGGTGATACGCAGGTTAGGGAATTGGCAGATTATGTAATTGAGATTCCTGAGACCTCAGATGCATTATCGCCGTTAATTACTACTATACCATTGCAATTGCTTTCTTATTACATTGCTGTAATGAGAGGCTGTAATGTAGATCAGCCACGTAATCTGGCAAAATCGGTTACTGTAGAATAACATATTTAAAATGTAATAGTTTTAGAAAAGCGAGATTTAGGTCTCGCTTTTTTTATGCTCTTGTTTTTTTAGCATTTTTCTTGTAAGGATTAAGTTATTGATTATTTTCGCTGCTTAAATCAGTAAATTGTAAAAAAAGATGAAGGGAATTATTACAGCAGTATTTTTAGTAATGACTGTAGCAGGTTTTTCGCAGCAATTAACCTATAGAAGTGGTGGAACTGTTTATGAAGGAGAGAACAAATTATCATCCGAACAGGTACGATCGGTTTTGGGTAATAATAGAGAAGCCTTATCTCTTTATAATGCCGGAAGAAGCAAAAAAACATGGGGTAATGTCCTTTTTTATGGGGGAACAAGTCTTGTGGTGGCCAATTTAGTGGTCGGTTTAACCAAAGACGATACTTCAGTATCGTATCCTGGTAACGGATACTATCCTTCGGTTACGTCTAAGCCCACAAGTTTTACAGCGGCAATTATTGGAGGTGCAATGATTATTGCCTCAATTCCAATAAAAATCGGTTATCCAAAAAAGATTAAATCAGCTATTGCAAAACATAATGACGGTTTAGTGCAAAATTATAAACCGGCTACTAAAACAACTTTGGTAGCAAGCACCAGTCAGATTGGTTTAAAAATTGAATTTTAATGTAATTTATTAGCCTTTAATGATTTACCTAAAATGATTGTTATTTCAATTGTATGCTGTCTTTAGATAGAAATACCGTACTTATAATGAATGTTAAAAAAGCGAGATTTAGGTCTCGCTTTTTTGTATTGTCAAATTTTTTTTACTGCCCCTGTATTTTTAGTAAATCCGCAATTTTTCCTTCAAAAATAATATGTATGCATAGTAATTGAAGTATTGAAGGTTTGATATTTGATTTTAATTTAATAAAATCAATTGAGGAATAGTTAAAATATAACTTAAAAACATGGTAAATATGAATTTTATTTAACGTTTTTTTATACATATCAAAATTATTTGTATTTTGGTAGGATAAACTAACAAAAAAAACCAACCAAATGAGACTCTATTTGCTAATTATGTTGTTTTTCTGCGGAATTTCCTTTGCGCAGAATACAATTACTGGTTCTGTTACCGATAGTAACAAACAATCTATTCCGGGTGCTAACGTTAATGTCGTGGGAAGTTCAACCGGAGCTTCTACTGATTTTGACGGGACCTTTAAACTGAGCACTTCTGCCAAGCCGCCTTTTGCTATTAAGGTTTCGGCAGTAGGTTTTGAAACTAAAACGATTAACGTTACCTCGTTAAATCAAAATCTTGATGTTGTTTTAAAAAGTGAAGAAACTAAGTTAGATGAAATTGTCGTTTCGGCTTCCAGAACTCCGGAAAGAGTACTTGAATCTCCTGTAACTATTGAAAGAATGGGAATTCAGGATATTAAAAAGACAGCTTCACCTACTTTTTATGATGGTTTGGAAAATTTAAAAGAGGTACAGATGAATACCAGTAGTATGTCTTTTAAATCAATTAATACAAGGGGTTTTGCTACAGTAGCCAATACCCGTTTCATGCAGTTGGTGGATGGAATGGATAATTCATCTCCTCTTCTGAATTTTGTTTTAGGAAACCTGATTGGTGTTTCAGAAATAGATGTTCAAAGCGTTGAGTTACTGCCGGGAGCATCTTCTGCTTTGTATGGAGCGAATGCTTTTAACGGAATTTTATTTATGAATAGTAAAAGTCCATTCGTTTATCAGGGCGTATCTGCTTATTTTAAATATGGAATGACGTCGCAAGAGGCTGCGGGTACCAATAATTACTATGATTTAGGGGTTAGATTTTCGCACGCTTTTAATAAGTATTTTGCGGCTAAAGCAAATTTCACCTATATGGAGGCTACAGATTGGTATGCTACAAATTATAACGATAAAACAGTTAGCGGAATCGACAGAAGTAATATTAATTACGATGGAATAAATGTATATGGGGATGAAGTTTCGACGAATATAAAAGGAGTTGGTCAGTCTCTGGCTGCTTTAGGATTGATTCCTGCTGCCGCTGTAAATTTATTGCCTAGTACCAATGTCAGCAGAACAGGTTATAATGAAACTGATCTTACCAATAACAAAGCGGGGAATACTAAAATTGATTTTTCATTCCATGGAAGACCTTTTGGTGATGAAAGATTAGAGATTATCTGGCAAAGTAAATTTGGAACGGGAAATGCGGTTTACCAGGGAGCTAACAGATATTATTTAAATGACTTTTTTATGCAACAGCATAAACTCGAATTTAAAGGAAAGAATTTTTTCTTAAGAGGTTATACTACTACAGAAGATGGCGGACATTCTTATGATATGGTTTTTACAGGAATTAATGTCAATAGAAAATGGAAAGATGACAGAACGTGGTTTGGTCAGTATGCCGGAGCCTATGTTCAGTCTACTTTAGCCGGGATGACGCCGGAAAATGCTCATGCGGCTGCAAGAGCAACAGCAGACACAGGCCGCCTTTTACCTGGAACGCTGGCGTTTAAAAACGCTTTCAATCAGGTAATTGCCGATGAAAGTGTACTAACAGGTTCAAAGCTGGTTGATAATTCAAGAATCTATCATTCAGATGCGAACTATAATTTTAAAGACATCATAAAATTTGCTGAAATTCAGGTTGGAGGATCTTTCAGATTGTATGAATTAAACTCTCACGGCAGAATCTATACGGATGCCGATGGTCCTATTAATTATAATGAATATGGAGCCTATACGCAGCTAGCGAAAAAATTCATGGACGAAAGACTAAAATTTACAGGATCTATTCGTTATGATAAATCAAAAAATTTCGACGGAAATTTTTCTCCTAGATTGTCTCTTGTCTATTCTGCAGGAGAAAGAAAAAATCACAACTTCAGAGGTTCGTTCCAGACTGGTTTCAGAAACCCTTCCACTCAGGATCAATACATAGGATTTAATGTAGGGAGTGCTGTATTGTTAGGTTCGGCGCCGGATAACTTGGTGCGTTACAGAGAGACATTACCTGTCTCTACTGCTGTAGGTCAGGCTTTTGCAGGCGGTACAACGGTAGTAATGGATGGTTTGAAAGCCTATGGTAATTCGTATACAGCAAGTTCAGTGAATGCTTTTAGTGCATTGGCAGGAAGTGATCCTGTAGCCGGTGCCGCATTGCTTAAAAAGACCAATGTAAATTATGTGAAACCGGAAGAAGTTAAGGCATTTGAAATTGGATATCGTTCTTTTGTTAAAGATGTTTCTGTAGATCTTAATGCGTATTACAACGTATATAACAATTTCATTGGGAATCTGAATGTAGTGGCACCTTACTATGGTACAGCGCAAGATGCGCCTAATCCTGCAGCAGGTCCGACAAATCCTGGCGCGCAAACGCTGCACGCACTTCAAAATGGAAATTACAGAGCGTATCAGTTGTATACGAATACAGATGTTGAAATTAAATCATTTGGATTTGGAGCGGGTCTATCTAAGAAAATAATTGCAGATTTCGAATTGGGAGTAAATTACAATTATGCTCAATTTGATTTTGATAAAGCAAAAGATCCAAGTTTTGAAGCTGGTTTTAATACACCAAAACACAGGGTTAAGGTTTCTCTTGGTAATGAAAAATTGTTTAAGAATTTCGGATTTAATGTTAGCGGAAGATGGAATAGTGAGTATACATGGGAATCAAGCTTTGCTGATGGTATAATTGAATCAGCTACCGTAATCGATGCTCAGATTAATTATGGAATTCCAAAATTAAAATCAGTTTTTAAATTAGGAGCTTCAAACATTGGAGGAAAAGAATATACTCAGGTAATTGGTGCAGGGTTAATTGGTCAGCAATATTTTGCATCCTGGACAATCAATCCTTAATTAAACGATTTTAAATAAAACAATAGTATTATTTACTTTTCTAAAAGAAGAATTAGAAAGTAATAATTTTAAAATATATAAATTATGAAAAAGAATTTAAAATGGCTTTTACTGGTTTCGTTGACCTTTATGGCCTGTAATAGCGATGATGAGGCTGTAGTGGTGGATTCATCTAATGGAGCACCTCTGACCGCCGGTACAGCTAATTTTTCTAAATATGTTGCTTTAGGGAATTCTTTGACTTCAGGTTTTAGTGATGGATCGCTTTTCAAAAGAGGCCAGGAAGGATCATATACCAATATTATGGCACAACAATTTAAATTAGTAGGAGGAGGAGAATTTAAAATTCCATATACAAATGATAATGTTGGAGGGCTGCTTTTTGGAGGTCAGGTAAATCCTGCTTTCGGTCCGAGGTTATTTTTTAACGGAACAGCTCCTGTTCCTGTAACAGGTGCTTCTACGACGGAAGTTTTTAATGCGGCCGTTGTCGCTGCAGGGCCTTACAATAACACAGGTGTTCCGGGTGCAAAAAGTTTTCATTTGTTGTCTCCCTCTTATGGAGCAGCGGCTGGTTTGGCAAACGGAACTGCAAATCCGTACTATGTGCGTTTTGCTCCAAACGGAACAACTTCTGTCCTGGCTTATGCAATGAGTCAGACGCCAACATTCTTTTCTTTATGGATAGGAAATAATGATGTTTTAGGATATGCTACATCAGGAGGAGATGGTACAAATCCGATTACTCCGGCTACAGGTGCGCCGGGAGTTGGCTTTGATGGTACATATAATGCTCTTGTTACTACATTAACTTCTGCAGGAGCTAAAGGTGTTGTGGCTAATATACCTTATGTTACTTCGATTCCGTTTTTTAAGACTGTTCCTTACAATCCATTAACGGTTTCGGTTTTGGGAAGCGGTAATGCTGCTGTTGGAACAGCTACTATAAATGCACTTAATGCCCAGCTTTACGGACCTTTGAAAGATGCATTGGCTTATCTTGGAGTAACCAACAGAATTCAGTTACTATCTCTTACCGGAGCAAATCCATTATTGATAAAAGATGAATCTTTAACGAATTTATCAGCGCAGCTTACAGCTGTATTTACACCTTCACTGGGTGCGCAGACAGCTGCTTTTTACGGGGCAGTTTTTGGACAGGCACGTCAGGCTACTGCTGCTGATTTGGTGCTTCTGACTACACAATCGGCTATTGGTGCGGCTCCTACTGCAGCAAATTCCGGAGTTGGGTTTGCTCCGCCGGCACCTTTAAATAAATTTGGAATCACATATCCGTTGCAGGACAAATATGTTTTAATCCCAACCGAGATTGCAGAGCTGAAGGTGGCAACAGATGCTTTTAATGCAACGATAAGTGCGGCAGCAACCGCAAAGGGTCTTGCTTTTGTTGATGCTAATGCAATTATGGATCAAATTGATAAAGGGGGAGTTGTGGCAAACAACTATACTTTGGCGTCAACCTTTGTAACGGGCGGGACTTTTTCTTTAGACGGGATTCATCCTTCCCCGAGAGGTTATGCTTTTATTGCCAATAAATTTATAGAAGCCATTAATACTAAATACGGTTCCAATTTAAAAGGAGTAAATGTGGGTAATTATCAGGTGCTATATCCTGCAGTTCTTCCATAAAGATATTTTTTTTTTAGTGAGAGAGCCACTCGTTTAAAAAATGCAGTGGCTTTTTTATTTAACTAAAAAATTACCAATTTAGATATTTGAGACCTGAGTTTTAGGAATCAAACAAAAACATAGTATTTTTTCTAAAAAAAATATTGATTTTATATTTTAAAAAATTATCTTTGCGCTCTGAAAAAAGAGGTATTTTCGATAAACCTAAATAGCTATTTAATAAATACATAAGTAATGTCAAAAGTAATAGGAAAAGTTGCTCAAATCATTGGACCAGTAGTTGACGTAGTTTTCAACGGTAAGGATGTTGAACTTCCAAAAATTTATGATTCATTAGAAATCACAAAAAAAGACGGAACATTGTTAGTTCTAGAAGTGCAATCTCACATTGGTGAAAACACAGTTCGTACTATCTCTATGGACTCTACAGACGGTTTGTCAAGAGGATATGAAGTAGTTGGAACTGGAAATCCAATCCAAATGCCAATCGGTCCGGATGTATATGGAAGATTATTCAATGTAATTGGAGATGCAATTGATGGTTTAGGAAACTTGCCAAAAACAGGGGAAAACGGTTTGTCTATTCACAGACAAGCACCTAAATTTGAAGATTTATCAACTTCATCTGAAGTTTTATTTACAGGTATTAAAGTAATCGATTTGATTGAGCCTTACGCAAAAGGGGGTAAAATTGGATTGTTTGGTGGTGCCGGTGTTGGTAAAACAGTATTGATTCAGGAGTTGATCAACAATATCGCAAAAGGTCACGGTGGACTTTCAGTATTCGCAGGAGTAGGGGAAAGAACACGTGAAGGAAATGACTTGCTTCGTGAGATGTTAGAGTCAGGAATTATTAAATACGGTGATGATTTCATGCACTCTATGGAAAATGGAGGATGGGATTTATCTAAAGTAGATATGCCAGGAATGAGAGAGTCTAAAGCTACTTTCGTTTTCGGACAAATGAATGAGCCTCCTGGAGCTCGTGCACGTGTGGCACTTTCAGGATTATCTATAGCGGAATATTTCCGTGACGGAGCCGGAACTGATCAGGGGAAAGACGTATTGTTTTTCGTTGATAACATCTTCCGTTTTACACAAGCAGGTTCTGAGGTATCAGCACTTTTAGGACGTATGCCTTCTGCAGTAGGTTACCAGCCAACTTTGGCAACAGAGATGGGTGCTATGCAAGAGCGTATTACTTCTACAAACAAAGGATCTATTACATCTGTACAGGCGGTTTACGTTCCTGCGGATGATTTAACTGACCCGGCACCGGCAACAACGTTTGCTCACTTAGATGCTACAACAGTATTGTCTCGTAAAATTGCTGAGCTAGGTATTTATCCAGCGGTTGACCCGTTAGATTCTACTTCAAGAATTTTGACTCCTCAAATCTTAGGAAATGAGCATTATGACTGTGCACAAAGAGTAAAAGAAATTCTTCAAAAATACAAACAATTGCAGGATATTATCGCGATCCTAGGTATGGAAGAGTTATCTGAAGAAGATAAATTATCTGTATCAAGAGCACGTCGTGTACAACGTTTCTTGTCTCAGCCGTTCCACGTAGCGGAACAATTTACAGGTATTCCTGGAGTTTTGGTTGACATTAAAGATACTATCAAAGGATTCAACATGATTATCGACGGTGAATTAGATCACCTTCCGGAAGCAGCTTTCAACCTGAAAGGTTCTATTCAGGATGCGATCGAAGCAGGAGAAAAAATGTTGGCGGAAGCATAATCAAGTTTTCAGTATTCTGTCGCAGTATTCAGTACTGAGACTGATAACTGAGACTGTAAACTAAAAAATATGACTTTAGAAATAGTATCACCAGAAGCAAAATTATTTTCAGGAGAAGTAACTTCAGTTACATTGCCTGGAGTTGATGGAAGCTTTCAAATATTGAATCATCACGCTCCTATTGTTTCTATTTTAGAAAAAGGAACTATTAAAATTGTGGCTCCGAGCTTCAGTTTTTCTAAAGAAGTAGCGGGTAAATTCACGAAAGTAAATGACCAGACTTATACTTTGGATATTGTGTCAGGTACTATCGAAATGAAAGACAATAAGATAATTGTTTTAGCAGACTAAAATAATTTGAAATAAATTTTAAAAGCCATTCGCCAAAGCGAATGGCTTTTTTTTATTTTTGAAAAATGAAAAATAATAAGAAGTCTGAAATTTTAATTTCACAAAAGAAAAGAAGTTGGTATGAATTAGTACTGGCAGCTGTGTTTTATGGTGTTTTTATCTATTTATTAGGAATTGTGATTTATGTAGTTTATTTAGGTATTCCTGTTGTCACTTTTATCAAGCTTCTGACTTCACTTGTTTCCGTGGGTGGTTTCTGTTTTGGTTATGGATTGATTTTCTCTGCAACAAAGGATATTATTATAAATGTTACTGACAGTATTATTATAACTAGATATGTGGTTGGGCCATTCTCGTATGATGTAAAATCGAAGGTAACAACGTTTGAATATGTTTCTTTTTTTCTGGATAAATGGGGTGAATATGCTACGAATCTCTGGTATGTGAAAAACAGACATTATAAGATGTGCAGCTTTAAAAGTAAAGAATCTGCATATCAGTTTTGTTTAGATCTTTCGACTAAGCTAAATATCGATATTCTTGATGCAACTGAAAAAGGAAACTTTAAATGGATTGAAAAAGACAAACTAAAATAAATCTGCTTTTTTAATTTCATAACTTTGCTTTTATGAAATTACCTGAAAACCTTATTCACAAACTTGAAAACAGAAAGCAGAATAATTCGTTAAGACAATTACCAAGTTTTAACAATCTTGTTGATTTTTCTTCTAACGATTATATTGGCTTTTCGAAATCGGAATCTGTTTTTAAGCAGGCTCATCATTATCTAATAGAAAACGATATTATTCAGAATGGCGCAACAGGTTCGCGATTAATTTCAGGTAATCATTCGCTTTATCAAATTGCCGAATTGTTTATTGCAGATTTTCATGGCTCAGAATCGGCTTTAATTTTTAATTCGGGTTACGATGCCAATGTTGGTTTTTTTAGCGCTGTACCGCAAAGAAATGATGTTATACTTTATGATGAACTGAGTCATGCTTCTATTCGTGACGGAATTGTATTGTCGAATGCCAAATCGTACAAATTTAACCACAATGATTTTGAAGACCTGGAACGTCTTGTTGTGAAATTTCCGGATACCACTATCTATATTGTCACCGAAACCGTTTTTTCTATGGATGGCGACAGTCCGAATTTAGAAGAGCTGGTGGCGCTGTCAGAAAAGTACAACTGTTTCCTGGTTGTGGATGAAGCACATGCTTTAGGGGTTTTTGGTGATAGGGGCGAAGGACTAATGCAGTATCTGCAATTGCACAATCGCATTTTTGCACGTATTATGACATTTGGAAAAGGTTTGGGCTGTCATGGCGCTGCCGTTTTAGGAAGTTCAGATCTGAAGCAATATCTGGTCAACTTTGCCAGAAGCTTTATTTATACCACAGGATTATCTCCGCATTCCGTTTCAACCATTTTAACTGCCTATCAGCATTTGGAAACCGAAAAAGAAACGATTGAAAAATTACGTCAGAACATTGTTTTTTTTAATCAGCAAAAAAACATTCTTGGCTTAAAACCCATGTTTGTCAGAAGCAAATCTGCGATCCAATCGGCAATTGTTCCCGGAAATGAAAATGTAAAGCAATTGGCCGGACAATTACAGGATAAAGGGTTTGATGTAAAACCCATACTCTCTCCAACAGTTCCGGAAGGACAGGAACGACTTCGTTTTTGTATCCATAGTTATAATTCGGAGGAAGAAATTAATCAGATTCTTGAATTACTTAGAGATTTTGTGTATTAAGGCTTTTTATAGTGTTGTCAGCCTGAGCGAAATCGAAGCCCGTTCCCAAAGGCCAGCCTTCGACTTCGCTCAGGGCGACATTCAAATTGTTAAATCATCCTGTTTTATTTATTTTTGTATACACATAAAATATCCGTGACAATCTGCTTGATCCGCTACATCTGTGAACTATTTAGAAATTTGTTTTTAAAATAACTTGTTCTTTAAGTGCTGATATTCCTCACTTTAAAAAAAAAGTTTAAAATTTTTTGTAACGTTTTGGTTCTTTAATTACTTACGAGTCGTAATCAAAATAACTAAAAGCATTATGAAAACGCAATCCGCTTTCTCAAAACAAAATAGCTTCAATTTTATTTTTGTCATTCTTACTTCGGCTGGATTTGGATATGCTTTAGTAAATCAGTTTTTATTAGACAAACCTAATCTGGGATTTCTTGTTCAGATGGCATTTTTAAGCATTGCTTCTGTTGCGTCATGGCAGCGAAATAAGAAACGTAATTAAAAGAGGAGTTTTCAATCATTAAATCAATCAACTTTAATCAATCAATCAAAATGAAAAATGTATTCAAATTAGCAGTAGCAGTAGTATTATTTGTTTTTAATGGTGCAATCAGTGCCCAAACAGTTTCTCCAAAATTAGAAAACTCACTTTTGTGGGAAGTATCAGGGAAGGGCTTAACAAAACCTTCTTATTTGTATGGAACGATTCATATGATTTGCGGACCGGATTATTTTCTATCTGAAAAAACAAAGAAAGCATTTGATGCGTCAAGTAAATTAGTTTTAGAAATTAATTTTTCTGATCCTAAGGAAATGAGCGATATGCAACAAATGGCAATGGGCAAAGAACCTTTAAGTAAAAGATTAAATCCGGAACAATTGTCTAAATTAGATGCCATTTTAAAGAAGACATCCGGAATGACCGTTCAGCAGGTAGATGCTTTTAGTTTAATGACTGTGATGAGTTTAATTTCGATGAAATCTTTTGGCTGTAATGATCTCAAACTTTACGAAATGGAGTTTATTGAAAGCGCTAAGAAAAAAAGCCTGAAAGTTGAAGGACTCGAAACGGTTAAATCGCAATTTGAAAGTTTTGGAAAGGCTTACGCTGATGATGAAATGATCGCAATGTTAGAAGAATCAGATGTCGAGCAAACAAAAATGCTGGTTACAAATTATAAAAAGGAAAATTTAGAAGAGTTATATAAGAATACAACTTCTGAGAGTATCATGAATGCCAAGGCCAGAAAATATATGCTTGACGAAAGAAATCAGAATTGGGTTGAACTTTTGCCGGAAATGATGAAAAAGGGAAATCTGTTTGTGGCCGTAGGAGCAGCACATTTGGCTGGTGAGGAAGGAATAATTAATTTACTTAAAAAAGCAGGATATACTGTAAAACCAGTAATGAATTAGCACTATTTTGAAAGAGAAAGAATTTTTAAACCGGATAGAAAGTCATAAAGGAATCTTGTACAAAGTTTCTAAGATGTACATGAATAATCAGGATGATCAGCAGGATCTGTTTCAGGAAATTGTCTGTCAGCTTTGGAAATCGTATGAATCCTTTAGAAACGAAAGCCAATTTTCAACCTGGATGTACCGTGTGGCAGTAAATACTGCGATCGTATTCCTCAAAAAAGAAAAACGGAAAGTAGACAAATACGAAATTGCTTCAGAGAATATCAAGGATGATGAAGGTGATTCCCATATTAAGGAAAGTCAGATCGATCATTTTTATAAAGCAGTTCAGAAATTAGGAAAAATTGACAAAGCTATTATTTTCTATCAGTTAGAAGGGTTTTCTCATAAAGAAATAGGGGATAATTTAGGGATTAGTGAAGGAAATGCCAGAGTGAAATTAAACAGGGCAAAAGAAAAATTAAAAGAAATAATAAAAAATCAGGGATATGGATTTTAACGATATACAAAATGCATGGAATAACGAAAAAGGTGAAAATGTCGTTCTTCCGAATAATTTAGAAAAAATACAATCGGCAAATACGCCATTGGATAAAATTAAAAAAAATCTGAAGAACGAATTTATTTACCAGATTCTATCAATTGTTTTTATGGGGTTTATTCCTATGGGATATGATTTTTCGGCAAAAGGGGTTGCTTTATATTACCTGCTGTATAGCATTTTTGTAGCCGTTTGCATTTATTACCTGGTAAAGCTTTACTTGTTTTATAAAAGACTTAATACAGTGACCCTTAAAACAAAAGACAATTTGTATGAAACGTATTTTGATATCAGGCTTAATATGGAGTTATATAAAACCTTTGGATTTGCCTTAACGCCTTTTCTAATCCTTTATTTATTTGGTTTTTTCTACTATAAATTTTCTGAGATTCCCGGTTTTTTTGCAACAGAGATTACGAATTTTCAATTAATAATTGTTTTTTCAATTGTAGTTTTTGTCATGCTTTTTATGGGTGTTTCGCTGGAATGGTGGGTTCACAGGTTTTACGGCAAATTTGCCAGAGAAATCAAGGACGTTATTGACGAATTAAAAGAGGAATAATAAATACAACCCATCGTAATTGATGGGTTTGTTGTTTTTATTGGTATTTTTGCGGAGAATATTACACAGAGATTCGCACAGAAGATGCAGAGATTCACAAAACAATTTATTCTTTGTGTTCCTTGTGTTTTTCTTTGTGAATCTCCGGGAAACTAGAATCTATGAAAATATTTATAACAGGAATTTCAACAGATGTTGGTAAAACAGTAACATCAGCAATAGTAGTTGAAGCTTTAGAAGCGGATTATTGGAAACCGATTCAGGCGGGAGATTTAGACAATTCGGATAGTCACAAAGTAAAATCTCAGGTTTCGAATTCAAAATCTCAATTTTACCCAAATACCTATCAACTAAATACACCGGCAAGTCCGCATCTGGCGGCAGAGATTGACGGAATTACAATCGATTTAAAACAAATAAAAGAACCAAAAACGGAAAATCATCTGGTAATTGAAGGTGCCGGTGGAATTTTTGTTCCATTAAATGAAACACATTTAATCATCGATCTGATTCAGCCGGATTATAAGGTAATTGTAGTTTCAAGACATTATTTAGGAAGCATCAATCATACTTTGTTAACGGTGGAAGCAATTAAAAACCGCGGTTTTGAAGTCTCAGGAATTATCTTCAGCGGAAGCGAGAACAAATCTACAGAGGATTTAATTTTAAATAAAACCGGAATAAAATGCATTGGCAGAATCGATGAGGAACCTTATTTCGATCAAAATGTAATTCTGGAATACGCCGATTTATTTCGACATAATTTGTTGTCGTTAGAGAAATCCAAAATCTAAAATCAGAAATCTACAATAGTATATCAGATGACCTTATCAGAAAAAGACAGCCAATATTTATGGCATCCATACACGCAACACAAAACGTCACAAACTCCAATTGCGATTACAAGAGGAGAAGGCGCTTTGCTTTGGGATGAGAACAATAAAGAATATATTGACGCTATTGCCTCGTGGTGGGTAAATCCGTTTGGGCATAGTAATAAAATGATTGCCGATGCGATTTACAAACAATTGACCACCTTAGAGCATGTTTTGTTTGGAGGTTTCACACACGAACCGGCTATACAAGTAGCCGAAAAACTGATGGAAATCTTGCCCAAAAATCAGCAGAAAATTTTCTTTTCAGATAACGGTTCAACGGCCGTAGAAGTAGCTATAAAAGTGGCATTGCAGTATTTCTTCAATAAAAATGAAAAAAGAACCACAATAATTGCTTTCGAAAATGCTTTTCATGGAGATACTTTTGCCGCAATGGCAGCAAGCGGAATCTCTTTTTATACGCAGGCTTTTCAGGGAATGTTTATAGACGTAGTCAGAATTCCGGTTCCTGTGAAAGGGCAGGAGGAAGTGAGTTTTAAAGCCTTGAAAACAGTGATCGAAAGTCATAATTGCGCCGGGTTTATTTTTGAACCTCTAGTACAGGGAGCCGCCGGAATGGTAATGTATGAACCTGAAGCACTGGCAACTTTAATCGAAATTTGTAAAGAAAATAAAGTTTTAACTATTGCCGATGAAGTCATGACGGGTTTCGGTAAAACCGGAAAAACTTTCGCAATGGATTATGTTGCTGAACAACCCGATATGATCTGTTTGTCGAAAGCCCTGACCGGAGGAACAATTCCAATGGCCATTACGACTTTTACGCAGGATGTTTTCGATGCTTTTTACGATGACGATATCAACAAAGCATTATTTCACGGCCATACCTTTACGGCAAATCCTACGGGTTGTGCAGCAGCTTTAGCAAGTATTGATTTATTGCAGACAGCGGAAATGCAAAATAACATTCAGCGCATAAACGCAAGTCATTTAAGGTTCCAAAAAAAAATTGAAAATCATCCAAAACTCATTACGGCCAGAACACTTGGGGTCATTTTTGCCGTTGAAATAAAATCGGATGCTGAGGAAAGTTATTACGGTTCCATGCGTACCAAACTGTATAATTTTTTTATAGAAAAAGGAGTGGTTTTGAGGCCGGTGGGAAACATTGTTTACATTTTGCCTCCTTATATTATGACCGATGAACAGCTTCATAAAGTGTATGCTGCAATTGAAGAAGCGATTGAAATGGTTTAAAATTTTCAACAGATTTTCCCGATTTTTCGGATTCAGGATTAAAAAATCTGCTATATCAGTTTTATCGGTATCATCAGTGTGCCATCTTTCACAAAACTTCGCGAACTTTGCGATTAAAAATTTACAACATTGAATAAAAAAATAGCAATAACAGCCTTCTCTTCTATTTCTCCATTGGGGAACACCGAAGAGGAAGTCTGGAAAAATTATCTTAACGGTCAACATTGCTTTACAAGGCAGTTTTTAGATCAGCAGGAAACGTCTGTAGCTGCTTTAGGTACTGAATCGGATCAAATGGTAACGGCAGTTCGCGAATCGGATATTAAATATAAGTTTTTGGATAATTCTGTTCTGTTTGCTTTAACGGCTTCACGAAAAGCAGTTGAAAAAGCCGGCTGGAATAAAGAGGATATCTTTGGAATAAATATTGGTTCTTCCCGTGGTGCTACCGATTTATTTGAAAAGCATTACAAGGAATATATCGATACCGGAAAAGCACAAACTTTAGCTTCTCCAACAACTACATTAGGCAATATCTCTTCCTGGATTGCGCATGATTTACAAAGTGTCGGCCCTGAAATTTCACACTCGATTACTTGTTCGACGGCGCTTCACGCTCTTTTAAATGGCGTTGCGTGGTTGCGGTCCGGAATGGCAGATAAGTTTTTGGTGGGTGGAAGTGAAGCCCCTTTGACAGATTTTACGATTGCTCAGATGAGAGCTCTAAAAATATATTCCCGTATTGATCAGAATGAACAAGCCTGGCCGAATCTTGCTTTTGATTTTGAAAAGACGCAAAACACCATGATCCTGGGGGAAGGAGCAGCTGTTTGTTGCCTGGAAGTCGGAAAAAAAGAAAATGCTATAGCGTATGTGACAGGTGTTGGTTACGCTACTGAAATTTTAGAACACAACATTTCTATATCCGCAGAAGCCGATTGTTTTCAGAAGTCTATGAAAATGGCACTGCAACAGACTAACCCGGAGGAAGTTGATGTTATTGTAATGCATGCCCCTGGAACCATCAAAGGAGATTTGACAGAATTACGCGCTATCGAAAAAGTTTTTGGGGCTAAAATTCCATTATTAACTACCAATAAATGGAAAATCGGACACACTTTTGGCGCTTCCGGAATACTAAGTTTAGAATTGGCGCTGTTGATGATGCAGCATGATACTTTTATTAATGTCCCTTTTGCGGAAGTGCAGAAGCAAACAAAACCATTAAAAAAAATATTGATTAACGCAGTAGGTTTTGGAGGTAATGCCGTCAGTATCCTGATTGAAAAAGCGTAGCTTAGTTCTGTAAGCTGAATCATAAGAATAAAAAAAACCATTCGCCGCGGCGAATGGTTTTTTTATGGACTAAACAAATTGTTTCTGTTTTATTGAAATATAATTTTCTTAGTGGTTGTATGATCATTGTCTAAAGTAACTTTTACCAGTAAGACCTGATTGGATGACTGCAGATTTGCTATTTGCAACTCTGT
>NZ_WKKE01000017.1 GCF_009674775.1 Flavobacterium sp. LC2016-23 | reverse complement strand
GTATCTGTTGTAGTTGGTGTTGCCGGATCGGTTACGGAAATCGTAACGGCCAATCTTATGGAACTTTCACATCCTGTGCCAGCATCTAATAAAGCAGCGTAATAAGTACCACCGGTCAAAGCTGTTGTAGCAGGAATCGCTGTTCCGCCTGTCGCTGCACTGTACCAAACCACATTAGGTTCATTGGTCTGAATGCTGGCAAAAGTAGGTGTATTTAACAGACAGAAATCTTGTGTTGTATCTGTTGTAGTTGGTGTTGCCGGATCGGTTACGGAAATCGTAACGGCCAATCTTATGGAACTTTCACATCCTGTGGCAGCATCCAATAAAGCAGCGTAATAAGTGCCACTTGTCAAGGCTGTTGTAGCTGGAATCGCTGTTCCGCCTGTCGCAGCACTGTACCAAACCACATTAGGCTCATTGGTCTGAATACTCGCAAAAGTCGGTGCATTTACCAAACAGAAGTCCTGTGTTGTATTTGTGGTAGTTGGAGTCGCAGGGTCATTTACAATTATTGTTGCTGATTGAAGTGTTCCTGCAACGTTCTCACAAGTAGCATCACTTGCCACTGCAACAAAATAAGTAATTGGACTTACCGCACGTGTTAAACCTGTTACTGTTAAAACACCTGTAGCGCTTATGGCATAAGTCAATCCGCCTGCAACAAGACCGTTTGTTATCGGTTGTGTTTTATTAGCATCAAAATACCAGGTAAATATTGGATTTGTAAGTGTTGCTGTTGTTGGTGTTAATACTCCAGGTACGTTGTGACATACCGCAATATCAGCAACTGAAATATCATTTGTTCCTGAAGGAGGTAAAATTGTCAGCGTAATTTGTTTTCTGTCTGCGGCTGCAGTTTCACAAAACTCAGTAGAGCTCACTCCAACATAATAGGTATAGGTGCCTGGTGTCAGACCATTTACAATTAACTGAGCAGTGGTTTCTCCCGGAATTAGCTGACTTGTTGTTCCGTCAAAACTATACCAATAGTATATTGGGTTTGTTAATGCCGGAGTTCCGCTCAGGCTTGTTGCTAATGTTATAGTACCGGTTGGTGAACAAACTGAAGTAGCTGTTCCTCCATTTAAAGTAATATTTGTTAAAGCATTTACCGGAGCTGAAGCTTTTACTTCTACCGTTACTTCTCCTCTTGCCAATGCCTCACAACCATAACGTACCGGCTGTACATAATATTTATAAACTCCTGCCGCTAATGTAGCGGGTACGGTATATGTAATACCATTCGCTACAACATTTCCTCCAACAGGTGAATCATACCAGGTATAGGTTGAACAGGCCTCGGTTGGTATCTGGAGCGTGACAGGGCTTCCCGGACAGACTATTACTTTATTATTAGGATCTCCTCCTATTACTTTTGTGTTGGCTACTCGCTCAACAGTATGAACTCTAAGGAATTCCAATACTCCTGCAACTCCGCCAAAACGGATTCTCACGCGATCGTAAGGTTCCGGTTGAGAAGATACAAGAACCATAGACATGGTGTTTCCAGGTAGTAATCTTACACTTAATAATGTACTTGTATTCTGAATTGGAGCTCCAACCGCAACATTACCTAAATAACGTTGGATGCTAAATCCTGTCAGCAAATTAGCATCCAGAAGAACTCCCGGTTTTGAAACCACAATTCTTAAGGTATCACTTACTATTGACGGAGTTTTAAAAGCTACTGTTAAATCTGCCGCTGCAAGAGCGCCTACACCACTGTACATTGTGGCAAAAGTGGTGATGTCATTATCTGCTACATTCAAGGCGTCAGTAACACCTACAGTGGCTGTTAAAGCTCCTATCGGAAGACCTAAATCAGTGGCTCCGTAATATACATCCTGTATATCACCCGGAGTACAGGTTACCGTAGAAACCGGTCTGGTATAATAAGCATCAAATACCTTTGTGTTTTGAGCAACACTTAAAAGTGATGCAGACTGGATTCTGATTCCATCATAATCCTGAGGTCCTGAAGTATTGGAGGGTACAAAAGTATATTCAAATGAATTATCTCCTGAGATTAAATTCACTAATGATCCTGAAATAGATTGCATCGTTCCGATATCAACCCCGCTTTTAGTTCCAATAATAGACAGATCTTGTCCTACGGCTAAAAGACTATATTCCGATCCTAATTTTACGGTTACCGGAGTTCCTTTGACTATATTAGCAGGCCATGTCAGATTTTGCCAAGTAGTTCCTATGCCTAAAAGTCCAACTCCTGTTGTGATCGTAGAAAAAGTCTGAGGATTGCCATCTACTGCTGCAGTAGGATTAGTCACTACCCCTGATATAATGTTGCCCTGACTTTGTCCTGTAGCATACACTCTTTCTGCTAGTAATGGACAGGTGCCCGGATCTATAACATTCACCGTAACGGCTCCTGTAACAGAACAATTGACATTACTCGCCACTACTGTATACGTATAAACTCCAGGTGTATTCAATATACCTGTTGTAAACGGCGGTCCGGCCAAAGCATTCCCCTGAGGATCAAACCATGCCAATGTACCGTCTGATGTTGCAGACAAGGTCACTGAAGAACCTGTATTTACCGAAACTGATGAAGGTGCAACCAAACTTGGTAACGGGTTAACAGTAACTGTTACTGGTAGTTTAACAGATGGGCATGTCACACCGTTACCCTGAGCTTGAATTGAGTAAACACCACTTGCTGTTATATTTCCTGCTGCATTTTCAGTGATGATATTATTAGATGCATCATAAAAAGTATAAGTTGTATTTCCCGTTGTGTCATAACCTATAATGGCACTTTTTAAGTTTGCACTTCCGCAGCTTGCCGGCAAAGGTGTCGTTACCGCTAAAGGTGTCACTGCAGGAATGGTAACGGTTACTTGTTTTAAATTGTTTAAAGCATTCTCGCAAGTATTAGCGTTAACAACAGAAACATAATAATTATAAGGAGCCCCTAAGGCAGTAAGCCCGGAAACTGTAAGTGCACCCGTTGTCACATCTTTAACAAAAGTTACGCCTGGCTGGGCTGCTACCACAGATCCTGTTATAATTTCCTGATCTTTATTCTGATTGGTATAATATTTAAATTGAGCTCCCGCTAAAGCAGAGGCCGGAGCCAATACAACAGTTCCGGAGCAGGAAGCTTCCAAGGGACTTGTAAGAATCACATCTGCAGGTGTTGCTAATGGATTTACAGTAATGGTAACAGGCTGACGAGCGCTGTTAATACAAGCTCCGCGCGTTGCTTCAACATAATAAGTTGTCGTATTATTTAAGACAATTGTTGGATTAACAGCCACTACACTTCCTCCTGTTGGTGAATCGTACCAGGTAAACGTTTCTGTTCCTGTGGAAGTAGCGGTTAATAAAGCTACATCTCCTGCACAAATTGTTGTGGCTCCGGTTATTACAGCATTTGGATATCGGTAAGAGGCTCCATAAATATTTACGCTAGTCAATAATGTCGCTACGCCGCCTAATCTCACTTCAACTCTGTCAAATGGTGAAGCGGTAGTAAAACTGGCCTTGAATCGGTTACCTGATAATAATTGTACATTCAATAAACTATTATTAAGGGCAACTCGGTCATTATTATAAGTAACTCCGTCGTAAGTTGCCAAAGTAATATAAGATAAAGCACTTATATCCAGAAGTCCTCCCGGAACTTCCAATTCAACATCTATAATATCTCCGGCCTGACCTGATGAAGCAAAAGTTAAAGTTTGCTGAATATAACTTCCCAATACGCCAACCGGAATGGTAAGGGTAGCTGCGGTATTAATATTTCCATCAACAGAACCACCCGGATTCGTAGCTCCACATCCAACACATAAAAGGCCCGGATCTAAAGTGGTCACTTGCGAATTGGCCTGCAAACAGTTGCTGACCGTATTAATTACCACAACATTAATTACTGCTCTCGCACTGCTCACACAACCTGTAGTCAGATCTGTAGCTTCAACATAAAATGTTTTATTTGCCGTTAAAGCCGGAGTTGGAGTATAAGTACTGGTATTAGTGGCCAAAGCAGTTCCTCCTGTTGGAACATCAAACCAGGAATAGGATAGATTAGCATCAGGATTTGAAATACCTAACATTACATTCTGACCAGACTGAATAACCACATTCGACGATACAGGTACCGGTACTGACGGTAAAGGATTTACAATAAGATTCACAGGAGTACGCGTACTTAAACAACTTCCTATTGAAGCTTCCACATAATAACTAATGTTCGCTGTTAAAGCCGGTGTAGTAAAAGAAGTTCCTGTAAACACTAAGTTCCCTCCTGTATTTGCATCGTACCAATTGTATACTGTACCCGGAACTGGTGCCTGAACACTCAAAGCAACAGTCTGTCCGCTACAAATTGTTGTAGGAACAGCCGTAATAGTTGGGGCTACAGGATTTTGAACTGAAACTAATACGGGATTACGCTCACTATTTAAACAGCCATTTCTCGTAATAGCTACATAATAAGTTGTATTGGCATTTAAAGCCGGTGTAGTATAGGATGCTGTACTTACTAATGGTACACCCCCACTTGCAGCACTGAACCATTCAACTGTTTCGCCGGCACCTAGTGTGGATGTCAGTGTAGTGGTCTGTCCGCTACAAATGGTTGTAGTTCCTGTAATAGCAGGAGCTTTATACCGGTAAGCCGCCTGATAAATATCTAAGCTTGTTATGGCTGAAACCAGACCGCCCAATCGTACTTCAACACGATCAAAAGCAGCACCTGCAGTAATACTGGCTCTAAAACGGTTTCCACCTAATAATACAACATCAACTATATTATTAATCGAAACTCTGTCATTATTAAAAGTTGCTCCATTGTACGTCGCTAAACTAATATAATTTAATACACTTAAATCCAGAATTCCTCCCGGAACTTCCAATTCAACATCAACAATATCACCTGCTCTGCCGGGATTATTAAACTGAAGTGTTTGCTGGGCATATCCATTAATTAAGCCAACGGGAATCGTAAGCCTTGCTGCAGTTGCAGGATTTCCGTCAACTGAATTATCAGGGTTGGCAGCGCCACATAATAAGCAAAGACCGTTAAAATTGGTTTGCTGGCTATTCGCTTCCAAACAAGTTCCCAGGGGATTATTAACAACTGTTACCGGTACCGGTACTCTTGAAGAACTTACACAACCTCCGGTTGCGCTTTGGGTTTCCACATAATAGGTTTTACTAGCCACCAGTATAGGTGTTGTAAATGTTGCCGCATTAGTCAGAAGCGCGGTTCCGCCAGTTGCAACATCATACCAGTTTAAAGTAACGCCCGCTCCTGAGGCGACAGCACTTAATGTAGCATTTTGCCCGGATTGTATAGTAACACTTTGTGTCAGTACTGTTGGTAATGCCGGTACAGGATTAGATGTGACAACCACCTGAGTTCTTGCAGGACTTACACAAGAACCAATTGCAGCTTCTACGTAGAAATTAGTAGTCCCAACAGATACCGTTGG
The DNA here is from genome assembly GCF_009674775.1 of Flavobacterium sp. LC2016-23. GTDB lineage: Bacteria > Bacteroidota > Bacteroidia > Flavobacteriales > Flavobacteriaceae > Flavobacterium. Next base: position 140,155 of record NZ_WKKE01000017.1, on the reverse strand, counting down.
TGCGTAAGTATCACCAGAGGCTAAAATCGTTCCTCCACTATTTACAGAGTACCAATTGTAAGTGGTACCGGGAATAGGATTAATTACAGACAAAGTAGTTTGCTGTGTAGCTCCCGCAGAACATATTGAAGTTCCTACCGTACTGATGACCGGAGCAACAGGATTAGAAACATTGACCACGACCGGTACACGCTCACTTCCTTCACAGCCAGCGGCTCTGGTTATACCTATATAATACGTGGTAGCCGTCGTTAAAACAGGTGTCTGATAACTATTAGCTGTTATCAAAGGAGTAGTCGAAGTTGCAGAACTGTACCAGGACAAAGAAGTACCTGCTGCAGGAGTGGCTGTTAACGTCGTAAAATTTCCTGAACAAATCGTTTGACTTAAGCCTCCTGTTACAGTTGGTTTTGCAAACTCTAAACGAACATCATAAATTCTTAAACTGACTAGGAGACTTAAAAGTCCGCCAACCTGAATTTGTACCTGATTCGTATCAGCTGTAACCGTAAATCTTACCGCTGCAATTGAGTTACCGGATAACAAACTTAAGTTTAAAAGCGGGCTATTTAATGGCACACTCGAACCTACATTTGTTCCCGAAAGTTTAGCCTGAATAGTTGCATTAGATAATAATCCAACATCGAGTAAACCATTTCCCGTACCCAGATAGAGTACAATTTGATCCCCGGCTTTTGCCGTCTGATTCAGTGTTAATGTCTCCTGGACAAAACAACTGACCCCAACAGCATTTGTGAGGGTTGCATAAGTAGTTAGGCCCGCGTCATTGTCGTAGGCACTAGTGGGACTATCTATATTTAATCCTACACATAATAATCCACCCTGGCTATTCGTTTGGGACACAGGTCGACAAACCGATTGCGAAAATGCATTAGTACATAATAGAAATAAAGATAGCAGTCCGAATAATCTCTTCTTAGGAATGAGATTACAAAAAGTAAAGATTTTTTTCATAATTTGGAAGATTAGAAAATGGACAATAAAATACCTGTTGCGATAAGTACGTGTACTTAGGCAATTCAAAAAAAGCTAATAATTAATAGATTAGAATAAAAATTAAAAACCTAACAAGTAAGATCTAAATTAGATTTCTTTTAAAAAAAATTATGTAATAGTTATACAATGAAACACTAGAGCATTTTCTATTCACTCTGAATAAAAAACTAACTCAAAAATTTTTAGGAATATTGATTTGATTCAATCTTCCGGAGGAGTGATTTGTTGTAGTTGTGTAAATTTTCATAAAAGAAAATTTATTGAGCCTTATAGAACTGGGGAATTCTATGAATTGATATAAAAAATAATTCAATATTAATAGAAAGTTGATTAGTCAATCTGTTAATTTGTCTGATTAGAAGTAAATTCTAAAAATTGAATACATAATCTATAACATCTAATTTAAAATGAGAACATAGCAATATATTTCGTTATCAAAACTAATGACTGGGTTTTGGCAACAAAAATGAAAAATTAATGTAATGTTGGAATTTAGAAAACAAATCTGTTCTTAAACTAAAATTCAATTTTGGAATAAATTCTGTTTTTTTTAAAATCAAAAGATTTAAAGCTAAAATAATTAGGAGACTTAAAACAAATTTGAAGAGAGTATTTGTCAATTCCATAAGCAAATCAATTAAGTTATTAAAAATTTTAAACTTTAAAGGGTTTTAGAAGGAAAATCAAAAATGAGGTTTCTTTATTATTAGAAAAAAGGTGGCAAAATCACTTCCTTTATAAATGTTTATAGAAAAAACCTAAAAACCATTTTGTTTAACTTTCTTTTACTAAAATTAATTAAAATTAAAATATAAAACAAACCTAAAATTCCTATTTTTTTGAATTGGCTTAAATTTAAGAACAAGAAAAAACAGCTCACGCTTAGAAATTACTGACGTTTCACACTTAAAATGAGATAGTTATATATATCACATTTTTTTTAACTATTTTTTGTGAAATATACAAAAAGTAAGTTTAATACTACTTTTAAGCTTTTAGATCTGTATTTTTGTTAACATAAAAGCGATATTTGAAAAGTAAAACTTACAGAATTAATCGGAAAGTTAAAATGCTTAGTTATTCGAAAAAAACACGTAGAAATACGGGTAAAAAAAAATAAAAAAGATTAAACAAAAGTTAAAACATTAAACAAAAGGTAAATAATTAAACATCAACACTTTGAATTTTTATTTTAATCATTTCCAAATTATCAGGATTCTATAATTGTATTAATTTGTTTAAACAGTTGTCCGTCGCTTAAAAAAGCACCTTGCTGAATTAATTCAAAAATAGAAGCATTGCGATCTTCAGTAAATACCTTTTTTCCGACCTTCATTTCTATTGTTTCTGTAAACATATTATCACTCAGCCACTGCAAACCTTCCTGCGTCAGGAAATCAGTTTCAGGAACCAATGATTTTAAAACAATAGACTGCACGTGAGTCTCAAAACATTGAAATAAGAAAATATGGTTTTTAGAAAAATGCTCCAAAAATTCTGCCCTGGACAAAACACCTTCCCAGATCAAATCCGAAAAAATATCCAGTTCCTGTTCTGCGACTTCAGGTTTATTTTCTTTTATAGCAACCCACTCTGCCTTATCAATTGCCTGAGTTGCGAGAAAACTGGAAAATTCTGCATGTAATTCGTCAAATTGTTCTTTTGTTAATCTTGCGTATTTCATTATTATTTTTTCAAATTAAACCTCTATGCAGCTTTATAAGTGTTTAGATTTTAAACAAAAAAAAAGCCCCCTCAAATGAGGGGGCAAATTTACGATATCTTTATGCGATTAGAAAATATATCTGATACCAAATTGCATCTGCCATCTTGAATTTAAACTGGCATCATAACTAAAGGTTTTTGTCTGTGTATTGGTAAAGGTATACGTTGGTGTATTTCCAACAACCGTAACTCCTATTGGCTGAACACTGGTAGGAACCTGAACCACTCCCCAATCAGAATTAATCAGGTTTCCAACATTTAAAATATCAATACTAAACTGTATGGTATTCTTTTTTTCTGAAGCAGATGAAAATTTAAAGTTATAATCCTGTAAAAGTTTTAAATCCCATTTTCCTCTCCACGGAGAAATTGCCCCGTAGCGCTCAGCATACTGACCTCTTCTGTCTCTTAAATAATCATCCTGTTCAATAAATTTATTAAAAGCCTGCCCTTGTGCCGCTCCTCCTGTAAAAGTCATTAACCCGATTTCAGCCGCTGTAGGCACATATATCAAATCATTTACAGCAGATCCGTCATTATTGATATCACCTCCGTACGTATAACTAAAACGACCTCCTCTGGCATATTCGAAGAAAGTAGAAATTGTCGTGGCCCATTTATCCTTACCGTATTTCCATTTTTTTGAACCCACACCAATGAAACGGTTATTGTCTCCGTATTTAGAATTAGAAAGCACATCTTTATTTACATTACCCAAAGCAGGATTAAAAGCAAAGGCATCCCCGGTAATCTCCGCTTCTATGGAATTCACATCTTTAGATACTAAATAGTTATAGGCCAAACTTGCATATAAACCATTTTCAAAAGTTTTCTGGATTTTAACCGAACTATTAAAAGCAAATCCTTTATCTGAATTAGTCATGACATACGCATTATTTGCGCCTTTGTCAGCAGCTGTATAGATGAGTCTGTTATCTACACCTCCCAGAGTCCCCGTTGGATCTTTTAAACCCCAGTTTTGCACATGAACACCATTAATATCTTTATTATACGACATGTCAATAGTCAGGATATAATTGCTTTCAAATTTATGATCATATCCTAAACTGCTTCTCCAGACTTGCGGCCATTTATAATCCGGATCCATAATCTGAAAAAAGCTGTCATCGGCACCACTTACCTGATTGCCTAACCAAACAAAAGGAATTCTTCCTGTAAAAACTCCCGACCCGCCTCGAAGCTGTGATGTCGCATTACCACTGGCATCCCAGTTAAAACCGATTCTTGGTGACCACAAAATTTTATTGCTGGGCAGGTTGGTAGAAATTAATTTTACAGCTTTACCTGTTTCAGGATCATAATAATCTACATTATTATCTCTTTTTGCTCCGCCATTATTAGTGTCTATATATTTCTGAATCAGATCTGCAGTATTAAAATACAAAGGTTTATCTGCTCTTAAACCTACTGATAATTTGAAGTTATCTGTAATACTCCAGTCATCCTGTGCATAAAACGCCCACTGCCCCACATTTAATTCTGCCAGCTTCCAGCCATTATCTGCACCAACAGCATTATTGTTTTTAGAATTATAAGTATCTATTGCATTCTGCATATTCTGAGCTACTGAACTGGATGCAAATGGTAAAGCGGCGTCTGCTAAAAAGTCTGCTACGCTTGCATAAGGCCTGAAAGTTCCATAATAAGGAACAGGATCAGTATTCCCACGAAATTTATCGTAACCTGCTAAGTTAAAAGAATTTTCGAAATTAAATTTTTCAAAAGAGGTACCAAAAGTAAAGGCATGGCTGCCTACTGTATACGTCAGATTATCCGTGATCTGAATTACTTTCTGTTTCAGTGTATTATTGATCGAAAAAGGCTCGTGACCGGCAATAATATAATTCGAGCCCGCACCGTCCTGTATATTAATTACCGGAGCAGGAGATGAAAAGGGATCTCTGTAATCATTAAAATACGTATAACCTGCCTGTAGTTTATTGGAAACAGATTCACTAAATTTTGAATTTAACTCCAATAAAAAAGAGCTCAGTTTATTATTAATCTGGTATCCGGCATTCTGAAACTGAAGAATGGAAGCATTTGGCCCCCTGAACCCTAAGGCGGTAGGATGAGCGGGTTTATCTTTAGAAGCATCCAGAAAATTATAAATCACCGCTAATTTATGATTATCATTGATGTTCCAGTCCAGTTTTACAATTCCTTTTGTAGAATTCGAATTGTGCACAAAGCCCTGATACGCTCCCGGATTATAATTAAAATTATTACCATTCGCATCTTTTAAATTCGTTAAAGCATTTGACACTGCAATCAAATCAGATTCCAACACTCTTGATTCGTTGATTCCGGTAACCCCATCATTATTATTCGCTACGAAGTTAGATCCTAGATCGCTTCTTTTATCGATTTCAAAATTTCCAAAAATGAATAATTTATCTTTCACAATAGGGGCTCCCAAACTGAATCCTGCCTGGGTTTGTTCTAAAGACGGTACAAATATTTTTTCACCTTTTATTTTACTTCCTGTCAAATCCTGGTTTCTGTAAAACACATAGGCAGTTCCATGAAATTCGTTACTCCCTGACTTTGTTACCGCATTTACAGAAGCTCCTGTAAAACCCGACAGAGTAACATCGTAAGGAGCGGTTGCTACCTGAATCTGGTCGATTGCATCCAATGAAATGGGCTGAGAACCTGTTTGCCCGCCGGGAGTTGCCGCATCTAATCCGAATGGATTATTAAAAATAGCCCCGTTTAAGGAGTAATTATTGTACTGGTCATTTCTTCCACCAAACGAACCACCACTGGCTGTTGGCTCTAAACGGGTGAAATCTTCAGCTGATCTTGAAATAGTAGGCAAAGCAGTCAGCTCTCTTCTGCCAATTGTAGTTTCGGCACCGGTTCTTCCACTTTGAAAAACTTTATTTTTGGAAACTACTTTAACTTCTTCCAAAGTCTGGCTTTCATTCGCTAAAATAACATCCAGATTAAAGACCTTTCCTAAATCCAGATAAACATCATTATATTCCTGATTTTGATACCCCACAAAAGTCACAATAATTTTATAAGGTCCGCCAATTCTCATATTCAAAATATTAAATCTTCCGTCTTCATTGGAGAGAGAAGAATATTTTGAACCAGTCGGAGTATGAACGGCCAGGATAGTCGCTCCCGGCAAAAGTTCGTTGCCCGAACTTTTTACAATACCCTTAATACTCGATGTTGTGGTTTGGCCTATACTTACGGTAAGACCAAAGACACAGAACAATAATGCAAAGATTTTTTTCATTTTCCTGGTTTTGAGTGAGTTATTTCCCTCAAAATTAGGCAAAAAAAAATCACTCCGTGGAGTGATTTTTATATTTTATTAACAAAAAGTTAACAATCTGTTATTTCTCTGCAATAATTTCGTAAGGCAATTCAACGATAACATCTCTGTGTAAACGGATGTTAGCTGTATATTTTCCAGTACGTTTTACGATACCGCTAGTGATGAATTTTCTATCAATAGCGTTACCTGATTTTTCTAAAGCTTCAGCAATGTCGATGTTTGTGATAGAACCAAAAAGTTTCTCTCCACCAGCTTTTGCACTAAGTTTAATTTCAAGAGCTTTAAGAGTCTCCGCTAATGCTTTAGCATCAGCCACAACTTTAGCTTCTTTGTGCGCTCTTTGTTTTAGGTTTTCAGCCAAAACTTTTTTAGCAGAAGGAGTTGCTAAAGCAGCAAAACCCTGAGGTATTAAAAAGTTACGTCCGTAACCAGCTTTTACAGTAACTACATCATCTTTAAATCCTAGATTCTGTACGTCTTGTTTTAAAATAAGTTCCATGTTGTTGTCCTTATATTTGAGAAGTTAGGTTCCATCTTACCGGAAACCAACAACTGTTGTTTAATATTATTTTAATAAATCGGCCACGTATGGCATTAAAGCTAAATGACGTGCTCTTTTTACAGCTACAGACACTTTTCTTTGGTATTTCAATGAAGTTCCTGTTAAACGACGAGGAAGAATTTTTCCTTGCTCATTAACGAATTTCAATAAGAAATCAGCATCTTTATAATCGATGTATTTGATTCCTGATTTTTTGAAACGACAATACTTTTTAGTTTTGTTAGTTTCAATGTTTAAAGGCGTTAAATATCTGATATCTCCGTCTTTTTTTCCTTTTGCAGATTGCTCTATTGTAGACATAATAATTAAGCTTTAGTAGATTTTAATTTGGCTCTTCTTCTTTCAGCCCATGAGATAGCATGTTTGTCTAAACTTACAGTTAAGAAACGCATAACTCTCTCGTCACGTCTAAATTCAGTCTCAAAAGCAATTAGGACTTCTCCTGCTACTTTGTACTCAAACAAGTGATAAAAACCACTTTTCTTGTTTTGGATTTCGTAAGCCATCTTTTTTAGGCCCCAATCCTCTTTTGATACCATTTCAGCTCCTCTGCTAGTAAGAAATTCTTCAAATTTCGTTACTGTTTCCTTCACCTGAACCTCAGATAAAACGGGATTTAAAATGAAAACAGTTTCATAATGATTCATAAATACAATATTTATTTGTTAAAATTGGGTGCAAAAGTAGTGAATATATTTATATCTGCAACACTTTTTTACGTTTATTCGTCGTAAAATGAAAAATAAACCTCATGTTTAGTTTTTTTCCTAAAAAAATTAATATATTTACTACTGCTATCCTGAAATTTATTCTAAATTTAAATGTTATGAAACTAAACTGTGTTGTTGTGGATGATAGTTCTATACAAAGGACAATTATTGCAAAATTAGTCAATAATCACCCAGGTTTGCATTTAATCGGTGACTTTTCGAACGCAATTGAAGCGAAAAGCTGTATCTCTCTTAATAATATCGACTTAATATTTCTTGATATAGAAATGCCCGTTATCAATGGTTTTGACTTCCTTGACGGACTAAAATCCAAACCTCAGATCATTTTTATTACTTCCAAAGCCGAATATGCTTTAAAAGCATTTGATTATGATGCTACCGATTATCTTCAAAAACCTATCGCTGTCGATCGCTTCAACGCTTCGGTCAAAAGAGCAGTTGATATGCATTTACTCAAAAAAGAAGTAAAAGAAGAAGAAGGCGAACATATTTTCATTAAAAGCAACCTTAAAAAACTTAAAATTTTCACTGCAAAAATCAAATGGATAGAAGCTTTTGGAGATTATGTAAGAGTGGTTACCGAAGATGACAGTAATCTGGTCCTTTCTACTATGAAATCTTTCGAAAATGATTTATCGAAAGACAAATTTATTCGCGTACACAAATCCTACATTATCAATATTGATAAGGTAGAACGTTTTAATAGTAAATTTGCTGAAATCGGTATTACAAAGATTCCTTTAAGCAGAAATAAAAAAGAAGATCTCGTGAAAGCACTTTCTACCTCATCTTAATTTTAATAAAAATCTACGTTTATTATAACTTTTATAGCTCTGTACTGCGCAACAGCTTCAAAACTATTCAACATTTTCTGAATAGTTTTTTTTGTACCTCCAAGTGGCAGGTTTTGAGGAATCTTAATTAAGATCGTACGTATATACTCATTTCGTATTCTGCTTATAGCCGGCTCTTCAGGTCCCAGTACCGGCATATTCAGGTTCTGACTCAGCACCTGATACAACCACATCGAACCTTCTTTGAGTTTATCAAAATCACGGTGCTTTAAAGTCAGTTTAATAATCCTGAAATAAGGAGGGTATTTATAGATCTGGCGATCGTACAATTGCTCCTTATACATACCTGCATAATTATTGGTTGTTACCTGTTGAATGGTATTGTGGTTGGGATTATAAGTCTGAATGACCACTTTGCCTTGTTTTTCGGCTCTTCCTGCTCTCCCCGCTACCTGTGTCATCATCTGAAAACTGCGCTCGAAAGCCCTGAAGTCAGGGTGATGCAGCATATTATCGGCATTCATGATTCCGACCAGGCTCACATTGTCAAAATCCAGGCCTTTGGCAAGCATTTGTGTTCCTACCAGAATATCTATTTCGCGATTTTTAAACGAATCAATAATCTTTTCGAAACCAAATTTACCACGGGTGGTATCCTGATCCATTCTGCCGGTTTTGGCTTTCGGAAATAGAGCGAGTAATTCCTGCTCAATCTGTTCTGTCCCGAAGCCTTTTGTAGTCAGGTCAATACTGGAACAACTATGGCAATGCGTAGGTTTTGCAATCGCATAACCACAATAATGGCAACGCAACTGGTTTTTATGTTTGTGAAAAGTCAGACTCACATCGCACTGCTGGCAATGCGGAACGTGACCACAAGTCATACATTCAATCACAGGAGAATATCCGCGTCTGTTTTGAAACAAAATTACCTGTTCGCCCAATTGTAATGCCTCGGCAATTTCTTCGATCAGGAGATCGCTAAAATGCCCTGTCATTCTTTTTCTGAAATGTTTGTCTTTCAGATCAACCAGAACAATTTCCGGCATACGGACATTATTATAACGCTCCATAATGGATACCAGGCCGTATTTGTCGGTTTGTGTGTTAAAGTACGTTTCGATACTGGGGGTTGCTGATCCTAAAAGTACTTTCGCCTGATGAAAATTAGCCAAAACTACCGCTGAATCCCTGGCATGATAACGTGGTGCGGGATCGGTCTGCTTAAAAGTCTGCTCGTGTTCTTCGTCTACAATCAATAGACCTAAGTCGGCGAAAGGCAGAAAAAGTGCTGACCTTGCTCCTATTATAATCTGGGCTTTATCTGCATTCCCGAGTGTTTGTTTCCACACTTCCACTCTTTCATTATTACTGTATTTCGAATGAAAGACAGCGATTTTATCTCCAAAATGAAATCGTAAACGGGATACCAGTTGTGTAGTCAGTGCAATTTCGGGCAGCAAATAAAGGATTTGCTTTCCGGTAGCCAGATATTCTTCAATTAATTTGATATAAATTTCCGTTTTTCCGCTTGACGTTACACCATGAAGCAGACAAACTTCTTTTTCTAAAAAGCTTTCTTTAATTTCAGTAAAAGCTTTTTCCTGGGCTTCACTTAGCTGTAATTTTTTTTCTGAGGCTTGTCCTTCAAAATTAACCCGATCCTGCTGCAGCAAATATTCTTCTAGAATTTCTTTTTCTACCAATGCTTTTACAGCTGCTGACGAGGACTGCGAAGCTTCTACAATTTTCTTAACCGTGATGGGCTTTTTTTCTGAAGCGCTTAACTGAAAATAAGCCAGCACTATTTCTTTTTGCTTATTGGCATTTTTAAGGGCTTCTAATAATTGCCCTAACCCCTCATCTGTTTCATATTTACTGTGCAATTTTACATATCGCACCAGTTTTGGCTTGTAACTTTCTTTAATTTCTTCTTCTAAAACAATAATGTCTTTTGACATTAACTTTTGAAGAATCGGAAGAATATTTTTTTTATTTAAAATAGAAGCAATTTCACCAACCTTAAGTGAACTTTGGTGCTGTAGTGCTTCATAAATTAAGAATTCATCATCAGAAAGTTCAGAATCATTTACCACTGTATCGGGTTTATGCGAAATAATGGTTTCACTTTCCAGCAATAATCCGGTTGGAAAAGCACCACGATACACGTCGCCTATGCCACACATATAATAATTAGCAATCCAAAGCCAGTGTTTGATCTGAATCTCGGTTGCAATCGGTTTTTCATCTAAAATCTGGTGAATTTCTTTTGCCTCGTATAATGTCGGAGCATTCTCGTGTGTCTCTATTACAAGCGCTGTATAAATTTTGTTTTTACCAAATGGCACAGCCACCCGCATTCCTTTTTTAATAAAATGGAATTCAGCCTCAGAAACGCGATAAGTAAAGGTTTTAGAAAGTGAAAGAGGTAGAACGACTTCGACAAAAAACATGTAATTATTTTATATGATTTGCAAAATTACTTTTTTCCTGACGGTTTATTCAAATAATCTTCCACCAATTTTAAAGTATGATTCAGGGATCCTGTATCAGTCCAGTCTTCGTGACCCGGAATTATATACACCGGATTTTTAAATTTGGCCTGTACTTTTTTAATCGATTTTTTCCATTCTTTTACATCAGAATTCGCGAGATAACCTAAGTCTGTCGCACTGGCGCTTTTTATAAAACAGGCACCGTATAGGACTTTTTCTTTACCAAACCACACCACTATATTATCAGGTGCATGTCCTTTTCCCGGATAATACACTTCAAATTTATATTGCCCGACGGTAAAGATGCTGTCATTTGGCAGGATAAATGCTGCTCTTGGTTTGTTTTCTTTCTGTAAAATTTCGTCTGTACCTTTTCCCGTATAGGTTTTAATTCCTTTTTGTTTATAGAATGCGATCCCACCTGCCCTGTCGTCATGAGAATGCGTTGCAAAACACATAATGACCTCTTTTTTATGTTTGGCTTTTATACTGTCTAATAAGGGCTGAAATTGCGTTTCATCCCAGGGCGCATCAAACAGTACGACACCTTTGTCCGTAACCAGATACATGGCATTGGCAGAAATCAGGGTTCCGTTATAATCATGAAAAGTTTTATAAACATAAAAGTCACCGGTTAGATGACTTATGGGTAATGGGTTATTCTTAGCTTGTCCGAAACTAATTGACAATGCGGATAAGAACAAGAATATCGATAGTAGTTTTCGCATGTGGAACGAATCAGAAAGAAATTAATTTTTTACTCTGGTCCAGTATTGGGTTCTTCCCATTATGGCAACACCAACATAACCGCGAAGTTTTAGTTTATCAGCAGAATCTAATGTAATATAACATTTGTATTTTTTACCATTTGTAGGATCCAGAATACTTCCGCCATTATATTCATCACCGTCTTTTTTAAGACCGTTAATAATAATCATTCCTAAAATTGGCTTGTTCTTTTCTGCTCCGCTGCACTTTGAACAGATATCTTTTTTATGGTCGGCACGAAGTATTTCTACCACTTTACCGTATACTTTTCCTGATTTCTCATAAACTTCCACAATTGATTTGGCTTCACCTGTCTCATCATCAATAGTTTTCCACTTTCCAATGACACTCTGACTCTGAATTGTGTTTAAGGTTAGAAAAAGCACTCCAATGGTTAACATCCAATTTTTCATAATATTATTTATTTTTTTGTTTTAATTTTCTGACAGTGGCATTCAGTTCAAACCCCAAAAGCAGAATCATACAGTTTATCCAAATATAAAACATTAGAATTAATAATGTCCCAATTGAACCATAAAGTTCATTATATTTTGAGAATTTTATAACCCAAATCCCAAAAAAGAACGAAGATATAACAATTAATACCGTCGTAAAAACAGATCCAATACTGATAAAAGGTACTTTATTGTACTGTCTTGTACCATAACGCAATAATATTGAAGATGTTATAAGAATCATCAAGATAACGAAGGCATAACGTCCTAATATGATCAGCGGAATGCGGTCACTCAGTACATCCTGAATGATTGTTTTCTGAATAAAAACCTCAAAAACTACAATCGTTGCCACTGTTACAAACAGTATAATGGTCATAAGAAGCGAAATGGCCAGCGCCACTAGATACTGACTGAAGAAACCTCTTTTATCAAACACATGTTTTGACGATTCGAAGCCACTTAAAATTCCGTTAATACCGTTTGCCATCAAAAAAATAGAAAGCAAAAAACCCGAAGACAACAAACCGGAGTGACTATTATTTAAAATATCACTGATAATTTTACTGATCGCATCATAGGTATTGGGAGGAACACCCTGCTGCACAAACTGCAGGAAATCAGCCTGAAATCCTTCAATTGGAATAAAAGGAATTAAGTTTAAAATAAATAATGCAAAAGGAAACAGCGCCATAAAAAAACTGAATGAAACCGCACTGGCATGATAAGAAAAAGCGCCTTCCAGAATTCCTAAAGTGTACAATTCCAGTAAATCGTATAGCGAAAACCCCTCTAACCAGGGCAATTTTATTCTCTTAAAAACCCCAACTACAGAACGTAATACCGGAATTTTCTCGATCCGGTCTTCTATTTCTTTAGACATAGTTATTATTTTAGATTTTTGGATTCTTAGATTTTGGATTCTTAGATTTTAGATTTTAGATTTTCAACTCACGACTCATAACCCACAACTCATAACTCAAAACTTTACTAAAATGCCTTCAAACTCAAATCCATATTGTACACAGAGTGTGTCAAAGCACCGGATGAAATATAATTTACGCCACATAACCCATATTCACGAATAGTTTTTTCGTTGATATTTCCGGAAGATTCTGTCTGGCATTTAGTGCCGATTAATTTTACGGCCGTTTTAGTGTCTTCGTAATTGAAGTTGTCAATCAGGATTCTGTGAACACCGTCGCTGAGCAGAATTTCACGGATTTCATCTAAATTTCGGGCTTCTACAATAATTTTCAGATCTAAATTGTTGGCTTTCAAATACGCTTTGGTTTTCTTGATGGCAAGCGTGATTCCGCCAGCGAAATCTATATGATTGTCTTTTAGCATCACCATATCGTAAAGTGCAAAACGGTGATTTTCGCCGCCGCCTATTTTCACCGCCCATTTTTCGGCAGCCCTGAAATTTGGAGTTGTTTTACGTGTATCTAATATTTTGGCACCCGTTCCTTCTAAAAGCTGTACATACTGGTTTGTTTTAGTGGCAATAGCAGACATGCGCTGCATCGTATTCAAAACAACTCTCTCTGCTTTCAGGATCGACTGGGAACTGCCTGAAACTTCAAAAACAACTTCCCCATATTCTACGTGTGTACCGTCTTCTATAAATGTTTTAACTTTTAAAGCAGGATCTACATATTCAAAAATCATTTTTGCAAGTGCCACACCTGCAATAATTCCCTGATCTTTTACCAATAATTTAGCCTGGCCGTGCGCCGATTCAGGGATACAGGCCAACGAACTGTAATCGCCTGTACCAACATCTTCTCTAATGGCATTGCTAATCAATAGTTGTAGTTCCGTTTGAAATTGTAACTGGCTAATCATTTTTTAGAATTTTATAAGATGCTAAAGTAGGACATATTTTGTGGATTTGAAAGTTGAACGAAGGGGAAAAGTTTTTTTAACACCTCAAATACTCCTTTTTTTTCACCACTAACAAACTGATTTTCAAAAAGAATAAAGCTTAATTTTTCTTATTCTCTTACTGGTTTATTTTTTTTTCTTCTTTGGTTACTGCGAATTAAGAACATTAAATATCTTTGAGGTTCATTCAAACAAAATCATGGGATTAATTAAAGATATTTACTCGTTGCCTTTTTACGAAAAATTCAGTCACGCTGTAGCTGAAGTACATCCGGCATTTCAGAAACAAAAATTTATAGATACTATTTATGAAGGTGATTTTGCCCAAAAAGAATGGAAAGACCGAATGAAACATACCACTGTTGTTTTGCATCAGTTCATGCCTGAGAATTTTCCGGAAGCGGTTTCGTTAATCGATAAAATCATTGAAAACCTGAAAAAAAATCAATTTACAGAAGGAAACCTGGCGTTTATTTTCTTTGCCGATTACATCGAAATGTACGGTCTGGATGACTTCAAAACTTCGGCTACAGCCTTTGTCTCAATTACTCAGTTTATCAGCTGTGAATTTGCCGTCCGCCCTTTCATTTTAAAATATAAAGAAAAAATGATCGAAGAAATGGTAAAGTGGTCGCTGCACCAAAACCATCATGTACGAAGGCTGGCCAGCGAAGGAAGCCGTCCGAGGTTACCATGGGCAATGGCAATTCCGTACTTAAAAAAAGACCCCGCTTCTATCCTGCCTATTTTAGAAAATCTTAAAAATGATCCCTCCGAATACGTACGCCGAAGCGTTGCCAATAACCTCAATGATATTGCCAAAGACAATCCTCAGACGGTTCTGGAGATCGCAGCTCAATGGAAAGGCTTCAGCAAAGAAACAGACGCAATTATCAAACATGGCTCCAGGACTTTACTGAAACAGGGACATCCCGAAATCCTGAGTCATTATGGCCTGGAAAGTTCGAATATTGAACTTTCTGATTTTGAAATCACAACTCCGGTTGTAAAAACCGGGGAAGCTTTACAATTTCAGTTTCATTTAAGAAACCTCAACAAGGAACCTAAAACAGTCCGTTTGGAATATGCTGTGTATTACAAGAAAGCTAAAGGCCATCTGGCTAAAAAAGTCTTCAAAATAAGCGAGAAAACCTATCAGCCGGATCAATTCGTAAAAGTCGAACGAAGCCAGTCTTTCAGAATCATTACCACCCGCGTTTTTCATACCGGAATTCATGAATTGTCGATTATCATAAACGGAACAGAAAGCGAACCGCTGCGCTTTGAACTGATCTAACTGAAGAAGAATCCTCATCATAAAAATTAAGAATATTATAATTTTAACATAAACCATTTATCCTTATCTTTACTCCCGTGAAATGGATTAACCTCATATTATCAGTTTATTTAATCGTGCTGTCGTCTTTGCCCTGTGCAGATTCGTTACAAAGTGATTCGATAGCGCATACCAAAGAAACGGTATCGAAAACTGAAAGTACCTCTCACGATAAGGAGTCAGACCTTTGCCCTCCTTTTTGTACTTGTAATTGTTGTGCCGCACAAGTACTCAACACCACTCCGGTTATTGCGTGGTCTTTTGATGAAAGTACGCCTCTTATCAAAAAACCTTTATCCTCGTATCACTCCGTTTTTACTTCTAATTTTTACGGAAGTATCTGGCAGCCGCCCCAAATAGTATAATGAATCCCGAATAATTTCGGGTAAATGTGTTGTGGATTTACCACAAAAAAACAGGCGTATTCCGTCTGATTTCTCATTCATTATATTCAAAAAATGCTCGATAAAATTATACAATTCAGTATAAAGAATAAATTCATTATACTCTTACTGACCCTGATACTAATCGCCTGGGGAAGTTATTCGCTTAAAAATTTACCGTTAGACGCACTTCCTGATATTACCAACAATCAGGTGCAGATTATCACTACAGCACCAACATTAGCCAGTCAGGAAGTAGAACAATTGATCACGTATCCGCTGGAACAGGCGGTAAAAACGATTCCAAAAGTAATCGAACTCCGAAGTATATCCCGTTTTGGATTGTCGGTTGTTACGGTTGTTTTTGAAGAAAATGCCGATACCTACTGGGCTCGCGAACAAGTTTTTCAGCGGTTAAAACAAGCCGAAGAAAACATTCCAAAATATGCCGGGACACCGGAATTAGCTCCGATTACCACCGGTTTAGGTGAAATCTACCAATACGATGTGTATGCCAAAAAAGGCTATGAAAACAAATACAATGCAACCAGTTTAAGAACCATTCAGGACTGGATCATTGTGCCTCAGTTACAGGGTGTGAAAGGTGTTGCTGAAGTAAGTACCTGGGGAGGAAGTGTCAAACAATACGAAATTGCCGTCGATCCCAACCGCCTAAACAGCTCCGGAGTAACTATTACGGAGATCTTTGATGCCCTCGAAAAAAACAACCAGAACACGGGCGGGGCTTATATCGAAAAAGATGAATTTGCGTATTTCATCCGCGGTGTCGGTATGGCTTCCGGAATAAAGGATATTGGCAACATCGTTGTTAAAAACCGAAACGCAACTCCTATTTTAATTCGCGATGTCGCCACCGTACAAGCCGGAAATGCCATTCGTTTCGGGGCAACCACCAAAGACGGAAAAGGAGAAATCGTGGGTGGCTTAACCTTAATGCTCAAAGGAGAAAATTCGAAAGCCGTTGTCGAACGTGTGAAAGAAAAAATGATTCAGATCAACAAAATGCTGCCCGAAGGGGTTGTGGCCGAAGCCTTTATTGACAGAAGCAAACTGGTTGATAATGCCATCGGGACGGTGACCAAAAACCTGCTCGAAGGAGCTTTAATCGTAATTTTTGTCCTGATTTTATTTCTCGGAAATCTTCGCGCGGGATTAATTGTCGCTTCTGTCATTCCGCTGGCCATGCTTTTTGCCGTCATATTAATGAATGCTTTTGGCGTAAGCGGAAACTTAATGAGTCTGGGGGCAATCGACTTCGGAATCATCGTTGATGGGGCTGTCATTATCGTTGAAGCTACTATGCATCACCTGCAAAAGCTAAAAAACAAAACTACATTAACGCAGCCTGAAATGGATGAGGAAGTATATGCTTCGGCTTCCAAAATACGAAACAGTGCCGCGTTTGGAGAAATCATTATCCTGATTGTCTACCTGCCGATTCTGGCCCTGGTGGGAACCGAAGGAAAAATGTTTAAGCCAATGGCTATGACGGTTGGTTTTGCTGTAATGGGTGCGTTTGTCCTTTCGCTCACTTATGTGCCGATGATGAGTGCTTTATTTCTATCTAAAAATCCGGCACACAAAACCAATTTCAGTGACCGCATGATGGAATGGCTGGAGAAAATATACACTCCGTTTTTAGAAAAAGCACTGCGTTTCAAAAAAGTAGTTTTAGGAGTTGCTTTGTCTTTATTTGTTTTCGCAATTATCATTTTTCAAAATATGGGAGGCGAATTTATTCCAACCATAGAAGAAGGGGATTTGTCGATTAATGCCACCATCATGACCGGAAGTTCTCTGTCTCAAATGATCAAAACGACAACTGCGTATGAAAAAATGCTGAAAGCTAAATTTCCGGAAATTAAAACCATCGTGACGAAGATCGGAAGCGGTGAAATTCCAACCGATCCGATGCCTATAGAAAGCGGCGATTTAATTATTGTCCTGAAAGACAAAAAAGAATGGACGAGCGCTGATAACTGGGAAGATTTAGCCCATCTGATGAAAGCTGAAATGGAAAAAATCCCGGGGGCCAATATTGAAGTTTCACAACCCATCCAGATGCGTTTTAACGAATTAATGACGGGCAGCCGAAGTGATATCGCTATTAAAATATTTGGCGACAATCTGGACGTTCTCGAAAGAAAAGCGAGTGAACTCATTCAGAAAATCAATACCATTGAAGGTGTTGGTGATTTAAAAGCCGATAAAGTAACCGGATTGCCACAGATTACCATAAAGTACGATTACGATAAAATTGCACTGTATGGTTTAAATATTGAAGATTTAAATAAAATCATACGTTCCTCATTTGCCGGAGAAGCGGCCGGAAAAATCTATGAAGAAAACAAACGTTTTGATATTGTCGTTCGGATGAACAAGGAAAACCGAAACGATATTAATGACGTTAGTAATTTGTTTATTCCTTTACCTAACGGACAGCAGGTACCTCTTTCGCAGGTGGCCACTATCGATTACGAGCAGGGTCCTGTTCAGGTAAGCCGTGAAGACGGGAAACGCCGGATCACTATTGGCTTAAATGTCCGCGGACGTGATGTAAAAAGTGTGGTGGAGGAAATTCAGCAAAAACTGGATAAAAAATTCGAGCTTCCTGCAGGATATTATATTACGTACGGAGGTCAGTTCGAAAATCTCATCGAAGCCAACAAACGACTTTCTATTGCTTTGCCGATTGCCCTGAGCTTAATTTTAGTGCTGCTGTACTTCACATTCAAAAGCATTAAACAGGCCGCATTAATTTTTACTGCAATTCCGCTTTCCGCTATTGGAGGGGTATTTGCTTTGTGGCTGCGCGGAATGCCTTTCAGCATCTCGGCCGGAATTGGCTTTATCGCACTGTTTGGAATCGCAGTTCTCAACGGAATTGTTTTGATTTCGTATTTCAATCATTTAAAATCAGAAGGCATTGACAATCCGCTGGAACGCGTTTTAACAGGGACAAAAACCAGATTACGCCCGGTTTTAATGACCGCAGCAGTAGCTTCATTAGGTTTCCTGCCAATGGCTTTATCCACAAGCGGTGGTGCCGAAGTGCAGAAACCACTGGCCACGGTGGTAATTGGCGGTTTATTTTCAGCAACATTCCTGACGCTGATTGTTTTGCCTATCCTCTACTTATTGTCCGAAAAAAGAATTAAAATCAAATCAAAGACGATAAAACCCACAATAACGCTTATTGTATTGCTAATAAGTAGTTTCTCTTTTGCCCAAAACAGCCAGCCTGTTTCATTGGAAAAAGCATTGGAAATGGCGAAATCCAATAGTCTCAATTTAAAAATTGCCGATAAAGAAATAGAGAAACAAACCATCCTTAAAAAGACGGCTTTTCAGGCAGATCCTTTGCAGGTACAATACCAGGGCGGACAGTTCAATAGTGCTAATTATGACAGTAACGTTTCGGTACAGCAATATTTTCCCGTTGGAAAAATTACCAGAGCCAATCGGCAATTGCAGGAAGAGCTCGTCAAACTGGCCGAAAAGCGAAAAGCCATGTCTGAATATGAGATTGAAAAAGCCGTTACATTAGCCTATTATCAATATGGCTACGGCCTTTCTATTCAGAAACTAAACACCGAATTGCTGGATGTTTACGCTTTGTTTTTAAAAAATGCCGAGCTTCGTTTTAAGACCGGTGAAAGCGGGAATATCGAAGTCATCAGTGCCAAGGCAAAAGTGAAGGAGATTGAAACCCAAAAAGAGCAATTAGAATACGATCTGGCTATTTATCAAAAACAGCTGCAGTATTTTGTTCAGACCAGGGAAAACATTGTTCCTGATGCTTCGGCAGCTTCGCAATTTACAGTGACAAAAGATTCCAATACCTCCAAAGTCGAAAATTTAGCAGCTGATTATCACCAGCAACAAATTTCGGTCTATCAGAAAGAAGCAAATGTTTTTAAAGCACAACGGGCACCGAAAGTAGGTTTGGGCTATTTTGCACAAACCATTGATACCAGATCCCTGTTTCAGGGATTTACGGCCGGTTTGCAGATTCCGTTGTTTGGCAGCGTAAATACGGCTAAAGCCAAAGCAGCAGCCATAAACATTACCCAGTCAGAACTCGAGTTAGAGAAAACTAAATTCTCGCTGGAGCTGCAAAGGGAAGAATTGCAAAATGAATTTCAAAAACAGCAAAAAGGATTATCCTATTATCAAAAAGAAGGTTTGCAATATGCCGAGCAGATTATTACAACAGCCCAGAAAAGCTACGCCAATGGAGATATGAGCTATTGGACGTATATCAGTTTTTTAAATCAGGCCATTGATATAAAAAAGCAATATGCCGAAACGCTGCATACGTACAATCAGAGCGCCATTCGATTGCAATTCCCTTCCATTTCCACTAATTAATCGCCATTATCCATGAAAAATATAAAAAACACAAACAGCCGTTTCATCCCCCTGCTCTTTCCTATTGCCCTTTTCCTGTTCTTTTTAACTTCCTGTAATGAAAAAAAAGCGGAAGAAATTCACGAAGAAGAAGCATCGGAAAATGAAGTAAGCTTAACTGCCGTACAGTTTAAAACAGTTGGTATTCAGTTTGGAAGTGTCGAAAACAGGAACCTCAATACCATTATTAAAGCCAATGGATACACGACAGTTCCACCCCAGAATTCCGCCAAAATTGCGACACTGCTTGGCGGTACCGTTAAAGACATTTTAGTACTCGAAGGCACTTATGTCAACAAAGGCAAAGTGCTGGCGACCATTCAAAACCTCGAAGTGGTCGAAATGCTGGAAGATTATAAATCGGCTACAGCCAATATCGAGTATCTGCAATTGGAATACAACCGCCAGAAAACCTTATCGGATGAAAATGTAAATCCGCGAAAAACATTTCAGGAAGTAAAAGCCAAATTAGCGGTAGAAAGAGCCAAAGCACAGGCTGCAAAAAACAAATTACAGGCCCTTCATATCAGCCCGGGCAGCAACACCGCCCTGATTCCTATTGTATCGCCCATAAATGGCTACATCGGAAAAATTAATATTGCCAAAGGAGCATTTGCAGAAACCGGAATTCCGTTATTTGAAGTCACCGACAACAGTCAGATGCATCTGGATTTAAATGTGTACGAAAAAGATCTGGGTTCCATTTCAATCGGTCAGGAAGTCGATTTTATACTGACCAACCAATCGAATAAATCGATAAAAGGAAAAATATTCGGTATCAATAAATCGTTTTCCAATGAAAGCAAAACCGTGGCCGTTCACGCCAAAATAAATCCCGATGATGCCAAAGGACTGATCTCGGGAATGTACGTTTCTGCCAATATCAATCTCAATAATACGACAGTACCGGCACTTCCAAAAGCGGCTATTGTAAAAAACGGCGATAAATATTTTATCTTTATTAAAGAAACCGAACAACCTGAAAAAGAGAAAAAATCCGAATCTGCAGCAGAAGCTGAAGAAATACATTTTAAAGCCATTGAAGTGATTCCCGGCACTACTGATATGGGATTTACCGAAATAAAATTTGTAACTTCAATCCCTGATAATAGCAAAATTGTTACACAAGGTGCTTTTTACCTTTTATCTGCCCAAAAAGGCGGTGGAGAGCACACCCATTAATTTAAATTTATGATACATAGCGACGATACAGACTGCTGCGAAACCAAACAAAATACAGCAGTCCAAAAAAACAAAGCTGCCAGTTGCTGCTCAACTGACGATCACGGACATGACGATCACGACGGGCACGATCATTCAATAGGAAACCAGACTACTTTTCAGCTTTTTTTACCGGCAATAATCAGTTTTCTATTATTAATCATTGCCATTATTTTCGATAATTACCTGCCACAAACCTGGTTTACCGGATGGGTAAGGATCACCTGGTATGCGGTTGCGTATCTGCCTGTCGGCTTTCCTGTATTGAAAGAAGCGCTAGAAAGTGCCAGAGATGGTGCTTTCTTTTCTGAATTTTTACTGATGAGCATTGCCACAGTCGGTGCTTTTGCCATTGGCGAATATCCGGAAGGAGTCGCCGTAATGCTTTTTTACGCTATTGGTGAAACTTTCCAGACCCTGGCGGTAACACGTGCCAAAGCCAACATCAAAACATTATTAGACCAGCGTCCGGATGAAGTGACCATTCTGGAGAATAACCAGACCAAAATCATTAAAGCCACGGAGGCCCAAATTGGAGCTGTGATTCAATTAAAACCAGGCGAAAAACTAGGCCTCGACGGCGAACTGCTTTCAGAAACGGCTTCCTTTAATACCGCGGCTTTAACAGGAGAAAGTAAACCGGATACCAAAAATAAGGGCGAAAGTGTTCTGGCCGGAATGATCAATCTGAATTCCGTGACTGAGGTAAAAATTACAGCTTTATATACCGACAGTAAATTGTCGAAAATTCTGCAGATGGTTCAGGATGCTACCGCCAAAAAAGCACCAACAGAATTATTCATCCGAAAGTTTGCCAAAATATACACCCCAATTGTGGTGTACTCCGCCATCGCGATTTGTTTGCTTCCCTACTTTTTTGTGGATGAGTATGTTTTCAGAGACTGGCTGTATCGTGCTTTGGTATTTTTAGTAATCTCCTGCCCTTGTGCATTAGTGATCTCTATTCCGTTGGGTTATTTCGGTGGAATCGGAGCTGCCAGTAAAAATGGAATTCTGTTCAAAGGTTCGGGTTTTCTTGATATTATGGCAGCCATTCAGGTGGTCGTAATGGACAAAACCGGAACCTTGACCAAAGGTGTTTTTAAAGTTCAGAAAGTAGTAGCTGTTGGGATTTCCGAAGCGGATTTAATACAATATACAGCGGCACTCGAAACCAAATCAACACATCCTGTTGGCACTGCGATCATCGAATATGCCAATGGAACAGAGAAAGAAAACCTTGTGACAGCTGTAGAAGAAATCGCCGGTCATGGTCTGAAAGGCACCATTGACGGCAACGAAATTCTCGCCGGAAACACCAAATTACTGAAGAAATTCAATATTGAGTACGATTCGGAAATTGACAATACGCCTTTTACAATAGTCGTAGTGGCCATCAATCAAAAATATGCCGGTTATTTTCTCATAGCCGATGAAATCAAAGAAGATGCAAAGGATGCCATTCAGAGTTTACATCGCATAAACGTAAAAACAGTCATGCTTTCGGGAGACAAAACCGCCGTAGTAAACTCCGTCGCCAAAGCATTAAATATCGATGAAGCCTATGGCGATTTGCTGCCGGAAGATAAAGTCGCCAAAGTGACTGAATTGAAAAACAAAAACCTGAAAATTGCCTTTGTGGGCGATGGTGTTAATGATGCGCCCGTCGTGGCCCTTGCCCACGCCGGAATCGCGATGGGTGGTTTAGGAAGTGATGCCACGATAGAAACGGCAGATATTGTCATTCAGAACGATCAGCCAACCAAAATATATACTGCCATCAATATTGGAAAAAAAACCAAACAAATCGTCTGGCAGAATATTGGCCTCGCATTTGTCGTAAAAGCGGTAGTACTGATTCTTGGCGCCGGAGGTCTGGCAACGATGTGGGAAGCTGTTTTTGCAGATGTCGGAGTGGCGTTACTAGCGATCTTAAATGCCGTAAGAATACAACGAATGAAATTTTAAATCCTGAAAATCTGTGGCTACTATTTTAGCCACAGATTAAAAGATTCGCGCAGATTTTTGCATAAAGTCAAATAAAACCCAGTGAAAAATTCGTGAAATTCGTGAAATTCGTGGCAAACTGTTCTAATCCGTATAATCCGCTAAATCCGTGACTAAAAAACAGTAAAACAATTTTCTTAACCTAAATTAAGTTATAGCTTTCCACTACAACTGTAATTTTGTTTTCAACTAAATAAACCATACCATGTCAAACATCAGCTTAATTATTGAAGAACGTGCCGCCAATATCGGTAATTTTATGGTGGGGAGATTATTGCCCTTCCGTGAAAAAAGAGCTGTCGGACCATTTGTATTTATTGATCATATGGGACCGGCGCAGTTAAACCAATACCAGAATATGGATGTCCCGCCCCACCCGCATATCGGACTTTCCACCTTAACTTTTTTGTTTGAAGGGAGCATCATGCACCGCGACAGTCTGGGAACCGAATTGGAAATAAAACCGGGAGCCGTAAACTGGATGACGGCAGGAAAAGGAATCGTTCACTCTGAAAGAACACCTGAATATTTAAGACATTCTGACAAAATGCTTCATGGATTGCAGATCTGGGTGGCGCTTCCAAAAGAATTAGAGCAAATGGATCCGAATTTTGCACATGTGGAAGCCGATGATATTCCGGCCTGGGAAGAAAACGGCGTTTCTTATAAATTAATCGCCGGAGAAGCTTTCGGAAAAAAATCACCTGTTCCCGTTTATAGTCCGTTGTATTTTATTGAAATTAAAAGTGAAACCACCCAAAAAATAAACATCGGAAAAGATTTATTTGGCGAAAGCGGATTGTATATTCTGGAAGGAAGCATCAAAAGCGGCGAACATGTTTACGATCCGAAACAAATCCTGATTACCAACGACAGTACATTGTGTGAGTTTGAAATTACGGCCAATTCAACCGTTTATATTTTTGGAGGAACGCCTTTCCCGGAAGAACATTTTATCTTTTGGAATTTTGTTTCTTCGGATAAAGAATTAATCGAAAAAGCCAAAAAAGACTGGACCGCACAAACTTTCCCGAAAGTTCCGGGTGAAACCGAATTTGTACCTTTACCTGAACCAAGAATTAAATAAATATGGATACCATTAAAGCAACAATCGATACCCGAAAATATCGTACCGAAATAACCTCTAAAACCGGCAATACACTTATCTCAGATGAACCGCAGGAAATAGGCGGAAAAAATTTAGGTTTTAGTCCGTTTGAACTTCTCGCTTCATCTCTGGCCTCCTGCACTTTAATTACATTGCGAATGTATATTGACCGCAAAGGCTGGGATGTTTCAGAGCTTACCATCTGGGTTGATTTTGATAAAAATGAAGAACATACCGTTTCTTTGTTTTCGACGAAAATCTTAATTACCGGAAATGTAGACGACACACAAAAACAGCGAATTTTGAAAATTGCAAACAGTTGTCCGGTTCATAAAACACTTGTAAACACAATTAAAATAGAAACTTCATTAGTATAAATAATCATGGAAATTCAACAAATAAACGATATCAGAAAAGGCTATTTTGAAGCCATCGAAGACGGAAAAGAAGCGGGAAAAATGACCTACACCTGGGCCGGGGATTCTAAATTCATCATCGATCATACAGAAGTCAACGAAGATTTCAGCGGAAAAGGGGTTGGCAAAAAACTCCTGATGGCTACTGTAGACTATGCGAGAAATAATAATCTGAAAATCATTCCGCTTTGCCCTTTCGCGAAAAGTGTTTTTGATAAGACGGGAGAAATTCGTGATGTGCTTTTTTCCTGAAGGGTCAAAGTGGCAGAGTTGCAAAGGGTCAAAGGTTTTTTAGCTCCTGAGGTTCTGAGTTGCTGAGGTTCTAAGGTTTTATTTTAGACGCACTGATGTGCGTCTTTTTTTGTTTTTAGGTGAAGTATTGCTGTACAACTTGGCGAACTTTGCGTTTAAATTTACTCCATGTTAAAAAAAACCTTGCGCTCTTTGCGGTTAAACTCCTGCCAATTTCAATCCGCATTTTCAAATGTCCTCAAAATCCATTACATTTGCATGTAATTTAAATCTAGACTATGACGAGGATAATTACACTTTTCTGTTTTTTTATAGCGCAAATTGGCTTTTCTCAATCAGCTGAACGTTATTTAGAAAAAGTCAGAAACAATGAAGCACTCTCCACTGCTTTTTTTCAACAAATGCCCAAAGGAGGCGATTTACACCATCATTTTTCAGGATCCATTTATGCGGAACCTCTTCTGGAAAGAGCCATTGCAGCAGATTTTTACCTGAATTTAGAAACGATGGAAGTTTCCAAAACAAAACCTGGGAAAGGAAACTGGGAGACATTTTCTTCTCTTAAAAATAACGGAAAACTGGAATTCTACAAACAGCAGGTGATGCAAACCTGGTCTGCTAAAGATTACAACGGTGTGTCTGTTCCTTCTGACGATTTGTTTTTTGATTCCTTTGATAAATTTTTCCCCACCATTGACGGGCATTTTGCAGAAGGCATGCTGGAACTAAAAAAACGTGCTGTTGCTGAAAATGTAAGTTATATCGAAACACAATTATCTATAATTCCCTGTGACATGAATGTTTCCGATTTAACTGATTTTAATACTAAACTTCGTCAGGCCGCGGCACAAAAAGACGAAAAAGCAGTTCTGAAATATTTAGATGAATTGTACAAATCCCTACAGCAAAAAGATGCTAAAAAATACGCCGAAGATTTCAATACCTACTTTATAGCAAAACTGCACAAGGACCTGAAAATTGACGATGACCACTTCACCATGCGTTATCAAAATTTTGTGCTTCGTTTTATGGAACCGGTAGATTTATTTAAAAATCTGGTTATCGCTTTTATTTCTGCTAATGAAAGTAAATTGGTCGCCGGTGTCAATATTGTTTCTCCTGAACATGGCGAAAATTCAATGAAAGATTACTGGCTTCACATGGTGATGTTTAAATATTGCCATTCAAAATTTGCCGATGTAAAATATACGCTGCATGCGGGAGAATTAACGCTGGGATTAGTACAACCGGAGGATTTAACCTGGCATATCAACGATGCGGTTTATGTTGCAGGAGCCAACAGAATCGGGCACGGAGTTGACATTGCTTACGAAGCCAATTCCTATGATTTGTTGCGTTACATGGCAAAAAATACGATTCCGATTGAAATTAACCTGACCAGCAACGAATTCATCTTAAAAGTTAAAGAAAACAGACATCCCTTTTCACTTTACAAGGAATTCAATGTGCCAATCGTAATCAGCACAGACGACGCCGGTATTTTAAGAACAAACATGACCGAACAATATGTATTACTGGCAAAAAGATATCCGGATGTGACGTATGCGACGATCAAACAATATGTTTACAACAGCATAAACTACAGCTTTATTCAGGATGCTTCGGTAAAAAAACAATTACTGAAAGATCTGGACGCAAGATTCAAAACTTTTGAAGAGAAATTTTCTAAAAACTAATAAAAATAAAATCTGCCTGATCTGCTAAATCTGCGAGAAAAAAATAGCTCCCGCAGATTTAGCAGATCAGGCAGATAGAAATAATTTGTAACATGATTCTGGAAGCCGTTTTTCTTTTTATAAAACCCGAATTAGCAAATCAGTTTGAAGCTGATTTTGCCAAGGCAAGTCAGTTTATTTCTTCTATTGATGGCTATTTAGGTCATCGTTTGGAGAAATGTCTTGAAGCCGAAAATAAATATCTTTTATTAGTGGACTGGAACACGCTTGAAGATCATACGGAAGGCTTCAGAAATTCTGAAGCGTATTTAGAATGGAAGAAAATTCTCCATTATTATTATGAGCCGTTTCCGGTTGTAGAGCATTTTGAAACTGTTTTTAAGAATAAAAAGCAGATCGTTAAATAGTACACCGATTTTACAGATGAAACGGATTATTACAGATTCCCTTTTTTAAATTTGTAGTCATTTGTGTAATTCGTGGCAAAATTTTTAATCAATGAACATCAAACTTATCGCCATTGGCAAAACGGACAATAAATCGCTTCAAACCCTGATTGACGATTATACCAAACGTCTGTCTTTTTATATCAAATTTGATCTGGAAATTATTCCGGATATCAAAAACGTAAGGAATTTGTCCGAGAGTCAGCAAAAGGAAAAAGAAGGTGAACTAATTCTGTCCAAATTAACGCCAACCGATCAGTTGATTTTACTGGATGAAAACGGAAAGAACTTTTCCAGCGTTGGTTTTTCGGAAGAATTGCAAAAGAAAATGAACTCCGGAATCAAAACGCTTGTTTTTGTAATCGGCGGTCCTTACGGATTTTCAGATATGGTTTACAGCAAAGCACAGGGTAAAATTTCGCTTTCACTAATGACGTTTTCACATCAGATGGTACGTTTGTTTTTTATCGAGCAGCTGTACCGCGGATTTACAATTTTAAGGAATGAACCTTATCATCATCAATAAAAAGTTTTTGTTTCAGGTTTTCTTTGTTTCAGGTTTAAAAAACGAATTCTTCTTCTTCATTTATAAAAACAAATGGAATCTTTTTATCAATTATAGTTTTTACTAAGATTTTACATTGAATGTAATCCCCGTACGTCATGTTTTTATCGTACGAAAATTTAATTTCAGCTTTCGGATTGATTACTAAACTATCTAAAAATGGCTTTAAATTATTTTTAGGAAAATCATATATCTTTCTACCGCTATATTGTATTAGCCCATTCTTTTTAAAATACAACTGACTTCTATTATTGGCAATTTCCATTTTATAATACACTTTCGTGAATGGCAAAAAGGCTAAATTCTTTCCAACCGAATCAGCGTACGAATAATAGTTTTCGGCTTTTTCGTTTTTATGGGCCTTCTCTGCCCGCTTTTTTTCCTGAAGTTTCATTACTTCCGGAATGACTAGTTTTAAAGGCAGGCGTTTGTCAATATTGAAAATCCAATTGGTAGAAATGATGCTGTTTTTCCGGTTCACATCGGCAATTGTATCTTTGCCATCCGTTTTAAAAAAGATATAAATCGGAGAAAGATCTTCTACGTTTTTAACAATTGAAAGGTTTGCTTTTGGAAGTAAAACGTCTTTTTTTTCTTCACAGGAAAAAAGAATACAAACAATAATCAGACTAAAGTATTTCATAAAAACTACACTTTAAAATTAATGAACTTAAACAGGTTTAAATCGCTCTCTGGATGTGATTTCTCCTTCGTCGAAATGACAAACCAATGAATTTTTCTATCTACAGACTCATTTTATTAAACAACGTAACACATTCCATGGCTTCTTTTACATCATGAACACGAAGGATTTTAGCCCCTTTTGTCAAAGCAATTGTGTTGATCACCGTGGTGCCATTTAAAGCTTCCTGCGCTGTAATATTCAGTGTTTTATAAATCATTGACTTTCTTGATATTCCTGCCAAAACGGGCAATTCTAACACATTAAAAAGCTCCATCTTTTGAAGCACCTCATAATTCTGTTCCGTAGTTTTGGCGAATCCGAACCCCGGATCCAGAATCAGATCATTGATTCCGAGACTTCTGGCTTTTGCTACTTTTTCGGAAAAATAAAACAGCATCTCTTTTACAATATCATCATATTCTGTCATGGTCTGCATCGTCTGTGGGTTTCCACGCATGTGCATCATGATGTACGGAACATTGTATTTTGCAATTACGTCAAACATTTTATCGTCTAAGCCTCCCGCGGCAATATCGTTTATAATCGCAGCGCCGCTTTCAATACTTGCGTTGGCTACTTCTGCCCTGAAAGTATCAATCGAAAGCAGTGTCTCCGGAAAGTGTTTTAGAATTATTTCAATAGCAGGAACAATACGGGCAATTTCCTCCTGTTCGGGAACAAATTCGGCACCAGGTCTCGTAGAATAAGCGCCAATATCTATAAATGTTGCGCCTTCGGTTAAAATTTTGCCCGCGCGCGTGACAATCTCATATTCATTTTTATATTTTCCGCCATCAAAAAAAGAATCCGGCGTGACATTCATAACTCCCATCACTTTAGGGGTCGATAAATCAATCAGTTGGCCTTTGCAGTTAATTAACATTTTGTTTGAAATTTTTATTTGTTTCAGGTTTCAAGTTATCCGATATTGCAAGTTCTATTTTAAAAACTTGAAACAAAGAAAACCTTAAACTTGAAACTCTTTAATTTTATCCTTATTTTTGAAGAAATTTAAGCAAATATACAGCAATAAATGAAGAATACTTCCTTAGAATATGATAATGTAGTCTCGGTTTGCCGTACCTTATTTATCAATAAAATGAAAGATTACGGCAGTGCATGGCGCATTCTGAGACTGCCATCCCTTACGGATCAGATTTTTATAAAAGCACAACGCATCAGAAGTTTACAGGAAAATGAAATCCGTAAAGTCGATGAGGACGAAAAAGGGGAATTTATCGGAATCATTAATTATTCTATCATGGCTTTGATCCAGCTGGAATTAGGTGTTGTGGATCAGCCGGATCTGGATGTAGAAAAAGCAACCGAACTGTACGACGCTAAAATTAAACTGACCAAAGAATTAATGGAAGCCAAAAATCATGATTACGGTGAGGCCTGGCGTGAAATGCGCGTCAGTTCACTTACTGACCTGATCCTGCAAAAACTCCTTCGTGTCAAACAAATTGAAGACAATAAAGGCAAAACATTAGTTTCTGAAGGGATTGATGCCAATTATCAGGACATGATCAATTACTCGGTTTTTGCTTTGATTTTAAATCCAATGAAATAAAAAATTCCAAATCCCAAATTCCAAATCCCGGCCTTAGGGGGAATCTGAAGAAATTGGAATTTAAATTAAACTATACTTATGAAAAACATCATTACCCAATTCTCAAGACTTTTTGTCGGCGTATTATTTATCATTTCGGGATTAATTAAACTCAATGATCCGGTTGGTTTCTCCTATAAACTGGCAGAATACTTTAGTGAACCGGTTTTCAATATGCCTTTTTTAGAGCCGCTGGCTTTAGGATTAGCAATATTTTTAGTGATTTTAGAGGTGGTTCTAGGAGTAATGCTATTAGTAGGCTACAAAGCAAAAGCAACGATTTGGTTTTTATTACTATTGATCGTTTTCTTTACCTTCCTCACCTTCTACTCTGCTTATTTTGACGTAGTGAAGGATTGTGGCTGCTTCGGAGACGCTTTACACCTTACACCGTGGCAATCGTTTACAAAAGATATTGTTTTGCTGTTCTTTATTTTGATTTTATTCTTCAATAAAAAATTGGTTAAACCTTTATTTTCTAAGCTGGTAACCAATAGCATCACTTTAATAAGCGTGGTTTTGTGTGTGTTTATGGCGGTTTGGGTATTAAATCACAATCCAATTAAGGATTTCCGTCCTTTCAAAGTTGGAAACAACATCGAGGAAGGAATGAAAATTCCCGACGGCGCTCCAAAATCGGTGGTTGAAATGATTTTTATCTACAAAGTAAACGGAGTGGATAAAGAATTTACCGAAAAAGAGTTAGCCAATATTCCTGCAGGGGCCACTTTCGTGGACAGAAAAGATAAAGTAATCACGGAAGGTTATGTACCGCCTATTCATGATTTTACAATGGTAAAAGACGATTCTGATTATAAAGAAGAATTGCTGAAAGAACCGAAATTAGTGATTTTTGTGACCTACGATTTAAATTTATCAAATCCAGAAGGAATGAAAAAACTGGAAAAAGTAAATCAGGAAGCCAAAGCAAAAGGCTATAAAGTAATTGCAATGACGGCTTCGGGGCCTGATGAAATTGCCAAAGCCAAAAAACAATACGGTTTAAATGTTGATTTCTATTTCTGTGATGCAACGGCTTTAAAAACGATCGAAAGAGCTAATCCAAGTATCGTAGTTTTACATAAAGGAACTATAGTGCAGAAAGTACATTACAACGATGTTGATGATTTAAAATTATCGGATGTCGCCTACAGTCTTTAAAAAATAATAAACCTTATAATAAGCGCCAATATTCTAGATTTTTAGATGTATTGGCGCTTTTTTTACATCTGTAATAATAATGACAATTAAAAAAATTACCAACGAAGAACTCAAAACTTATTAATTCTAATCATGAGAAATTACTCCTATCTTCTTTTCCTTTTTCTAATTCTATCTTGTAACAAAAAAGAAGATCAGATTCGGGAGATTAATGCAAATAAATTTCAACTCAATAAAGTTGTTCATGATTCTTTGACTCAAGAACAAATTGAAAAAATAAAAACCATTCACGATGTTTTTGCAGAAGTAGACAAAAGCAGTTTAGAGCAAACTATAACCGATTTCAAGAGAGATTTACATCCTGATAACGAGATAAAAATATGGTTACAAATGGCTAAAGCCTACGAGGGGTATCTTAGTAAAAACAAAAAAAGTATAGAGGAAAAAAGGGAAATTTTTAAATTAATTTTATTACGATCAACCCAGAGTAGTGAAGAAACTATCCATAGTATAGACTTAGAATATTTAAGTAAAAAAGATGCAGAAGAAGTTTTAAGTTTTTATACTAATACTCCAAAACCACTAAAAGTAGCACAATAAATAATGGTGATTTAAAATTTTAAGATATATCCCAATTCAACTTAAACCATCATGAAAAAACCATTTCAATCCATTACTTTTTTACTGATCATCCTTTCCTGCATTTTAGGTTATTCCCAGACAACAACAAAAAACACCGAACAGGCATATATCTTTTTCCTGCACAATAAATTTATTGAAGAGCACGATTTGAGCGAAGCGCATTCGGAATATGGCAGAGCGGAATACAATGAAATCCTTAATTCTTTTAAGGCCGATAATTTTATCGTTTTTAGCGAAAAAAGGAAAAAGAACACCAATGCGGCCGAGTATGCAGAAAAAGTGGTTAAACAAATTCACAAACTACTAAAAAAAGGAATTAAGCCCAATAAAATTACCATCATCGGAACTTCAAAAGGGGGGTACATTGCACAATATGTTTCGACTTATCTGGCAAATCCTGATGTGAATTTTGTTTTTATAGGCTGCTTTCGGGATATCGATATTCAGGAAATTCCGGATATCAATTTCTGTGGAAACATTCTGACTATTTATGAAAAATCAGATGTTTTGGGCGTCTCGGCCGTTAAGCGAAAAGAAACTTCAAAACTAAAAGTGAATCATTTCAGGGAAATCGAATTAAATACCAATTTAAAACACGGCTTTTTATACAAAGCTTTAGAGGAATGGATTGTTCCCTGTAAAAAATGGGCCAACGGAAATTATGATCTGAATTGATAACCGGGCATTAAAAAAAGGAAATCAGCGGCTTTTTTTTTAAGTTTTTAAATGCTTAAAAAGTAAAGAAACATCATTTTTCTGCCGATGTAAAAATCTTCCGGCTGAATTTTATTTAAAATTTGAATTTTTCTAACGAACTATTACGATTTCAGACTCTTTTTTTTAACCGAAATTTCCTATTTTGTGATAAAATAAGACCGTGTTCAAATTTTGTTAATCTCCATTTGGCATTCAATTTCTTTGTTTAACTTTGTGAATTCAGTATTGAAATAAAATTTTATAATCCTACTATGAAACAAATAGCGCTGCTCTTTATTGCCATTATTACATTTTCATGCTCACAGGCTCAGAAAACAAGTTTTTCCAAAGAAGCCTTATCTGAAAAATTATCAGCGACTGATGGAAGCCAGATTGCTTTTAAAAACATATTAAAAAAATACAAAGGAAAAACTTTGGTTATAGAAGTTTGGGCTTCTTGGTGTGGCGATTGCGTAAAAGCAATGCCAAAAGTAAAAGAACTGCAAGCGAATAATCCTGATGTTTCTTATTTGTTCCTTTCTGCTGACAAAACAGCTGATAAATGGAAAATCGGAATTGAAAAACACGAACTAAAAGGGGATCATTTTATGATGAATGACGGCATGAAAGGTCTTTTCGGAAAAGCAATCGACTTAGACTGGATTCCGAGATATATTATTGTGGACAAAAAAGGCAAAATTGTTTTATACAGAGCTATCGAAACCGACTTTGATAAAATCAACGCTACTTTACAAGGATTAAAATAAGCGCAATAAAAATTGCCATTTCACCTAAACAAAAATTAAAAGAATAATAAAAACTACCAAAATGAGAAAAAAGATTGTTGCAGGAAACTGGAAAATGCATAAAAATGCCGCACAAACTGAGGAATTATTAAACGAATTAATTACCAAAATACCGGCACAAACTACCGCTCAGGTAATTGTTGCACCAACATTCGTAAACTTACAGGCAGCTGTTGCCAAAGTAAAAAACACTACAATTAGTGTTGCTGCACAAAACGTTCACCAGGCTGAAGGCGGTGCTTTTACAGGAGAAATTTCTGCAGACATGTTAACCAGCATTGGTGTAAACACCGTAATTCTGGGTCACTCAGAGCGCAGAGCATTTTTTCATGAAACAGATGCTTTAATCGCGAGTAAAGTAGATACTGCGCTGAAACATGATTTAACTGTTATTTTCTGTTTTGGAGAAGAATTAAAAGACCGTCAGTCTGATAACCATTTCAACATTGTTGAAAACCAATTACGTGACGGATTATTTCATATCGCAAAAGAATCATGGTCTAAAATTGTTTTAGCTTACGAGCCGGTTTGGGCAATCGGAACAGGAGAAACTGCTTCTCCGGAGCAGGCACAGGAAATGCACGAATTCATCAGAGAAGTGGTACGTAAAGCTTTTGGAGCAGAAATTGCTGACGAAGTTTCCATTTTATACGGTGGTTCTGTAAAACCGGATAACGCTAAAGAAATCTTTGGAAAACCAGACGTAGACGGTGGTTTAATCGGAGGGGCTGCTTTAAAAGCAGAGGACTTCTTAGCTATTGTAACTGCAATCTAATTTTAGATTTATATAAAAATCAAAAGCGGTACTTCGGTATCGCTTTTTTTTAGGTCTAAAAATTAATAACGTTCTGCCGGATTTGTAAACAACTTCTGCTTTGGATTCTTACCTTTGCAAAAAAAATCAGTTATGTCGAATATATATTTAGGATACCATTTTACCATTGAACCCAAAGAACCGGGTTCAGAAATTTTAATTGCAGAATTAGGCGAGAAAGCGTTTGAGACTTTTACAGAAACAGAAAACGGAATTTCGGCTTTTGTGAAAAAAGATTTGTGGGATGAGAATATCCTGAATGACATTTATATTTTAGAATCAGAAGAATTTAAAATTGAATATACTGTTGAAGAAATCGATCAGGTAAACTGGAATGAAGAATGGGAAAAGAATTTTGAAGCCATTGATGTGGATGGAAAATGCCACGTTCGTGCTCCTTTTCATGAAAAAACCAACGCTGAGTTTGATATTATTATCGAACCAAAGATGAGTTTCGGAACAGGCCATCACGAAACAACGCATATGATGATTCAGCATTTGCTTGAAACGGATGTGAAAGGTTTGAAAACACTGGATATGGGTTGCGGAACAGCGATTCTTGCAATTTTAGCTGAAATGAAAGGCGCACAGCCAATCGATGCTATCGATATCGACAACTGGTGTTACCTGAATTCGATCGAAAATGCAGAACGCAATAATTGTAAACATATTACCGTTTATGAAGGCGATGCTGCGCTATTGGCCGGTAAAAAATACGATTTGATCATAGCGAATATCAACCGTAACATTTTGTTAAACGATATGCAGGCTTATGTAGATTGTTTAAATCCAAAAGGGACTTTATTGTTAAGCGGTTTTTATGAAGAAGACATTCCGTTTATTGATGCTTCCTGCACCGAAAAAGGTTTGACATATGTTAAAAAATTTCAAAGAAACAACTGGGTTTCATTAAAATACGTAAATTAGATAGCTAATTATCTAAAATTTAATTGCCTGCAGATTAAACTGATCATACAGATTAAAGCCGATTTAGCTTTTTAAAAGTGGCTTATCGGTAAATCTTTTGATAAAGAAAAATAGTAATTACAACAGTACAAAAACTTAAAAAAAAATGAGTACTAAAGAAAAAGTAAGAGAAAGAGTCCGGGAAAAAGAAGCTACGGCTTTCAATAACGAAATCATTGTTTACAACGACGATGTAAACACTTTTGATCATGTAATTGATACTTTAATGCGCGTTTGCAGTCATACGCCCGAACAAGCAGAACAGTGTTCCCTAATCGTACATTACAACGGAAAATGCACCGTAAAGACGGGTCCAATGGACAAACTGAAACCGCAGTGCACGCAACTTCTGGAAGCTGGTTTAAGCGCTGAAATTGTTTAAACTGAGAATATTTTAAAAAACATTCAATTTTATCTATATTTGATTAAAATTGAATGTTTTTTTTATGGAAGAATATGGAAAAATATTAATTATTGCCACACCTGTTTTTTTAGTATTAATCATAATCGAAAAAATATATGGCATTTACAAAAAGAACGATACCGCACCTTTAATAGACAGCGTATCGAGCATTAGTTCAGGAATTACCAATTCGGTAAAAGATGTTTTAGGACTGAGCCTTACTTTTATTTCCTATGAATGGCTCGTTTCTAAAATTGCCCTTTATCATCTGGAAGCTAACGTCCTCTCTTACTGCATTGCCTTTTTTGTGATCGATTTTTATGGCTACTGGAGTCACCGGTTAGCGCATCAGATTAATTTCCTCTGGAACAAACATGCAATACATCACAGCAGCGAGGAATTTAATTTAGCCTGTGCACTGCGACAGCCTATTGCAAGCTTAGTCAATTTATTTACTTTTTTACTGATTCCTGCGGCTTTGCTGGGCGTTCCTGCTACCGTCATTGCGATTACCCTTCCGCTTCATTTATTTTTACAATTTTGGTATCATACCAAGCACATCAAAAAAATGGGTTTTATTGAACACATTTTGGTAACTCCCTCCCATCATCGGGTACATCATGCCATAAATCCCGAATATTTAGACAAAAATCATTCGCAGATCTTTATTTTCTGGGATAAGCTTTTTGGTACTTTCCAGGAAGAATTAGATAATGTTCCCCCTGTGTTCGGAATAACGAGACCAGCCAATACCTGGAACCCCATCCGGATCAACTTTCAACATTTGACTTTACTGATTAAAGACGCCTGGCGTGCTCCAAAATGGAAAGACAAACTTACCATCTGGTTTAAACCAACAGGCTGGCGTCCGGAAAATTTCGAAGAATTATTTCCTGTAAACAAAATCGAAAATGTTTTTGAGTTTGAAAAATACGGAACACAAAATTCCCAAAAATTGATTTATTGGTCGGTTGCACAGGTCTTACTGACACTTTTGTTTGTCACTTATTTATTTGATAATATTGCCAAAATTGGTTTGCCGAATATCTTTCTTTACGGCTTTTTTATTCTGGTGACGATTTACAGTTACAGTGAGCTTATGGACAAAAGTAAGTATGCTGCTTTCTGGGAAGGTTTTCGTTTTGTAACAGCGATTGGAATAATTTCTTATTATGGCGACTGGTTTGGACTGAACACTATTTTTCCTTTTGCCAATTATGTTATTATGGCTTATTTGACTTTCTCCTTTTTTGTTTCGGTATATTTTGTTTCTGTCGATTTTAAAACTGCCCAAAATCAACTTATTCATTCATAATCCCCCAGCCTGCTATGAAAACTACTTTATTTCTTAAAATCTATATTGGTTTCAGTATTGTTTACCTGTTGCTTTTACTTTTAGGATATGAAAACTTTGATCTTTTCTTAAAACCAATCCTGATTCCTTTGTTAGGATTTTCTGTTTATCTTCATAAAAAATTTCCAGCCAAAAATATCGTTCTAAGCGCCCTCCTATTTTCCTGGATCGGTGATGTCATTTTACTTTTTGCAGATATAGACGAGATCTATTTTATTCTTGGATTGGTTGCTTTTCTTATTTCCCATGTTATTTATACTGTTCTTTTTAATAAACAAACCAAAACCCGTTCTAAAAAAAACAAAGCTGCTTTTTTAATTGGGAGCCTTGTAATTGCAGGTTATTTAATCGGCATGTTATCCCTTTTATTACCAACTTTAGGAGATCTGAAAATTCCTGTAATTGTTTATGCAACCGTAATTTCGTTAATGTTATTATTTGCATTCAATGGATTTTTAACCTGGAAAAGACCCGGAAATCAGTACGTTTTTAGCGGTGCGGTCGTCTTTGTGGCCTCCGATAGTATTTTGGCAGTGAATAAATTTTACATTCCAATTGAAAAAAGTTCTTTTTTCATCATGTTAACCTATCTTGTGGCACAATATCTGATTGTAACTGGTATTTTAAAATTGAATTCAAATGGGAATGTGAAAGCCGCGAATCTGAAGATTTAAAATTTAATTTACAGATTTTAGTTCACTCTTTTCTTAATGCAGATTATTTTAAAAACCGTTTTTACAGCTTACATTTGTACTACAAAACACACATTAACATGAAAAAAACAGCTCTGTTTATCGTTTTGCTTCTTTCGGTAACTTCTTGTATCAGTACCAAATCGACTTTGAAAAATGTAGATGACAATGCTCCGGATTTAGTTTTGAAAAAAGACAATACGTTTGTCATTACGTTATTCAGCAATGATAAAAAATACGGTTATGATCCGGATTATCCTGTGAATATTTTTTACCGAAATACCAAAGATGAAGCGTTGAACGAAACCCGTTTTTTAAATGCGCTGGCCGGACCAAACGGAGAAAAGATTACCTACACCCGATTGGAAACCTGTTGTCCTTTCCCTACCAAAAGAAGCGATATGGGGGCCGGATTCCTGAATGTTTATGAACTGAAATGGGACGGACAAAAGAAACCTATAAAACTGTACCTGAACGTTTATGAAAAAGGAATTTTAATGGTTCCGATGGGATTGCGTTTGAAAAAAGAATAATCCTTAAATAGCATGATTAAAACCAAAACTACTTTTTTAATTTGCATCTTTTTATTGGTTCTTTTATTTCCTTATTCCATTTTAGATCTGAATTCTGATTTTTTATCTTCAGTCGTACCCGGTTGGCATACCAGGATTTACCCTGTGGCAACGTTGATTAAATTCATTATTTTATTAATTGTAGCTTTTTATTATTGGAAACTTTCAAAAGTCATAAATGAGATAAATTTTAAAAAGTTTGTTATCTATTTTTTATTAACCTTTCCGGGAGTTTTAATTACAAAACTGGATCTTTTTGATCTTTTCAATTTTAGTTCAAACGATCATGAGAACTTTATGAGACAAATCAAAATTATTGTTTTTATTAAAATTTTTACGAATGTTTTATTTTTTACGGGACAAATTTTGTTCTCAATTTACTATAAAAAACAAATCATGAAATTAACTTAAATTCTCATAATTCCACTAAAATTATGTCCTGATAAAAATGGAAATCAGTTTTTTTAAGAAAATCAGTTTTTTCAGGGAAAAATACCGCAATGAACAACACTCCGGATAGCGATCAGTGGTCATAAAAAAAACTTAAATCTTCATCTGCGATTCATAAATCATAACTACCTTTGCACAGTCAAAAAAATCATACTATGAACATACAACATATTCCACAAATTAAGCATACTGACAGCGGAAATTTCTTTTTACTAGCCGGGCCCTGTGCCATTGAAGGAGAAGAAATGGCGCTTAGAATTGCTGAAAAATTAGTTGGTATTACCGACAAACTTCAGATCCCTTATGTTTTTAAAGGATCCTTTAAAAAAGCAAACCGTTCCCGAATTGATAGCTTTTCAGGAATTGGTGATGAAAAAGCATTAAAAATTTTAAGAAAAGTTTCAGAGACTTTTCATATTCCTACCGTAACAGATATTCATACCAATGAAGATGCTGAAATGGCAGCACAATATGTTGATGTTTTGCAAATCCCTGCTTTTCTGGTGCGTCAGACAGATTTAGTCGTGGCGGCTGCCAATACAGGAAAAGTGGTGAACCTGAAAAAAGGACAATTCATGAGTCCGGAAAGCATGAAACATGCCGTTCAGAAGGTATTAGACTGTAATAATGAGAATGTTATAGTTACAGATCGTGGAACGATGTTTGGCTACCAGGATATGATCGTTGATTACAGAGGCATCCCGACGATGCAGCAGTATGCTACTACGGTTCTGGATGTTACACATTCTTTACAGCAGCCAAATCAAACGGCTGGTGTTACGGGAGGAAGACCTGATATGATTGAAACTGTTGCCAAAGCCGGTATCGCAGTTGGAGTTGACGGTATTTTTATCGAAACTCATTTTGATCCTGCTAACGCAAAAAGTGATGGTGCCAACATGTTACATTTAGATTATTTTGAAGGTTTAATGACCAAATTGGTTGCCATTAGAAAAACAGTTAATTCATTCTAATTTTTAATACTATTTCATTGAAAACAAAAATTTTATTTTTCTTTCTGATGTGTTTTTCATTAAACACTTTTGCTCAGGAAGAGATCGCAGTAGAAAGATACACCGCTCACAACAAAGGTAAATTCTTCGTTTCCTGGGGAGGAAACAGAGATAGCTACACCAAATCTGATGTGAACTTCAGAGGTAAAGATTACAACTTTACGGTGGCAGATATGAAGGCGCATGATAAACCAAAAGGATGGCATATTGATTATGTGAATCCGGCGAATATGACAATTCCTCAGACGAACTTTAGAATGGGATATTTCATTAGCGATCATTACAGTGTTTCAATTGGCTGGGACCACATGAAATATGTAATGACTCAGAATCAAACTGCTAATGTTACGGGCTATATTAATTTACCAGCTGATCAGGCTGGATCGTATTATAACGGAGATTATAACAACAGACCTGTAGATATGTCTCTAAATGGTGCTCACGAAGGTGGTACTGATACTCAGGGAAATCCTCCTGCTTTTTTAATGTACGAACATACAGATGGTCTGAATTATGTGAATACTGAGGTTTCCAGACATGATGATATTTCTAAATTGTTCGGGTTACCAAATACTGATAAATTTCAGATTAATCTAACGGAAGGTTTAGGTGCCGGAGTTTTATATCCTAAAACCAATACTACCCTTTTAGGAAAAGAACGTCACGATGATTTTCATGTTTCCGGTTATGGTTTATCTGCAAAAGCGGGTATTAACTTTACTTTCTTCAAGTATTTCTACTTGCAAGGTGAACTAAAAGGTGGTTATATCGATATGCAGGATATCAGAACTACACAAAGTAATGATGATAAGGCTTCCCAGCATTTCTTATTTTTCCAGCGTATTATTGCTTTCGGAGGAATTTTCAGAATCTAAAAACACTTTACTTTATATTTTAAAAAATAGCTGTCCTTTTATTTGGCAGCTATTTTTTTTATTATTTACTTTGTAACTCAAAGTACTTTAATTTACACTTCATGAAATCTAAAAAATATCTATTTCCGGTAATCACATTCCTAATCAGTTTTGGATTAGCACTGTTTATTAGTTTGAAGGTTTTTCCCAACAATCCATTTACGGGAAACAAACCGGAAAAAACAGAATCCGGCAAATACAAAGATGGTGATATAATTTTTCAAACTTCGGAATCTAAACAATGTGAAGCAGTTCGTATAGCTACTCATTCAAAGTTTTCGCATTGTGGAATTATTTACGATATAAATGGAAAATGGTTTGTTTTTGAAGCCGTTCAGCCTGTAAAACTTACACCACTTGAAGATTGGATCAAACACGGAAAAAACAGCAAATATGTGGTGAAACGATTGAAAAACGACAGTGTGCTGAAACCTGAAGTGCTCCAAAAAATGAAACAGTACAGCCAGCAATTTGATGGTAAAGAATATGATGCCTATTTCGAATGGACCGATAAAAGAATTTACTGTTCTGAATTGGTTTGGAAGATTTATAAAAACGCAGCAGGAATCGAATTATCAAAACTTAGAGAATTGAAAGATTTTAATCTAACTGATCCCAGAGTTGGAAAAATATTAAAAGAGCGTTATGGCAATGATATTCCGCTAGAAGAAAAAGTCGTTGCCCCTTCTGATCTTGCCGATTCTAAACTGCTAACAACGATCACAGATAACTATTAAAAATCACAAAAGCTGATTGAAATCTTCATTGGCTTTTTCTTTTACTTATTTACTTTGAAATTCAAAGAACTTTTAAAAAACTAATCAACTTATGAAAGATCAGATTATTGAAAAAATATACGAATACAGCAAGCAGCCTTACCAAAAGTATTTCAAGAAAAATAAACCGTGGGAAATTGACCAAACAGCCTTATTACACTACCCGGAAGGAAGTTTAGGTTTTGGATTAGGAAATTTTCTTTCTAAAAATCATTTTGATATGCAACCCAAACTGGAAGATCATGATATCATACACGTCCTTACCAATACCGGGATTTCTGTCCGTGAAGAAATCGGAATGCAGTATTACCTGTTAGGAAACGGCAAAAAAAGCTTGTATTTATTTCTGGTAATTGCCTCCGGAACGCCCTTTTATCTGAAAGAAATCAATTATTTCATGCAACAATACAAAAGAGGCAAAAAGGCATTACCGTTTCATTATCTGGACTTTTCAAAAATGTTGTTCACACCCATTCATACGATTCAGAAAACTTTTAATATTTAGACTTATGAAAACTATTGACAAAAAAACTTTTGATGAAACAGAATCGATTGACTTAACGATCGGATCGTTTATAATTAGTACACTGCTGTTTGTCCTGTACATTCTTTCGAATGAAAATTCAAATGTTCTGGTGATTGCAAGTCCGTTTGTGGTTTCGGCCATTGTGCTGAATACGATCATGTTATTACACCTCACCGACCTTTTTATACGAATACCGGAACTGCGAAAAGATATCGGAATTAAAATACTGATTTTACTTTCTAATATTCCGATCACCTTCCTGTATTACTGTATTGTCATGAAAATCTGATCCCTTTCGATTACTTCCAAAAAAAAAGCTGCAAGTAGGTCACTTGCAGCTTTTATATTTATTTCTGAAATCTTAATTGGCCTTAGGCGCATCGATTCCGTTTTGGTCCATCAGGTACATCAGAGTCGTCATTGTAGCTGCTCCAAGTTCTAATTCTCTTTTGTTGATCGCATCAAATTTATCATTTGCTGCGTGGTGATAATCAAAATAACGTTGTGAATCCGGCTTTAAACCTGCTTTTACAATTGCTTTAGACGTTAGATGATCAATATCTGATCCTGCGTGTCCAATGGTGAAACTGTGCACTAAATAAGGTTCAAAAAAGTCTTTGTATCCTTGTATTTTTTTAACATTGGCATCATCTGCCTGTATTGAAAATCCTCTTGGGCTAAATCCGCCTGAATCACTTTCTAAAGCAAAAATATGGTTCTCGTTGTTTTTCTTTGAAACTTCTTCGTATTTCGCTCCGCCTTTTCCACCATTCTCTTCGTTCATGAATAACACGACACGAATTGTATTTTTAGGTTTGTAGTTTAAGTTCTTCAGAATTCGGATCACTTCCATACTTTGTACTACTCCTGCCCCGTCATCATGTGAACCGTCTGCTAAGTCCCAGGAATCCAAATGTCCGCCGACCACCATAATGTTTTCCGGGTGCTCTTTTCCGGTAAGCTCACCAATTACGTTATACGATAAAACGTCCGGTAACGTTTCGCAGGATTGTTTGAAATAGAATTTTAAAGCCGGATTATTTTTTAATGTTGCGCTAAGTAATTCAGCTCCGTTGGTACTAATGGCAGCTGTTGGAATGTATTGCTCTTTTGGCAAATCACCGTAGCTTTGCGCTCCTGTATGAGGAAAATCGTCTAAACGTAAATTCATAGAACGAACAATTGTTCCTACTGCTCCTAATTTTGCTGCTTCTTTTGCTCCTGCAAATCTTTGGTCTACACAGGCTCCGTATGATTTAAAGGTTTCGATATTTTCAGGATCCATTGGTCTGTTAAAAAAAACAATTTTCCCTTTTACTTTGTCTGCTCCCAGTTCTCCTAATTCCTTAATTCCCTGTACTTCGATGACTTCAGCTGTCAGGCCTGTTTTTGCCGTCGCTACAGATCCGCCCAAAGCACAAATCGGAACTACCGTTTTGGTTTTATTATCCAGGATATAAGCTGTTTCTTTTTCGCCTCGTACCCAATGCGGCACCATTACTTCCTGAAGGTATACTTTATCAAGTCCTAATCTTTCTAATTGTGTTTTGGTGTATTGAACTGCAGCTTCAGCAGTTGCAGAGCCCGATAAACGGCTTCCGATATCATTCGACAAATATTCAAGCCAGGTATAACATTTGGACTCGGTTAAGGCTTTTTTGTAGAATAATTTAATGTTTTTTTCATCGTTTGATTGCGCAAAAGATGTCAATCCGTTTAAAACTAAAACAGTTAAAAGAATCGTTTTTCTCATGGTTTTTATAGCATTTTGGGTTATTTGCCCGCTTTAATTGCGAACAAGACAAAGGAACAAAATTCTTTACAACCCACCGTATTTTTCCGAAACCTTTTCTCAAAAAAAAACGCTGATTAACAACTTTTTTGTTGCAATCAGCGTTTTAAAAATTCATTCTGTAAAAAATTATTTTACCTCGATAAGCTTACTCTTTTTACCGATTCCGGTTTCATTAAAAGGTTCAATGGTAAAGTAATATTTTGTTCCCTTATCCAAACCTCTGAAATCGTAAGCGCTGTCTGCGTAGACCATTATGCTGTTGTATAATTTATCCGGGGTAATTCCATAGTAAATATTGTAGCCAATCGCGTCTGCCTGTTTTTTCCACGAAATCATCGCATTACGGGAATCGGCTGCATTTCTTTTGACTTTAAAATCAGCAACTGACTTTGGTTTTTCTTCTAATCCGTTTCCAAAAACCCTGAAATCAGAAACCGCAAACATTCCCGAAGCGTTATGAATGTTTACCATCTTAATGTAACGTGCTTTTATGGCTTTTGTCAGCTCCACATAATCGTGGGGTACATCTTTGTCATTGTTTGATTTATCGACGACCAGAGTCCAATTTAGGGCGTCCTCTGACATCACGATTTGATACTGATAATACATGTCCATCGCTTTATTAAACTGCGTCGCTTTATGATCGGCATAATTGA
This sequence comes from Flavobacterium sp. LC2016-23, assembly GCF_009674775.1. Lineage (GTDB taxonomy): Bacteria > Bacteroidota > Bacteroidia > Flavobacteriales > Flavobacteriaceae > Flavobacterium. The sequence goes on along the minus strand of NZ_WKKE01000017.1, from coordinate 96,013 downwards.
TTTGCAGCGCGTTGATTTCCATCTTTCTACCTAAATCCAGCTGCAGCCACTCGCCGGGTTTATCGGATGTGGCTGACCAGTAGGTCTGAATATTTTCATCGGTTAAGTTAGCCGTGTCGTAACAAATTTTCTCATATACTTTTTTGCCGCCGTGATCCATTCGGTGTGTTTCAACCTCTTTGCATTCTTCGGCAGAAGAAACGGTCACCGGTTTTTTATAAGACAATAACATCCAGCCGGAAGAAGCGCCTTTTGTCTGATCTCTTTGGGCTGTTGGCAATACAATAGGGAAATCGCCATAAGCCGTAATGGAATACATCACATCGTCCTTATCAAATCCTGCGGGAAACATATCGATACGGCGTTCAAAACGGTCTTTTATCGAAATTTTACAGGTTCCCGTATTCCAGTAGTTCCCATAATTGTCGGCAAACGTATTTCCGTGTCCCGCGCCAATTACAAATCCGCCGGGTTTATACGACATCGGATTGTGTTTTTGGTAAACGAATGGCCCTAAAGGATTATCGCCCACGTGAACACCATTGGCATAGCCTTTAAACTCGGTAGCCGGAGCTCCGTATTGCATGTAATATTTTCCGTTGTGTTTGGTCATCCAGGCTCCTTCGATAAAATTGCCCCAGGGTGCCGGTTCCATATCATTGTTGGGTCCGAAACGTTCCCAGCCGTGTGCTGCAGGGTCTAAACCCACCACAGCTTTTGCCTGTCCGTACGGTTTCTGAATGTCCTCTACTTCTTTTGCGGCGTATAATTTTGCATAATCGGCCTGATTGCCTTTTGGAAGCCAGGTATTGTAATCTACTTCTACGCCTACAAGTGGTAATTTTCCGCTTGAACCGTAATACATGTAAACCTTTTTGTCATCATCCTGAAAAATCGCAGGATCCCAGGTAGGCAGCATGGCGGTGTTAACATGCCTTGTCCATCTTCCTGATTTCGGATCGGCTGTTTTCCAGACCGGATGATCTTTTTTCCAGGTCGACCCTACGTAAAATAAAGTATCATTTACGACCCAGGCTGCCGGTGCGCACTGATCATCATCGCCCGGGTTTCTCTGGAAACTTCCATAAACGAATTTCCAGTCGGACATGTCCTTGCTCCAGAAGAATCCTGCCTGATTCGTGGCAAACAGATAATAGTCCCCTTTGTACGTAATAATTACAGGATCTGCGCTCGACCTTCGGGATTCGGGAATGCCATTGTGATTCTGAGTGGTGTAATTGTATCCTATGTTTATGGGATTACAATAGGTCGTAGCTGGCTTCGCAGGATCAAACCATGCTGTTTTTCCGGGGACATTCTGAGCTGAAACATTGCTTACCAGTCCCATAAGAAAAAGCCAAACCGGTATGGAACACCATTTATATGTTTTCATTTTGATTTTATTTTGTTGTAAATACTTTAGATTTTTGGCTAAAAAAAGCCCTTCGGTTAACCAAATCCGAAGGGCTAATTACTAATTAACAAACCAACTATTTAGTTAACTCAAAACTAACTTTCTTATCGGCATTTGAATTTGTTCCAACGAAAACATCAAACTGCCCCGGTTCTGCTACAAATTGTAAATCAGAATTATAAAATTTTAAATCTTCAACAGTGATCTCAAAAGTCACCGTTTGTTTTTCTCCCTTTTTCAGGGCTATTTTCTGGAATCCTTTTAGTTCTCTTACAGGTCTTGTCACTGATCCTACCAAATCCCTGATGTATAACTGAACGGTTTCTTTTCCGTCGAAATTTCCTGTATTGGCAACGTCAACGGTCACCTTTACTTTTCCGCTGAAGTTCATTTTATCGGATGAAATTTTCAAATTTGAATACTCAAAAGTCGTATAACTTAAACCAAAACCGAATGGGAATAAAGGCTCGTTTCTTTCATCGATATAATTGGATCTGAATTTTTCAAATTTTCCTTCTGTGTTGGAAAGCGGTCTTCCTGTATTTTTGTGTGCATAATAAATCGGCACCTGCCCTACGCTTCTTGGAAAAGTAGCGGTCAGTTTTCCGGATGGATTCACATCTCCAAACAAAACATCTGCGATTGCGTATCCGGCTTCACTTCCGGCGAACCAGACATTTAAAATAGCCGGAACGGTTGCATTTTCTTCATTTAGTACCAACGGACGGCCATCAAATAAAACTAATACTACCGGTTTTCCTGTTTTAATCAGGGCCTGCAATAAATCTTTTTGCGCCTGTGGAATTTCCAAATTGGTACGGCTGCTGGATTCTCCGCTCATTTCGGCAGATTCTCCCAGTGCTGCTACAATTACATCAGACTGATTCGCAATTTTAAGCGCCTCTGCTACTAATTCTTCTTTTGAACGGCCGTCACGGTGTAAGGTTTTACCAAACATCGTTGCATTCGTTTCAAAAGTTTCATCGTAATCTAAATTACTTCCTTTTGCATATAACACCTTAACCGAAGGTCCTGCTACTTCTTTAATTCCTCTTAACAGAGAGACTGCATTTTCCATTTTTGTAGCGACGCTCCAGGTTCCCGGCATGTTTTCTTTCGCATCTGCCAATGGTCCGATCAGCGCAATAGTTCCTGATTTTTTAAGCGGCAATGCCTGATTTTGATTTTTTAATAAAACCAGTGATTGTGCCGAAATCTCACGTGCTTCTTTTCTGCTGGCTGCCGTAAAAATTTCGGTTTTTGCTCTTTTCTCGTCGCAATATCTATAAGGATCTTCAAACAATCCTAAGTCATATTTTGCGTTCAGGATAAGTGTAACCGCATTATCTATTTGTTCGATCGTTACTCTTTTCTCGTCTAAAGATTTTTTCAAAGTACTTAGGAAACCTTCTCCAACCATATCCATTTCAACTCCGGCATTTAAGGCCAAAGCAGATACATCCTGAAGATTCCCCATTCCGTGCTCGATCATTTCCGGAATTCCGGTAAAATCAGTCACTACGAAACCTTTAAAACCCCATTTTTTTCTTAAAACATCGGTCATTAACCATTTGCTTCCGGTTGCAGGGATTCCGTCTACTTCATTAAAAGAAGCCATCACAGAACCTACACCTGCATCAACAGCGGCTTTGTAAGGCGGAAAATAGTCATTGAACATTTTGATATGACTCATATCAACTGTATTGTAATCACGTCCTGCTTCCGGCGCTCCGTATAATGCAAAGTGTTTTACACAGGCCAGAATGGTATTGTTTTTTGATAAGTCTTTTTGCTGGTATCCGTTAACCATCGCCTTTGCGATCTGGCTTCCTAAGTACGGGTCTTCCCCTGAACCTTCAGAAACTCTTCCCCAACGCGGGTCACGTGAAATATCTACCATTGGAGAGAAGGTCCAGTTGATTCCGTCGGCACTCGCTTCCTGAGCGGCAATCTGCGCACTTCTTTCGATTAGATTCATATCCCAGGTACAGGATAATCCTAACGGAATCGGGAATGTTGTTTCGTAACCGTGAATAACATCCATACCAAAAAGCAACGGAATTTTTAAACGGCTTTGTTCAACGGCAATCTTTTGGACTTCCCTGATTTTCTGAACCGATTTTATATTGAACAAACCACCTACTTTTCCTTCAGCAATATTTTTTGCAACATTAGAACTATTAGCTTGTCCTGTAGTAATATCACCGGATGTTGGCAAATTTAACTGTCCCAGTTTTTCGTCTAAAGTCATTTTTGAAATTAACTCGGCTACAAACTCAGATTTCGGTTTAATTTTTACTGTATTTTTAGCGTTCTTTTTTTGGGCATACCCCAAAACAGCACATCCTAAAAACAGTAAGACTAATTTCTTTTTCATTCTATTGTTTTTATTTATTTGTATTTATTTTAATCTGTTTAAACATCCAGCTATAAATTTCAGGATTATCGTATACACGTGTCCAGCTGTCGTGACCGGCATCATCAAAAATGGTCAGTTGTACATCTTTGGCTTGGCACTTTTTTAGTTCTTTATAAATGGTGACAGCGTAATCTACGTTTACGACATCATCCAATAAGCCGTGGTAAATTCGGGTTGGAATATTTGCAATTTTACAAGCGCTTTCTAACTCAATCAAATCGACAAAACCTGAAATCGGCACAATTGCCGCAAACAGATCGGGATGCGAAAGCGCTAAATTCCAGGTGGCCCAGCCTCCTGAACTCAAACCGGTTACATAAATCCGATCCGGATCGATATTATGCTCTTTTTGAACTTTTAAAATCAGCTGATAAATGGATTCAATGTCCCAGTTTTCATCTTCTTTGCATTGCGGAGCCAGAACATAGGCATCCAATGCATGCGATTTCAGATATTTTAAAGGACCATTAATTTTGACTTTTTCAAGGTCTGTCCCTTTTTCCCCGTCACCGGATATAAAAACGATTAAGGGCTTTTTATCCTTGGTATTGGCAGGTTTGTGCAATACATAACCCAGCTCATATTTGGTAACCACAACCGTTTTAAAATTTCCGGTGGTCTCGGTTTGCGCCAAAACTATTGCAGAAAAGAGCAGAAATAGGAATGTTATTTTAAATTTCATTTACTGAATATTAGAATCCATATTTAGTTGAACTAAATCCAAGTTTTACTAAACCTTGTTTGGTGTCTGATGCATTCATAAACAACTTCCACAACAAACCACTTCTGTAGTTTTCGATCATAGGAGCAATGGTTCCCTGATCAATTGCCAGATAACGGGCCGTTACCCAACTGTATTGTGGCGAAAAAGCGTCGTAAGGACCTGCAATTCCAACATATTTTGCTTTATTATCATCGTATAAATAATGCAAAAATTTCATAGACTCTATTGGCGTATATGGAAAAGAAGATAAGGCAGCGGTAGGCGAAATAACCCCGTTATCATTGTTAGGCTGATGCGCCGTGTAGCCTGTTGTGCCATCCGGATTACGAGTGTAACTTGCTGTTAATCCCCAGCATTTATCAGAGTAATCTTTAAATCCTTTTGGATTAGCAACACTATACTGAACCATTATTTTTGCATGGTTTTGTGTTAATGCCCAATAATCCGCATATTTATCTTTCAGATTAGTTGGATCCAAACCTAAATATGAATAATGTGACCAAAACATTGGCCCTACATTTCCTGTCGCGCCGTTGTAATTTAAAACAACCGGAATACCATACTGAGCGCCACCATTTACAATTGCTCCGCTTCTCGCCCATGCTTTATGATAAGCTTCAGCAGAAATTGGGTGTGTCGGTGAAGAAGCTGCCATTACGTAGGTAATAAGACATTCGTTATATCCTTCTAATTTAAAGTTCATTTCCCAGCCATAGTTTGGTGACCAGTGCCAGTACAATGCATCCTGTCCCTGGGTGTACCAGTCCCATTCTACGCCTTTCCAAAGTAAATCGGCTTTGGCAGCCAGTTCTTTTTCGGCTGTACTTCCATTTTTAAAATATTCTCTGATAGTAATTAAAGCCTGACAAACAAAAGAAGTTTCTACTAAATCCCCTCCGTTATCTTTTGTTCCGAACGGAATCACTTTTCCTGCTTTATTATCCATCCAGTGTGGCCATGCGCCGTGAAAACGGTCCGCTTTTTCAAGGAAACTCAAAGCTGTGGCAAGTCTAGAAACAGCTTCGGCCCTTGGCAAAAAACCTCTTTCTACTCCTACTACAATACTCATCAATCCGAAACCGGAACCACCTGTGGTAATAATATTCGATTCAAAATTCGGATCTTCGGTAAGATATCTTTCGCGGGCCAGTTTTGAATTAGGATCAGCATAATCCCAAAAATATTTAATGGCATCTTTTTGCACCTGATCCATCGCTTCAGCATCTGTCAGAGGCTTGGTTGGTAGTGTCGGATTGGTTGGTAATGGTGTTCCTCCGCTATTTCCTCCTTCTGGTGAAGAAGAGGAGCATGACATAAAAACACTTAACAAAAGGGGGATATAAAAACTGCTTTTCATTTTTTTAATTGTGATATTAATAGTAAAAAAAAATACACCCGGAATTTTTTCATCCGGGTGTATTGTAAGGATTTCTATCTTTTATCTTTTTCAAGTTTGTATAAAGCTGAAACCTCATTACTTGCAAGAGCCGAATCATAAATTCTGAATTCATCCATTAAGCCTGCGTAACTTGTAGCCCAGTCTTGTTGCGAACCATTGTTTAACGGAGGTGTTGTTTCGAACTGATGGTTTCCGAAAACCACTTTACCATTTGTACCTACCATTTGAAATACACCATATTTTGGAGCATTTTTAACGTTAGCGTAAGTACCCGGATCGTCAGCATACCATATTGCAGTACCTACAACTCCTTCTGCAGGAGCAAACGGGAAACCACCAACATTTGCACTTGGTGCTCCGTTCGTATAACAATTGATAGTACTGGTTTTAGAATCATAGGCCAAAACAACATGTACCCATGTATTTAAACTATTATCAAGGTTTACGATAACACTTTGTCCTTTCCACATTACTCCGGTTCTTCCATTCTCCACTCCAAGTTTTAATCGTAGTCTGTTTGGATTAGCACTATCCGGATTTTCCAAAAACAAATTAATGCCTCCCCAAAATTCGGTTGGTCTAACGATTGAAAAAATACCCTGTGCTCCTTTTCCCTGTCCCGGGCTTCCACCGTCCGGAACGGTATTGGCTGTATTCATCCAGAATGAAATGGTGTAATCATTCAGAGCCGTAATTTTTGCAGTTGCATTTCCTACAGCGTAGCGGGCAACAGCGCTGGAACCCTGATACGCATTTCCTTTCACTCCTTCAGCGTAAGCAACATTCATCCCTTCAAGACCTGTAATATTGCTTTTGCTATCGTTTAAATTCCCATCAAAACTAAATTTGGAAATCAGGTGAGTTGCAGCAACTTCATCAGAATTCTCATAACCTCCAATTGATTCATACGGAATTGGGGCATTGTCCTTATCGATACTATCTTCGCAGCCCACAAATACTGTTGCAGCCAAAACAAAAGAAAGCAAGAAAATAGATTTATTTTTTTTCATTTTTATGGTCTTAAAAATTAATAATTAGGATTTTGAGCTGATAAACCATCTGCTTGTTTGATAAAGGAAGCCGGAATCGGAAACACTTCGTTTTTACCTTCCGTAAACACTTTTCCATCAATTGCAAAAGCTGCTTTGGCCTGACCCGTGCGAACCAAATCAAAGAATCTGTCGTGCTCAAAAGCCATTTCTACTCTTCTTTCTCTCCAGATTGCCGTTCTAATATCACCCTGAGATGAATAAGTTGTATTCGCTAAACCGGCTCTGTTTCTGATTTGGTTTAATAATGGAATAGCATCCGGTGTCTGACCTAATTCGTTAAGAGCTTCTGCTTTCATTAATAAAACTTCAGCATATCTTAAATATTTAATATCAACATCTGTTTCCCAGGCATCTGTATAGGCAGACGAATAGGCCTTGTAGTTATATCGTTCGTTTTCAACTGTAGTCGGAATTACTCTTCCATCATACAACGTTGTTCCTCTAAAGATAATAGTTGCATTTTTTCTTACGTCACCCGGCTCATACGCATTTACTAAACTTTGAGATGGCGTATTGAAACCCCAACCCCATCCACCGGCACCACGCGCACCTTGTGTGTTTGAATAGCCTTCGATTCCTTTAGCCGGTACTGCACCCTGAGCATAAATTTCGAAAATACTTTCTGAATCGAATTTACCTGCTACTCTGAACATACTGGCATAGTCACTAACAATCGAGTAGCCCGTAACTTTATTACAATTGTCTACTACTTTCTGCCAGTTTTTCTGATATAAATTTACTTTGGCCAGTAAAGCATAAGCAGCTCCTTTTGATACTCTTGATCTTTCATTTGCAGCATACGCCCCTTTTTCAGGTAATGCGGCAATAGCGTCATTTAAATCACTTTCGATAAAAGCATACACCTCTGCACTTGTTTTGCGGGTTAACTGCATAATACGATCAGAATCTGAACCCGGAACCGGTAAGTGATCTACAATTGGTACTCCTCCGTAACATTTCACTAAAGTAAAATACATAAATGCTCTTAAAAACTTCGCTTCACCAGCTAATCTGGCTCTCAGGGCCGGACTTGCTTTATCCAGTTTCGGAAGAATATTCAAAGCCTGATTACATCTGTTTATTCCATCGTAATTGGCGGTAAAAGTACTTTCGGCAGAAGGGTTCGAAGCATTGTACGTTAAAGCATCCAGAACGTCTTTATCGGTTCCGGTATCACCAGGAGATGATCCTTTATCGGCATCATCAGATGTAATACTTGACAGACCGATCCAGCCGAATGAGGTCATATCCCAGTTTAGGAATTTGTTATAAATTGAAGTCACAAATTGTGTTGCTCCCGCGTCATTATTGTATAATTCAATATCATCTGTAGAAACCGATTCTGTTTGATCTACATCTAAATAATCGTCTGCACAGCCTGTAAAAAAGAATGCTGATACTACAAACGCTGCTATATATATCTTTTTCATAATTTTAAAATTTTAAGTTAACTCCCATTACAAATGATCTCAAAGTTGGATAAGCATCCAATTCCACTCCCTGAGTTCCGTAAGGATTTCCATCTCCGTTTAATTCCGGAGAGAATCCTGAGAATTTTTGTGTGATAAACGGATTTATTGCATTTACATAAATTCTGCAGGAAGTGATAAAACTCTCGCTTTGCAATGGCAATTTGTATCCTACTGTAATGTTGTTGATTCTAAAGAAATCACCTGATTCCAAATAATAAGTAGAAGCAACTGGTACCTGGTTGAATGGTGCAGGATTTGAAGCTGTTACATTGTTAAGTGTCCAAAAATTACCGGCAAGAGAATCTTCGATATTTTCTCCTGAAAAACGCTGTGCTTTTTTACCATTGTACACTTTTGCACCGTTCGTTCCGTAACCGTCTACAGAGACATCAAAGTTTTTGTAATTAAATCCTAAAGACACTCCATAATTAGATTTTGGCATGCTTGATCCTACATATTTTTTGTCTGTAGTGGCATTTAGTGCATCCTGAGTTACTTTATTACCTGCAGCATTGTAATACAACATTTTTCCAGTTGCAGCGTCAAAACCTGCATAATCGTAGATATAGAAACTTCCTAACGGCTGACCAATAGTAGTGTTATCCAGTAATTTAGTATCTTGTCCGTTGCCTAATCCTCCTCCGATAAGCGGAGATAAAATAACATTTTTCAGACCTGTAAGTTCATTTTTATTATTCGAAAAGTTTCCACCGATGAAATAGCTGAAATCTTCACCAATTTTGTCATCCCAGCGTAAAGAAATTTCATAACCTTTGTTCGAAACCTCTCCTACGTGTGCCGGAGATACATTTGTTATTCCTGATGTAACATACGGTTTTGTATTTAAAATGATGTTATTTGTATTTCTGTCATACACATCAAGAGTTCCTTTTAATTTGCTGTTCAGTAATTCGAAATCCAAACCAACAGAAGTCTCTTCCGTAACTTCCCAGGATAAACTTGGATCAATTTGCGAGTTAATAGTGCTTCCTTCATTCAAAATAGAACCTCCTAAATACGCAGTTTGACCCGATGTATAGCTTGCTCTGTTTAGTGGTACATTCTGGTTTCCTAATTTACCCCAGCCTCCTCTTAATTTTAATAAACTAATTGTTTCTGAATTTGCTAAGAAAGACTCTTTAGAAAGAACCCATCCCAGACCAAAAGCAGGAAACGTACCCCAACGGTAATCTTTTCCAAAATTTGAAGATCCGTCACGTCTTACCGTTCCGGTAACCAAATATTTATCCATCAATTTATATTGGAAACGGCCTAAATAAGATGCCAGTTTTACTTCATTGAAAACTTCGTCCTTATAGCTCGTTATATTTGCAGCATATTCTACATCTTTCAGAGCCCAGTAGTTCGCATCCGAATTTACATTTTTTCTTTTGATGGTAAGTTTTTCCCTGTTACCTTTCACACTTGTTTCAATACCGGCTACTACTTCAATATCGTGAATATCGTTAAACACCTTGTTATAGGTCAGGTAGTTTGCTAAATTCCAATTGTAATAGTCTTCTCTTCCTTTGGTTAATAAATTAATATTAGCATTTGGAAATTCTTTTTCGTAATCACTTGCTACTTTATTAGGATTGGCCGCAAGCCATACATTTTTGGTGTCTTCAAAATTATATTGTTTCCAGGTGTAGTATTCTCCATTAAACTGAGAAGTAAATTTTAAGGATTTTAAAATTTCATAGTCTAATTTCAGACCTCCCTGCAAGGTTATACTTTTTTGTTGCTCATCAAAAAAATCAAGTTGTGCCACCGGATTTCCAACATTGTTAAATGCTGATCCTGTTTCGTTTGCAAAACCATCTGCACCAACTCTTGGTACTCCGTATTTTCCGTCAGGAAAAAAAACAGGCACTATTGGTGATTGTTTGTACGCATTTGTAAAAGCTCCCAACGGTTTAGGAGTCGATTTTGTAGACGTAAAACTGAAGTTTTGATTTAGCGTCAATTTTTTAGAAATTTTATATTCATTATTATTTCTAAAAGTGGTACGGCCATAACTTAGTCCGTTTAGGATTGCTTTTTCTTCGTAATTTCCTAAACTGAAAAAATACTTAACATTTTCAGAACCGCCGGAAACAGAAATGTTGTTTTGTGTATACGATCCGCTTCTTGTAATTTCATCAAACCAATCTGTATTTACAGGCTGATCTTGTGAAAAAGTAGTGTTTTGCAAAGCGGCATTCGTATAATAAGCAAACTTATTACTGCCCGCCATTTTAACTTTTTTAAGCGGCTCTCTTACACCCGCAAAGCTTTCTATTTCTACAGAAACTTTATTATCACCTTTTCCTTTTTTGGTTGTAATAATAATAACTCCGTTGGCTGCTCTGGTACCGTAAATAGCAAGTGCAGAAGCATCTTTTAAGATATCATAAGAAGTAATATCGTTTGTATTAATATTATTGATATTCTCCGTTTGCATTCCGTCTACTACATACAAGGGAGTTCTTCCTCCTAGTGCGGTTCCCAAACCTCTAATCACAACAGAAGGAGTGCTTCCCGGTAAATCTGATGAGATTACCTGAACCCCGGCCGCTTTACCCTGAATAGCCTGTGAAGCGTTTAACACTTTTGTTTTGGTAATTTCCTCCGATTTGATCGAACTAATTGAGGTAGTATTATCAATTTTCTTTCTGGTACCGTATCCAATAACGACTACTTCTTTTAAAGCAGTATCACCGGATTCCTTTAATGTAATTGTCATTAGTCCTGAAGTTGCAGGCAAAGAAACTGGTTCAAAACCCAACATAGAGATTTTTAACATCTCGCCTTCTTTGGCATTGATCGTAAAGTTACCATCGAAATCAGCATCAGCAGAAGTTCTGGATTGAGGCGCACTGATCACAGCTCCCGGAACTCCCATTCCGCTGCTATCTAATACTTTTCCTTTAATTGTCTGCCCGGACATATAAGCCGGCAGCAATAAGAGTGCTAAAAAACTAAAAATAAAATTTTTCATACAGTTTGTAATCGTTTAAGTTAGTAGAGCCAAATTAAACAATTACAACGTTGTAGTACATCAAACAGTACTACTACACAGCTACATCACTACATCAAAAAACTTAGCTAAAGAACTACCAATAAAGACTTTAACGTATTTTAATTTTTCATTAACATAACGTTATGATGTAGTAATGATGTATTAGAATTACGTAAAAAAAGAATTGAAAAATTAAACTATGTTTAAAAAACATGTAAGAATCTTACACAGTCAATAAAAATTTTGACAGGTTTTCATCCTGACTAAGGTTTAATTTCTTTCTCAGACGATATCTGTGTAATTCTACACCTCTAAAGGAGATGTTCATCATAGGTGCAATTTCCTTTGAAGAAAGGTTCATTTTAAGATAAACACACAGTTTTATATCTTTTGGAGTAAGGTTTGGGAATTTCTTTGTCAAATTAATAATAAACTCATTGTGAATCTGGTTCAGAGTGGTTTCGAAAGTTTCCCATTCGTGTTTGTTCACTTCATTGATTTTAATGGCCTTTTTAATTTCGCTTTTCAGTTTATTAAAATCTTTTTCTGAGTCTAAAATGTTCTGTATATTTTCAATCATTTCACTTTGCTTGGCTATCGACAAGGATTTTCCGGCAACTTCAGATGATTTTGTCTGCAATTCCAGTTCCAAAATATGTTTTTCATATTCCTGAACATTTAATTCATTCTCCGCTTTTAGCTCCATTTCCAGAATTTCTCTCTGATGTTTCAGTTCTTCTGCCTGCAATTTTAACTTTTGAGTGTATCGAAGCTTGTTCCATTTGTAATATAAAAACAGTACAGCGGCAATTACGAACAAATACATCAAAATCATCCAAAGTGAAAAATACCAGGGCTGGGCTACTTTAAAAGAAAACTCTTCTACTTTTTCATAACTGGCGCCATCGTGTTTATAGATCACCACAGAATGATAACCGCTGCTTAAATTATTCAGTAAAATTACGCCATCAGAAATGGGGGTAAAATCTTTGCTTTTATTTAGTTTATAAAATAAATTTGGTTTGCTGGCCCCATATATTCCCGAAATCACATTTATTTTTAACTCTTTATTGAATTTAATTTTAGAATCATCTGCAATTAAGATATTGTCACTAAAGGCTTCGACCCTTAAAGCTTTATGTTGCTTGTTTTCGTACTTTAACTGAAGGGAAATAAAACCGTCATCGAGATTTAACAAATAATGATTTTCATTTTTAAAGATTCTCAAATTTTCATTGATCAGTTTTCCTTTATAATATTTCTCCTGAATAATATTCCAGACAAATTTATTTCCGGTGGCATAAATATGGTATAAAATCCCATTCTGGAGTACCATAAAATGATCTTCATCTATTGCTACAATATCAGATACATTCTTGAAATTAGCATTAAATAATTCATTTTCCTCCAGTTTATTGGTAAGCGAATTATACGTATACCAGGAATTATCAATTAGAAAAAGTATTTCTTTTCTGAATTCAAAAATCTTAATCCCAAAATCATTTTTTATTTTGGCTTGCTGTGTGACATTCTCTACTTTTTTTGTTTTATAATCATCGTCCAGTAAAACACGATATAAACCACGATAATTATCCGCTGCCCAGATTTCATTTTTTTTATTCTGGGCCACATATTTTATGGGTTTGGCCAGATCCTTTATTATTTTGTAGTGTGACAGGTTTGATAAATCATCATACACCAGAATACCGCTGTAAGTCGACTGAAAATACGTATTATTAATACTGCTTTTGGATAAATTCCAGCCACCGCTTACTCCATTAATTTTAGTGAGAGTACCATTATCATATGAAAATGTTCCGTCATTGTGTCCAATAATATATTTGGTGCCAATTTTGGTAATATTCCAGCCCTGGCCCTGTGTATTGGGCAGCATGTTAAACCTGCCGGCTCCAAATTCAAAAATACCATGATTGGAAGCAATCAGATAGCCTTTATTGGTGGTTGCCACCGAATAAACAGATCCTAATATACCGGAATTATCATAGAAAAAGGATATCGGAGAATTGACTTCCACATGAGCAATTCCGTTATCAAGACCCAGCCATAAATCATCTTCCTTATCAAAGCCAATAGTTAAAATCGAATTGTTCATTAAAACATTATTCCGATCAATGTTTTTATACAAATTGGAATCTAAGTCTAAAATTATAACGCCCTTATTTCCGGTACCAATGATCAGTTTATTTCCCTTAATAAATTTGGCAACATTGATAGTGGTTGATTTTAAGGTTTCGTTCAAGGGATTATTCCAGGGCCTGAGGCCATTTTTTTCAACTACAAAAACCCCTTTTTTCTGTGTAAAAATGTAGGTTTGGTTTTTGTATTTTTCTATGGCGTGAACTACCGTGTTTTTCAGAACATTCCATCCTTTTGGATTTGCAATTCTTTTGCCGTTCATCTTAAAAATACCATCCTGAACAGAAGCTACATACAGGTTATTATCGATAAAAAAGCAATACGATATCAGAAATGGAAATTTTATTTTTTTTATGGTTTTTCCATTATAAATAAAAACATCATTGAAGGATTGAAAATAAAGCGAACCATTGAACCGGAATATTTTCCAGATTTCCTCGTTGTCTTTTTCATCAAATAAACGCAGGTTTTTGGTAATCGAAACGTAATGCATTTTACCCTCGTTACGGTACCAGTACCCAAATTCTTTATAAGAACCGGAATATATTTTGTCGCCTTCAATTAAAATAGAACGAATAATCGTTTTATTCGGCAAAGTGTATTTCTCCCATATCACACCGTCGTATCGCAACAAATAATGGTTGTTGGCAAAATACATGGCATTATCTTTTCCCTGTGCCACATTCCAGATCTGATTATCTCCCTGATAATCTGATTTACTGTAATTTTCAACAAAGGGAAGTAATTCTTGTGCCTGAATTTGTGAAGCTATGAAAAAGAAGAAAAGTAATTTTAAAAGTATCGATTTCAAAATATTCGGATTTATATTCAAAGATACTGACAAATATTTAATTTTTGAATGTAAAAAAGCTCCCCTATTGGAGAGCTTTTATCTATAAAATACGTTTCTAATGCTGGAGCAGCTGATAAACCTGATTGGCAATTTCATATTCTTCATCTGTCGGAACAACCAAAACTTTAGCTTTAGAATTGGGGGTATTAATTTCCCTGATTTCTTTTGAACGAACTGCATTTTTTTCATCATCCAGTTCAATTCCGAAATAATCCATATCCGTACAAACCAGTTTACGCATGTACAAAGAGTTTTCACCAATTCCGGCGGTAAAAATAATCGCATCCAAACCATTTAAGGCTGCCGTATAAGAACCAATTGTTTTTTTAATTCGGTACGCATTCATCAGCAAAGCCAGCTGACAGTCTTTATTTCCTTTTTCAGCTTCTGATTCGATATCACGTAAATCACTGTAGCCTGTAAGGCCAAGCATTCCGCTTTGTTTGAGCAAAATTGCATTTACTTCATCAGCCGTATAATTTAGATTCTTGATCAGATAAAAAATTACGGACTGATCGATATCTCCAGCTCGGGTTCCCATTATTAAACCATTTGAAGGAGAAAAACCCATCGTCGTATCGATACATTTTCCGTCTTTAATAGCAGCCATACTGCAGCCATTTCCCAAATGAATGGTAATTATTTTTGAATTGTGCTGTAAAAAATCAATTGCTTTTTCAGAAACATATTTATGGCTTGTTCCGTGAAAACCATAAACACGGACTTTATTCTCTGTTAAAAGATAATTCGGAATGGCGTATTTGAATGCGGTCTCCGGCATTGTCTGATGAAAAGCCGTATCAAAAACAGCAATTTGCTCTGCCGAGTTAAAAATTTCTTCGGCCACATTAATTCCTTCTAAATTGGCTGGATTATGTAAAGGTGCCAATTCAAAAAGCTGTTTAATTTTTAATTTGACTTTCTCATCAATTTTTACGGTATCTGTAAAGTCACTTCCGCCGTGAACGACGCGATGACCAACAGCCGCAATTTCCGAAGTTGATTTTATAACTCCTTTTTCCGGATCCAAAAGCATTTCGGCTACTTTCTGCAGCCCCACTTTATGATTCGGAATCGGAAGTAATTCTTCTAAAGAATCTGATGCCGTTTTAAATGTAATATTTGAAATTTCCAAACCAATTCTGTCAATCATTCCGGAACAAATCACTTCGTTTTCCGGCATTACCATTAATTGATATTTGATGGATGAACTTCCTGAATTTATAATTAGTATTTTCATTTTTTTTAAGGTTCTAAGATGCTAAGTTTCTAAGCTGCTAAGTTTTTTTTAAAAATTTTACTGCCACCCTGAACGAAGTCGAAGGCTGGTCAAACGAAAAGGGGCTTCGACTCCGCTCAGCCTGACATGCTTTTTTTAGGTAATAATCATAACCCAAAACTCATAATTTACAACTCATAATTCATAATTAATTAAAGTCCTTGTGCCTGAATGGCTGTAATTACTACTGTGTTTATGATATCATCTACCGTACAGCCACGGCTTAAATCGTTTACGGGCTTGTTTAAGCCTTGTAACATTGGTCCGATGGCCAAAGCTCCGGTTTCTCTCTGAACGGCCTTATACGTATTATTTCCTGTATTTAAATCCGGAAAAATTAAGACACTCGCCTGGCCTGCCACTTCAGAATCCGGCATTTTACTTTTTCCAACCGTAAGATCAACTGCAGCATCATACTGAATGGGTCCTTCGATTTTTAAATCAGGGCGTTTGGCTTTTACAATTGCAGTGGCTGTTCTTACTTTATCGACTTCATCTCCTTTTCCTGAAGACCCGGAAGAATACGAAAGCATGGCTATTTTGGGTTCAATTCCGAAAGCCAGACTTGACTCTGCTGACGAAATTGCAATTTCTGCCAATTGTTCAGCGGTTGGGTTTGGATTAATGGCACAATCTCCAAAAACAGAAACCCTGTCTTCCAGGCACATGAAGAATACAGAGGAAACTACAGACGAATTAGGTTTTGTTTTGATAAATTGTAATGCCGGTAAAATGGTATGCTGCGTGGTGTGTGCGGCGCCGGAAACCATTCCGTCTGCATGACCTTTATACACCATCATAGTTCCGAAATAAGAAACATCTTCCATTAAATCCCTGGCCATTGTAATACTTACGTTTTTGGCTTTTCTAAGCTCGTAATAGGTATTGGCATAATCTTCATAGAGCTTAGATTCTATCGGATTGATGATATTAACTTTAGAAAAATCAAACGTAATTCCGAGTTCAGCAACTTTACTTTCTATTTGTTTTTTATCTCCAATAATCGAAATATCCACCACATCCATATCCAGTAATCGTGAAGCTGCCATAATGATCCGGTCGTCATTTCCTTCCGGCAGCACAATATGCTTGCGATGCTGTTTGGCTCTTTTCACCATATTGTACTGAAACATCTTTGGTGTCATTCCTTCTGCCACAAAAGTGATTAACCTTTCCGACAAAGCGTCCACTTTTACATATTTTTCGAAAGTACTGATCGATGTTTCTATTTTATGCGTGTTGTTAGCATAAATTTCAGATCTGATGCTGCCAATTTTATTGGTGATGTGATAGGTTCCTCCGTCCACTGCAATGATTGGCACAACTGCCGAAAGTCCTTCGATAAGTTTTAATATACTTTGTTCCGGAATTATATTGCCGGTCAGGATAATTCCGGAAATCGTCGGATAATTGGCTGACTCATTGGCCTGTAATGCCCCTAATATAATATCCGAGCGGTCTCCTGGCGTAATTACCAAAGCGTTATTCTGCAAGTGAACCAGATAATTATGCAATTGCATGGCTCCGACACTGTAGTGTCCTATTTCATTGTTTAAATAGGTTTCTCCAAACAGTACTTTAGCATCCAGTTCGTTGACAATTTCCTGCATGGTCGGATTGTTCAGACTTGAAATCAAAGGAATGGTATTTATCAAAACATTGGCTGGCAGACTTTTTTGCAGGCTTTTGGTAACCAGTTCGATGTTTTCAGGCTGTACTTTATTAGCAAAAACGGACAATACCTCCACTTCTTTTACTTTAAAGGAATCATAAACCAAGTGTAGACTGTCTACCAGTTCATCAAGGGTTTTCCCAATACCGGATCCTATAATTATGGTTGGAATTCCAAGATTTTTTGCAATTAGAACGTTGGTATCCAATTCAATTGAAGTTCCTTCTCCGGTAAAACTGGTGCCTTCGACCAGAACAAAATCAAAGCGTTCTTCAAGACGTTTGTACTTTTCTATAATTAAGTCTAAAACCTCTCCGATTTTCCCTTTATTTTTCTTTTTGATCAGTTTACTTTTCGTAATAGCATAAGCGTCTTCAAACTTAATATCAAGATTAAAATGGGAAAGAACTGTTTCGATATGATTGTCTACCCCGCCATCGACAAAATCTTCAACAATAGGCCTGAAATATCCCACCTTGGCGGTTTTCCCGATCAGAATACTCATCAGACCAAGCGTAATAATTGATTTTCCGCTATTCTGATCACTGGTGGCTATATAGATTGCTTTACTCATAATTTATATTTTGAAACGAAACAAATGTCGTACAATTACTATTTTTTTATAGATAAACTGACGTTAAAACCAACGTCTTTTTTTGAAATAAATTATTAATGCGATAACCAAAAAAAACATGGCAATCATAACGCTGTGATAACCATATTTATATCGAAGTTCCGGCATATTTTCAAAATTCATCCCATAGACTCCAACAATAAAAGTTAAGGGAATAAAGATGGCCGAAATAATCGTCAGGGTTTTCATGATTTCATTCATTTTACGGCTTTGTTCCGAAAAATAGAAATTGGAAGCGCTTTCCAATGAACTCATATCGGACTCAATCTGCTCCAGAAGTTCTAAGCTTTTCTGATGTAATCTGATAAAAAAGTTAAAGGTGTCTTTTTGGATTAAAGTACTCGTATCATCGTCTTTAATTGTCTTTAAATAATACAACGAATCGCGAAGCGGAATGATAGAACGTTTTAAAAAATTAAAATTATCCCTATGATTTTCAATCTTTTCCAAGATTACCGGATCAGCTCCTTTCTTGGTTAAATTAATGAGTTCTTCAATTTTACCTTCTTCATCTTCTATCGTAATGTAAAAATTTTCGATTACGGCATCCAACAATAAGTAAAGCAGATAATCTACTTTTTTCGTTCGTACAATTCCCGCATGCGTACGAATTCGCTCTCGTATGTGGGTAAAGAAATCGCTTCGTTTTTCCTGAAATGAAATAAGAACTCCATCCTTCAGAATAAAACTAAGCTGCTCAACACTAATGTTATCCGAATATTCAGAAGGCAGCAACGATTTTATATTAAAGAATAAAACATCCTGCTGTTCTTCCAGTTTCGTTCTTTTGGTCGTATTTAAAATATCTGCCAGTAAAAAATCATTCAGTTTGAAATGTTCCCCAATAGTTTTAAGCAGACCAATATCATTTAAGCCATGAACGTTGAGCCAGTTATTCTTTGTATAATCAAAACAGGAATTTAACGCTGCTACAGTAAACTTCTCATATTCAACAACATCTGCATCATCGTACACAAAGAGCTGCATCTCTGTTGCATGTTCTTTATGGGTTCCTGTATACTCTAATGTAATGTGTTGCAGCTTGCGGCCCTTCTTATATTTAATCTTTCTCATTCAAAAATATTTACCTAGTAATATTACAAAAAAGAATTTGAAAAGGAAATGACAATTGTCAGTTTGATGGAAAAAGGTTTTATGATTCGTATTTTTATTTTGTAATCTTTTTATTACTTTTACAATTGAATCTGATTAGTTTTGAAAACCCGCCTCCTTTCTAAAATATCTATATGCAAAAAATTGAAAATCTTGAATTTGGCAACTATTATCACATCTATAATCGCGGAATCAACAGTGAAAATATTTTTAAAGAAAATAGAAATCATGAGTATTTTTTAATGCTCTATAGTAAACATATTGATCCAATTGCAGAAACACTGGCTTGGTGTTTATTAAAAAATCATTTCCATCTGTTGGTAAGAATTAAAACTTCTGAGGAAATTTCAGAAAGCCAAAAGAAGGATGAAATCAAAAAAATAATTCCTCCACATCAGTCTTTTGGTAATCTGTTCAATGCTTATACTAAGTCAATCAATAAAGGTTACAGCAGACATGGAGCCTTATTCGAGAGACCTTTTAAAAGGAAATTAATTGATAATGATTTCTATTTGCGTTCCGTTATAAAATATATTCACAATAATCCCGTAAATCACGGATTTTGCGAACATCCAATTGAATATCCCTGGAGTTCTTACCTAACTTGTGTTTCTGAAAAACCAACTAAACTAAAACGTGAAAAAGTAATTTCTCTATTTGAAAATATTGAAAGTTTAAAAGCTTTTCATAGTAAAAAGGAAAACTTCAATTCTTTGGAAGATTTTTTAAATTTATGATGAAGGTTAAAAAAAACAGTACTTAATCGGACTTCGAAACAAAACCCGACAGGTTTTAAAAACCTGTCGGGTTTAACTGCGTCCCCAAAAATAAAACAACACTCCCCCAATCTAACCGCAAAACAAACCCGACAGGTTTTAAAAACCTGTCGGGTTTACTAACGTTACCATAAACAAAAAAACCGGATCATTTCTGACCCGGTTTTTAATTATTGTTAAAGAAGAATTATTTTACTTCTTCGAATTCAACGTCTTCAACATTGTCACCTTGAGACTGCTCTTGTTGAGGAGCCGCTTGTTGACCTTGTTCACCTTGAGCATACATCGCTTCTGTAGCTGTTTTCCAGGCTGCATTGATGTTGTCAAGAGCGGTTTGAATAGCTGGAATGTCCTGAGACTGGTGAGCCATTCTCAATTCAGTTAAAGCGTACTCAACAGCAACTTTGTGGTCGTCAGCTAATTTGCTTCCTAACTCTTTCAATTGACTTTCTGTTTGGAAAATCATGCTGTCAGCTTCGTTTAATTTCTCAGCTCTTTCTTTAGCTATTTTGTCAGCATCAGCATTAGCTTCTGCATCTTTTTTCATTTTTTCGATTTCTTCAGCTGTTAAACCAGAAGAAGCTT
Organism: Flavobacterium sp. LC2016-23; assembly: GCF_009674775.1. Taxonomy (GTDB): domain Bacteria; phylum Bacteroidota; class Bacteroidia; order Flavobacteriales; family Flavobacteriaceae; genus Flavobacterium. Next base: position 75,463 of record NZ_WKKE01000017.1, on the reverse strand, counting down.
CGATACGGATATCGTGAGATTTTCCAGTTCCTTTATCAGTTGCAGAAACTTTGATGATACCGTTAGCATCAATATCAAAAGTAACCTCGATTTGAGGAACTCCTCTTGGTGCTGGTGGAATACCGTCTAAGTGGAAACGACCGATAGTTTTGTTATCAACCGCCATAGCTCTTTCACCTTGCAATACGTGAATTTCAACAGATGGTTGAGAATCAGCAGCAGTTGAGAAAACTTGTGATTTTTTAGTTGGAATAGTTGTGTTAGACTCAATTAATTTAGTCAATACACCACCCATAGTTTCAATACCTAAAGATAAAGGTGTAACGTCAAGTAACAATACATCTTTTACATCTCCGGATAAAACTCCACCTTGAATAGCAGCTCCAATAGCAACAACTTCATCAGGGTTAACACCTTTAGATGCTTTTTTACCAAAGAATTTTTCTACTTCGTCAGCGATTCTTGGCATACGTGTAGAACCTCCAACAAGGATTACTTCGTCAATATCAGATGTAGATAAACCTGCATCTTTTAATGCTTTAGCAACTGGCTCCATAGAACGTTTAACTAAAGAATCTGTCAATTGCTCAAATTTAGCTCTTGATAATTTTTTAACTAAGTGTTTTGGTCCTGAAGCAGTAGCCGTTACGTATGGCAAGTTGATTTCAGTTTCTGAAGAAGATGACAATTCAATTTTTGCTTTCTCTGCAGCTTCTTTCAAACGTTGCAATGACATTGGATCCAAACGTAAATCAATACCTTCTTCAGCTAAGAATTCATTAGCCAACCAGTCAATAATTTCGTGGTCAAAATCATCTCCACCTAAGTGAGTATCACCATTTGTAGACAATACTTCAAATACACCGTCTCCTAATTCAAGAACAGAGATATCAAAAGTACCTCCACCTAAATCGTAAACAGCAATTTTTTGATCCGTTCCTTTTTTATCTAATCCGTAAGCAAGTGCCGCAGCAGTTGGCTCGTTGATGATACGCATTACTTTAAGACCTGCAATTTCTCCAGCTTCTTTAGTAGCCTGACGTTGTGCATCGTTAAAGTAAGCAGGAACAGTAATAACTGCTTCAGTTACAGTCTGACCTAAATAGTCTTCAGCAGTTTTTTTCATTTTTTGAAGAGTCATTGCTGACAATTCCTGTGCAGTGTATAAACGACCGTCAATATCCACACGTGGTGTATTGTTGTCACCTTTTACAACTGAATAAGAAACTCTTTTTGCTTCGCTTGTAGTCTCAGCAAAAGTGTGTCCCATAAAACGTTTAATAGAAGCAATCGTTTTTGTAGGATTCGTTACTGCTTGTCTTTTTGCAGGATCACCCACTTTAATTTCGCCACCTTCAACAAAAGCGATGATAGATGGAGTTGTTCTTTTTCCTTCTGCGTTAGGAATAACAACTGCTTCGTTACCTTCCATTACAGAAACACAAGAGTTCGTCGTACCTAAGTCAATTCCGATTATTTTACCCATTTTTTATATATTTAATTTTTGATATACATTTTTAACTCAGGTGGCATAAGTCAATCTTTGTGCCAATATAAAAAACCAAAGTAAATTGTCAGTTTTAATGTTGTCATAGTAAAAATCAGCTGACAACATGACATTTTTAAAACCTGACAACTGTGGCATATCAGTACTTTAGGTGTCATTTATCAGGAGCATTTTCCTGCTGTCCCTCCAATCTTTTGTGCCGAACCCCGGCACAAAAGGATTTTCCCTCCCATCAGGGCTAAGACATTCGTTTTCAAAAGAAGCTTATCTGAATCTCATCAGATTATGTCTTTCTATATTTTCAATTAAATCCCGAAATACTTACATTAGCAACTTTCTTCAATTCAATAGCAGCATAAATGGAAAACTACAGCATCATTATATTTATCCTGGCAATCGTCATCGGGCTATCCGCTTTTGCTGACACCATAAAATTACCGCAGCCTATTTTACTTGTTATCGTAGGAATAGCAATTGGATTTATTCCAACAATGAACGAAATCGAAATTAATCCCGAAATTATATTCCTGATATTTCTGCCGCCTCTGTTATATGATGCCTCTTTTAATATTTCTCCTAAAGATTTCAAGACTAACCTGAATACAATTGGTACACTCGCTATTTCATTAGTTTTCCTTACTGCTCTGGGAATTGCTGTTTTAGCGCATTTCATAATTCCCGGAATGACCTGGCCGCTGGCTTTTGTACTTGGAGCAATTCTCTCTGCTACAGATGCCGTAGCTGCCATAAGCATTACAAAAGGACTGAAAATAGCTCATAAAACGATAACGATACTTGAAGGTGAAAGCCTGATTAATGATGCATCGGCATTGGTTGCCTATCGTTTTGCGGTCGCTGCCGTAATGGGATCTGCTTTTGTCCTCTGGAAAGCTACGCTCGAATTTCTGCTTTTACTGGGAGGTGGATTTTTAGTAGGTTTTGTTATGGCTAAAATTCTGGGTTTTATACTCACGCGTGTACACAAAAACGTAAATGTAACGATTAGCTTTATGCTGTTAATGCCTTTTGTAACCTATCTTATCGCAGAATATATGCATGTTTCCGGAGTAATTGCAGTAGTCATTTTAGGACTTGCAATTGCCCGTTTCAGTAAAAAAATATTTCCCGAAAGTTTAAAAAATCAATCCCGAAGTCTTTGGGATCTTATTATTTTTCTGCTCAACGGCTTAATATTTATTCTAATCGGACTCAATTTCCGTTACATTCTTAAAGACATAGACAATGATATGATTCTTCCCTATATTGGTTACGCAGCAATCATCACTATCGCAGCATTATTAATTAGGATGGTCCGTATATTTTTGCAGAAAATTAACCTTCAAAAAGCATTTCAAAACACAAAAAGGAAAAGAAAAGTGAGCGAACATGCACTTTTGGATTTTAATAATAGTGTCATCTTAAGCTGGTCCGGAATGCGGGGAATTGTTTCACTAGCCATCGCTATCGGATTGCCAAAATTTCTGGAAGACGGGACACCATTCCCTGAACGAAATGCAATTATTTTTATTTCTGTCGCCGTTGTACTACTCACTCTTATCGGACAGGGCCTTACGTTGCCGTGGATTGTGAAAAAATTTAGTACCAAAGGAGAGGAATAAAAACAGCAACCCAAACATCATATTGCAGTTTTATTATAAAATTTAAAAATGAAGAGTAACAGTCTAAAATATAATCCTATTTTGGCTACTTTAGCCCCGGCTAATCTTAACCAGGATTTATAATGAAACAACTAGTACTTTTTATTCTTTCGGATTAAAAAATTACCTCGAAGGATACATTGGCGGAACAAACATCTATTCAAAAATTTTCAGATTTGGTGTTACTTATCAAATCCTTTAAAATAATCTGGTTAATAAAACAAACTAAAATTTTATCAATAATTATAGAACCTTAAAAAACGTGGAACAAGAATTAGAAAACCAATTTGAAGAATTCGAAAAACCGTCAATCATAAGAAGAAAACTTCTGCCGTGGTGGATTAAAACCTTTTGCTGGATTTTTATGCTTCTGGGCATTTGTGCTGCAGGTTCACTAATAGGTAATTTATTTACACCAAATATTGATTTATCGCTTTACGGTTTTACAAGTAATAGTGCTTATACAGGCACAGGACTTTTCATTATTGCCATTGCTGCATTTAAAGGTTTTGCTGCTTATTCTCTTTGGTTCGAAAAACCGAATGCCATTTTAATTGGTAAAATTGATGCCGTTTGCGGAGTTGTAATTTGTATCGCTTCTATGTTTATACTTCCTTTTACAACTAGAGACGGTCATATCCAGATTCGATTAGAAATTCTTCTTTTAATACCCTATTACATAAAATTAAACAAGATAGAATACGAATGGGACAATCTGGAAACCCTTTAAAATTAAAAAGTTATCATAAAAGCTTAACTTTATAATGCCGCATTTTTGCTTAATTTAAAACTTTTTAGAAATGACTTCAGATATTCTTTCTACAACACCAGAATCGGAAATTGTAACTATCCGAATTTTAAATTTCCCGCAGGAACTTGTTTTCAAAGCCTGGAGCGAACCAGAACACTTAAAAAATTGGTGGGGACCAAAAGGTTTTACAAACACTTTTAATGAATTTAATTTTTGCGAAGGCGGCAGATGGAGCTTTATTATGCATGGCCCTGAAGCTGGTAATTATGCCAACGAATGTGAGTTTATAAAAATAGACAGACCAAATCTTATTGCCTGGAAACGACATTCAAAACCATTATTCCAAATTCTTACCACATTTGAGACCGTTGCAGAAAATCAGACAAAAGTTGTTTTTAAAATGCTTTTTGAAACAGAAGAAGAATGCCAGAAATTAAAACCTTATGTCGTCGGCAAGAATGAGGAAAATTTTGATAAGTTAGAGGCTGAATTATCTAACATGAAATTGTAATTATTTTGGCTCAGGGCCGGGATATAATTCATTAAATAAAGACGGCATTACAATTTCAATAATTGAAGAATCAAAATTAAACTAATTTACAAATGCCCAAATTTATCGTTCTGTTTGCCTTACTTTTTTCAGCAATACTTTGTGCACAAAATAATTTCAATAAAGAAATCACAAAAGTAAAAGGCGATTTAAACAAAGATGGCTTAATTGATTACGTTCAGGTTTTACAAGACACTGAAAGCGAAACTGCACCTTATAAACTCGAAATTTATTTTGCTGAAAACAATGGCAATTTCAAAAAAATCGTTTCTGCAACCAAAGCAATCGACGCTCAATATCCTGAAGGCAGAAATGGTTATTACAACGGAAATTCTTTTTATGAAATCACCATTACAAAGGGAATTTTAAGCATTCACAACGAACTTATTCGCGGAAATTTTGAACACAAATTCAGATATCAAAACGGAAATTTTGAATTGATCGGTTTCTCTGAAGTTTATTCTGACGGACAAGGAACAATGGGAACGATTGACTTTAATCTTTCAACCGGAATTAGAATAAAAACAACAGAACCTTATGGCGAAGATGATTTTCCTAAAACAAATACAAAAAAGAAAATCATGATCAAACCTTTACCAAAAATACAGGATTTTGCGCCTTTCAAAACGGAATACTATTAAGATTTAACCTTTCAAAAAAGTTGCCTTTAATTTTTTATTTGTAATTTCGATTTTCATAAAATTTACAACTATAAAATGGCTTCATTTATTAAAGAATTATCTTTTCGCTGGTCAGATCTTGATCCAAATTTTCACGTTCGTCATAGTGCTTATTACGATTTTGGAGCACAACATCGTATCGAAATATTAGAGCAGTTAGGTTTAACATTACGTGTCATGCAGACGCAGGGTTTTGGCCCGGTATTGTTTAGGGAAGAATGCATCTTTAGAAAAGAATTAAAACTTTCAGATAAGATATTCCTTCATACCAAAACTTCAAAAATGAAAGCCGATGCGTCACGCTGGTCTATCGTTCATGAATTCAGGAAGGAAGACGACACCCTTTGTGCCGTTATCACGGTTGATGGCGCCTGGATGGATACCAAATTGCGTAAATTAGCTTCTCCCACTCCTGAAATTGCTATTGAAGCTTTGAGTATTTTCCCTAAAAGTGATGACTTTGTCGGACTGTAAAAGAAAAACCGACTTGCTATCAAGTACAAAAATCCAAAAAGGGCTTTCTGAAAAATAGTCGCTTTTTGGATTTTTTTAAACTTACAACCCTATGATTGATTATTTAAAAGACTTTAGAATAGGTATTGTTATTGCCATTATAGCCATTGTTACTATAATCCTGGGAGCCATTACCGACAAAATATTACGTTATTTTCTGTATCGCAAACTGAGCAATAAAGAATATGACGCAACTGGTTTCCGGTTTTTAAAGCATTTAATCATCACCGTAATTTATATTTTAGGATTTGCTTTTGCGTTAATCCAGATTCCCGAATTTAAAATTATCGGACATTCTTTTTTGGCCGGTGCCGGAGTAATTTCCCTCGTAGCGGGTCTGGCATCACAACAAGCTCTTAGTAATATTGTAAGCGGTATTTTCCTGGTGATTTTCAAGCCTTTCCGAATCAATGATAAAATTACCATCAATAGCTTCGTCGGTATAGTAGAAGATATTAATCTGAGACAGGTCGTTCTGAAAGATGCCGAAAACAACCGAATCATTATTCCAAATTCGGTTATCAGCAATCAGATTATTGTAAACACCAACATGCACGACACCAAATGCTGTAAAATAATAGAAATTGGTATTGGTTATGAATCAGATGTAGAAAAAGCATTGGAAATCATGAGAGAAGAAGTAGCCAAACATCCTCTTTTTATTGATACCCGAACAGCAGAAAATAAAAAACTAAAAGCTCCTCTTGTCGTAGCGCGCGTTGTAGCACTGGCAGATTCAAGCGTAACGCTGAAAGCCTGGGCGTGGTCTAAAAATTCTACAGATGGTTTTATCATGTATTGTGATTTACTGCAAAGCATCAAAAAGCGTTTTGATGAAGCTGCTATTGATATTCCGTATCCGCAACGTGTTGTTACTTTTAAAAGCAACGAAACAAAACCTTAGAAAAAAATAGAAACTTTTATGGAATCTTCGCAAATTATACCAATCCAAACCGTACAGCTGTTCCCTGTTTTAGACAAATTATTGATTGACTTATTAAAATCACTAACACACGAAGAATGGAACGCACAAACCGTTGCTAAAAAATGGAAGGTAAAAGACATTGCATCTCATTTACTTGATGGAAATTTAAGAGGTTTATCAATATCCCGTGATCATTTTTTTGGAGAAACCCCGGAAAATATTAATTCTTATAGCGATCTGGTTGACTTCTTAAATCAATTGAATATGACCTGGACCAACGCTACAAAACGACTTAGTCCCGAAATTTTGGTCAATTTGCTTGAAAGTACCGGAAAACAATACTCCGAACATTTACAAACATTACCTCCTTTTGAAAATGCTATATTCTCTGTTGCGTGGGCCGGAGAAGAAACGTCATTAAACTGGTTTCATATTGCCCGCGAATATTCGGAGAAATTCCTCCACCAGCAGCAAATTAGAAATGCCGTCGGAAAACAGGCACTCTTGACGAAAGCCTTATTCCATCCTTTCATCAGTACATTTATGTATGCCTTGCCTCATACGTATCAAAATGTACCGGCAGAAAAAGGAACAATCGTTACATTGATTGTTGATACTGAAATTGGTGGCGAATGGAGCATTATTAAAGAAGAAAATCAATGGAAATTTATCGAATCCCCGAAAGTAAAACCAACCGCAACCCTCAAAATTTCCCCGGATGATGCCTGGCTTTTATTTTCAAAAGGAATGACTCCGACCGAAGCTAAAGAAAAAGTAAAAATTACAGGAGACCAAAACTTAGGCGAAATCGCTTTAAACATTGTCGCTGTCATGGCCTAATTTATAATAAATATTTTCTGATAATTTTAAGATTATAATTTTTGCTTTTAAAGCGGTAAGGCTTACTTTTATTATAATTGCAAATAAACACTGTCCGAAAATGAAAAAAATACAAATCATTATATTGCTGCTTCCCTTCCTATGCCTGGCGCAGCAGGAAAATATAAAAGCACTCGACATCAATTTAACGAATTATGAATATCCTTTTCCTGTTCATTTTTTAGAAGTGAACAATCAGCGTCAGCCTTTAAAAATGGCTTACATGGATATCAAACCCGATAATTACAACAACAAAAATATCGTTTTGCTTCATGGGAAAAATTTCAACGGAGCTTATTGGGAAACTACGATTAAAGCCTTGACAAAAGAGGGTTTCAGAGTTATTGTTCCCGATCAGATTGGTTTCGGAAAATCTTCAAAACCGGATCATTTTCAGTATACTTTTCAGCAACTGGCAGAAAATACCAAAAAAGTACTGGACCATTTAGGAATTCAGAAAGCAAATATTCTGGGGCATTCCATGGGAGGAATGTTGGCCACAAGATTTGCGCTGATGTATCCCGAAACAGCAGAAAAACTAGTACTTGAAAATCCGATTGGTTTAGAAGACTGGAAATTAGTCGTTCCCTACAAAACTGTTGAATGGTGGTACGAATCGGAATTGAAACAAAATTACGAAGCCATCAAAAAATACCAAATGGAGAATTATTACGACGGAAAATGGAATCCCGATTTTCAAAAATGGGCCGAACTCGGCGCCGGATGGACGACTGCTCCCGATTATTCAAAAGTGGCCTGGAACTCTGCCTTACTCTACGATATGATTTTTACACAACCTGTTTTATACGAATTTAAAAACATCAAAAGTCCGACACTTCTAATCATCGGAACGAGAGATAAAACCGCCTTAGGAAAACCGCTTGTTCCGGAAGATGTCAGAAAAACAATGGGCAATTATATGGAATTAGGCAAAAAAACACAAAAAGCAATTCCGAATGCAAAATTAGTCGAAGTTCCGAACACCGGACATTTACCACATATTGAATCTTTTGATTCATTTATAAAACCATTAATTGTATTTTTGAAACAATAAATTTTAACCTTAAAAACAAACTATATGTTTACGATAGAACAAATAAAAGAAGCACATGCCAAAGTAAAAAGCGGTGCTGATTTTCCAAATTATATACAGGATTTAATCATTTTAGGCGTAAAAGGGTACGATACGTTTGTGCACGACGGCCATGTTGAATATTACGGAGTAAACAACTATAGCGCTACTGCAGATGAAAAGTACAATGAAATTAAAATCTCAGCTAATGTCAATAAAGAGCTTTTTATTGAATTTCTGGTCAAACATCAGAATGGTGAAACGGATTATCTTACCTTTTGCAATCATGCTGCACAATGTGGTATCGCCAAATGGCGTGTAGATATCATCGAAATGACCTGCACTTATTTTGATCTGGCAGGAAACGAAATATTGATTGAAAAAATCCCAGGTTAACATTTTTAAAAAGAATTTAATTTTTCATTTAAATGTCCAATACATTGTCACCCCTTATACATCCGGAAGAATTAGTAAAACTGCAGGAATCTTCAGAGATTATCTTAATTGATGCACGAGCCGGAATTAATGCCGAAGAAAATTATAAAAAGGAGCACTTAAAAGGCGCCCGCTATGCTGATCTGAATAAGGACCTGGCAACTGTTGAAAGCGATCCTGCACAGGGCGGAAGACATCCGCTGCCGTCTTTTGAAAAGTTCTCAGAAGTACTTTCAAAACTTGGAATTCGGCCTTCAAGTTATGTAGTAATTTATGATGATAAAAACGGATCGAATGCCGCAGCCCGGTTCTGGTGGATGCTACGTGCCATTGGCCATGAAAAAGTACAGGTGGTAAATGGTGGCCTTCAAGCCGCCATAAAAGCCGGTTTTCCGGTAAGTGCAGAAATTGAAATTTTCGAACCTGCTCAAAAGTATCCTGTTTCAGCATGGAATTTAGGCTTAGCCGATATTGAAGTAGTCGAAAAAGCCCGAAATAACAACGAAAACAGAGTAATCGATGTAAGAGATAAAAATCGTTTTGACGGGCTCACAGAACCACTGGATTTAATCGCAGGACATATTCCGGGCGCGATAAATGTTCCTTTTAGTGAAAACTTAGACGAAAATGGCTTTTATCATTCTGCTGAAATATTACATCAGAAATACAGCCAGATTTTAGGCGATGTAAAACCTGAAAACACTATTGTACATTGTGGCTCGGGCGTTACGGCCTGCCATACTTTATTAGCAATGGATTATGCCGGAATTGAAATCCCAAAACTTTATGTAGGATCCTGGAGTGAATGGTCAAGAAACGATCGCGACATGTTTACACAGGAAATAAAATAACGGCGAAGTAAAATTCATTATTAGCCACAGAGTAAAGGATTAAAATGATTTTAAAAATCTGTACTAATCTATTATCCCGATAGCTATCGGGAGTGACAAAAAACAACTATTAATCTCTGTTTTTGTTGGTTAAAAATATACGCAACAGGTAAAAACAATTATTTTAAAATACAGAAATGCAGCATTGGGATATACTTTTATCGAATCAGGTCAATAAAAAAGCCTTTATCGATACTTTACTTTCGGGCAGCGCCAAAGGAGAATTAGCCGTTTTTAACAATCAAAAAGGAATACTGTTTTCAGATATTGCTATTGAGAAATTCATCGAAAAAGAATACCAGTACGACATTGTCGAAGCTTCTCCCGATTCCCACAGGCAATTGCGAACCTTTTCTTCCGGTGAACGCAAAAAAGAGTTTTTAAAATACTGCATCAGCCAAAAACCTGACTTTATCATTTTCGATAATCCGTTTGATCATTTAGATCAGGCCTCTCGTGTAGTTTTAGCAGAATCTTTAAAAGATTTAACACAACAGATCGCCATTATTCAAATTGTAAACCGCGTTACCGATGTACTTCATTTCGTGCCCAATAAAGCGCAGATCAAAGACAATACATTTGAATTACATCCTCTTTCAAAAATTGAAAAACTTTATAAAACCTTAAATACAACTGCAATTCCAAAAGCTTTAGAATCGCATTCCTTTGACGAAAGTGTTTTAATCAAAATGGAAAATATTTCCGTAAGCTATGACGACCGAAAAATTGTAGATCAAATTTCATGGACCATAAAACAAGGTGAATTCTGGCAGTTAATCGGCCCGAACGGTTCCGGAAAAAGCACGATTTTATCTTTAATCACTGGAGACAATCCAAAAGGTTTCGGACAGGATTTATATTTGTTCGGAAGAAAAAAAGGAACCGGAGAAAGCGTCTGGGACATTAAAAAACAAATCGGAATCTTCACGACTTCCATGACCGATCTGTTCCAGAAAGGACATACTTTAGAAGAAATGATTCTTTCGGGGTTTTTCGATTCCATCGGCTTATACACCGAACCCACAACTTTGCAAAAACAAATCGTAGCACAATGGCTGGAAGTAATTGAAATGAATGATTTACGCAAAAAACGTTTTATTGATCTTTCTATTGGCCAGCAAAGAGTCGCGTTAATTGTTCGTGCGGTTTTAAAACATCCGCCTTTATTAATTCTGGATGAACCTGTAGAAGGTTTAGACGACGAAAATGTTGCTTTGGTGATTCAGCTGATCAACACCATTAAAGAGGCAACAAACGTCAGTATTTTATACGTTTCACATCGCATCGAATCCGGCCTCGCTCCTACTTCGGTATTTGAATTGCTTCCGGCTCCCACAGGATCAATCGGAAAAATCAAATACCACTCGGAGTTAAACTAAAAAACAAAATGAAAATTAAATATCCCGTTTTATTAGTCTTATCCCTAATAATCACTTCTTGTTGCGGCACCATTGCAACAACGAAAAAAGAATACAAAATAACTCCTGCGGCTGCCCTAAAATCAGACTGGAACTTAAATCCGGAAGAATGGTTTCTTGAAAAAGACACCTTAAGGGGAACCGGAGGCCCAATGCATTGGGGCGTACTGGAATCTAAAAAGAAACTTCCTGAAAATTATGAAATCGATTTTAACGTCAATATGACCAAAGAATCGCTGTTTGAAATTATGTTAAACATCGATAAAGAACAATATATCAGAACCTATCTCTATCAGATCGACCAGAATATCGTAATCGGGAGAGGTGTTTACAAAAAAGGAACGGATGAATATGAAAAACGCGGAGGCCCGACGTTGTTTAAAAAACCAATGAAGTTAGAAAACAACAAATGGTATTCCGTAAAAATCAAAGTGCTGCACAATCAATTGTTCTTTTCAGTCAATAACGAAACTGCATTAGAATGTTCCCTGGAAAAAAGCCATTTAAGCCGCAAAGGCAAATTAGGTTTCCTAACCAACGGAGAAGCAAAAATCACCGACTTAACCATTAAAAATATCCCATAAAAAAAGCTCCATCGGAGCTTTTCAAATATCAGGAATTATCTAACTTTCTAATTAAAAAATTATCTAATTAATTCTCTTCTTCTTCCATATTATGCGTCTTCCCGTAATTGCGCCATTTCTCGATACAATCCTGAAAATCCTGCGGCAGTTCCGTATCAAAACGCATCATTTCTCCGGTATTCGGATGCACAAAACCAAGAGTTTTGGCATGCAGCGCCTGACGTGGCAAAGCTTTAAAACAATTGTCTATAAACTGTTTGTATTTTGTAAACGTCGTTCCTTTCAGAATCAAATGGCCGCCATAACGTTCGTCATTAAACAACGGATGTCCGATATGCTTCATGTGCGCTCGAATCTGGTGTGTTCTTCCTGTTTCTAATCGGCAGGAAATCAAAGTCACATAACCAAAACGTTCCAAAACTTTATAATGCGTAATGGCAGGTTTCCCGATTTCAGGATCAGCAAAAACAGCCATCTGCATGCGGTCTTTTAAATGTCTGGCAAGGTTTCCTTCAATTGTCCCTTCCTCTTCGGCCACATTTCCCCAAACAAGCGCGATATACTCGCGTTCCGAAGTTTTAGCTTCAAACTGTTTGGCCAGATGTGTCATGGCCGCTTCCGTTTTGGCTACCACCAGAAGTCCGGAGGTATCCTTATCAATACGGTGCACCAAACCAGGGCGTTCGCTGCTGTTCATGGGCAGATTGTCAAAATGATGCGCCAGGGCATTCACCAGAGTTCCGGTATAATTTCCGTGACCAGGGTGCACCACCATTCCGGGTTCTTTGTTAATCAGTAACAAAGCATCATCTTCATAGACAATATTCAACGGAAGATCTTCCGGAAGAATATGGTTTTCAAACGGAGGATGCGTCAGCATTACGGTCACCACATCAAATGGTTTCACTTTATAATTTGATTTTACAGGAATATCATTGACAAAAATGTTTCCTTCAGTGGCTGCGTTCTGAATTTTATTTCGGGTCGCATTCTGAATCAAATTCATTAAATATTTGTCAATACGCAACAGCGCCTGACCTTTAGGGACTTCAAATCTGAAATGTTCGAATAATTCGTCTTCCAGATCTAAATTTTCATTATTATTGTTCATCTTTTGGGGTTTCAGTTGCCGGCGCAGCTAAACTGTCTGTCGCCTGACTGTCGTCTACATACGATGCTTTTCCGTCTCCTAAAACCAAATCAATTTTAGAAGCTTTGAGCACGCGGTCTCCTACTTTTAAGTTTCTGCCTTTATAACGCATCTCCAGAACCATATCTTTTCCAAGATTCGGAATATAAGTGATTGTTCCCTCTTCAAGCCCTAAAGCTTTTAAGGTCGGAACCGCTTCACGGTAGGTTTTCTCGATTAAGTCCGGAATTTTAACCGACGAAAAACCGGATGCATTAATTTTAATATATATTTTTCTTCCCACTTTTACCTTTGTCCCGGGCAATGGGTCCTGCTCTACAACACTGTATTTAGGAAATTCACTTCTGTAATCAACACTATCCAAAAGCACATAGTCGAGGTCTAATTCGTCCAGCTTACTTTCAACTTGTTCTTCTGTCAGTTTAGATAAATTCGGAACTGTTATTTCGTTCCCGTGATCCGTTGTAAAAGTCAGCCAATGCATAAACAAATACCCCAAAACTGCAATAATAGCAGCCGCAGCTAAGACTTGAAGAAAAAACACACGGCTTGTTAAATACTTACGTAAACTCATAAAATTATTTTTAGTTGTGGCAAAGATAAACCTATTTCGTTTCAAAAAAAATGATAATTTTGTTTAAAACAAGAAACTAGTATGATTGTTGTCCTGAGCGAAGCCGATTGTTATCCTGAACGAAGCCGAAGGATAATTTTCAGGAGCCATTTCCTGCTGTCCGCTGTATCTTTTATGCCGAACACCGGCACAAAAGGATGCCGCTCCCATCAGGGCTAGGAGTTCAGATTTCATAACAGTATTTTTGTTTTTTTGTCATTTCGACGAAGGAGAAATCGCATACAGAGAGCACACACTTTGCGGGGCTTCGACTTCGCTCAGCCTGACAACAGTAAGAATCACATGTAAAAACCTGAAACCTGAAACAAAGAAAACCTGAAACAAATAAACAATTAAACGATTAAACAAATAAACATCAAGTCAATGAAAAACATAGCCATCATCATGGGCGGATATTCAAGCGAATATAAAATCTCTCTTATTAGCGGAAACGTCGTACACCAATACCTTGACAAAACAAAATACGCCGGTTTTCGTATTCATATTTTTAAGGAAAAATGGGTCTATGTAGACGAAAACGATGCTGAATTTCCAATTGATAAAAATGATTTCTCAGTAACCGTAAACGGACAAAAAATCACTTTCGACTGTGTTTTCAATGCCATCCACGGAACTCCGGGCGAAGACGGATTAATGCAGGCTTATTTCGAATTACTAAACATCCCGCAATCTTCCTGTGACTACTACCAATCCGCATTGACTTTCAATAAACGTGATTTACTTTCGGTTTTAAAACCATACGGAATCAAAACGGCTATCTCCTATTACCTGAACAAAGGTGATGTGATCAATACAGCCGAAATTGTAAAAAAAGTAGGTCTGCCTTGTTTCGTAAAACCAAACAAAGCAGGTTCAAGCTTCGGAATTTCAAAAGTAAAAACAGAAGCAGAATTGCCAATTGCCATTGAAGTGGCTTATAAAGAAGACAACGAAATCATCATCGAAAGTTTCCTTGACGGAACAGAAGTTTCAGTTGGGGTAATCAATTATAAAGGCGAAATCAAAGTTTTACCGATTACAGAAATTGTATCAGACAATGATTTCTTTGACTACGAAGCCAAATATGAAGGAAAATCACAGGAGATAACCCCTGCCAGAATTTCAGACGAATTAACGCAAAAAGTGGGAGAAACAGCAAAACGCGCCTACGAAGTTTTAAAAATGAAAGGGTTCTCGAGAAGCGAATTCATCATCGTAGATAACGAACCGTACATGCTAGAAATGAACACGATTCCGGGATTAACTACAGAAAGTCTCATTCCGCAGCAAGCCAAAGCAGCCGGAATCTCACTGGAAGATTTGTTCACCAATGCGATTGAGTTGGCGCTTTCTTAAAAAGTTACTAAGATACTAAGGTTCTAAGACGCTAAGTTTTTAGAACCTTATTTTTTTACCCCAATATTTAAGACTAACGAAGCCGAATTGTTAGACTGAGCGAAGTCGAATTGTCAGACTAAGTGAAATCGAAATGTCAGACTGAGCGAAGTCGAAGTCCCTTAATGAATTTACGATGCTTTGTGCCGCTCTCTGAATGCGATTTCTCCTTCGTCGAAATGACACAAAACTATAATTTAAAAAGAATTAAATAAACTTTATGAAGGTGGTAAAATTATAAAAATCACCAGAAAAAATCTAAATTTAAATAATCAGGTCTTAGTACCTTAGCCACTCAGAAACTTAGCCCCTCAAAGAAAAACCTTTGAACCTTTGCCTCTCTGAACCTTTGAACCTAAAAGAAAAAAAATGAAAGAAATCTTCGAATGGAACAGAATATTTTATAATGACTTACCGCAGAATTTTGCCCTGGAAGTGATTTTTCGATCCACAGTCATGTTTACAATTCTGTTACTTACCCTAAAACTGGCGGGAAAACGAGGCGTAAAACAACTTTCTATTTTTGAAACTGTAATCATTATCGCCTTAGGTTCCGCAGCGGGAGATCCTATGTTTTACGAAGATGTTGGCATTGTTCCTGCAGCCATCGTTTTTACGGTAATTATTGCTTTATACCGTGGCGTAACCTGGCTTACGGGAAAAAGCAAGAAATTTGAAGAATTCATTGAAGGCAAAACCGAATGCTTAATTAATAACGGTAAATTTTCGATCGCCACTTTCAAAAAAGAAAGTCTGGCGCAGGATGAGTTTTTCTCGGAACTACGCATAAAGTCCATTGAACATCTCGGACAGGTAAAGCATGCCTTTATAGAAACCAGCGGTGAGATAAGCGTATTTTTTTATGACAATGAGGAAGTAAAATACGGTCTGCCCATTTTACCGGCCGCATTCAATAAAAAAAGTAAAATAATAGAGAACGAAGGCATTCATGCCTGTACTTTTTGTGGCCATACCGAAGAACAAAAACCAGGTACCGCAAAATGCGAAGTGTGCCAAAAAGACGAATGGGTTCCGGCCATCAAAACATTGAGAATAACATAAAATAATTAAATTCCAATCCTGATAGCGATCTGGATAAATTCCAATAAAAATCAATAAAACTTTAACATATTTATTTAAAGTACTTTGAACCTTTGTCACTTTGAACCTCTGAACCTTAAAAAAAAAGCTTTAGATTCTTTGATTAAAAAACTTTGAACCTTTGTAACTTTGGATCTCTGAACCTAAAAAAACCTCTGAACCTAAAAAAAATGAGAAAAGCCATATTCCCGGGATCCTTTGATCCGATCACGCTGGGTCATGAAGATATTATCAAAAGAGGAATTTCCCTGTTTGACGAAATTGTAATTGCGATTGGTGTCAATGCCGAAAAAAAATACATGTTTTCACTGGAAGAAAGAAAACGTTTTATTGAAGAAACCTTTAAAGACGAACCGAAAGTTTCGGTGATCACTTATGAAGGACTGACGATAGATTTAGCTAAAAAACTAAAAGCGAATTTCATATTAAGGGGCTTGCGAAATCCGGCGGATTTCGAATTCGAAAAAGCCATTGCACATACCAACAGACGCCTTTCTAAAATCGAAACGGTATTTCTGTTAACCGCTGCAAAAACATCTTATATCAGCTCCAGTATTGTTCGTGATGTATTGCGAAATGGCGGTGAATATGAATTATTGGTACCTGATGCTGTTAGGGTTAAAAAGTAAGCCCAAGTAAATTTTAACTTAAAAATAAAAATTTGGAGAAGTAAGATATAGCTCTATTTTTGCAGTACCAACCAAAAATTTAAAAATGATATTTTATTACGGAACCAAAGCTACAAATTTAAGAAATGGGAAAATTATTAATGTAGATTGTCCTAATTGCAACACAAACGTGTCAATGATTTACAGCGTCTTTGGAAAATATGGTCACTTGTATCTCATACCTTTTTTTCCAATCAAAAAATTAACTTTCGCGGAATGTAATTCTTGTAAAAAAACATTCGAACAAAAAGAATTACCATCAGCAATCCAGCAAAAACTGGAAAGAGAAAAAGAAAAAAACAAAGTGAAGACCCCCATCTGGATGTTTTCAGGATTGTTTTTAATTGCTGCAATTATTGGTCTTGTTTCGTACAGTTCACATCAGACAGATTTAGACACAGCAACTTTTATAAAAAATCCAAAAGCCGGAGATATTTATTTTTTAAATTCAGCTGAAGGTTATTATACCACTATAAAAATAAATCAGGTTTCAAAAGACAGTTTGACTGTTTTCCTCAATGATATGGAAATTGGCAGTAAAACTGAGACGGATCAGATTGATATTGACAAAAATTACACCAAGAAGTCTACCATATCCAAAAAAGATATGCTGAAACTTTATAATGAAAAGAAAATTTATGAAGTTAAACGTAATTAGAATTTAATCTTCAGGTATAATTTGCGAAACGTAGTATTTAACTATACTTTCGCTAAAAATAAGATAATAAAATGAGCATAGAAAGAGAATTAAACAAACGCAGCGGATCGAAATGTGAACTTTGTGGCGCAACCGAAAACCTAAAAGTATATACTGTGCTGCCCACTCGAAAAGGCGGTATTGACGAAAGCATAATGGCTTGCAGTACCTGTATTGATCAGATTGAAAATCCCGATAATGTAGACTTAAATCACTGGAGATGCTTAAACGACAGCATGTGGAACGAGAATGTTGCCGTGCAGGTTGTAGCCTGGAGAATGTTAAGCCGCATGCGTGCTGCAGGGTGGCCACAGGAATTACTCGATATGATGTACCTGGATGAAGATACACTGGCATGGGCACAAGCAACAGGTGAAGGAGAAGAAGATGAAAACAAACTGGTACACCGTGACAGCAATGGCGTAATACTGGAACACGGAGATTCTGTTGTTTTAATCAAAGACCTGAAAGTAAAAGGATCCAGCATGGTGGCCAAACAGGGAACTGCTGTTCGTAACATTCGTTTAGACCACGAAAATGCCGAATACATAGAAGGAAAAGTAGACGGACAACAAATTGTAATTATCACACAGTACGTGAAGAAGATATAAGTTTACAGTCGCAGTTTACAGTTTGCAGTCCTATTGAGACTGTAAACTGTGACTGATCACTGCGACTGTAAACTAAAAAAAAGGCTATTCAAAATCTGAATAGCCTTTTTTAGTTGTATACTTGAAGTAAATTATTTCTGGAATAATTTATTGATTTGATCTTTAACGAATGGCTCAGAAACGCTGCTTGTTGCAGAAGAAGCTTCTTTTGAAGAAACCATGAACTGAACTGTAGCTTTCTCAGGAATAGCACTTCCTGTGTAGTGCAACCAGATATAGTTATTAGGCAATTCTAATTTAATATCGTACAAAGGACTTGCAGTAAAACCTCCCATAATAATATTATAAAGGCTTGTGTAATCATTGTTTACATTTTTAAATGAAAACTTTCTTAAAGATGAAGATTCATCATCATTCTGAATACTTGTATAATAAACAGTATATTCATCTCCAATTTTTTGAATATAATTGTTATTTACTTTTCCCAATTTTTCAACTGGTACAGTTTCAAGAACTTTAATCTGTGCAAACGAAACAAAACTAAAGAGCAAAATGGCAAGGGTAATAATTTTTTTCATAACGAATTTGGGGTTAATTTTTACTAATATTATAAACGCCGAAATTATGAAAAATTACCTCTAAAACTGCTATTTTATTAACATTAAATTGTGAATATTAGTTAAAATTCCAAAGCAGGTAAATAAAACAAATGTAACCTTTTAAAAATCAGCAAAATAAACCCAAAACAACAGCTTAAAAGTTTGTCATTTTTCGATAAAATTGACCAAAACTGATTGCTTTTATCGCTCTTCTTCCTTTTTAACGACCTTTCTGGCCACTTCAATTTTAAATTTTTTGCCTTTCATTTTCTCGTCCCTGATATTTTTCAGCAACTCTGTTACCTTATTATATTTCACTGCTGCAAACGAAATAAAGTCTTTTACTTCAATCAGACCTAAATCTCCTTTTTCCAGTTTTCCTTTTTGGGAAAAGAAGCCCACAATATCGATTTTATTCAATTTGTTTTTCTTTCCGCCACTAATATAAATGGTTTGAAATTCGGGTGGTTTTGGTAATGTTGTTAAGTTATCGACATTCAGGACATCCATTCCGTAGTCGATATAATCCAGTTTTTTTTCACTTTCATGAATGAGTATATAAGCCGTTCCGGAAGCAAGCATACGTGCTGTACGACCGTTACGGTGGGTAAATTCGTCTTCTTTTAAAGGCAGATGGTAATGAATTACATGCTTCATTTCCGGAATATCAAGACCACGTGCCGCAAGATCGGTTGTGATTAGGTAGCTCACGCTTCCGTTTCTGAACTGAATCAAAGCACGTTCACGCTCATCCTGATCCATTCCGCCGTGATAATAAACCGAATAGATTCCTTTTTCGTTCAGGGTATCGCTAATGCGCTCTGCCGCATCACGATGGTTACAGAAAATAATAGCCGATTGTGATTTCAACGAACAAATTAAACTGAATAAACTTTCCAGTTTATCTTTTGCAGGAGAAACCACCATTTTCATCGAAAGATTGGTCTTTTCCTCTTCCTCAGGAATAAAATCCAGAATGGTAGGATTAACCACTCTTGTATATCTCGGAATCTCAACATCTGAAGTAGCCGAAACCAGAACCCTTTTGTTCAGTTTCGTTAATTTCCCAATGATAAAAGACATCTGCTCATGAAAACCCAATTGCAGTGACTTGTCAAATTCATCCAGAATTAAGGTCTGAACTTTATCCAGTCGAAAAGTTCCCCTGTCAATATGATCTGCAATTCGTCCCGGAGTTCCGATTAGAACTGCAGGCGGATTGCTTAAGTTTTTAATTTCGGTCTCTATCGAGTGTCCACCGTAACAAATATTTACTTTATAATCGGTTCCCATTTTTTTCCATACTTGTTCAATTTGGAGTCCTAATTCACGGGAAGGAACTAAAATTAAACACTGAACGGATAGTATTTCAGGCTGCAATAATTCTAAAACCGGCAATAAAAAGGCCAATGTTTTCCCTGATCCTGTAGGGGAAAGTAATAAAACGTTATTGTCGTTAAGAATTGCATCCTGTGCAACTTCCTGCATTTCGTTAAGGCTCTCAATACCTAAATTCGAAAGTATATTGTTGGAATGGTGTTTTTTATTCATTTTGCAAAAGTAGTTAAAAAAAGTGGTTTCAGGTTTTCACGTTTTCTTTCTTTCAAGTTTTTTAACCGCAAAGTTCGCAAGGGTTTACGCAAAGTTTTTTTTATTCAATCACGCAAAGTCGCAAAGACGCAAAGTTTTTTTTGCTCAATCACACAAATTCGCAAAGTTTATTTTCTTTGCGTCTTTGCGACTTTGCGTGAAATAAATTAAAATCCTTTACGGTAAAATGCCGAAGTTGCTTTATCCACATTTCAACGTGAAACCTGAAACCTCAAACAATTGTAACCGCTTAGAATGCATAAAGTTCGTAAAGCTGCTTTTATTCAATCACGCAAAGTTCGAAAAGTTTTGATTATAAAGCTTTGCGAACTTTGCGTTTTTAAACCCTTCCATTATTAAAAAACTTTGCGTGCCTTGCGTTTAAATGCCAAAATTGCCCTACCCTCATTTCAACTTAAAACCTGAAACCTGAAACAAATAAAACTTTATATTTGACTTTTCTATTAAAAACCCAAATCATGAGACTTTTTACCATTGTCATTTCCCTTTTTACACTTACCCTTTTCGCTCAGAACACCAAAAAATATGATACTTTTTTCGAAAAAGGAAATGGAAATCAGGCGGCAGACTATTTCGAAACCATCAACTACTACACGCTATTATCGCATGATTTCCCAACAATCCAGATGCTCGAAATGGGCCTGACAGATTCAGGATATCCGTTACATATGATTACTTTTAATCCGGACAAAGAATTTGACTTTACTAAAATTCAGAAAAACAAAGCCGTCCTGTTAGTGAATAACGGAATACACGCCGGAGAGCCTGACGGAATTGACGCTACCATGCAATTGTTCCGCGATTTGGCTTTTGGAAAAATCAAGGCTCCCAAAAATACGGTTATCGTCACCATTCCGGTTTATAATATTGGCGGTGCTTTAAACCGAAATTCCACCACAAGAGCCAATCAGGATGGACCTGAAATTTATGGTTTTCGCGGTAACGCCAGAAACTACGACCTGAATCGCGATTTTATGAAATCGGATACGCGTAACACCAAAAGTTTTGTCGAGATTTTCCAGAAAACAAATGCCGATGTTTTTATAGACAATCACGTTAGTAACGGATCTGATTATCAGTACAAATTAACCTACATCATGACGCAACACAACAAATTAGGAACTGTTTTGGGTGATTTTATGAATACCCAAATGATGCCTGCTTTGGTAAAAGATTTACAAAATAAAAAAATCGAAACGACACCTTACGTCGATTCGTTTAAAGATACACCGGACAAAGGTTTCGGTCAGTTTACAGATAGTCCGAGATATACTACCGGCTATACGTCGCTCTACAATACCATTGGATTTGTGGTAGAAACGCACATGCTGAAAAAATATGCCGACCGTGTTAAAGTAACCTACGAATACATGAAGTCGACCATTGATTTTATGGACGCCAACTACCTAAAAATAAAAGAACTTCGATTGAAAAACGAAGAACAATATAAACCCAAAAAGACCTATACTTTGAAATGGGAAATGGACAGTACCAAAACGACTCCTTTTTCATTCCTGGGCTATGAAGCGGGTTACAAAAAAAGCGAAGCTACAACCGGAAATCGTTTGTTCTACGATCGCAGCAAACCTTATAAAAAAGACGTTCCGTACATTAAGGAATTCAAATCCATGAAAGAAATTGTCATTCCGACCGCTTATATTATTCCGCGTGGGTATTGGAATATTATAGATCTTTTGAAAAACAATGCCATCACCTACTCTACCTTAAAAAAGGATACGATAATAGAAGTTGAAAGTTATAAAATTGCCGATTTCAAAACGGTTCCGTCGGCTTATGAAGGGCATTACATTCATCGAAATACAACCATTACTTCTAAAATGGTAAAAGTTACTTTTGCGAAAGGCGATTACCTGGTTCCAACAGATCAAAAAGGCGTAAAATATCTACTGGAAGCTTTCGAACCGGAAGGGGTTGATTCCTTTTTTAACTGGAATTTCTTCGACCCAATTTTACAGCAAAAAGAACATTATTCGGACTATGTTTTTGAAGATACCGCGGCGAAACTTTTAAAAGAAAATCCAGCCTTAAAAGCAGAGCTGGAAACTAAAAAGCAAAATGATGCCGAATTTGCCAAAAATCCCGAAGCGCAATTAGAATGGATTTACAAACATTCTGTTTATTATGAGAAGGCGCATTTGCAGTATCCGGTTTATCGTGTTTTGTAGATTTTTCTTAACCGCAAAGTTCGCTAAGTTTTTTGTTTTTGATTGGGTTGAAAAACGCGGGGGGACGCAAAGCTTTAGGTGTAGATCTGAGCAAATTTCGATTGATTGAACTTAGTAAGCTTTATACTTTAATTTGTGACAAAATGAAAGCGAATAAAAAATTTGTCACGGATTTTTTGTGACAAAAAATAATTTTAAAAAAAAATGTCACAGTTTTATGCATAACAATATCAAAAATAGAGCAGAAAAAATAAAGATGTTTTTTTTTTTTAAATTGAAAGTTTTTTCTTATTTTTGAAATTCTAAACTACGACATTAGAATTAAATACAATTGCTCTTGTGATAAGGTTTTGCTATTAAAAACAATAGTGATGCATTATTTACGCGGGTTTAATATTCACTAAAATGTAGTTTATGAGTACAAACACTTTTTCAAAAGAAGCCGAAAAAAGGCTAATTGATTTTTTTAATCACGCGATAGCCCCTGAAGATATGGCTAAAGTAATCAGGCAGGTAAATTACACACTGGCTTTAGGCGTAATGCGGGAACAGGAAACCCCACCAAATGGAATAGAATCCAACTTTTATTGGCTCAATGAATTAGCCGAAATTTTAAATCCTTATCTGGAGGCCGAATAAATTTAACTGAAACTATTAAATGAAAACCCCGATTTTAAAAAGATCGGGGTTTTTTATTGGATTTTTTTAGCCTCTAAATCATTAAGATTCTAAGCTGCTAAGTCTTACTTACTTTTTTTTATACTTAAATCAGAATCTCCAGCATAGAATTTTCTAATTATCAAATTATCTCATTATCAAATTATATCATTATCTAATCCTCAACTGAAGCCTTAACTTCTTCTTCAAATAACAATTTAATATTCTCATAAGAATTTTTAAGTGCATCCTTGATTTCCTCCGGGTTCAGCCAGGCCACTTTTTCGATTCCTTCTTCGATCTGGCCTTCCGGAATTCCTTCAAAATCAGATTGCATTTCGAACCAATGCGTGATTTTGAGTTTGTATTTTCCGTTGCGTTTAAAAACGTGATAGGTTTTCTGAAGTTTTTCAGTGATGGTCAATTTTCCAACACCGGTCTCCTCTTCTACTTCACGCATAGCGGTGTCTTCAATTTCCTCCCCTTTTTCGATTCCGCCCTTAGGCAAATCCCATTTTCCGTTTCTGAAAATAAATAAAACTTCGCCTTTTTTATTGTAAACCAATCCTCCTCCGGCTTTCGTTACAGGAATTTTGGCCTTGAGCGTTTTCATTATTTCCCTTTCGTCAGGATGATATAAATAGGCTTTTTGAATTTTATTTTGAAATATTTTCACTATAAGCTGCTCAATATCAATACTCTCTAATAAGAATAATTGAAAATTAGTCTCTTTGGAGATTTCATTTGTCAAAAAAAGTGGTTTGTCGTTCACAAAAACTTTATACATTTGTACTATGATTTTTAATAAAGATACTGCCGAAAAAACAGCCGAATTGCTTTTGCAAATAAATGCAATTAAATTGAATCCAGAAAATCCTTTTACATGGGCTTCTGGCTGGAAATCTCCTATTTACTGCGATAATAGGTTAATTCTTTCATTTCCAACGATCAGAAATTATGTTCGTGATGAGTTTGCAAAGAATATTGAGAAACAATTTGGGAAACCGGATGTCATTGCCGGTGTTGCAACCGGAGCGATAGGAATTGGTATTCTGGTGGCCGAAAGCCTTGGATTGCCTTTTGTATACGTACGCCCGGAAGCCAAAAAACACGGAAGGCAAAATCAGGTGGAGGGCTTTTTGCAAAAAGGACAAAATGTTGTTGTGGTTGAAGATTTAATCAGTACCGGAAACAGCAGTCTGATGGCCGTGGAAGCTTTACGTAATGAAGGTGCTAACATTAAAGGAATGGCAGCGATTTTTACATATGGTTTTAATGTGGCGGAAGAGAACTTCAAAAATGCTAATATTGACCTTTATACCTTAAGCAATTACGAGAACCTCTTGGATTTAGCGGTTCAGAAACAATATATCACCGAAGACCAGCAATCGACCTTGCAGGAATGGAACGGAAGTCCGTCTACCTGGGGACAGGAATAATTTTAGATTTTAGATTGTTGATTTTAGATTACACTATATCGACAAAACTTTGCGAACTTTTGCGTTTATAAAAAGTTTACAAAATTAAAAAAGATTGCGTCCTTTGCGGTTAAATAATTTTAGATTTTAGCTAAAAAATCGCTTCGCTCTTTTTTGGAAATTGAGATTTTAATTTCGATCTAACTTTGCGAACTTAGCGCTTTATAAAACATTGTATATTAAAAATCTTAGCGCTCTTTGCGGTAAAAAATAAAAAAAAAAGAAAAATATGAACTTAGAAAGTCCAAAAGTTACTGTTCAGAAATCAGCACAGGATTTATTCGATTTGTTGACTGATGTTAAGAATTTCGAAAAATTAATGCCCGATAATATTGCTAAATTTGAAGTAACAGGCGAAGATGCTTTTATTTTTGGACTGAAAGGGATGCCGGAAATAAAACTTAAAATGAAGGAAAAAGTAGCTCCAAACAAAATTGTTCTGGGTGCGGCGAGCGATAAACTTCCGTTTACACTAGTTTCTAACATCGATAGTATTTCTGCTACCGAAAGTGCTGTACAACTGCAATTTGAAGGAGAATTCAATGCCATGATGGCCATGATGATCAAAGGGCCAATCAGCAAGTTTATTGAAACGCTGGCCGCTAATATGACAAAACTATAAGTATTGATATTAATGCTTAAAATTTAAAGTCCGATTTTACGATCGGGCTTTTTTTGCTTTCACGCAGATTCTGCAGATTTAGCAGATTTACTTCTCTTAAAGTCACAAAAACATTAAGTTTTAATTTCTTTAAGACTGTGCAAGAGTATTAGAACACCTCTCCCTCTCCCTCTTTGCTACTTTAAGCCTTTGCAACTTTGAACCTTTGAACCTTTGAACCTTTGAACCTTTGAACCTTTGCACCTTTGCACCTTTGAGCCTAAAAAACCTTAGCACCTCAGAACCTTAGTCCCTTAGAACCTTTCAATAAAGCATCTGAATTTCCTTAATTTCAAATTCCGAAACCGAATCATCTTCAAGAAGTATTTGGATTTTCCCCACAGGAGAAACGCCCTGAATGATTCCCATAAAATTTTGTCCCGAAGTTTGCGGATGAAGATTTTTAAACGGCATAGGAACTCCTTTTCGAAAGAGCGAATTGAAATATTCCTCCCAAAAAACGGATGAATTCGTTTGCCAGGATTGAATTTTTTGCTCGATTTTTTCCGTAATTAAAAAGGGCAAAATATCCTTATCAAAAGTCTTTCCTGAAAGTACTGTCAATGACGACGCATGGGGCAATTCATCAAAATTAGTCTGATTCACATTAAGACCTAATCCGACAACTGACACGATTCTGCCATCACTTTTGAGGGTGTTTTCAATTAGTATGCCACCAATCTTTTTATTGTATGACATAATGTCGTTTGGCCATTTTATGCTTAAATTGGAAATATCCAGCGATTTTAAAGTCTCGATTACTGCTAATGAAACTATAACGCTTAAATTAAAAACCTGCTCATTATCAAACAAAAAATCCTTCACCAAGACACTCATAATTAAGTTTTTACCGGATTCAGACTGCCATTTAGATCCCATTTGCCCCTTGCCTTTTGTCTGATTTTCAGCTGTTACCACTGTAAAATTATCAGGCTCTTCCTGACTGGCCAGGGCCTTAAGAAAATCGTTTGTAGAATCTATGGCATCGAGTTTGATTAGTTTCATTCAAATAATTTATTTATACTTAATTTAATATTTTGTTAAGGTTCAAAATTAATCACAAAAATTGGTAACTTTACAAAATCATATAAAATAATTCATGGCGAAAAAGACTATTAATAATGATGTTCTATTGGCGAACATAATCAAAGGAATCGAAGAAGTAAAAGGAAATGATATAGATATTCTTGACTTAAGAGAAATAGACACGGCTGTTTGTGACTATTTTGTAATTTGCAACGGAAGTTCAAATACCCAAGTTAATGCCATTGTAAACTCAATTCAAAAAACAGTATCCAAAGACTTAAAAGACAAACCGTGGCACGTAGAAGGAACCGATAATGCGGAGTGGGTCCTGATGGATTATGTGCATATCGTGGTACATGTTTTCCAGAAACATATTCGTGAATACTATAATATCGAAAGCCTTTGGGGTGACGCCAAAATAACTACAATCGAAAACAAATACTAAAGAAAATTTTTTCTAATGGCTAAAGATAATAATCCAAACCCGAGTAAATTTAAAATAAGTCCCTGGTTAATATATACTGCAATACTTCTAGTTTTTTTATTTATAAGTTTTGCAACCGGAGGATCAAACTTAAGCGAACCTGCACAATTAACTTCTTCTAAATTCAATAATTTATTAGAAAAAGGACAAATTGAAAAAGTCATTGTATACAATAAAGCGGAAGCTGAAGTATATCTGACAGCTGCAGCACTAAAAGATGCAGCAAATAAAAAAGTAGCAAAAGATATTTTTGAAAGACCTAATAAAGGTCCTCACTATACCTTAGAAATTGGTAACGACCAGATTTTTCAGACGAAATTAGAAAAAGCAGTAGGCGAAGGCAAACTGAAAGATTTTAATTTCCTGCAAAAAAACAACTGGAGCGATATTCTGATCAGTCTGCTTCCAATCATCATCATTATTGGTGTATGGATTTTCATTATGCGTAAAATGTCAGGCGGAGCCGGTGGCGGTGGCGGACAAATTTTCAACATCGGAAAATCAAAAGCGAAACTGTTTGATGAAAAAACAGATATCAAAACAACATTTAAGGATGTTGCCGGTTTAGAAGGTGCAAAAGAAGAAATACAGGAAATCGTTGAATTCCTGAAAAACCCTGAAAAATATACCAATCTGGGAGGTAAAATCCCTAAAGGAGCCTTACTTGTAGGACCTCCGGGAACTGGTAAAACCTTATTGGCTAAAGCTGTTGCCGGTGAAGCCCAGGTACCTTTCTTCTCTTTATCAGGTTCTGATTTCGTTGAGATGTTCGTAGGAGTTGGAGCATCGCGTGTACGTGACTTATTCAAACAGGCCAAAGAAAAATCTCCTGCTATTATCTTCATCGATGAAATTGATGCTGTTGGTAGAGCAAGAGGAAAAAGCAATATGTCAGGCGGAAATGACGAAAGAGAAAATACACTGAACCAGTTATTGACAGAAATGGATGGTTTTGGTACAAACTCTAATGTAATCGTTCTGGCTGCGACAAACAGAGCTGATGTGCTTGATAAAGCTTTAATGCGTGCCGGTCGTTTTGACAGACAAATTTTTGTTGACTTACCGGACATTCGTGAAAGAGCTGAAATCTTTAAAGTTCACTTAGCTCCTATCAAAAAAGTAGAAGGTCTTGATTTAGATTTCTTAGCCAAACAGACTCCGGGATTCTCTGGTGCTGATATTGCAAATGTTTGTAACGAAGCCGCTTTAATTGCTGCACGTTACAACAAAACGGCTGTAGACAAACAAGATTTCCTTGACGCTGTCGACAGAATCATTGGTGGTCTTGAAAAGAAAAACAAAATCATTACGCCGGAAGAGAAAAGAGCAATTGCGATTCACGAAGCCGGTCACGCAACCGTAAGCTGGATGTTAGAGCATGCTGCACCCCTTATTAAAGTAACGATTGTTCCTCGTGGACAAAGTTTAGGAGCTGCATGGTATCTTCCGGAAGAAAGACAAATCGTAAGAACAGATCAAATGTTAGACGAAATGTGTGCTACTATGGGCGGAAGAGCTGCTGAAAAAGTAACTTTCGACAGAATTTCTACAGGAGCATTAAGCGATTTAGAAAAAGTAACCCGTCAGGCTCGTGCAATGGTAACGATTTATGGTCTGAATGATAAAATAGGAAATGTTACCTATTATGATTCAACCGGTCAAAGCGAATACAATTTCTCGAAACCCTATTCTGATGAAACAGCAAAGGTTATTGACAAAGAAATTTCAGAATTAATTGAAGGCCAATACCAAAGAGCCATTCAAATTCTTGAAGAAAATAAAGACAAACTAAATCAGCTTGCCGATATTCTAATTGAAAAAGAAGTTATTTTTAAAGATGACTTAGAAACAATTTTCGGAAAACGTACTTTTGACAAAAATCTGGAAGAAGTAGTTTCTTAAATTATTCGGAAATATTTAATATTTTTTAAAATCTTAATTCAAAATAGCCTTTTGAATTAAGATTTTTTTATCTTTGAACGTTTTCAATTAACATGTAAAGTATTTCATATAAAATGAATTTTTTCAAAAAAATATTTGGTTCGAGCGATGCCGCTTCTGATGAAGAAACTGAAAGCGAATATGGAGGGAATCCAACAAATCCTGATAGTCATTTATCTATTGACGAGCGATTCATTTTTAATTTTAAGAAAAACGGGGGTAAATTTTTGTATTGTGAAAACAAACAGGAAGTAGCAGAACAATTTGAAAATATTTTAGAAGAAAACGACTGGTTCGAGAATGAAGTATTATGTTACGAACCGGGTTTATTCAGCTTATTGGAGGAAAATAAATTAATTTATATTTCACCAAGAAATCCTAAATTCCTTCTTGCCTCTTGCGAAAACCTTATTGCTGATGAAGGCTCCATCTTATTTTCATCGAAACAAATCAGACAGGACAAACCAAACGAATTACCTCCCAACATTGTTATAATAGCTACCACCAGCCAGATTCTTGCTATAAAAAGTGATGGTCTGAGTGCTATTAAACGCAAATACGAAAGAGACTATCCTACCAATATTACCACAATAAAATATTTCGAAAAAGCAAAAGAAGAAGATTTCACACAATACGGAAGTGTTGCCAAAAATCTGTACTTATTGCTTTTAGAAGATCTTTAAGATGAACGAAACACTCAAGAGAACCATTTCTGGTGCTGTTTATATCGCTTTGTTACTAACTTCGATCTTGTTTTCTACCGAAAGCTTTATTATCCTTTTTGGTATATTTCTGGTTATTACGATTTATGAATTTTCCAATTTGGTCGATCTTAATAAAATCTTTTCGATTCTATTTGGCGTCTTGTTGTTTTCCGTTATTGTATTAATCAGCCACTACAACAAACAAACTACACTTTACCTTAATGATCTGTTTCAGGGAAACTTTGATTTGGAAACCAATATCAAGCAATTAGATTTGGTATTACTTGCCGTTACCATAGTCATAGCCATTAAATGTATCTTATTTCTGTTTTATGACTCTGTTCAGAAAATAAGCATTTCCTCCAAATACTTATACCTGTTAGGCTATATTACATTACCGTTTGTTTTTATTGTAAAAATTTCTTTCGGTACGAATGATTACAATCCAAAAATTATCATTGGATTATTTATTCTGATCTGGACGAACGACACTTTTGCTTATCTGGTAGGTAAATCTATAGGTAAACATAAATTATTCGAACGTGTTTCTCCCAAAAAAACCATAGAAGGATTTTTAGGAGGAGCTGTTTTTGCTGCTTTTGCAGGCTTTTTGATTTCAAAATTTTACATCCAGCCCAATCCTGCTTTTAGCGGTAAGTCTATTTTAATATGGACTATTATTGCGCTAATTGTAAGCGTTTTTGGAACGATCGGTGATTTGATCGAATCAAAATTCAAAAGAATTGCCGGTGTAAAAGACAGCGGTTCGATAATGCCCGGACACGGAGGCATCTTAGATCGATTAGATAGTGTTATATTTGTAGCACCAATTATATATTTATTTTACCAAATTTTATATTATGTTTCATAAAGAAGGAGCCCCGTCCATTTTATTAGGTACTGTTTTTACTGTTGCCGTACTTTTGATCGCTGATCGTTTTATTGATATCAGCTGGCTGAGAATGCTTGTTCAGATAGCAGCTGTTTTGATTTTGATTATTATTTTACAATTTTTTAGAAATCCTAAAAGAATTGCGATCAGAGAAGACAATCATATTCTGGCTCCGGTAGATGGAAAAGTAGTAGTAATTGAAGAAGTTTACGAAGGCGAATACTTTAAGGATAAACGTTTACAGGTTTCTATTTTTATGTCACCCATAAATGTGCACGTAACCCGTTATGCTATGGATGGTGTTATCAAATTCAGCAAATACCACCCTGGTAAATTTTTGGTTGCCTGGCACCCAAAAGCAAGTGAAGAAAACGAAAGAACAACTGTTGTCATCGAAAATGAAACTTTCGGACAAATCCTGTACAGACAAATTGCCGGCGCTTTGGCCCGCAGAATTGTAAATTACGCAGAAGAAGGAATGCAGGTGGTTCAGGGAACAGATGCAGGATTCATTAAATTTGGTTCAAGAGTAGATTTATTTTTACCTTTAGGTACGCAAATTAATGTAGAATTAAACCAAAAAGCAATTGGAGGAAAAACCATTATTGCTACAAAAGCTTAAATGACGATCAAAGATTTAGATACTCGTTTCTCAGAGGCCGTAGAAACTGCCTTACAAATGACACAGGCTTCGTTGCCGCAAGATGTGCAGTTAAGGCTGTATGCCTATTACAAGCAGGCGACTTTCGGCACTGCGGTGTACAATCATTCTGAAAATTTTGATTTACGTGACGCCTTCAAAACAAATGCCTGGATGCAAATAAGTCATATATCCGTTGACGAAGCAAAAGAACATTATATCGAAATCATAAATTCACTAACAGCAAAATAATTCCCATTATGAAGAAAAACATTGTTCGTTTCAGTATTTTAGCTTCATTCTTAGCATTATTTTCTTGTAATGACAATAAGCTAACCGAAGTTGTAGAAGTTCCTTTACCCACAAAAGAGGAGAAAATAATCATAGGAACTCCGGATGAAGTAAAAGCAGATCCGGGATCTTTTGCACTTACAAAACTGGCTTTCTCTTATGACGGATTAGCACCCGGCATCAGGTCTCTTACTTTAGAAACACACTATTCCAAGCATTATTTAACGTATACCAATACCTTAAACAAGGAAATTGTTTCTACTGAATTTGAGAATATGTCTATTGAAGATATTCTTAAAAAGTTAGATCTTAATAATGCCAAACTTCGTCAGAATGCCGGTGGATATTACAATCACACGCTTTATTTTAATATTCTGACACCAAAACAGCAAACTCCTAAAGATACTCTTTCAAGTGCAATTGATAAGGAATTTGGTTCTTTCAATAATCTTACCAATCAGTTTAAGGGACAGGCCACAAAACAATTTGGGTCTGGCTGGGTCTGGCTGGTAGTGGATAAACTGGGCAAACTGCAGGTAACTACCACAGAAAATCAGGACAATCCTTTAATGAAAAATGCTCTGGTTCCCGGAACACCAATTATGGGCATAGATCTTTGGGAACATGCTTATTATCTCGACTACCAAAACAGAAAAGGAAGCTATATTGATGCTTTTTACGAACACATTAATTGGGAGAAAGTAAACGAAAATTATATAGAAGCCTTAAAAAAGGTCAAGAAAGTATAAATCATAAAAAAAGCTGATACATTATGGTATCAGCTTTTTTCTTTTTAGCTTCATTCAATTTTTATTCCACTTCATAAATAAAAGATTCTGACGGTCCGATTGTAACTCTTGCCACTCCTTCTCCATTCTTTACCACAAAATAGGTTTTATTCTTTAAATACAACTGATCTAAAAGCACATAAGAACCGTCTTTTAATTTCCATTTTGAAATAATATCAGAAGGTATTTTCAATTCAAACTCACTTGTTTTCTCCGAAGAAAAATTGGCGACAACAATTAACTTTTGCTTGTCTGACCAACGAACATACGAATAAATGAAGTCATTATAACCCGCATTATTACGGTTGACCGATTGAACTTCCTGAAAATCCCCCATTAGAGCGGAACTTTTAATCGAAAAATTCAGCAGTCTTTTGTAAAAATCCCGAAGGTTTTTTTCTGATTCAGAAAGCTGTCCTCCATCAAATTTTCCGTCGTTCATCCAGCGCTGATGATTCGGAACACCGATATAATCAAAGATTGAAGTTCTCGAATGTGTTCCAAAACCTGCATTTTCATTTCCTGCCTCTCCCACTTCTTGTCCAAAATAAACCATTGTTGGTGATGTGCTGATCGTTGTAGAAACTACCATTAGAGGTTTTCCTCTTTCCGGAGTTCCTGCAAATTCAGGACTTGCCAGACGCTGTTCATCATGATTATCCAAAAAATGAAGCATATGATGTTCGATATCCTGCATTCTCGTCTGAATTTCAGATAAACCGTCGGTTGAAGATTTTCCATGAATAATGTCTTTCAGTTTATCGTAGGTTTCTACTTTATCATACAGATAATCCATTTTTCCCAAACGGATATAATTGCGGTATTCATTCGGATTATATACTTCAGCCAGTAAAAAAGCATTTGGGTTTTTCATTTTGATAGCTGAATTCATATAGCTCCAAAATTCATACGGAACCATTTCGGCCATATCGTAACGAAAGCCATCGACTCCTTTTGCTGTCCAGTACAAAGCGATTGCTTTAAATTTTTTCCAGGAATCGGGCACGTCTTTATCCTGCCAGAAAGCAAAATGTTCGGCAGCGGATTTTTGGTCAAAACCAGCCGGAAGCTCCGGAAAATCTTTTGAACCATCCGGACGGATTCCGTAATTTACTTTTACGGTTTCATACCAGTCATTCTGATCCGGTTTTACTTTACGCGATCCGTTTCCGGTCCATTTTGCCGGATTTTCATCAAAAACACCATCAACAAGAGGATTTTTTTCTCCATTTAACGGAAGATCTCCGTCAGGAATCTGAAAATGCTCGTTCGGAATATAATAAAAATTATTGTTTCTGCTGTATTCCACATTTACATCATCGTCAGCACCAAAATCGCGAACACCTTCCGGATTGTTTTTTCCTTCGTATTTACGGGCAATATGATTGGGTACAATATCAATAATTACTTTCAGGCCGGCTTTGTGGGTGCGTGCAATCAAATCTTCAAATTCCTGAAGGCGATTGGCAGGGTTTACCGCTAAATCAGGATTTACATTGTAATAATCTTTTACGGCATAAGGAGAACCAGCCCTGCCTTTCACCACCTCCGGATCATCATTTGAAATTCCGTAAGCCGTATAATCCCGAACCAAAGCATGATGCGGCACTCCGGTATACCAAATGTAGGTAACGCCTAAATCCTTAATTTCATGCAATGCCTTATCTGTAAAATCATTAAATTTCCCGACACCGTTTTCTTCAATGGTTCCCCAGGGTTTGTTGGTCGTATTTTTATTTCCGAATAAACGCGTAAAAACCTGATACACGACAATTTTCCTATCGGCAAGAACTTCTTCGTTAGCTGTATTCATTTTCAAATCTTTTGTTTTACATGCCGTAAACAGCATCGCTACAGCTATTCCTGCAACCCAAATTCTATTATTTTTCATAATTATTTTTAAACTGTTTCACAGAAAAGAAAATGCAATATTTAAATCCTAAATTCCAATCGTAATAAAATTGAAATTTATTTTTTAAAGTTTATTTCATCAAATCAATAGAAACGATTTTTTAAATTTAAACTAATTTTTAAAACTCAAAAGAAATTGATTTTCATTAAACGTCAAAAAGCAAAACTACAACGAAATAGTTTTATCTTTTGTTGGTAACTTAATAAAGGTTCAAAGTTACAGAGATGCAAAGGTTCAAAGTTTTTTCACTGATTATTTTTATGTGAGACATACTGTTGTGTGTCTCTACCAATACCTAATACACCTCTGAACCTTGGTCACTTTGAACCTTTGTCACTTTGAACCTTTGCCACTTTGAACCTTTGCCACTTTGAACCTTTGCCACTTTGAACCTTTGTCAATTTGAACCTTTGCTACTTTGAACCTTTGCCACTTTGAACCTTTGCCACTTTGAACCTCTGTACCTAAAAATTATAATTTAATCCTAATATCAAGAAAGGTTGTAACCTTTTTCATAAATTTGACAAAAAATTAATCCCTTGAAGAAATTACTCTTTTTCATATCTTATTGTTTACTTGTTTTAAGTGTTCAAAGCATTTTTGCGCAAACGCCTAAAAAAATCATTGTCGAGAATGCTGATTTTTCTGATGTTGATCAAATCGCAATGCCCGACGCGCTTTTGTTAACCGGAAATGTAAAAGTCAATCATGACGGCGTTGTGCTTACCTGCAACAAAGCTTATTTTTTTCAAAAGGAAAACTATTTAAAAGCGTTTGGAAATGTACAGTTAGTACAGGGGGATACCTTGTATCTTAACAGTAAATACGCCGAATATAATGGTAATATGAAAAAAGCGTTTGCTACCGGAGATGCTGTTATGACCTCACCGGATGCCACTTTGCAAACCGACACGATCAACTTTGACCGAAATGTTCAGGAAGTTTTTTATAATTCGAAAGGAACAATCGTTAATAAAGACAATACCTTAGTTAGTAAATCAGGGCGCTATTATGTCGCCCAGAAAAAATTTCAATTTCTGACCTCGGTGGTTCTTACCAATCCGAAATACGTTATCAAATCAAATCATCTGGATTATTACAGTAATTCAGGACATAGTTATTTGTTTGGTCCCTCGACGATTACCAGCAAGGCTAATTATATTTATACCGAAAAAGGATTTTACGATACCAAGAAAAATCTGGCCCATTTACTCCGAAAATCATACATAAAGTACGACGACAGGCGCATTGAAGGAGATAGTTTGTTTTACAATAGAAATACTGAATTTGCATCAGCAACCCGAAATGTAAAAATTACCGATTCTATAAACCGCGGAATTGTAAAAGGACATTATGCCGAAGTTTTCAAGCTAAAGGATTCGATGTTTGTCACCAAAAGAGCTGTTGCTGTGAACTTTGTAGATAATGATTCCGTTTACATTCACGGAAAAAAACTAATGGTTACAGGAAAACCGGGCGAACGAATTCTGAGAGCTTTTAACAATGTTCGTTTTTATAAAACAGATATGAGCGGAAAATGTGATTCGATTCATTCCAATTCAAAAACAGCTTTGACAAAACTGATCGGTAATCCAATCCTTTGGAATGGTGAAAGTCAGATAACCGGAGACATTATGCATTTAATCGGAGATAACAAGACCCGAAAAATAGATTCCTTAAAAGTACTCAACAATACCTTTATTGTCTCGCGGGATACACTTGGAACCGGATTTAACCAGGTAAAAGGTCTCAATTTATTTGGAAAATTCAGGGAAGGCAAATTACATGACGTCGATGTGATCAAAAATACCGAAGTCATTTATTATATGAGAAATGATGATCATGAACTCATTGGTATCAATAAAAATGTGAGTAGTAAAATCAATATGATTTTAGAGAATAATGCCATTGAAACCATTACATTTTTCAACAAAGTCGACGGAGATATTTATCCCGAAGCCGATTTGCCCGAAAATGCACGTAAATTAAGAGGTCTGGTCTGGCGTGGTGATGAACGGATAAAGTCTAAAGATGATATTTTCACTTCCGAAGAAAATGAGCTCAATGATAAATTAGTCAAAGAAGGAAAAGACGAAGACGCCAAAGAAAATGTCCCGATGAAAATCAGGAAAGAGACATTGGATTACGATAAAAAGAAACCGACTGCGAAAACAAGTACAGCTAAGCCAGCGACGACAAAAGGTGCTTCTAAGAAATAGTCGCGGTTTTCGGTCGCAGTCTTAGAGTTGCAGTCTTAGAGTTGCAGTCTTAGAGTTGCAGTCTTAGAGTTGCAGTCTTAGAGTTGCAGTCTCAGAGTCACAGTCGCAGTTTTCAGTTTACAAAGCTTTGCGATCTTTGCTTTTTAATAATCTAAACTTGACCTGAAATTTTGCGAACATTGTGCAAACTTTGCGATCTTTGCGGTTAAATTTAGTTGCAGTTAGACAGTCGCAGTCACGGTTTTCAATTTTTACTGAGACTGAAAACTGAGACTGAGACTAAAAAACTCAGAACCTTAGTATCTCAGCCACTTAGACCCTTAAGAAAAAAAATGAATTCAGATTTTATAAAATACCAGGCACAAACTTCCCCATACCCTTTAGGAATGGAAGTTTCACATGCCATTGGTTCTTACATATACGATACGAGCGATAAAAAATATTTAGACTTTGTTGCCGGAGTTTCCGCCTGTACATTAGGGCATCAGCACCCGAGAGTCAATCAGGCCATAAAAGATCAGTTAGATAAATACTCGCACGTCATGGTGTACGGCGAATATTCACAAAGTCCGGCTGTTCAATATTGCAAGTTGCTGGCTTCATTCCTTCCGGAATCCCTTAATAAAACCTATCTGGTCAATTCAGGCACAGAAGCCATCGAAGGAGCCCTGAAACTCGCAAAGCGAACCACTGGACGCAGTCAGCTTATTTCGTGTCATAATGCGTATCACGGGAATACGATGGGATCAATGAGTGTGATGGGGTTTGAAGAACGCAAACAGGCTTTTAGACCATTGCTTCCTGACGTGGATTTTATTACTTTTAACAATGAAGCCGATTTACAAAAAATAACCACCCGAACCGCAGCTATTCTTTTGGAAACGATCCAGGGAGGCGCCGGATTTATTCAGCCTCATGATAATTTTCTTCAGAAAGTACGCCAACGCTGCGATGAAGTTGGAGCGATGATGATTGTTGATGAAATTCAGCCCGGTTTTGGAAGAACCGGAAAACTTTTCGGCTTTCAGAATTACGATGTTGTTCCTGATATTGTGGTAATGGGAAAAGGAATGGGTGGCGGAATGCCTGTGGGTGCTTTTACGGCTTCGGCTGAAAAAATGGACCTTTTAACCGAAAATCCCAAACTGGGTCATATCACCACTTTTGGAGGTCATCCTGTCATTGCGTCAGCCTGTTTAGCTACTTTGCAGGAATTAACTGAAACAAACTTAATGCAGGAAGCTTTAGAGAAGGAAAAACTGTTCAGATCTCTTTTGGTACATCCTTTGATAAAGGAAGTTAGAGGAAAAGGATTAATGCTAGCCGCAATGACCGAAACTGCCGAAATAACCAACGAGGTTATTTTAAATTGTCAGGACAAAGGGCTTATATTGTTCTGGTTGCTGTTTGAAGGATGCGCCATACGAATAACACCGCCATTAACCATTTCGGAAGAAGAAATAAAAGAAGGCTGTGCCATAATTTTAAACGTTATGGATGAAATAATGAAAAAAGAAAAAAAAGTTTAATACCCGGTACTCTTTCACAAATCAAAAGATTACAACTTAAAACAGAGTAGAAATTCTGTCCGTATTGTTAATTAAATTGTTCAAAACAATTGATTCCCGTTCCTCTCAACACTAATATGGTTGCCTAATTTTATAACAGGCTAATTTCAAATAAAACAAAGTATGCAATTAAGCAACGAAGAAGAAGATTATAACCTATCCTTATCCAAATTTGAGTCGATGTTAAAAACGAACAAAGTACTCTTTTTTGATTCTGAAGAATTTGAAGAAATTATTCTTCATTATTTGGATATAGGCAAGGCTAATTTAGCAAAAAAGGCCTTAAAACTTGCATTAGACCAACATCCAAAATCTACGGGCTTAAAATTAGTACAAGTAGAAATGCTGGTTTACGACGACAAACTTGATATCGCTGAAAAGCTTTTAAATGAGTTGTATGCAATTGAACCTAACAACGAGGAAATTTACATCCAGAAAGCCAATATCTGTTCCAAGAGAGATCAACATGAAAAAGCGGTAGAATTGCTTAAAATTGCCCTGCAATATACAGACGATTATGCTGACGTGTACAACTTAATCGGAATGGAATATCTTTTTATGGATAATCTCGAGATGGCAAAAGACAGTTTTATCAAATGTCTCGAAGAAGATTTAGAAGATCAGTCTGCACTGTACAATGTGGTTTACTGTTTTGAATTTTTAGATCAAAACCAGGAAGCCATTGTATACCTGAACGATTACATCAATAAAAATCCATACAGCGAAATTGCCTGGCACCAGCTTGGGCGCCTGCATTATGGCGTGAAGGAATACGAAAATGCCATTCGTGCATTTGATTACGCTACCCTGATTGACGACGAATTTCTGGGCGCTTTCATGGAAAAAGCAAAAGCGTACGAACGTCTGAAAAAATACAAAAAAGCAATTGAAAGCTACAACCGCACCATCGAATTAGACGATGCGACCTCGTATGCCTTATTGCGTATTGGAAAATGTTACGAGAAATTAGGCAATTTTGCCAAAGCATTACAATATTACAATCAGACCGTGCATGAAGATCCGCTTTTAGATAAAGGATGGATTGCCATAACTGATTTTCACGTTCGCCAGAAAAACTTCCAAAAAGCCTTATTTTTTGTCAACAAAGCATTGGCAATCGACAATCAGAACCGTTTGTACTGGAAACGTTATGCCACGATCAACAAACAAATGAACTTCTTTGAGGAAGCTGAATTTGGATACAGAAAAGCGGTTGAATTTGGTGATTACGGATTGGACACCTGGTTATTCTGGGTTGATATTTTGCAGTTTTTAGGTGAATTTGACAGTGCTATTCAGACTTTATTACAAGCATCCGAATATTTCCCTGAAGAAAACGAAATCGAATATCGTCTGGCCGGATTGTATTTCATGATTCAGGACAATACAAAGGCAAAATTTCACTTAAGCAACGGCTTACGTTTAAATTTTGACAACTACATTCTAATCGAAGATTTATTTCCGGTGGTCTGGTCAAAAAAAATGGTGAAAAATTATATTGAAAAACACAGAAAAGAATAAATGATCGATATTTTAAAAAGACGATTTGGCTTATTAGGCCGTAATATTAGTTACTCTTTTTCGAAAGGATATTTTACAGAAAAATTTAATGATGAAGTTTTTGCAGGCAACACCTATGAAAATTTCGACATTTCTGAAATTAATCATTTCTCCGGACTGATTAAAAATAATCCCGACTTAAAAGGCCTTAATGTTACGATTCCATACAAAGAGCAAATCATTCCCTTTTTAGATAAACTTTCAAAAAAAGCCACTTTAATAGGTGCTGTCAATACCATTAAATTTACCAAAAACGGAAAATTAAAAGGATACAATACGGATTATTATGGTTTCAAAAAATCATTAAAACCGTTACTGGAACCACATCATAAAAAAGCACTCATTTTAGGTACCGGAGGTGCCTCAAAAGGAGTTGCTTTTGCTTTGGATGAGCTCGATATTCCGTATACTTTCGTTTCAAGGGAAGCCAAAGAAAATATTATTGATTACGACTTAATCAATGCCACTACTTTTGACAATTTTCAAATCATAATCAACTGTACTCCTGTAGGAACAAGCCCCAATATCGAAGCTTGTCCCAATCTCCCTTATGAATTTTTCACCAATAAGCACATCGCTTATGACTTAATTTATAATCCGGAAGAAACACAATTTCTAAAAAAAGCAAAAGAGCACGGAGCTGTTATAAAAAACGGCTACGATATGCTTATTTTTCAGGCTGAAAAGGCATGGAAAATCTGGAATAAATAAAAAGCTACTCCTTCCCGTACAACTGTTTATCTTAATTTCTTTTCGCCATCACAGAATAGTATCTACCGTTTTCTTTTCCTGTACTACCAATCCAGACCAAATGGGCTCTGATGCTGTTTTTCGATACACTACACCCCCAATGTATTTCCCAGCAATACGACTTAGAATACAGCAGCAAAATCATTTTATCACAAAAGATTTATTAAAATAAAATCACAATTCGAAGATTAAGACAATCATTTCATTAGATTTTTCTAAAAATTCATACAAATGAAATTTTATATTAACTTCAAAAAAAAGGATAAAAAAATCAATATCATATTGGCTGAACGGAGCAATAAATAAGAATTTAATTGCAAAATAGCGTATAAACAAACGATTTATTTTGTATTTAGAAACACCTTTACTATCTTTCGCTCTGTTTAAAACAATAAACCTTATACATTTAAAATGTTAGAAGAAAAGAATGATAACCTGCAAGAAGCAGACGGAAAATTAGGAATCGAATTAAGCGATTCTATACAGGATGATGCAACTGAAACATCAAATTCTGAAATAACAGCTGAAGACTCTGTTTCAAATACTGAAACTGAAGCAGAAACTACAGTTGAAGCCACAGAAACTGATCATCAGGAAGCATTGGATGCGATAACAAATTCAAACGCGGAAGAAAGTGAAGATGAGACGCTGAAAGAGCGTCATGATATTCCTATGCAGGACTATAATACTTTTTCGTTAGATGAACTTGTTGACGAATTGAAAAAGCTCGTACATACAGATAAAACCATGTCTGTAAAAGATCATATTGAAGAAATCAAAAAAGCATTTTTATTACAATACAATCATCTTATTGAGGAGAAAAGGGAAGAATTTAATGCTTCCAAGCAAGATCCAAATGAAGAATTTGAATACCATTCTCCGTTAAAATCTAAATTTGATGAATACTATAATGTTTTCAGGGAAAAGAGAAATGTTCATTTTAAACATTTACAAACCAATTTAAAATCAAATCTGGACAATCGTTTAGCTATTGTTGAAGAACTAAAAGAACTTATAAACCCGCAGGAAAACATCAAAGACACCCTTAAACATTTTAATGATTTAAGAGAAAGATGGAAAAATGCAGGCCCAATTCCAAAAGACAAATACAATCACGTCTGGAATAATTATCACTTCCACGTAGAAAATTTCTATGACTATCTGCATTTGGACCGTGAAGCCAGGGATTTGGATTTCAAATACAATCTGGATCAAAAACAAAAAATAATTGCCCGTGTCGAGGAATTGGTAAATGAAACCGACATTAGCAAAGCTTTCCGTGAACTACAGGATTTACACAGAATCTGGAAAGAGGATATTGGACCAGTTTCGAAAGAACACCGCGATACTATCTGGAATAAATTTAGTGAACTGACTAAAAAAATTCACGACAAAAGAGAAGTTTTATTTGAAAGTCAAAGAGCCAACGAGCAACAAAATCTGGAGGTTAAAAAAGAAATTATTGCTAAACTAGAAGTTTTAGGTACTGAAAAAGTAAACTCCCATTCGCAGTGGCTCGTTCAGATACAAAAAGTAGAAGCTTTACGAAATGAATTCTTTGCTGCAGGAAAAGTTCCATCGGAAGTAAATGAGGAAACCTGGGCTGCTTTTAAAACTGCCGTTAGAAATTTTAATTCTTTCAAAAATTCATTTTATAAGGACATTAAGAAAGATCAGAACGATAATTTAAACAAAAAAATGGCGCTTGTGGCGAAAGCCAAAGAATTACAGGAAAGTACTGATTTTACAGCCACTACTCCAATCATGAAGCAGATTCAGGAGGAGTGGAAACAGATTGGTCACGTTCCTAAGAAATATTCAGATAAAATCTGGAAGGAATTTAAAGATGCCTGCAATCATTATTTTGACAAATTAAAGGAACATAAATCTGAAGAAAATGTTGATGAAGTAGCTGCTTTTGACCATAAAAAAGCATATTTAGACATTCTTAGAGCATATCAGCTTACCGGAGACCACAAAACAGATTTAGACGCTATAAAATTGCATATTGAAACCTGGAAAGGATTTGGAAAAGTACCGTTCTCCAGACGTCACATTGAAGGAAAATTCAATAAAATTCTTGATGCCCTTTTTGAAAAATTAAGTCTGAGCAAAAAAGAAACGGAGATGATGCGTTTCTCTAACCGTATCGATTCATTATCTGAAAGTAACGACACCCGAAAACTGGACAACGAAAAAATCTTTCTCATGCGTAAGATTGAAGAAGTTCAAAATGAAATTTTCCAATTAGAGAACAATATTCAGTTTTTTACCAATACAAAAAATGCTAAAAAAGAAAACTCAATCGTTCTTGAAGTTCGCAAAAACATTGCTATTCACAAAGAAAGTCTTGAGGTTTGGAAAGACAAACTAAAACAATTAAGAAACCTGAACCAGGAATAATAATTGTCCGTTAAATAAACAAAGCATTTTACCGTAAGGCACGCAAAGTTTTATTCATACGTATATTTTTCCACAAAACGCAAAGTTCGCAAAGCTATATCAATATCAGCCTTGCGAACTTTGCGTTTTATAAGCGTAATACAAAAACAAAACTTAGCGTTCCTTGCGGTTAACTTTTTCACTCCACTTCATTTCAACTTGAAACCTGAAACTTGAAACTTGAAACATGAAACCCTAAACTTAACATTCTCCTCAACTTTCATAAAACAATTCTGTAAAATATTGATTATATTTGATAGTCTATTTTTTAACTAAAGTTCAAATAATTATTAATTATATAAATTACCGATATGAAATTTACAAGAAAAGCAAATGCCAACTGGAAAGGAACGGGCATGGAAGGAAAAGGAACCATTAGTACACAAAGTACCACACTGGATAATGCTCAATTATCATTCAAAACAAGATTTGCAGACGGCGTTGGAACAAATCCTGAAGAACTTGTTGCTGCAGCTCATTCCGGCTGTTTTACGATGCAATTAAGCTTTTTATTAAACGAAGGCGGCTTTACTGCAGATGATTTGGCTACAGAAGCCACAGTAACTTTTGAAGACGGAACCATAACTTTGATCCATTTGGACCTGAAAGGAAAAGTACCTTCCATCTCTGCTGAAGAGTTTGAAAAAACAGCTCTTAAAGCAAAGGAAATTTGTCCGATTTCCAAACTTTTAAACACTACTATTACACTTTCTGCCACCCTGATCAGTTAAGGAGCAAATTAAAAAAAAAAATACAAATAAAAAATTCCAAATCCCAAAAGATGCTGAGCATAATTGGAATTTGGAATTTTTAAATATTGGAACTTTTAAGCTGTAGTCAAAACTACATTGTAGCCTTCAAAGCTTTTGCTTCAGCTGTCATTTCTAATGCTTTATAAACACCTAATAACGTTTTAGCAACATCTTCATTTTTA
Organism: Flavobacterium sp. LC2016-23; assembly: GCF_009674775.1. Lineage (GTDB taxonomy): Bacteria > Bacteroidota > Bacteroidia > Flavobacteriales > Flavobacteriaceae > Flavobacterium. The sequence goes on along the minus strand of NZ_WKKE01000017.1, from coordinate 32,023 downwards.
GGATCTAATTCGTTTGCTTTTTTTAGATAAGGAATCACTCCTTTAAAAACAGACTCTCTTTGTGCTTTTAACACATCGTAACGCTTCATATCTTTTGCCGAATTACCCAATTTATTCATTTCATCAATAATTGGTTTTTCAGCTTCTAATTTTAATGCTGCAAGATTAAGGTAGGCATTTGTATAAGCCGGATTAATTTCGATCGCTTTCAAATAGTATTTTTCAGCGTCAGCTGGATTTTTTGCATTTCCACTAATAACTCCAAGATTGAATAAAAGATCAGCATTGTTCGGGTCTTTTTGCAAAGCTTCACCCACTAATTTTTTGTAGGTATCAAAATCTTTGGTTTCAAGATATAGATTTGCTTCTGTAAGTAATAGAGAAGAATCTTCCGGGTTTGTTTTTCTTGCATCGGCGATTGCTTTTTTAGCATCTTCGATACGGCCTTTCTGAACTAAAATCAAAGCAAAATTTTTATAAATCTCTCCTCTTTTAGAAGGAATAGCCTCTGTTTTAGGTTTTTCGTGTGTTCCTAATTTTACAGCTAAATCTCTTTCACTAGCGGTATTAAATCCGTCTTCGTTTCCAGACGCTTTATTTAAAGCTGTATAACTAGTCCCTTTTCCTGAATAGTTAATTTTTTTCAACTCTTCGTACATTGGTAAAGCTGAATCATAATCCTGAGCATTTACTGAAGTTGAAGCTGCATAATATAAATTGATTGTATCTTTTTTATCTAACAAGTAAGCATCATACAATTTTTTTGCTCCTTCAGCATTTTTATTTGCCTGAGTATCTGCAATAGCCGAATTAATTAAGTTTCCTTTAATCTGAGCAATTGAAGTAGCTGCCTGAGTAGAATATTTTAGTTTTCCGGATTCTTTTTCAATGTCAATTAATTTTTTATAGCTTTCAGCAGCAAGAGATAAGCTTTTACTCTCATCTACTTTTTTAGTAGCCAGGTCAAGGTAAGCATTACCTTTTACAAAATAGTATTGTGCCTGTTCAACATCTTTGGCATTTACAACCAAATTTTCAGCATCTTTCAATATTGAAATTGCTCCTTGAGCATCTCCGCTTTTTAATGCTTTCTCTGCACTTTTAATCTGATCTTTTTGAGCAAAAGTAGCTACTGAAATCAGTAATGCTGACGCAAGTATTACATATTTACTTTTCATAGTATTCAATTTGTATATTTAATTTTCTTTTTTGTGACTTTTTTTTTATTCTTCTGATTCTTCTTCTTCCTCAGAATCGTCTTCCTCTTCTGTTACTTCATCAGAATCGTCGTCGTCGTCTTCCACTACAGTATCATCTTCAAGAACTTCTAAATCCGGTTTCACTCTTTCTATAACTGATTCTATAACATTACCGTCTTCATCAACAACAACTTCTGCTACATCGTCTTTCATTACTTTTGTAACCGCAGCGATAGAATCTTTTCCTTTTAAGTTAATCAATCGAACTCCCTGAGTAGCACGACCCATTACACGTAAATCTTCAATAGCCATTCTGATTGTTAATCCTGATTTATTGATAATCATCAAATCATCAGCATCTGTTACCGCATTAATCGAGATTAGTTTTCCTGTTTTTTCTGTGATGTTAAGTGTTTTAACTCCTTTTCCTCCACGATTGGTAATTCTGTAAACATCCTCTCCGTCGTCGTCTACTAATTTGGTACGTTTACCATATCCGTTTTCTGTTACCACTAAAATTTGCGAATCGTTCACATCATCTTTATCAACAGTAACCATACCAATTACTTCATCGGTATCGTCTTTTAGTGTTATTCCGCGAACTCCGGAAGCTGTTCTTCCCATTGGGCGTGTTTTAGTTTCCTCAAAACGAACTAATTTACCAGATTTTACAGCCAAAATAATCTGGCTTTCTCCGTTGGTTAATTTCGCTTCCAGTAACTCATCACCTTCTTTAATCGTAATGGCAGCAACACCATTAACTCTTGGTTTAGAATATTTCTCTAAAGAAGTTTTCTTCACCTGACCTTGTTTCGTAACCATTACAAGGTTATGACTGTTGATATAATCTTTGTCTTTTAAATCCTGAGTACAAATGAAAGCTTTTACTTTATCATCGCTTTCAATGTTTACCAGATTCTGAATTGCTCTTCCTTTGGCTGTCTTGCTTCCTTCCGGAATTTCGTAAACACGCATCCAGAAACATTTTCCTTTTTGCGTAAAGAACATCATATATTGGTGGTTGGTAGCAACGAACATGTGCTCAAGGAAATCCTGATCTCTTGTTCCTGCGCTTTTTTGTCCAACTCCTCCTCTGTTCTGCGTTTTGTATTCTGTTAAGTTCGTACGCTTGATATAGCCGGCATGAGAAATGGTAATTACCACATTTTCATCGGCAATCAAATCTTCGATACTTACATCTCCGCCTGAATATTCAATTTGAGAACGACGGGCATCTCCGTATTTCTCACGGATTTCCTCCAGTTCTTCTTTGATTAAAGCAGTTCTTAAGTTAACATCTTCCAATAAAGCTTTCAAATGCTCGATTAATTTCATTAATTCTTCGAACTCCGCTCTTAACTTATCCTGCTCCAGACCTGTTAACTGACGTAAACGCATCTCAACAATGGCACGGGCCTGAATATCGGACAAATTGAATCTTTCGATTAATTTCTCACGCGCTTCTTCTGTATTTTTAGAACCTCTGATGATCGCAATTACTTCATCAATATTATCAGAAGCAATGATTAAACCTTCTAAGATGTGCGCTCTTTCCTCTGCTTTACGCAATTCGAAACGTGTTCTTCGAACAACTACATCATGACGGTGCTCAATAAAATAGTGAATCATGTCTTTCAGATTCAACATTTGCGGGCGCCCTTTTACTAATGCAATATTATTTACACTAAAAGAAGATTGTAAGGATGTAAATTTATATAAGGTATTCAAAACTACGTTTGGCGTAGCATCGCGTTTCAGGATATAAACGATACGCATACCGTTTCTGTCTGATTCGTCACGAATATTCGCAATACCTTCAATTTTTTTATCATTAACCAAATCAGCCGTACGTTTGATCATTTCGGCTTTGTTTACCTGATATGGGATCTCGGTAACAATGATACATTCTCTTCCGTCAACTTCTTCAAAACCAACTTTGGCGCGCATTACAATACGTCCTCTACCGGTTTTAAAAGCTTCGCGAACGCCTTCGTAACCATATATTATACCTCCTGTTGGAAAATCCGGAGCTTTAATATGCGTCATTAATTCGTCAACTTCAATATCGTTATTATCCAGGTAGGCTAAAGTACCATTGATCACTTCTGTTAAATTGTGTGGCGGCATATTGGTTGCCATACCAACTGCAATACCTGTTGCTCCGTTTACTAATAAAGTAGGAACTCTTGTCGGCATTACTTTTGGCTCATATAATGTATCATCAAAGTTCAATTGAAAATCAACTGTCTCTTTTTCGATATCTGCCATGATGTCCTCTGAAATCTTACGCATTCTGGCCTCAGTATAACGCATTGCTGCCGGACTGTCACCATCGACAGAACCAAAGTTACCCTGACCGTCTACTAATAAATAACGCATACTCCATTCCTGAGCCATACGTACCATAGCATCATACACAGAGGTATCTCCGTGTGGGTGATACTTACCCAAAACCTCTCCTACGATTCTCGCCGATTTTTTGTGGGCAGATCTTGAAGTTACTCCTAAGTCATACATTCCATAAAGAACTCTTCGATGCACTGGTTTCAAGCCATCTCTAACATCAGGAAGCGCTCTTGATACGATTACTGACATCGAATAATCGATGTAAGCTGATTTCATTTCATCTTCTATGTTAATAGGAATTAACTTTTCTCCTTCAGACATAAGTTGTTATATTAAATAATTATATTAGTTTCAAAGCGTGCCAAGATACGTTTTTTTGAAATTTTTTCAGCTATTTCCTTACACTTATTTCAATGATTTATTAACAACTTTATTTTAGCTTTTAGTTAATAAATTAAGCGTTTTTTAACGCTTTTATTGTCTTTTTTTTTGTCTCTTAGCTGTCATGAGATTCTGAAGGGTATGGTTTTTGTTTTTCATAGAGTAATTCACTAAATTTACAATACAATTAATATATTATGGATGATAATTTTTCACCAAGAGTAAAAGATGTTATTACCTACAGTAAAGAAGAAGCCTTACGTTTGGGTCACGACTTTATTGGTACTGAACATCTTATGCTGGGCATTTTGAGAGATGGAAACGGCAAGGCCATTCATATCCTCAATAACCTCGCTGTTGATTTAGATCATTTACGCAGAAAAGTAGAAGTACTCAGTCCAGCCAATCAAAGCGTTGAAATCAATGCCGAAAAGAAGAATCTTCATCTTACCCGCCAGGCGGAAAGGGCACTGAAGACCACTTTCCTTGAAGCAAAGGTATTCCAGAGCTCATCGATTAGCACGGCACATTTGCTGTTATGTATCTTACGAAACGAAAACGATCCAACAACCAAGCTGTTGAATAAGCTAAAAATAGATTATGACATAGCTAAAGAACAATATTTAAATATGACTCCAAACGAAGAAGAATTCTTAGAAAACTTGCCAAGAAACGAATCGTATAATGACGATTCAGGACAAGATGACAGTCTGAAAGAAAGTAGTTTTAATAATCCCGCCAATAAGTCAAACAAAAAATCCAAGACTCCGGTTTTAGATAATTTTGGGAGAGATTTAACAGAAATGGCGGAAGAAGGAAAACTAGACCCTGTAGTAGGACGTGAAAAAGAAATAGAACGTGTTTCTCAAATCCTAAGCCGTAGAAAAAAGAACAACCCGCTTCTTATTGGAGAACCCGGAGTTGGTAAATCTGCTATCGCGGAAGGATTAGCATTACGTATCATTCAGAAAAAAGTATCTCGTATTCTTTTTAACAAACGTGTGGTAACGCTTGATCTGGCCAGTTTAGTAGCCGGAACAAAATACCGTGGCCAGTTTGAAGAAAGAATGAAAGCCGTTATGAACGAGCTTGAAAAAAATGACGACATCATTCTTTTTATTGATGAAATACACACCATTGTAGGTGCCGGAGGTGCAACAGGTTCGCTGGACGCTTCTAACATGTTCAAACCTGCTTTGGCAAGAGGTGAAATCCAATGTATTGGAGCTACAACACTTGACGAATACAGACAGTACATTGAAAAAGACGGTGCTTTAGAAAGACGTTTCCAGAAAGTAATCGTAGAACCAACTTCTGTTGAAGAAACAATTGCCATCTTAAACAACATCAAAGACAAATACGAAGATCACCATAATGTAACGTATACGCAGGAAGCCATTGAAGCTTGTGTAAAATTAACCAACAGATATATGTCTGAGCGTTTTTTACCGGACAAAGCTATCGATGCTCTTGATGAGGCCGGTTCCCGTGTACACATTACTAATATTGATGTTCCGAAACAAATTTTAGATTTGGAACGTCAGTTAGAGGAAGTTCGCGAAAACAAAAATATGGTTGTTAAAAAACAAAAATATGAAGAAGCAGCCAAACTTCGCGATGATGAAAAACGTATCGAAAAAGATTTAGCTGTTGCACAGGAACAATGGGAAGAAGATTCTAAAAACAACAGAATTGAAGTTACAGAAGATAATGTAGCGGATGTTGTTTCTATGATGACCGGAATTCCGGTAAACAGAATTGCACAAACAGAAAGCAACAAACTGGCGAAATTACCTGAATTAATTCAGAACAAAGTAATTGGTCAAAACGATGCCGTTCTTAAAATTGCACGTTCTATCCAGCGTAACAGAGCCGGACTTAAAGATCCGAACAAACCAATTGGTTCGTTTATTTTCTTAGGTCAGACCGGAGTGGGTAAAACGCAATTAGCAAAAGTGTTAGCAAAAGAATTATTCGATTCTGAAGATGCATTAGTTCGTATCGACATGAGTGAATACATGGAGAAATTTGCGATCTCCCGTCTAGTTGGAGCGCCTCCGGGATATGTTGGTTACGAAGAAGGTGGTCAGCTGACTGAAAAAGTTCGCAGAAAACCGTATTGTGTCGTACTTTTAGATGAGATTGAAAAAGCACATCCTGATGTATTCAACATGATGCTTCAGGTTTTGGATGACGGATACCTGACAGACAGTTTAGGCCGCAAAATCGACTTTAAAAACACCATCATTATCATGACGTCTAACGTTGGTGCACGTCAATTGAAAGACTTCGGACAAGGCGTAGGATTCGGAACTGCTGCTAAAGTAGCTCAGGCCGACGATAATTCAAAAAGCATCATCGAAAATGCATTGAAAAAAACTTTTGCTCCTGAATTCTTAAACAGAATTGATGATGTTATCGTTTTCAACGCATTAGAAAAAGCGGATATTGATTTGATTATCGAAATTGAACTTAAAAAACTATATTCCCGTATTGCTGAATTAGGATATAACTTAAGTCTTACGGATAAAGCGAAAGCATTTATCGCTGAGAAAGGTTTTGACAGACAATTTGGTGCAAGACCCCTAAAAAGAGCGATCCAGAAATATGTTGAAGATTTACTGGCAGAAGAAATCATTACTTCAAAAATCCATTCCGGTGATGAAATCCTAATGGATCTGAAAGATGATTCTCAGGAACTTTCTGTAGAAATACACAAAGCGGAAGAACCCACTAATCTATAAATTAGTTTAAATTTATAACAAAGTTAATTTACCCGTTACGTTTTCATAACATAACGGGTATTTTTTTTAGATAAATTACTACCTTTAGTAAAAGCAAATAGCTATTTTTGGCTATTAAATTCTATAAAACAAATCATAATATATGCTTCAAAACAAAGTCATTTTAGGCAGCGAAGAATGGTGCTCATTTCCGGAATTAGGAATCCCAACAATCAAAGCTCGTGTAGATTCCGGTGCCAAAACCTCGGCAATGCATGCTATAAACATAGCTCCTTTTATAAAAAATGATGCCAATTGGGTAAAATTTGATATTAATCCCATTCAGAATAATATTAAAACGATCATCCATTGTGAAGCTCCGCTGGTTGACAAAAGAATTGTGAAAAGCTCAAGCGGTTTTAGAGAACATCGTTATGTGATCCAGACCAACCTTAAAATTGGCGATGTAAAATGGCCTATAGAAATGACATTGACCAATCGTGATTCAATGGGTTTCAGAATGCTTTTAGGCCGTGAAGCGATGAGCGGACGCGTACTGGTGGATCCCGAAGAAAAATACTTATTAGGACAGCCAACTCCGGAGTCACTGAAAGAACTTTATCAAAATTCAGAAAAAGCAACGTCTGGTCTGCGAATAGGACTTTTGGCCAGTAATCCTGAATTGTACAGTAATAAAAGAATTATGGAGGCCGGCGAAATGCGTGGTCACGAAATGCATTTTTTGAATATCAAGGAATGTTATATGAAACTCGATGCCAAGACGCCCGAAATCCATTACAGAGGCGGAAAAATCCTAAATCAGTTTGATGCCATTATTCCGAGAATCAGGCCAAGTATTACCTTTTACGGTTGTGCATTAACGCGTCAGTTTGAAGCTTTAAAAGTTTTCTGTTTGAATTCAGCTACTGCCATAACACAATCACGCGATAAATTATATTCCCTGCAATTACTATTAAACAGCGGTGTAGACATTCCAACCACCGGTTTTGCCAATTCTCCTTTAGATACAGACAATTTAATTAAAATGGTAGGCGGATCTCCGTTAATCGTAAAATTACTGGAAGGAACCCAGGGAAAAGGCGTTGTTTTGGCCGAAACCAAAAAAGCCGCAGAAAGTGTTATTAATGCATTCAAAAGTTTAAATGCAAACATTTTAGTTCAGGAATTTATCAAAGAAGCCAACGGAAAAGATATTCGTTGTTTTGTTATCGACGGAAAAGTAGTTGCCGCCATGCAGCGTGAAGCGATGCCGGGAGAATTCAGAGCCAATATACATCTTGGAGGAACGGCATCTGTCATAAAAGTAACTCCTGAAGAGAAAAAGATAGCCATAAAAGCTGCAAAAGCAATGGACTTAAAAGTGGCCGGTGTTGATATTATACGTTCCTCAAAAGGTCCTTTATTGCTTGAAGTAAACTCATCTCCGGGTCTTGAAGGAATAGAAGGTGCCACAAATAAAGATATTGCCGGAGAAATGATCAGGGCAATTGAGAAGAATTTTAAGTTATAATTCAATGATATTATTCCCATATCTCGATATTATTGGCAGAAGTGCGGCGGTCTATTTTTTTATGACCATCGCGCTTCGCATTTTTGGTAAAAAGGAGCTTTCCCAGCTCAATACAGCCGATATTATTCTGATTTTGCTAATCAGTAATTCGGTCCAAAATGCGATGGTTGGTCCTGACACGAGTCTTTGGGGAGGTTTAGTTGCCGCTTTGGTGTTGTTTATAATTAATTTTGTCATTAAAAAACTAACTCACAAATACAAATTACTCAACGATTTGCTTTTAGACAAACCTGAAATCTTAATCCATGACGGAAAGCTAGATTTTGATTCTTTGAGCAAATTAGACATTTCTCACGACGAATTAAAAGAAGCGATGCGAGAACATGGATTGGAACATTTTACGGATGTAAAGCTCTGTATGCTCGAAATTGACGGTACAATTAGTGTTATTTCAAAAGACAAGAATTTAAAACAGACGCATTACAAAAGAAAACACAATCATAAGAATTTTAGGAAATAACATTAAATGGAAATTCCAATATTTTAAAATTCCAAATTCCAATGCTCTCGTTACACGTTTTCATTTTTGGAATTTGGAATTTTAAAATATTGGAATTTCATCATAAAAAAAGCTGGTTTCTATTTGAAACCAGCTTTTTTTATATCGTTAAAATGTAATTTATATATCACCACATTTTAGAAAAATCATTTTATTACATAAAGACACTTAGAATAAAATAAACCAATCCAGCCAATATTGCTGAAATAGGAATAGTCAGTATCCACGCCCAGATTAAACTTACCGTTACACCCCAACGAACAGCAGATACACGTTTTGTTAATCCAACGCCGATGATAGAACCTGTAATCGTATGTGTTGTACTTACCGGAATTTTTAAATGCTCTGTAAAATAAAGTGTCAGTGCTCCTGCAGTTTCCGCAGCTACTCCTTCAAATGAAGTTACTTTTGTGATTTTAGAACCCATTGTTTTTACAATTTTCCAGCCACCACTTAAAGTTCCTGCTGCAATCGCAGAATAACACGCTAACGGAATCCATCCCGGCATTACTCCTTTTACACCCAAATCATCGTTTGGCAAGACAACATCCAACCAGGATTCCATATGAATGCCCGGATGTGCATTAATATAGACCGCTACAGCGGCAGCAATAATACCCATTACTTTTTGCGAATCATTTCCTCCGTGTCCTAAACTAAAAGCCGCAGAAGACAACAATTGCATTTTTTTCAAAGCAGCATCTGCCTGATGCAGATTTAAACTACTAAATATCAAACAAAATGCACTTACGGTTAAGATGATAAAAGCTACCAGAAACCATTTAATATTATGAGGATCGAAAGCTACACTCCAAAAATGAGAATCAAAACGTGGTTTTCCATGTTTAAGAATATCCTCGTAAGACACCATCAGATTGCTGACCAACCAAACGGTCGCTATCATTAACGCTACGGTAAATATTTTAGGATAAATACTTTTACGGGATGCATTTAACAACCAAATTGAAATTAAATACGAAGCCAGCGCTCCTAACAAAGGCGCTAAAACGATAAAAGCAATAATAATAAGAACTCCTGAGGGCATTGCGCCGTCTTTTCCGGCCTTATACCAGCTTACGATTTCGTACCAGTAATGTGTAGTTCCATCTTCGCCTGCATAACCTGAAAAACCGTGCACTGCTATAGCGTGAGCCACAGCTGCTCCTGCAAATCCACCAATCAAAGTATGAGAAGAACTGGAAGGAATTCCAAGCCACCAGGTCAATAAATTCCAACAAATTGCGGCAATAACACCGGCCAGAATTACAACCAGGTTAATTTCCATGGTATGCGCTGTTTTTGCAACAGTATCTGCAACACCAAATCCGAAAACCCAATAAGCCAGAAAGTTAAAAAATGCTGCCCAAAGTACGGCCTGAAAAGGCGTTAATACCTTTGTCGCAACAACTGTAGCAATAGCATTTGCCGCATCATGAAAACCATTGATGTAATCAAAAATTAAAGCTAATACTATAATAATTATAAGTAGCGTCATAAAATTATAACTTCAGAATGAAATAAATTAAATTTAAGAATGTTTTACAGAAATAGACTCCAGTATGTTTGCAACGCTCTTACACTTGTCTGTAGCTGATTCTAAAACAGATAAAACTTCTTTATATTTAATAATATTTTTAGCGTCTGTTTCGTTTTCAAAAATTTCAAAAACTGCTTTGTTATAAACGTTATCTGACTTGTTTTCCAGTTTATTAATTCTGACACAAGCATCTTTAATAACTTTGAAATTATTTAAATTTCTCAATTCTTTAACGGCACTATCAATATTCTGACAAGCTTCAAGATTGATTTCTGTCATTTTTCTGATAGATTTTGTAATCTTGTCTACCTGATACAGTCTCATTCTGCTGGCAGCACCATGCAAATAATCGGCTACGTTATCTATAGAAGTAATTAATGTGTGAATGTCCTCTCTGTCAAACGGAGTAATAAAATTTCTGCTTAATTCTAAATTGGTCTGACGTGTAATGTCTTCTCCTTTTTGCTCTAATTCATCAATTTTCTGAAAAAGAACTTCTCTTTCTTTTAACGGAAGATTTACAGCTTCATGTAAATTAGACGCTAATTCAATTAAATTGCTTGAAGCCTCTTCAAAAAGTGGAAAGAATTTTTTGTCTTTCGGCACTAAAAATTGGAAAATACTGTTTATTGACATTTTTATATTTTTGATAGTGCAAAATTACTTCAATATTATCTTTCAATGTTAAGCCATTGTTAACAAATCATTTTCAATTTGGAAACTGCTAAGGAATTCAACTGTTTTCTCGATGTCATAATGTAAGATCCTGTCTTCTTTTACCAAAGGCACCACTTCTCTGTAACTGCTTAAAAACATTTCGATAAATTCGCTTGATTTCAAAGGTTCTCTGTACGCAATGGCCTGAGATGCATTCATCAATTCAATTGCGAGAATACGCTCTAAATTATCCATTACACGAAGTGCTTTTGTGGCTCCGTTTGCCCCCATGCTTACATGATCTTCCTGACCATTACTGGAAACAATGCTATCTACGCTGGCTGGTGTTGCCAGTTGTTTGTTCTGGCTGGCAATACTCGCTGCTGTATATTGCGGAATCATAAATCCTGAATTTAATCCCGGATTGTCCACCAGAAATGCCGGAAGATTACGCAATCCTGAAATCAATTGGTAGGTTCTTCTTTCAGAAATACTTCCCAATTCCGCAAGAGCTATGGCCATAAAATCCAATGCCAAAGCCAAAGGCTGTCCGTGGAAATTCCCTCCTGAAATAATCTGATCGGCTTCAATAAAGATATTCGGATTATCGGTAACTGAATTGATTTCTGTTTTAAATACTTTTCGAACGTAATCAATGGCATCCTTTGAAGCACCGTGTACCTGAGGCATACAACGGAAAGAATACGGATCCTGAACGTGTTTTTTTTCCTGAGCGATAATTTCACTTCCTTCCAGAAATTCGTTAATGCGCTGCGCCGTCACAATTTGTCCTTTGTGAGGACGGATAAAGTGAATCAATTCGTTGAATGGTTCTATTCTTCCGTCAAAACCTTCCAGAGAAATGGTTCCTATTAAATCTGCGAGATACGAATATTTATAAGCTTTAAGCAAAATGTGTGCTCCGTAAGCACTCATAAATTGTGTTCCGTTCAACAAAGCCAGACCTTCTTTAGACTGTAAAACAATTGGTTCCCACTTAAAATGCTTTAAAACTTCGCGGGAATGTACTTTTCTGCCTTCAAAAAGGACTTCGCCTTCTCCTAATAATGGTAAAGACAAATGTGCCAAAGGCGCTAAATCTCCGGAAGCTCCAAGAGAACCCTGAGTATATATTACAGGCAGGATATCGTTATTATAAAAATCAACTAAACGATTTAAGGTCTGCAATTGAATTCCTGAATGTCCGTAGCTTAAGGATTGGATTTTCAGTAACAACATCAGTTTTACAATTTCAGCCGGCACTTCTTCGCCTGTTCCGCAAGCGTGTGACTTGACCAGGTTTTCCTGAAGTTTTGATAAATTTTCGGTAGAAATTTTCACACTATAAAGTGATCCGAAACCTGTATTGATTCCATAAATCGGTTCAGAGTGTGTCGCCATTTTTTTATCTAAATAGTCACGGCACTTCTGAACATTTACTTTGGCTTCCTCCGATAATTCAAGCGTTTTTTGATTTACAATTATTTCTTGTAAAGCTTCTAAACTTAAGGTTTCAGTACTTATATAATGGACTTCTTTCATGTTGTTTGTAATTTAAGACGCCAAAATTCAGCAAATCAATATTAAAAAGCAATGTTTATTGAGGATTATTTAATCTCAGCATCAAAAAAAATAAAAGCAGCTCATTAGGAGCTGCTTTTATTGTACTTAAATAGTTAACTTCTTAAATTAATAATAAGTAACAACTGTTTTTTCAGTTTGTATTGTTGCACCTGAAGAAGACATAACGTTTTTCATTTTTGTCAAAATATAACCATTTTCATTGTATGTACAGTCACTTTTAGATGATTCAGTACTTTGAAGTACACCATTAAAATTAAAAATAGTTGAGGAGCTGATTGCATTATTTTTAGCAAAATTGGCAAAGAGATTAAATCCCAAAATATTTATATTAGATTCATTTTTTGAGTCATAAACATAATCTGTTATTGCAACATATGCATCACCATCAGGCATTGGAGTAGTAATTTGATATTTTACATAATTACCCTTTTCATAAGTATATATTCCTGGACCTGAATATGGAGTATCATCCGTTTCAGTAATTGTTCCGTCCTGATTGTAGGTATAAGTAACTGTAGAACTAATACTTCCATCTGCTTTTTTTCTTATTCCAGCGATCAATTTTTTTTGCTCATTATACATATATTCCAAAGAAGACTTAAGAATATTATCATCAATATAGACCATACTTTTTGTAATTAAATCTCCAGTGTATATATATTTAGCAATTGAATTTGTAATAGTCACCTCTTGGGTCTTTACATTTTTAGTAGTTGCTTTGGTACTTATTGTCATTAATTTAGTAATATTAGATGTGTCATAACTATAAGTATATTCATATTTAGTATCGTAATACTTATCAATTGTCTGTACAGTTTTTGTTTTAGGAAGTTCTAAAATTACTTTTTCAGAAACTATCCCTTTTGCACTTTCCACTCCTCCTAATGTAGCTGTAATCGAATAAGTAAAAGAACCTGTAGTTTTGAGCACATCCGTGAATTTTGCTTCAGTAAGTGGAACGGCATTAAGTTTTACAGGACTATCACTTCTATATACATTATATGTAATACCAGTACCTTCGACAACTGTCCATGTTAAATTTACAGAACCTCCATTTAGCGATGCATGAGTGGTAGCAGGTGATGCAGGAATTGCAGAGTTGTCTTCGTCATTGTTACAAGCTATAAGTAAGAATAAAGAAATAAATAAGAAAGTAATGTTTTTTTTCATTTTTTAGATTTAATTATTTCAGCGAAAATAGGTAAAACAAAAGTAATCAGCCAAAAATTTCATATATTAAACAAAACAATTCTTAATAATAACAGTTTTTCGTATTAAATACCAAATTCTATGAGTTTTCGATTTCAAAAACCTATAATTCTGATTATAAAACAGGAATTCTACTAAATTGATCGGATAAATTTGCAATTATTAACACTTCTAACATCAATTAAATAAGATCTATAAACAGTACAACTCACATATTAAACAAGATAAATATACGAATCCAACAATTTATAAGATTCAATCCTGATAAAAGCTCAATATTAATTTCATGAGATTTGAATTATTAAAATATTCGCAAAAAGAAAATAAGGGTTTTTAACTTTTATAAAAAACTGTACTTTTGAAAAACCAAAATGAAAAGTAACAGCGTAAAATATCCTTCTGTAATGACAACTCAAACCAGAGTTGCAATTGCTGTTACCACAACTTCTACAACAACTACTACCCCTTAGGGGTATACATTTTCACATATAATCCTTGGTTATCTATACTTTTTTCTAAAAAGAAGAAAGGTATTGGATAGATAAAAATATTTGCATAAAAGAAAAAAAACATCAAAATGAAAGTATTAAAATTTGGCGGAACTTCGGTTGCCAATGCACAAAATATAAAACTCGTTCTCGAAATTATAGACCAGAATTCTAAGCAGGGAAAATTAGTTGTTGTCGTTTCGGCTTTAAGCAAAGTCACAGATTTACTTCAACTGGCGGCTGCAAAAGCGGCGGCTAATGATGAAAGCTTCAGGGAAATTGTTGCCGAAATCGAAAAGAAACATCTGGACACCTTAAAAGAATTGATTCCGGTAAGCGAACAAAGCAGTTTGCTAAGTCATGTAAAAAGAATCATTAACCATTTAGAAACACTACTAGACGGCTGTTTTTTATTAGGGGAATTATCTCCAAGAACAGCAGATACCATTTTAAGTTTCGGAGAATTGCTTTCGTCCTATATCATTGCGCAGGCGTATCAGCAAATCAATAAAAATGTCGTGTATAAAGACAGCCGTGAAATCATAAAAACAAATGCTGATTTTGGAAAAGCAACTGTAAATTTTGAAATTTCAAATCAGCTGATTCAGGAATATTTTGCCGAAAATGAAGCACAAATCACTATTTTACCGGGATTTATAGCTTTAACCCTGGACGGAATTACAACAACTTTAGGCCGTGGCGGTTCTGATTACACTGCTGCTATTATTGCCGGAGCACTGGATGCAGAGCAACTGGAAATCTGGACTGACGTCAACGGAATGTTTACGGCTAACCCGAAAATTGTAAAACAGGCACAGCCTATTGCCACTATTTCGTATCAGGAAGCGATGGAATTGTCACATTTCGGAGCGAAAGTGCTGTATCCGCCAACCATTCAGCCCGTTTTAAGAAAAAACATTCCCATTTTAATCAAAAATACTTTTGAGCCCGAAGCTGCCGGAACTTTAATTTCCAGCCAGGTTTCGTCAAAAGATACGGTTGTAAAAGGGATCAGCCATATCGATCACATTTCGTTAGTAACACTCGAAGGCCCTGGAATGATTGGGGTTGCAGGTTCGTCAAGACGTTTGTTTGAAGTATTATCTCAGGAAAAAATCAATGTCATTTTTATCACTCAGGCTTCTTCCGAGCATTCGATTTGTATCGGAATTTTAAATTCAGATGCTGAAAGTGCCGAAAGTGCCATCAACAGAGCTTTCGAAGTAGAGATTCTTCAAAACAAAATTGATCCTGCTATTGTAGAAAAAGACCTTTGTATCATTGCTTTGGTGGGTGAAAATATGAAAAACCACCAGGGTTTAAGCGGAAGAATGTTTAGTACTCTCGGTAAAAATAACGTAAACATCCGTGCCATTGCGCAAGGTGCTTCTGAGCGAAATATCTCGACCGTAATCAACGAAAGAGACGTTAAAAAAGCTTTAAATACACTACACGAAAATTTCTTTGAAGAAAACACCAAACAGCTCAATTTATTTGTGATGGGCGTTGGAAATGTAGGTGAAAAATTCATCGAACAAATTCACAACCAGAAAAAATTCCTAAAAGATAACCTGAAGATTAATGTTCGTGTAATTGCGCTATCCAATTCCAGAAAAATGCTTTTCGATGAAGATGGAATTTCTTTAAAAGAATGGCAGGCTGATTTAGATAAAGGGGAACCGGCAAATAAAGAAACTTTTATCGAGCGCGCCAAAGAACTGAATTTACGTAACAGCATTTTTGTGGATATTACAGCCAATGCAACTGTTTCTGAAACTTACGAACAGTTTCTGAAACAAAGTATTGCGGTGGTAACTTGTAACAAAATTGCCTGTTCTTCAGCCTATGACAATTACAAAAAACTAAAAAACCTATCACGTCAATATAATGCTCCGTTTTTGTTTGAAACGAATGTTGGAGCGGGACTACCGATTATTGATACCGTTAAAAACTTAATCGCTTCGGGTGATAAAGTGCATAAAATACAGGCCGTTTTATCGGGAAGTCTGAACTTCATTTTCAACAATTTCGACAAGGATAATTCTTTTCATGATGTAGTAAAAGAAGCCGGAGTTCAGGGATTCACTGAACCTGATCCGAAAATTGACCTGAGCGGAATCGATGTTGCCCGTAAAATCCTGATTCTGATTCGCGAAAGCGGTTACGAAATGGATATTGATGCCATCGCCAACGAATCCTTTTTGCCTGCAGAATGTTTAGCGACCACAAACAATGAAGACTTTTTTGCTTCATTAATCAAACACGCTCCGCATTTCGGGGCTATTTATGAAGAAGCGCTTAGTAAAGATTCCAGGTTAAAATATGTTGCGAAATTCGAAAACGGAAAGGCAAGCGTTGGCCTGCAATTCATTCCGAAAGACCATCCTTTCTACAATTTGGAAGGAAAAGACAATATCGTGCTTTTTTACACTGATCGTTATGTAGATCAGCCGCTGCTTATAAAAGGAGCCGGAGCCGGAGCCGCTGTTACTGCTTCGGGGATTTTTGCGGATGTAATTCGAATAGGGAACAACTAAAGGGACTAAGGTACTGAGTTGCTAAGGTTCTGAGTTTTTTTCTCAATCTTAGCAACTTAAAAACTTAGTTCCTTAAAAACTTAAAAACAAAAGCTGCAAAGAAAACCTTAGAAACTTAGGACCTTAGCAACTCAGAACCTTAAAAAAAGAATGGAAATAAAACTATTTTGCCCGGCAACTATTGCAAATCTCTCCTGCGGATTTGACGTACTCGGGCTTTGCCTGGACAATGCGGGCGATGAAATGATTGTTCGAAAAGTAGATCAAAAAGGAATTCGCATCACAAAAATTACAGGTGCCGATTTGCCTTTAGAAACCGAAAAAAACGTTTCGGGTGTTGCAGCTGTTGCGATGCTGGAAGCCTACGAAAGAGATTTTGAACCCATAACGGTTGGATTTGAAATCGAAATCTACAAACATATCAAAGCCGGAAGCGGAATCGGAAGCAGTGCTGCAAGTTCTGCCGGAGCCGTTTTCGGAATTAATGAATTATTAGGAAAACCTTATTCGCGCAAAGATCTGGTGCAATTTGCGATGCAGGGCGAAAAATTAGCCAGCGGAAATGCGCACGCAGACAACGTTGCCCCTGCCCTTTTAGGCGGTTTTACTTTAGTGAGAAGCTACAGCCCGTTAGATATTATTCGGATTGATAGTCCTGAAGAATTGTTTGCTACAGTAGTTCATCCTCAGATTGAACTGAAAACATCGGATGCGCGTTCGGTACTAAAACAAACTGTTTCCCTAAAAAGCGCCATTATGCAATGGGGAAATGTGGGCGGATTAATCGCCGGATTATACACCAAAGATTACGATTTGATCGGAAGATCGCTTCATGACGAAATCGTAGAACCATTGCGAAGTGTTTTGATTCCGGGTTTTGATTTAATCAAACAAACGGCTTTAGAAAACGGCGCTTTAGGTTCCGGAATTTCCGGTTCGGGACCGTCGATTTTTGCCTTAAGCCGCGGAAAAGACACAGCGGATAAAATTGCCAAAGCGATGAGCGAAGTGTACGAAAACATGAATTTGCCTTATGAAATTCACGTCTCGAAAATTAATCCCGATGGTGTCCGCATCCTTTAGGATGGGACGCTGTAAGCAATAGGCTTTAGGCAATAAGCTTAAAACCATTGCGGAAAAGAAAAAAGAAAAAAGAAAAAGAAGCAATAAGCTAAGCGCATTTAGGAAAAAGCCTAAAGCCTACTGCTTAAAGCGTAAAGCTACAAAAAAGCCTAAAGCAAAAAAAAAAATGAAATACTACAGTTTAAACCACAACGCACCCGAAGTTTCGTTTAAAGAAGCTGTCATACAAGGATTAGCAAGCGATAAAGGATTGTATTTTCCACAAATTGTTACGCCTTTAAACCCTGCTTTTTTTAATGTAATCGAAAATCTGACCCATCATAATATTGCTTTTGATGTGATTCAGCAATTTGTAGGCGATGATATTCCGGAGGATTATTTAAGAGAAATCATAGCCGACACTTTATCCTTTGATTTTCCGGTGGTAGAAGTTGAAAAAGACATTTATTCACTGGAATTATTCCACGGGCCTACCATGGCCTTTAAAGACGTTGGAGCGCGATTTATGTCACGTTGTCTGGCGTATTTTAACAAAGACAAAAAAGACAGTAAAAACACGGTTCTGGTAGCGACTTCCGGAGATACGGGCGGAGCTGTTGCGAGCGGATTTTTAGGCGTTGCCGGTGTTGATGTCGTGATTCTGTATCCGTCCGGAAAAGTGAGCGACATTCAGGAAAAACAATTGACAACTTTAGGCAAAAACATCAAAGCCCTTGAAGTCGACGGCGTTTTTGACGATTGCCAGGATATGGTGAAAAAAGCGTTTTTGGACGAAAGTTTAGCGCATAAAAACCTGACTTCGGCCAACTCTATCAATATTGCGCGCTGGCTGCCGCAAATGTTCTATTTTTTCTTTGCTTATAAAGCGCTAAAAAGCCAGAATAAACCGTTGGTTTTCTCTTGCCCAAGTGGGAATTTCGGAAATATCTGCGCCGGAATTATGGCGAAGAAATTAGGTTTGCCAATCGAACATTTCGTTGCGTCTACCAACGTAAACGATACCGTACCAAGATTCTTAGAAAACGGAAAATACGAGCCAAAACCTTCCAAAGCGACCATCTCAAACGCTATGGATGTTGGAAACCCAAGTAACTTTATCAGAATTCAGGAATTGTACAACAATGATTTAAAAGCTTTCGAAAAAGATTTCTCTTCCTACAGTTATACGGATGAAGAAACGCTTGAAGCCCTAAAACAAATTTACAAAACCGATGGTTATATCGCAGAACCTCACGGTGCTGTTGGCTATTTAGGTTTGAAAAAAGAATTACAAAAACATGAGAATGCCATTGGTGTTTTCTTAGAAACGGCGCATCCTATTAAGTTTCTGGATGTGGTCGAACCTGCATTGGGCATTACGCTTCCGATTCCTGAACAAATTGAGAGTGTTATGAATGAGGAGAAAGTGAGTGTGAAGATTAAGACTTATGAGGAGTTGAAGGCGTTTTTGGGGTAGTTTACCTCATAAAATTTAAAAGCCACGGATTGCACGGATTATTTTATTCAATCTGTGGCTTTTATTATATATATTATTTAATTTATAATCTCACATTCCAAAAAGGGAATTAAAGCATTGTGAATTTTGTATCGCTTTGAATCTAACTTTTTTGACATTGTCTTTATTTTTTTAAAATTTTCAACATCATATTCAAATTGAAATTCATTGGTTCTTACTTCACGACCAAGTATAGTTAAGTCAACCAAATTATCTATAAATTTTTCAACATCTTCTTCAGTGACAATTGGTATATCAGAATTTATCATAAATTGTTTAATCATTGTTTCATTTATTACAGCACTTCCTCCAACTAATTCAAAAAGAAAATCTTCCATTTGTTTATTAAGAATATTATTCTCGACGAGTAATGATTTGAATATCCAACTTGAATATTCTTTATATGCAGATATGACATCCATTTCTTGAATTATTTCATGTCCCCTTGAAACTGCAATATCTTTACAGCTTTTACAAAAATAAATTAAATCACGTGGTCTTGGAAAAATAGATTTAATTATAAAATCTTTTGTAGGAACACCATTAACTTGTGAAATGAAGAATCTTTCAAAAAGTTCTTCTTTATTATATTTATTGTTACTTAATTCAACAAACCTTTCTTCTATTATTCTTAATAATATTTCTGAATCTTCCCACATTAATCTTGAAACTTCAATCTTATCAGGTTCACGGGCAATAAGTTGAATATATTTAAAAATATCACTACGTAAAAAAATTGTAAGATGAAATGATATACTAGTTTGAATAGATTTTATATAAGATAGCTCTTTAAAAATTCTACCTGATACACCTAATAAACCTAAGATGTATCTACTAAGAATATTTAATCTAGCATCTTTTTTCCAAGATTTATCTAGATTATCTATTAAAACAATTAATTTATGATTTTTAGGAATTAGAACTCCAAAATAATCTTTCATTTCATTAAGTACTCCATCATGAAGTATTTCAGCCACTTTTAACCTAAATTCATTATTATTTCCCGCTCCAATTTTACTAATCTCGTTTTCCCTTAATTTTTTAATTTGCTCCTCTAATCTTGTAGAAAAATCCGTAAGAAAAATTGTTTGATTTAACTCAATAAATTCAATATATTTATTTTCATCTTCAGACAAAGCAAATAGAGGTTTCTGTTTAATTTGATCAAATAATGACTTTGCTATTTGTGAGTAAATTAAAAACTTCCATACTGTTTCAATTAAAAAACCTTTTTCAAATTCACTATTTGATTCTTCCATCAAGGCAACCAACCCATCAACTTCAAAGTTAATTGGTTTAATTAATACAACGTGATTTCTCCTATCTCTTATTAGATCTTCAAATAAGTAATATAATGTAGCCGTTTTCCCTGTTCCTTTTCTTCCTACAACAATGTTATATTCGTTTTTGATTAATTGTTGTGTATGAGATGTATCAACATAATATTGATAAAGTTTATTGCTTTCATGTTCAGCAATTGCTTCACCAAAATCTAAATTTTGAAGTTCACTTAATTTCTTTCGCGTATCAACTCTTTCCCTTTCATTTATTAAAAGCGCAGCAATTTCCTTTTGTAAATTGATTAAAAAATCTTTTACAATTACAGAGCATTCTTGTCTATTACTAAATTTTTTTAATAAGTCTCGAAAATCTAAAGGAGAAAAATATGGTTGCTCAGCTAATAATTGAACTTCCAACCCTAAACCTATCGCCATGCCAGCAATTAGGGCACATTTTGAATTGTGCAATTCATAGCCAGCTCTTGTTTGTGAAGAAAATTGTATCAAAACAGAAGGTACAGAATGTAGTTTTTGAATATACCAACTTAAAGGTAAATTAGCATTTTCACTTGCATCATCAACTATTTTTGGAAGTTTAAAATAATCTACTTGAGTAATAATTTCAAGATTATAATTTGTTTCCGTTTGGCTATTTAGTACTAAAATTGCTTTAGAATCTTTTTCAGGTGTTATTGTTTTCGTTAAATCAGTCCAAATATTTCCAATTGGATCATACGGACGCTCTTTAAAAAAGCCGGTAATTATATCATGCGTCTTAGTATATTTTTTATATCCTAACGTACTTAATAAATTCAATTCTTTATACTTTTTATTTGATTCTTCATAAGAAACATCATTAATTATAAAAATAGGTTTCTTACGCGCCAAAGCGTATCCCAGTTCAAACAAAACATTATCATTAAGACCTGTTAAGTCACAACAAAAAAAATCACTTTTATCAATTTCATCTAATACTTCATTAATAATAAAGCGACCTGAATTCCTTAAATGAATCCAAGAAGTAATTATCGCTTCACCGCTATTATTAATTTGTTCAATAGCTTCTTCAATACACTCTCCACTTGATGAATATTGACTCCCGTATGCAAAAAAACCTGTCTCAGCCATAATAGATTAATTTAGTATTGAAATTTATAAAAAATAACAAAACAAATATTATTAATTTCATAAAATATCACATAATCAAATACTTATTATGAATCTCAAACTTGTATAACCAAAAAAACCGCGGAATTTCGGCTCAAACCACTCCTAAATCTCCTAATCTTTTTCCTCTAGCTAAAGCAGGAGGCAATTAAATAAATACAGTGAACGCAAAAGAATTCAAAATTTTTCAAGGCAACTAACAAACTATTTTTTCAACACCAAGTTGATTAATTAATTTTTAAAAGTTATTTCTGATTTCGTTTACCCGCTTGATATGTAAAACACTTTTCCTTAAATTCAGAAATTTCATCTTTTAATTTTTTATTGGTATTATGCAATAGTTCATTTTGTAATTTCATTATAGACAATAAATCATTCATAGCGTTTAGATTTTCCAATTGCATCATGACTATATCTTCAAGATTTGCTTTAGTGTATGCTTTCATAAATTTTTATATTAAATTTCAATACAAATATATATTAAATTATAATATTTTACAATGTGTTTTTATATCATAATTTAACACATCGAAAAAAGATTATTAATAGATAATAATTTTCTATACTAAATAGCATTATAAAAAAGTACTTAATGGCTGATATTCAAATGAACAGGATCAAAGAAGTTCTAAAAGAACAAGGAAGAACACAAACGTGGCTAGCCGAAAAAATTGAAAAAAGTTACGTAGTGGTGACGAATTACTGCAATAATAATGCTCAACCAAGTATTGACATCTTAAGAAAAATTGCTGAAGTATTAGATGTAGATGTTAGAGAATTACTGGTTTCGACAAAATAAAGAGTAAAAGAGTAAATGAATGAAAATATGTTGTTGCGGTTTTCAAGCTCGTGAACGCAAACAGAAAACTTTCAAAATCCCGACATTCATTTCAAAATACTAAAAAATGAACCTACGTCTTTTTCCTAAAAAAGAAACTACAGCCTCTGTTTGGAATGGCGGATTGACATACGAATATATGATCTATCCGGAAACGGCAAGCTATAGCGATAGGGATTTTCTATTCAGAATAAGCAGTGCTACAATAGAGGAAGTGCCTTCAGCGTTTACCAAATTTAAGGGCTATCACCGATACCTGGTTATGCTTGACAACTCCTTACCTATTGAGATAAACAAAGAGAAAAAAGTATACGAGAAATATGAAATCATAGAATTTAATTCGGATGATGAAGTAACTTCTTATACAAAAGGGATTGATTTTAATTGGATGGTTTCTGAAAAAATAGCCAATCCCAAACTCACAATAACAGATCGTAATCAGAATTGTAATGCTCAGATCATACTTTTATTTTCTTTACAAACAACAGTTATTAAAATTAATGAGAAGCCTTATTATCTGGAAGCTTATGATTTATTAGCCATTGAAAATCAAAAAAAAGAAAATATTACGATTCATTTTTCTAATGAATGTCTCTATGGAATATTGGAATCCCTGTAGTTAATTCAAAAATTTCGGGTAAAGCCAATCTTAAATATCCTAATTTTGTTCTTCCGCTTAAAGCAAGAGCAATTAAATAAATACAGCATAATAATTACCATGATTTCAAAAGCAACCTTACAAGACATTCCGGCATTAGTAACCTTAATCAATTCTGCTTACAGAGGTGAAACCTCCAAAAAAGGCTGGACTACCGAAGCTCATTTATTAGAAGGAAAAAGAACGACTGAAGAGGAATTAACGGAAATCATTTCAGATCCTAAAAATACATTTCTGAAATACACAGCCAACGACAAGATTATTGGTTCGGTTTTACTGGTGGAAAAAGAACATCAGTTGTATTTGGGAATGCTGACCGTTTCACCTGAATTGCAAAATGGCGGCATCGGCAAAAAGATGCTGGCGGAAGGTGAAAAACATGCTAAAGCGCTGGGATTATCCAGTATTCTTATGACGGTGGTTTCGGTTCGTTCGGAGCTTATTGCGTGGTACAAACGCCACGGCTATGTTGAAACCGGCGAAAGAGAAGCTTTTCCTTCAAGCGATATTCATACTAATATTTCAGATCAGCCATTGGAGTTTATCTATTTAGAGAAATTACTTTAATGGCTTAACCGCAAAGTTCGCAAAGGGTTACGCAAAGATTCGCGAAGTTTTTTTTAACTGAATTTTATATTCACGCAAAGACGCAAAGTTTTATTTTCCTGACGGCTTTGAGCCTTTGCGTGATTTTTCAAATAATACCTTAGACACACTGCTGTGCGCCTCTACAGAAAACCTTTGAACCTTTGTTACTCTGTACCTTTGAACCTTAGCACCTTAGCACCTCTTTTTAATCTTCGACAAGAACTCGTGTGAAACTCCCAGATACGATGACAAATTCCTGTTGTTGATCTTATCCACTTTGTGTGAATATTTTTCGATAAACTCCAGATACCTTTGTTTGGAGGTTTTGTTTAAGACATCTAAAAGTCTTTGCTGAATCGCAATGTTGGCTTTTTCGACCATAATGATGTGAAACTGAATTAGCTTTGGCACTTGCTCAAACAAGAGTGTTTTGTTTGCCTTGCTAATCACCAGGATCTCGCTGTCTTCAATGGCCTTGATATTGTAGGTGGTAGGTTTTTGATGATAGAAACTTTCGAGATCACACATCCATTCATTTTCAAAGGAGAAAAAAATAACACTTTCGGTACCGTTGTCATTCAGAATATAGGTTTTGAAAGCCCCCTTTAAAATAAAGCCTTCGTAGGAACTGTTGGAATCCTGAACCTGCAGGTATTCGTTTTTTTTGAGTTTGATAAACTCGGCTTTTTCAACGACAAATTTCCATTCTTCATCTGTTAATGGAATTTTACGTTCAATACTTGATCTGAGGGATTTGTACATGTGTTTTTACTTTTATTCTTACTTGGGGCGTAAGTATTGGAATGAATTAAAAAAATAATGTAATCGATTACGCAAAACTACCTTTTTTAGATGTTTTTGTCACTTAAAAATTGTTAAAAAAACATTTTTTGAAGATTTTTTTTCAAAACATTGAACTTGTTCAACTTTTTTAGGTGCAATTATCCGCAGATTTGTATTGTTAAATATTTTATAAACCCCCAAACTTAAATTATGAAATTTAGATCAAAAATCTCCATGTTCTTGTTAACATTGGTACTCGGTTTTACAGCATGTAATACCGAAGAAATCGGATCATCACAAAATGATGCAAACAGTAGTGCTGCAACTTCTGCAGGAAGCGGCTTAACAGCGAAAGTAGGAAACTGTGCCCAGGTTCCCGGATGGGCCTCTCAAAATGGCGGAACAACCGGAGGAGGAACTTCTGCTGAAACAACAGTCACGACTTACGCACAATTAAAATCAGCAATAGAAAATGCTGCTGTGAAGGTTATTAAAGTTAGCGGTACAATTACGGTTACTACAAGATTGTCCTTTCAGGATCAGACCGGTAAAACAATTTACGGTGCGAGCGGTGCAAAACTGGTTTCTACAAATCAAACCAAAGATGCTTCCGGAATTATCAATATTAAAAGATGTAAAAACATCATTATCAGAAACCTGATTTTTGAAGGTCCCGGTGCTTATGATACTGACGGCTGGGATAATGCTATTCTTGACGAATGTACAAATGTATGGGTAGACCACTGCGAGTTCAGAGATGGTGTTGACGGAAACTTTGACATCAAAAACAAATCCGATTATATTTCGGTTACGTATTCTAAATTCCATTACCTGAAACCACCAAAAGCAGGAGGTTCAGGAGGTTCTGACGATCACAGATATTCTAATCTGATTGGTTCAAGTGACGGTGCTACAGGAGACCGTGGAAAATTGAGAATTACTTTTGCCCGTTGCTGGTGGGCTCCAGGCTGTAAAGAAAGAATGCCTAGAGTTCGTTTTGGAAAAGTACATATCATCAATAGCTACTTCAACAGTACAGTAAGTAACAAATGTATTGCGGCTGGTTTTGAAGCTGATATTCGCGTAGAAAAGAATGTTTTCGAAGGAGTGAAAACACCAATTGATTTAATGACAGGTTATACAGCTGTTACAGCAGTTGATAACATTTTTACAAACACAAGCGGAAATACTGCAGGAAGCAAAACGGCTTTCACACCTCCCTACTCGATCGTAACACTTGCCGCATCCGCTGTTAAAGCAGATGTTAGCGGTGGTGCCGGTGCAACATTAGGAGGGAATACCTGCGGTTCGTTTTAATTAAAAAACTTTATTGCCGTAATTTAAAATATTCATGTACCTGAAATTACGGTTATTAAAATCTGAGTTAGTTAGTTTTAGTTTTAACCACGGATTACACAATCGTAAGATTGTTGTAATTCGTGGTTATTTTTTTAGAAAGAAAACATCCAGTTTTCATCTTTCATCTATATTCTTTATTCTATTCTCTTTCCTCTTTCCTCTTTCCTCTATTCTCTTTGCTCTATTCTCTTTGCTCTATTCTCTTTGCTCTATTCTCTATACTCTATTCTCTCTTAAAGCACCAACTCAGCAAACAACCTCTGAATCGTGTTTTCCAGATCCTCACAAAGTCCCGGATGTGGCCTTGAAGTCTGAATTGCCGAACTTCTGATAGCCGTTAACCATCTAAAACGAGAAGGAATATCCATTTGTGCAATCGGACCTCCATCTTTGGCTCCGTTGGCGATTTTCTCTAATGACGTTAAATTACATTCCAGTTGTTCGATATCAAAATCATCCGAAAGTGCTTCAATTTTACTGGCATTAATGTGAAAAAGTACCTTTATAAATTTAGCTCTTTTGCAGAACAAAATGATCCCGATATTTAGAAATTCTTCGCGCTCCACCCTTGGTACCACACGAATTACGGCATACTCATATAAGTGATTATCTTGCATTTTGAGCCTGGTTTACAAAGATTTCTGAATGATTTAATCGGGTTAGCAAAAACTGTAAATATACATTTCGCAAGTCCTCAGGAGTCTGGTCTGTATCTTCCCATTGCAGCCATTCCAGCGGAATGGTATTGGTAATTTCCTCCAGAATTTCCGGAGTTAGCAAGGTTTTATATTCGGCGTCGACCTCTTTTAAAAGAGAAGCCTGAGGTAATAAAACGTGGTCTTTTATCAGGGCAAACGGACTTTTGGCATGCTGTTCCCAATTGTTCCAGGAATGATGAAAATACAAACAGGCACCATGATCGATAAGCCATAATTCTTTATGCCAGATCAGCATATTGGTATTTTTAAAAGTACGGTCAACATTGGTAATATAAGCATCCAGCCAGACAATCTGCGAAGCCAGTTTAGCATCAACTGTGGTTACGACAGGATCAAAAGTAATGGCACCGGATAAAAAATGAAGCGCCAGATTGAGTCCCTGACTTCCCTGCAGCAAATCCTGAATTTCTTCGTCGGCTTCGGTTCTTCCAAAAGCTTCATCCAGATTCGCAAAAACCAACTCCGGAAGCTGCAATTTTAAAGCCTTAGCAATTTGTCCTCCGATTAATTCGGCAATCAAAGCTTTCACCCCATGTCCGGCTCCTTTAAATTTCAGGACATATTTAAAATCATCGTCGGCTTCTGCCAAAGCAGGTAGAGAACCGCCTTCACGTAAAGGAGTAATATAACGTGTTACATTTACCGTTCTCAGGTCGAAATTGTTTTTCATAAGCAGTATTTACTGAAATACAAACTTACGAATTTAGATTTCTGATTTTATCATTTAAAATTCCAAAAAATCAGGGCAATCCAATCAGTTCACAAAAAAAGCGGGAACTAAAAATCTAAAGATAAAAATGCCTTCCCCAGATTTTTAATAATATCTGACGCGATAAAAGACTGATAACCTGTTTTTGGAAGTGCAATATCAGCCGTTAATCCGTGGATAAAAACCCCTAATCTTGCGGCCTGATCCGGTAAATAGCCCTGCGCTAAAAAACTGGTAATAATTCCCGTTAGAACATCCCCGCTTCCTGCGGTTGCCAATGCTGCATTTCCGGTAGTGTTTTGGTAAATTTTACTTTGATTGATGATAAAGGTCGGTGCGCCTTTCATTACAATTATGATTTTATAATGCTCTGAAAAAGCAATGGTCTTTTCAAATTTTTCACTTTCTGAATCCCACTTGCCTATAAGCCGTTCAAGTTCTTTCGGATGTGGTGTCAAGATGGTATTTTCGGGCAATAATGCCAGCCACGACTTATTCGCCGACAAAATATTTAAGGCATCGGCATCTACCACCAAAGGGCTCTTATTAGTATTTAAAAATTCAAAAAAAGCTTTTTGTGTCTCTTTTTCCTGTCCCATACCCGGACCAATTCCAATTGCTTGTGGCTGTATTTCAAAATGTATTCGGGAAATAAAATTTTCATTTTCATCGGTTACCACCATAACTTCCGGATTGCTTATTTGAAGTATGGCATAACCACATTTTGGAATAAAAGCAGTAACCATACCACAACCGGATTTCAGGCAGGCTCCCGAGGCCAGAACCGTGGCTCCGATTTTACCATAGCTTCCTCCTATAATAAGCGCATGACCCTGAATTCCTTTGTGTGTTAAAGGGTTTATGAGTTTATAAAAAGCTAAAATTTCCTGTTTTGTAATCTGAAGGGGTACTTTCATCTGATTTGCTTTGCGCTTTTAAAATTACAAAAAAATCACTGAGAAGAATTTTCTTATATAACAAAGTTTTGCCTATGAGGATAAATTGAGTGTCTTTTTTTCCGTTCTAAAAAGTAAAAGAAATAGCAAATTAGCAGGAAATCAGACTTAATCTTTACGAATTTTATAATTTAGACTAGCATATTTCGATATTTTTTAAATAAATTTGCCTCACAATTTTATAAAACAACACAATGAAAAATACTGCGCTTACGCACATACATGAAGGTTTGGGAGCAAAAATGCTTCCGTTTGCCGGGTATAATATGCCTATTACTTATGAAGGTATTAATGCTGAACATGAAACAGTTCGCAACAATGTGGGCGTTTTTGACGTTTCACATATGGGTGAATTTTTACTTACAGGACCAAATGCTTTGGCTTTAATCCAGAAAGTAACTTCAAATGATGCTTCGACTTTAACGATCGGAAGAGCGCAATATTCTTGTTTGCCTAATAACGACGGTGGAATTGTAGATGACCTGATTGTTTATAAAATGAAAGAAGAAGAGTATTTGCTTGTTGTAAATGCTTCTAATATTGAAAAAGACTGGAACTGGATTACAGCACACAATGATTTGGGTGTTGAAATGAAAAACCTTTCTGACGACTATTCCTTATTGGCCATTCAGGGACCAAAAGCCGTTGAAGCCATGCAGTCTTTATCTTCTATCGATTTGTCTGCTATCGCTTATTACCATTTTGAAGTAGCTGATTTTGCAGGTTTTAATGATGTGATTATCTCTGCTACAGGATATACCGGTTCCGGCGGATTTGAAATTTATTGTAAAAATGCCGATGCTGAAGCAATCTGGAATAAAGTTTTTGAAGCCGGAGCAGCTTTCGGAATCAAACCAATCGGACTTGCTGCCCGTGATACGTTACGTCTTGAAATGGGATTCTGCTTATATGGAAATGATATTAATGACACCACATCTCCTCTTGAAGCCGGTTTAGGATGGATTACAAAATTCAATAAAGAATTTACCAATTCTGACAACCTGAAAAAACAAAAAGAAGAAGGTGTTACTAAAAAATTAGTGGCTTTTGAAATGCAGGAACGTGCAGTACCAAGACATGACTACGAAATTGTTGATGCTTCGGGTGCTGTCATTGGTGTTGTAACTTCAGGAACCATGTCTCCTTCTATGAATAAAGGAATTGGCCTTGGATATGTTACCGTAAACAATAGTGCGGTTGACAGCGATATCTTCATCAGAATCAGAAAGAATGATGTGCCGGCGAAAGTAGTAAAATTGCCATTTTACAAAAAATAGATTTTCAAAACCCAAATTATCCAAGATTATTTGAGGTTTACTTTATAAATGCATTACACCGAAAAGTGTAGTGCATTTTTTTTTAGCCCTGAATTCACGAATCTTAACATGCAAAAAGTTGGCAATTACCAAAATTATAAGGTCATCGACATTTTAAAGAAATTACTGCTTTTTATCAAAAAATAACCGTAATTTTAGTGTAAACGATGACTTTCTCCTTTATGAAAAAAATAATATTAGTATTTATATTGACCACAAATGCCCTGTTTAGTCAGAATAGCGACAGAACCTGCGAAATACTAAATAAGATAAATGCATTGATTCAGACCGAGCATGTTCGTCCAAAACCGGTAAACGATAGCTTGTCAGTATTTGTTTTTGACAATCTTATCAATGAATTAGATCCTTCCAGAAATATCTTTTTCCTGAGTGAATACAACGAAATGTCTCAAAAATATCGCCTCAATTTAGACGATTTGATTCTGCAGAATGATTGTAGTTTTTTAGCCGATATCACTTCAAAATACAAAGCCGGACTTCTCAGAACCAAAACGGTTCTGCAAAAAATCCAGGCGGAACCGATCGATTATACTAAAAAAGATACGATTCGGTTTTACAAAAAAGCATTTGCGTTCTATCTTCAAAAAGAAAACTTAGAAAAGGTCTGGATGAAGAAACTACGCTATCAAATTCTGGATGATATTGCAGAAACCAGTGATAATTTAGATTCTCTAAAAACCAATTTCAAATCGATTGAATCGGCTTCCAAAAACATGATTCTGACAAATGAAATCTGCCGGATAAATACACTATTGGAAGAAAAAAATACACAGGATGAAAAGCTATACAATTTCTTCTGTACTTATTTTGATCCGCACACCGCCTATTTTAGTAATGATTCGAAGTCAAGTTTTGTCGCTTCCTTATCGAAAGAGCATCTATCGCTCGGAATGACTGTCAATCTGAATGAGAAAAATGAAATAATAATAGACGAAATCGATCCGAATGGTCCGGCTTTTAAGACCGGACAAATCAAAAAAGGAGATCAGATTGTTTCCGTTTCCAATCAAAAAGAAACGCTTCAGGTTTCCTGTGCTTCATTAGAATCGGTTTCGACGATGATTTTATCAGAATCGAATAAAAATATTGTATTAACGTTAAAACGGAATTCCGGCAAAAGCTTTGATGTCCATGTCGAAAAGCAGGTCATGAAAGACGAAGACAACTCTGTTTTTAGTTTTATAATTGGCAAGGACAGTAAAATTGGTTATATCAAAATTCCAAGTTTTTATGCTGATTTAGACGGGAATAGCCGAAAGGGCTGTGCGGATGATGTAGCACGTGAAATAATTAAGCTGGAAAGAGACAAAATAAAAGGTCTGGTAATTGATCTGATTGACAACGGCGGCGGTTCTATGGAAGAAGCGATAAAACTGGCCGGAATGTTTATTGATTATGGCCCGCTTTCTATTGTTGTGGACAATAAACAGGCAGCGTCTGTGATCAATGATCCCTACAAAGGACTTATTTACAAAGGCCCGATCGTAATTTTGGTAAACAGTAATACCGCTTCGGCCAGTGAATTTTTCTCTTCCATTCTGCAGGATTACAACCGTGCTTTATTATTGGGCAGTACCACGCTGGGCAAAGCAACTATGCAAACGATTCTTTCGCTTGACG
Source organism: Flavobacterium sp. LC2016-23 (assembly GCF_009674775.1). Taxonomy (GTDB): domain Bacteria; phylum Bacteroidota; class Bacteroidia; order Flavobacteriales; family Flavobacteriaceae; genus Flavobacterium. Next base: position 680 of record NZ_WKKE01000017.1, on the reverse strand, counting down.
AAAATAAAAATACGGACTTCCTGAAAATTACGATTAATAAATTCTACAGGGTTACCGGTAAAAGCCATCAGTATATCGGTGTTACTCCGGATGTAGTACTTCCGGAATTTTACGAAGATGTTTATCAAAAAGAAAGTGATTTTCCGACTGCCATTAAAAACGACAGCCTCGCTCCTTTTTTAAAATATAAAACTTATGTAAAACGAAACGTGATCGATAAAATAGCAAAAAACAGTTCGATACGATTAGCAGATAATTATTATTTTAATGACATCAAAAAAATCAATCAGAAAATTGATACGCTGATAAACGTTCCCAAAACAGAAATCACAATGACCCTGGATGCTATTTTTGAGCAGAAAAAGGTAATAAACTCCCTTTGGACGGAAATTCACACTTTTAACGATGATAATAATCCTTTGGATGTTTATAATTCGACTGTAAACCAATTTTTATTAGGCGTTTATCCAACTGAAAAAACAATCAATCAATACCAGATAGACAATCTTAAAACAAACCCGTACTTAAATGAAGCCGTGAATATTATTACGGAGTTTAACGGGTCGAAATGATTTTAGCCCTGATAGTTATCGGTGTAGATTCTTAGATTCTTAGATTCTTAGATTCTTAGATTCTTAGATTCTTAGATTCTTAGATTCTTAGATTCTTAGATTCTTAGA
>NZ_WKKE01000016.1 GCF_009674775.1 Flavobacterium sp. LC2016-23 | reverse complement strand
CAATCCGGGTTTAAGTCTTTCGGCACAATCTCTCGTACAATTATGAATCATTATCAAACCATATTAAACTATTTTGACAATAGAAGCACTAATGCCTCTGCAGAATCATTCAATGCTAAAATAAAAGCATTCAGATCAAAATTCAGAGGTGTTAGGAATATAGAATACTTCCTTTTTAGACTAACTAATATTTATGCTTAATTTTTACTGCTCCTCAGATTTACGTCTTGATCCGATGATACGGCAAATGAAAGATAGTTTGGAACTTCTGAAAGCGAAAAAAATAAACCCTTGTAAAAATTTTTTACAAGGGTTTTTAAATGGTGTGGAGAATACCGGATTATCTTTTCAAATATTTTCGTTTACAATAACACATTAAGTCCCGATTATCAACATTATTTTAAAGATGATTATTTCATTAATAGTCGTTTTTGACACAAATTTGACACAGGTCAGGACGCCTCTGTCGCAATGAAATCTACACTTTTTTCTAAAATCTCTTTTAGCCGTTCAATTAATTTGCTGTCTTCGTCACCTACAGTAACGTTCAATTCCGTTTCATCCGGTTCCTTTTTTAACATCATCATTTTTTTGATTTTTTATTAGTTCAGATTTTGATTCAGCCACATCCTTAAAAATAGTGGGTTCATTTCCGATAGTCTGAAAATCTGCTTTTCTTTTATCTAATTCTGAAAGTGATCTTTTTAATAACTCATTTATGGTTTGCAAATCCTGATTTTTATCTTTTAATCTTTCGATCTCGCGATCCTTTTCATCATCTCTTACTTTGTTTTCATTTTTCGATTGATCGCCTTTGATCATATTTCCCTTTCCGGTAATTAACCATTCGAGATCAATATCTAAACAATTGTCTAATATTTTGATGATAACTCCTTCCCCTAAATCGGCTTTTCTTTTAAGTTGCGTGCCAATATAGCCATTAGACATACCAATTTCTTTCTCAAACAGACTATTGTTAAGGCCTTTAAAATCAATGTATTGCTTTAATCTTTCGATTGCTTTCATAAAATAAATAGAAAATAGTTTAATTTTTGCATTGTAGTTAAACTATTGTTTATATATTTGTAATAGTAATAACGTAGTCAACTCGTAGTAAAATTACAATAAAATATATCAATACAAATAGCACTTATCTATGATTAAAACAGCCGAAAGAAAGAAAATGAAAAAGGTCTTTAAAAAAGGCTATTCAAAAGAAGTTCAGGAAAAACTAAACGAGAAGGGTGTAACAACTCAAAAGGGCAATCCTTACGGAATCTCCTATATCACTCACGTTTTTAACGGGCGAAATGAAAATCCGGAAATCGAGGAAACGATTATTGAATTGTATGCAGAAAAAGTAGAACAATCAAAAGAATCGATCAAAAAGAAGAAGGAAATTTTTAGCACAAAAAAACCCGAAGCGGATACTTCGGGTCTTAAATGAGTAATTAACCGATAAAGATTAAGAACTAATGGAAAGCAAATCTACAATTAAAAATGAAATTCACCAAATACCCGCCGGGTTACTTCTTGGTGATAACAGAACTGAAATTTTTGGAGATCGTGAAACTAAGAAATCATTCTTCGTTTCAAACGGCCAGACTTTCACCTTTAAGGAATTAGAACCTTTGAAGAAAGCGCAAATATTTAAACAGCTTTTAAATGATGATGTTGCACTTGAAGACTTAAAGGACTTGAACCACGAAGAAGCCACTGAACAATTTGCCTTTTGCATTTATGGCGCGGCAGATCACATTGCCGACTTTAATGAATTAGGCCAGCTAAATAAAGCCGACAACTTTATTTGCTCGAACAATTGCAACTGTCTGAAGTGGAAATCAAAATCCATTAATATAGATGGTAATGCCTTGACAGTCCGGGAAATTGAAATTGTCAATTTAATGGCCTCAGACCTTCCTGATAAACGGATCGCCGACGAACTTAAAATCGCAAAAAGTACACTAAACACGCACAAACAAAATCTTTTTGAAAAGGCAGGTGTAAAATCAAAATCAGGACTTATTACGAAAGCAATTAACCAAAAAATTATCCAATAATATGGGCTTATCAACTTTTACTTATACAGGACCAGAAGCTTTAGAAATGATTAAAAATACATTTCCGAAGACGTGGGAAAAAGAAATTGAAGAAGGCGATACATTCATTAAAGCTTTAATGAATATGTATCATTTGTCTGCAGAAATGGCATTTGAAAAATATTTAAGGTTGAACGGATCTCCTGCAAAAGGTATAGCAACTTTAGCCGCTTTGCACCTTCTTTTAGAGACCAGCAAAACATCTGGCGAAATAAAAAAAATACAAAAAGACCAATTAGAATATGGCAATCAACTCGCAGCCCTCGAAAACGCAACGCATATCTCCTATGATGATAAAAAAACTTTACGCTCCTTTTATCTTACCAAGCAGGATGAATTACAAAAACGTATTAACGTGCTTATCCTCAAACTACCCGTTAGAGGTACAGAGACAATTACAGTGCAAACAGGCCTTTTCGATTGAAGTCGAAAATATGACAGTTTCACAATATTATAATCTCTTTATCAAATAATTCATGTATACCGAAAAATCAATAGACGAAGTTAGAAATGCTGATATAGTGACAATCATTGGACATTACTGCGAACTAAAGCGTGCTGGTTCAAAATGGACATGCGAATCACCTTTTAATTTTAGTAAAGATTCTTTTTTTGTCACTCCATCTCTCAATATGTTTAAATGCTTTTCCTCGGGAAAAGGTGGTGACGGGATTAAGTTTGTTCAGACATTTAAAAATGTAAAATTTGGCGAAGCTGTTAAAATTATCGCCGATATCTGCGGGATTGTATTAGAGGAAGAACAATTGTCTGAAGAAGCGGAACGCAAAAGAAGTTACACGCAAGAATTATTTGATGTTAATGCAATCGCATGCTTAAAGTATGAAATGCAGCTGCAAAACCTTCCAATTGAGCATTGGTCAAAGAAAATGCTTATTGAGCGTGATATTAAACCGCTGACAGTAGAAAAATTTAGAATTGGATATGCTCCCAAAGAATTCAAATTTATAACCAATCCACTTATTGAAAGTGCAAAGTTAGAACAGGCAATAAATGTCGGCTTATCGATTTCGAAAGAAGGGAATAATTATGATTTTTTCAGGGATAAATTGCTGTTTCCAATTCGCGACGTTCGCGGTAATGTTTTGGGATTTGGAGGGCGTAGAGATAACGATGCTGACGGACCTAAATATATCAATACAAAGGAAACCGAAATATACAATAAAAGCAGGGTACTTTACGGTTTATTCGAGAACAAAGAATTTATCTCTAAAACGAAGACGGCTTTTCTAGTTGAAGGTTACACGGATGTTACCGGGCTCTCGCAAAATGGTTGTGAACTGGCCGTTGCCACCGGTGGCACAGCTTTAACTGCCGAACAGGCAAAATTATTACATCGTTTTGCAGATCATGTTATTATACTTCGCGATAATGATGGACTAGATGAAAAAGGAAACGAGCAAAAAGGAACGCTGGCGGCGTTGAAGGATATAAATATACTTCTTGCCGAAGGTTTCAAAGTTTCGATTGTTATTCTTCCGGAAAAAGAAGATCCTGACAGTTATGCCAGGAAGACAAAACATGTTGAAAAAATGCTTTTTGGCAATGCGGAAGACGCCGTAAACTGGAAAGCTATAAAAATAAAAAACAAGGCTGCAAATGATCCGGATGAGTTATCACACGCAGTTGGCGAAGTTGCCTTAATGCTTTCAGTAATTAAGGACGATATCAAACGTGCGGTCTATCAAAAAAATTGCGCTAAAATTTTAAAACAGCCTGAAAAAGTAATAAAAGAAAGAATTGACAACTTTTTTAAAGCAGCTGAAGCAAAGGCCGCCCAGAGCGAAAAGGTGCAGGTTGAATCTTCCGAATATTTGGGGTTACCTAAAGGAGCAGATTACAAGCAATTTTTAGTCAAAGGATATGTCACGCATGAAAATAACGTGTACTTCCGTGGTAAAACCAATTTTTACAAAGGTTCAAATTACCGAATTACACCGCTTTTCCACGTTTATGGAAAGCAGGATAATAAAAGATTATGCGAAGTGATATCTGATACAGGCATAAAAAGGCTAATTGATTTTGATACGGCCGATTTTGTACAAATGGCAAAATTCGAATCTAAATTGTTAGATGAAGGAAATTTTACGTTCACATCGGAAGTAACGCCAAATCAGTTCAAATTACTGAGAAATGATATTCTGAGCAGTTTTATAATGGCGTTTGAATTACGAACGTTAGGCTGGCAACACGAAGGTTTTTTCGCCTACTCAAATTTAGTTTCCCACAATGGAATTACCAAAACGCCTAATGATTATGGGATTATTCAACTTGAAGCGGAGGTACAGATTCAAAGCGACTATATAGAAGACGTAAAGCACTTTTATTCACCATCCGCTTCAGTGATGTACAAAAATTCGCGTGAGGGTGATGATCCTTATGAAAATGACAGGTATTTAGTTTTTAAGCCGGCACCGATTGCATTTCATACCTGGATGAACCAACTGAAAAAAGTTTACGGAAAAAAGGCAAACACTGGTATCGCCTGTATATTCTTTTCATTGTTTAGAGATCTTTTTGTAAAAACGTATCAGATATCACCAATTCTATTTTTAACCGGTGAAAAAGGATCTGGAAAGTCAAAATTTGCCGAAAGTATCGGAGCAGTTTTCGCTTACAAACAACCTGCTTTTGATTTGAATGCCGGTACTATTTCAGGATTTTCCCGAAGAATAAGTAGAACAACTAATACCATGACTATTCTGGAAGAATTCAATGATTTAATTGATTTAAAAATGAAACAATCAATCAAAGGATCCTACGATAATAGAGGCCGTGAGATTGGACAAAACACCGGTGACAACAAAACGAAAATGACGAAGGTGAATTGCTTTTTGGTGATCCTTTCACAGTATTTGTCAAGTTGGGACGATAATTCAATTACATCACGAAGCGTAATTGAGAATGTAATCAAACCACAGGAAAATTTTACCAATGAAGAAGTTGCCGATTTTAATTTAATCCAGTCGTGGGAAGAAGAAGGTTTGACAAGTTTTATTTTGGAAATCATAAAATATCGTCCGGAAATAGAGGATAACTACAGGCGGGTGTATGGTGAAATAATTAAGGATCTTAAAAGGCAATTGAAGGATAATGATTATCAGGAGCGTATGCTTCAGAATTATACGGTACTGCTTACTCCAATAAAAATATTAATTGACAAGTTTCAATTTCCATTTACTTACAAAGAAATACAGGATCAGTTTAAAGAAGCAATTATTGACAGTTCTGATCTAATAGTAGAAAGTGAAGGATTAGCGGAATTCTGGAGGACAATGGAGTATTTAAGAGACAGATCACCGTTTCCTTTGATTAAGGAAAGAACACATTTTATTATAGATACCCCTATGACTTTGAAGCTTCAGACAAAAAAGGGGGAACCGGACTACGAGTGGAAAAATGAAAAGAGAAACCAGGTTTTATTGTTACGATTAAATGCCGTTCACCAATTATATCATAAGGAAGTTTCTACGCGTGAAGGTGCTGATGTAATCGGCGAAAACACTTTGCGGAATTATTTTAAATCAAAAAAATACTTTATCGGATCTGTCGGAAGATACCATTTTGACGATACGTCTACCTCGGCTTATGTCTTCAATTACACTATGATGCACGAAGGCGGAATTTTAAATTTATTAAGAACCGCACCCAAAAAGACTAATGGTGACGTGTTGGTAAATAATGGAAGTTCAGACGATGATCCTGACTGGTTACAAGCTAAATAAATTGAAGTAATGAAAACAAAAGCTGTCATTTTAAACTTAAGAGTTGCCCGGCGGGAAGATTTTGCCGATGAACTTGGACAAAAGAAATTCGGCTGCATGTATTTTGAACAGTCATTTGATGGATCTTTTTGCAATCAGCCCTTTTTTTTTCATGAAAATACCAATATGGAATCATTTCGGGAACTATATGCCACAAAACAAATTTGGGTGTTAGCAGGAATATTTGATGAAGTAGAATTTGTCGAAAAACGAAAACCCATAATAAAAGTTAAGAAATATGGAACCAAAAAAAATGATATCAGAAGTACATTGGCCCGACCGTGTCTCTGTAAGCGAAAACGCTGAAAGATATAAGCAATTACAATTAAAAATGTCTCAAAAAGACTATCAGAACGAAATATTAAATAATCCTAAAATAGAAATTAAAATGAAAAATCACATTGAAAAACCTGAATCAGTAAAAAGCCCAAGGTTCACAATTATCGAAAACGGAACTGAAGTTTTGAACACTTCTAAAGAACTGGAATCTTCCGGCAAAATAATTCAGCTGCAGAATGAATTAAAACCAATTATTGTTTTGCTCGACCATAAGAAAAGATCTTCCATTCACTTTAAAAAAGAGAGGCATCAAAAAAACTACAGGATACAGCCTGGAGACTACGAAAAAGATAGTTTAACGAAAACCAAAATAGCTGATTCGGAATCTGAATAATAATTTTTTAACCTATAAAATTTTGAACTAATGGAAAATCAAAACGAAATCATTGAAATTACAATTAAAGCTATCTTTTTAGGTGAATTCCACGACTGGAATTCATGGCTTAAAAACACCGAAAAGGCTCATAGTACATACGGTGTAACACACCAAATATTTCATCAAGATTGTAACGGGTATAAAACGTCTGGCTATGATTTGAGAAATACACATCGTGAAAATATTTATCCGGTAAAAACTTTTTTACTGGTGAGTGATCCAGGACTCACAAATACATTTCCAGTTAAATCACCTTCAAATAACTAAAATCATGGCCATAAAAAAATATACAGTAGAAGTTACTCGCGTAGATGAATATCAAATTGAAATCGACGATGCAATTTACACGGATGATGTAATTGAACAATGGTCTGAAAGCTTTTATGAAACTGAGGAAGATACCAGGCAAGAAGATTTCGTAAAGCACTTAGCCAAAGCCATGACTAGCGGCGGTATCAAGGAAGGTTTAGAAGGCTTTGGTTACGTTAAGCAAAAGCATGATAATATGGAAGCCGGTAACTTATTAACTCAGTACACTTCGCAATCAAAAAAAGTTACTGAAGAAGAATATTCTCCTGGGCTATTTGTAAATATAATTAACCATGACAATGATTATGACACTGAAATTTTTACAAATGAGAAATAGACACTGCACAGTTTGCGGGCTTCCAAAAGAAGCCTGCTTACATCAGACGGAACTAAATGATTACAGAAGTGATTTAGCTGTCTCTCGCATCTTTTGGTTTATAATCGGCTTTTTAAGCTGCGGCCTTTTAATATTAACCTTAATCATTGTTTTTTATGGAAAATGTTTATAAACCAATTTTATTTTCTACGCCAATGGTTCTGGCTAATATTGATGGTAGAAAAACGCAAACAAGAAGAACTAATGGACTTGAAAAAATAAATGTGTCTCCTGAATCTTGGCAGTACTGTGGATTTTCAATAAAAGGGGATATTAAAAAAGGAATTGATCCAAATATTTATTACGTCTTTAGAAATATCACGACTAATTCACGTCTTGAAATTCGCGGAAAATATAAAACTGGCAATATTTTGTGGGTTCGTGAAAGATTCACAGAATGGCCAGAAGGTGAATTCCAATATTTTGCATCTACTGCTATGGGTGACGAATTAGGAATATGGAAACCGTCGATACATATGCCTAAAAAGGCATCTCGGCTTTTCTTGAAAGTGAAATCTGTAAAAGTTGAACAACTGCGGGATATTTTCCATTCAGATGCAAGGGCTGAAGGAGTTGATTTTATTGTTAGACCAAACCCGACCAGAACTGTCTTTTACAATTATTTGACGAAGGTTTATGACTCCAATGAGCTCTATTCTTTTATGACTTTATGGCAATCAATAAACGGTGAAGATTCATGGGCTTTTAATCCGTGGGTCTGGGTAATTGAATATGAGCGAATTGAAAAACCTTTAGACTTTATAGTATGAAAACAAGTTATACAGTTTTAATTACAGATCAAGAACATGAATTTTACAATCAAAGATTACAGGGCTTTTGTGCCTATTACGACATACATCGCACTGGTAGTGGTCCTGATTTATACATAGCTGAAACACCTGAAGGAGTTGAATTCAATTTATTATCTGATCAGATTGATCTTGATGATTATGATTCTCAAAAATTAGCAAAACAGGTAATAAGACTGGGAGCAAATGTAAATGATGTAGTTATGATTACACGTCTTGGCAGTGGATCCTACGGACCAAATTTCGATTTAGATCAACCACATGTTATAACCAAAATTTTTCCTTCAGGGCAAGTAATTTTTGACAATGGAAAAGCAGACACATTTCAGCCAGATGTAACACTATATACTGGAGAAAAGCCTGTTCAAAATGATTTTACAAAAAAGGCGATTAATAACGGACTACCATTTTAATTCAAATTATATGTCCGGAAACAAAAACAAATTGATCGCTTTTAATTATTTCGGTGGGAAGTTCACCTGGTTAGATTATTTGTATGCCTATTTTCCTAACGATTTTGTGCATTTAGCGGAGTTATTTGGCGGCTCGATGGCCGTTTCCCTTAATTACCAAGGAAAATGCATTAAAACGGTTAATGAGATCAATGGAGATGTTACTAATTTCTTTGAGGTTCTGAGAGATGACACCGAAAATTTAATAATGAAATTGGAACTATCTCCATGTTCCGAAGAAAATTACAATCAGAGCTGGCCGATATCTGGAGATAAAACTGAACGTGCAAGGAAATTTTATGTGCGGGCTCGACAGTCCTTTTATGGGCTTGGAGCCCAAAGGGAAAATAAGTCCTGGCACATGGCAAAAACAAAATTAAATGCTCAAGTAGGCGAAACGGTTTCAAAATGGAATAATGCTTTACCAAAACTTTTAGAGGTGGCCAGAGTAATCCGGGTAAATTTTCAAATTATAAAAACCGATGCACTGATTGCTATTTTAAAGTTGGATTCCGCTAAAACATTTTTCTATTTGGATCCTCCTTATTTATTAGAAACCCGTGGTTCGTCCAATGATTACATGTTTGAATTTTCGGAGGAAAAATACCGTGAAATGGCAGCCATACTTTATAAGATAAAAGGTTACGCAATGATATCCGGATACGACCATCCACTAATGAAAGAACTCTTCGAAGACAAAGGATGGATAAAAATTAAATTTCCAACTAAACGGAACAACATTCGATCAAAGCAGGTTACCGAGTGCATTTGGATAAACTATCCTTTGTCTAAAACAAATTCAAATAACGGAAAGCAAAGTGAACTTTTACTAAAAAATTGAATTATGAATACAAAAGTGACACCCGAAGTAGCGAAATTCATTTTAGAAAATTATCTACAAATGAGCCAAGGATCAATTGCAAAGCATTTTGGTTTTAGCAAAGAAGTTTGTAAAACATTTTACCGAAAAAATAACTTGATAGTTCCCAAAGCTGTTATCGAAGGTTTTAGAACCAAAGGATTGACAGATAGAACAACTTTTACTGAAGAAGAAGATCAATTTATAAAAGATAATTATTTAACAATGCCGATTAAGACAATTGGGCATCATATTAAAAGATCTTACTGCGGAGTATCTGGGAGATTGAAAAGTTTAAATCTAATTATACCGGAAGAAATAATTCAGCAGCGTAAAAATGATTCCGTGTTTAAGCCTGGGCAAATACCATTTAATAAAGGGAAGAAGATATCAGAGTTCATGTCACCGGAAGCAATTGAAAATTCAAAAATTCATCGATTTAAAAAAGGAAATATTCCGGGTAATGCTTTGCCGGATGGCACCGAAGTCGTACGCGTAGATAAACGATCCGGACGATCGTACACTTTGATAAAAGTACCAGGAATAAATAAGCTTGTGCACAAAAATATATACGTCTGGGAGACTTATTACAAAACTAAGTTACCACCTAAACATAACATTGTTTTTATAGATGGTAATACACAGAATTTTGAAATTAACAACCTTGAATGTATAAGTCATGAGGAACTTTTAAAGAGAAACACAATCCATCGTTTACCTGAAGACTTAAAAGAAATTATCTATATCAAAGGATCAATAAGAAGACAAATTAATAAAAACATTAAAAATGGAACCAAAACTAATATCAAGACTCGATAATATAGTTGGAAAAAAATTCAATTATAAAGGAAAAAACGTCACAATTGATAAATACAAAGTTGTCAATTCAACAAATGTTGTTGTGTTTTTTCCACAACCAAAAAACATGTTAATATCGGAAGTCGAAGATTTTCTTGATTCACTTTTTCAACCGTTAGAAAAGGAAAAGACCGAAACTCAGGTAATGATTCCTCAACAGCAACTTGTAGCATTTGAACCAACAAAAGACAATGAGAAGATCAAAACAACACTTTTGGAAACTTTGGAAAAAGTAAAGGCAGACCCCGGATACTTACCTCAGGCATCCACAATTTGCGATGTAGTTGGTCAGTTTGTCGCAATTCAAAAAAATGAAATACAAATGTTGAGTTTAATAAAAAAATTCAAGTGATAATATAACGCCATTAATCGAAAGAAAATCTTTGCTTGTCGGCAAGGTAGCTATTTGTAATGTGTCACAATCGGGTGATTAATGGTATGTTTTTTCATGACTCGATTAAATTGCAATAAGACTGACTGAGGGAAAGACCTCTTTTTTAACTTAAAGGACAAAATTATGAAGACAACTATTCAAGCTTTGATTGACGATTTGCAAATAAAATTCGATGAATATCACGAAAGACAGTTACAAATTAATAATGACCAGGATCCTGACTATTTTTTATATATGGGTAACGCCTATGCAATTGGGGAAGCCATTGATTCTGCCAAACTTTTTTTAGAAGAAGAAAAATGGAATATTGTAAAAGCTTTTCATGCCGGTCGAAAAGATGTTATAGAAGGTACAGAACTCGAACGAGGTGGCAACGAATATTTTGAAAAAACTTTTGAATCTCATGAATAAAGCAACGAAAATACAAATGGAATGGATCGAAGTAGGTTTCGAACCATCAAGTTGGGAAGACGGCGGCTGGATACCTTTTGAGTTTCTCCCGGATAACTTTGACATTGGATGCTTGGACGGAAAGCACTACAAGGAAAATGATGTCGTAAAAACTATGGTTCGGCCTAAAGCACTACAAGGGCTAGAATATTTATATACCTGGATTGAAAAAGAAAAGTGGCAGGTTGTCGATACGTGGGATGATGATCGTAAAATTATTGTTTGGGATGGGGACGAACAGGCCTTCGAAGCTGTTTGTGAATTTGGTCCAATAGGTGAAATGAATTACGCAGACACTTTGGCAAGAGCTAAACTAATTGCATTTGCACCAAAAATGTATCGAGAATTAGTCAATATTTTTGAGAAATACGATAAAGGAACTGACACCTACAAGCGATTAGAAAAAATAATTAAACAAATTACATTGTAATTAAAAGATAAATCTTTTATAAATTTGAAACTTAAAACTTAGAAATATGGTTACTACAGACAAATATAATATTCAAACTTGCTATCCTCCGTACGTTGAAAATTTAAAAAAAATATTAGAACCTTATACTCAAAGTGAAGAAGTTATTGATGATTTAATCCGACAAATTAAATCGACCTTTAATGCACCAATTATTTTTGAAAGTTTTCAATATTTCCCAGAAGATTCAGAATATGGTTATGATAAACAGGGAATGATTCAAAAAGACAAGCGGTGGCCAAAAAACAAAATCACTTTTATCAATTCAAAAATATTTACATTTTAGTATGTGAAGTTTTATTTATAATTAAAATTGGAAAGTCACTTTAAACAAGTGGCTTTTTTATTTATCTGATATAAAGTTAATCTTTTTTTATTTTAAGCCGTTCAAAGCAGCTTACTTCCTGCTCGAACTTTCGTTCCATTACTTTTTCAAAATAGTTCGCCCGGGCACCACTTTTAAGCTTTATAATAGTCTGGTCCTTATTCATATCGCACGGTAATCCTACTTTATTTAAAATCTCCGCAAGCTGTATTGTAGATTCTTTACCAAGCCAAATTGACGATAATTCATCAACGCGTAAAAGATGCTCCAATGCCTGATACCAATTTGTAGTTTTTCTAAGTCCACAAGCATTAAGCAAATGGCGATTAACATCCGATTCTTCTGATTTAGTCATGATTTTCGATTTTAGGGATACAAAGTTAGCAGAGAAGTAAATACGCCTGTCTGAAATGCCCGTTCTAAATTGTAACAAGTTTTGTCTAATCCGCGTTAGCGGATTAATAATAAATAGCGAAGCGTTCCTTTTTATATATCCTGGATCAATAAAAAACAACCAAAGTTTTGAATTTTGCACCCCCCCCAGACCCCCCATTTAAAAAAATTTTTCAAATTTTTGTTTTCTAAAAATAAGAGAGTAAAAAAGTTCCACAGTTCCACAAAAAAAAGATTAAGTATTTCAATAGATATTATCTATTTGATATTCAATATATTATATTTTAATTATTCTTAATTTACTATGTGGAACCTTGTGGAATTTTTGCGGAACTTGTGGAACTTAAAAATAAAGTTCCACAAAATATATAAGAGTTCCACAAGTTCCTACTATAAAAAATTATATAAGTACCTGATAATCTGGAATGTGGAATTGTGGAACTTAGTTTATCGAAAAATCATAGTTTGAAATAAATTATCATGTTTTTTTTCGCGCTTTTATTTTGCGGTGTCCTAATCCCTTTTTTGGTAATTGTCGTAAATTCGTAAAACCAAAAACATTCAAAATGATACAAATTTCTATTCCTGTAAAAAAGCATGTTAAAAAATATCTGATCAAAAAATATGGTGAAATTCATACTATCTCAAAAAAAACTTTTTTGGGATTGTTGTTATTAGAATTAATCAGCGATGAAGCTGACACTTCGGATATTGATTTTAACGGTTTTGATAAATACAAAATTGATATTCCGGAACTTTACTTTAATACGAAAGGATTTTCCATCAACAGGAACAAACTTAAATTTTTAGGCGTATGCTTGGAAAGGCTGTTTTTTGAAGATTTTTATTCTTTTGTCGATGTTGAACTGGCGAAAGGAAAATCTAATGCATGGCAAAGTGTTAAATTGTTTCTTTATTTGAATGGAATAAATGAAAATGAAATGAAGCTTGAAAGTATGTATCGCAACTATCAAAGGCACTCAGACGAAAAAATAAAAGAAAAAAAATTAAACCTCGTAGTACATTAGTAGTACAAAAACCGCCTGAAACCGCACCTGATATGGTGGCAAAATGCGACAGTTTTATAATAATAAATATGCTAAAATTATGAATTTTACGAATGATGAAAAATTAGCTGGATTTGCCGAATTTGAATTGTTTCTTTTGGAGGAAACATCGAACTGGCCGCTTGTGATAACAGACGGAAATTCAAAGAATATTGTTTTTTCACCATTTGCAAATGATGTTGAAGCGATAATAGATCCAGATACCATAAATGTAGATGTAAACCCGAAACAATCTTCAGACGGTGAGATACAGCAAATTGCAATTTCGTTCAGGTTAATCACACGAAGTGAAGCACTGGAACAATTACTCGAACAATATGCTAATAAGCCATGCGTGGGAAAAGGAAAACTTAATAATGACTTTCAGAAATTATATGGTACCAATCTGGAACCACTTTATATGAATTACATCGTAAACGATGGTACAAAGGTAGACGGTGATTCGTTTACTGAAGTAAGAATTAAAGGCGAAACCCGCAAACGCCCAGTATATTACACTCCATAAAATCACTGTCCTATTTTAAGATTTTGAATAGATGAAAATTTGTAAAGTGCAAAAAGCATTTTACAAATGAGTATAAACAATTTACATTCTTTACTTAATGGCCGTTGGTTCATACATGAATCATACGGACATTCTCTTTTGCCTTCTCTAAATTCAATTTTAAAAGGGAACTCACTTAAAATTGAAAAAGATGATAAAAAGCCAGAAGCTTTTGTTATTCAATTTGGTAAACAACCGGTAGCGGCTTCGTCTTTTGGGAATACCGATAACAATAATGATTATGTCTTAGTAATGGATTTAAAAAATCCAATTTACAAGTATTCTCAGGAATGTGGTCCACAAGGCACAAAATCTAAAATGAATATTCTTAGTCGTTATCAAAACGATCCTTTTTGTAAAGGTGTTGTTTTGGATATCGACAGTGGTGGTGGTCAAGTTTCCGGAACTCCTGAATTTTACGACTTTATTCGCGAATATAGTAAACCAGTTGTTGCTTATACGGATGGCTTAATGTGTTCTGCCGCTTACTACATTGGTTCTGCCGCCGACCACGTTATAGCAAATAAACGAGCGGATCATATTGGCAGTATTGGAACAATGATTTATTTCATTGACTTCACCGGGTGGTATGAAAAAGAAGGTGCTAAAGTTATTACTCAATATGCCACAAAATCAACCGATAAAAACAAGGATTACGAGGAACTTATAAAAGGTAATCCGGAACCATATATTAAAAATCAGTTAGATCCTATAACTGAAGATTTCATAAATGACATCAAGAAAGTTCGTTCCACAATAAATGAAGAAGTTTTTACAGGTAAAACTTATTCAGCAACTGATTCTGTCACTATGGGATTAGTTGATGAAATTGGAACACTACAAACGGCAATAGATAAAGTTTTCGAATTAGCCAAACAATCAAGTAATCAAAATTTAAATACAGATATGTCTAAACAACTTGTAAAAGTACAGGCTGTTTTGGGTTTAGATGCTCCATTAGCTTCAACGGCTGAAAATGGAAGCTATTTAAACGCTCAACAGTTAGATGCTTTAGAAAATAGTTTTGTTGAATTGGAAGCATCCAATACAGCACTACAAACGGAATTAGATGCAGCTACGGCAAACACCGATCTAAATGATCAATTAATAGCTTCACAAGAAACTGTTGCAACTGTGGAAGCATCAATTGATACTATGTTAACATCTGCGGGTTTAGATGTGACTGGAACTTTATCCGAAAAAACTACAGCACTAAGTGCTAAAGTTGCGGAGATGGGATTGAAAGACGGTTCTAAACCAACTGCTGTTAAAGTTGATGTAAAAAATTCTTCTGCTGCTTCTAATGTGGTCGATGGTTTTGACATCTCTGGTGCGATGAATAATTAACTAACAAATTTTAATATATGTCAATAATTGCTACAGATATAGTAACGGCCTTTGGTAATCGCTATATCAATGAGGGACAGAATATGGAAAGCCTGAAGGAGCAAATCCGCCAGCCTTCAGTTACGCCATCTTATGCGGTACCGATCATAACTGAAAATGATGTGTATCGTTCATCTAATACAGCATTAGGTGAAATCGTTCAAGGTTTTCAAAAAGCTTTTACAGCCAAAGGAGATTTGACTTTTACACCGAATGAAATTGTTTTGCGTAATGCAAAAATTGATATTTCATTGTATCCGGATGATGTAAAAGGTAAATGGCTTGGTTTTCTTGCGTCAATTGATAAAGCTGCAAGGGCAGAATGGCCAATCGTACGCTATCTTTTAGAAAAACATGTTGTGCCTCAAATACCGCACGATATGGAAACAAAAGCGTATTGGGGCGGTTCGTATGTTGCTCCTACTCCTGGTACCGCGGGAACAACTGCCGGAACATTGGACGGTTTGAAAAAACTGATTGATGCCGGACTAACCGGTGCTACCATGAATGCTATTGCATTGACTGCATTGCCTACACCTACCACGATGTTTGATTCAGTAGAAGAATTTACGGATGATATTTTTGCACATAATCCGGTTTTGGAAAGTGTAAAAATGAGAGTGTACATGGAACCTAAATTTTTGAAAAACTATTTCAGAGATAAACGTAACACTCATGGTAATGATGTGAATTACGTACCGGGTCAAAATACCGTAGATTTCTCACCAAACATTGAATTGGTAGCATTACCATCGATGGCCGGATCTGGTTATATCTGGGCTACTCCAGTTGAAAATTTTGTTCATTTACGTAAAGAAAATGGAATGAAAGATCCTAAAGTAGAAGAAGCAAAACGTGAAGTTGCTTTGATGCTTGACTGGTACGAAGGTATCGGATTTGATTATAATCAATTGGTTTACGCTTATAAACCAGCTTAATTTTTAGGATATGGCAAATAAAAATAAAAACACACCTGTAGTCGATACTGCTGCAGGTGGTAATAAAGGAGTAGCCGATAAATCGACTGCTGACAAAGCATCTGCAGATAAAGCTGAAGCGGACAAAGCAGCCGCTGAAAAAGCAGCCGCTGAAAAAGCAGAAGCTGACAAAGCAGCTGCAGATAAAGCAGCCGCCGACAAAGCAGCTGCAGATAAAGCAGCTGCAGATAAAGCTGAAGCTGAAAAAGCAGCCGCTGAAAAAGAAAAAGCTGATAAAGCATCTGCAGATAAAGCAGCCGCCGACAAAGCAGCTGCAGATAAAGCAGCTGCAGATAAAGCAGCTGCAGATAAAGCTGAAGCTGAAAAAGCAGCCGCTGAAAAAGAAAAAGCTGATAAAGCATCTGCAGATAAAGCAGCCGCCGACAAAGCAGCTGCAGATAAAGCAGCTGCAGATAAAGCAGCTGCAGATAAAGCAGCTGCAGATAAAGCTGAAGCTGAAAAAGCAGCCGCTGAAAAAGAAAAAGCTGATAAAGCATCTGCAATTGTTTCTGTAGATAGATTTATTGCTGATAATGGTGCTGAATTTGAATTCGCTGTGAGTTCATTTACATTCCAGGGGAAAACGTACACTAAAGAAGAAGCTTTGAGTTCTCATGCTGACGTTTTAGAGCATCTGGTTTCTATTAAGTCATTCATTCTAAAAAAAGTATAAGATGTTAGCATTAGAAGATATCGGAGGCGTAAGCTGTGAACCTGTTTCAGGATTGGCGGGAACTGTTTATTATGCACTGCAAAGCGATTTTGAGACGATCAACGAACCTAAAAAACTTTGTGATCCAACGCCAGCAAATGTTGCGGCAACTTTTTCGGAATTAGCTACAATTGCCACTGCACATGTATTTAAAACGGGAAAATGTTTCCATAAAATTGATATTGTTACCGAGACTGGTACGATTAAATCGACACCGATTGGAGAGACCGGCCGAAAACTGTATCAAAATGAACTTGGAATTACAGTGGCCGGTTCGGCCGCTGATTTATTAGGTTATTGTCGATGGATTAAGAATCAGAAAATGATTATTCTTTTCGAAGAATTCGGAACTGGAAACGTTAGACAATTGGGACAGTCCAGGCTTCCTGCTTTGGCAAGTGCAGAACATAATATTGAAGGTGCTGCTGAAGGTAATAATTCTGCAGTAATCACTTTTACAGATAAAAACTTTGGTCCTGCACCAATTTATTTAGGGGCTATTCAATTGGTTCCTGAAGCTTAATGTTGCTTTTGTTTTTTGGTAGTTTTAAAAGCGTTCTATTTAGAACGCTTTTTTTAATTGATTATAAATTGAATTTATGTTAGACTATATTGAAACGGTGACAGATTTTTTGATTGAAAATTTTCACCCAAGTAATCCGGAAAGTGCAAATATTAAATTAAACACTGATCAGATTCTTAATTTTCTTTTTCGCACTTTCCCTGCAGGCTGCATTTCTGATTATGACTTGAATGAAATATTGATTTCATTAAATTATAAACGCTACACCTACGTAGTTGAAAGCTACTGCGAAATTGAAAAAGGGGAAAGTACAATTTATGAAATAAGGAAAAACTTAGAAGTTGGGTGGTGTTTGAAAACAGATCTAAATTTAAAGTCTCAGGAAGTTGAAAAACTTGAATAACCACTCTTTGAGTGGTTTTTTTATGTCCTATTGTAACGAATTCACACTTTCCATCTTTGTAATATAAAATTTAAAGTCATGAAAGATAAATTGAAATTATTCGCACTGTTCATAATTACTTCATTGTGGTTTTTTGGATCTATAAAAATATATTGTTGGTTTTTCTGTATTGAATTTGGAATTAAAGGATTTTGGGATTCAATTAATTTATTCCTGTTTTTTACAATATCGTGTGCAATGCTGTTTTTAATATTCGCTTTTATCCTTGGGATTTATGACTGTTATAGAAAAATGGTTTGACCAGGGTTGCGATTATGCAAAGGGAATTATTATTTATAGTCAACTACCGAAGCATAACCCAACATTATTAAAAAACTTTCAAAGAAAGAATAATTCATTTAATAGTGAGAAACTAAAATATGAATTAAAAAAGTTTATTGAAAAATATAAGCAAATTGAGATCGTTGCCGATATAAAACAATCAATCGATGAAATTGTAAATCCGGTACCACAAAGAACTGAAGATCCCGACAAAAAAAACTCGGTTCTTTTCCATCAGCTACCGGAAGCTTTACGGCCTGTTCTGCTCGAAGCAAACAATCTCTTTAAAGAAAATTGTATGTTAAAAGTTTCATTAAATGAATTACCGCAACATGCAGAAAGGCAAGCTATTGACATTCAAATTAAGATTTACAGAAACATCCAGAAAAACGCTTTATGTTGGTCCAGAATCGATTATTTTATTGCGAATAGAATTATTCCGGAATCGACAAAATCAGATTTTGAAAAGTTAACACCTGCAGGGCTGTTGAGACAACAGCAACTATTATATGCTTCGATTTCGAAGCTAAATACCAGGTTAAATGCTAACCTTGAAATAGTTAAAAAGGCTTCTTCAGTACCCGAAAAATCGAAAATTGAAAGGCTGATTTCTAAACAGCAAGAAAACCTTTTAAATAAAAACGAACAATTAATTGAAATTACCAATTTGATAGATGGGAAGTAAAAGACGTGATATGCTTATCAAACGCGGTGATACCACTTTTGATAAAATTTTGGCTCATTACATCAATCCGGAGCATTTTCCATTGAGTGAAACTAATTCGGCTATTTTACTGCGATTGAATGAGGTTTTTGCACTTCGTTTGAATCATTTTTCTACACAGCAGATTCTGAACAAATTTGTAAAAGAAAAGGGATTGTCTCAGGCTCAGGTATATGCAGATATAAGAAATTCAGAAAAGCTTTTTGGCAATGTTTTAAAAGCGGATGCAGAGGGTTCGCGCGCGATTTGGTTAGAATATACCCGGGATTATTTAAAGAGATGTAAGCAAAAAGGGGATTTGAACAATGAAGCAAAAGCCTTGAAAATGCTTGCCGATTACGGCGGATTAGCAAACGAAGATAATCCGAATTTCAATCCGGAGAAATTCGAAAACATGGAAATTCATGTTAATGTTGATAAACAAGTCCAGGCTAAACTTTTGGAAATGCTTTCGGGTGGTTCTGTGGATTTGAATAATCTAAATGTCACTGATATCGACTTTGAAGAATTAAAAACCGACGAAGACGATGATTAGTAAAAAAAAGTTTGTTAACCTTACAATTCCGCAGTTAACCTGTGTCATCGCTCCTCAAAAAAACAAATATATAAAAATGGGTCGTGGTGGTGGTAAAACGACTATTTTAGGGTACCACATGCGAGAATTAGTAAGGCAAATGCCAAAAGCATCTTTCGCAATGCCATGTTCGACATTCTCGCAGGCATTAAGTCGTACTTTACCGTCTGCTATTGAAGGTTTGGCAATGTTTAATTTATACCAGGATGTTGATTTTGTTGTCGGAAAATCCGGAAAAAAGTTAGGTTACGAAATGCCCTATCAGTCGCCAAATCAGTGGGATAATATAATTCACTTTCCTAATGGCAGTATTTTTCAATTAGTTTCTCAGGATAATGAAAGAACCGGACGTGGTTTAAACTCATACGCAGAGGCCGGTGATGAAGCCGCATTGTTTGATCCTGAAAGATTATTTGTAACTGTAAAAACTACTAATAGAGCCCAAAAGGAAATATTCAAAAAGTGTAGTCTTTTAGGATCTGAATTTTATATTTCCTCCGCACCTATAAATAAAAGGGGAAAGTGGTTCAATGATATGGAGAAAGTGGCGAAAGCTAATCCAAAAGAATACGCTTTTATCAAAGCATCTGCACTCTCTAATCCATACCTTAATCCTGCATGGTTTAAAAAGATGAAAGATGCAGCAATATCGGAGGTATTATATAATGCGGAAATCTTAAATATTGATCCCCCGGAAATTGTAGACGGATTCTATGGTAATTTGAACCCCGTTAAGCATTACTATACGGATTATAATAATAGTTATCTGGAAACTATTGGTGTATTGGCTCGATCTGAGCATTTCAATTGTAGCCAGGATAATGATCTGCATATTAATGAGCCTCTGATAATGTCAGTTGACTTTGGCGTCTTTAATGGATGTGTAGTGTCTCAGTTACAAGATGATGAATATAAAGTTCTAAAGTCTTTCTATGTCAAATCTCCTAAACTTCTCGATGATCTGTTTATTGAACAGGTCATACCTTATTACCGCCCACATCAGGATAAGTTTGTTTATTTATATGGTGGACATGATGGTAACAATAGATTGCCTAATAGTCCATATAGCTATTTCGAACAGATAATCAATGTCCTTACTGCACATGGATGGACAGTTTACCTAATGACCAAAGGTGCTGCGCCTACTCACACAGATAAGTATCTGCTCGTCAACGCTATGCTTAAGGAACATCAAACGCGCCTTCCCAAGATCCGAATCAATGAGCCTAACAATCCCGATTTGATTATAGCACTCGAACGAACTGAAGCACGGGAGTCGCTGAAAGGTGGGATCGAGAAGGTTAAGAAGGACGAACGTAATGTGCTATTCCCTCAACAGCACGCTCCCCATCTAACAGATGCATTCGATGTACCCATCATGACCATGTTCAACGAGGTGTTCAAAGGCTACAGTGCTCTATTGTCTGAAAGCCGTATTTCCACTACCTAAAACCCCCGCTCTCATATATCCTGAAATTTTGGGGATGGAAAGTGTAGAATCTTATAGGGACAGGCGTGCTTTTCTGTCTAAAAATATAAAAAGAATATTTATTTTTTAGCTTAAAAAAATGATATTCAGGAGATTAATTATTTAAATACTGGAAAAAGCATAAGGAATTGATATAAAATTAGAAACAAAAATGCTGTCCTATTTTAAAAACCGTCGAAGAATGAATTTTGAACTATGCAAATGGAAAAAATCTCATTAAAAGAAGGCTTAGTAATTCTGAATCAAAAAGACGAAAAGGGAACGCTTATCCCTTTTGATTTGACTTATAGAACTTTTAATGCTACATCGAAAAAAGGAGGGAAGCTAAAATTTTATTTAGGCTCCAGACTTCTTTTAGAAAAAAATCCAAATGCAATTCATCGTGATACAATTGAAAACATCTTAGTTCCAATCAAAAAAACTAAGAATGCAAATCATTTTGAAAACAGGACCAGAAACATTCAGTTACCAGATTACAGCGTGGTAACTATTCACATCGATTTTATAATCAGTATTAACAATAAAGAAATCATTTACTAATGTCAAATACCGAATTCTTAGGTAATCATATTGCAATTACAGAACACAAAGGATCACCGGCAATGGTGTCGTTCAAAAACTCCATTGACAAAATGGATGGTACCGTGACAGCCGTAAAAGTAGATGTAAAAGATAAACAGGGTGAAATCGCATCATGGGGTAAAAACAATGACTATCCACAACAGGTAATTAAAGAAGTTAAGAAAAATGGTGCAGCTGCTTCATCCTTAAGATTCCTTAGAAAAGCGCATTACGGTAACGGACTTGTACTTTTAAAAAACGAAGTTTCTGCTGAAGGAAAGAAAGATCCTAAAGTCGTTTCTCTTGCTGATGTTCCTTTGATAAATGATTTTTTCCGTAAATCTCAAATGAATCGCTTTTGGCAGGAAACAATTACTGATCTGGAATGGTTTGGAATCGGCTTTCCAGAGTATATTTTGTCTGAAAATTTTGTGACGATCAATCGCGTAAAAAGACAAAAAACGGCTTGGTGCAGATTTGAAATGATGAATGAAGAAAGCGGACTGGTCGAACATGTTTACATATCTGAAAAATTTGGGAAAGGTGGTTCTGTAGATGTTAACGGCGAATTCGTGGAAAAAATCCCTTTAATTGATAGTTACTGGTCGGCTGATGAAGTACGGGAATATTGCAAAGTGAATAAAATTACAAAGTTCATTAGACCTGTATTCTATCCTTTACTTGACGAAGCCTATTATCCTGAAAGTGAATGGCAAGCAATTTTAAAATCGGGATGGTTAGATGTTGCAAATTCAGTTCCCGCTCTTAAAAAAGCTTTGTTCGCTAATCAAATGACAATTAAATTTTTGATTGAAATAGACGAACAGTATTATACAAACATTTATGCCGAAGAATGGGCAAAAATGAAAGTCGAAGAACGTAAAAAGATACGAACTGATTTAGTCGATTCGATTAATTCCGGACTGGTTGGGAACGATAAAGCCGGAAAGTCCATCCAGTCGATGAAATACACAAATGCCAAAGGTGAACAGGTTTCTGCAGTAACTATTACCGCAATTGATGATAAATTAAAAGATGGTGTGTATTTGCCAGAAGCTTCAGCAGCAAACTCTGAAATACTGGTAGCGTTTGGTGTAGATGCTACTTTAATCGGTGGTGCCGGTATTCCGGGCGGTGCTTTGGGTGCCGGTTCTGGTTCAGATAAACGGGAAGCCTTTTTAATTCTGCAGTCTCTTTATAAAACCAATAGGGAAACTACCTTAGAAATTTTCAATTTTATTCAGGATTACAACAAATGGGATACAACAATTGTTGCAGGATTCGAAAACACCGTGTTAACCACATTAGATAAAAATCCGACTGGAATAAAAATCACAACAGCATGATACTAGAAACTACCGCCGACCTAAAGAAATATGTTTCAGTAGCTCAGTCTTTTGAGTTTTCTGATTTTCAGCCATATATCACAAAAGCTATTAATGGCTTTACAAAAAAATACCTGGGTAATCTTCATGTTTTTTTGGCTGAAGAATCAGGATCGCCAGATATTTCTTTTGAAGTAAAAAACGAAGCGCGAGAACATTTGCGAAATGCAATCGCAAATTTCGGAATGTTCATTTACTTTCCTTTTATGTCGGTAATGCTTGACAGTTCAGGTGCCACTGAAGTAAAGAACGATCAACGCCAAAGAGTGAACTGGGGAACTGAAAAAGACATACGCAGGGAACTTTTGCGCTCCGGACACGAAGCGATGGATTACTTACTGGAGTTATTAGAGAAAAACCCGTCAGTATTTACAGATTGGACTGCTGATTTTGGTACCATAAATAAAAAATTACTGGTCCACAACACAGCCAGTTTCAACGAATACTATCATATTTTCAATTCCAGACAAACATTTCTGGCTTTACAGCCATCAATTCGTCAGGTTGAAGATCAATATTTGCGAACGATGCTTTGTCCCGAACTAATTGAGCACTTAAAAACAGACGTTTCCGGCATTTCATTAGAGGTAAAAACAGAATTACAAAAAGCTATTGTTGCTTTTACAATTGCCAAAGTGGCAAACGTCGGCTTATTTCTTTTAGATGAAAATGGTTTAAAAGTAAACTTTGATTTACAGATAGATATCAAAAAAGAAAGTGTAAGTAACGGAAAAACTGCTGAACAGGTTTCTAAATTAGTAGAGGAACAGTCAAATAATGGTTCTCAATATTTAGCGCTGGCCAGACAACTAATTGAAGAAAACATTTCGTCTTTCGACCAATGCGAATTCCCATTAAAAAAAACAAATTCAACAGGATCTGGTTCTGGTCCCTACGACACAACCGGAGTTTTAGCATTATAAGAATGTCCTATTTAAAAAGCACTAAATTATTGAATTTCGCCTTATGAGTATTATAGCATCAAATAACCCATTTCCGCACGATCCAGATGATAACTGGGGAACAAAATTAGATAAAGGAGGTTACTCAGGCACGGCGCAGGATTTATTCAATTTAATTGATGAAATCAGTTCTCCAGATGATATTTTAGTTAAAGGCAAGGTTACAAAAACTTTAAATGTCCTGTCGATAGAAGCCGGTTCTTTTACCTGCAGAATAGATCAGGTTGTAATCACAAATGCTGGTTCTTACAGCACAATTATTGATGAAGCTGCAGACGGCTATTATCGTATAGATATTTTGGTCTTTACCAAGTTTGGAACAATTCTAAAAATTAAGGGTCCAGAAGATATCGGATCCGCTCAGGAGCCTGAAACACCGGAAGGCACTTTAAAAATTTCGTTTATTTCTGTTTTTGGAAATGTAATTGGAAATCCTGAACTACCTATAGAATCGGGATTTATTACAAAGGCTTCAAAAAGTGTAATCAAAATGGCATCTGCAGGAATTGTAGATATTTATCCGGTTGATGATCGATCCTTTTTATCTTTTGATGAAGGCATGTTATCCTTAAAGTCTTTGAATATTTCCGATTCAAACAATTTATATCTTGGAAAATCCTATATCATCAGAAACGGAACGACTGGGAGCGTAACGCTTTTCCATAATCAGGGAAGTGGGAATTTCAAGTTTAATTTTCCCAACAGTTTAGATTTTGTATTGAAGCCAGGCGAGTGCATAAGTATGGTTTTAAGGATTACAAATTATGGTACTTATACAGGTTTTTTAGATTATATCGGTACTATCGTTGATTTGACTGGTAAAGCGGACTTAGTTTCAGGTAAAGTGCCATGGTACCAACTGCCGAGTTACGTTGATGATATTTTAGAGGGCTATTTAATGTCTAATGTATTTTACGCCGAAAGTAGCTATACAAATATTATTCCTGGTGAAGCCGGAAAAGTGTATGTCGATGTGACTACCGGGCAAAAAAACAAACAATACCGTTACTCAGGTTCCTTATATGTTCAAATTACCAATGGCTTAATTGCATCAACAGATGATGTCCCTGAAGGATCCGCAAATAAATATTCAACAGCTGGACTGGTAATGTCTTACATATTATCTGGATTATCTTTTGCATCCGGTTCAGCAATTACAGCAGGT
Source organism: Flavobacterium sp. LC2016-23 (assembly GCF_009674775.1). Taxonomy (GTDB): domain Bacteria; phylum Bacteroidota; class Bacteroidia; order Flavobacteriales; family Flavobacteriaceae; genus Flavobacterium. Next base: position 141,770 of record NZ_WKKE01000016.1, on the reverse strand, counting down.
GATACGATTTTATCTGCTTTGGGTAAACTACAGAAGCAAATAACCGACCTGATTTCCACAGTTGCGGGGAAACAAGTTTTAGATAATCAAATTGAGATAAATTCTAACGGAAACGTACAGAACGCGTGGCACGGTCAAACAGTTTTATTTACGGCAAGTTGTACCATTACTGTTCCGGCAAGCCTTAATAATTCTTTGATGTTTCCGTTCAGGACATTAGCAGGGGTAACGGTAACATGGGCAATTACTTCACCTTTTGTTTGGGAAACAACGCCTTCATTAATTTACGAAAAAACAACAGGACACTTCATGCGCCGCGGCTCTACGAACACTATAATTTTAGATTCTTAATTATGGGAAGTTTAAAAAAATATCATTTTTCAAAAGTAAAGAATGTTAGGGTTTTTGGCTCGTTCGCTGGTGTCAGTAAATGGTATGGTGGCGTTTTGGCTCCGAATGGAAACGTCTACGGAATACCACTAAATAGTAATACTGTTTTAGAAATCAACCCTATCACGAATCAAACAACGACGTTTTCAGCAGTTACGTTTGAATCTAATAGTTATTTAGGTGGGGTGTTAGCCCCAAACGGTAAGATTTATGGTATTCCTTACGGATCAACTCAAATTTTAGAAATTGATCCCGCGACAAAAACGACTTCATTTTTTGGTTCCATTTCCGGATCAGCAAAATATGCCGGGGGAGTACTCGCTACTAATGGTAAAATTTACTGTACTCCTTTAAACGCAACACAGGTTTTAGAAATCGACCCTGTAACAAAAACGACTACTTTGTTCGGGTCGCTTTCCGGTACTTCAAAATGGGGAGGTGGGGCCCTGGCTTCAAATGGAAAAATTTATTGTCCGCCTGTTGAATCATCTCAGGTTTTAGAAATCGATCCGGTTACAAAAACCACCTCATTATTTGGATCCTTATCTGGCACAAATAAGTATACGAGTTGTGTATCTTCTCTAAATGGTAAAATATACGCTATTCCCGCAAATGCTTCTCAGGTTTTAGAGATAGATCCTTCGACAAAAACCACTTCTTTATTTGGTTCATTGTCAGGCACTGATAAATGGGCAGGTGGTGTCTTAGGGTATAATGGCAAAATATACGGTATTCCAAGAACTTCAACACAGGTCTTGGAGATTGACCCGGTAGCAAAAACAACAGCATTACTTGGTAGCTTGGCAAGTGGTGGAGCGAAATGGGGTTGTGGATCCATAGCACAAAACGGAATGATTTACGGGATTCCCACAACGAGCACCTCAATTTTACAAATACTTAAAACAAATCAGCCTAATGTTGTTGGATCTGCGGGTGTTGTTCCGCCTCTTGTGAACTTGGCAACTAGTGATTTTAACAGACTATACAATAATTTCTAATTCATAATTTCAAATACCACAAATGATAAAATCAATAGTACCCGCCTTTTGTGATCTCAGAGGATCCCGAAAAGCAATCATCCAGATTGAAATCGATTCCTTTGAAAGCACTCCTGCAGGAACGAATTACGTTGTAAAGGACTATGCAATAAGTTACGATGAGGAAGGAAATTTAACCAAGCAATTGATTAATACTAAATCTGTTTTTTACAGTGCAGAAAAAATTAATCAACTAAACGTATTTCTGGAATCGATTTACGAATATACCGGAATGTCAAAAATTGATCGGGACTGGACCAAAGTTAAACAAGGGCTGTTAATTGACACGCAAACTAATTTGTATGAAGACGGTTTAACTATTTACAGATTAACGCCTAATAACTGGGAATTATGCGAAGTTTAGGTCTTTTATTAATTGAGGTGTTACTGCTGATTATCGGCGGAAGTATTTTTCTTTTGCTTTTCGTAGTCGGTTGTTTATATACTTTTTGTAAGCATGTAGTAAAGTTTGATTATTCATCTAAAAGGCAGTTGCAGCCAATTATAAGAAGTGTAACATTGTCGTTGGACGGCCTTGCCTGTGCAGGTGGGGGAGAGTTGTTAAATGACGCTTTACGAATAAATGGTAAAATTAAGTACGGGAAATGGAATAAAAGTATTTCTGGAATTTCTGGCCTTGTAAAAATTTATGAAAAAGATACCTGGCTACGTAGATTTTTAGATAGGTGCTTGGGTAAAAACCATTGTGACGAATCGATATCTGATGAGGATAGATTTTATTATAAAAACAATTAGAATTATGGATATTTCAAATTATATAAACTATTTAGTAAAGCCCTTATTGGCAGCTAAGAAGATTACAACGACCTCAAAGGGAATTGCGCTCTCAGTTCCTACGATCGCTTTATTGGCAACATTTCACATTGAAAAACAGGTATTACTGTTTTTAGGCGTGCTACTCTTATTTGACTTTGTTACAGGAATCTTAGTTTCATTTAAAGAAGCAAAGGATAATGCTAAAAAGGATGGTCGCTTTGCAACAAAAGAAACTACAAAACATCGATGGTTTACAAGACTGATGTTTAGGATTAAATTTTACTACAATGTAATTGAAAGTGAAAAATTACGCCTCTCATTACTGAAAATGACAATGTATATGTTTGCTATAATCGGTGCGAAAACAATTCAAAGTATGTTTAAGATAAAACCGTTTGCTTTTTCATTCTCTGAGGCCGAATGGACCATTACCATTGTGGTAATTAGTATCTGCTGCATATTTGAAGTTCATTCCATTGTGATGGAGAATGTAAAGAAATTGGGATATGATTTAATAGATAAATTATTTTCAGTTTTTAGATCGTATAAGGAAATTAAAAAGGAATTTAAAGAAGAATAGATATGAGTGAGATTTTAAGAATAGCAGAAAAAGAAATTGGACAAACTGAAAAACCAGCAAATTCCAATAAAACTAAGTACGGGAAATGGTTTGGCCTTGACGGGGTTGCGTGGTGCGGTGTTTTTGTCTCCTGGTGTTATGCACAAGCGGGTTTTCAATTGCCAAAAATTGGATTTTTAAAAGGTTATGCCGGTTGTCAAACTGCAGTCGCCTATTTTAAAAAAATGAATCAAATCACAGTAAATCCCGTAGAAGGTGATATTGTCTTTTTCGACTGGAATGGCGATGGGAGGTATGACCATACAGGCCTTTTTGTAAAATGGCTAAATAAAACGGAATTTGAAACTATCGAAGGCAATACTGCTATTGGAAATGACAGCAACGGCGGTAATGTTATGAAACGAATTCGAAAAAATAACAATGTAATTTTTGTTCACCCATGAGAAAATCAATAACATTTTGGATACTTTGCTTTACTATAATTGCTATTACAAACTCCTGCGGTGCTCGAAAAACCGAATCAGATAAATTGGAAAAAACGGAAAAACAGGATTTTTCAGGATTTTTTAGTAATTCTGGTGATTCCCAAAAATTATTAAAACAAGATTTAAATTTGAAGAAATGGTCTTTTTCAAATGCTACTGATTTAAGTGAGTTGGAAAGTGAAGAAATGACCGTAGAGCCAAGTGACCCGACAAAACCTGCAGTTTATACTGACCCGGGCGGAAAGAAATATATTTTAATTAATGCAAAAATCACTAAGAAAAAGGAAAATCGGAAAAACAAAATAAATTCCGGGAATTCCGGGAATTCAGAATTAAAACTAAAAATTGATAATAAAAAAAGAGAAGCACAAGAAACCAAAGTTTTAACTTCTGTAAAAACATCTGCGAAAATAGCTTCTGCGAAAAAAAATACTGACAGGAAGCAATTTAGCACATGGAATTTATTATGGCTTTTGCTTTTGTTGATTCCAGTTTTAGCTTGGAGAGTGTATAAAAAAATTAGAAAAGTAAACCCGATATCATGAGTACAAAAGAGGAAATATTAGTGCTTAAAGAAAAAAAAGCGAGACAGTTCTTAGAAATTGAAATGTTAGCTGCAGTTAATGATGCTGTATATACAAGATTTGGTAAAACAGTTGCAGAAATAATGAAAAAGGAAAAGCAACTTTTAAGGGAATCTGAAAATGATTTATCATGAAGAAAATAAAATTATATATTCCGACTACATGGGACGAAATGACAGAAAGGCAATTCGAAAAAATTGCCTTTCTTTTCAATACATCAGAAACCAGCATAAAGTTTTATATAAAGCTGTTTTTTTTATTAAATAACGTAAAGTGGTGGCAGTTCGCAAAAAAAGCGAAAGTTAGAATTGTACTGCGTAATATTCCATTGTCGGATTTGCACAAAGCATACGAATACATTTTTAAAGAAAACAATCGAACCGTTTTTCCGAAGGCACTTAAAGCAGGTAAGACTATATATTTTCCGCCACAAAATAAAATTGCAAACTTGACTGCAGATGAATTCGCGGTCATTGATGATTTGCATATAAAGTGGAGGGAGACTAAAGATTTGGAGTTTCTGCGATATATGTTAGCGGTTCTTTATACTCCGGATAAAGCGAGATCTGTTTTCGATAAGAACGACCTTCACGAAAAAGCGATTCCGTTTAAGAAGGTTTCATTGCAAAAGTTGTTTGCTGTAGAGCAGGCATATTTCGGATGTAAGAACGCACTTGTAAAGAGATTTCCGAAAGCATTTCCAAAACCAAAGCCTGGAGCCGCTAAACCAAAAAAGAAGTATGGGTTTTCGAAAGTAATTTTAACCATGGCTAAAGGGGATCTGTCAAAACTGGATCTGATTAAAAAAGTTAATGTCTACACTTTTTTAGAACAATTTGAAGAAGATTTAACACCTGCGAACAAATGAGAGAAATAACACATGCAAAAATTGTTCAATTCCACAGGGAAATGGTAACCTTTAATAAGGAATTAAAAGGTTTTTACAGATTTAACTGGAATGAAATTTCCGGAAATTTTAGAAATGGTGTGGCTACTCCTACGCTATTATTGGAAAGTCATTCAGCGGAACTAAATACAAATTCGAACAAGTCAACAACTTTCAATGGACGAAGTATTTCGTTTTTATTATTGGATTTTGCAGGTAAAGCTGACGATTACAATAAACAGGAAGAAGTGCTGGACAGATTGGAAAACGTTGCAATTGATATTGCGTCCTATCTCAAATTACTAAACGAAGATCGAAATTCATGGCTTTTCGGCAAGTTTGATCCGAACACATTTGCCTATGAAAAAGTAGGCCCTATTTTTGACAATATGTACGGTTGGAATGTGCTTTATGTTTTAAAGAATCATGAAGATTTAAAAATAGATCCCGATAAATGGGAATTCCCAGTCCCTTAAGCCTCTCATTGAGAGGTTTTTTTTATGTCCTATTTTAAGGTATTTGCTACCGATAATTTAGCTTAAAAATAGGCTATGACAGGTACAATTGATATTTTAAAAAGAGAAAAGGAAATTACTGCTAATGCTGTAAAAAAACTACGACCGGCGGTTCGAGAGGAGGTCGGGAAAAGTTCGAACTCACGTAGTGGAAATGCTTTAAGACTTTCCGGCGCAGGAAGTCGATTTAAAAACGGGAGATTACAGCGAATTACTATGTCGGCTCCATACTATATTTTCATGCAGCATTATGGTTTTGAAGGCAAAAAGTCAAACGGTGTTAATCAAAGGCTAAAAGCTACGGATGTCTTTACAAAAGCAATTGAATCTTCAAACATAATCGAAAGCTTGGCGAATGAAATTTCTGAATTGCGTATTGATCAGGTTACGGCCCTAATAAAATTTAGTAAGTAATGGCAAGTAGAAAAGAAATACCTAGAGAATTATCGATTTACATTAATGATAAAGCGGTAGTAAATTCACTTGCAGGAATTAGCCGTGCGATAAGCCAAACGAAAAATGAAATTGCAAACTTAAATCGAAATTCTGATACCTATAATGAGGATTTAGAACGTTTAGGAAAGCATCTTGACGAATTAACAGACAAGCAAAAAGAATTTAAGGATGAAATAAAATCTATTTCTCAGGCTATGGATGATTCTGTAGGCAGCTTTAAGAAATTTAGGGATGGTTTACTTTCGGGAGATTTAGAAAGTGCAAAAGAAGGATTTCTGGGATTAAGAACTGAATTAACTAATTTGGTTAAAACTACATGGGCTTTTATTTCTACTCCACTTGGTGCGACGATTGCTGCGCTTTCCGCTATCGCGGTGAGTACAAAGTATGTTATAGAGTTTAACCAGGAATTAGAAAAGTCGAATGATATATTGCGCGGTTTTGGCGTGAGTTCTGCTACTGAATTAACAAACGTAAGATCAGAGATTTTGGCAACGGCTAAAACTTTCGACAAAGAATTTGAAGATCTTGCAGGCAAAGCAAATTCTTTAAGTAAAACTTATGGTATTTCAATGTCTGAGGCAAATAGAATTATAGCAGAAGGCTTAGCCAATGGCGGTCAGTATAATGAGGAATTTTTGGACAGCATTGGTGAATACGATGAGTTCTTTAAAAAAGCCGGTTATTCAGCATCAGAATTTGTAGCAGTAATCAATAAAGGATTTGATCTTGGAATTTATTCAGATAAATTACCAGATGCACTAAAAGAAGCTGATTTGGCGTTAAAGGAGCAAACAAAAGCGAGCCGTGATGCGCTTGAAAACGCTTTTGGTATTGCATTTTCAGATGATCTTTTAGCTCGTGTTGCCGCTGGAACTACATCAACAAAGCAGGCATTAGAAGAAATTGCCGTGCAGGCTCAAAAAACGCAATTATCGCAGCAACAACAGGCGCAACTTACGGCCGACATCTTTAAAGGTGCCGGAGAAGACGCTGGAGGGGCTTTAAAGATTTTAGAAGCGGTATCGAAAACCACACAGACAGAAATCTCAGCTTCAACAAAAGCGCAACTTGAACTTTTAGCGGCAAACGAAAAATTGAATAAAGCACAATCTGAACTGTTTGAGATCGTAGGTTTTGGAAGTATTTGGGACACGATTAAGGCAAAAGCTATTGATGCACTTGCAGAAATTATTTACTACATAGTAGATTTAAAGAATGATATTCAGCCTTTAATAGATCTTATCGGTATTAGTCTTTCAAATTCTCTGGTAATTCTGAAACTTGTATTTGTTAGCGTTTTTAAAAATATAAGTTTTGTGATAAAAGTCTTTTTTGACTATATAAAGTTTGTTTTTGACTTTATCAAAGCGGTTATTTCGGGTGATTTAAGGGGGGCTTTTAAATTATTTGGTGATTATTTTATCAACCTAGGTAAAACAATTGCGAATTTTTTTAATAGCATGAAGAATACAATTATCGATACCCTATTAAGTATTGTTTCAAACGTTTCTCCCATTCTGGAAGCAATGGGTATTGATGTAGATAAACTGAAGAAAAGGCTTGAATCACTAAAATCCAAAGAAGTAGTTTTGAAATCAACTACTGAAACTGGTGCTCCTAAAAAAACTGCTGAAGAACTTGCCGAAGAAGAACGATTATTAAAAGAAGCGATTGCAAAACAAAAAGCAATTCGAGATGAAGCACGCAGAAAAGAAGAAGAAGCGAGACAAAGAGCATTAGCAAAAAAACGCGCTGAAGAAGAAAAAGCTGCAAAAGAAGAATTGGATCGAATTTTGGCACTGGCCAAAGCAAAAACTGATCTTGCTAAAGCGGAACTTAATTACTTTATTGCAACAAACCGAAGCAAAATTGATTCTTCTAAAAAACTTTCTATTGATATTATAAACGACGAAACTGAGCGTCTGTTAATTATTAAAGATCGTCAACTTGACGCTATGGCGGAGAAAAGGTTAAATGATCTTGAAAAAGCTAAATCCGATGCGAAATCAGCAGATGAACTTAAGTTAATTAAACTTGCAATTGATTTAGATTATGAAACTCAGCGTCAAAATTTAGAGTTTTCATTTTTAGAAACTACAACTAACCTAAAAAAGCAGTACGAAGAAGAACAAAAGGTACTAAAGGCAGAACAACTGCAGGCCGAAAATGAATTAGCACTAGAAGAAGCGAATAGTATCTACGAACAAAACAAAATAAAACAGCAGCAGGAGTATCAGAAGGAACTGGCCGATTATAAAAAGCTATTCAATGACAAAATAATCACTGAAGACGAATACAATCGTTATAAAAATGCAGCTGCCGACAGACAAAAGGAACTCGATTACCAAAGGCAGATTGAAACAACGCAAACTGCTCTGGGAGGTTTAAACACTTTAGCCGGTGCCCTTGGTGAAATGTTTGGTCAAAGTAAACAGTTAGCAATTGTTCAGGCAAATATTTCGGGAGCGCAGGCAATACTATCTATTTGGCAGGCACCTGCAGCATTACCACAACCCTATGATGCAATTTTGAAAGGTGTACTAACCGCAGCGTCCGTTTTGCAGACAGCTTCTCAAATAAAAACTATTCAGAAGCAAAAAGCGCCTAAAACTCCGAAGTTCTTTTATGGAGGTTTTACAGGCAGCAGCGCACATTTAGGATTTGACGAATTTGGACCGATGACCGGGGTAGTTCATGACCAGGAATATGTAATTCCTAAAGCCATGACACAAAGCCCCAGATACGCTAATACTATTGCATGGCTTGAAAATGAAAGAACCGGAAAAAGTGCCAGAAAATTTGCTGATGGTGGTCCGACTTCTTCAAATGTTGTTCCTGATGGAGTAATGATTGAAAATGATAAGGAAATGAAGGATTTATTGCGCGCAGTTTTGTTCCGCTTAGAAAATCCCGTAGTTCCTAATTTAAGAATCGGCTACGACGATGCAAAAGCTATCAATGATTTAAATAATGAACGTTCTGCTTCTGATCAAAACGGTATCCTTAGTGAATAATTTTTTGTAGGTTTGTTCTTTAACATTTAAAATCTAAAATAATGAAGAAATTACTTTATATGTTATTCTTAATTAGTTCTGTGAGTTATGCACAAACATTGTCGGTTACACCAGACGGATTGAGAAACCCGAATGATCCAGAAAAGACATTTGTCGTTTTAAATCTGGAGGGAAAAACGGCTAAGCAGTTATTTGATGGATCAGTAAAATATATTACTAAAAATTATCAGAATCCGGATAAAGTAATTAAAGGTAAAATTGAAAATGAGTACATTAAGTTCACTACGCATATTGCCGACTTTATAATTATAAAAAATTCCTTTGCAAAAGTTCCCATTACTGCAGATTACACCGTAGAACTTAATTTTAAAGATGGTAAAGTGCGGTATGAAGTCATTTCGTTAGATATGTATGATAAATCAGGACGTTACAAACTGCATTTCAAGGGAGAGGGGGCATTTTCCGGATATTATATTTATAACAATAAAGAGGAGTTAAAAAAGCCGGAAGCAAAAACAGCGTTGGAAAATTACTTTAATATAAAAATCGAAAACCTCCTAAAAACTCTCCAGAATCCGACAGAGGATAATTGGTAAATGATTATAAATTTTGAACCTCTCATTTGAGAGGTTTTTTTATGTCCTATTATTCACGATCCGAGCCTTCTAATTTCGTAGAATAATAAACCAAAAATGATATCAATTATAAAATCGCCGGCATTGAATAGGGTTTTGCTTGATGCAAATAATACAGAGATCCAAATTGAATCTACGAACGGAGATGGTTTTTATTTTCGCGCACTGATTTACGTGGATGATGTTCTTTTTGATGAACAGGGATGGTCGAGAAAGGACAGTTACACCGCAAGTAAAGATCTTGTTAAACTCTATAACGCGTATTTCGAAACCATTTTGACGGTGTTTCAGGAAAATGGATTAGTAGAACAGGTGCATCTTAAAAAGAAGATCAATATTACTATTCAGGAATTATCACTTGAAACCGATGAGATAAGCGATAGCATTAGTTTACCTCAATTTTTCTTTTTATTTAATGTAAAGCCGGTTTATTTCGATGATAGTACTAAAATTCAAATTCTCGGAGTAACTCCGCCGGTTATTTTAGTGCCTGAAAACGGTAAAATAATCGTTCCGTTTTATGTGAAAGCACTGGGTGAAAGTGTCGATGTGAAATTGTATGATAATTTTGGAAATTTGATAAATGCTGTCACATCTGATACTTTTACCGATAAAAAAATATTTCTATACTTTTTTGACTTATCACCAATAATTTTAGTTAAAGACACATTATACTTTGAACTTAAAATCATGTGTGGTCTAACTGAAATTACCAGGATCTACAAATTGATAAGGTTTCCTGATTTTACCGTTAAAGAAATTTATTTTAAAAATAACTTTGGGTATTATATACCTGCTTATTTCGATGGTGAACTAGAAATTCAAGACTCTTTCTCTGTCGAGAAATATACACAGTCAGATGGTACAAGCGAGATTTTCGAAATTAACGAGGAAGCTACATATACGTTAAATACAGCCTCACTCTTACAAAATGAGCGCGCAATAGTCAATCAAATTGCCAGTTCTCACGAAGTCCTTATTCGTATCAATAATCAATGGCGAAAAATCCAGCCAGACATCAAAAAGCTTTTAGAATATCGTGACAAAAAGCATTTATATGCGCAGGAATTGGTATTTACTTTTACTAAAAATGGTAAGGTAAGTAACGTTTTTGATACTGAAGCCGGAGCCGATTGGGATTATCCGGATTTTTCGCCACAGGATTGGTTAACTTAATAATAGAAAAACATGGATCATGCAGGATTTGAAAATTTAATAGCAGCTTTAGGTGACGGAGATAAGAACACCGCTGGAGAAGTAAGATCGCTCTTGCGTCACATGCTTCAATCCATTTTTTTACCAGGAGATGTGAAAATTGTTATTTGTTCGGAAGAAGAAATTTCGGCAGATTATACTGCGACAGGACTTGGCAGAGGAAAAAGGGCCGGTTGGGCAATTTGCAACGGATTAAACGGAACTGAACCCTTCGGGGGAAGGGTCCCATTAGGATATAGTGACGATTATCCTGTGATAGGTGATACAGGTGGCTCAAAAGATGCCGTTCTGGTTGAACATTCACATAATACTTGGGGTTTTGGTGCTCCCAATACGGGAAGTAATGGTTTAGACAGTGGTAATTACCTCTGGGGGCAAATTGCGAGCACTACAACAGTTGGTGTATCTGGCGTAAATAAGAACCTTCAGCCTTATCTTGTAGTACTTTATATTCAAAAATTATGAGTATAATTAAAATTATAGCAAACGGCATTGAGATTGATATTGTAAAGGATACATTAACCATAAAATCTGAAAACAATGCTTTATCTCGGGACTTTAAAGTTTCTGCATCAAGCTTTCCCTTTTTGGTTATTGAAAACAAAAAGACTAAACTGGCACTTGGAACTAGAGATTTAGCCTCAGTTAAAAAGGTAAAGATTGTAGATGTTATTGTATTTGAAGGCAGTGAAAAATACTATGGGGAATTGCAAATTTTATCGTATTTGGACGGTTTTAGAAAATGTAACCTAAGATATTCCTCCAAAATATTTACATTGATGAATAAAAAGATCTCAGAATTCATGCCGACAGTATCAGTTATTCCGGGTGAAGAAAATCCAATTCCATACTCTGTAGAAAGTGAAGATGTAATCGAAGGTTCTGAGCACTGGCAAACCTATCCATTACCATTTTTGGATAAAAACTTTCCAGAAGTTAAATGGCAGTTTCCTACTATGAGTTGGATAAATAAGTTTGGTGTGAACTTGGAACCGGATGATGAATGGTACTTATACAAAAACCGGATTAATGATTACGACAACGATGGGTTAATTCTAAATTCCGTTCAGATCGCCGAAAATGAACTTGTAGTCAAAAACAAAAATGTTGTAAGTCCACAGGTTTTCTTACTTTCTCCTTTATATTATGCTTTAAAAAGCATTGATTTTAAGGCCGTGGGATCAGCAATGGAAAATGAGTTTTTAAAGCGTATTTTACTTTTATCCACTAAAGATAATTTGACAAAGGCAAATTATATTAAACAGCAATTTCCTCCTCTGCATTATGTAGAGGGTGGTAATTTTTGGAATACGAATTTTTACTATAATATTACGACACCTGGTACCTATTACGTTAAGTATCGATTTGAAGAAACAACTTTTACAGGCGATGAATATGGTCGGGTTTTTAGTATTAGCTACGCAGGTGGTCTTAAATTCGCTTACTCTTACGGTGCTAACAGGCCGTCGGAAGTTTTTGAGGGAATCTGTGAATTTGAAGTTACCGGAAATGAAGTTTCACATCAGCTTTCCTTTCAATATTCAACTCAGGAAAATCTTATGCCTGTCTATTTTCTATCGGCTTTGAACAACGACAATAAAGGTAATCAGATGCATCCCACGATTGAATTAGGCAGATATTTGCCAGATTGGACATTTGCAACCTATTTAAACGAAATTCAGAATTTATTTAATTTGGAAATCACTCCGGATGATTTCGCAAAAACTTTGAAATTCGAGTTTAATGAAGTGACGATAAATAATTCTTCGACATTTATTGTAAAGAAATCATTGCAGTTTAAATCGTATGATCCTGCACCGTATACAGCGTATCTTTTGAAATATGATAATGATGTAGATTCCGCATTATGGATAACGGCAACCGGAACGGAAGAATATACTTCGCAAAAATCTGATTTTTGCGAAAACTTATTTTCTAAATTCAAATTTATACCAGGTACTTTTACTGCAAATTTGTCGGAAGAAGTTGCTTCGAGATCTGGCATTGGTTTAATGATTTATGATCCTTCAGAAAAACCTTTTGTCTCATATAATTATTTAGATCAAACGCTGAAAATAGATGGTGAAAAGGGTATTTACGCTGTTTTTTGGAAGAAATTTATAAAGTTCCTTCTACAGAGTTCATTAGTAGAAGTTGTGGGGCCTTTTACCGAAATTGAGAAAAACAAAATAGCAAAATTAAAACGGATTTTCATCGATCACCAGGAGTATATGATCTCAGTTACAGAAAGTACAGAAACTACTCAGGATAATTTTATGCTTAAATTTAAACTTCAAAGTATTACTTTTTAAGGAAAAGGCCACTTAATTAAGTGGCCTTTTCAATACACCAAAAGAAATATCGGCTTGTTGAATAATGGAATCACAGGTGTTTTTTCTGATAGCATACATCTCTGTAATTTTAATTTCAGAATGTCGCGCCTGATCTCTGACTTTTATGGCAGGAACGCCGCTGTTTAGTAAATCCGTAATTCCGGTATCCTTTAAACTATAAAACTGGTACTTACTTTCTAAGTTTAATTTAACTCTTAAAACCTCCCAAGCGTTTCCAATTTTATTTGCAGTCATTTTTTTTAATCCTGGCTTAAATTGGTTGTTTGAAAAAACATAATAATCCTTCGGTGAATCTCCGACATGATTTTTTATAGCATTTAAGAATTGCGCTGGTATCGTAACGCTTTCATCCTTTTTATTTTTTGATATCTCCTTTGGTAAAAAAATGGAATTATCTTCAAAATTCAGCATCCAGATTTTAAGTTTTCCAAGTTCACTATTACGTATAAAGCAAAAGTACGTCGACATACAAAGTGCGGGATATCCATCTTTATATTTTTGAAATTCTTCGTATATTCTTTGTTTTATCGCCTCTGGAATTATCTGCCGTTCTTTTGCCGGTGGTTTTAAACCTTGAATTCCCATTGTGGGGTTTTCATTTAAAATTCCCCTCCCGATCAGGAATGCCGAAAATAGTCGTAAAAATGCAAGGTGATTGTTTCTGGTCCGGGGCGAAGAATTTCGTTCGATGTAAATCCAATCCAAATAATTTACGCAAAGGTGCTTCTTTAGTTCTAATGCGAAAACAATTTTTATTTTCTTTTCCTGAAAATACAGTTTCAGTAAGTTGATATTTGAATTATAGGTTCTAAGAGTATCCGGGCGGAGTACATTGTCTTTTATCTGTTTTTTTATGCTGGCTAAAAAATCATCGATAGCATCTTCAAAAGTCTTGTAATTGCTACCTACCTGTTCAAGGAACGGCGACCAACCTGCAGCCAGTTTTAAATTAATAGCTGCCACAATGGATTTTGCGAGTTTAAGCCTTTGAGGTCTGGATTCCATTGTAGGAACGCGATGCCTAAATCTTTCTAATTTATTTGTGATGGGATTTTTGGAGTAAAAGACAATAATCCACTCCTTATTCATTTTTAATTCTGCAGGTTTAAAATCTACAAAGATTAAACTTGATACTCTACGTACTTGAGAATTTTGCATTTTTTTTTATTCTTTTAAAAAATTTAAAATTTTCTAAAAAAATAATGTTGACACAATTTTGACACAGATTTTTTGTAAAAATCTTTCTAACCCTAAGATTTATATGGGTTAGAAAGATTGTAGTGGAGAATACCGGATTCGAACCGGTCACCTCTTGCCTGCCAGGCAAGCACTCTAGCCAAATGAGCTAATCCCCCAATTCGATAGCAAATAAAGTCAATTATTTTTCAAAAACCAAATTTCAAAACAGGTTCAGACAAAAATAGTTGCCAAAACCGTAACTTTACGGTCAAAAACTATTTCTATGAGTTCAGAATATCAAAGCGGATCTTTGCAGACTACTATTCAAAATGCCGTTGCAACGGTACAGTTTGGTCATCCGGCCAGTAATTCTTTTCCAAGGGAACTGCTGGACAGGCTTACTTCCGAAATTAATGTATTAAGCAGTAATGAAACGGTCTCTTTAATTGTGCTGCAAAGCGAGGGAAGCAAGGTTTTTTGTTCAGGTGCTTCTTTTGATGAACTTCTTGCAGTGGAAAATGAGGAGCAGGGCAAAGCATTTTTCTCCGGTTTTGCCCATTTATTAAATGCCATGAGAAAGTGTTCCAAAATTATTATTGGCCGCGTTCAGGGAAAAGCGGTTGGCGGAGGCGTAGGCATTATAGCTGCCTGCGATTATGCTTTGGCAACCCCTGAAAGCGCCGTAAAACTTTCGGAACTTGCAATTGGTATCGGGCCTTTTGTAATTGAGCCGGCTGTTTCGCGTAAAATTGGTAAAACCGCTATGGCAGAAATGACACTGGCGGCCCACGAATGGAAACCGGCAGACTGGGCCTTACAAAACGGACTTTTCTCTGCTATTTATAATGCTAATGAACTTGATTCGGCTGTTGAGGATTTTGCGCAAAAATTAAGTTCCTATAATCCGCAGGCTTTATTCGAAATGAAAAAAATCATTTGGGAGGGAACTGAAAACTGGGAATCATTACTTTTGGAACGTGCCGCAATTACCGGAAAATTGGTTTTGTCTGATTTTACCCGTAATGCTTTGACGCAGTTTAAAAAGTAAGTTTATGATATTCGTCATGGATTTTAAAGAAATACAAGTATAGTTTTGAAATTTATTAAAATATTTTAAAAACTGTTTTTACGGTTTAAATTAATTATTTACGAAACAAAAATTAAACATGACTATTATTTCTTTATTCCAAAAAGTAGTTGTTGCAGACAAAATTAAAAATGCTCCCGATAGCAGTTATCAGATTGGAGTTGTGATCGGATCGTTTATTCCTTTCGTGATTTTAATTGGAATCGCGTACTTTATGTATATGAGGGCTAAAAAAAGAGATGAAAACGGTTATTAATTTGTAAATTTGCAACCTAAAATTCAAATCGATGAGTAATATCAGAATTACAAAACAATTTAGTTTCGAAACCGGCCACGCTTTATACGGTTACGACGGAAAATGTAAAAACGTTCATGGGCACAGTTATAAATTATCGGTAACAGTTATTGGTTCACCAATCACAGACCGGTCGAATGTGAAATACGGAATGGTTATCGATTTTTCGGATCTAAAGAAAATTGTAAAAGAAGAAATCGTCGATCAGTTTGATCATGCAACTGTTTTTAATGAAACAACACCACATATCGAACTGGCTAATGAATTGAAAAATCGTGGACATCACGTAATTTTAGTGGATTATCAGCCAACAAGCGAAAATATGGTAGTCGATTTCTCAGAAAGAATCATCGCACGTTTGCCTGCGGGAATTTCACTTTTTTCCCTTAAACTTCAGGAAACAGAATCTTCGTTTGCCGAATGGTTTGCGAGTGATAATGTTTAAGAGAAATTCCAAAGAATAAATTCCCAAATTCCAATTTTTTCTATTGCGAAAAACTCACAATTCACAACTCACAATTCATAATTCATGAAAAAAGTATATTTCGCTTCTGATCAGCATTTTGGAGCTCCGACTCCGGAGTTGAGTCTTCCCCGTGAACAAAAATTTGTAGCGTGGTTAGATGAAGTAAAACAGGATGCCGAAGTAATCTTCCTGCTTGGGGATTTGTTTGATTTTTGGTTTGAATATAAAACAGTGGTGCCAAAAGGTTTTGTACGTGTTTTGGGAAAACTGGCTGAAATTCGTGATAGCGGAATTCCAATTTATTTTTTTGTTGGGAATCACGATTTATGGATGCACGACTACTTTCAAACCGAATTGAATATTCCGGTTTATCATGATAACAAAGAATTTACTTTTAACGGAAAAACGTTTTTAA
Organism: Flavobacterium sp. LC2016-23; assembly: GCF_009674775.1. GTDB lineage: Bacteria > Bacteroidota > Bacteroidia > Flavobacteriales > Flavobacteriaceae > Flavobacterium. The sequence goes on along the minus strand of NZ_WKKE01000016.1, from coordinate 125,397 downwards.
TTGGTCACGGAGACGGGAAAGGTCCCGGAGATAAGGGTTATAAAAGAATGAAAAAGGTGTTTACAAATCCTTTTTCCAAATGGCTTTTCCGTTGGCTGCATCCTGATATTGGGGTTCGTTTGGCGCAGTATCTTTCGGTAAAAAACAAATTGATTTCGGGTGACGAAGATGTGAAATTTTTAGGCGAAGAAAATGAATGGCTGGTTTTGTATGCCAAACGAAAACTGGAAACGAAACATTATAATTACTTTATTTTCGGCCACCGTCATTTGCCAATGATTATTCCGGTTGGGGAAAACTCCAATTATGTAAATTTGGGCGACTGGATCGGATATTTTACCTACGGTGTTTTTGATGGCGAAATTTTTGAACTTCAGAAATTCGAAAAATAATTATTTTTTAGCTGCCGGATAAATTCCGATTTTGTGTGTTCTTAAAGAATAACTGGTAATCGGAGCCTTATTGGATTGCTGAAAAAAAATGGCTTTCGAATCCTGCTTCGGCATATGGCATTCTACACAATTATTCGCCAGCATTGTTTTCGAAAGTGTTTTTACAGTTGCTGCTTTATGTTGGGTTTGCTGATGACAGCTCATGCAAATTTTAGAATAAGAGGCAGGATTTTGCGAGGCATCCTGATGCGGATTGTGACAGGACATACAATCCATAGTCGGGCTTTTTTTGAAACATTTACTTTGCGACAGCAGACCCATTTGATTGCCATGAACATCATAATTTACGGTATCCGGTGTACCCGGTCTCTCCATGAAATAATCGGTAAGTTTCTCTCCTGGTCTGAACTTAAATCGTGATTTTAGTTTCATCTTAGCATTTCCCGAATGGCATAAAGCGCAAGCATCTATTTTTTGCTGCCTGTTCAGGTTTTTGAAGCCTGTAATGTTCTGGGCGATTTTTAAATCCGGAAACTTTAAATGCGTCTGAACGTGTTTTTTAGCAGGGCCGTGGCAGCGTTCGCAATCTATTCCGTACAATACTGTTTTTTTATTCATGAATTCTTCCACTTCCATTGTCATGAAGGTTATGCTGTCTGAGCTTGTAGTAATATAACGGCTTGCGATATTAGAACTATGGCAGGCAAAACATTCTTTGTCAATTTCTCTTTCAAAATTTGGAATTGTAGCAGAATACCCGGGACTTGTCGCCCAGCTGTTGATTGATTTGTAGTAAGAAACAGGTAGCTCGTAAGTAAAATGATTTTTCCAGTACGCACTCGTCTGGGCATGTTTGGTTCCGAAAAGAATTTCAAAAGGATAAGCCTTAACTTCTTTTCCATTTTTGTATACAACCTGATAAAGACTGTCGTTACGTTCTTCCATGACAAGCTTAGTGTCTTTGTCATAAACGAATGTATTTTTGCCATTGGTAAAATCGCCAAGGATATTTTCTTTGGTTGCGGGAGCGGAAGCTTTAAAATGGGAACTGTGAAACGCAGACTGATATTGTGTCTGATGACATTGAATGCAGCTTTCTGAACCGGCATAATCGGTTCCTCGCGGATCAATGTATTCGTCAGATTTGTTGGTGCAGTTGGTTAGTAAAACCGCTAAAACAACAGTGGAAAAAAGAAACCTTATTTTTTTCATTGTAGTAAATATACTTTTTTTAGTTTAAATCTAAAATATATTTTTATAATGAGAAATAAGTGTTAAATAATTTAGGATGCGTCTTAGTTTAGACCGGCGCCGTAAATATATTCTTCAAGTTCAATTTTAAATAAAGAACCTTCCACTAAATCTTTAATGGATTTTAATTCTTTCATGGAAACCGCTAAATCGATCTGGGCGCAAGGTGTTTTGAGCAAAAATTTATGGCAGGAATTTTTTAATTCACAGGAATCACAGCAGGCATTTTCAATCAGACTGTCCTCAATCAAATTACAAAATTGATTCAGTTCCGCCACTGTAAAATAGAAGCCAGTTTCTTTAAAAACTAACTGTACTTTTCCTGAAATAACTTCTTTACCATTTTTCCAGTAAAAAGCTATTCCAAAATTGTTGTGGTAAATTTGTTCAATTTCTCTCATCGTAAATCTTTTATTTCAACAAATATAAATATTATTTATATTAATTCTAAATAAAATAATCATAAAAGATTGAAACTTTTCAATTAAAGATATTGGAATTTGGACCCGAGCAATAGCGAATAGGCGAAGCAATTTAAAAGTTTGGAATTTCTATGGTATAAGAAACTTTTTACTCCATATTCTGATGGTCTTCCATATCTTTTCGAAGGTCTAAGTTTCTAAAAGTAGGAGATTTTATTCCGAATCCAAGAACCGTTAAAAGCGTCATGCTTCCTCCGAACACAACAGAAGTTACCGTTCCCATAAGTTTGGCTGTTAAACCGCTTTCAAAAGCCCCTAATTCGTTTGATGAACCAACGAACATGGAATTTACAGCCGCAACTCTTCCGCGCATATGATCGGGCGTTTTAAGTTGTAAAATGGTCTGGCGGATGACAACAGAAATTCCATCGGCCACTCCGCTCAGGAATAGAGCTACAACAGAGAGCCAGAAAATTGTCGAAACCCCAAATAAGATAATACACAGTCCAAAAACAAAAATGGCAACCAGAAGTTTCATTCCGGCTTTTTTGTATAAAGGAACATAAGCGGAAATTAGCATGGTAATAAAAGCACCAATGGCCGGAGCAGCTCTTAAAACCCCGAAACCTTCCGGTCCGACTTTTAAAATATCCTGCGCAAATACGGGTAATAAAGCCACCGCTCCTCCAAAAAGAACTGCCACCATATCAAGGGAAAGTACGCCTAAGATTGTTTTATTGTTGAATACAAATTTGATTCCTTCTTTTAAACTTTCCATAACCGGTTCTCCGATTTTTGGATTCAAAATTGGCTTTTTCTCTATTTGTGATAAAGCGATTAAGGAAAAGACAGAAAAGCCAACCACGAGACACATGGACCAGTGAACTCCCATCCAGTTAATTGAAAAACCCGCAACGGCAGGTCCTAAAACCGACCCAATCTGCCAGACCGAACTGCTCCAGGTAGCGGCATTGGGATAAACTTTCTTGGGAACAATTAAGGATAAAAGCGAGAAAATAGTTGGACCAAGAAATGCACGAACCAATCCGCCTAAAAAGACTAGAAAGTAAATAGAATATAAAATAACAGTTGGTGACCATTCGCCAACAATTTTTGGCCACGTCAATAAAAACAATCCAAAACTAATGACTGAAAAGCCTAAAATACATTTTACCAATAGTCCTTTTTTCTCTCTCTGATCGACAATATGTCCGGCAAACAAAGCCATTGAAACAGCAGGAATAACTTCCATTAAACCAATGATTCCTAAAGAAAGCGGGTTTTTGGTTAGACTGTACACTTCCCATTCAATTACAATAAACTGCATTGACCAGGCAAAAACCATCGCAAAACGCAATAACAAAAACACATTAAATTCTCTGTAACGAAGTGCCTGATAGGGATCGGCTTTTTTTACTTTATCTGTCATTTGTTCTGATATCTTTTAGTATAAGCTGAGTAGAAACGGTGTTGTTCCACTCGTTTTCAGCAATGCAGTACGCGAGCTGAAAAGGTTTTTGATTTTTTGTAAGATCTATCTTTTTTCCGAGTCCGAAACCAATGGCGGCAATTCCGTCAGTGCTTCCGGGCTGTTTAACGAAAAGCCTCAGATGTTCTTCGTCTGCGCCCAGGGTTTTGGCGTAGCCGGTGTCTGTTACCTCTGATGTCATAAAAACAGGCGTCATGTTTTGCGGGCCAAATGGTTCGAATTGCTTTAAAATACGGATGAGTTTTGGTGTTATATCCCTGAAGTTTATTTCGGCATCAATCTCGATTTCAGGGGTTCTCATTTCGGGCAGGATAGTTGCTGAAACCTGCTGTTCAAATGCTTCTTTAAAGGCACTATAGTTTTCGGCTTTTAAGGTCATTCCTGCGGCATACATATGACCTCCAAATTGCTCCAGATGATGGGCACAGGCATCAAGTGCATTGTACACATCAAAGCCTTTTACAGATCTTGCAGAAGCGGCATATTTGTCACCGCTTTTGGTGAAAACCAATGTCGGGCGATAATACGTTTCGATTAATCTTGAAGCTACGATTCCGATCACGCCTTTGTGCCAGTCTTCCTGAAAGACAACGGTAGAAAATCGTTCTTCTTCATTATTCGCTATAATCTGCTGAAAAGCTTCCTTGGTGATTTTTTTGTCAAGATCTTTACGGTCAGCATTGTATTGTTCAATTTCCGAGGCAAATTGCTGTGCCTGCTCAAAATCAAATTCGGTTAGTAATTCAACCGCGTGATTCCCGTGCTTGATTCTTCCGGCTGCATTTATTCGCGGCGAAATAATGAAAACAACGTCGCTGATATCTAAAACTTTCTTTTTTATCTGATGTACCAGAGCTTTAATTCCCGGTCTCGGGTCACTGTTGATTACCTGTAATCCAAAATAAGCTAAGACCCTGTTTTCGCCCGTAATCGGAACGATATCTGCTGCAATTGCCGTAGCGACTAAATCAAGATACGGAACTAAATCTGCGGTGCTTTCATTTCTGTTTTTTCCTAAAGCCTGAATCAGTTTAAAGCCAACGCCGCAACCGCATAACTCGTCATACGGATACGAACAGTCTTCTCTTTTCGGATCCAGAATTGCAACAGCATCAGGAAGAAATTCTCCCGGTCTGTGGTGATCGCAAATGATAAAGTCGATGTTTTTTTCTTTGGCGTAAGCAATATGGTCGATGGATTTTATACCGCAGTCAAGTGCGATAATCAACGAAAATCCGTTATCGTCCGCGAAGTCAATTCCTTTAAAAGAAATTCCGTAACCTTCGTCATAACGATCCGGAATATAAGTCGCAATATTCGGATAATGTGATTTTAAATAAGAAGAAACCAGCGAAACAGCTGTTGTTCCATCGACATCGTAATCACCGAAAACTAATATGTTTTCCTGATTTTCGATTGCCAATTCTATTCGGGCAACGGCTTTGTCCATGTCTTTCATCAGGAACGGATCATGCAGATGTTCTAATGACGGACGAAAGAAATTCCGGGCAGCTTCAAAAGTTTCGATACCCCGCTGAATCAAAAGTGTTGCTACAAAATCCTCTACATTCAGGGCCTCAGCCAAATGTTTAATTTTATCTTCAGAAGGTTTTGGTTTTAATGTCCAACGCATTTTTAATTGTAGATTTTAGATTTCAGATTTCAGAATGTCGATGTAGGGAATCTAAAATCTACATTCTAAAATCTAAAATAATTTTTATTTCAGTTCCAATGCATTTCCTTCAAACTGAATTCCGTCCCAGCCTAAGTTGATGAAGTTTCGAATGTTTTGATGATTCGTTCCGTCTGGATCTCCTAAAACTTCTTCAAAATAATAAGCTCCGAAACAGGCTAAGGTTTCGTCTTTCGTTAAGTTTTGCAATTTAGCGAAAGCAAATACTTTACACGAACCTGAGTTTTCTCCCGCAGCATTGTGTTGTGTTCCGTTTTGAAAAGCAGTTGGAGTGAAGTTGTAATTTTCTTCGACAGTTGCAATGGTTTCATTAAAAGCAATTGCAGCAGGCGTTTGTTTTAATTTTTCTAAAAAGGCTTGTAGGCTCATAATTGTTAGACTTTGTTTTTTTGCCACGAATTGCACCAATTATCCCGAATTTAATTAGTGGGAATTTGTGTAATTCGTGGCAAACTGTTTTTTATTAATTTGTAAAATCTATGGCATGAATATTTAATCTTCTTCTTTTTCATCCTTAGAAAACTTACTTTTCTTAGGTTCTTTTGTGATGGTTTTTCCAGCAACGACGACTACAATTTCGCCGCGTGGGGCTGTTTTTTCGAAGTGGGTTAAAACTTCTTTTGCGGTTCCGCGTACATTCTCTTCGTGTAATTTTGATAATTCCCTGCAAACACAAATCTGTCTGTCTTCACCGAAATACGTCACAAATTCGACTAAAGTTTTTAATAATTTATGGGGAGAAACATACAGAATCATCGTTCTGGTTTCTTCCGCAAGCGCTAAAAATCGGGTTTGGCGTCCTTTTTTTTCCGGAAGGAAACCTTCAAAAATAAAACGGTCATTGGGTAGTCCGCTGTTGACCAAAGCGGGAACAAATGCGGTTGCACCGGGTAAACATTCCACTTCAATTTTATTTTCAACGCAGGCACGCGTCAGCAAAAAGCCCGGATCTGAAATGGCAGGTGTTCCGGCATCAGAAATTAGTGCGATGGTTTCCCCGGCTTTTAAACGGGCAATTAAATTTTCGGTTGTTTTGTGCTCATTATGCATGTGATGGCTGTACATGTGTGTGCCAATTTCAAAATGCTTTAAAAGCTTGCCACTCGTTCGGGTATCTTCGGCTAAAATCAAATCGACTTCTTTCAGAATGCGAATGGCACGAAAAGTCATGTCTTCAAGATTGCCTATTGGTGTTGGAACGATATATAATTTCGACATAGTTTTTTATATTATAACACGAATTTCAAAAATTCGCACAGCTGCAGCTGTTTTAAAAAATTTCACAGAGAATAATCTCGTGTTAATTGGCGACTCGGGCGACAGCGAACAGACGAAGTAAATTTATGGTTTACTTTTTTAGGAGAATTTCTTTTCTACAATTTCCAGAAAACGTTGCGCGTAATCGTCTTTTCCTTCCCAATTGTTGTAATCCGGTTTTACCATATTGTCTATAAAATCAATAGCTTCATGGTAGGAATCAAAAGTCAGCAATTGATTTAAAACGCGACTGTAATCTTCGGTGCTGTTTGCAAAAAGGTTTTTGGTAAATGCGATTCGGTCATTCAAATCAATGTGAAAACCTTTTCCTAATTTTTCGTTTAACGGAACTGCTTTCGGTTTTGCCGCTTCCAGAATGGCAGTTTTTGCTTCGGCTTCCTTAAATTCGTTTGTTGCCGGAGGCGGAGTAGACACATTTTCAAAACTGTCCACTTTTACAAATTGGGCATCAGCATAATTAACGCCCAGTATATCTTCAAACGAAATAGAAACAGCTTCTGACCTGGCAGGAACTTCAATTTTCGGTTCTTCTTTTTCTATTTTTTCTTCGGTTTCCAATTCAAAAGCGGGTTTGAAATCTGGAATCGGTTTTAAATCGTTTACGGTTCTAAAAGATAACTCTTCGGTCTTTTCAGGTTCTTTTTCATTTTCAATTACCGTTTCTTCCACTTCTTCAATTGTTGCGACAGGTTCTTCAGTAGTTTCCGCGGCGGGCTCCGGAAGTATTTCTTCAGGGATTTCTGCAACAATTTCTTCTTTTATTTCTTCAGTAACTTGAGTTTCCGGTGTTATTTCAGTTCCCGTTTCTGCAACGGGAAGAGGTGCTTCTTCTTCAGTTGTAATTGCAGACGGAATACTTATTTCTTCTTTTTCGAAAACAGTTTCTATGGTAGATTCAATTTCACTGCGGCCAATGGTTGGTTTTAACGTATCAAAATTTTCATCCACAAATTTCAAAACAGCCAGTTTCTCATATAATTTCTGTGTTTCCAGATACAATTGATTGATATCGGACTTATTTTTTAGTTTTAAGATTCGATGTGCAATGCTGATTAAATCGGCTTCCAATTTTTTTTTCATAACTGTTGAAATTATAGTGAATACGGTACTTTAGGATATTTTGTAATTTTTTTGAGTGTCTTTAATTTCTGAGGGAAATTCGCCTGGTATTATTTTTATTTCTGTTAATAAGGGCTGGCGAATCTTCGATTTCGATAAAAATTTTCTACTTTTGAAAAAATGTAAAACATCAAATTTTTACGTCAATTTATTACCAGTACAAAGTAATAAAAACTATTCATTTTAAAAGTAGAAAAATACAAAATGTTTCTCGAAAATACAGTAAATCACAAAGAACAGTTTGGTTGGATTGAAGTTATTTGTGGATCAATGTTTTCGGGTAAAACCGAGGAGTTAATCCGCAGATTAAAACGTGCTCAATTTGCCAAACAAAAAGTCGAAATTTTTAAACCCGCTATTGACACCCGCTATCATGATGAAATGGTGGTGTCTCACGACGCCAACGAAATTCGTTCCACTCCGGTTCCTGCCGCGGCTAATATCGCTATTTTAGCACAAGGCTGTGATGTAATTGGTATTGATGAAGCACAGTTTTTTGATGATGAAATTGTTACCGTTTGTAACGATTTGGCCAATCAGGGAATTCGTGTCATTGTAGCCGGACTGGATATGGATTTTAAAGGAAATCCCTTTGGCCCGATGCCGGCACTTATGGCGACTGCCGAATATGTGACCAAAGTTCATGCGGTTTGCACCAGAACGGGAAACTTAGCCAATTACAGTTTCAGAAAAACCGATAATGATAAATTGGTTATGCTGGGAGAAACAGAAGAATATGAGCCACTTAGCCGTGCGGCGTATTATAACGCCATGAAAAAAAATCAGGAAAAATAAAGTGCTCTTCTGATTTTCTAAGAGTATTTAAGCTAAAATAAATTATGCAGGAAAAAGAAAATAAAAGAAAACAGAATATACGTTTATTAGTTGCAATCGGAATTGCCGTCATTTTGGTAGTTTTAGGTCAGTTTTATTTCTACAAAAGTACGAACGCCCTGAATAGTGAAATAACGGAACTGGTGACGAAGTACAATAAAAATTGCCCTTTACTAATTCAGGAAGGGATTCGTCTGGACAGTGTAAGTTTGCCGGAAAAGAAAGCGGCCCAGTATAATTTAACCTTGCTGCATGTAGAAAAGAAGACTGCTGATATAGGCGTTATACAAAAAGAAATTGAAAAAAGTCTGATAAGCACAGCCAAAACAAATCCGGGTCTTCAGGCTTTTAGGGACAATGATTTTGCGTTGTTTTACAGTTACAGTGATAAAAATAAAGTCTTTCTGTTTAAAATTACAATAGCACCGGACCAGTATAAGTAATTGAAAATCTTATCCGATTCATATAGTAAACCCGACAGGTTTTAAAACCTGTCGGGTTTGTTGTTTTTGAAAACTACTTTCACCCTCGAAGTTGAATTCCCGATTGCATAAAAGGCTTCGACTCCGCTCAGCCGGACAACTATGGTTATTTTTCGTTTTTGAAAACTACTGTCACCCTGAGCGAAGTCGAAGACTCGGTTACTAGAAAAAGGCTTCGACTCCGCTCAGCCTGGCAACCATGGTGATTTTTAGACTTTGAATAATAAAACAAAACCCGACAGGTTTTTAAAACCTGTCGGGTTTGTTGTAAAAGTTAAAATAAAAGATTTAAATCTTTTTTCTCATTCTTGCTACCGGAATATCAAGCTGCTCGCGGTATTTTGCGATTGTTCTTCGGGCAATCGGATAGCCTTTTTCTTTTAGGATATCAGCCAGCTGATCGTCCGGAAGCGGTTTCTTTTTATCTTCTTCTTCAATTGTATTCTGAAGTATTTTTTTGATCTCTAAAGTCGAAACATCTTCACCCTGATCATTTTTCATGGCTTCAGAGAAGAATTCCTTAATCAGTTTTGTTCCGTAAGGTGTTTCTACATATTTGCTGTTGGCTACACGGGAAATCGTCGAAATATCCAATCCAACCATATCTGCAATATCTTTTAAGATCATTGGTTTTAGCTTCGTTTCGTCGCCATCCAGGAAATACTCTTCCTGATAATGCATAATTGCATTCATGGTCACAAAAAGCGTTTCCTGACGCTGTCTTATCGCATCGATAAACCACTTGGCAGAATCCAGTTTTTGTTTGATAAACTGAACGGCATCTTTTTGTGCAGTCGATTTATCACGGGAATCTTTATACGTTTGCATCATTTCCTGATAATCCTTAGAAACGTGCAGGGAAGGGGCATTTCTTCCGTTTAAGGTCAGTTCCAGCTCGCCGTCTGTAATTCGGATCGCAAAATCCGGAACGACATTCTCTGTGACTTTATTATTTCCGGTGTAAGATCCTCCCGGTTTTGGGTTTAGTCTTTCGATTTCGTGAATGGCTTTTTTAAGCTGTTCGTTAGAAACACTGTATTTCTGTAATAGTTTGTCGTAGTGTTTTTTGGTGAAAGCATCAAACTGATTTTCGATAATGTCAATCGCTAAATCAACATATTCGGTTGGTGTTTTGTGCTTTAACTGCAATAATAAACATTCCTGTAAATCACGTGCCCCGACTCCCGAAGGCTCCAGCTCGTGAATCACATGCAGCATCTTTTCAACCATTGCTTCATCGGTATAAATACCCTGCGTAAAAGCCATGTCGTCTACAATGTCGGCAACACTTCTGCGGATATACCCCATGTCATCAATACTTCCCACGAGGAATTCAGCGATTTCGCGCTCTTCATCATTCAGAATAAAAGTATTCAGCTGATTGATTAAATCCTGATGAAAACTAATCGGAGAAGCAAAAGGAGTTTCACGTTCTTCCTCGTCCCCGTAATTGTTAACCTGCGTTTTATAATCCGGAGTGTCGTCGTCGCTTAGGTATTCATCTATATTAATATCGTCTGCTTCAATTCTGTCCGATTCTGCATCGTCATAATCGTCGTATTCTTCATTCGCAAATTCATCGGCTTCGTATTCGTCTTCTTTTCCGGCTTCTAAAGCCGGATTTTCGTTCATTTCTTCTAATAAACGCTGTTCAAAAGCTTGCGTAGGCAATTGAATTAACTTCATCAGCTGAATTTGCTGTGGAGATAATTTTTGGGATAATTTTAAATTTAAAAATTGCTTTAGCATAAAAAAAAGTGACTAAGTTACTGAGGCACTAAGGCACTGAGTATCTTTTATTGACGAATTAAATTCGGATTAAATTATTTTTTTTCATTTCTATTTAAAAAACTTAGAAGCTTAGTATCTCAGCCTCTCAGTGCCTTTTATTAAAACTCTGCATTCCCCGGAGTTCTCGGGAAAGGAATTACGTCTCTGATGTTTGTCATTCCTGTTACAAACAATACCAGACGCTCAAATCCAAGTCCGAAACCTGCGTGGGTCGCCGATCCGAATCTTCTGGTGTCTAAATACCAGGATAATTCTTCTTCGTCGATTTCCAGGGCTTTCATTTTTTCAATTAAAACATCGTAACGCTCTTCTCTTTCAGAACCACCTACGATTTCTCCAATTCCCGGGAAAAGGATATCCATGGCACGAACTGTTTTCCCATCTTCATTCAGACGCATGTAAAACGCTTTGATGTTTGCCGGGTAATCGAATAAAATTACCGGACATTTAAAGTGCTTTTCTACTAAATAACGTTCGTGTTCTGACTGTAAATCAGCGCCCCATTCGTTAATGATATAGTTGAATTTTTTCTTTTTGTTTGGCGTGGACTCTCTCAAAATGTCAATAGCTTCTGTATAAGAAACACGTTTGAAGTTGTTCTCCAAAACGAAGTTTAATTTTTCCAGCAAAGGCATTTCGCTTCTGTCGGCCTGTGGTTTTGATTTTTCTTCTTCCAAAAGTCTTCCTTCCAGAAATTTCAAATCATCAACGCAATTGTCCAACGCATATTTGATTACGTACTGAATAAAATCTTCAGCCAGATCCATATTGTCATCCAGGTCATTAAAAGCTACTTCCGGCTCGATCATCCAGAACTCTGCCAGGTGACGCGAAGTGTTTGAGTTTTCAGCTCTGAAAGTTGGTCCAAACGTATAAATCTGTCCCAAAGCCATAGCGAAAGTTTCCCCTTCCAATTGTCCTGAAACCGTTAAGTTTGTTTCTTTTCCGAAGAAATCCTCTTTATAATTTACTTTTCCGTCTTCTGTTCTTGGCGTGTTGTCAAATGGTAAAGCGGTCACTTTAAACATTTCTCCGGCACCTTCCGCATCAGAACCGGTAATGATTGGCGTATTTACATATACGAAACCTTTTTCCTGGAAATACTTGTGCACCGCAAATGACAATACCGAACGCACACGCATAATGGCTCCAAAAGCATTCGTACGCACACGTAAATGTGCATTCTCACGTAAAAATTCAAGGGAATGTTTTTTAGGCTGCATTGGGAATTTCTCCGCATCTGAATCTCCTAAAATTTCCAGTTTTTGAACCTGAATTTCATATTTCTGACCTGCACCCTTACTTTCTACCAAAGTTCCAATTACAGAAACGGCAGCTCCGGTGGTGATTCTTTTTAAAGTTTCTTCCGCTGTATTTTCAAAATCAACAACACATTGTATATTATTAATGGTAGAACCGTCGTTTAGCGCGATGAACTGATTATTTCTAAAAGTTCTCACCCATCCTTTTGCATTAACTTCCTGAAGCGTCGTAGTACTGATTAATAAGTCTTTAACTTTTGTGTGTTTCATTTTAATTTTAGATTTTAGATTTCTGATTTTAGATTAAAATAAAATCAGTGTTTTATATCGAGTTGCAAATATAAACGATAATTATTAAAATTAGAAGCTGTTTCCTGCTATCCGCTATATCTTTTTAGGCAGATCGTTTACGGTAAATAAGATATTTCAAATGGCCTAAAAAGGATACCGCTTCTATCAGGGCTAGGACTCCAGTTTTCAAAAGACCCCCAAAAGCTTATCTTGTCATTGCGGAGAACTGAGCAACCGAACAATGTAAGAGAAGTAATTTAACAAATTAACTTGCTTTGTTTCAAAAAGATTAAATTATCTGAAATCGCTCTTTTAGTCACTAATAACTAGATTGCCTTTTTGATTTTTAAAATACGAATAACTCTTTTAGCTCATCGGGAATTTGATCCTTTTCCTCTATTTTCTCGTAAATTTTTTGAGCCTTTTGTTTCATTTTCTCATCTTTTGTTATCTCCGAAGCTTTTAATAGGCAAAGTGAATAATGAACTCTAAAATTAAAATCTTTTTTATATGTCGATGAAACATTTTCTAGAAAGGGCAGGGCTTCTTCGTATCTTTTGTTTAATGATAGTAGAATTCCTTTTATAAATAATACATCATTTCCCAATTTTGGATTTATAATTATATATTTCTGTATAGCAGTATTTATATTTTCTAATCCTTTTTCATAATCTCCTAAAATTGGTGCGGTAACTGCGAATCCGTAATATCCTTCAGGGTTTTCAGGGAATAGTTTAATTATTTCAGTATACTTTTTTCGTGCAAGTTTTATGGTTTTTTCAATACCATATCGTAAACATTCTGCTGCAAGATTAGTTTTGAATTCAATGGATTTGTTATATGAACTGTCTGCTAACATATAATAAGCCAAAGCATTTTTATCGTTTAGTAATTTTAAAGTATAGCCTGTAAAAAATAATGCATCGCAAAAAGTTGTATCTTTTTTATAAGCTTGAAAAAAAGCTTTAGATGTCATTTGTAGATATTTTTTATCTAATGATCTATTTAAATAAAGAGTTTCAATACCAACATTAAATAACTCAATTGCCTCTGGATTCTCAGATTTGCAATATAAGTTTTTGCCTTCAAAATAATTTTGAGAAAACATCAAATTTATATTCAATATAAGAATTGCCAGTATAATTTTTTTCATATAAAGTTTGCTTTAGACTTTTTATGCTAATTTGTGAAATTAGCGTTTCCCTCCAAACCCTCTAAATCCTCTTTCTTCGCCTTCTTCTTCTCAAAAGTCAGAACCAAAGCAGGTAGAACCAATAAATTCGCAAACATCGCAAACGCCAAAGTACACGAAATTAACCCGCCAAGCGCAATTGTTCCGCTAAAGCTTGAAAGCGTGAAAGTAGCAAAACCTAAAATCAAAACTACCGAAGTATAAAAAGTACTGATTCCGGTTTCTCTCAAAGCACTGAAAACAGATTTTTTTACTTTTCCGTTATTCTGCAATAAATCATGTTTGTATTTCGCCATAAACTGAATCGCATTATCAACCGAAATTCCAAACGCAATACTAAAGACCAAAATCGTTGATGGTTTCAACGGAATTCCGAAATACCCCATTAATCCCGACGTAATACAAAGCGGTAAAATATTCGTGATAACCGAAGCAAATACCATTTTAAACGATCTGAATAAATACAACATCAAAGCTGCAATTACCAAAATGGCAAAAATCAACGATTCGATTAAGTTGTCTACCAGATACGAAGTTCCTTTCTGGAACACCAAAGCTTTTCCGGTTACGGTAACTTCATAACGGTCGGAAGGGAAAATCTCATCGATTTTGGCGTGCAGTTTTTTCTCCACTTTCGCCATTTCATCGGTACCAATATCTCTCATGAAAGTCGTGATTCGGGCATATTGTCCGGTGGAATCCACATAGCTTTTCATTAAATTGTCTTTGCTGTTTTTCGTTGCATTTTTAGCGTACGACAAAATAAAAGTCTGTTCCTGCGAAGTCGGCAATTGGTAATATTCCGGATTTCCGTTATAAAAAGCCTGTTTCGAATATTTAACCAGATTCACTACAGAAACCGGTTTTGATAATTCCGGCATTGAAGCGATAGTGTTTTGAAGTTCGTCCATTTTGCGCATCGTCGATAATTTCATTACCCCTTTTTTGCGCTTGGTGTCGATCATTATTTCGAGTGGCATCACGCCGTTGAATTCTTTTTCGTAGAATAAAATATCCTTAAAAAACGAAGCGCTTTTTGGCATTTCGCCAATCAGACTACCGGAAACTTTCATTTGCGAAACCCCGATAACACTGAAAACCAATAGTAATCCGTAAATCGTATAAATAACTTTTCGTTTATTTTTTACCACATTTTCAACAAAGTCAAGCAAAGTCGAAATGTAGGTTTTGGTCAAATGATACAAATGTTTTTCATTTGGCATTGACATAAAACTGTATACAATCGGCACAATCAAAAGGGTCAGTAAATAAACCGAAATCACATTGATCGAAGTCACCAGACCAAACTCAAAAAGCAAATCGTTACCTGTGATCATAAAAGTGGCAAAACCAATGGCAGTTGTTAAATTCGTCATTAAAGTCGAAACGCCGATTTTAGAAATAATACGCTGCAGCGCTTTTGCCTGGTTACTGTGCAATTTGATTTCCTGCTGGTATTTATTGATGAGGAAAATACAGTTTGTGATTCCGATTACGATAATCAATGGCGGAATAATAGCGGTTAAAATCGTGATTTTGTAATGAAACAATCCTAAAGTTCCAAACGACCAGATGACACCCACAATTAAAATACAAATCGAAATAAATGTTGCCCTGAAGGAACGGAAAAAGAAAAAGAAAATTAAAGAAACGGTAAACAAAGCCGCTCCGATAAAAAGCCCGATCTCACCTTTCATGTTATCGGCATTGATGGTTCTGATGTAGGGCATTCCCGAAACACGAAGATCAACTCCCGTGGTTTTTTCGAATTTATCGATTTTCGGAACCAGATTTTGAAGAATAAAAGTCTTTCTTTCCGCGGTGTTTACCAATGCTTTATTGATGTAAACTGCAGAACGCACACTACCGCTTTCTTTGTTAAATAACAATCCCTCGTAAAAAGGCAGATTGTGAAACAAATCGTATTGAACATTTTTTAAATAAGCCGGATCGTGCGTTTTATTTTGATTGATAAAAGGCGATAAAACGAATTTTTCATTAACCGTATCTTTTTCTAATTTCTTTAAATCATTTAATGAAACGACCAGATCAACTTCTTTCGAATTTTTCAAACCGGTCATCAGCTCATTCCAGGCAGCGTAATTTTTTGGTGTAAAAAAGTTCGGATCCTTAAAACCAATAACCACGAGATTCCCTTCTTCACCAAACCTGTCTAAAAACTTTTGATAGTCTTTATTTGCAATATGATCTTTAGGAAGCAAATTGGCTTCGGTATAAGTCATGGCCAGGTTTTTCCATTGGAAAGCAAGGAATAGTGTTAAAACAGCAAGAACAATCAAAATTGTTATTCTGTTTTTAAGTATGAGTCGGGCTATTTTTTCCCAAAATCCAACTTGAATGGTGTTTTTCATAAAATCTTTAAAATGGTTGCAAATGTAGTGAAAAGCACTCTAAATCATAATTAATCGAACTCGTTTTTACTTTTTGTTAACACAAATATTCATATTAGTTTTGTGATAATATTGGTTTCTTTTGATGGTTTCTCCACGGGCTTTTCTCATATTTGTATTCAAATTTAAAAAAGGAAACGAAAATGAACTGGATTTTATTGATTATCGCCGGACTTTTCGAAGTTGGATTTGCATCCTGCTTAGGAAAAGCTAAAGAAACCACCGGAATGATCTCGACCTATTGGATGGCAGGTTTTTTTGTCTGTCTTTCGATCAGTATGCTTTTGCTGTACAAAGCGACTCAGGTTTTGCCTATTGGTACGGCGTATGCCGTCTGGACAGGAATTGGCGCTGTTGGAACTGTTTTGGTTGGTGTCTTGGTTTTTAAAGAGCCGGCAACTTTCTGGAGAATCTTTTTTCTTTCGACTTTAATCGCTTCGATTATCGGATTGAAATTTGTGTCCAGTCATTAAATTATAGGTCACGGATTTTACGGATTGTACTGATTTACACGGATTATAAAATTATTTTAATCTGTGGCAAAAAAGTTCCCGCAGATTTTGCAGATTAAACAGATGTTATAATTCGTGTTTATTTGTGCAATTCGTGGCAAAAAAAATATAATCTCTTATACCGAGAGCTATTGGGAGTGGCAAACAAAACCCACACAGATTTTGCAGATTTGCAGATATCGGGATTTTAAATTTGTGTAATTCGTGCAATTGCTTCGCCTGTTCGCTATCACTCGGGTCGTGGCGAAAAAAACGTTTAAACTTTAAATAACAATGCAGGAAAACAACACCATCACATTTATATTTCTCGCAATTCTTTTATTGCTGATTGTCATCATCTGCTTTTTGATCTACCAACTGATGCAATTCAAAAAAGCAAAAGACGATGCCGAAAAGAGTTTTTATGCACTCGAAATGAAAGTGAATGATTTGCAGCTGGAAACGCTGGAGTCGAAACTCAATCCGCATTTGTTTAAGAATATACTGAATTCGATTCAGTCTCATGCCTATCAAACGTATTTTGCTTTGGATAAACTGGCGAATGTACTGGATTATATTTTGTACGAAAGCAAAAAGAAATTTGTAACGGCAAAAGAAGAAATTGATTTTGCGCTGAATTTAATCGAAATCAATAAAATCAAAATCAGTCCACTTTTTGAACTGAAGATCAAAACCAATATCAATAAGGAAGACAAACTCTATGAACAGCCCTTACTGGCGCCGCTGATTTCTATTGATCTAATCGAAAATGCTTTTAAGCATGCTGATTTGCAAAGTGCCGATGCTTTTATATCAGTGGTTTTTGAATTTAGGGACAATGCTTTTTTTATGACTGTTTCGAATAAAATTTCCGATAAAAAAGTATTAAAAAAAGAACGCAGCGGTTTTGGCCACGCCACTTTAGAGCACCGTTTACGGATTATTTATAAAAACAACTTCAAACTGGAAAGGTTTGTAGAAAATGATATTTACATAGCCCATCTAAAAATAGACTTACTTGAATACAAAACTGAAATGCTTGCTTCTGGACGATGAGCTGCCGGGATTGACGTACCTCAAAATGCTTTGCGAACAAATTCCCGAAGTAGAAATCGTAAAAACGTTTAACAACCCGGAAAAACTCCTTGCTGATATTCCAAATCTCGATTTTGATTTGCTAATATCAGATATCGAAATGCCCGGAATTGACGGACTTCATCTGGCGGAAATGCTCGATAATAAATTGGTTATTTTCTGTACGGCCTATAAAGAATATGCGGCGGATGCTTTTAATATTGATGCAGTCGATTATCTTACAAAACCGGTAAAACTGGAACGCCTGCAAAAAGCGATCTCAAAAGCTTTTGAGCGTTTTCACAAACCCGATGCGGCCAAAAAATTCATTCAGCTGAATACAGACAAAGGAAAAACACTCTTGTATTTTAATCAGATCCAGTACATCAAAACTGCAGTTAGTGACAGTCGGGATAAAACAGTCCTTTTGGCCGACGGAAGTTTTCTGAATTTGAAAAACGTTAAATTCGATACGCTTTTAAACGAATTGCCCGAAGCCGATTTCTGCCGTGTAAATAAGAAAGAAATTGTGGCGGTAAAAGCAATTAAATTTTTTAATCACAACGAAATTGTCCTGCATCACTTAGAGAAAAAAGACAAAAACAGCACCCTGATCTTGAGCGAAACCTACCGTGCTGACTTTTTAAAAAAGGTAAAAATTTAAATTACAACAATAGAGTCAGGCTGAGCGAAGTCGAAGCCCTTTTGCGCAATGCAAGCCTTCGACTCCGCTCAGGATTATAGTTGTTTTTGCAAGATGAGTTGGCCTAAAATATGTCAGGCTGAGCGAAGCCGAAGCCCCCTCGTTGACTTTATAATCAGGCTTTCGATTCGGGAAACACACTTGTTTTTAGAGCAATTATCTAACTTATTACAAAGTTTTTCAGACTTGTTACATACATTTAAAATTAAGTAAAAAAAACCTTTTTCACTTCATGTTCAGTGTTGATATTTGCACCATTAAAATCAAAAAAACGAGTTATGAATAATATTAAAAACTCCTTATTTTACATTACGGTTATTGGTGGTTTTACAACTCTGATATATTGGGTAATTTCAAAAGGTGCCGCACTCGAAGTAGGACGCGGAATCGTTCAGAAAAAAATCGAAAGCAATCACTGGAATGATTTTTTGCATTCTATGGTGGAAAATCTGCAACATCCTCTGGCTATTTTACTTGCGCAGATTGTGACTATTATTTTGGTAGCACGTTTGTTTGGATGGGTTTTCAGAAAAATAGGGCAGCCGTCTGTAATTGGAGAAATGATTGCAGGTATCGTTTTGGGGCCCTCTTTGGTCGGAATGTATTTTCCTGAATTTTCAGCGGCTTTATTTCCAAAAGAGTCATTAGGGAACTTACAATTTTTGAGTCAGATTGGTTTGATTCTTTTTATGTTCGTAATCGGAATGGAGCTGGATTTGAAAGTGCTTAAAAATAAAGCACATGATGCTGTGGTAATCAGTCACGCCAGTATTGTGATTCCGTTTGCATTGGGTTTGTCACTGGCTTATTTTATTTATCATACGTTCGCTCCGGTTGGGGTTGAATTTGCCTCTTTCGGATTATTCATGGGAATTGCAATGAGTATCACTGCATTTCCGGTACTGGCCAGAATCGTGCAGGAGCGGGGCATGCAGAAAACAAAACTCGGAACTATCGCCATCACCTGTGCTGCAGCCGATGATATTACGGCCTGGTGTATTCTGGCTGTTGTAATTGCGATTGTAAAGGCGGGTTCTTTTACAAGTGCTTTATATGTAATCGGTCTGGCTATTTTGTATGTAATTATTATGCTGAAAATAGTTCGTCCGTTCCTGAAACGTGTGGGAGACTTAAACTCAACCCGTGAAAGTCTGAATAAACCTGTGGTAGCTATTTTCTTCCTGACACTTTTATTCTCTGCTTATGCTGCCGAATTAATTGGAATTCACGCTTTGTTCGGCGCTTTCTTAGCAGGAGCCATTATGCCGGAAAACAATAAATTCAGAAATATTTTTATTGAAAAAGTAGAAGACGTTTCGATCATTGTCTTATTGCCATTATTCTTTGTCTTCACTGGTTTACGTACACAAATAGGTTTGTTAAACGATCCTTATTTATGGAAAGTTACTGCTGTGATAATCGCAGTAGCCGTTGCCGGTAAATTCCTCGGAAGTGCTTTTGCTGCCAAATTTGTCGGGCAAAGCTGGAAAGACAGTCTGGCCATTGGAGCTTTAATGAACACACGTGGTTTAATGGAGCTGGTGGTTTTAAATATTGGGTATGACTTAGGCGTTTTATCTACCGAGATTTTTACCATGATGGTTATTATGGCGCTGGTAACTACGTTTATGACAGGCCCGGCTTTAGATTTTATCGGATTTATTTTTAAGGATAAAATAACCGCAATTCCACAGGAAATCGGAAATAAAAGTAAATACAAGATTTTGCTTTCGTTTGCCACTCCGGAAAGAGGTAAGAAATTATTGAGAATTGCGAACAGTCTGGTTAAAAAACAAGGGGATAATTCTATTATTACGGCAATGCATTTGTCTTTAAGTACAGAAATACATTCGTTTGATGTAAAAGATCACGAACGAAAAATGTTAGTACCCGTTATTCAGGAATCAGAACGTCTGGAACAAAATATGGTCAGTATATTTAAAGTGACGAATGATATTGATACCGATATTATCGATACCGCCAATCAGGGCGAGTATGACTTATTGCTGGTAGGATTGGGGCAATCTATTTTTGACGGGACCTTATTGGGGAAAATCCTTGGCTTTACCACCCGAATCGTAAATCCGGATCGTCTGATCGATAAGTTTACCGGAAAAGAAGGCTTGTTCGAAAATTCTCCTTTTGATGAAAGAACCCGTCATATTATTGCCAAAAGTAAAATGCCGGTTGGGATTTTTATCGATAAGGATTTAGAAGAAGTAAATCAGGTTTTTATGCCAATTTTCAGTAAAGAAGATTCTTTTTTAATTGAATACGCTAAAAAATTAATCAACAACAATGGTTCTCAGATTACGGTTCTGGACGCAAGCGGTGAAGTGAAAAACACACGTGATATCCAGGAAACGATTCGTTCGATAGAACAGATTGCTCCCAACCACATTATGATCATGCACGACAGAACTATCAAGAAAGAGTTTCTGGAAAATCAGAACCTGATGATTATTAGTCTAGACAGTTGGAAAAAACTGATTGAATCGCAAAGCACGTGGCTGAATAACACGCCATCGGTTT
Source organism: Flavobacterium sp. LC2016-23 (assembly GCF_009674775.1). Classification (GTDB taxonomy): domain Bacteria; phylum Bacteroidota; class Bacteroidia; order Flavobacteriales; family Flavobacteriaceae; genus Flavobacterium. Next base: position 104,690 of record NZ_WKKE01000016.1, on the reverse strand, counting down.
TGATTTTGAAACCATAGGCGGAGGAAGAAATTCCAATAATTTAAAAATCCCAAATTCCAATCGTAAAATTGGGATTTGGGATTTTTATTTTGTGTATTAGCGTTTCTTTTTACGCTCTGTCATTTCGACGAAAGGAGAAATCACATCCGCTAAATCCACACAGCTAAAGTTGGAATTTGGAATTTATCCCGAGGCTTCGGGATTAGAATTTGGGATTTAACCCTAAAGTCCCAAATCAAGCACATAAGAAATCTTAACAGCAATATTATCGTCAAATCGTGGTAACTGATTGGGGCCATATCTGTAAAATCCGCCTAAACCGATCCCTTTGTAGATTTTGTTTAATTCAATTCCGGATTCAAAATAACCTTTGTCCAGTGTTTTGTAAGCTGGCCCGACATGCTGCTGTGGATTTTCCATATTTCCCCAGGCCATTCGGGTCACCAAAACCAGTGATGGGCGGACTTTTCTCATAATTTTGATACGGTCAAAACCATGTTTGATTTGAAACATAACATATTCGCTGGAGAAAAACTCATTAAAAAACATCGTTTCAAAACTGTTACGTCCCGAAAAAGTAATACGCTGAACGATGGTCTCTTTGGTTAGGTTATTCGGAGCCGTATTGTATAAATGTGTAATCGGAACATCCCCAAAAGCATATCCTCCCTGCAGCAGTAAACTTGTTTTCTGGCGATTGAGATATTGTTTTTCATATTCGGCCTTAAAATCGATTTTGCCAAAATTAAAATCGTTTTCCAAAACATTGGGCAAGGACTGCGTGTACTGGAAAGTAAATCTCGGAAACCTTTTGTCAGATTCGTTTCTTCCGGTTGGCGTTTGCATGAATTCACTAAAGGGCGCCCAGACTACAGATAACATAGCCGTGGTCATAATGTAACTCGAATACAATCTGCCGTTGAGGTTAAAAAGATAATCAAATTTGGGTTCGATTAAGTTTCTTGATACTTCTAAAACAGCTTCGGTTTTCGGAATAATTTTAGACTGAACATTCGCTCTCCAGCCCGTATATTGATAAAAAGTACTAATGTTAATCGGACGCGGATCGTAAATTTTAAAAACACGCTTGTCAACCGCAAAAACAGTACTCGCAATTTCCCGTACATCATCCATGTAATAACCGTTGATCCAGGTATTAGTGCTTTTGTCAAGCAGAACTCCCGTGCCGATACTGTATTTAAAAGCACCATCTTTAGTTCCGTATGCCGTATATCCTTCGATACGGAAATCTTTAGAGAAACGATCGTTGGTAATACCGCCAAGACCCAATCGGAACCCTTCGTAATTATTATAACTAATGATTTTCTTTAAGTCAAGATCAACCGGGCCAACCGGATAGAAACCATTGATGATTTTTCGGCCTATTCCCAAGCGTTTTTCTACTCTTTTTTTGATCGAAAGGCTGTCCAGCAACAAATAGGTTTTCTGGCTTCTTAAATCCAGGTTTTCTTTTCGGTAGCTTTCCCAGAAAGTTTCCGGTTTTTTGCTGGCATCGTCTTTAATTTCGATATAAAGTGCCGGATTTTTTATCGGCGGATTGGTATTGTAATGAATATCGAAGTTGTTACTTTCAGAAAGTAAATAAGTAAAGTCTGAAGCGACTTTTTTTCTGGGTTCTAAACTTTCTTCCGCGTCTGCATCAAACTGAATTGTTCCGCCCAGAATTTTAATATCCTCCTCGTTTTTGCCTTTTACAATTTTAAAGGTCGTATTGCTTTGAAACCATATTTTTTCGCTTGGAGCGTATTCAAACTCATGAATGCCGCTAATATCCAAAACGCCTTTGATACGCATCACCGCTTTGGCGACGGCAAAATTTTCCTGGTCGATATACAAAACGCCTTCCAGTCCTGAAGTTTTTCTTTTGTGCTTGTTTTTGAAATAAATCATGTAGGTATCCCTGCCTTTTATGTTTACCGTATCAAGCAGTTTGTAATTGTAATCTTTAAGAGCGTTGTCTGAAATCGGACTTTCGTATTTGGTTTCCAGTAATTCATATTTGGGATCGTAAATAGAAATAGATTGCAGGTTGAAAGCGATAATTTCATAAACAGGCTGCCTGAAACCGGCCATTTTACTGCCCAGAACAGTTTCTTTAAGTTTGTGGTTTCCAAATTGATATTGCGACACTTTTTCAGTCTGAAACAAATGCTGCCTGCTGATGATTTCTTTGAATTTATAATCCGAAGAATCAATGTTGATTTTCTTTTTGTCTAAATCCTTATAAGTTGCCGAAGAATCAATCCGGCCGTCAATAGAATCAGGATTAGCAGTGACAATAAGTTTATTGTAGGTTTTGTACTCAAAACTATTCAGCTTTTTTTGCGGATTATTCGTGTTTTTATTTAAGATTACTTTTCTTAAAATTGATAAAGCCGGATTTTCATTTGAAACGACGACTTCTTTTAAATCATCTGTTTTCTGGGAAAGGGAAATCGTGTAGAATTTTTTGTTTTTTATGACAGTTATGGTTTTCGTTTCAAAACCAACATAAGTGACTGTATAAAAAGCAAAGTCAGCTGAAGCTGTAAAGGTAAATTTACCATCAACATCGGTTATGGTGCTAAAGTTGTCTGATGTTTTGATGGTGGCAAACGGAAGAGGTTTGTTGTTGGAGTCATTTACAATTCCGCTTATTTGAAATTGCGCCTGAATGGTCAGCGTGAAAAACAAACTCAGAAAACAAAATAGCTTCATACAGAGGATTCTAGTTTCAAAAATGAAAACAGTTAATTTTTGGTATGCAAAAATAACAATAAAAAAATCCGTCTAGTACAATTTAACTAAACGGATTTTTATTTTGTGTCGAATAAGATTACACTTTCATGATTTCAGCTTCTTTTGCTGCTAATAATTCATCAATTTTTTTAATGTACGTATTCGTTAAGTTCTGAACTTCTTCTTCTGCAGATTTGCAAATGTCTTCAGAAGTGCCTTCTTTTTCTAATTTTTTAATATCACTATTAGCATCTTTACGTACGTTACGCACACCGATTTTTGCATCTTCAGCTTCAGATTTTGCCTGTTTGGCCAAATCTCTACGGCGTTCTTCTGTCAAAGGCGGAACACTGATAATGATAACGTCTCCGTTATTCATTGGGTTGAAACCAATATTGGCGATCATGATGGCTTTTTCAATGGCTTGCAGCATGTTTTTTTCAAAAGGCTGTAAAGTAATTGTTCTCGCATCAGGAACACTGATTTTTGATACCTGCGAAAGTGGTGTTGCAGATCCGTAATAATCTACAAAAACACTTCCAAGCATAGCCGGAGAAGCTTTTCCTGCACGAATGTTAAGAAATTCTTTCTCTAAATGCGCTATCGAACCATTCATGGATTCTTCAGTACTATCTAATATAAATTCTATTTCTTCAGTCATTTTTTTTAGATTTTTAGATTTTCAGATGGTTGGATTTTCAGATTTCTAAAAATTTTGGCATCTAATTTACTAACTAATATGTTTTTTGTTTTTTGAATATTAAGCGATTATTGAAATCTAATAATCTAAAATTCCAACAATCTACGTAGTCTAAATATTTACTACAGTTCCTATGTTGTCGCCTTCACAGATTTTCAACAGATTTCCAATTTTGTTCATATCAAAAACAACGATTGGTAATTTATTTTCCTGGCTTAAGGTGAAAGCGGTAGTGTCCATGACATTTAATCCTTTTTTCAGGACATCATCAAAAGAGATGAAGTCGAATTTTACTGCCGAAGCATTTTTCTCCGGGTCAGAATCGTAAACACCATCAACGCGTGTTCCTTTCAGGATTACGTCAGCATTGATTTCGATTCCTCTTAAAACGGCTGCCGTATCGGTAGTAAAATAAGGATTTCCTGTTCCCGCACCAAAAATTACGATTCTTCCTTTTTCAAGGTGACGGTCTGCTCTTCTTTTGATGTAAGGCTCTGCAATAGATTCCATTTTCAAAGCAGTCTGCAAACGTGTCTTCATTCCTTTGTCTTCCAGCGCACCCTGCAAGGCCATTCCGTTAATTACGGTGGCCAGCATTCCCATATAATCGCCTTGTACTCTATCCATACCGGCACTTGCACCTGCAACGCCCCTAAAAATATTTCCTCCTCCAATAACAATAGCAATTTCGACTCCTTTGCTGTGAATTTGCTTAATTTCCTCGGCATATTCGGCTAATCTTTTTGGGTCAATTCCGTATTGTAAATCACCCATTAAGGCCTCGCCACTTAGTTTTAGAAGAATTCTTTTATATTTCATTTGTTGTGTTGCGTTAATTTGTGCAAATATAGACATATTCTGATTTTTAAAAATAATGTTTAGAAAAATAATTTTTGATCTCTGTGATTTAATTCAGCATGCTTTTTTAGATTCATTTCTCCTTGAATATGAAATATGACAAAAGTCACTCCCGCGTCTTTCTAAAATTTGTATTTTTATGAAATCCTAAACCAATCAAATATGAAAAGTATTGTAGCCAAAGCATTATTCAACAGTTACTCTTATGCTGAATATCGAAAATTAGTGACCGATTTATTGTCCGAAGGAAAATCTACGGGTGATGTGCAGTCCGAAAGCCTCACGCATTACACCAGCCTGAACGAAGCCCGAATGAATCGTCTCGAGAAAACCATAAAAATTACTGAAGATGCCATCGATAAGCTGCAAAAACTGGAAAACCATTATATCTGGCTCGTAATTTCCGAAGGCTGGTGCGGTGATGCGGCACAAATACTTCCGATTATCAATAAAATGGCCCAGGCTTCTGATAAAAAAGTGGACCTGCGAATTGTTTTGCGTGATGCAAACGATGAATTAATGAGTCAATATTTAACAAATGGCGGAAGGGCTATTCCTAAAGTGATCGTTATTTGCAAAGAAGCCGGAATTGTCCGTGCCGATTGGGGACCAAGACCAAAAGGGGCAACCCAACTAATGTCCGATTATAAAAAAGAATTTGGAGTAATTGACGATAAAATCAAAACCGATTTGCAATTGTGGTATCTCGCAGATAAAGGGGTTTCGGTTCAGGAAGAATTGCTTGAAATCATGGAGAATATTAAATATAATCCATTGTAATTTTATAAGAATAAAATCTTTTCAGGCCCTTTTAAATCTGGTAATTTGCTGAAGGGAAGTGTTTTAGTGTGAAAAATATGCTAAAATATTTTTTTATTATATACGATTTTGTATCTTAGTAAAATAATCCCACTTCTATTATTTACTTTTTGATTTACTCTTTTTATTGGTGTTTATTTAATCTTTAACTATTAAAAACTACACTATTATGAAAAAGTTATTCGAAAGGTTTTACGACTATTTTTCATCATTCTTGTTTGGAGGGAAAAGCGTTTCCCACTATTAATCAGAGGAAAACAAGTATGAAGTAACATTACTTAGGAGCTGGCACATTACAATACCCCATTGTGTAATGTGCTTATTTATTGTCGGTTTCAGTAAGATTGCTTTGCTTTAAAGAACAACTCTTAAAACTAATCACAGAAATGCCAAAAATTATTGGTAACGCTGTATTATAAAAAATAAAAGTGAAATGCGAATTATTCTTTATTGGAAGCTTTGCTCAAACAAAGTAATGTCAACTGCATTTTTTACATCGTAATCACCAATTTTAGTCCGGCGCAAAACCGTTAAGTGTGAACCTGAATTCATGGCTTTTCCAAAATCAAAGGCCAAAGAGCGAATATAAGTTCCTTTACTGCAAACGACTCTGAAGTCAATTTCAGGTAATGCAATCCTCGTAATTTCAAATTCGTGAATGGTGGTTTTTCTGCTGGCAATTTCAACAGTCTCTCCGGCACGGGCATGCTCGTACAGGCGGACACCGTCTTTTTTAATGGCCGAAAAAATGGGCGGTTTCTGATCGATTTCTCCCAGAAATTGTTTTACGGTTTCATGAATTAAAGCTTCATCGATATGTTCCGTTGGGAATGTTTCGTCGATTTCCGTCTCTAAATCATAAGATGGAGTAGTAGCACCAATATAAAAAGTGCCGGTATATTCTTTTGCCTGACCCTGTAACTCCGAAATTCTTTTGGTGAATTTTCCGGTACAGATCAGTAATAAACCGGTTGCTAAAGGATCTAAAGTTCCCGCATGACCAATTTTGAACTTCTTGGGAAGTCCGACTTTATTAATTAAAAGATACTTTAATTTGTTGACTGCTTGAAACGAACTCCATTTTAGTGGTTTGTCTATCAGTAAAACTTGTCCGTTTAAATATTCTTCAGGCGTCATTATTATAAGATGGTAAGCGGGTGAATGAAAAAGTGAATCACTAATAAAATGATCCCTGCAAGTATCCGGTAATAACCAAAAACTTTGAATCCGTTTTTAGTCAGAAATCCGATGAAAGTTTTTATAGCCAAAAGGGCTACAATAAAAGCAACAACATTTCCAATAATCAAAAAGTTGATTTGGTCGTGTGATAGTACGAATCCGTCTTTATAATAATCGTAACATTTTTTTACCGTTGCACCCAACATGGTCGGAACGGCCAGAAAGAAGGAGAATTCAGCCGCAGTAGTTCTGGAAAGTTTTTGGGACATCCCGCCAACGATACTGGCACCACTTCTTGAAACTCCCGGAATCATGGCAATACACTGAAATAATCCGATTTTAAAAGCCTGCAAATAACTAATCTCCTGAGAAGTTTCGGCTGTGTCCGGTTTGCTGAACCAGTCATCCACTTTCAATAAAATTAAACCGCCAATCAAAAGGGAAACCGCTACTGTAACCGGATTTTCTAATAACCCGTCTATAAAATCACTTAGCAATAATCCCAAAACGACAGCCGGAATAAAAGCTACTAAAAGCTTAAAGTAAAAATCAAGCGTCTGAAAGAAACGTCTGAAATACAAAACAACTACAGAAAGTATGGCACCCAGCTGGATCACAATCGTGAAAAGTTTAGTAAAATCGTCGTGGGCAATTCCAAAAAAAGAAGAGGCAATAATCATGTGACCAGTTGAAGAAACAGGTAAAAATTCTGTAATTCCTTCAATAATGGCAAGGATAATAGCTTGTAATGTATTCATTTATTTAGATTATTGGATTTTTAGACTTTTGGATTTTTAGATTTGTCATATTTTTTTGGAAAGAATCTAACCAATCGAAAATTCTAACAATCTAAGTAGTCTATTTGGATTTTTTGAATATAGAATAAATCGTGATTCCGAAACCAATTAAAACGGTGGTAGGCGCTAATCGGATGCGTCTGAAGCTAAAAACATCCTCGTTGAAAACATTCGGATTATCACTTCCGCCACCTGACATTAAAATGAACCCTAAAGCAATAACCGCAATTCCTATTAAAAGGATTTTGTAGTTGATGCTGTCAAAAAGGAATTGTTGTTTTGGTTCTTCGTTATTATTTTTCATTGTTATTTTTTTGTTACCCTGAGCGAAGTCGGAGGTTATATTTAGTATTACGAAAATCTAAAATCTGCGATCAAAATCTAAAATTAATAAAGATCGTCCGTTCTTAAATTCAGGAAACGCTGTGTTGCAAAGTGTGTGCTTAACCAGGTAATCAGAATTCCTAATCCTAAAACGGCCAGTAATACCAATGCGATTAAGAGTTTGTCTTCTAAAATACCTAATCCCGGGAAATTGGTTTCTACGTAAAGTAAAAGTGCAATAAGAGCAATTATAGCCAGTCCTGCACCTAGCAGTCCCAGTTTTACACTTCGTGTTACGAATGGTTTACGGATAAACGATTTTGTAGCACCCACCATTTGCATGGTTTTGATGATAAAACGATTAGAATGTATCGATAAACGTAGTGAACTATTGATCAGCAAAACGGCTATTACTGTTAAAAACCCACTGATAATAAGAATCCACATACTGACTTTCTTGATGTTGTCATTTACCAGATTTACCAATTGTTTGTCATAAACAATATCTGAAATCATAGCGTTTTTACGTAAATTGCTTTCAATTTGTAAAATACTGTCTCTTTCAACATAATCCGCTTTTAAGTGAATGTCATAAGAGTTTAGTAAAGGATTCTCTCCCAGGAAGGTCAGGAAGTCTTCTCCGATAATATCGGTGTGTTCCTTAGCTGCTTTTTCTTTGCTAACATAAACAAAAGATCTCGCAAAAGGAGCTCTTTTTAATTCGGTATTGAAAGCCTTTATAACACTGTCATTGGCTTCGTTTTTAAAGAAAACCGTCATAGCGATTTTTTCTTTAAAATCATCAGCCAGTTTTTTAGAATTTATAATGAATAATCCCAGTACTCCTAAAAGGAATAGCACCAGAAAAACACTTAATACAACCGAAAAATAAGAGGAAATTAACCTGCGCTTTTGAAATTTATCAAAGTTAGAACTCATAGTTTGCTTAAATTATGTGGTAAAAATAATAAAGAATTTCTTTATTTAAAGTTAATAACGAACTTTTATCTATAAATGTACAATTTGATACTGAATAGTAAAGGTAATTTAACTGCAAAGTTCGCTAAGACTTTCGTAAGGTTTGCAAAGTTAAAGGAGAAACGCCACAGATTAGTGAATTTAACCGCAAAGTTCGCTAAGGTTTCGCAGGGGTCGCAAAGTTTTATTTAAATAAAGCCTTGTGAACTTTGCGTTTTATGAACGCGGTACTTATAAAAAAAGGTAGCTTGCCTTGCGGTTAAAAACACCAACACTTATTTCACTTCATATACTTCAATATTTTTTAGCCAGCATACATGTTTAACCGCAAAGTTCGCAGGGTTCGCAAAGTTTTATTTAAATAAAGCCTTGTGGACTTTGCATTTTGTAAGCACATGTTTAACCGCAAGGCACGCTAAGGTTTTCGCAGGGTTCGCAAAGTTGTATGTAGATAAAGCTTTGCGACCCTTGCGTTTTATGAGCGGGGTACTTAAAGTTAAAATCTTAGCGTGCCTTGCGGTTAAAAACACAAACACCTATTTCACTTTATGAATTTCAATACTTTCGAGTCAATACGGTTGTTTTTAGTTAATTTGAACAGGTATTTCATTATTTTATTTGTTTGCCAACGAAATAGCTTTGGTACAATCTGTAATAAATGTAAATTTGCGCTGAATTCACTAAAGTGATAAACCTTAGAACCTTTGTCACTTTGCAACTTTGTACCTTTAAAAAAATGAAATACAATCCAAACGAAATAGAAGCCAAATGGCAAAAATATTGGGCAGATCATCAAACTTTTGCAGCCGAAAACAATTCTGAAAAACCAAAACACTACGTACTGGACATGTTCCCGTATCCGTCAGGTGCGGGATTACATGTTGGGCATCCGCTGGGATACATTGCTTCAGATGTGTATTCCCGTTTCAAAAGACATCAGGGTTTCAATGTTTTGCATCCAATGGGTTACGACAGTTTCGGATTGCCGGCAGAACAATATGCGATTCAAACGGGACAGCGTCCTGAAGATACTACTCGTGTAAATATTGACGGAGGAACTGATAAAGAAGGAAAAGAAATTGCCGGCTACCGAAAACAATTGGATAAAATCGGATTTTCATTTGACTGGAGCCGTGAAGTACGTACTTCAAATCCTGATTATTACAAACATACACAATGGATTTTTATCCAGTTGTTTAATTCCTGGTACTGCAAGAAACAAGGAAAAGCTTTTAATATTGAAACTTTAGTTGATGTTTTTGTCGAGGAAGGAAATATTTTGGTTGAAGCAGTCTGTGATGATAATGTTGCGGTTTTTACAGCAGAAGAATGGAATTCCTATTCGGATGAGCAAAAGGAAAAAATCCTGTTGCAATACAGAATGACATATCTGGCAGAAACAGAAGTAAACTGGTGTCCCGGTTTAGGAACTGTTTTGGCAAATGATGAAATCGTAAACGGTGTTTCGGAACGTGGCGGTTACCCTGTGATTCGTAAAAAAATGACACAATGGAGCATGCGTATTTCTGCTTATGCAGAACGTTTGCTGCAAGGCCTTAATGATATTGACTGGAGTGAATCTATTAAAGAATCACAAAGAAACTGGATTGGGAAATCGGTAGGCGCATTAGTAAAGTTTAATGTTATTTCTTCGAATGCCACCCTGAGCGAAGTTGAAGGGCAGTTCATAGAGGTATTCACAACCCGTCCCGATACAATTTTTGGCGTTACTTTTATGACTTTGGCGCCGGAACACGATTTGGTCGCTAAAATTACAACTCCGGAACAAAAAGCAGCTGTAGAAGCGTATATCGAAAAAACAGCAAAACGTTCAGAGCGGGAACGTATGGCCGATGTAAAAACAATTTCAGGGGTATTTACCGGAGCGTATGCCGAACATCCTTTTACCAAAGAACCAATTCCGGTCTGGATTGGGGATTATGTTTTGGCAGGTTACGGGACAGGTGCTGTTATGGCGGTTCCTTGCGGAGACGAAAGAGATTATGCTTTTGCTAATTTCTTTAAGGGTCAAAACGGAATGCCGGAAATCAAAAATATCTTTGCCAATGTTGATATTTCTGAAGCAGCTTATGGTTCTAAAGAGAATGTGGAGATTGCCAATTCTGATTTCTTAAACGGATTAAACTATAAAACGGCAACTCAAACCGTTATTCAGGAATTAGAGAAAATCGGACAAGGAACCGGAAAAACCAATTACCGTTTGCGCGATGCGGTATTTTCACGTCAGCGTTACTGGGGAGAACCTTTCCCGGTTTATTATATAAATGGTATTCCAAAAATGATTGATACGCAACATTTGCCAATTATTTTGCCGGAAGTAGAAAAATATTTGCCAACCGAAGACGGTTTGCCTCCTTTGGGAAATGCAGCAGTCTGGGCATGGGATACCAAACAAAACAAAGTGGTCAATACCGATCTTGTAGATCATGTAATAATTTTTCCTCTGGAACTGAACACCATGCCGGGCTGGGCAGGAAGTTCCTGGTACTGGATGCGTTATATGGATGCGCATAACGAAAACGAATTTGCAAGTAAAGAAGCGTTAGCCTATTGGGAAAGTGTCGATTTATATATCGGCGGAAGCGAACACGCCACCGGACACTTATTGTATTCCCGTTTCTGGAATAAATTCTTAAAAGACAAAGGTTTTGCCCCAACCGAAGAACCCTTTAAAAAACTGATCAATCAGGGAATGATTTTGGGGACTAGCGCGTTTGTGTACAGAATTGAAGGAACGAATAGTTTTATTTCTAAGAATAAAATCGGGGATCATAAAGTACAACCCATTCATGCTGATGTATCAATGGTGAATTCTTCTGATGAACTTGATATTGAAAAATTCAAAGCCTGGAGAGAAGATTACGCCGATGCAGAATTTATTACTGATGATAACGTAAAATATATAGTTGGACGTGAAGTCGAAAAAATGTCCAAATCAAAATACAACGTAGTAACTCCGGATGATATTTGTAACGAATACGGAGCCGATACCCTGCGTTTGTACGAAATGTTTTTAGGTCCATTAGAACAGGCAAAACCCTGGAATACCGCCGGAATCTCCGGAGTTTTTGGGTTCCTGAAAAAATTGTGGCGTTTGTATGTGGATGAGAATAACGGTTTAATCGTAAACAACGAAGAGCCTACAAAAGACAACTTAAAATCATTACACAAAACCATCAAAAAAGTGGCGGAAGATATTGAGAATTTCTCTTTTAATACTTCTGTAAGCCAGTTTATGATCTGTGTGAATGAATTGTCAGCTCAAAACTGTCATTCCCGTGCCATTTTAGAACCTCTGGCTATTGTGATTTCTTCTTATGCACCGCATATTGCAGAGGAATTATGGAGTTTGTTAGGACATAACACCAGTATTTCTACTGTTGCATTCCCTGTTTTCGAAGCAAAACATCTGGTAGAAAGCAGCAAGGAATATCCGGTTTCTTTCAACGGAAAAATGCGTTTCACCATTGAATTGCCTTTGGATTTAACCGCGGCTCAAATCGAAGAAATTATTATGAAAGACGAAAGGACTTTACGTCAGTTAGATGGAAAAACACCGAATAAAGTGATTATCGTTCCCGGGAAAATTATCAATTTAGTAGGATAACCGAATAATTTTCAAATAAAAAGATCCAGATTCCAATTCTTGTTGGGATTTGGATTTTTTTTTGTTTAAAATTTTTACACTGCGAATGCTCCGGCCTTATGGACTATTTGTTAAATCTATGTTTAATTGTAGGCAGGAACTCATCGTATTTGAAAGACGCACTATATATTTACGCACTTAATTGAAAAAAAAGAGTTGAAGTTTGTAACATTTTAATTCTTCCGGTATCCAAAAGGCGAATTTGATTCAGTAACAATTTAAAATTATCAAAAATGAAAAAGCAAATCTTCTTAGTGGTCGCATTATTGTTTTCAGCCCTGTGTTTCAATGTTTTTGCGCAAACAAAATCATATCCGTTTGAGGTTATTAAATCAGGAAAAGGAAAACAATCTATTTTGTTCATTCCTGGTTTTGCATCGTCAGGAGAAGTCTGGAATGATACAAAAGCCAATTTCGAAAAAAGTTTTACCTGTTACACCTTAACAATGGCTGGTTTTGCCGGAGTACCACCGCAAGCCAATGCTTCTTTTAAAAATTGGGAAGAGGCAATTGTCTCTTATATTAATGACCATAAAATCGTGAAACCAATTATAATCGGGCATAGCATGGGCGGCGGACTGGCCATGGCCATTGCTGCTGATTATCCGGATTTGGCAGATCGAATTGTTGTGGTAGATGCGGTTCCTTGTCTGGCTGCGTTGATGGATGCTTCTTTTAAAGCAAAAGAAAATAATGACTGCACGCCTATGGTTGCTGCAATGATGAGCCTGACCGATCAGGAGTTTTATGACAATCAAAAAAAATACCTTCCCAAGCTGACAGCAGATGCCACAAAGCACGAATTATTGTTAGGCTGGAGCACCAAATCAGACCGAAAAACGTTTGGCGAAATGTATTGTGATTTTTCCAATACCGATTTAAGGGATAAAATTGCGACTGTAAAATGTCCGACATTAGTCTTGCTGGAATCTTATTTTGTTAATCTTAAACCTGCCATCGAAGATCAGTATAAAAAATTAAAGCCGGCCAACCTTCAATACGCGACCAAAGGATTACATTTTATTATGTATGACGACAAAGACTTTTATTTTAAACATCTGAATAACTTTATAAAAGTTAAATAATGGAGTTTGAAAATATCTACAAAACCTATTGGGAGCGGATATTCAGACTTTGTATGGGTTTTGTCAATGATCGTGATGTTGCCCAGGACCTGGCTCAGGAAACTTTTATTATCGTGTGGCAAAAACTGGATACGTTCAGGAACGAATCAAGTATTGGAACGTGGATATTCAGAATAGCATCCAATAATTGCCTGAGACAGATCGAAAAAGAAAAGCGTTTTCCAAAATCAGAACTTCCGTCCCATATTACAGAAGAGCAAAACTATTCAGTAGAGCCGCAGATTCAGTTTCTGTATCAATGTATTGCCGGACTTCCGGAAATGGAACGTATCATTATTTCGCTGGAACTGGAAGAGGTAAAACAGGCAGAAATTGCCAAAATTGTCGGCCTTTCGGAAGCGAATATCAGAGTTAAAATTCATCGAATAAAAGAAAAACTGACTCAAAAATTTAAAGAAAATGGATAATAATATTGACTTTAAGGATTTATGGAAAAAGCAAATCATAAGTCAGCCTGATATTGTGGATTTACAGGAAAGAGTAAAACAGTTTAAAAGAGCAGGTGTACGTTCCATTTGGAAAACTAATATTTTGCTTGCTGGAACAAGCGCCTTTATGATTTTTGTATGGTATTACTATCAGCCGGAATTTATTTCCACTAAAATCGGAATCATTCTGGGAATTTTGGCTATGGTAATTTATGTGGGTGTTTATAACAGATTATTGGGGATTTATAAAGACAGCGATGCCACCCGCGACAATTACGAATATTTGCAGCAGCTCATTTTGATTAGAAAAAGGCAGCAATTTATACAGTCTACAATTTTGAGCTGGTATTTTGTTTTACTTATGACCGGGATTTGTTTGTATATGTACGAGTACGCTTCGAGAATGACGGTTTTGTATGCGTTGCTAACGTATGGAATCACTTTGTTGTGGATAGGGTTTAACTGGTTTTACCTGCGTCCAAAACAAATTCAAAAACAGAAAGAAAAAATTGATAGTCTTATTGAGAAGTTGGAATTGGTCAATGAACAATTAGAATTATAAATGGAAAGCTTTGTATTTGTTTACAAGGCTTTTCTTTTGAATGGCAATCTGTTAGTCTGAAATTTTATCAGACTCGAAATGTCATTTTGGCATTATGTTAAATTGGTTCAGAAATTGCTGTTTGTTTTGTAACTTTAAATTCAATCAAAAAAATAAAGATATGGGAAGTGGATATTTAATTCTTGCCGGAGCCATTATGTTATTCAGCTGGATGGTAAGTTCAAAACTAAAAAGTAAATTCGAATTATACTCTAAATTGCAATTGAGAAACGGAATGAGCGGTGCCGAAATTGCAGAAAAAATGCTCGCTGATAATGGAATTACAGACGTTCGTGTGATTTCGACTCCGGGACAGCTAACGGATCATTATAATCCGGCAGATAAAACAGTAAATTTAAGCGAGGCGGTGTATAATCATCGCAATGCGGCTGCAGCTGCAGTTGCCGCGCACGAATGCGGTCATGCCGTACAGCACTCGATAGGGTACGAATGGCTGACAATGCGTTCTAAATTAGTGCCAATTGTAAGCGTTGCATCAAATTACGTACAATGGATTTTGCTTGCAGGAATCTTAATGATTAGAACTTTTCCGCAATTGTTGTTAGTTGGAATCGTGATTTTTGCAGCGACAACATTATTTACCATTATTACTTTACCGGTAGAGTACGATGCGAGCAACAGAGCGTTGGCTTGGTTAGAAAATAAACATATGCTCACACAGGAAGAACAGGCAGGAGCAAAAGATGCTTTAAAATGGGCTGCAAGGACTTATGTTGTAGCGGCGATAGGATCTATAGCCACGTTGTTGTACTATATCTCGATTTATTCGGGAAGCAGGAGGAATTAATTAGATAATGTGTCAATTAGATAATTTAAACCCGACATGTTTTTAAAACGTGTCGGGTTTGTTATTTTTAGAATTATCAAATTATCTCATTTCCTAATTATCTCATTTTCTAATTCTAAAGCTGAATCTGCCTGTCAATTTGCTGATCCAGCGAGATGAAGGTTTCTGTTCTGGAAACGCCTTCGATGGCTTGTATTTTAGTATTTAAAAGCTGCATTAAATGTTCGTTATCGCGACAGATAATTTTTATCAGCACGGACCAGTTTCCGGTTGTATAGTGACATTCTAAAACTTCGGGAATTTTTTTCAGATCTTTTACAGCTTCAGAGTTTCGGGAAGCTTTATCCAGGTAAACGCCGATAAAAGCCATCGTGTTGTATCCTAAAACTTTTGGGTTTACGGTAAATTTCGAACCTGAAATAACACCTGATTGTTCCAGTTTCTTCAAACGCTGATGAATTGCAGCTCCGGAAATGCCTATTTTGTTGGCAATTTGTAAAATGGGTTTTCGGGCGTCATCCATTAAATAACGAAGGATTTCCTTATCGATACCGTCAATTTCAATGAGAAGGGAGTTGATTTTCATAAGAGTTGATATTTGAAACTAATTCTGGTAATTTGGTTTAGAATAGAAATCAAAAGTACTCTAAATGATTTTAAAATAAAAATTCCAAATCCCTACATTAAAGTTGGAATTTGGAATTTAAAATATTGTTATTTTCTAAAAGGCTTATTTTCCTTTATTAGCTTCACTAATGTATTTTTCCAAAGCCATGGTCATGGAAGGAGTTTCAGGAGTCGGAGCAAGAATATCAATTCTCAATCCGTAATCTAAAGCTTCTTTTTGGGTTGTGCTTCCAAAAACGGCAATTCGGGTATCGTTTTGTTTGAAATCCGGGAAATTTTTAAACAAAGATTTTATACCGGTTGGACTAAAAAAGGCTAAGACATCATAATAAACATCTGCCAGATCCGATAAGTCACTCATTACAGTTTTGTAAAAAATGGCCTGAGTCCAGTCTACTTTAAGATTGTTTAAAGTAATAGGGGCATCTGCATTTAACTGATCAGAAGCCGGAAGTAAGAACTTTTCGTCTTTGTATTTTTTAATTAATGGAGATAAATCTGCGAAATCTTTTGCGCCTACATAAATTTTACGCTTTCGGTACACTACATATTTCTGCAGGTAAAATGCTACGGCTTCCGATTGACAAAAATACTTCAATCCTTCAGGTACTTTATAGCGCATTTCATCGGCTACTCTGAAAAAATGATCTACCGCATTTCTGCTTGTCAAAATAATCGCAGTATAATGATTTAGATCGATTTTCTGCAATCTAATCTCTTTTGCGTTAACCCCCTCCACATGAATAAATGGTCTGAAATCAATTTTTATTTTGTGTTTTTGTTGGAGCTCAAAGTAAGGAGAATTTTCCACTTTAGGTTCAGGCTGTGACACCAAAATTGTTTTCACTTTCATATTATAAACTTTTACTAAGCCGCCTCTTTTGTAATCCAATAATACATGAAATAATAAGGGGCTATTTCAAGAGCGCAAAGATATAAAATAAAATAAAATAACTTACTGATTATTATATTTTGATGCGTTTTAATCGAAATAAAGTATGAGAATAGACTTATACATAGTGAAACACCGATGATTGCTAGCGGTACACTTTTCGGAATATTGTCGTAATAAAATAAAATGGCATTAAAAGGAAGAATTAAAACGCCAATATAGGTTCGGTAGGTTGCTTTTTGTAAGTTAAGAAGGTCTATAAATTCTTCAATATTGAAAGAAGTGGCAACAATTTTTTCGATTAAATATTTTGCAAGGATAAAATAAAGCAAAAATGTAGCAATCTGAATGAATAAAACCCAGTCTGTTTTTGAGGCATATCCAAAAATATGCATCGTAAGCTGAATGAAAAAAGAAAACGAAATAATCTGTACAAAAAACAAACCGACAATGAAACTGCCTTTCAGGTTGCTGGTGTCCCGATAGATTTTAGCATACTTATCTGAAAAAATAAGCTTGCTGAATTCGCTAAACCGGGCTTCGTATGCTGATTTAGTAATGGCAACAAGACCAAAGGCCACCACAAATAAAAGTGTCGCCCAATCTTTGTTTTCGAAAATACGGGGATGAAGTTGTTCAATCATAACATTGCAAAATTAGTAATTTTTTGTATCAATACTTTTATTATAAATTTATTATGAATCAAATGCCATAAAAAGTTTACTTTTGCGGTGAAATTACCCAGCAAAATGAATGATTGTATTGTCATAATTCCCACTTATAACGAAATAGAAAACATAGAAAGTATAGTCAGAGCCGTACTTTCTCAACATAAACCTTTTCATCTTTTAATAATTGATGATAATTCTCCGGATCACACTGCTAATAAGGTGATTGCGCTGCAGGAAGAATTTCCGGAAAGATTATTTTTAGAAGTAAGGGCTAAAAAATCAGGTTTGGGAACGGCTTACGTTCATGGTTTTAAATGGGCTTTAGAACGAAAATACGATTTCATTTTTGAGATGGACGCCGATTTTTCCCATAACCCGAATGATCTCGAAAAATTATTTGACGCCTGCCATTTCGGAGGCGCCGATTTAGCAATCGGATCGCGTTATGTAACAGGTGTAAATGTCGTAAACTGGCCCTTAAGCCGCGTTTTGATGTCGTACTTTGCTTCGGTTTATGTGAAATTCATTACCGGAATGAAAATTCATGATGCCACAGCAGGTTTCGTTTGTTATAAAAGAGAAGTTTTAGAGAAGATCAATCTCAATAAAATTAAATTTGTAGGCTACGCTTTTCAAATTGAAATGAAATACAGGACCTATTGCGCTAAATTTGAAATTAGTGAGGTTCCGATTATTTTTACAGACCGTACGAAAGGAGTTTCGAAGATGAGTAATGCTATTATCAAAGAAGCGATTCTGGGCGTCATATCACTCCGGTTGAAAAAATTATTCAATACCTTATAAAAGCTACCGTCATGAATAGAATTTTAATAAAGAATGCTAAAATTGTAAACGAAGGATCCATTTTTGAAGGTGATGTATTGATTGAAAATGACTTAATTGTTGAGATTTCAGATAGTATCAGTTTAAAAACATCCGATTGTAAAGTGATTGATGCCGAAGGGAATTATCTAATTCCGGGTGCTATTGATGATCAGGTGCATTTCAGAGAACCGGGATTAACGCACAAAGGCGATATTGAATCAGAATCCAGAGCGGCTGTTGCCGGCGGAATCACTTCTTTTATCGAGCAGCCTAATACGGTGCCTAATGCTGTTACTCAGGAAATCTTAGAAGATAAATACCATATTGCAGCCGTAAAATCATTTGCGAATTATTCGTTTATGATGGGAGCGACCAATGATAATCTGGAGGAAGTTTTAAAAACAAATCCAAGAAATGTTGCCGGAATCAAAATCTTTTTGGGTTCTTCAACCGGAAATATGCTGGTAGATAACGAGGCTACTTTAGAAAGAATATTTTCAAGTACACCTATGTTAATAGCCGTTCATTGTGAAGATGAAACGACTATTCAGAATAATCTGGCGCTGTTTAAAGAGCAATATGGTGAAGATGTTCCTGTAACGGCACACCATTTAATCAGAAGTACGGAAGCTTGCTATATTTCGTCTTCCAAAGCAGTGGCGCTGGCCAAGAAAACAGGGGCCCGTCTCCATATTTTTCATCTTTCTACTGCGAAAGAAATGGAGTTGTTTACGAATAAAATTCCATTAGAAGATAAAAAGATTACTGCTGAGGTTTGTGTGCATCATCTTTGGTTTACCGATGAAGATTACAAAACGAAAGGAAATTTCATTAAATGGAATCCGGCCGTAAAAACGGCAAGCGACAGAAAAGTACTTTGGGAAGCTTTAAATGATGGCCGTATTGATGTGATTGCTACCGACCACGCTCCACATACAAAAGAAGAAAAAAAACAATCGTACCTGAAAGCACCATCCGGCGGGCCATTGGTTCAGCATGCCGTTGTAGCGATGTTTGAAGCACATCATCAGGGTAAAATTTCTATAGAAAAAATCGTCGAAAAAATGTGCCATAATCCGGCTAAGATTTTCAAAATCGAAAAAAGAGGTTTTATAAGAGAAGGTTATTTTGCTGATTTGGTGATTGTGAATCCAAGTTTGCCATGGAGTGTTAATCCCGATAATATTTTATCCAAATGTGGATGGTCTCCATTTGAAGGTTTTGCTTTCAGATCGAGAATCACGCATACTTTTGTAAACGGAGAATTGGTTTACAATAACTTTAAGGTGAAAGATATTCGCAACGGAAAGAGATTATTGTTCGACAGATAAAAAAAGACAGATGAAGAATTTTGTAGTGATTGTATTGGTTTTGTTTTTTTCTGTAAGCTGTAAAAAAGAGTTGGTCAAACAACCCAAAGGACTTATTGAGAGAGGAAAGATGATTGATATCATGTATGATTTGTCTCTACTGGAAGCAATCAAATATCAGAATCCGTTATCTTTAGATTCAAGTGATACAAGTCAAAAGAGATTTGTCTGGCAGAAATACAAAGTAGACAGTCTGCAGTTTGCGCAAAGTAATATTTATTATGCCGCTTATTATGATGACTATAAAGATATGTTTGATGAAATAGCCAAACGATTGGAGAAAAACCAGAGAGCAGCAGATTCATTAGCTAAAATCGATGACAAGAAGGCAGCTAAAGAAAAGAAAAATAAAGAAAAAATATCAGGGCAGGATTCTAAAACTGATCAAACAAAACTTAGGAAGGTCAATGTTGATTCTATCAGAAGGACCATGCAAATGAAAAAGGCAATTCAGAAATAATCGTTTATAATTTTGAAACGTCTTTTATATACTGATGTACATCTGAAAAAACCGTTCCCAGAGCGGTTTTTATTTTTTCATTAGAATACAGACTTTTAGAATAAGAAGCTTTTGCCGTGGCTTTGGTAATTCTTCTTTTCTGAAAGAACAAAGTCGAAAATATTCCATCGGCTACCCAGGCGAGATTCAATAAAAAAGGTTTAGCGTGAATGTGTGGTCTTTTTACTTTCAGCGTATCGGCAATTGTGTTTAGAATATCCCTAAAAACTATATTGCCGGCAATAAGTGTAAACCGTTCGTTTTTGATATCACTTTTCATTAATTCAAAAGCAATTTTTACAACATCGTTAACGCTGATAAAGCCAGTGCTGCCGAGTGTGTAGAAGGAAAGCCCGTTGGCTACTTTTACATAAAATTCAGCGCTTCCTTGGTCACAGGTTTTTGTTTTCGGAATGGGACCTAAAATCACCCCCGGATTTATAATAATTACCTCTAAGCCTTCCTGCAGACCTCTCCAGACTTCCATTTCCGCGCCATATTTAGAAATGGCATAATCACTATGTGGTTTTTCAGGATTCCATTCCGTTTCTTCTGTAATGATGGTTTCATGGGAAGCTAAGTCGCCTAAAGCAGCAATAGAACTCACAAAACAGAATTTTTTTATTTGTTTTGCGATAGAAAAATTAACCATATTGGCCGTTCCTTCAATGTTGGTTTTTCTTAATTTGTCTTCGTCCTTTGGATCGAGAGAAATGAAGGCAGCACAGTGGTAAACATATTCAATTCCGTCAAAAGCAATTTCTAAAGAGGGAACATCGAGGATATCGGCTTCCGCCCATTCAATTTTTGCAAATAAATCTTCTTTTTTGTACAATTCGAAAACTAATCTGGTTTTCTGAATGTTGTTTGGGTTTCTGTAAATAGCCCTGACAGTTTCTCCATTTTCAATTAAATGAAGTAATAAATGCGAGCCGACTAAACCTGTTCCTCCTGTGACTAATACCATTTTGTAAAGATAGTATTTTTGCTAAATCAATTGGTAATGGAATTTTTATCATTGCTTGATTTATCTCATAGAAAAAGAAAGCACCGAAAATAAATTGTTAATTTACTCTCGGTGCTTTAAAGTTAAGGTGGTGAATGTTTTACTAAAAAATAGTATAGCCAAAAATAAAATCTATTGAACTGTATTTTGCAGATTGATAGACATAGTTGACTAATTCTTTTTTTGTATTCAATCTCATCTCAGCTGAGAACTTATTTTTGAAATTATATCCCAATCCAAATGCCAGGTTTTTTCCAGGATTACCATCAAATTTAACGGTATTGTTGTCGGTCTTATTGGTGTAAACTAAATCAGTCTTACTGCTTACGTCTAAGGAATAGGCAGCATTAATGAATATTTTCGAGTTTTGGTTTAAAAACATATAATGTCTTATTCCTATTGGTAGTTGTATGGAAGTATGACTTATTTTTACGTGATAAGGACTCTGTGGATTTGATATAAAACCACTGTAAACACTGTAGTCTTTTTCATCCTCGTACTTTTGATAGGCAGGATTAACGAAAACACTCCATTTGTTTTTGTTATAAGGGAGTACGTATTCGGCTTCTGCGCCAATTTTGAAAATCATTTTTTTGTCGAGGTCAATAGTAAATCGGGAATCAGCAGTATTTTTCATTGAAGCGGAAACAATGCTTACCCCTGGTGTTATT
Organism: Flavobacterium sp. LC2016-23; assembly: GCF_009674775.1. Classification (GTDB taxonomy): domain Bacteria; phylum Bacteroidota; class Bacteroidia; order Flavobacteriales; family Flavobacteriaceae; genus Flavobacterium. The sequence continues at coordinate 83,086 of NZ_WKKE01000016.1, read as the reverse complement.
TTGATAAAAAATTGGCCTTTAGTTCTTTTTGTATTATTTTCTTCAGCTAAACCAGGAGTGATGTTGTTGTACTTAGAAAAATAATCGGTAAGGTCGTCTTTTTTATATTTAAGCTTTAAAATGTCTTTTTCGGTTGTACCCGAAGATTTAACATTTGTGAAGAGCTGTTGTTTGTATTCGTTGTTTTCACTTATTCTTTCTGCTCCTTCGTTTTTATCCGCCTGAATAAATTTGACATAAATCAGTTGTTCTGTCGGAATTGTTTTTGTCGAATAAAAATAGCGGTTCGTATTGCCTTCCGTATAACCGTACAGTGTGGCATCGCCTGCTACGAGTACTTTTAAGAAGATGGTTTCTTCTCTCCAGTCCGGATTTCTGTTCATCGATATTTTTTTCAAATCATTGCTTGAACGGTCTATTTTCACCTTAAATCTTTTGTAGGTACTTTGATTGTCAATTCCGAATTCTTGTATCGTTGCAATGCTTTCTGTTGCAGGTTCTGAATCTGTAAGCTCTTTTTTGTACTTAAAATTTGTTGGATTGTCTTTCCAGTCTAAATTTTTGATATAGCATTCTGTTCTTTTTCCGTCATTTGAAATAAAATATCCTTTTTCAAATGATATTTGTGCATTGGAAATGGTGTAACAAAAGAATAAAGTAAGAAGTAAAATTTTTTTCATAAAAAGGTTTTTGTTTTTTCGCCAAAAGTAGTTAACGAAACACAATAATCTCGTGCTTCTTTAGATATTTTTTAAGTTTTTTAATAAATTTTATGGTGATGTTTTTATAATTTATTAAACAGAAATTTAAATGCTAATTTCATTGTTTTTATCAGTGAATTCCCCGCTCATTGCTCAAATTGAGCTGTACTGCAAAATCTTGAAGACATAAAAAATTTATATGATACCACTACTGTGGAATTAATTATATTTGCACAAATTATTTTAAAAAATGAAAAATCTAGTTGAAGAATTAAAATGGCGCGGGTTATATCACGACAGTATGCCTGGAACGGAAGAACAATTACTGAAAGAAGTAACAACAGCGTATATTGGTTTTGATCCAACAGCAGATTCACTTCATATTGGAAGCATGGTTCAGATTATTTTACTGGTTCACTTAAAGAATTTTGGCCATCAGCCGATCGCTTTGGTCGGAGGTGCAACCGGAATGATTGGTGATCCTTCTGGAAAATCAGATGAAAGAAATTTATTAAACGAAGAAACCCTGGCTAAAAATGTGGCCGGAATTAAAAGTGTTTTATCTCGTTTTCTGGACTTTAATTCGACCGATAAAAATGCTCCGGTAATGGTGAATAACTACGATTGGATGAAAGAATTTTCGTTTATTGATTTTGCGCGTGAAGTTGGAAAACGTATTACCGTGAATTACATGATGGCGAAAGATTCTGTAAAAAAGAGACTGAGCGGAGAAGGAGAGGGAATGTCCTTTACGGAGTTTACCTATCAGTTAATTCAGGGATACGATTTTTATCATCTATATAAAAACAATAATTGTGTTTTGCAAATGGGAGGTTCTGATCAATGGGGAAATATCACTACGGGTACAGAATTAGTTCGCAGAATGGGAGGGGAAAACTCAAAAGCTTTTGCATTGACTACTCCTTTGATTACAAAAGCGGACGGATCTAAATTTGGGAAATCTGAAGGTGGAAATGTTTGGTTGGATGCTGATAAAACTTCGGTATATAAATTTTACCAGTTTTGGGTAAATGCTACAGATGTCGATGCTGAAAAATACATCAAGATTTTTACTTTCCTTGATAAAGAAGAAATCGATAGTTTGATTGAAGAGCATAAAGTCGCTCCTCATTTAAGAGTATTGCAAAAGAAATTAGCAGAAGAAATTACAATCTTCGTTCATAGCAAAGAAGAGTTGGAAAAAGCGATTCAGGCATCAAATATCCTGTTTGGAAATTCAACTGCGGATGATTTAAAACAATTGGACGAAGCGACTTTTTTAGAAGTTTTTGACGGAGTTCCACAAGCTGAAATTGCAAAAGCAGATTTAGAAAACGGATTGGATATCATCACGGTTTTAAACGAAAAAACGGGTTTCTTTAAATCCAACGGAGAAGCAAGACGTGCGTTAACAGCAAATTCAATTTCGGTAAACAGAGAAAAAATCAAAGAAGATTTTGTGTTGACGGCAAATGACTTAATCAACAATCAGTTTGTACTGCTGCAAAGTGGGAAGAAAAACTATTTTGTGTTAAGAATTGTATAGTTGGTTAATTGTTGATTTGTTTAATCGGTTATTCGAAATTAACGATTAAACAAATCAACAATTAGATTTTTTTTGCCTAAACTAAAAACAGATGCTGGGAATTTTTTGTATGTATTGGATTTGGAAAGCATTCAGCAATTTGGCTCTCGAATACCGTAAAAGTAAATGGAAGTATTTCTTTTTGGGTTTAGGAGCATATTATGCAGCCGTGGTAGTATCAGTGTGTATTGTGGTTGCTTTAATGTTGCTGGCTAAAGGTTTTGCTGAAATATCCGATCCGGATTTTGGAAGCGCTGAATGGAATTTGTTTTATCTTTTATCCGGAGCTTCGGGATGTTATGGGTGTTATAGGTTTCTGGAGCATAAAGCCAGAAAGGAAAAAGAATTATTAAACAAAGATGAAATAGAATATATTGGTATTGTGAGTGATGAAAATTAAAATCAATTCTTTTTTTGGATGTTTTTAGGTTAACCAATGAAACAAATCAACGATTAACTTTTATAAAACCATCAAATTGCACCCTCGAATATCAGAATTATCAAAACGTCCCAATACTTCGAAAGAATTGTTGGGATTTTTTTTACCTAAATCCTGTGTAGCGATAAAAGAACACGAATTGATATTGGCTAAATCAATAACGTTGATTCCGCCTGTTTTTCCATCTTTTACATAAGTCAGGGCATCTTCCGGATCCCGGACCAGGATCGTCATCCAGGAAGGGCATTCAAAAACACCTTCTCCTAAAGAATACGCCTGTCCTAAAAGCTCTGTCATTCCGTATTCGGAGTGAATGGCATGAACACCAAAACCTTTGCAAAGCTGTTCGTGAAGTTCTTCCCGAATCATTTCTTTACGTTTGCCTTTCATTCCTCCGGTTTCCATAATAATGGTATGCTGAAGCTGAAACTGATGTTTTTCGATTAGATCTAATAAAGCGTAAGTAACACCAATCAGTATTGTATTTTGGCCTGCCTGATCCAATTCAATAAGCTTTTGAATAAGTTCTTCGTGGTTGTGCAAATAAAACCCGCTTTCAGGCTGATTGGATAGTTTTATCAGGTCTTCAACCATGTAGATTAACGAAGAGCCTTCGCGCTCGAGATAAGACGGCAAAAGCGCTAAAACAACGTAATCTTCAATGTTGCCGTAAAATTCAGAGAACCCCTTTCGATAGCTTTCTTCGTATAAAGAGACATCAGTTACCAAATGTTTACTGGTGATCATGCCTGTAGTTCCGCTGCTGGTAAAAGTGACCTGGGCAGGATTTGTATTGGAAACCACATTATGACTTTTAAAAAACTGAATGGGCAGAAAAGGAATTTGCTGTATTGATTTTACCTGTTGTGGATTTACTTTTAAGAAATCACAAAATTCACGATATACTTTATTGTTCTCATGCTGAAAACGAAACACCTTCAGTGCTGTTTTTTCAAATTGTTTCTGACCTGAAAGGGTAAATATATCGTTGGCTGTAATCAAAACTTTTTTTGTACAAAGGTAGGGATAATTGTAAAAAGTTTGGAGTTTTCAGTCTCAGTTTTCAGTCCTGATCCGCATTTCACTGAAAACTGCGACTGAAAACTGAAAACTACAAAAAAAGGCTCCAATATTCATTGGAGCCTTTTTTTGTAGTACTATCGGATAATCAGTTTTCGCGTTGCGGTAGCATTTTCTTCGCTGATTTTTATAATGTAAACGCCGGGAGCTAAATCTGCGACATTTAATTCTTTTGAAGCCAGATGGGTCTGAATCACTTTTTTTCCCAAAAGATCAAAGACAATAATTTCCTTTTCTAAATCGTTCTTAGAGGAGATGTATACTTTTCCATTTAAGACCGGGTTAGGATACAGGCTTAGTCCCTCTATAGTATTTCCATCCTGAGGTTTTGACGTTTGTTTACTGTCTTGTGCAGAAGCACTTACGGTAAAGAAAAAAGCCAGTAAGATTATAATATAAAAGTAGTTTTTCGCCATCGCATATTTTTAGATACGTAAATATACAAAAAAAATTGCAAAAATGACGCCAAAAAAAAACATCCTAAAATTTTAGGATGTTTTTAACATTTACTATGTTTTTAATTATTTTGTCAAATCTACACCGTCAACTGTAGCCCATGCACCAGCAGTTAAAGAAGCTCCAGTAGCAGTAGCGCTAGTAGTGAAATTTCCAGCTGGGAAAGTTACTGTAAAACCAGGAACGCCTGCAATTGGTGTTACATTTGTAGTATTAGAAATTTTAACATTCAAAAGTTTAATTTTTCCAGTATTTACCTGATGTGTGTTAGTAGCAGCATCTAAGATACTAACTGCACTTCCATAGTAAGTAGTTCCATTAAATGTAAAGTTACCATAACCATCAATGATGATGTTGCTGTATTCTCCGTTACCTTCTCTTTTGAACTGGATTGCATCAACTTGGTTGTCATTACCTTCAGGAACGTTTGTAGCAGCTCTTTTTAAAGTAATGTTAGAAACTTTTGGTCCAAAAGCGTTATCATTTGCAGAAGCTTCGATTTCCATTCCGTAGTTACCTTTACCAGTTTGGTAAGCATACCAGTTTGTATTAGCAGTACCTTGCCATCCATCTTGCCAGTCAAATGAATCATCTGTGTTTCCGTAAGAAATAGCATTTGTTAAACTTACAGTTCCACCGAAGAACTCATATCCGTCATCAGCACCTTTGTAAGATACCAAGTGATCTAGTTTTGTTCCGGAACCTACTGAGTAAAAAGTAAAACCATTGTTTTCTTTATTACCATCCGCTAATTTAGATCCAGCATATTCTACTCTTGTGTATACTAATGAACCACTGTTGTCAGTAGGATTTGTTCCACCGTAAGTAATTTTGTTACCATCTTCAGAAGTACCGGTAGTTAATCCGCCAGCAATTAATGCAGGAGCATTTCCGTATACGATAATTCCACCCCAAGATCCTGGAACTTTAGATTTTTCAGTAAATACAACTGGTTTGTCAGCAGTACCGTTAGTGATTAATTTTCCACCTTTTAAAACAACCAATGCGTTGTCTCCAGTAGCTTTATCAATAGTAATTGTTGATCCTGCATCAAAAGTTACAGTAACACCGTCATTAATTTTTACAATTCCTTTTAGAGTGTAGTTACCGTAAGCAAAAGTTTTGTTTGCAGTAATTGTACCTGTAATCTCACCTGTTGCTGGTGGAGTAACCGGAGTTGGATCATCACTACTTGAGCAAGAATTAAAAAATAAACCTGTAGCAAGTGCTAAAGCAAAAAATTTAGTTTTCATAGTTGTGTTATTATGTGTTTTTATTTTTGTCAAAATTAGAACGTTAATCTTTTTAAGGTGTTATCTGAATATTACTTTACGGTTACCAAAAGACAACTATAATGTCAAGAGAATGTTAAGCGTGTTTTTATCGCTATGAATAAAAAAAGCTCCAGAATCTCTGGAGCTTTTAGTGTGTGTTTTACGGATGTTAAAAAGTATATCCTAATTTTAAAGAGAACCCAACGCCTTTTTTGTAGCTGTTAGATAAGTGTGATTCTTCAGCAAATGGTAATGTTCCTTTATCTCCGAATTCAAATTTTCTTACAGGGTTTAATAAGTTGTCTGCAGTGAATTTAACATCAAAATGTTCTGAAATTTTGCTGCCCCAAACAAGGTCTAATTGCGAGACAGGCAATTCATAAGTATGATCCTGACCGTTTGTTCCTACTGCGAAAATTCTTTTTCCGAATACACCGTAAACTAATGAAACAGTATTGCTCCATTCTTTTGCTAAATTGAATTCATATTTCAAATCAGAATTTACCAGCCAGTTTGATGCTCCTTGCAATGCTCTCGTTCCTTTGTGTGTTTCAAGTGTCGCCAATCCCGTAGAAGGATTTCCGTCCTCATCAACTGAGTCATATGTAGGGCTTACATTTACTTTTGTAGACATCAAAGTTGTGTTCAAACCAAATGAAAATGCAGACAAACTTTCGCTGATTCTTTCTAATCCTAAAAGAAATTCAAATTCTGCTCCATATAAATTAGCGCTGTCAGAATTTAAGAATGTTGTAATAGTTCCGGATGTAGCGTTAGTAACAAATGTTCTTTCGATTGGGTTATCAATGTATTTTCCAAATACACCTACAGCAAACATTTCTTTTGTACTAGGAAATAATTCGTATTTTAAATCAACATTGTAGTTATCACTATTTTTTAATATAGAATTTCCTTGTATTGAAGTTCCATCAGCATTTTGGTAGGTGATAGGAAACGACTCCATTATTACCGGTTTTGTGTATGTTTTGCTTGCTGCAAAACGAAGGTTTGATTTTTCGTTCATAAGATATTTTACATTCAAAGATGGTAAAACATACAAATTATCGTATTTAAGTGTTTTAAACGGATCGTCAAAACTTCCTAATCCTTTATAGTGAGTTTCTTTTAAAGTACTTTCAACTCGAACACCTGCATTCACTTCGTATTTGTCGGCAAATTTCAAAAGTAAATTAGCGTAACCTGCATTGGCACTTTCGTCAAGTTTTACCTTGTAAGTTGAATTTGAGTTTTCTGCAAAATAAACAGAAGAGTCAGTTAAAAGATCACTTTCAATTTTATCGTTAATATCATTTAGGCTATAGGCAAAACTAGAACCATGCAGAGAAACGAATCGGTAAGATGATTCCATTTTCGATGTATAGCCGTTATAACCAACCGTTAATTTATTTTGTTTGTCAGTGCCTTTTCCAAATTTCAGGCTGTATTCTGCCATGGCGGAAATAAATGAATTTCCATCTACAGTTAAGTACTGGCGCAGGATATTGTTGTATGCAGTGTTAATTACGCCATTACTTAAAGTACCAAAAAGAACTTTTCTATCTGGTTGCTCATACTTTGTATTCGCATAAGAAACGCCAGCCTTTATGTTTTGATTTTTGTCTTCTGTCAAAGCATATTCTCCTAGTAATTGTAAGTTTAAATAATCGCTATTCTCTAATTGATTCGTACGGATAAGAGTGTTTTGAATAGCAGGAGTGCTTTCAGATTGTCCAAATTGATCTTTTATAGAGTTTAAAGTAGTTTTAATATATAACGTATTAAAATTTAATTTAAATCTGTTTGTATTATAGTTTAATCCTAATAATGAAGACGTTGTAGTTTTAAAACGGTACTCTGTAGTCATAAAATCATTAGCGTACTCTGAGGGTGTATTTATAGTCATAGTTCTTTCAACACCTTCTCTAATAGCATAATTGTTATCATAGTTAATAGATAATAAGTAAGAAAAAGTTCTATCGTTGCTTAAATTAAATTTTTCAGCATGCAATAAGTTTAAACTTGAATTTAAAGGGGCTTTTGTTTGACTGACATTAAAACCTTTATTGCCACTTATTGAATTTAATGCCTGATCTGTTGTGAAAGTTTGTTTCGTGGCTTGATTTCCAAGAAAACCTGGTAATTCTCTGTCTTTGCCATTAAATCCGAAAAAACCAGCTGCTGTATCGGCGTCAGTTGATAATAAAAAATCTTTAAAGCTGTTTCCGGTTGTGTAACCCGCACCAACACTTATTTTAGTGACACTTTTTGTTGGTTTTGAAGTTTGAATATTAAATGTTCCACCAGCAAAATCGCCATATACATTTGGGTTGAATGTTTTATAAACATCAATAACGCCTACAATATTTGTTGGGAACAAATCAAGAGGAACGATTTTAGAAAACGGATTGTTTGATGGAGCCGCAAGATCATTAATTAATAAGTTGTTATAACGATCTTCAAGACCACGAACAAATAAACCTCTGTTTCCAACTTTTGTGATTCCGGTAATTTTTGTTAAACCTTCTTCAACATCATTAACGCCTTTTCTTGACATTTCCTGTGCGCCAATACTTTGTTTAATAACAACAGCATTTTTTTGATCTAGTAATAACGCTGTTTCTTTTTCTCTGTTAGCTGTTGATTTTACAACAACGTCTTTAAGAGTATAGCCTCCTGAAGAAAGTATCTGATCTACAGTGACAGTTTCATTTGCTTTAACGGTTACCGGTTTTTCAACTGATTCATAACCTACAAAGCTGAAAATTATAGTGTAACTTCCCGGATTTACATTTAAGGTATATTTACCGTCAATGTCTGTGTTTGCGCTAATGTTAGTTCCTTTTATTAAAACATTTGCAAATGGTAATGCCTGATTGTTAGATTCCTTGTCGGTTAATACACCAGAAATCGTACCTTTGTTCTGAGCGACCGAAATCGTGCAGATAAATAATGTGATTAATAGAAATTTAAGATTGAATTTCATTTGAGTTGTGTTTAATTTATTTTTTTGCAAAGAAAGAACCGCCCTGTAAAGTTCATGTTACGCACTTGTTATGTTTTTGTGTGCTGTAGATTATCAAATTGTTACCAGATTAAATTACCGTTAACAGGGATTTTTGACTGTTGATTTATTATTATATTTACCATCGCAATTAAAAACCATCAGATTTTCAGGAATAAAATCTGATGAGAAAACTCAATTTTTGCTACTTTATGAAAAAAACACAAACCAAGATCTTATTAGTTGATGATGAACCGGATATCCTTGAAATCGTTGGCTATAACCTTGCTCAGGAAGGCTACCAGATTGTAACGGCCTCAAATGGAAAAGATGCTATCGCAAAAGCTCAGAAAGAATTACCGGATTTAATTATTATGGATGTGATGATGGCTGAAATGGACGGAATGGAAGCTTGTGAACACATCAGAAAAATACCAGAATTAAATAATGTAATCATAACATTTTTAACAGCAAGAAGCGAAGATTACTCCCAAGTTGCTGGTTTTGATGCAGGTGCAGATGATTACATCACCAAACCCATAAAACCAAAATTATTGGTAAGCAAAGTAAAGGCTTTGTTAAGAAGGTTAAAAGAACAAGAGGTTGTCAGTGATACCTTAAATGTTGGCGGAATCGAGATTAACCGTGAAGAATATAAAATCATCAAGGGGAATGTAGAGATTGCTTTACCAAGAAAAGAATTCGAATTGTTTTACCTGTTAGCTTCAAAACCAGGGAAAGTTTTTAAAAGAGATGAAATCTTGGATAAAGTCTGGGGTAACGAAGTAGTAGTTGGCGGAAGAACAATCGATGTACATATCAGAAAATTACGCGAAAAGATTGGAGAAGATCTTTTTAAAACCATAAAAGGAGTTGGTTATAAATTTGAAGTTTAATTTTTTAAGAAACTAAGGTGCTGAGATACTAAGATGCTAAGGCTCGTGGTGTAATTTGGGATTTTAGTTAAGATTTAAACGAATTCAAATTGTTTTAAAATATTCCATAAATTTAAACCATATAAGAAACTGAAGTTCATTACATTTATGATCTTCAGTTTCTTATATGGTTTTTGAGTTAAGCTCAATTTTTCTAAAGTCTCTAAATGATTAAACAATATCAATGAAAATTAATTTTAAAAAAACATACAAATTTGCTGTAAAGTCGGCATTATACATAAGTCTTTTTACAACCGGATTTGTAATGATACTGATGTCTTTATTTTATAAGAACCAATTAAAACATCAGATTGCATTTGCCTTAATTTTTATTATATCCGTTTATATTTTCTCCTTTTTGGTTTTACAATATCGTGTAGAGCGCTTTATATACAGGAGAGTTAAAAAAATATACGATGAGGTTTCCTTATTAGAATCAACTACCCTTATCAATCAGCCCATAACCACTGACATGGAAACGCTTTCCCGTGAAGTGAAAAAGTTTGCCACCGATAAAAAACTGGAAATTGAAATGCTCGAAATCAGGGAGCAGTACCGAAGAGAGTTTCTTGGAAATGTTTCGCACGAACTGAAAACACCTTTGTTTACGGTTCAGGGCTATGTTTCAACATTGCTTGATGGCGCGATGGACGATAAAAACATCCGTAAGAAATACCTGAAACGTGCCGAAAAAGGAGTAGAACGCCTGATCTATATTGTGGAAGATCTCGATATGATTACCAAACTCGAATCGGGTGATCTGGACTTGCTGATGACGGATTTTGATATTGTAGAACTAATTGAAAATGTTTTCGATCTATTAGAAATGAAAGCGGATAAAAAGAAAATCAAGCTGGCTTTTGAAAGCAAAAATATTAAATCACTTATCGTTCGGGGAGACCAGGACAGAATACAGCAGGTTCTTGAAAACCTGATTGTAAACTCTATCAAATATGGTAAAGACGGTGGTTTAACAGAAGTGGGCGTAGTCAACTTAACAAAGAAAAAAGTGTTGATTCGTATCAGTGATAACGGAGAAGGAGTTGAAAAACAAAATATCCCAAGGCTTTTTGAACGGTTTTACAGAGTCGATAAAAGCGGAACCCGTTCTGAAGGCGGTTCCGGACTTGGACTGGCAATCGTAAAGCATATTATCGAAGCGCATAAAGAGAAAGTATATGTAGAAAGTGAGTTCGGAATTGGTTCTGAGTTTTCATTCACACTTGAAAAAGCACATAAAGCACAAAAACCGGAAGTTAAATTATTGTAACGTTTATTTTGAATAGAGCCATCTGGCCTGACTTTAGAATATTTCGTCATAATTACGTAACTATTTAGAAACAAATCTTCTTATTATGGTAACATACTGTTAATGATTTCTTAACATTGATGATACATCTTTGCACATTGAATTTTAGTGCATTAGATAAAAAATGATAAAAAGAAAAATAATTGCAGTTTTATTGCTAATTACTTCGGTGGCAAATGCACAGGATTTAAAAAAGGAAGACGTAAAAAAAGAAGTAATTCGTCTTCTCGATTCTATCAACAAATCAAAACTTCCCGATACAAAATCCGGAGTCAGTAATGACGAACATTGGTACGACAGAATCTCATTGCGCGGTTATGCCCAAATACGATACAATGGTTTGTTTTCTACAAATGATAAAGTTTCGTGCGATCAGTGTGATAAATCATGGGGAACAACTTCTACAGATCCCCAGGCTAAAGCAAATAATGGTCTTTTTATCAGACGTGCCCGATTGGTGTTTTCAGGACAGGTTCATCCCAATGTATTCTTCTATTTTCAGCCCGATTTTGCAAGTTCACCAAGCACGGGAATTCAGAATTTTGTTCAGATCAGGGATTTGTATTTTGATCTTTCTTTTGATAAGAAAAAAGAATACCGTCTTCGTGTTGGACAAAGTAAAATTCCTTACGGTTTCGAAAACATGCAGTCAAGTTCGCAGCGTCTGACTTTAGACCGTGCCGATGGTATAAACAGTTCAATAGCAAATGAACGTGATTTAGGAATGTTCTTTTACTGGGCACCAGCCGAAATCAGAAAGCGTTTTGAAATGCTCGTAAAAGACGGTTACAAGGGTTCAGGCGATTTTGGTGTATTTGCCTTAGGAGTTTATAATGGACAGATTGCAAATAAAATAGACGGAAACAGGGATCTTAATGTTGTAGCAAGAGTTACCTATCCATTTGTAATTGGTAATCAGATTATTGAACCTGGAATTCAGGCCTATACGGGAAAATGGGCATTCACGGGAGAAATTTCTTCAGGAGTTACCGTTAATGATCCGCAATACATAAAAGATCAGCGGGTAGGAGCTACCTTTGTTTTATATCCAAAACCCTTCGGAATTCAAACCGAATATAATATAGGAACCGGACCACGTTATAATGCAGTAACAAAAACGGTTGATGTAACAGATTTGGATGGAGGATATGTTTTACTGAATTACAAGTGGGACCTGAAAAAACAACGTTTGTATCCTTTTGCGAAATTCCAGTATTATGACGGAGGAAAAAAATACGAAAAAGATGCCAGAAGTTACGTCGTTAGAGATTACGAATTTGGAGTAGAATGGCAGCCGCTAAAAGCTTTTGAACTTACAGCAGAATATGTGATTTCCGACAGAAGCTTTGTAGACAGCGCCCTTCCGGTTAACAGGCAGCAAGGGAACTTACTGAGATTGCAGGCACAGTTTAACTTCTAGACTTTATCTTCAAATATAGAAAACAACGAATCCCAGTCGATGCTATTTTTAAATTGAACAAAACCCTTAAACGATTTTACTCTTGACAGATCTTCAATTGTAAAGTCGTTTTGCGTTGCATAAGGCACTAAGTTTTCATCCTGAAGTTTTATCGCCAGGTATTCCTGCTCGTATTGCCCGGGAGTAGGAATGAAAAAAGCTTTTTTGCCTAATTTTGCCAAATCCATAACAGTCGTATATCCGGAACGGCACAGCACCAATTCACTTTCGTTAAAAGTCTGCTCCAGTTGTTTGGAGTTCATGAAATTATAATAGGTCACGTTTCCGATTTCTTCTTTTGTCTGGGTTTTCTCTACAACACCCTTTACAAAAACCACTTTGCCTTCAAAGCGTTTCACTTCTTCCTGTAATTTCTCATCCAAATAGGTACGCTGAGGTTCAGGTCCCGAAAGAATGACCATCAGGTCGTATACTTTAGGCGTATCTTTTTGGCGCATTCTGCTTAATGGTCCTATGTATTTTAAATTTAATTCGTCTGTCTTAAGGTGTCCGAGATCACCGGTCAGATTTACAGCTTCATTAGTATCCGGAACCCAGCATTCGGAATATTTTTTGATAATATGCTGATGGCATTTACTGGTGAACCAGGTGGTGTTTCCGGTCATCACATTCAGCTGATGCGTCATAAATACAGATGGAATTCTTTTGCTGAAAACGCCCAGTCGGTTATCTGAGATGATACCGTCAATTCCGTGTTTTTTAATCAGGGACTTCACCATTTTCTTCTCATCTAAAATGGCCGTAATCATTTTGGGTAAGTTTTTAATCAGTTTCCATTTAAAGTTTTTACCGTTTTTAGCATATTCTATATGATAAGAAGGTAATTCTAAGGTCTCTATGTAGGGGAATTCTTTACGCAATAAAGCCAATGCAACTCCGTCAGAAGCTATTATCGGGATGTACTTATTTTCCTGGAGCGCTTTTATGATAGGGATACATCTTGTCGCATGTCCTAAACCCCAGTTTAATGGAGCTACTAAAATAGTTTTGTTCGCAGAATATTCAATGCTCATGGTTTAACGCTTTTTGAAACGAAGATAGAGAAATATGTTTTTTATGTTATTTCAGTCGTATTACTAAATTATTAACTCTATAATTCAAATGGAGCCTTATTTTTCAGTTAAAAGAGCCGAATAATATCAGGATTTAGAGGGCAAGGTTATTTGTATGTTAACAGCTGATTTGCTTTTAAAACAGTTTGGCACAAAAAAAGGAACCATTAAATAGTTCCTTTTTCTATACTGGTAAAATTATGCTTAATCCTGAATGTACGTTTTGTTGCCGTTTGCGTTGATATAATATTTACCGCCTCTTGGCCCTGTGTATACTTTTTTACCATTGTACTCCCCGGTAACTTTATCAGCAACTTTTGGTGCTTTTTCGTTGGTTTCCTTCAATGTTTTGGCAGCTGTTTTTTTCGTTGCCGTGCCATCTTTCTTGACTGCCTTAACTTTGGTATCGGTTTTAGCTTCTGTTTTTTTCAAGTCCGCTTTTGTGCTTTCCTCTTTGGCAGCTTTTTTGGCTTTTGCAGCTTCGCTTTTGGTCTTTGCAGCATCAGTTTTTGCTTTTGCTGATGCATCGGTAGCTTTGTCTGCTGCCTTTTTTGCTTTTGCAGCTTCTTTTTTGGCATCTGCAGAGGCTTGGTCTGCGGTCGCGTTTTTAGCTTTTGCCGTTTCTTTTTTGGCGTCTGCTACTTCCTTATCAGCTGCTGCTTTTTTCTTTTTAGCAGCCGTCTCACTTTTTGCCTTAGTCGTTTTTGTGGTTTCCTGAGCATAAAAATTACCGGACAGCACTAACATAAAGCAGAATAATACTAATTTTTTCATAAGTTAAGGTGTTAGAATTTCAATTAAAATTAATCAATTTATGTGAATGTTTCCTGGAAAGCATTAAAAATAAGCGCGAAGCTGAATATTTCCGGTATGAATGGTGTTTCCGGTTTCGCTTTTGCGGCCCTGATAGTTTAAATTGATGTCTAAAAACTGGGTTATATTCTTCTGCAAAAGAAGTTTCCAGACTAAATTCTGCCCCGCCTGAAGCCCTTCTAACATTTGAAATCCAACAGATGAAAATTCATTCCCCGTAAATTTATTTTCATAAAAAGAGAACTCACCACTTATGGTTACTTTTTTTTCACCGGCATACGAAAAAGAAGTTCCGATTCGGTTTTGGGCTAAAGTTTCTAAGTTTCCGGTCTGATTCTTTTTGTTTTGTAATTCATAAAAGAAATCCAGGCTGGTGTTTTTTGAAAACAAATAGCTGATTTTCGGGGCAATCTGATAGCCTTCCAAATCATAATTTTTTTCTGTAAAATCTTCAGAAACTAATGTGGTTTTGATTGTTTTGGTAAACCAGTTAAACAACCAGCTTTTTTGATACAGATGCGTGTATTGCAGTTGATGGGAATTGTTCCTGACTTCTTGTGAACCAATCGAAAGCAAATTTTTCCCCTTATTGATCAGATAAGAATAGGTTACTGAATGGTTCTGTTTTCCACGGTTATAATAAAGGCTGTTTCTGAAACTGGAATTTAGCCCCAGCATATTTTCATCAGAAGTATTAAACGGATTCAGTTCGAAATGACCTCCGTCATTTTTTACCTTTCGGTCCATAATAAACGAAGTCTGGTTGTAAAAATAAGAGACCAGTTTTTTGAAACCAGTCTCGTTTTGCCATTGCAGCGGATTTAAGGTTACCGATTGCGAGAACTTATTCTGATTGGTTTTGATGTAAATCTGATTCGGTAAAAAGATGCGTATAAACTTGGCCTGATCCGGAAAAGGAGCAATTTCAAACTCTTCCAGTTCCTGAATTCCGTTGCCGTTATAATCATTCCAGGTATAAACTCCCTGTCCCGTTGGAACTTCTACGTACGTAAATTCCTGTTGTGCAATAGTTCCGGAACTGGTTTCATAAGTTGTCCCGATTTGCATCAGCTGATTGAAGAAACGATCGTTATAGAGAATTCTGGAATTTAAAGAAGGTTCACTTTTACGGGCTGTATCCGTAAAAGCTAAAGTCCGGTAACTCGCATAAACCGCTAAATCTGTTTTTTTGTTCTGGATTAATTTCGATTTCAGGACGTACATTTTCGAATCATTGACATGCTGTAAAAAACCATTTTGCAAACTGTCATTGCGGCGCTGCAAATACCCCAGTTCTACAAAAACTTTTGTACTGTCGCCGCGTCCCATAAAAACGCCATATTCTGAAAACCGCTGGCTCAACGCCGAAAACTGATTGTTGGTTTTGTCTTTTTCCTGATTATCTTCGATCTGAACACTTCCGCCAACCCAGTTTTTTCCAAAATGATATTTGGTTTTGGTTAGGTTTCTTATGAATTTGGAATTTGAATTTGTAGCATCAGAACTTAGGAAACTTCCGCGATTTTCAATTGTCCAATTATTCAGTTTAAAGAAAGCGTTGGCCGTATGGCGTCCCCCGGAATAACTCTTGGTAAAATCTAATTTTTCGAATTGATAGGTAAACAAACCTATATTAGTGGTTTCTTTTTTAGAGAAGAGATCAAAATTAAGACCTGTAACCAGCAAACTCTGATTTCCTAAAAGGGTCGAATTTAAATTCCAGTCGCGATTAAATTCTATGTTGTATAAACGCTCTACGGACCTGAAATCTTCCTGTACAAACTGATAATTGGCAAAAGCATCCAATGTCCATTCTCTGGTAAAAAGACGTTTTTTGACATTCGTTTTTACAGCAACACCTTCATTATTCGAATCATCAATAGTTGAAAACAGATTTTTATCGTTATTGCTCACTGCAATTTCAAAATCAACCAGCGTTTTTTCATCCGGATTGTATTTTCCTAAAAACGTAGCCACCTGAATTTTCATCGGTGCGGTCAGTTTTACAATCGGCTCGTAATTTCCCTGTAAAATACCATTTACGGGAGCAACATATTCGTAGATACGCTCGACCGAATTGTTATTCTGAATGACATAATTCCCAAGATTATTTCCGACAAGACTAAATTTTACATTGTATAAAACATCAGTTGAATTATTCGAATATTCATAAACGTCAAGACCGTTCAAAATGATTTTTTTGTATAAAATTTTATTGTCTGCATAAGCCTCTTCATAAGCAGAAGGAGCTGTCATCTGGTTCTGGTCATCTCCGGCCTGAGCAAGAATCCGGACTTGGGCTGTAGAAAGGTTTTGCTGTAAGGGCTGATTTTTTAAATCACTTTCAGAATAGATATAACCTCCGAAACTCCAGCTTTTATTTTCATGTGTAGCTCCGGCATACGTCACTAATCGGTTGTAATTTCGGTCGGAATACTGGTATTCAATGGTAATACGCATCTCTGACGTGATTGTAAAAAGCGACGTAAAAACAATTTCGCCCGCATTGTAATCAATCACATAATCGTTGTTTTCGCCGCGTTTTAGTAAAACACCATTTACGTAAACACGTTCTGAACCCGAAATTACCAGAACATACAACTCCCCGTTTTGTCCTTTTAATTTATAAGGTCCCTGATTGCCTTCCTGTCCTACAAAAGTACTTTTGGCGTATTGCCCTTTCACAAAGGCAACCGATGCAAAAATATTGGTTTTGCTTTTTTCCGTATCAAAATCAAAGCTTGCGGCAATTCCCTGAACTTTTTTATTGAAGCTTAAAAATTGTGTTTTCCTGTTTTCTAAAAAGACATCACCAGCCCGAATGTTCCAGTCATCGCTGAAAAGTTCCATGAAGATATTGTCAAACTGATCCAGTTTTTGGGAATAGCCGCCATCCTGCAATGGGATATTGCTGTCCTGAAGTGAGGCTCTTAAACTTACTTTGTCGGATATTTTTCCGGTAATCTGGAGATCTAAATTCGAATTCAAAACGGTGTTCTGATTATTGCCGACCGTAACACCGCGTGTGATGCTTCCGGAGGTATTTAATCCGTCAAACGGAATGGCTTTTTTGGTGGAGTTCTCAATTTTATACAATTTGTCAGTGGTAACATCATTGCTCACCACCTGACTGTCATTGTATAAACTGTATTCTTTGGTTAAAAAATCGGGATAGTTTAGATAATTTACAATTAAGGTATCGGAATCTGAAACAAAATTTTCCTTTAAAATTAAACTTCCCTTAGCAAAATCGATCTTATAAAAAGCAGTATCAATCAGTTCGTTTTTTGAATTTAAAAGTTGAAAGAAGCCTGAATTTATGCTGAATTTTTCCAATTGAATAGTGTCTTTCGAAACCGGAACTTTTTTGGTTTTGTACAGGGAGTTGCTTTCCTGCGCGTGAAGCCCGGAATAAAAAACAAACACCATCAAAAAAAGTAATTTTTTCAACATAAAGACTTTAACTCCAAAAAGTCAAAAGTAGTATTTAATAGTGGTAAAATGAAAAGGCAGTCTGCTAAAACAGAAAAGGCTTTGCTTTTGGACAAAACCTGATTTTGCTATTCGAATTTCCAGTAATCACTATAAAAAGTATGGTGTTTGCATTAAATGGTGCTGGTTTCAAAGTGAGTTATGATTTTATTGTCTAAAAGATAAATCGTGTCAGCAAGATTTTTAAGGATATTGAAGCGGTGTAAAATAAAAAATGCAGCACATTTTTTTTTTAGTAATAGTTTCGCGTGAAGAACATTATGGTAATTACCCAAAGCAATAAGGCATGCACGTAACTGTACCCTACTATTTTTAGCCCATTATCTGTATTGGTATTTGTTAAATGACCAACCTGATGTGCTAAGTAAATAATATAGGTTAATTCAAATAAGTTTAAAATTTGAAGAGGATAAATAGACCACTTTTGCAGCTCTTTGTACTCAATAATATTTAGTGCTGATAACGGATAGAAGTTCTGAATATCTTTTAAAGAGTAACTGGTCTGGAAAAAATAAAACCAGATAATTTTGAAAACAGGAACTAGTAAAAAGATACATTCTGCTTTTATGACAGCGTCCCAAAGACGATAAAACTTTAACTCCCTGTCAGAGAAAGTCAGGCCAATATAAAGTATAGTAGCAATTAGCATAGTTTTAATTAGGAGAATGACCGGAATAAACACATACCCGATCCATTGCCGTTTTTTTTGAAAGCCGATGAAATTTTCAATCTGTTTAGAGATGAGTTGCTCGGAAAATGAATGGAAAGGTAAATAATCAAAATGAATCGCTTTCTTAAAAATTTCTGCAATTAGAATAAAGAGAATAGAAAGTATTAAGTACTTGAAAAAAGGGTTTTTCATAAATTAAGTGAGGGGATTAAGGAATTTTCTTGGGATATTTCATTCCCCAACGCAACAGAATAAGACTAATAATAGCCCAAATAAATGCTAAATACATTTTTAAGTCACATCTGTGAGCGATTATTTCTTCTATAGAAAAGGGTTCCCAATTAAAAAAAAATAACCAAAACATTAAAATAATATATACTGGGCTAACTATGTAGTTGTTAATTAAAATGAGTTTTTTTATATTGTTGGGTTTCATAATGTTATTTAATAAATTTTATCGTAGTACTTTCGTCAGCTAGTAAAACAGTATTTATTAGTGAATCAGAGTTGTCAAAAATGTTAGAATCTGTTTTGTCCGAGTCATTTGCAAGTAAGATATCATTATAAAGATCCTTATAATTTATATGCAAGATTTTTGATTCTTTACGTTCCATTACGCAATCTACAAGTACCCACGCAAAGGTTGTAAGACCACTGCCAACAGCGCCTTTAGCTGCTCCAAAAACTGCTCCTGCTACTATTCCGGTTGCTGTTCCTACTCCTGGTAGTGAGACAGTTCCAACTGTTGCGCCTGTTATTGCGCCACTAACAGCACCCACCAAAGCTCCAGTAGCTACAGCTCTTCCAATATTTTTGCCTTGTTTTGCAACACAGTCTCCGAAACCTGAGCTTTTTCCAGTTCTGTTGATTTGTGATTTGTTTAAAATATTGCTTATTTCATTTGTAGTTTTTTCAATCGTATTGAATATAAAATTAGTTTCCTCTTTAAATTCTGATGAAAAACCACCTTCGTTAAGTGAAATTCTTTTTGAATTTAAAAGCACGATAATTTTATTATCATAACAGTTCACTAAATTCTGATAAAAACTAAGCATGAATTGACTTTCCTTATTATTGTAATGAGGTGCTAGTGTAATTTTAATTGTAGTTTCTTTGGGAATATTTTTATTCTCCATTTCCTTAGCTGGAACTGTTTTAAAATATTTAAGATATTGATCGATATTGTCTTCGTTGAAATGTATTTTGTGGAAGATGTTAATCTGATTGTCTATGGATTTATTTAAAATAGCATAATCAATATTTTCAGGAGATTCTTGTTTTATTGGATCATTCGTACTACATGAGTTTAGCAGACTAATAAATAGTAATAATGTGATTAGTAAAATCTTTTTCATAATAAAGTACTTTAATAATTAGTAATCAACTTAATTTATGAGAACAAACTTACGAATCATTTCAAATAGGTCTTAGTCGATTTTCGGTTATTTAAAACCGATTTTCGGTTTAATGTAAAATATTTCCTATGTTTACTGCCGAAAATGTTGATTATATGAATAGGATAGTAGGAAATAAGCTAAAAAAGTTACGTCAGGCTAATGACATGTCTCAGGAAGCAGCAGCAAATGGTTTGTGTATGTCCCAATCTGCTTATGCACGCATAGAAAGAGGTGAAAGCTGTTCATGGGCGAGTTACATCAACAGAATCTGCGAATTTTTCCAGTTGACACCGGAAGAACTGGTGAAGGATGAGGAAGAAACAATTACCAAAAATAATGATTTGATAAAAGAAAATGAAATGCTAAGTGCATTGCTTAATGTGTATAGGGAAATAATAATGATACGTGAAGGTGAAATTCTTGTACTCAAAGCAATCATTGAAGATCTAAAAAATAATAGAGCAGAATAGTAAAAAAAAAGACCTCATTTATGAAATGAAGTCTTTTGAGTATTTTTGAATTCTATAATTAACGGTAAAGCCAGAAAAAATTAATTGATCTCTTTCGTCACAATCTGCATCGTTTCACGGCTTACCTGTTTTAATAAAACCGCTTTGTTTTCTTCAACAGTCTGGGCTGCCTGTTCGGTGAAGTGACGAATCGTGTATAAAGTCACATTCTCGTTGTAATCCACTTTGAATTTCTTGGAGAGGATTGCATTCAGGTCATTAAAATTCTCAAATTTATCTTCCACACAAACCGAAAAACTAATTGCAGAATTCTGAATTAGGTTGACCTTGATTTTGAATTCGTGGAACAGAGCAAAAATTTCACTAATGTTTTCCTCCATGATAAAAGAGAAATCAATCGAGGAAAGCGAAATCAGAAGCTGGTTTCTTTTTACGATAAAACACGGATATTGCGGTTCTAAGTCAACTCCTTTTGATACACAGGTTCCTTTTAGTAAAGGATTGATAAATGATTTTACATACAGCGGAATTTCTTTTTTCTGTAAAGGCTGTAATGTTTTCGGGTGAATGACAGTTGCACCGTAAAAGGCCAGTTCGATAGCTTCACGATACGAAATCTGATTAAGCAAACTCGCATTTTCAAAATAACGCGGATCGGCATTCATAACGCCGGGAACATCTTTCCAGATTGTTACGCTTTCGGCATTCAGGCAATAAGCGAAAATTCCGGCAGTGTAATCGGAACCCTCACGGCCTAAAGTCGTAGTGAAATTATTTTCGTCCGCACCCAAAAATCCCTGAGTGATGTTTAATGTTTTTCGGGGTACATTTTTGCTGATATTCTTTTGGGTTGCTTCCCAGTCTACTTCAGCATCACGGTAGTTGGAATCGGTTTTTATGAATTCACGTACATCCAGCCATTGTGTTTTGATGCCCATAAAATTCATAAAATGGCTCAGAATTGTAGTCGAAATCAGTTCACCAAAGCTTACCACCTGATCATAAACAAAGTTGTAATTTGGAGATTTGTTATGTGCTAAAAAATATTCCAGATCCGAAAATTGTGCTGTTACCGCTGCAAAAACAGGGTGCTTTTCATCATCAAACAAGTCCACTAATATCTGATTGTGGTATTTTTTTATCTCCTGTACAGAAGAATTCAGTTCCCCTGATTTATCAAAATAATTTTTGATTACCACTTCAAGCGCGTTTGTTGTTTTTCCCATTGCCGAAACAACCAGAATCACATCCTCATAACCCACTTTTTGCAAAACGTCATATACGTTTTTGATTCCTTCGGCATCTTTTACGGACGCTCCTCCAAATTTAAATACTCTCATTCTTAATTTTAGATTTTTAATTTTAGATTTCAGCTTGAATTGAAATCTGGTACTTTGTTATTTTTTTCCACGAATTCCACGAATATATACTAATCAATTCGTGCTAATTCGTGTAATTCGTGGCAAAATGTATTTTGTGATTATTTTTCCAGAAAAGAATTAATTCCCGCTTCGTCCATTTGAACCACCTGCCAGTCTTCAAGGATTCGTGCACCGGAATTTTCATAGAATTTTACCGCCGGCGTATTCCAGGCCAGAACATTCCATTCTACTCTTCTTACGTTATCTTTTTTTCCCTGCTTCATGATTTCGGCGTAGAGGGCAGAGCCCAGACCGGTACCACGCATTTTATCCTTGACAATTAAATCTTCCAGATGTATGGTTTTTCCTTTCCAGGTAGAGTAACGGTAGTAATATAAGGCGATTCCAACAATTTCTTCTTCAACCTCTGCCACAAATACATGAAACAAAGGGTTTTCGCCAAAACCGTCACGTACTAAATCATCTACTGTTATTACAACTGCATCGGGCTCTTTTTCGAATATTGCCAGCTCCTGTATTAATCCTAAAACCGATTCCATGTCTTCCGGATTTCCTTTTCTAATATTCATATATTCTTATTATTAAGCGTTTATTAGCTAAAATAGTATGGTTTTAGTACTCAATTTTTGCTTTTGGTTACCAAATATACAATAGTAGCAAACTAACGAAATAATTTTTAAACCATTCTCACAAAAAAAACGATATTTGTGACTTAAAATTAAAACTACAACGATATAGTAATGGAAGAACGCAATAAAACACTGGGAGAGTTTATTATTGAGAACCAAAAAGCATTTCAATACTCATCGGGGGAGTTATCCCGAATTATCAACTCTATACGTTTGGCGGCAAAAGTGGTCAACTATAAAGTAAACAAAGCAGGATTAGTGGATATTATTGGCGCAGCAGGCGAGCAGAATATTCAGGGAGAAGACCAGCAAAAACTAGATGTCTATGCCAACGAAGTATTTATCCAGACGTTAATAAACCGTGAGATTGTCTGTGGTATTGCTTCTGAAGAAAACGACGATTTTATTACTGTTCAGGGGAGCGACAACAGTCATAATAATAAGTACGTGATCTTAATGGATCCTTTAGACGGATCATCAAACATCGATGTCAATGTTTCTTTGGGAACTATCTTTTCTGTTTTCAGAAGAATTACGCCAATTGGAACTCCGGTGACCAGCGAAGATTTTCTGCAGCCGGGCGTAAATCAGGTGGCTGCCGGATATGTGATTTACGGAACATCAACAATGTTAGTCTACACCACAGGCCACGGCGTAAACGGGTTTACTTTAAATCCGGCTATCGGAACATTTTATCTGTCACATCCCAATATGAAATTTCCGGTTGACGGAAACATCTATTCGGTAAACGAAGGTAATTATGTACATTTTCCGCAGGGCGTAAAAAACTACATCAAATATTGTCAGAGAGAAGAAGAAGACAGACCGTATACTTCCAGATATATCGGAAGTCTGGTGTCTGATTTTCATCGAAATATGATCAAAGGCGGAATTTATTTGTATCCAACGAGTTCGAAAGCACCAAAAGGAAAATTACGTTTGTTGTATGAATGCAATCCAATGGCGTTTATTGCAGAACAGGCGGGAGGAAAAGCAACAGATGGTTTCGGACGAATTATGGAAATCCAGCCAACCGAACTGCATCAAAGGGTTCCTTTCTTCTGCGGAAGTTATAATATGGTCGAAAAAGCCGAAGAATTTATGGCAGAGGCGAAGTAAGTCTCAGTCTCGGTTTTCAGTCTCAGTTACCAAACCCGGCAGGTTTTAAAACCTGTTGTCGGGTTTACAGATATAAAAAAACCGACAGAATCTACGATTTGTCGGTTTTTTTATTTTATTCTCAGTCTCGCTATTCAGTCTAAAACTGTCAACTGTGACTGTAAACTATTTATTCATGTTTTCCATTTCGAATGAAAAAGTATCCAAATCAACTTTTTTATCAATCAGGCATAACGCTTTAGAAACAATATAATCAACGTTTCCGGGTGTAAAACCTAAAGCCAGTGCCATACGTTTTAACATCACTTCCTGTTGGTCTCCTAAATGGTGGTCAATATGTACCATTCTCGCTAAATCATACAAACGTTCAACGCGTTGTGCATATAAATAAGGTGGGTTTATGGGGTGCTTCCACGGATCGTTAAGGATCTCCTTGTATTCTTCTTCTGAAATTTCTAGTCTTGAAGCTAGTTTGTCAAGAAAAGATTGCTCTTCCTCATTAATTTTTCCGTCAGCAAAAGCTACACGTACAATTGCAGAGAAATGACCTTTATTTCTTTGTTTGAATTCGTTATCAAATAATTCTGAAAATGACATAATTAATCGGTTTTTTATCGAGCAAAGATAAATCTTATTTTAATTTAACAAATTTAAATTTCTCATAAAATTTAACTTATTTTTCTTCGTTGTTTTAAAGCAGGGTTTTCTTGAATTTTCAAAATTAATCGTAAGTTTACAACCCCTTAATCAATTAATACTAGTACCGCTATGTCACAATTTTGGATTTATTTTCAAATAGGATTAAAGCATGTTTTAGATATTCATGCCTACGATCACGTTCTTTTTTTAATCGCATTAACAGTTCCTTACACCTTTAAAGACTGGAAACGTATTTTATTGCTCGTTTCCGTTTTTACAATCGGTCATACCGTAGCTTTGGTACTTTCTGTTTTTGGAATTATAACTGTAAAAGTGAATATTGTGGAGTTCTTAATTCCGATCACCATTTTAATAACGGCTTTGTATCATTTGTTTACAGCAGGCAAAGCATCTAAAAATGACGGCGTGAATCTGATCTTTTTTGTGACCTTGTTTTTTGGTATTATACACGGACTTGGATTTTCAAATTATTTCAAGACGATATTAGGAGGTAGCGCAACCTCAAAATTACTACCTTTGGGAGAATTTGCATTAGGAATTGAAGTAGCGCAACTCGTAGTAGTCTTTGTGGCTTTGTTATTATCATATATAGTGCAGACGGTTTTTCGTTTTTCGAAACGCGACTGGGCATTGGTAATGTCAGCTTTTATTATTGGAGTGGTCATTCCTATGATTATTGAAAGCCCTATTTGGAACAGATAAAATAAATGGAAGTAAATAAAATAAATAAATACGATAAAGCGTATTTGCGAATTGCCAAAGAGTGGAGTTTACTTTCGTATTGTAAACGGAAACAGGTTGGTGCCATTATCGTAAAAGACCGGATGATTATTTCTGATGGTTATAACGGGACACCATCCGGATTTGAGAATTGCTGCGAAGACGAAGAAGGATTAACGCGCTGGGATGTTTTACATGCCGAGGCAAATGCCATCCTGAAAGTAGCAAGATCAACACAGTCCTGCGAAGGAGCGACTTTGTATATTACACTTTCACCCTGCAAAGAGTGTAGTAAGTTGATACATCAGTCAGGCATAAAGAGAGTCGTGTATCAGAATGGATACAGAGACGACTCGGGAATTCAGTTTTTAATAAAAGCAGGTATTGAAGTAGCACATATTCCCGATTTAGAAGAGTAAATGAAAGTAAACTCAAAATATTTACCCCTTGTTATAGGAGCCGTATTTGCTCTTGGCACAGTCCTCGGAAGCCTGATGAATGCTCCCGTTGATGATCAGCTTTTGGCTAAAAATTACTCCAAAACAAAACTGAACAAACTTATTGATTTTATCAATAACGAATATGTAGACAGCGTCAATACAGATTCGATTGTAAATCTGACGGTCGACAATATACTGTCTAAGTTAGATCCGCATTCCGTTTACATTCCCCCAACCGAACAGGCAGAAGTGGCCGAAAGTATGAAAGGGGACTTCGTGGGAATTGGAATCAATTTTTATATGTACAAAGATTCGGTTGCCATCATAAGACCCGTTGAAAATGGCCCTTCGGCGAAAGCAGGATTGAAATCCGGAGACCGGATTTTATTTGCCGGAAAAACCAAATTGTTCGGCAGAAAACTACCTTCTGATAGCCTTTTTTCACAATTAAAAGGAATTAAAGGTTCTGAAATAGAACTTACTGTTTTCAGAAAATCGGAACAAAAGAAACTGAAGTTTAAAATCAAAAGGGATATTATTCCGATAAAGAGTGTTGATGCTTCTTTGTTTCTTGGAAATAAAACCGGTTATATCAAAATAAACCGTTTTGCGGAAACCACTTATACAGAATTCAAAACAGGCTTGGCGCGTTTACAAAAAAAAGGAATGCAGTCCTTGATCATTGATCTTCGTGACAATGGCGGCGGCTATATGGAAGAGGCGGTTGCTATTGCGGATGAATTCCTGAAAGATAAACAACTGATTGTTTTTACCAAAAGCAAAAATGGAACGACCGATAAAACGTATGCCAATAAAGGGGGAAGTTTTGAAAACGGTAAAGTATATGTCCTGATTAATGAAAATAGTGCATCGGCAAGTGAGATTCTGGCCGGAGCGCTTCAGGATAATGACCGTGGAATTATTGTAGGACGCCGTTCTTTTGGAAAAGGACTGGTGCAGCGTGAAATGGATTTTAATGACGGATCAGCGGTAAGGCTGACTGTTGCAAGATATTATACGCCAACCGGAAGGTCAATCCAGAAACCATATAAAAAAGGAAACGAAGAATATTATAAAGAAGCTGAAGACCGCATTAAATCAGGTGAACTTTATGCGAAAGACAGCATAAAAGTAGCGGATTCCCTAAAATTTAAAACACCAAAAGGGAAAATCGTCTACGGCGGAGGCGGAATCGTTCCGGATGTTTTTGTGCCAATGGAGGCAGAACACGGAAATGAAAATGTGGCCTATCTGATGCAGACCGGAATTGTGGGGCATTTTGTTTTTGAAGAGCTGGACAAAAATCGAAATGCATTTGAAGGACTTCATTTTAATGAATTTCAGGCTAAGATGAAAAATTCGGAGGAGTATTTCAAAAAATTCAGGAATTATATTTTAATGACTGGTTTAGACTTGAAATTAGATAAAACCAAAGCTTTGGTTAATCGCTATATTAATGCTGAATTTGCCAGACAATTGTATGGTGAATTGTATTACTACGATGTAATCCTGAAAGAAGATGCGATGGTTAAAGCCGTTTTGAGTCCAAAAAAGTAATTTTAACTTTATACAATGGAAAAAAGCAGTGTTGTAAATGCAGAAATTGAACTTCTGACTGCAATTAAAAATGCGGATGTTTCAGCTTTAGAAAATATCCTGCATGATGATTTGCTTTTCAGCTTACCCAGCGGACAAACGATCACTAAAGAATTTGATCTGAATACGTATCGGTCCGGTAAAATGAAAATTGATTTTCTTGAAGCCTCAGATCAAATCATTAATTGTATTGGAGATACAGCAATTGTTAGTGTCGCGGTTTTATTAAAAGGCAGTTACGACAATAATCCGCTGGATGGAGTTTTCCGTTATATTCGGGTTTGGAAACAATTTGGAGAAGACCTGAAAGTAATTGCAGGCAGTTGTACGGAACTAAAGTGAAACTACAGCAAATAATAATAATTTTTTAAAACAGGATGTAACAAATTTCGCTTAAACAGTAGCGAACTTTACGGTTAAAATAATAATTTATAATATGAAAAATTTAAAAAGAATAGGTGCTCTGATTGTTTTAATGACTTTTGTAATTTCTTGTGCCTGTATGAAAGATAAAAACACGATTTCCGGAAAAGTAGAATCTGTTGAATTCGGTAAAGATGGTTATACTGCTAAGATTAACACAGATAAGAATGAAGTTTATTTTGCAACGATCAGTATTGTCAATGTGGGTGGGCCGGAGCATTATAAAGTGCTAAAACAAGGTGATGAGGTTTCTTTAAAAGGGGAATTCTGGAAAACAGATACAGAGAAACATATCAAGGTAAAAGAAATTGTTTCGGTGAAATAAATCTTTAGGGAATTAAAAAAAAGCCATTAAGAGATTAAGAAAATTAAGTTTCAAAACTTAACTGCTTTAATCTTTTAATGGTTTTTAATTATATAAGAAGTTTATATTATCGAATACTGTCGTGCGAATGAGTCTGAACACCATTGTTCCATACAGTAAGAATATCGGTTGCTACAGCAGCACCACTTCCGGCAGCAATTGCCAGCTGGCTTCTCCAGCCTGCCAAAGTCCCGATCACATAAATGCCTTCCACTACTTTATGGTCGTCGTTTTTAAGCTGAATGCGTTGCTTTTCCGGTAATGCTTTTTTATGAGGTTCAATATACTTCATTAAACCTTCGATGTCAAAAGTATTGGCGGAACCAATTCCTATGACGATGCTTTTGGTCTGGTAAGAATTTTTATTGGTAGTAACCGTAAATTCAGGAAAAGATCCTTCCACTTTGATTACTTTTTCATTGGCGATCTGCGTAATATGCGGATACGTTACTGCCAGATCCTGTATGCTTTCAGAAAGTAACTCCGAGCCCAGTTTACCTGGCGTTATGCCATAAGCATTGTAGAAAATCGCTTCCTGTAAAGAAGAATTTTTCTGATGCGTAAAAATTCCGATTTTTTTATCGCCTGCAAAAGCTTTGTTTTTGGCGGAACCTAAAACGAGAGCACAAGACATGCCCGAAACGCCTCCGCCGATAATTAAAGTGTCAAACATATTATCTGCCGTTTGTTTTTTCTTCTATTTTTTTGGAAATTCTAAAAATCAAAAGGATCAAAACGGCGCAAAAAGAAGCTGCTATTCCAATAAAAGCTACTGCACTGTCACCCTGGAAAGGGTTTTTAAAGTCCAGCAATGTAATATTAAAAACAATTAAAGCTAATGCTAAAAGCACTAAGATTGAAGTGAAAATTTTCATAATGGCTGTTTGTTTGTCTAAAATAGTAAAGTAAAATTCTTCGGCAGGGATTGCCGCAAAATTGTATTTTTTAAATTTTATGGGGTAAATTTATAAAAATATCCGTTAGACGAACAAACCTTTAACATTAGCAGCGAATAATTTAACAGCAATCGCTAAAAGTATTACTCCAAATGTCTTTCGTACCACGCCAAGTCCGTTTTCTCCTAATAAAGTTTCGATTTTCTTGGATGATTTCAAAACAATATAAACTAATATAATATTCAATAAAATAGCAATAATAATATTGATGGTATGAAACTGGGAGCGAAGGGAAAGTAAAGTAGTCATAGTTCCTGCTCCGGCGATTAACGGAAACGCTAATGGAACTATAGAAGCGGATCCGGGTTCCTCATCACGATAGATCCGGATTCCCAAAATCATTTCCAAAGCCAGAAAAAATAGTACAAAAGAACCTGCAACGGCAAACGAATGGACATCGATACCAATAAGACTTAAGAAACCTTCTCCGACAAAAAGAAAAACAATCATAATCATTCCGGCAACAATGGAAGCTTTTTCAGATTCGATATGGCCCACTTTTGCTCTTAGGTTTACAATGATCGGAATAGATCCTACGATATCAATTACTGCAAAAAGTACCATTCCGACAGTGATAATTTCCTTAAAATCAATTTCTAACATACTTTTTTCTATTTAGTGTTTAAAGATGTGCAAAGTTAGATAATAAAGTTAGGGCTTTTTTTGATAAAATCAGCCGACGGCCATTTTTGTTATAAAAACATGTATCCGTTATTAAAACAACGATTTTTATAACAAAACATTCTTCTCACCGCAAAGATTCGCAAAGATCTTCGCAAAGGGCGCCAGCTTATAAGCAAATAGTCTGCAGCATTTATAAAGATTAGTTTTTTGCTGATGATAAAACTTCGCGATCCTTGCGAAAAACTTTGTGCTCTTTGCGGTTAGACTCCAACGATGATGTAGTAAGAATTTAATCTCCTTTCATCTGTTTTCTTTGCCTATCTTTGCACTTTATAAATCTCAGTATTTTAATATCATGTTTCAACTAGGAAAAACCATTATTTCAGAAGATATTCTTGAAAAAGAATTTGTGTGCAACTTATCAGCCTGTAAAGGAGCCTGCTGTGTTGACGGAGATGCCGGTGCGCCTTTGAGTGAGGCAGAAACTAAAATCATGGAAGAGATTTATCCGAAAGTCAAACCTTTTTTGAGAAAAGAAGGAATTGCGGCTATTGAAGCGCAGGGCACCTGGGTGAAAGGAACTGATGGTGATCTTGAGACACCATTAATTGACAATAAAGATTGCGCTTACGTTATTTTCGATGGAAAAACGGCGCTTTGTGGAATCGAGCAGGCTTACAACCAGGGTATCGTGGACTGGAAAAAACCGGTTTCCTGTCATTTGTATCCAATTCGTGTAAAAGATTTTACGGAGTTTGCAGCCGTCAATTATGATAAATGGGACATTTGTGACGATGCCTGTTCGCTAGGTAAGGAATTGGAAGTTCCGGTGTATAAATTTGTCAAAGAAGCGCTAATTCGCCGCTTTGGTCAGGATTGGTATTTAGAGCTCGAAAAAGTAGCCGAAGAACTCAGAAAATCGTAAAATCCGCGGCCTTTAGTTACGACTTTAAAAAGGTATATTTTAACTCAAAAAATAAAGTTTTAACTCAAAAAAAAACTTTTAAAAACAATTAAAAATTTCTTGCTTTTTATTGTAAAAAGTCTATATTTTACGGGGGTTTAAGGTATTAATGACAATATTAAAGTCCTCATTTACAAATATTTAATTATTGTCTGAAAAATATCATACTTTTTGTCCGTTGTTAAAAACTACGACCAATTGTGAATAAGTTTGGCTTTTATTTTCGCCAACAAATGACAATCTTTGTACTCTACTGAATGAGCAAAAATTCAATACAAAAAATAAACATAAAAGCCATGTCACAAGTCGAGCCAATTTTACAAGAAAATAAGAATCGTTTCGTAATTTTCCCTATCAAACACCATGATATTTGGGATTGGTACAAGAAGATGGAAGCGAGCTTTTGGACTGCAGAAGAAATTGATTTGCACCAGGACTTAAATGACTGGAATAATAAGCTGTCTGATGATGAGCGTTATTTCGTAAAACACATTTTAGCTTTTTTTGCTGCTTCTGACGGAATTGTAAATGAAAACCTTGCAGAGAACTTTGTAAACGAAGTTCAGTATGCCGAAGCGAAATTTTTCTATGGTTTTCAAATCATGATGGAAAATATTCACAGTGAGACGTATTCTCTTCTTATTGATACCTATGTAAAAGATGAAGCGGAAAAAGCAGAGCTGTTTAATGCGCTTGAAGTTTTTCCTGCTATCGGTAAAAAAGCAGAATGGGCTTTGAAGTGGATTGATTCGGATTCTTTTGCTGAAAGACTTATTGCTTTTGCAGCTGTTGAAGGTATATTTTTCTCAGGAGCTTTCTGTTCTATTTTCTGGTTGAAAAAACGTGGACTAATGCCAGGTTTGACATTTTCTAACGAATTAATTTCACGTGACGAAGGGGTACATTGTGATTTTGCAGTGCATTTGCACAATCATCATTTAGTAAACAAAGTTCCAAAAGAGAGAATTAAAGAAATTATCGTTGATGCCTTAAATATTGAAAGAGAATTTGTTACGGAATCTCTTCCGGTAAGTTTAATCGGTATGAATGCGGTTTTAATGACTCAGTACCTGGAGTTTGTGGCAGACAGATTATTGGTAGAGTTAGGGTGTGACCGTGTTTACGGATCCGCAAACCCATTTGACTTTATGGATATGATATCTTTACAGGGAAAAACCAATTTCTTTGAAAAAAGAGTTTCAGAATATCAAAAAGCCGGAGTAATGAATAGTGGCTCAGGCGGAGACAGCGATTCTCAGAAAATCAGCTTTGATGCAGATTTTTAGCGTATAAGAATATTTTAGTGATTGCCCCAAAAAAACACTAAAAAGAATACAATTTATAACACAATATTTTCAGATTGAATCTCATCCCAAATCGCGGATTCAATTATTTTAAGTCATTTTCAATTTGTTTTTCAAACTGGAACTAGGTTACTATTGAGAATCCCGTAATTCTCAAAATAAAAACAATAAAACACACAATGTTTAAGTACTGGAATCCGTTATTCCAGTGTCTTTCATTTTTTCAATAACAATAAAAAAGTAAGCTTATGTATGTAATAAAAAGAGATGGACGCAAAGAGCCGGTAATGTTTGATAAGATTACAGACAGAATCAAAAAATTGTGTTACGGTTTGAATGAACTTGTAGATCCTGTAAAAGTCGCCATGCGCGTTATTGAAGGATTGTATGATGGTGTTTCTACTTCAGAGTTGGATAATCTAGCTGCCGAAACAGCTGCTTCTATGACTATTGCACACCCTGATTATGCTCAGTTAGCCGCTCGTATTGCTATCTCTAACTTACATTCTAATACAACAAAATCGTTCTCGGAAACGATGTCGGATATGTATCATTATGTTAATCCAAGAACAGGGAAAGAAGCTCCTCTATTGGCAGATGATGTTTACGAAGTAATTAAGAATAACTCTCAGGTGCTGGATTCCACTATTATTTATAATCGTGATTTTAACTACGATTATTTTGGATTCAAAACATTGGAACGTTCCTATTTACTAAAAATAAATGGAAAGATTGTAGAGCGACCACAACACATGTTAATGCGTGTTTCTATAGGAATTCATAAAGACGATATTGCTTCTGCGATTGAAACGTATGAATTAATGTCTAAAAAATTCTTCACGCACGCGACGCCTACATTATTTAATGCAGGAACACCAAAACCTCAAATGTCATCTTGTTTCTTGTTAACCATGAAAGATGACAGTATTGATGGTATTTATGATACTCTAAAACAAACAGCTAAAATTTCCCAATCAGCGGGAGGAATTGGTTTAGCTATTCACAATATCAGAGCTACCGGTTCTTATATCAGCGGGACTAACGGAACTTCTAACGGAATTGTTCCGATGCTTCGTGTATACGACATGACTGCCCGTTATGTAGATCAGGGTGGAGGAAAACGTAAAGGAAGTTTTGCTATGTATATCGAACCTTGGCATGCTGATATTTTTGATTTCCTTGATTTAAGAAAAAACCACGGTAAGGAAGAAATGAGAACCCGTGATTTATTTCTTGGAATGTGGATTCCGGATTTATTCATGAAAAGAGTTCAGGAAGATTCAACATGGACTTTAATGTGTCCTAACGAATGCCCTGGATTATCAGAAGTACACAGTGAAGAATTCGATGCTTTGTATGTACGTTATGAAGCAGAAGGAAAAGGAAGAAAAACAATTAAAGCGAGAGAAATCTGGGAAAAAATCCTGGAATCTCAGGTAGAAACAGGTCTTCCGTACATGTTGTACAAAGATGCGGCTAACCGTAAATCGAACCAGAAGAATTTAGGAACAATCCGTTCTTCCAACTTGTGTACTGAAATTATCGAGTACACCTCTCCGGATGAAGTTGCGGTTTGTAACCTGGCTTCGATTTCATTGCCAATGTTTGTGGAGAACGGGAAATTTGATCACCAAAAATTATTTGATGTTACGAAACGTGTGACATTCAATTTAAATAAAGTAATTGACAGAAACTATTACCCGGTAAAAGAAGCTGAAAATTCCAATGTACGTCACAGGCCAATTGGTTTGGGAGTTCAGGGTCTTGCAGATGCTTTTATCATGTTAAGAATGCCTTTTACAAGTGACGAAGCTAAACAGCTGAACCACGAAATTTTCGAAACGTTGTACTTTGCTGCCGTGACCGCTTCTATGGAATTGGCGAAAGTAGAAGGACCATACTCTACATTTGAAGGGTCTCCAATGTCAAAAGGAGAATTCCAGTACAATATGTGGGGAATGAAAGATGAAGAATTATCAGGACGTTGGGATTGGGCTTCATTGCGTAAGGAAGTGGTAGAACACGGAGTTCGTAACTCTTTATTAGTAGCGCCGATGCCAACCGCATCCACTTCTCAGATTTTAGGAAACAATGAAGCTTTCGAGCCTTATACTTCTAACATCTACACCAGAAGAACGCTTTCAGGAGAATTTATCGTGGTAAACAAACATTTACTGGAAGACTTAGTGAAATTAGGAATCTGGAATGAATCATTGAAACAGGAAATTATGCGTCATAACGGATCTGTTCAGAACATAAACGGAATTCCGGATGATATCAAAGAATTGTACAAAACAGTTTGGGAAATGTCTATGAAAGATATTTTGGATATGTCACGTCAGAGAGGTTATTTTATTGACCAGTCCCAATCATTGAATTTGTTTATGCAGGATGCTAATTTCTCTAAACTAACGTCTATGCACTTCTATGCATGGCAATCTGGTTTAAAAACAGGAATGTATTACCTAAGAACAAAATCTGCGGTAGATGCGATTAAATTCACCTTAAACAACGATAAAAAAGAAGAAGCAACACCGGCATCAGCTACTTTAGTTCCGGAAACAGAACCGATCAGTGTTGAAGAATACAAAGCAATGTTGCTAAAAGCACAAGCTGCAGATCCTGAGGATTGTGAAATGTGTGGATCTTAATTTTTTTTAAGAATAAAGAGAATAGAATAAAGAGAATAGATTTATTCTTAAAGTAAAAAAAAGCAGTTATTGTTATGATAGCTGCTTTTTTTATTATACTTCCTTCCCGCTCTCCTAAAAATTGGTCCAAAAGATTAAACATATAGTTAGGCTCTCAGAACCTTAGTTCCTCAGAATCTAAGTACCTCCCTAAAACCCAATTGCCTAAATCGCATTTTAAGGCCGATTTATTCATATATCTTACAAAAGGCAGGTAATTTGTTAAGAAATCCTTTTTTGTTTCATAAAATGCAATATTTTTTTTGGTGCAGTAAAAATAATTTATACATTCGCAGAGAATTTATTGAAAAACACAAACAAAATGTCTAATAACCGTTTTTATTTTAGCAACTCTTTTTATTTCTTCTTTAGTAGAAGTAAGGATTGTGCTATGGTTATTTGAGAAAATTAAAAAAGACAAATAAAACTAATATACAATCCTGATGAAAATCAGGATTTTTTTTTGAATATATGACAACGAAAATTGCAATACAAGGTATAAAAGGTTCTTTCCACCATCAGGTAGTAAAGGAGTATTTCTCTGAAAATGTGGCTATTGATGAGTGCTTGTCTTTTGAAGAATTAATTGACAGCCTGCTTTCCGGAAAATCGGATCAGGCGGTAATGGCAATTGAAAACTCGATTGCAGGGCCAATTATTCCGAATTATGCGTTGATTGACAAGAATAATTTGCACATTATCGGAGAGCATTATCTGAGCATTCACCAAAATTTAATGGCCCTGAAAGGTCAGAAAATAGAAGATATAAAAGAAGTTCATTCGCACCCGATGGCCATCCTGCAATGTATGGATTTCTTAAAACAATATCCAAATATCAAATTGGTTGAAGATAAAGATACAGCCGAAACCGCCAGAAGAATTCAGGAAAAGCAATTAACCGGAATTGCCGCAATTGCAAGTAAAACGGCTTCAGAAATGTATGATCTGGAAATCCTGGCACCGGAAATTCAGACGATCAAAAATAACATGACCCGTTTTGTGATTATTAAAAAACAGAATTCATTTTTGCCCGAAAACGAAATCAACAGAGCTTCCATCAAATTTGAACTGGATCATAAAAGGGGAAGTTTGGCAGCGGTTCTCAATGTCATGAGCGATTGTAAACTGAATTTAACAAAAATCCAGTCGCTTCCCAAAATTGAAACGCCCTGGAAATATTCTTTTTTCGTCGACGTCACTTTCGAAAAATACGAAGACTTTGCAAAAGCCAAAGCATTACTGAATATTATGGCAGAATATTTAAAGGTTCTCGGAGAATATAAGAATACAAAACCGTAAAGTGAAATTCCAATTTTTTGAAATTCCAAATTCCAAAGGTTTAAAATAATGATTGTAAGGCTGAGCGAAGTCGAAGCCCCGTTAGTTTTCAAAAGCCTTCGACTTCGCTAAGGGTGACAAAAGTTTTAAAAGTTAGAAGTAAAAAAAGCATAAAGCTTACGGCCTAAAGCCTAAAGCATTTTTAATAAAAAAATAAAAATGATTACAACAGCAAAAAGATTAGATACAGTTGAAGAATACTACTTCTCCTCAAAATTGAGAGAAGTGCGTCAACTGCAGTCTGAAGGAAAATCGATCATCAACATGGGAATCGGAAGCCCTGATTTGAGTCCGTCAAAAGCAGTAATTGAAGCAGTAGCTGCGGCAATTCTGGATGAAAACGGGCACGGTTATCAGAGCTATCAGGGATTGCCGGAATTGAGAAAAGGAATGGCCGATTTTTATCAGGATCAGTTTGGTGTTGTGTTGAATCCGAATAATGAGATTTTACCTCTGATGGGTTCTAAAGAAGGAATTATGCACATTTCGCTGGCTTTTTTGAATGAAGGTGATCACGTTTTAATTCCGAATCCGGGTTATCCGACTTATACTTCGGTAACCAATCTGGTAGGAGCGGTTCCGGTTTATTATGATTTAAAAGAAGCCAATGCCTGGGAACCGGATTTCGAAGCTTTGGAAAAATCAGATCTATCGAAAGTGAAAATCATGTGGCTGGGTTATCCGCACATGCCAACAGGAGCCAGAGGAAGTTTAGCGTTATTTGAAAAATTGGTTGTCTTTGCTAAAAAACACAACATATTACTGGTAAATGATAATCCGTATAGTTTTGTTCTGAATGATAATCCAATGAGTTTATTGCAGGTGGAAGGGGCGAAAGAAGTGGCTTTGGAACTGAATTCATTAAGTAAAACATTCAACATGGCCGGATGGAGAGTCGGAATGGTTTTAGGTAAACCTGAAATTATCGATGCAGTCCTGAAAGTAAAAAGCAATATGGACAGCGGCATGTTCTACGGAATTCAGAAGGGTGCAATCGCGGCTTTGAATTGTGACAAATCCTGGTTCGAAGATCAAAATAAAATTTACAGACGCCGCCGAGAATTGACAGAAAAATTAGCAGAAAAATTAGGATGCAAAGTGTATAAAGAAGGAGTAGGACTTTTTGTCTGGGCGAAATTGCCTGAGGGAATCAAATCGGCAGAAAAGTTCATTGACGAAATATTATACGAGAAACATATTTTCATTACACCGGGAACCATCTTCGGAAGCAATGGTGAAGGATATATCAGATTCTCGTTGTGTGTGAAAGAAGAAAAAGTACAGGAAGCGATAGATAGGTTTTAAGTGTTAAGATTTTAGAATAAAGAATAAAGAATAAAGAATAAAGAATAAAGAATAAAGAATAAAGAATAAAGAATAAAGATTTTTGATATGGACTGTCAGGCTGAGCGAAGTTGAAGCCCGGGTGCCGGATCGACAAAGATTGGTCATTTTGATTATGGAGTTACTTGTGAAGATTTCCCCTTCGTCGAAATGACAAAAAAGACAGAAAGTAATAAAAGGTCTTGAAAAAACGAGAAGCCTAGCCCTGATAGAAGCGGCATCCTTTTGCGCCGGGGTTCGGCGGAAAAGATATAGCGGATAGCAGGAATTAGCTTCTAATAAAAATAAATATGAAAGTATACGTAATAGGAATAGGTTTAATAGGGGGTTCGATGGTGCTGGACATCAAAGAAAAACATCCGGACGCGACTATTTTTGGAATAGACAGTAACGAAAAACACTTGCAGGAAGCGATTGATTTAGGTGTTATTGATCAGGCGGGAAGTTTTGAAGAATTGGCTGAAGCTGATTTTGTGATTGTTTCGGTTCCCGTAGATGTTGCCCTGACCATTTTGCCAAAAGTACTGGATTCGGTTGGAGATAAAACCATTGTTTTTGAAGTGGGATCAACTAAAAAACCAATTTGTGATGCAGTGGCGAGTCACCCGAAAAGAAGAAATTTTATCGCGACGCATCCCATTGCAGGAACAGAATTTTCCGGACCATCGGCGGCGATAAAAGGATTGTTTCAGGGAAAAACGAATATTATTTGTGAGGTGGAAAAAACCACTTTCAAATTGCAGGAAAAGGCAC
The DNA here is from genome assembly GCF_009674775.1 of Flavobacterium sp. LC2016-23. Lineage (GTDB taxonomy): Bacteria > Bacteroidota > Bacteroidia > Flavobacteriales > Flavobacteriaceae > Flavobacterium. The sequence continues at coordinate 45,626 of NZ_WKKE01000016.1, read as the reverse complement.
TGAAGCTTTTCAGCGAAATCGGAATGCGGATTCGGTATATGGATCCGACTTCACACGACAAACACATTGCTTACGTTTCGCATTTGTCGCACATTAGTTCGTTTATGCTCGGAAAAACGGTAATGAACAAGGAAAAAGACGAACAGGATATTTTTGATATGGCAGGAAGTGGATTCGAAAGTACGGTTCGTTTAGCAAAAAGTTCACCTGCGATGTGGACACCGATTTTTAAGCAAAACAAAGAACATGTCATTGAAACCTTAGAAGAATACATTTCAAATCTCAGTCGGTTTAGGGATTTGTTAAAAGAAGAAGATTACAATGCCATTTTTGAAGAAATGGAAAGCACGAATAAAATTAAAGAGATATTAAACGGATTAACAATTAAAAAATAAAAATAAACTAAAAAAAAGATGGAAAATAAGAAAGAAATGAGAAAGTGGTTAGAAGATTTCAATTTAAATCACCCACTTGTGATAGCTGGACCTTGTAGTGCAGAAACAGAAGATCAGGTTTTGAAAATTGCTCATGAGTTGAAAGATTCAAAAGTAAGTGTATTCAGAGCCGGAATATGGAAACCAAGAACGCGTCCCGGAGGATTTGAAGGTGTTGGGGAAATTGGATTGAAATGGTTACAAAAAGCTAAAAAAGAAACTGGTTTACTGATGGGAACTGAAGTGGCTACTGCAGCGCACTGTAAACTGGCTTTAGAGCATGATATCGACGTTTTATGGGTTGGTGCCCGTACTACTGCAAACCCATTTGCGGTACAGGAAATTGCGGATACTTTGAAGGGGACAGATAAAATCGTTTTGGTTAAAAACCCTGTAAACCCTGATTTGGCTTTATGGTTAGGTGGTGTAGAACGTTTACACATGGCCGGAATCGAAAAATTAGGGGTTATCCACAGAGGTTTCTCTACTTACGAAAAAACAAAATACAGAAATATCCCGGAATGGCAGATTGCTATTGAATTGCAAAATAAATTCCCTGATTTACCTTTAATCATCGATCCATCTCACATTACAGGAGATCGTAAAATGATTTTCGAAGTAACGCAGGAAGCATTGGATTTAAATTACGATGGTATGATCATCGAAACACATTACGATCCGGACAACGCCTGGTCGGATGCAGCGCAACAAGTTACTCCGGATGCTTTGAAAAAAATCATCAAAGATTTAACGATCAGAAAAACAGATGATAATACAGATGAGTACAGTTCAAAAATGACGAAACTAAGAGCTAACATCGACGTTTTGGATGCTAATTTATTAGAGTTATTAGGAAAACGTATGAAAGTTGCTGACGAAATTGGTCAGGTGAAAAAAGATGCCAACGTAGCGATTCTTCAAAACAACCGTTGGAATGAAATCTTAGGAAAAATGATTTTAGAAGGGGAGAAAAAAGGACTTACGGAAGAGTTTGTTTTGAGAATGTTCAAAGCCATTCACCAGGAAAGTATTGGACACCAGGAAAAGATTTTCAATGCCTAATTTTCTCTAAATTATATAAGTGATATAAGTTAATTTAGCTTTTTATAAAATTAGCTCTCAGGTTTTCTTATGTCACTGTATTAAAATTAAATTGTTTTTTATATTAAATCTCCATTGCTGTAAGGCTATGGAGATTTTTTTTGGCTTTAAAGGATATAGGTTATAGAAGGTTAAATAGAATTTTCTATAATAAACATAGCCCAAGGTTTTAACCTTGGGATGCAATCAATGTTCGCAATCTTTTTGAATCGCGAATCTTTGTCCCCAAGGTTAAAACCTCGGGCTTTGTTTTTCAAGGCTTTTAATTTCAATTCTGAACTAATATTTTCTTATATACCTTATATGGTTTAATTTTTTTATCATCTATTCCAACCTTTTTAGATTTTATATACTCTATAGTTATATACAACCTTAACTTCTATGTTATGAAATCGAAAATCTGTTTGTCCAAGCCGGAAATTTTTCAGGGCATCCTGAAATTATTCCTTTATGTTTTATTGTTCGCGGGAACAAGAACTTTTGCACAGAGTCCTGAATTGACCGTAAAAGGAGATGCCGCGGAAAGTGTCAGAATGAGTCAGCTTATTGTTAATGTAAAAGTGGTTGGGAATATTGCTTACACCACTGCTGAGATGCATTTTTTTAATTCGGGCAGCCGTCAGATGGAAGCGGAACTTATTTTTCCGTTGCCGGAAAATGTTTCGGTTTCCAGATATGCCATTGATATCAATGGGAAAATGCGTGAAGCGGTTCCTGTAAATAAAAATAAAGGGAAACAGGTTTTTGAGGCCATTGAACATCGTCGTGTGGATCCCGGATTATTGGAGAAAGTAGATGGGAATAATTTTAGAACGAGAATTTATCCTTTGATGCCCAATGGCGAACGCATCGTTATTATTGGCTACGAAGAAGAACTTTCTGCGTTCGATAAAAACAATCTGGCGTATCAGCTGGTGAGCCGTTATCCGAAAAAGTTAGATAAATTTGAAATTAATATTTCGGTTTTGGGAACTGCCGCTTCGCCGACGGTGAATGAAAACTCGGGTGAGCAGATTGTCTTCTCAAAATGGAATCAGTCATTTCAGACTTCTTTCAAAAAAGAAAATTATCAGCCTTCCGAAAAATTACTTTTTAACATTCCGATACAGGAAAATGTGCCAAGTGTACTGATGCAGACTTTGGGAGGACAATATTATTTTTACGGAAATACGTTTGTTGAAGGAAATAAAATTGCCAAAAAAGTGCCAGCCTCGATTGGTTTGGTCTGGGATAATTCCTTGAGCTGTAAAACGCGCGATTTAAAAAAGGAATTAAATTTACTGGATGCCTATTTTCAAAAAATAAAAAACACGAAAGTAACCTTATACTTTTTAAATTATACGTTTGAAAGACAAAAGGAATTTTTGATTTCAGAGGGTAACTGGACGGAATTAAAATCCGTTTTGCAAAATACAAAGTACGATGGTGGCACTCGTTTTTCGCAAATAAATTTTCCAGTCCATGATGAGTTTTTGTTTTTTTCTGATGGATTGTCTTCTTTGAGCGAAAATGTTTTACCGAAAACAAGCATTCCAGTGTATACGATTACGTCTTCTGTTTCTTCAGATTTTGCTTTCCTGAATTTTGTTGCCATGAAAACCGGCGGTAATTTTATCAATCTGAACCAGTTGAACGGGACAAATGCTTTAGATAAACTGGTAAACAATAACTTAAAATTTTTAGGAATAAAAGAAAATTACACCATCACGGATTTATTTCCGATGAAAGGGACTTCGGTTTCGAGAAGTTTTAGTTTTTCAGGGATTTCCTTAAATCCGAAAAGTGAAATCACCTTGTTGTTTGGTTATAACAATACTGTGGTTGTGGAGCGAAAAATCACGCTGGATGCTTTTGCTCAAAATACAACAGACGTCAATATTGAAAAACTCTGGGCTCAGAAAAAAATAGCCAATCTGGATTTGCAATATGAGAAAAATGCGGATGAAATCGAACTTCTCGGAAAGAAATACGGAATCATAACGAAAAATACCTCCCTGATTGTTCTGGAAGATATCCGCGATTATATCGCTTACGATATTTTGCCGCCTGCCGAATTGCGTGCCGAATTTGATCGCATGAAGAAACAGGAACAGGATACTAATGTCGCCAAACAAAAGAATAATTGGGACAGTATTGATAGTTATTTTGCAGCATTAAATTCCTGGTGGAAAGAAGACCTTAGATATACGACTCCAAAACCGCTGCCAAAAGTAAAAGTAAAACATCCCCGAAGACCGAATAACAGGGAGTCAAATGTGAGTTCCAGCAGAAATGCAAGAGTTCCGGCAGGATTTATTTCGGGCGTTATTGTCGATGCTCAGGGTTTGCCGTTACCCGGAGCTGTGGTTCGTATAAATGGGGAAAGAGGAGGAGTGAATACCGATTTTGAGGGTAAGTTTACGATACAGGCTCCCGAAAACAGTAATCTGAATGTTGGCTTCATTGGCTATGAATCTTCTCAGGTAAATGTGGGCAGAAACAATCAGATCAGAGTGCAGCTAAGAGAGGATTCACATTCGCTAAGTGAAGTTGTGGTAACAGCACAAGGTGTGAGCAGAGAGCGAAGGTCAGTTGGATATTCTACGCGGGTGGTTTCAGAAGAAAGTATTTCTAATAATACCAATATGCCACAAGCGCTTGCCGGTAAAGTCGCCGGAGTTCAGATAGCGCCATCCGTAACCAGTGATAAAGCGATCAGTAGTGAGAACGAAACCAATTCTGATGCTAAAAAAGATTCAGATATCGAAGATGAAGATGGAAATCAGGACATGGAATACGTGCCATCAAATGGGATCGAAAATGAACCTAAAACCTGGAATCCGCATCGTTTGTATTTAAAGGCTCTTGCTTCAGTGCCGAAAGAAAAACAATATGATCTGTATTTTGAATTAAGAAATGCACAGGAAAGAAACCCCGCTTTTTATTTTGATGTGGCGCACTTTTTTTACAATCAGGGTGATGTCAAAAAAGCATTGCAGGTCATTAGTAATATTGCCGATTTAGGATTGGAAAACCATCAGCTTTATAAAACCTTAACTTATACGTTGCGTCAATGGAAGGATTTTGATGATGCTTTGTTTGCAGCAGGAAAAATTGCAAAATGGAGAGCACATGAACCACAGAGCCTTAGGGATTATGCTTTGGCTCTCGAAGATGCGGGAAAATATCAGGAAGCTTTCGATCAATTGATTAAAGCACTGGAAGTTAATTATTACGGAGAAATGAGCGGACAATATGAAGGGGTCGAAGATATCATCCTAATGGATATTAATCGTTTAATGATCGAACACAAAAATCTTAAAACGGGTAAACTGGATAAAAAATACCTGGATAAAATGCCGGTTGATATCCGAATTATTATGAACTGGAACCTGATGGATGTCGATTTGGATTTGCATATTATTGAACCTAATGGCGAAGAATGTTATTACGGACACAGAAGCACACAAGCCGGAGCGCGATTTTCTAAAGATTTTACGCAGGGTTACGGACCGGAACAATATTTAATCCGAAATGCCATAAAAGGCAAATATCAGATTAGAACCAATTATTTTGGCGAAAGGGAATTAACCGAAAGCGGCCCGGCAACCGTTATGGTAGAAATTTATACCACCAGAGCCGGAAAGACTTCCAAAACTTTAAAAACAATTCAGTTAGGGAAAATCAAAGAAAACGAAATTCTGGCCGAAATTATCTGGTAAATGAGTCCATTTTAGGAGGTGTTTTTTTAATTTTAAAAGGCGAAGTTGCGTTGTTCAATTCTAAAAACGTAATTTTGCCTTTTAATATTTTTTAGTTTTTAAGAATACATCTAAAATCTAAAATCTAAAATCTACAATTTGAATGACAGGACTCGTTTATAAATCTACAGGAAGCTGGTATACCGTAAAATCTGAAAAAGGCGATTTTATAGAATGCCGTATGAAAGGAAAGTTCAGGATGAAAGGGATCAAAAGTACCAATCCTATTGCTGTAGGCGATATTGTCGATTATGAACTCGAAGAAACTTCTGATGCCGTAACAGGAACGATTTTTAATATTCACGAAAGAAAGAATTATATTGTTCGTAAATCGGTTAATTTATCACATCAGATGCATATCATTGCGTCGAATATTGATCGTGTGTTCTTGTTGATTACCATTAATAATCCGCCCACAACCTTCAATTTTATAGACCGTTTTCTGGTAACTGCTGAAGCGTACAATATTGAAACAATTCTGGTTTTTAATAAAATAGATACTTTTGACGAACCAACGCTGGAAGATCAATTGTATATGCAATATGTTTATCAGCAAATTGGTTACAAATGTCTTCGTGTTTCTTCTACAGAAATGAAAGGTGTTGAGGAACTTAAAGAAATGATGATCGGCAAGGTAAGTATGTTTTCAGGACATTCCGGTGTCGGAAAATCGACTCTGGTTAATGCAATGGAACCTTCCCTGCATCTTAAAACCAAAACTATTTCTGAAGCCAGTAAACAAGGACAGCACACGACCACTTTTGCAGAGATGTACGACTTGTCTTTTAATGCAAAAATCATTGATACACCCGGAATTAAAGGTTTTGGGATCGTAGACATGGAAAAAGAAGAAATCAGCGGGTATTTTCCTGAATTCTTTAAACTAAAAGACCAATGTAAGTTTAACAACTGCCTCCATAAAGAAGAACCGCATTGCGCCATAAAAGCCGCATTGGAAAGAGACGAGATCGCCTGGTCCCGTTACAATAGTTATTTAAAAATCCTCGAAGGCGATGATGAAAATTATCGTACCGATTCTTATGACGAAGACCGAAAAGCAAGTGATGAGTTGAGGAAATAAGACTTTTTTAAATTTTAATATTCAAATTCCAAATTCCAAAAAAAACAATATTTGATTGTAGCGATGCACAGCAGTGCATCTAACTAGAATTTAAAATCTGTTTAATCCGTGTAATCTGTGGCAAAATCAAATTATTAGAAAAAATATGAGAGTTGTTCTTCAAAGAGTTTCAGAAGCATCAGTAACTGTCGATCATCAAAAGGTTGCTGATATTCAAAAAGGGTTATTGGTTTTAGTCGGAATCGAAGACGCCGATACGCAGGAAGACATCGACTGGCTGGTTGGGAAAATTACAAAAATGAGGGTTTTTGGAGATGAAAATGATGTGATGAACTGCTCCGTTCAGGATATCGATGGCGACATTATTGTTGTAAGCCAGTTTACTTTACATGCTTCTACCAAAAAGGGCAACCGTCCTTCGTATATAAAAGCGGCAAAACCCGAATTTGCTATTCCAATGTATGAGCAGTTTATAACGACTCTGGAGAAGGAGTTTGGTAAAAAAATACAAGCAGGAATCTTTGGTGCAGACATGAAAGTCAGGCTTTTAAATGACGGTCCCGTTACGATTATAATAGACAGCAAAAACAGAGCATAAATATTCTTAAAGATATGTTAAGGATTTCTAAAAATGATATATATTTGGCGAAATTCCCTGTTAATGAAAAAGCTATATTGCGCATTGTTTTTTTTCTTATTTACGTTCATTTCTTTTGCTCAAAAGACTGAATATACTACTATTTCTATTTCAGACAGTCTCAAAGAAAATGCTGATGCAGTCGTTCGTTTAGATCAAATGGATATTACCATTGAATCGCAACGCAGCATGAACATTAAAACGCAAAGGGTCGTATCTGTTTTTAATGAGAAAGGACTAAGCGATATTGATGCCTATCAGAACTACGATAAAACAACTTCGGTAAAAAATATTGAAGCTGTAGTTTATGATGCTTTTGGTAAGGAAATCAAAAAAATTAAAAGAAAAGATTTTAAGGATCAAAGCACGGTAGGAGGAAGCACACTTTTTTCAGACAGTCGCGTGGTTTTCCTGGAATATACCCCAATATCCTATCCCTTTACGGTAGTTTACACCAGTGAAATTGAAACGTCAAATACGGCCTTTATACCACAATGGTACTTTTTGGGCGGTTATAATCTGAGTGTGGAGAAATGCATTTTAAATGTGACTTTCCCGAACAACCTCGGATTTAAAAAGAAAGAATTTCAGTTTGCAGACCTGAACATCAAAAAAACGATAGATACAGACACCAAACTGTCTTATGTGGGAACTACTATTTTAGCCCAAAAACCGGAGGATTACAGCCCTTCTTCCTCAGATCTTTTTCCAAGAGTAATGATGGGTCTGGAAAATTTTCATCTGGAAGGTGTAGACGGGACAGCAAAAACATGGGAAGCATTTGGTAAATGGTACGGGGATAAAATTCTAACCGGAACTACTGTTTTGCCGGAAGAGACGAAAACAAAAATAAAAGCCCTTGTTGGTAATGAAAAAGATCCCGTTAAGAAAGCAAAAATCATCTATGATTATGTTCAGAAAAAATCAAGATATGTAAACATTGCAATTGGTATCGGCGGTTGGAAGCCAATGCTTGCCACTGATGTAGATCGTTTGGGTTATGGCGATTGTAAAGCCCTGACCAATTATACAAAAGCACTTCTGGAAGCTGTCGATGTTCCTTCATACAATACTATTTTATACGGTGATACTTATAAAAGAAATATCCAGTCTGATTTTGTCTCGATGCAGGGAAACCACATGATATTGGCAATTCCAACAGGAGATAATTACACATGGCTTGAATGTACGAGCCAGGACGATCCTTTTGGTTATCAGGGAACATTTACAGATGACAGGGATGTACTAGTGGTGAAGCCTGAAGGCGGCGTAATTGTACGAACTAAAATATACGAAGACAAAGGCAATGATCAAACCGATAAAGGTCACTATACGATAGATGAAAATGGTAATTTTTCGGGTTCAGTTTCAATAGTATCCGGTGGTTCTCAATACAATTCAAAAGCAAGAGTGGAGCATTTACAGCCCACGGAAAAAGAAGCGCATTATAAAGAATACTGGGACAATATCAATAATTTGAAATTAGGAAAAATAACCTTTACAAACGATAAGGAAAATATTCGTTTTACGGAGAATGTTGAAATCAGTGCCGTAAATTATGCGACTATTTCTGCCAATAAAATGATTTTTGCTGTTGATGCCTTCAATAGGAGCAATGGAAATGTAAAACGAATCCGAAACAGAAAAAATCCATTCCAAATTCAGCGTGGTTATTTAGACACAGATGAGATCGAAATTAATCTTCCGGCAGGTTTTACGGTAGAATTTCTTCCGGCAAATTTCGAATTGAAAGGGAAATTTGGAGAATACAAAACCGAAATCATCAAAAAAGAGAATAACAAACTGACTTACAAGCGTTCGATGTTTTTAAATAAAGGAAAATACTCGAACAAAGAATACGATGAATACCGCCTCTTTATGGAGCAGGTGTCAAAAAATGATAATGCCAAAATTATATTAACCAAGAATTAATCAAACGAATGAAAATCAAACAGCTATCCATTATTTTATTCTTTTTCCTCTTTTCATTTCTTCAGCTGACGGCTCAGGAATTTAAACTTGGAAAAGTATCAGTTGCCGAATTAGAGGAAAAAAAACATCCTAAAGATACTGCTGCAGTTGCCGCTATTTTATACAAAAAAGGAACTTCCTACTTTGATTATAATGAAATTAACGGTTTTGTTTTAACAACTGAAGTTGAAACGCGTATCAAAATATATAAAAAGGAAGGGTATGATTTTGCCAATCAGACTATCGGTTATTCCATTTCAGGAAACTCAAAAGAAAGTGTTCAGATTTCCGATGCCAATACCTTTAACCTTGTTGGGGGCAAAGTCGAAAAAACAAAATTGAAAAGTGACGGAATATTTGATGAGCCGGTGAGTAAGTTTTACGGAAGAAAGAAAATCTCATTGCCGAATGTAAAAGAAGGGTCTGTTATTGAATTCAAATATACGGTAAGAGCCCCTTTTGTCAGCTGGATGAGAGACTGGAGATTTCAATATAGTATTCCGGTAAATAAATCAGAATTTTCTACTGCTATTCCGGAGTATTACATGTACAACGTAATGCAGAAAGGATATCTTTTTCCTAATAAAACTGTTGAGACCAAGTCAAAAACAATAGTATCGACAACGAAAGAACGAAGTGAGGGCAGAGTAACCCAAACTAGTTTTTCGACAGACAAAACGGATTATTTTGAAACTAAAACGACATATACTATTGAAGATTTACCGGCAATAAAAGACGAATCTTTTGTAAATAATATTGATAATTATACATCGATTTTATCTTTTGAACTGTCTGCTGTTAAATGGCCTAATACTCCTGTTAAATCGTTTTCTTCCGATTGGAATTCAGTGGTGAAAACAATTTACGATTATGATGATTTTGGACCGGAACTGAATAAAACAGGTTATTTTGAAGATGATTTAAAAAAGCTTCTGACCGGAATCACAGCGCCTGATGAAATAATACTGACTGTTTTAAACTATGTAAAATCAACCGTTAAATGGGATGGTAACAGCAGCTATGGTTGTGATGTCGGAGTACGTAAAGCCTATAAGGAAAAAACAGGAAATTCTGCCGATATTAATTTGATGCTAACCGCTATGTTACGCAACGCTGGTCTTACGGCAAATCCGGTTTTAGTAAGTACACGTTCTAACGGGATTGCTTTATTTCCTAACCGAACAGCCTTCAATTATGTAATTGCTGCCGTAGAAACGCCAAATGGAATTATTTTATTAGATGCCACAAGCAAATATTCATCTCCTAATATTTTGCCTTTCAGAGCTTTGAACTGGCAAGGAAGACTGATTCGTAAGGACGGAACTTCTGAAGCGATTGATTTAATGCCTAAAAAAGCATCCAATGATAATGTTTTCATTAATTATGAAATTGATGCCGAAGGTAAAGTGAATGGAAAAGTAAGAAGACAATGTACCGACTATAATGCCATGTCTTACCGAAATGAAGTAGACGGAGTTAAGGAAGATGTCTATCTTGAAAAGCTTGAAAACGAAAATAATAAGATCGAAATTAGTGACTACAGCAGAACAAACGAAAAAGAAATTTTACTGCCAACGATAGAAAGCTATTCCTTTAAAGGAGACAATTTAACGGAAGTAATTGGAGGTAAAATCTATATCAATCCAATGTTGTTCTACACAAAGACTGAAAATTCCTTCAAGCAGGAAGTTCGCGAATATCCGGTAGATTTCGGATTCCCTTTTGTGGACAAATTTAATATTACCATTAAAATTCCTGAAGGATTTGCTGTAGAAACATTACCGGCACCGGCAGTATTAGCCATGGAAGATAATTTGGGAACTTTTAAATTTAATATTGCCCAAAACGAAAATTCATTGCAATTATCAATTCTTCATCAGATAAACGAAGCAATCGTTTCAGTTGAAAAATATGAAATGCTAAAAGAATACTATCAAAAAATGATTGCGAAAGAAACAGAAAAAATAGTTTTAAAAAGAATATAAATGAGATTTCAAAGTTTCGTTCTAATTACTTTTTTATTTTTTGGATTTTCAAAAGGCACAGCGCAAAGCTATGAGCTTGGAAAAGTAACGGTTACAGAATTAGAAGAAAAAGCGAATCCAAAAGATACAACAGCACCGGCTGCCATTTTGTTTAAAAAAGGAAAAACATCTTTTACCTATAATAAAGATAAAGGGTTCATTGCCAATCATGTTTATGAATTTAAAATCAAAATTTATAAGAAAGAAGGATTAAAGTGGGCCGATCAGAAAGTGCGGTTTTATATTGGTTATGAAACTTTGGGGGAAGATCGTTTAGAGTTTTCAAATGCGGTAACATACAATCTGGAAAACGGGGCAATTGTAAAAACAAAATTAGATAACCAGGGTACTTTTAAGAAAAAAGTAAATAAATTCTGGAATGAGAAAATGATCACAATGCCCAATGTAAAAGTGGGCTCTGTTATTGAATACAAGTACATCCTGAAATCGGAGAATATTGTAAAGCTGCCGGATTTTGATTTTCAATATGAAATTCCGGTCAACTATTTTGAGTATAAAACCGATATTCCGGAATATTATATTTATAAAACCCTTTTGACAGGGAGTCATAAAATTGAAGCAGATTCAAAGTTTACGGATAAAAATCAAAGTTTCGAAGATGAGTACAATAGGTCAAAGACAATTTCGTACAGACAAATTAGCGCTTTTTACACCGGAAAAGATATTCCCGCTTTAATAAATGAACCTTATGTAAATAATATTGACAATTATAAAGGTTCCATTCAGCATGAATTAGAAAGAGTTCGTTACCCGGATCAGCCTGTCAAAGATTATGCAATGACATGGGAAGGTGTCGCCACTACTATTTTTAAAGATAAAAGTTTCGGAAAAGAACTCAGTGAAAAAAGCTTTTTACAGGAAGACGCCAGGCGTATCCTGACGGATGTCGAATCACCGATCGAAAAATTAAAAATCATTTTTAAATTCGTTCAGAGCAAAATGAACTGGAATGAAAAGAATGATTATTATACAGAACAAGGCGTAGTAAAAGCATATGCCGATCAGACCGGAAATGTGGCAGAGATCAATTTTATTTTAATCAATATGTTGAAATTGGCCGGAATAGAAGCAAACCCTGTTTTGGTCAGTACAACAGGAAATGGAGTCCCGGTTTATCCCACAAGAACAGGATTCAATTATGTAATTGCAGCAGCTGAAATCGATGGGAATCAAATTTTATTAGATGCTTCAAATAAATTTACCTGGCCGGGAATCTTGCCGCTGAACGTTTTGAACTGGAAAGGAAGGCTGATTAAAAATGACGGAACTTCGAAAGAAATAAACCTGGTACCCACTGCAACATCAAAGGAGATTTGGAATGTTTTAGCCAAAATCGATAATCTGGGTAAAATTGAAGGTAAAGTTAAAGTGCAAAGAACAGATTATGACGCATTTGTTTTTAGGACAGAAAATGGCAACAAGAGTGAGGAAAATTATCTTGAAAAATTAGAAGAACAATTCGGGGATATTAAAATCTCAAATTATACAGTAGAGAATAGGAAAGTAAATTCTTCCGATCCGGTTATTGAGGTGTTCTCTTTAGTTTCGACTAACAGAATAGAGATTATCGGTGACAGAATTTTCATCAATCCGTTATTGTTTTTTACCAGAACCAAGAATCCATTTAATCAGGAAATAAGGCAGATGCCAGTTTGTTTTGGTTATCCGACCCAGGAAAAATTCAATCTAAGTTTGGAAATTCCGGAAGGATATGCGGTAGAATCGCTGCCAAAGGCGGTTAAAATCATATCTGAAAATGAAGACATCGTTTATTTTTTAAATATTGGAAATCTGGGAAACAAAATCCAGATCAGTAGTTCAAAAGAAATTAACAATAGTATTTTTGCAGCAGATCAATATACTGGATTAAAAGATCTTTTCCAGAAGATGATCATGAGTCAAAATGAAAAAATTGTTCTTAAAAAAATATAATAATGGACTTAAAAAACGCACAATTAGACGTAGACAACTGGATAAAAGAACACGGAGTTCGTTATTTTAATGAACTTACCAATATGGCACAGCTTACGGAAGAAGTGGGTGAAGTAGCCCGCATTATTGCCAGACGTTATGGCGAACAATCCGAAAAAGAAAGTGATAAAAACAAAGATCTGGGAGAGGAACTGGCAGATGTTGTGTTTGTGGTTCTGTGTCTCGCCAATCAGACCGGAATTGATTTGCAGGCCGCTTTCGATAAAAAAATGGATTTAAAATCAGTTAGGGATAAAGACCGTCACAAAAACAACGATAAATTAAAATAATTGTGAAATATCATTCATAAGCTTTGAATTATGAGTGCTGAATTTTGAATTATGAACGGGGAGTGGTAAATTGCGGGGCTGAATTACGTTTCTAATCCTTCGTAATTCATAATTTACAACTTACAATTAAAATAATGAATTTACTACTTCACACCACTCAACATAATTTACAAGGACAAATTGCAGTAACAGGATCAAAAAGCGAAACGAATCGTTTATTATTGCTCAAAGCATTGTTTCCAAATATCACCTTAGCCAATACTTCAAACTCAGATGACAGCGAAGTAATGCAAAAAGCCCTGATTGGAAATGATGAAATTGTAGACATTCACCATGCCGGAACAGCAATGCGTTTTTTAACCGCTTATTTTGCTGTAAAAGAAGGAAGAGAAGTTGTAATGACCGGTTCATCCAGAATGCAGGAGCGTCCGATAAAGATTTTGGTAGAAGCTTTGGCACAATTAGGTGTTGAAATCTCCTATCAGAAACAAGAAGGATATCCGCCAATAAGAATCAAAGGAAAAAAAGTAACGGCTTCAAAAGTTACTCTTGCTGCCAATGTAAGCAGTCAGTATATTTCCGCACTTTTATTAGTAGCTTCAAAACTTGAAAATGGGTTGGAACTGACTTTAGAAGGCGAAATTACGTCGGTTCCGTATATCAAAATGACCTTAGCTTTGCTGAAAGATTTGGACATTCAGACCAGTTTTGAAGGAAACGTAATCAAAGTATACCCAAAAGCGGAGGTTGCGACTAAAGAAATGGTGGTAGAATCAGACTGGAGTTCCGCTTCTTACTTTTTTAGTTTGGTGGCTCTGGCCGATACAGCTTCAATAACATTGAGCAGTTATAAAGAAAACAGCTTACAAGGAGATTCTGAATTAGTATCACTTTATGAGAAATTAGGAGTTCAGACTACGTTTCAGGACAACAAAATGACTTTGGTAAAACAGCAGAACTTTAAATTTGAAACGGTAAATTTTGAGTTAAACAACACACCTGACATTGCTCAAACAATTGTAGTGACTTGTTTAGGTTTGGGAATCGGCTGTCATTTAACAGGGCTTCACACTTTAAAAATTAAAGAAACAGACCGTCTTGAAGCACTTAGAATTGAACTGACCAAATTAGGCGCTACTATCTCAGTAACTAATGATAGCCTGACTTTGGCAGCTTGTGAAAATATAAATCACAATGTCAAAATTGCGACTTATAACGATCACCGTATGGCAATGGCTTTCGCACCTTTAGCTTTAAAAATTCCTATTATAATCGAAAATGCCGAAGTGGTCTCCAAATCATATCCTGATTTCTGGGAGGATCTGAAACAATTGAATTTCGAAATTTCAGAATTATAAGAAAATTAAACCATATAAGTAATGTAAGTTCATTTAAGTGAATTGAGCATAATTACATAGCCTCCGGTTTTGACCGGAGGTTTTTTTATGAAAACGATGAAGGAAAACCGACAGGTTTTTAAAACCTGTCGGTTTTAAATAGTTGAGTTTTTCGATTTTTGAAAAACAGGAAATCCGGATTAAATGAACTTATATTTCTGATATGGTGAAAAAAGTAGTGAAATTCATTTTTTTAAGAGACTCCAAACCGCAGCAAATCAACGGCTTTTGAAAATAAACAGCAAAACACTTGACAACGCCTATCTCACAGTCGTATATTTGCACACGATTAAAAATCAGGTATCCAAATAATCCTGATCGAAATCTATAACTCATAACTTTCTCAAATGAAATTATCACATTTTCAATTTAATTTACCGAAAGAACTTTTAGCGGAATTCCCGGCAGAAAACAGAGACGAATCCCGTTTAATGGTAATCGATCGTCAAAAACAAACTATAGAGCACAAAATGTTTAAAGATGTTATCAATTATTTTGATGACGGAGACGTTTTAATTCTTAACAATACTAAAGTTTTCCCTGCACGTTTGTACGGAAACAAAGAAAAAACAGGAGCTAGAATTGAGGTTTTCTTGTTAAGAGAATTAAATTCAGAGCAACGTCTTTGGGACGTTTTGGTAGATCCGGCCCGTAAAATCAGAATTGGTAATAAACTTTATTTTGGTGACGACGATTCGTTGGTTGCTGAGGTAATTGACAATACGACTTCCCGTGGAAGAACTTTGCGTTTCTTATACGATGGATCTTACGAAGAATTCAGAAACAAATTAACAGAACTTGGAGAAACTCCAATTCCAAAATACATCAACAGAGAAGTAACGGCTGAAGATGCTGAAAGATACCAGACTATTTATGCCAAAGAAGAAGGAGCTGTAGCGGCACCAACTGCTGGTTTGCACTTCTCAAAACACCTTTTGAAAAAATTAGAAATCAAAGGCGTAAATTTTGCTGAAGTGACTTTACATGTTGGTTTAGGAACTTTCAATCCGGTTGAGGTAGAAGATTTGTCTAAACATAAAATGGATTCAGAGGAATTGATTATCAAACAGGAAGCCTGCGATATCGTAAATGAGGCAAAAGCGAACAAAAAACGTATTTGTGCAGTGGGAACAACTTCAATGCGTGCGATTGAAAGTTCGGTTTCTTCTCAAAATACGTTAAATCCTTATGAAGGATGGACGAATAAATTTATTTTCCCTCCTCACGATTTTAGTATTGCAAATTGTATGATTACAAACTTTCACACACCAAAATCAACATTATTAATGATGATTTCTGCTTTCTGTGGTCACGATTTAATGAAAAGAGCCTACGAAGAAGCTATCAAAGAAGAATATAAATTCTATTCTTACGGAGATGCGATGTTAATTCTATAAGGTGAATCTATCTCATAAGCAGACCCGACAGGTTTTTACAACCTGTCGGGTTTTCTGTTTTATAAATGGTTTTATTTCAAGTTTCAGGTTTCAGGTTTATCCCAGGGCGGAATGGCTTTGCGAACTTTGTGTATCCAGACAAGTATCAGTATTGTGAACTTTGCGTTTAAACACACAAACTGCATCTACCCCTCATTTCAAACCTGAAACTTGAAACCTGAAACAAAAACAACAACTTTCAAGAACATTTCCCTATTTTTACGATTCAAAACAAAAAACAATGACTTTTCTAAATACACGCGAATTCGCACGAGAGCTTGATTCGCAGGACACATTAAATCATTATCAGGATCAGTTTATTTTTCCTAAAGTAAATGAAAAACGCGTAATTTATTTCACAGGTAACTCTTTAGGATTACAGCCAAAACGGACCAAAGCCTACATCGATGAAGTAATGAATGACTGGGCAGAACTTGCTGTTGAAGGTCATTTTTATGCTCAGAAACCATGGTGGGATTATCAGGAAAGATTTGCTGAACCCTTGAGTAAAATTGTGGGGGCCTTGCCTTCAGAAGTTACGGTGATGAATACTTTAACCGTAAATCTCCATTTGCTGATGGTTTCATTTTATCAGCCAACAGCAACACGTTACAAAATTATCTGCGAAGAGAAAGCATTTCCTTCTGATCAGTACATGTTTCAGAGTCAGGTTGATTTTCATGGCTATAAACCGGAAGATGCTATTGTGGAAATTAAACGCCGCGAAGGAGAACACAACATTCGTCTGGAAGATGTCCTGGCTAAAATCGAGGAAGTTGGTGATCAACTGGCGCTGGTTTTAATCGGAGGGGTAAACTACTACACGGGACAGGTGTTTGATATCAAAACAATTACAGCCGCAGGACAAAAAGCCGGCGCAAGAGTAGGCTGGGATTTGGCACATGCAGCCGGAAATATCAAATTGCAGCTTCATGACTGGAATGTAGATTTCGCCGCCTGGTGCAGTTATAAATATATGAACTCAGGACCGGGCAATGCCTCGGGTTGTTTTGTTCATGAAAAACACCACAACGATTCGAGCCTGCCCCGTTTTGCAGGTTGGTGGGGACACAATAAAGAACGCCGTTTTAAAATGGAACCAGTGTTCGATCCGGTTCACGGAGCAGGCGGATGGCAAATCAGTAATTTACCGGTACTTTCATTAGCGCCTTATCTGGCTTCTGTGGAAATGTTTGCAGAAGTTGGAATGGACGCCTTAATTGCAAAAAGAGATCATATCACTTCCTATTTAGAATTCATTCTACACGAAATAGATAAAGAAGTTAAAGGTAGTTTTGAAATTATTACCCCTTCAAATCCGGAAGAAAGAGCGTCTCAGTTATCTGTTTTTTTACATGGAGAAGGAAGAAGTTTATTCGATTATTTAATGAAAAACGGAGTTATTACAGATTGGCGTGAACCCAATGTAATTCGTCTGGCACCGGTTCCGTTGTATTGCTCCTATGAAGATATGTATGATTTCGGACAAATCCTTAAAAAGGGAATTCTGGGAAAATAGAAATGCCAAATTCTGTAATGTTTAAATGAAATTATGTAACATATGCCTCATTGATTACGCTTTAATTTGTACAGTATAATTTAAATGCCAAAAATCATGAAAGCAATAGTTGTAATAATAGCAGCCTTGAGTATCGTTTCTTGTCAGAATCAGGATAAGATGGATATTAGCAAAGCGAAACAGGCTAGCATAGATTCGATGAAAGTTGAAATTAATAAACAAAAAGTTATTGATTCAATGAACGTGGAAATGGCTAAAATGGAAAAAGAAAAAGCCGAAGCTCAGAAAGTAGTTGTCGTAAATCATCAGGCTGATGGAACCACGACCGCTGCACCCGCCAAAAAGAAAGGCTGGAGTTCTGCTGCCAAAGGTGCTGTAATTGGTGCCGGAGTCGGAGCCATTACCGGAGCAGCTGTCAGTAAGAAAAAAGGCGAAGGTGCTATAATCGGTGGATTAGCAGGTGCCGGAGTTGGAGCCGGAACAGGAGCTATTATCGATTCCAAAAAGAAATAAACATAGACTAAGACACAGTTTAAATATAAAACCCCGGATTGAATTTCAATTCGGGGTTTTCGTTTTTAGGAATATTCCGGTACTTTAATTTCCGCTAATTCCAGTTTACAGAAATGGAACTGTTCTTTGATTTTATCTAAATCAGTTTTGAAATAGGAAGTCGATTCAAGTAAATTTTGATAATAGGCAATACCTTCAAAAAGATTGGATTTAAAAGTATTCCATTTTTTTAACTGATTGGAAGTGATTTCTCCTGTGCTATTTTCAATTTCATTCCTGAAATAATCCAGATACATTTTTAATTCTTTTACGAATATATTGGGACGGTCTAAATTTCTTAATACAGAATGGTTTCCGTAAATGTGTTGTAGCATTTCTTTAAGCGAAACTTCCTGATCGAAATAAGCCATATTAGGTCCCGGACAGATCACAACACCCTGGGCTTGTCCTTTTATTTTGATGTCATTTTCCAAATAAGCGGCATTCGCCAGCCCGACACATAAACATGATTTCTCGGTAATAGAATCTTTTGCTTTACTATAACCGGAATCAGAAAGTGTTTGTTTTACGTTTTCTAATGCTGCCAGTTTTAGATCCTGATATTTTTTTGCCGCAGTACAAATTCCATCCGGACCATATTCTTTGCTTAATGCCAGAAAGCGTTTCGGACAGGAACTACCTGCTTTGTTCTCCTGAATTCGTTTTTGTTTTAAAATTTCATTTGAGGTGCCTCTCAAAGAATTAAAAGGCACTCCAAGAGGTGAAATATGACTTAAATATAAATCCTCTTCTTTGGCATCGATCAATAGTTTCCTGGTTTCGCGGTCTACAGAAGTTGCTTCCGGAACCAGTAAAAACGGAGTTCCCCATCCTACGGAATCTACCTGGTACGTATCTAACAGAAATTCGTGTTCTTCTGCAGTTCCGACTCCGCCCTGAACCGTAATTTTTGTTGCTAACGGTCTTTCGGGAAAAGGCACGTTTTTTTGCTGTAACACCTTAATCATCATTTCGTGCGACGATTGTACTAATTGTTCTTTTTTTTGTCTGAATTCCTCTAAAATGGTGCCCAGAAGCAATCCTTCGGTGGCAAAGGCATGTCCGCCGCAGTTCAGTCCCGATTCTATTCGGTATTCTGAAACCCAGAGCCCTTTCTTGGCCAAAAAGTTTCCCTGTATCATGGCAGAACGAAAATCACTTACTTTTAAAATAATTTTCTTTTTCAGTATATTATTTTCATCCGGATAAAAATCAGTGAAGTTTTCAAAATAACTGTAAAGCCTTGGATTCATTCCGGCAGAAAGCACAACCGAAGAGTTAAGGTTGCTCTTTGCAAAACCTCTTAAGGCAGCATGGGCATCATTAAATTCGATAGGAAGCGGTGTGTTTTTATTAAAATTATCTTTGTCAAGTTTGGTCATGATGTTGACATCGATAGCACCGGGGGAAAGCTGAGATTCGATATAATTCTGAATGTTGTCCTTAAAAGTAATCCCGTCATCCAGCAAATTCTGAAACCCTTTTTTGATATCGGAAGTATTGGGTAACATCGCCATAAAATTTTCCAGGGCTGTTTTACTTTCGGCCAGTTCCATTTTAAAGCTTTCAAACTTTTGCTTTACAATTTTATCGACTAAATTCAGATAGGAAGTAATGCGTTCCGCGCGGTAATCCTGTATCTTCTGACTGATTTCCTGATAGGGCTGATTGAATTTGGTACTGTAAAAAAGTCTCATTTTTTCAATTAACTCATCATCAGCAATAGAGATTACGGAGGAAATGCCATATTGCGCTACCCGAATAGGGCTGTCAATCGTATAAGCAAGTCCCATTACGGGAATATGAAATGTGTGTAAATTATTTTTTGACATTTGCTTTTTGAGTTAAAAGAGCAAATGTTGGAAAAAAGATTGTCTCAAAACCTGACATATATCAGGTTTTGAGTGATTTAAAATTTTAAATCAAAATTTTCTTCAGTGATTCGGCTACACTGCGCCATAAAAAGTTGTAAAATGACTTTTCGGGAATTCGTTCTAATTCAACATCGGCATTCCTGGCTTTATGATCCGAATCGTTTTTCACTAATAAATTGGCAATGGCACTTTTGAATTTGGCTTCTTTTTCCGGATTTTTCTTTTTATAAAGTTTGATTTTCAGATCGTCATAAACCAATGCTGCATTTCCTTTTGCAGTAACGTCATTTCCATAAAAATTAAAAGTATAGGTTTTAAAAGTTCCCGTGAAAGAAGTATTCATGTAAGGTTTGCTAAATTGAGACATGGCGGCAACGTCAAAATTGGAAATCTTTCCCTGAATATGAAAACTGTCTTTTATATCCAGGACATTAAAATTCCAGTTCACATGAAAAGGTGATGTTTTCATAAACCTGCAATCAATGACAATTTTTACATCGTCTACTTTTTTTAGTCCAAAACCGCTTTGAAGATTATTCGCCTGAAGATTAAAATGATCGAAAGTCAAAATTCCGGGACCTTTGGAAAAATCAATTTCTTCCTCATAAACCAATTTTGATTTTCGAATCAGCAAAGAATCAATCTTCATTGGGAATTTGATTTTTCTCAATAAATGGTTATAGAGGTATTTTTTGCTTAAATCGTCTTTGGGCATTTTACTGCGATAAATATTAGCATCAAAATGATCCATAACGACAGAAGAAGCATTAAAGAAAAAACGATCATTTTTGAAACCCCATTTCAGATTGTTGATATTGGCAGAATCTATTTTTAAGGTATAAATGTCTTTTTCTTTTTCGAGTTTCTGAACAAAAACTTTTCTGGAATATTCCGGTAAAAGCGAAAATTTATTGATTTTTATAAAGTTGTTTTCAGTAATGATCTTGCCAATAGCAATTCGGTAAAAAGAACTCGGTTTGTAATAAAGGCTGTCACAAACCAAAGTATATTTTTCGTATTGAAGTGGAATCTTTTCTTTTAAAGTCGTGTCCGTAATCAAAATCCCCTCCAGTTTCAGAATGATTTTTTTGACGTTCAAAATCGGTTTATTGGTGTTTAAGGAAACAACATCTACGGCACCGTCATTAAGGTAAATATTCTTAACGGCTATTATTTTTCGGAAAGGCTCAATGATTTGTGTCCGAATACTTTTATTGTTATTCAGCAGTTTTTCCCCTTTTTTATATAAAATTACACGGGGTTGATCGATCACGATGCTTTCGGCCTGGATGATATCGCGAAACGCCAGGTCCCAAATATTAAAATGTTTAATAGTGACAGATTCAATTTTGGCATACAGTCCGTTTTTACTGTCCTTAGGCTGATTTTTAGGGTGTACCAATAGTGTCGTCGCGTAGATATTTCTTGATACCAGTGAGACTTCGATTTTTTCGTAATTGATATTATAGGGCGTATTATTTTTCTCATCTATAATAATGGGCAATTGTTTTTTTATCCAATAATTGAGGCCAATATTGATTAAAATCACAAAAAGGAAGAGAGAAATTACACCGATTGCTATTTTTTTATAGATTGACATAGTAAAGTAATGGTTTTAATACATAAATTTAGGTTTTTAAAAGGAAGCTTTCTTACATGATTTTTCCTTTAAGTTACATCATTTATGAATCGCCCATTTGTTTATACTTTTTTAAATATGAGAAAAATTAAAAAAATCCTGTTGGTTGTATTGGTGTTAATTGTGGCTCTCGGAATTGGTTTGTTTGGGTACATATTCCATCTGAAGCCTAAATATGGCGGAGAACTGGAACTAAAAAACCTGCAGAAGGAAACAACAGTCTATTTTGATGATTTTGGAGTTCCTCATATTTATGCTGATTCAGAAAAAGACGCGATGACTGCTTTGGGTTATGTACATGCACAGGAAAGATTATGGCAGATGGAATTGTTGCGCCGAATTGCTCCGGGAAGATTGTCTGAAATCTTCGGATCGGTAGCGCTTAAGAATGATACGTTTTTCTCCGGAATTGGTATCGAAGAAGCTTCAGACAAAGCCATTTCTAAATTAGACAAAAACAGCCAGAGTTATCAATTGGCAATGGCTTATTTAGATGGGATTAATCAATATTTGGAAGAAGGTACCACACCACTTGAATTTACATTAGTGGGGGTGAAAAAAGAAAAATTCACCATAAAAGACATTTATAATATCTTCGGTTACATGTCTTTTAGTTTTGCAATGGCTCAAAAAACAGATCCATTTTTGACCGACATTCGCAACAAATATGGCGCAGCATACCTCAAAGATTTAGGAATTGAAGGCGAATTTAATACCACGCAGATTAAAAGTTCGAAAGAAAATTTAGAAGAATACAGCACGATTGCAAAATCTGTAGCGGCCTTGTTAGATAAATCACCGATTCCGCCATTTGTAGGGAGCAACAGTTGGGTCGTTGGGCCTCATAAAACAAAAAGTGGAAAAGTTATCTTCGCGAACGATCCGCACATTGGCTTTTCGCAGCCGGGAACCTGGTATGAAGCCCATCTGGTAACGCCTAAGTATGAAATATATGGCTGTTATCTTGCCGGAACGCCGTTTCCGCTATTGGCACACAACCGCGATTATGCTTACGGGCTCACGATGTTCGAAAATGATGATATCGATTTTTATAAAGAGACCAACAAAAAAGGGGACCCAAGTCAATATCAGACGCCAACAGGTTTTGGAGCTTATGAAACCATAAAAAAAACGATAAAAGTAAAAGATACGTCAGATGTGGTTTTGACTTTTAAATCAAGCCGCCACGGACCTATTGTAAACGATATACTGGAACATTTAGACCGCAAAAATCCGATTGCCATGTCATGGGTTTATACACAACAGCCGATTCAGATTCTGGATGCTATTTACGGACTTTCTCATGCTAAAAGCAAAGATGATTTCAGAAAAGCGGTTCAATTAGTGGCCGCTCCGGGACTGAATGTGATGTATGGGGATGCCAAAGGAAATGTAGCCTGGTGGGCAACAGGGAAATTGTACAAGCACAATAAAGGCGTGAATTCCTTTTTTATCTTAGATGGTGCAAGTGGTAAAGATGATATTACCGAATATTTAGATTTTTCGAAAAATCCATCAGCTGAAAACCCTAAGTGGGGATATGTCTATTCTGCGAATAATCAGCCGGAAGCGGTTGACGGGTATTTGTATCCCGGATATTATCTGCCGGAAGATCGCGCTAAAAGAATTTCAGGATTGTTAGATCCAAAATCAGATTGGGATAAAGAAGCGATAAGTAAAATGATTTACGATAATACCTCTGCCGTTGTTCCCGGTACGGTTGCAAGTCTAATTTCGAATCTGAATAGTAATTCTGTTTCAGCGGAAGAAAGACAGGCCATTACAGTTTTGAAGTCGTGGAATGGAAGTCACAATTTAGAAGATGTTGCGCCAACCATTTACAATAAATGGATTTACCTCTATTTGAAAAATACTTTTGCAGACGAAATGGGTGAAGATAATTTCAATTTATTTATCGGAATGCATTTAGCAAAGCAGATTATTGCGAAACAAATCACCAATGAAAATTCAGTGTGGTGGGATAACATCAAAACAAAAAATACAAAAGAAACCAGAAGTGAAATTGTTTCAAAGTCATTTCATGAGGCAATTGCGGCGCTTCAAAAGCAGTTAGGCAATCAGGTTTCCGATTGGAACTGGGGAAAAGTACATACCGTCGAACACGAGCATCCGTTGGGGAAAATAGCAGCTTTGCGCAAACTGTTTAATGTCGGGCCTTTTGAAGATCCGGGATCTAATGAGGTAATCAATAATCAGTTTTTTAGTTTTAGCAGTGACGGGAAATACGATGTAAAAGGAGGGCCTTCCACCAGAAGAATTGTCGATTTCTCTGATATTGAAAACAGCTGGAGTATTTTGCCAACGGGCCAATCCGGTAATCAGTTCAGTAAACATTATAACGATCAGGCCGAAATGTATAACGCCGGCAAATTCAGAAAAATGAAAATGAACAAAGAGGAAATCATAAAAACGTCAACCAAACTGGTCCTGAAACCGAAGAGATAAAAGGGTTAAAATTCCAAATTCCAAGTTTAAAAACCTCAGAACCTTTGTGCCTTTGCGCCTCAGAACCTTAAAAAAATTGGAAAATAAAAGTATCAAACTTTTATTTTCCAATTTTTTTTACTTAGAAATTAAATATTTCCCCTTAACAACATCTCGGGCATAAATATCCAGATTATTAAGGAGGACTTTGTTGGTCGTCATCACATTGGTACTTTGATAAACACTGTCTTTTTCGTATGTTTTTAATAACGTCTCTAATTCGACTTCATTATAAAAAGCAAACATATTATAAACGGCTTCCCTAAAGTTTTTAAAATTAATGGTTTCCGTTATTGCAGTGGTTTTCTGGTCGTTCCATTTTTCTTTAGAAGCGGTTTCGTTTATTTTACCCAGACAATAATCAACAAAATAAGTTTTGTAATTGGTGGCTTCAATAATTTTGTTGACTATGATTGTATTTTGTTGGGAAGGCAGTGGCACATTTGTAGAAGAAGTCTGAGAAATACCAACAGACGGCACAAAGAGCACTAAGATTAAAATCAAAAAGGAAATCTTTTTTAAATTTTTCATAGGTTTTTCGAAATTACTTACAGCTTTTAGTACTGTAAATCGGGTTGATCCGGGATTATAAAATTGTTTTTTCGGGCACGGCTAAAATAGTATTTTTTATTGTAAATGGTCAATTGAAAAATGACTTTCAGACAAAAAAAACTCCGATAATACTTTTTTAATTTTGTACTATCGGAGTTCGTAAGATTACGATTACCCGTATTTAAATATTGCTTTTTTGTATTATTTTCTCGAAGACCGCATTGCCTTTACCACTTTCAGATTTTTATCGTTTAGCAGCTTTTGATAGTCTTCGGTTTCCCTTCCGAAAAGGGCAATTTTTCCGTTTTCATTATGATGTACGCCCCAGCCATATCGTTTGGTTAAGGGAGAAGCACGTAAGCAGGCCTGTCCTTTGGAAAAGAATTTTTCACGCGCTTCGTCATATTCCGATTTTGTCAGATCATTTTTGTCTGCAAAAACCTGAAATAAAACATCGTCCGAAGTGTATTGATAAGGATGTTGGCGGATCATTTCAAACATAATAGCCGCAATGGTCTTTACATCTGCTTTCGGCTTTGGGATTTCCCCGCTCACAGCAGGACAATCTTCTGCCACTTCAATAAAAGTGTTTTCGTAATTTGTAGTGTGAACTTTCATCGTATTCGTTATAAAGGGATAAAAAGACTCAAGCTAAAATAATGATTTTCAAACAAAAAACTCCGATAACAGAGGTTTTAATTTCTGCTGTCGGAGTTGACCAACTAACGATTGTTTTTATTGTTTTTTGGAAATTTCTTCAAGCACTTTTTTTCCGCTTTCATTTTTCGGATCCAGTTCTATCGATTTTTTATAATTTTCGATGGCCAGTTTGGTGTTTCCATCTTTCAGGTAAGCTTCTCCCAAACTGTCATATACATTCCCGGATTTAGGAAAAGTTTCCACATTGATCTTGAATACTTCTATAGCTTCTTTTGTTTTTCCGGTTTGCAATAATTGATAACCCGCGCTATTTATTTCCCCTTCTTTGATGCCGTAAGTGGGATCATTTTTTAATTTTTTGTACGTCTCAATTCCGGTTGTCAGTCCTTTTGTCGTAAAAATATCCACTAATTCTAAAGCAATGGATTTTTTCGGCTGTTGATACGGCTGATTGTATAAAATAGCTCTGATCGCCTCATTCATTTCTCCTAAAACAGTTCCTCCGGTATTGTTTAATATAACAACCAGGTTTTTATCTGCCGGAAGACGGGATATTATGGTGTTAAACCCGTTGATGCCGCCGCCATGCTCGATCACTTTTAGTTTGTCCTTACCGTTTACAAACTCTCCGATAAACCATCCGTATCCGTAAGCCTCATCGCCGATGCGGATATAAGGTTTGTAGAGCAAATCCATAGAGGCTGGTGAAAGTAATTTATTTGTATACAAGGCCTGATCCCAAAGGTATAAATCCTCAACAGTACTGTACAAAGATCCTGCTGCGTATGGAATACTCATATCGATATAAGAAGAATTAATGATTTTTTTGCCTTGTTTTTCATAACCTGCGGCTCTGTTTTTTATAAGAACATCGCTGTGATCATAACCGGAATTTACCATTTTTAAAGGTGTAAAAATAATTTCCTGTAAATACTGCTCATATGTTTTACTGGTAATTTTTTCAATGATATATCCCAATAAAAAATAACCGGAATTACTGTAAGCGAATTTTTCCCCAGGCTTAAATTCAAGCGGCAGATTCGAAAATGTTTTTACAAAATCTGCGGGAGAATATGGATTTTTGGCCTTTTCTTTCAGGAAATTGGGTGCACTGGTATAATTCGGAATTCCGGAAGTATGTGTCAGCAAATGATGAATCGTGATTTTGTCACCCGTTGCTTTTGGATAATCCGGTAAATAAGTAGTGATGGGCACATCTAATTTTAATTTGCCTTCTTCCGCTAGCTTCACAATTAAAAGCGCTGTAAATTGTTTACTGATAGAACCCAGCCTGAATTTGGTATCCGGCTGGTTCGGAATATTCCATTCCATATTCGCGAGACCATATCCTTTTTTGAAGATTACTTTTCCATGTTCCGAAACAAGTACCGACCCGTTAAGTTGTCCGTATTCAGAATATAGGCTCATTAATCGTTCAATTTGCTTTGCTTTGTCCTGGGCAAACGATAGATTGAGGGTAAAAAATGCAATCGCACAAAGTGTAATTGATTTTAATAAAGAGTGGTTTGATTGTTTTTTCATAATGATTGATGATTAGTTTTAAAGATAATAAAAAATTATATTCCTGTATGCTAATCTGTTAGACGACGAATTTTTTATTTCGTTTCAATGTTAGTCCTTTTTTTCTTATTTAATTTTAAAGAAAGAAGAATAAGGGTTTACTAAGCGTTTTTTTCGAAAGGTTTGTGTCCGTACGTAACGATTCGTTTCAATTTCCAGTCTTTGCCTTTTCGTTCCCAGATATGAATAAATTTTCCGGTTCCTTCAGGAATATCATTCGTAAAAAAAGTATGTTCGCCAACTTGTACCGCACCAAAATCTCCTAATTTATCGATAGTACAGCAGTCTAATTTTCGGGTTATGTTTTCTGCCCGGGTGTAATTTTCAGACAAAGCTTTTATGTCGTTGCCGTAAGGGATGTTAAATCCGTATCGGTCATCATAAAATTCGACATCATCACCTATTATTTTTTTAAAAAGAGCAGCATCGCACTGATTGAATGCCACATCAAAAAGCAGGCTGTCCATTCTGATGATTTCAGTTTTCAACTGATCTGTTTTTAATTCTTCACTCTTTGTATGGCCTAATGCTTCCCTGCTTAAAAACAGCATAAAGAGAACAAGTATATTTATCATCGGTAGCATATTTAAATTTTTTGGTACTTCAGTTACTTTGTTTCAATATCAATCAGTCTTTTTCCGTTTTTACCTAAGTAGTGCAAAAGTAATTTCTCGTACACTTTGTAGCCATCATCCACATTGGTGAAAATAAGCAGGCCTTGTTTTGTTTTCGGTAATATAAAAACAAGAGTCTGAACGCCTTGGTCAGAACCGCCGTGCGATAACGCATATTCCCCGTTTTCGAGATCATATTTTTCAAAACCCAATCCAAAATGTTTGCCTTTTTCGGTCTCCACCTGATTGGCAGTCATTTCGTCAAAAACTTTTTTGGTTAAACCGTCGCCGTTCAGGACACTGCATAAAAAGGTTCCGTAATCTCCAATCGTAGTTAGTAAATCGTCAGCCGCATTTGCTGTTGTGTTTTTATGGGTTTCATAGGCATTTCCCTTATTGTCATATCCGGTTGCAAACCTTGATGCATCGGTTTTTTTGTCCCAGAAATATTGGGTATCCGTCATTTTAAGAGGTTCGAATATCAGTTCAGAAGCCAACTGATTTAAGGATTTATGAAATTTGCTTTCCAGTGCTTTTCTCAGATATTCCAATCCTTCTCCTGAATATTGGTATTTTGTTCCGGGTTTGAATTTAAAATCCAGTTTGCCCGATTCGTTCATAAATCTCCAGTTCGGAAAACCGGTCTGATGGCTTAAAATAATACGTGTCGTGAGTAATTTGTTGTTCGGATCTTTGGCAATATCCGGATCTGTCCAGTATTTGTACACAGGTTCGTCTAAATCCCATTTTCCTGTACTGACCAGTTTTAAGGCCACTATTGCAGTTATGGGTTTGGTTAACGAAGCGACATTCCAAATGGTATTGTAAGGTGCCGGAACTCCTTTTTTGAGTTCACCATATACCTTTATTTCCTGCAGTTTTCCGTTGTTGATAACGCCGATTCCAAGTGTTGGAATATTATTTTGTTTCAGCCATTTTTCAATTTCGGGGTCATTGTCAAAAATGCTTGCTTTAGTTCCTGCCGTATTTTCGCTCTGATGATCGTAACTAAAAGAACGTTTCAGTTTCCAGACACCGTTTTCTAATAGCCAAACGTGGGTAAATCTTGCTGTGCTGCCAAATTGTTCTTTTGCATTGGCCAGGGATTCATTTTTCCCGGCTGATTTTTCATAAAACTGATGAATTCCGTTTTGTAAAGCACCATACAAAACGCCTTTTTTGTATAGCGGGTAAACTTCTGTGCTGTTGGGTACCAGGTATCTTCTGGATTGATAAGTTGCGACGGAGCCGCACAAACCCTTTCTGAGATTTTTCAGAAACAAAGCCTTGTCGGAAATACTGTCTTTGTCGTGATAAAACTCAAAGTCGTCACTCAACAGGTTTTCAAACTGTGAAACGTCGCAAGTATTGAAACCTACATTAAAAAGAAGACTATCTTTTGACATAATAGTCTGGTACAATGCTGAGGTTTTTTCTTCCTGTGAAAACCCGATATGGAACAGGAAAAGTAGTATTCCGATTAAAATTGCTTTTAAACGGAAAGTTGATTTGTTGATTTTCATTTTGTGATTGATTGATGATTAATGATTTGCAAAAATACCTCAATCAAAATTAACAAAATTGTATAAATGCGAATATTACCTTTTTTGCGAAAGAAAATACAAACTTGAATTGAACATTTTGGGAGTTGTTTTCGTCACATCTTTAAACTTTTTTATAAAATGTGACTGGTCAAAATATTTGTTGTAAAGCGCTACATCGGTCAGGTTTAGTTTTTCCTGGCTCATCGTGAGCATCTGATCTACCGATTTCCTGAATTTTAAAATCTGAATATATTTTTTGATTGTGAGTCCCGTAGCAGTTTTAAACTTAATCTGCAATAACCGCTGAGAGAGCGCTAAGATTTTTCCAATTTCAGAAACCGTAATTTCTTCCTCGTGAAGTTTGATGATTTCGCAGATTTTTTCGATAAGGTTTTTGGCGGGATGTAAAGAGGCCAATTCCTCAAAATAAGAGTTTACAGCTAGTAATAATTCTGAAGTGGAGTTCCTGAAATTATATTCGGTTTTAGTATCGAAATGAAGATCGGTCTGTTGCAATTTAAGGATCGAATCAGAAAAATCACTTAAATCATAATTCGGAAACATCGAAAGCGTCCAAGTGTGCAGTTGAATAATTGTAACTTTGGTTTCAGGCTGAATGTTGACTAAAACCTTATTTGTCATTTGCGAGCAGAAATAGAATCCTTCGTTCATTTCGTACTTCTTTTTACTGGTATGAACTTCTATAAAATTTCCGGTAACAATCGCCAGATTAAAACAGCCATTGGGTAAAACGAGTTTGTTTTCGATTAAAGTCTGGCCTGTGCTATTATCCAGACACCAGATTTTATTGACGAATCTTTCGCACTTTTCACTCACATAATGTTCTGAGTATAGGTTCATTTTTTTTGAGGTTCAAAGAGGCAAAGTTGCAAAGGTACAGAGGTTTTTTGCGTGCTTTTGAAATAGATTATTTTCCTTTTAGCAATTTCTCTATATATTCAACTTTGTCTTTTTCTGCCTGAACCAGACGTTCGTACAGTTCGACTACTTTATCGAGTGGATTGAAAGAGCAATTATGATTAAGTGTTGGCCCGCTATTAATTACGGAACCTTCATAATTATTTTGAATATTATTTAAAACACTTTCATCGCTGTAATTTTTGATTGCTTCAGCAGAAACTCCTAGTACTTCTGCAATTGCGTTTAGTCTGTCTTCATCAACAATTTCGCTTCCTTCAATGTTAGAAACAGATTGCTGACTGATGCCAATAGCGATGGCCAGTGCTTCCTGCTTCATGCCTCGTAATTCCCTGATACGGCTGATATTTCTGCCGATGTGTTTTGGTTTTATTGCTGTGCTCATAACTCAAAGGTATTTAAAATTCTTAAAAAAAATAGATTTTAGTGAAAAACAAGTTGGCGTTGGTGAGACACAACTTGTAATAGTTTGAAACAATAAAATCTCTTGCTTACTTGCGGCGCCGTAAAAGTAGGATTTTTACTTCAATTAATAAATTAAAAACAAAAAAAATGAAAACACAACAAGAAGAGTCCGCCACCGATTTTTTAAAATTAGTAAAAAACATGGAATATTTTACAAAACTAAAGTCCGATAACAGCAATGGGAATTTGTTTAATGTCACATTAAAAACAGCTTCGTATAACGAATTAAATCTAATGGTTTCCTGCCTGCTTAAAGCAAGTATTTGTGCGCTAAAAAATGATAATTCGGGTTATTCTTCTGCATGTGAGTCAGGAATTGATGTACTGCTTTTGCTTGAAATGGCCTTACAGCTCCTTCCGGACGAAGAAATGCAGTTACTGGATGAATTGCATAAAAATGCTATTGATCGAAAGGCTGCGCAGTAGAAAATCAGGTTTGAATTTTAGAGAAATTCCGTGAAATAGTTTCTTTTAGTTGCAGCCCATTCTTCAGCAATTATACTGTAGTAAACATCGTCTTTGCTTTTCCCCTCAGAATCGATGTAATTGTTTCTGAATATCCCTTCTTTTAAGGCACCTAGTTTTTCAATTGCGCTTTGGGATCTTTCATTTTGAAGATCAGCACTAAATTGTATTCTTCTGAATTGAATGTTTTCAAAGCCAAAATTCAATAATTCATACTTGCAGGCTTTGTTTAAGCCCGTTCCCTGAAACGCCGCACCGTACCAGGTCCAGCCAATTTCACATTTTTGGCTTGCCTGGTTTAGATATCCGTAACGGGTACTTCCGGCTACTTTGTTGGTCGCTTTGTCAATAATTAAAAACGGATAGCATATTCCGGCTGCTTTTTGTTTTAAGGTATTTTGGATATAATTTTCGAAATCAACAGCATCGCGTACATACATGCCCATGTATTTCCATATTTCATCATCAAAAATGATAGTTTGGAGTTCGGTGTTTCTTTCGTTTTCAAATGGGAGTAATAGGACTTTTTCGTTTTCTAAAATAATATTTGTTTGTAATAGTTCTGTTCTCATACCTTTTTTGTTTGATTGGAATTTCCCCGCAAAGACGCAAAGTTTTTTGTCATTTCGACGCAAGGAGAAATCACACGTGCATATCGACAAAGATTAAAGAATTTCTTTGCGGAATTTCTAATGCGATTTCTCCTTGCGTCGAAATGACACCATCATATGAAAGCTTTGCGTCTTTGCGAGATTATTTCTTCCGCTAAAATAACTTTTTTAAAACTTTAAATAAATCCAATTCACTTCAAATTTGTTATGAAAAACAGAGTTGCATGAGGGATAATAACGGCATCCTTTTGTGGCAATGCGCGTTGCTATTTTTAGCCACAAAAGATACAGTGGATAGCCCGACCCGCTTTTTTCGGCGGGTCATGCCCATATAAATCATAAATATTTCCTTTATTTTTAAGCTCTTGTAGAATTATTACTTATTTTTACGATCTTATTATTTAGATTATTTTTGATGCAAACTCCACTTAAAATTGCTGTTGTTGGTTCTGGATTGGTAGGATCACTTTTGGCAATTTATCTCAAAAAAGCAGGTCACACCGTTCATGTTTATGATCGTAGTCCTGATATTCGTCAAATAAACTTTTCGGGTCGTTCCATTAATCTGGCCATGTCCAACCGGGGCTGGAAAGCGCTGGATGGTGTTGGTGTTGGTGATTCGGTTCGCGAAATTGCCATTCCCATGGACAAACGAGCCATACATCTGGTCGATAAATTAAACTTTCAGAATTACGGTCAGGAAGGCGAATCGATTTATTCGATCTCAAGAGGAACTCTGAACCGAAAAATGATTGACCTGGCAGAACAAGCCGGAGCTGAGTTTTTCTTCGAGCAGAAAATCTGGGATGTTACGCTAAGCGATGCAACACTGCATATTGGCGAAACCGAAAGAGGGGAGTGGGAAGAAAAAAAGTTTGATATGGTTTTTGGTGCCGATGGCGCTTTCTCCAGAATCAGGCACCGGATGCAACGCCAAAGCATGTTCAATTATTCGCAGGAATTTTTGAATATGGGGTATAAAGAATTAAATATTCCCGCAAATTCGGATGCTTCACATAAATTAGATAAAAACTCTTTTCATATCTGGCCGCGAGGGGAATATATGCTGATCGCGCTTCCAAATTTAGATGGCAGTTTTACCTGTACGTTGTTTATGCCTTTTGAGGGTGAAAATTCATTTGCATCCTTAACAGACCGTAAAATGGTAGAAGATTTCTTCGAGAAAAACTTCCCGGACTCAATAGAGGTAATTCCCGAACTGGCAGAAGATTTCTTTAAAAATCCAACCAGTACATTGGTGACCATGAAATGCTTCCCGTGGACTTACGAAGATAAAATTGCCTTAATCGGAGATGCCTGTCACGCTATTGTTCCGTTTTACGGACAAGGAATGAACGCCGGTTTTGAGGATATTACGGTTCTAAATGAAATGATCGAAAAGTACGGCGACGACTGGAAAAAAGTGTTCTCCGAATATCAGATTTCACGTAAACCAAACGCCGATGCAATTGCAGAACTTTCGTATCGTAATTTTATGGAAATGAGCACGAAAACGGCCGATGAAAAATTCCTGCTGCAAAAGAAAATCGAAAAAGCATTCTCAGATAAATACCCGGATAAGTGGATTCCGTTATACAGCCGCGTAACCTTCAGTGACCGTCCTTACGCAGAAGCTTTAGCCATTGGTGATTTTCAAAACGGAATTATGGAAGAGATTTTAAAGCTCGAAAATATTGAAAACATTTGGAACAGCCCCGAAATCGAAAATAAGATTCTGGAGTTGTTAGAAAAATAAAATTCTTAACTAAACCCGACAGGTTTTTAAAACCTGTCGGGTTTGTTGTTTTATTACTTTTTCAGAAATTTGGATAAAACGCCAAAAACACCTCTGATAAAAGTAGCACTGGTAACCACTTTTAAAACAGATTTAGTAACAACGCTAGCCGTACTTGGTTCTGATTTTGAGGAATTTGCCGGAGCTTGTTCTTCCTGTTCGGCAGCAGCCTGACTGGCAGTTTCTATTTTTTTAATTAAGATTTCGTAGGCACTTTCGCGATCGATTTCTTCACTGTATTTTTTGACCAGTTTTGACTTATTATTGATGTCCGCAATTTCATCGGAAGACAAAACATCCATTCGGCTCATTGGGGCACGCATCATGGTGGCTACAAGCGGTGTGGGAATTCCTTTTTCATTCAATGCCGTAACCAATGCTTCTCCAATTCCTAAATTCGTCAGTAATTCATCTGTTTTGTAATAAACAGAAGTAGGGTAGTTGTCAGCTGTTTTTTTAATAGCCTGTCTGTCATTGGCTGTAAAAGCCCTTAAGGCATGCTGGATTTTTAATCCTAACTGTGCCAGAACACCACTCGGAACATCCATTGGATTTTGGGTAACGAAATAAACACCAACGCCTTTAGAACGAATCAGTTTTACAATGGTTTCAATTTGTTCCAAAAGTGCTTTACTGGCTTCATTAAAAATTAAATGCGCCTCATCAATAAAAATAACCAGTTCAGGTTGATCAGCATCTCCTTTTTCAGGCATTTGCTGGTAAATTTCGGCCAGTAAACTCAGCATAAAAGTCGAGAACAACTTAGGCTTATCCTGAATGTCCGTTAAACGGATGATATTTACGTAACCTTTTCCGTTTTCATCAATACGCATCAAATCATCAATTTCGAAAGATAGTTCCCCAAAGAATAAATCTCCGCCCTGTTGCTCCAACTCGATTATTTTTCTCAAAATAGTTCCGGTTGTAGCAGTTGAAATTTTACCGTAAGCAGCGGTAATCTCATCTTTTCCTTCTTCGGTAATATAATTGATAACTTTCTTGATGTCTTTCAGGTCCAGTAAAGGCATCTGATTGTCATCGCAATATTTAAAGATCACCGATACCACGCCTGCCTGTGTGTCATTCAGATCCAGAATTCGCGAAAATAAGACCGGCCCAAATTCTGAAACAGTAGCGCGTAAACGGACTCCATTTTGTTTGGATAAAGACATCAGTTCAACCGGAAATGCGGATACATTATAAGGTATGTTTATTTTGCTATGTCGCTCTGTAATAAAACCTTCTTCTTTTCCTTCTTTTGCAATTCCACTAAAATCACCTTTTATGTCCATCATCAGGACAGGGATTCCCGCATTCGATAATTGTTCTGAAAAAACCTGAATAGTTTTCGTTTTACCGGTACCAGTGGCACCTGCTATTAGTCCGTGTCGGTTTAAGGTTTTTAAGGGGATTTTGACATGTGCTTCAGCAAGCGGTTCTCCGTCAAGAATGGCACCTCCCAGAATAATACTGTCCCCTTTTGATGAATATCCATTGTTTATCTCCTGAATGAAATTGTCTTTTTTATTCATGTTTTATTTGTAATTTAGATGATTATAAGAGTATTGCTTTGTTTTTTAACAATTTGACCTTGTTTTTTTTAGTAGGAAAAAGCTTTTCGCAATTGAAAATAAAACAAAAAATAATTTCGCAACTTTTTAAGAAGATATCAACGGAATGTTTGAATATTTACTAAAACGTTGTAATTTTCCCAGAAATCATCCTGTTTTTTGTTTTATCTAAAAAACAACGGCGGCAATTTAATGAGATATTTTTTAAATTGACGTTAAATTTCCTTCAATAAAATTAAAAAAAGTTTTTTTATTTAAACTAAACGTATAAATTTGCTCCTCTACAAGTTAAATATAACTAAAAAATAAAAATTATTTAAAACTATTAAAATTAAAAAAAATGGCAAACGTTAAAGTTAAAAAAGAAAGTACTTCAAATGGAGGAGGAATGATTACTGGAATCATTATTGTTGCGTGTATTTTAGTTGGGGTATTTATTTGGAAAGTAATCATGGGAGATGCTTCTAACTTCGAGGGAGGGAACCCTGAGACTGGTCATCCAATCAATACATTAGGTCAGGTATATAAAGGAGGATTCATTGTACCGGTATTATTAGGTATGTTTTTAATGGTTGTTGTATTTTCAATTGAAAGATTTATCGTTATCGGAAAAGCAGCTGGAAAAGCTAATTTAGATAAATTCATGAAAAGCGTTCAGGGAAGTATTAAAGAAGGTAACATCGAAGCTGCAATCGCTTCTTGTGACAAACAACAAGGTTCAGTTGCAAATGCAATTAAATCTGCTTTAATTAAATACCAGGATGTTAAAAAAGAGGGATTCAACAGTGAAGAAGCTTCAGAAGTAATCCACAAAGAAATCGAAGAGGCAACTTCATTAGAAATGCCAATGTTAGAGAAAAATATGACTATTATCTCTACTTTAGTATCATTAGGAACTTTAGGAGGATTATTAGGAACTGTATCTGGTATGATTAAAGCGTTTGGTGCGTTAGCTTCTGCCGGAACTCCAGACCAGGCTGCTCTTGCAACAGGTATCTCTGAAGCACTTATCAACACTGCAACAGGTATCTCTACTTCAATCCTTGCAATTGTATCTTACAACTTCTTTACAGCTAAAATTGACGATTTAACTTACTCTATCGATGAGGCTGGTACTACAATCGTAAACACTTACAGAAGATTCAGAGGAAGTTTGAAACAATAATTAATTTTTGATATTTAATACTATCAAAATAATAAAATAAAAGAGAATGGCTAAATTAAAAATGAAAAAAAAGTCAACATCGACAGATATGACTGCCATGTGTGATGTTGCGTTCCTTTTGCTTACGTTCTTTATTTTGACCGCTACAGCTAAAGTGCCTGAAGCACTTCCTGTAGATATGCCTTCTTCTGTTGCTCAAACTAAATTGCCTGATACGGATTTAGCTATTATTACAATAGGTAAAGGCGCAGATGGAAAAAGTAAAGTGTTCTTTGACATTAAAGGAAGAGAGATTCGTAAAAGAACTCTTGAAGGAATGGGAGCAAAATTAGGTGTGACTTTTTCAGAAGAAGATAAAACTAAATTTGCTTTGATGGATGACTTTGGTGTGCCATTAGCAAATCTAAAGCAAATCATCGACATGAAAGCGTCTGACAGAACTAAGGCAAACCAACCTGGAATTCCAATGGATTCTTTGGATAATCAATTAAAAGACTGGCTTTTGGTTTCAAGAAGAGCTGCGATTGACATTGATGACAAAGAATTGCAAATTGCAATAAAAGGTGATGCTAAAGAAGAATATCCGCAAATCAAAAAGATTATGGATATTTTACAAGATCAGAAAATCAATTCCTTTAACTTGGTTACGGGTATGAGAGATAAAAACTTTTAATTAAAAAAGATACACTAAAATGGCTGAATTAAATACCGGCGACGGTGGTGGCGGAAAAGGTGGTAAAGTAAGAAGTAAAAAGCAGAATTCTAAGGTCGATTTAACGGCAATGGTGGATTTGGCATTCTTATTGATCACGTTCTTTATGCTAACCACATCGTTGTCAAAACCTCAATCGATGGATTTGTCGCTGCCAGATAAAGAAGATGATCCGACGAAGAAAGTTGATACGAAAGTAGATGAGAATCGTACGATGACAGTTATGTTGGGTGCAGATAATAAAATGGTTTACTATATGGGTTTGCTTGCCACTCCTAAAGTAGGACCTAAGGATATTACTTATGGTAAAAACGGAATTCGTAAAGTATTATTAACTCAAAAGAAAGCAGTTTTAGCTTATTCTGCAGGTTTAGGGAAACCTAAAAACGGGATAATAGTTATTATAAAACCAACTAAAAAATCAAATTACCGTAATTTGGTTGATATTTTGGATGAGATGGCTATTTCAGGAGTTGATACTTATGCGATTGTTCCTGAGTTTACTCCAGAAGAGACAAAATTGATAGATAAGAAACCAGAGTAATCTTGTTTTAATCCTTAATAATCAAGAAAAATGAAATTAGATATAATTAAAAATCAGTGGCTTGATATCGTATTCGAAGGACGTAATAAGATATATGGTGCATATGAGTTAAGAAAATCGAACGGTAAGACGACTGTAAAGGCGCTTGTTATTGGTTCACTTATTTTTAGCTTTGCTGTTGCAGCTCCTCTTATTGCAAGCTTTTTACCGGATTCTGAAGAAGAGGTAGAAAATAAAGATATTAAAATTGCTACAGTAAAATTACCTCCTAAGAAAGAGGAAATTAAGCCAAATCAGCCACCACCACCACCACCACCACCAAAAGTGGATCAGGTGAAATTTGTGAAACCGGTGGTTGCCAAAGCAAACGAAGTTACCGAAGACCCGCCAAAAATTGTGGATCTTAAGGATAAGAAAGTAGGTAACGAAACGATCAAAGGAGATCCGGATGCAGTTTTAACTGTAGATGAGCCAGTTGGTAAAGGACCGGTTACTGAAATCATACAGGAAGATAATAATGTTTATAATACAGCCGGTATCGAGGTAAAACCTGATTTCCCTGGAGGTATTGAAAAATTCTACAAGTTCGTAGGAAACAATTATAAAACTCCTGAAGAAGAAGGTTTAAAAGGTAAAGTATATGTTACTTTTGTAGTTGAAAAAGACGGTTCATTAACCGACATTAAAGTTTTAAGGGATATCGGTTACGGTACAGGGGCAGAAGCAATTCGTGTTCTTAAAAAATGTCCGAAATGGACTCCCGGCGAGCAAAATGGTAAAAAAGTTAGGGTACTTTATTCTCTTCCTATTACTATTCAATCTGCAGAATAATGTTAAAAGATATGCTTAATAATATTCAGAAGAAATCGCTCAAAGAGCGATTTCTTCTTGTTTTAGGAATACTGTTTTTTTTAATATATCTTGTACTGGGTTTAATGATTATGTTCTGGAAGAAACTTCCTTTGGATATGGAACTCAAATACAGATATGCTTTTGGCGGTTTACTGATCGTTTATTCGGGAATTCGTTTTCTAAGATTAATTAATTCAAATGCAGACTAATTATGTTAAAATATAGCAGAGTTGCAGGTTTGGTTGTTTTTGTTTTTTTGTTTGCCATGTGCAACCAAAAAAGCAAAAATGAAGGGGATAAAGAAACAATTTTAAAAGGATCCATGGAGATTACGGTCGACGAGACAATCAAGCCTATCGTTGAGGATCAGGTCGCTGTTTTTGAAGGAACCTACTATGATGCGAAAATTTCAATTAAAGCAAAATCTGAGGCTGAACTTATTAATGATTTATTGAATCAGAAAGCTAAAGTAGTAGTTGTAACGAGGGATTTAACTAAAGAGGAACGAGACAGATTTGAAAAAAGCAAGATTAATCCCAGAGTAACCCCTTTTGGAACGGATGCAATTGCTTTTATTTCAAACAAAAGCAATAATGATACATTAATTGCGTTGAAAACCGTACTTGATTTTCTACAAGGAAAAGCTGAACCACAAATTAAAGGGCTGGTATTTGATAATCCAAATTCAAGTACAGTACGTTATATGAAGGAATTCGCGAAAGTAAAAGATTTACCGGCAAAAGGTGTTTTTTCATTTAAAACGAACGATGAAGTCATTAAATTCGTTTCGGAAAATGATGGTATGATTGGAGTAGTGGGCATGAATTGGCTTTCCCAACCATCGCCAAATATGGAAGGTGTGTTAAAGAATATAAATGTTTTGAGTGTTAAAGGCTTGAATAGCGATAAGTACTATAGCCCGACTCAAAATGATCTTGCTGAATTAAAATACCCTTTGGCACGCGATTTGTTTATTATAAATTGTCAGGGATATACTGGTTTAGGAATGGGACTGGCCTCATTTATATCTGGAGACATAGGACAACGTATTGTTTTAAAATCAGGATTATTGCCTGTTAGGACTCCGGGTAGAAAACTTAGTATTAGAAAAGAAATTATAAAAGATAAAGAATAAATTAATTACGATAAAGATGAATAAATTTAAAATTTTTAGTCTTGCCTTAGTTGCATCAGCTTCTGTTGCAAAAGCGCAAGACATCAACGAAGCTAAAAAAGCAATTGATGCTGAACAATTTCAAAAAGCAAAATCGTTGCTGAAATCAATTATTAAAGCAAAACCATCTGACGGTGAGGCAAATTTTGTACTTGGTAACGTATATTTAAATCAGTCTGTTGTAGACTCGGCTAAAATCTATTACCTAAATGGATTAGAAGCATCTGATAAGAAAAACCTAAACTACATCGGATTAGGACAATTGGATCTTGATAGTAAAAATACAGCTGGAGCTCAGGCTAATTTTGCTTTAGCAACAAAAGATATTAAACGTAAAGATGTAAATGAATTTATTTACATTGGTAGAGCTTATATGAATTCAGTAAATCCTGATTATAAAAGCGCTATTACAAGCTTGCAAAAAGCTTTAGCGATCGAGCCTCAAAATCCTGTTGCACTTTTGGCAATCGGAGATGCTTATTATGGAGCAAGTAATCAAAATGATGCTTATAAAGCATATCGTGATGCATTTACAGCAGATCCAAAACTTTTAAGAGCAAAAATGCAATTAGGAGTTTTATTAAAAGGGGCTAAATCGTACGAAGAAGCAATTAAAGCTTTTAATGAGGTTATTGCTTTAAATCCTAATTATGGTCCTGTTTATAGAGAATTAGCTGAAACATATTACAAATGGGGAAGAAATAAAACATCTACTGCCAAAGTTAATATGCAAAATGCAATTACAAACTATGAGAAGTATTTAAGTCTTACAGATTACTCTTTAGATTCTAAAATGCGTCATGCGGATTTCTTAATTTTAGTAAAAGATTACAAAACTTTAGAAACTGTTGCCAATAAAATGATTGCAGAAGATAAAGTGAATCCAAGAATTTACAGATACTTAGGATATGCTGCTTACGAAAACGGAAATGTTGATGTAGCGATTAAATCTATTGAAGATTTTATGAAAGTACCTTCAAATAAAGTAATCGGTAGAGATTATTTATACTTAGGTTTATCTAAAATTAAAAAAGGAACGAATGCAGAAGGCGTAGTTGATCAGGCAGCTTTTGATGCTGGTGTAGCTGATATCAAAAAAGCAATTGAATTAGAACCTTTAGTAGTTGAAGAACTTGCTGATTTAGGAAAAGCATTGTTCGGTAAAAAACAGTTTGCGCAAGCTGCTACTATTTTTGAACTTGCTGTTAATAACAGTGAATCTAAAAATTACTTAGATGATAATGTTTATTATGGTATATCACTTTATTATGCTAATGTAAATAAAGCTGCCGGTACTGCTCCAAATGCTGAAGCATTAGCGAAGGCAGAAGCTGCTTTCGACAGAGTTTTGGTTGCTTCTCCTACCTATGATGAAGCGTACTTATACAAAGGAAGAATCAACAACTTGCTTGAAAAAGACGATTTAATCATTAAAAACTACGAAGAGTATGTAACTAAAACAACTGCTAAAGGTGCTGAAGAATTGGCAAAACCGGCGACAGTTAAAAAAATAGTGGAAGCTTACAATAGTATTGGTGCCAGTTACGCTAACACTGATAAAGTTAAAGCGGTTGAGTATTTCAACAAAACTTTGGCTTTAGATCCTGCAAACACTTATGCTGCACAATCTGTAAAAGCTTTAAAATAATATAAGCTCTTATTAGAGTAAATAAAAAACCGATAGTTCGCTTTGAATTATCGGTTTTTTTATGTTCCGTATTTAAATGACTATCTTTGCACTTTAAAATAAAATAATGTTAGCTAAAGAAATACAATTAGAGGTGAATAAAGGCGCTATGTTGCCTTTGATGGAAGAGTTTTATACGATTCAGGGAGAAGGTTTTCATACAGGAACTGCTGCTTACTTTATAAGAATTGGAGGTTGCGATGTGGGCTGTCACTGGTGTGATGTGAAGGAAAGCTGGAATGCAGAATTGCATCCGCCAACAAGTGTTGATTTAATTGTGAAAAATGCTTCGGCTTACGCAGATACTGTGGTAATTACAGGTGGAGAACCGTTAACATGGGACATGACTTTGTTGACACAGCAATTGAAAGACAGAAATTTAAAAGTTCATATTGAAACTTCCGGTGCGTATCCATTGTCCGGAACCTGGGATTGGATTTGTCTTTCCCCGAAAAAGAATAAATTGCCAACGCAAACCGTATACGATAATGCCCACGAGTTAAAAGTGATTATACATAATAAGCATGATTTTATATTTGCAGAAGAACAAGCTGAATTGGTAAATGACAGTGCGATTTTGTTTCTTCAGCCGGAGTGGAGTAAAAAAGAAGAAATGACCCCGTTAATTGTAGACTATGTAATGAATAATCCAAAATGGAGGGTTTCACTTCAGACACATAAATATTTGAATATTCCCTAATCGGACAAAACAAAAAGCGCTTCAATTGAAGCGCTTTTTGTTTTTAGAAGTATACACACTGTGTAAAAATGATACAATTTGTGTTTAGTTCCAGTTTTTATTTTTTTTCAATGTGGTAATATGGGCCAAATGATGATTTCCATGCCAGGCATAAGTGGCGATCATTTGTTTTATTTTAATTTCCGAATTGTTTTCCGGATGTATAAAGCTTCTTTCGAGTTCAGTTTCGGACAAATTTTTTAGAAGATATGTTAATCTGAAATGCAATCCTTCCAATAAAGATAAAGTGGGTTGTATCGGCATTTCTAAATTATCAGGTAATGTGGACCATAAAACTTCATCATATGCTTTTATTACAGGATTGTTTTCGGTCAAAGCCCATTTTATTCTTATAAAACAATTCATATGGCTTTCTGCACAATGATGAATTACTTGTCTGACAGTCCATCCGCCCAGACGATAGGGGGTGTCTAGTTGCTCGTCTGATAAATGAAGCGTTTCCTGTTTTAGTTTTTCAGGAAATAATGCGATTTCTTCAATCTTTTTTGAAAGATATTCTGTTGAATAGGTTGGAGGTGCAATAAATTTTCCTATTGGATACTTTAATTTTTCTAAATCTGAATTTTCCATAAATCTAAAATTAAATAGAAAGTCTGGCTAAATAATCATAATGTTCACCTTCTAAAATAAGTTCACATTTTAAACCATTCGCAACAGCGGCATTTTGAAGTGTATTGTAATCTAAGTACAGCCAATTGAAAGGTTCTTCTTTTTCTCCTTTATAAGAAATATTGAAAACAAGTTCACCATAATAATCATTATTAGAAGGAATCCATTTTCCACCATCTTCATCTTCATCAAACATATAAATAATATCTGAGCTGTCTAACAGAATTTGTCCGCCTGGATTTAATAAAGATTTTAATTTTGATAAATATTGATTGCAGTTTTCTATCTTTCCAAAAATGCCAACACCATTCATCAATAATACAATAGTATCAAATTTTTCTTCTTCAAGATCCAATATATTTTGAACCTTAGCATTTTTTACACCTCGAAGCTTACAGGTTGCTATTGCTTTTTCTGAAATATCAATAGAGGTCACGTCTAAGTTACGATCATTTTGTAATGATAAACTATGACTTCCGGCTCCGCAGCCTACATCCAGGGTTTTTCCACTCGCCATTTGTAACGCTTTTTGTTCGATTTTTGGCATTTCGTTGTAAGAACGAAATAAATAATCAACACTCATTTCGTCTTCTTCAGAAATCGAAGTTTCTGTGATGATGTTTTCAGGTGAATTATTGGTTTGAAAGTCGAACATTGCCTTTCCAAAAAGATCTTTCATCGTATTTTAGTTCAAAGTTTAAGGTTTCAAGTTTAAAGTTGTTTAATTTTGCAGATCAACTTTAAATTTTAAACTTGAAGCAAATTTTAAATAACTTAAATAAGTTAGCCAAAGATAAGCATATCGAAAACAAAAAGTATTTTGATAAGCTTAAAAAGAAACAGCCTAAAAACTTAGACTATATTATGCAGGAGTTGCATGATAAAGAGTTTAAGAAAACAGACTGT
This sequence comes from Flavobacterium sp. LC2016-23, assembly GCF_009674775.1. Classification (GTDB taxonomy): domain Bacteria; phylum Bacteroidota; class Bacteroidia; order Flavobacteriales; family Flavobacteriaceae; genus Flavobacterium. The sequence continues at coordinate 2,228 of NZ_WKKE01000016.1, read as the reverse complement.
CTGGAATGTGCCAATTGTTGCAAAACTACGGGGCCGTTATTTACGCTGGCTGATATCGAAAGGATTTCGAAATCTTTCAGGCAAAAACCACAGCAGTTTATTGAGCAATACCTTCGGGTCGATGAAGATAAAGATTATGTGCTAAAAAGTGTTCCCTGTACTTTTTTAGATAGTGAAAACTATTGTATGATTTACGACGTGCGCCCAAAAGCATGCAGAGAATTTCCGCATACGGATCGTAAAAAGTTTCATCAGATTTCCGATCTTACTTTAAAAAATGTCGCAATTTGTCCGGCAGCCTATAATATTGTGGAGGAGATGAAGAAACGACTTCCGTTATAAATAAATCTTTCCTGACTTAAATAAAATATAATTGTTTTTCGGAACAATTCATGTTTGCTTTTTTAAATGTATTTTTGACTCAGACGAAAGCGAAACACTAATAAACGATAACTGAAAATTGAATCTAGAATATTTTATTGCTAAAAGACTTATTACTGCCAGAGATTTTAAAAGCAGTATTTCAGCTCCAATTATAAAAATTGCCATTTCGGCTATAGCTATTGGTATTATTATGATGCTGGTTTCGGTAGCAACAGGGATTGGTCTGCAGCAAAAAATCCGTGAGAAGGTTTCTGCTTTTAATGGTCAGATTGTTATTTCAAATTACGATAACAACAATTCCGAAGTAACGATAATTCCAATTTCTAAAAAACAGGATTTTTATCCGAATTTCAAATCCGTTCCTGAAGTGAGCCATATACAGGCAATAGCAAGTAAAGCCGGAATTATTAGAACAGAAAGTTCTTTCGAAGGGATTATTTTCAAAGGAGTTGGTCTGGATTACGATTGGAATAAGATAAAAGAGTATTTGGTAGAGGGTAAATTACCGGATTATTCTAAAGGTATAAACGAAGAAGTGATAATTTCCAGGTTTCTTGCTGATCGATTGGGTCTTAAGGTTGGGGATAATTTCAATACCTTTTTTATAAAAGAGGAGCAAGGGAAGATGCCGAACAGCCGTCGTTTCAAAATAACAGGAATTTTTAATTCCGGTTTTCAGAGTTTTGATGCAACGTATATAATAGGAGATATACGCCACATCCAGAGAATCAACAAATGGAACCCAAATCAGGTTGGAGCTTTCGAGGTTTTTGTAAACGATTTTGATAAAATTAAAGAAACAGGTGATAAGATCTATGAGCAAACATCATCTAGTTTAGACACTAAAACAATGATAGAGAAATACAGTTATATTTTTGACTGGCTCCAGCTTTTCGATTTTAATATTATTGTCATTCTTGCGATCATGATTATAGTCGCAACCATCAATATGGTAGTGGCTCTATTAGTCCTTATCTTAGAGCGTACACAGATGATCGGAATATTAAAAGCATTGGGAGCAAACAACTGGGCGGTGAGAAAGATATTTTTATACAATGCATTTTATCTCATTATAAGAGGACTTTTCTGGGGCAACCTGATTGGGATCTCATTATTGTTAGTGCAACAGTACTTTGGAATCATTCAGCTAAATCCTGAAAATTACTATGTCAACCAGGCGCCGGTATATATTAATTGGGTCTATGTAGTCCTGTTGAATTTGTTAACTATCACGGTCTGTTTTGTGGTGTTGTTAATTCCATCCTATATAATTACTAAAATATCGCCAGTCAAAGCCATTCGTTTTGATTAATTGAATATTTAGATTTCGCTTCTCCAACCCGACAGGTTTTTAAAACCTGTCGGGTTTGTTTTGTATATATAGGTATACAGTAATTATTCTGTCGTGCTGATCGAATTCAAGGCTTCTGGAATTTGGAATTTAAGAAATTGTAATTTGATAAGGAGCTTAATCCCGCTGTCCGTTCCAATCTTTTGTCCGCCGTGGCGGACAAAAGGATTTCCACTTCCATCGGGGCTAGGGCAGAGGTTTTCAAAAGAGATGTACGTTATATATTAGGAAAGAAAAGAAACTTAGCGTTTTTACGATAAAGAAAAGCGCCTCAAACCATACAAAAGGGAGTGTTTGAATCTATATAGGAGAATAGGCAAAAAGGCATTTTAAAATGTAAAGTCCTTAAAAATGGCGTACGGGCAAATGCCCGGATTGCGAAAAGCATAATCATCACCTGAATTTTCTCACAAAAGATAAAAAAGTTTAATTTATAAAAAGTATGTTATCAGAGAGTTAAGAAAAAGTTTTAAAAAAGGTTGAAATTATATAA
>NZ_WKKE01000015.1 GCF_009674775.1 Flavobacterium sp. LC2016-23 | reverse complement strand
GCAACCGATACCTGTGATGGTGATGTTTCGAATAGTGTAAAAACAAGCGGCGCTTTTGTTCCGTCAGAGACTTGCGCTAACGCAGGAACCTATACCAACACCTGGACTGTAAAAGACGATTGCGGAAATACTTCTGATACTTTCACGCAAGTGATTACCATTGAAGATACTACCGCACCAACCTGGAATACTGCGGCGGGTGCTTTAAACGTAACAGTGCAATGCAGCGATGCTGAGGCTTTGGCTGCTGCACAGGCACAATTCCCTATCGCAACCGATACCTGCGACGGTGATGTTTCGAATAGTGTAAAAACAAGCGGCGCTTTTGTTCCGTCAGAGACTTGCGCCAACGCAGGAACCTATACCAATACCTGGACCGTAAAAGACGATTGCGGAAATACTTCTGATACTTTCACGCAAGTGATTACCATTGAAGATACTACCAAACCTATGTTCAGCGGAGATCTTCCAACAAATATCACTGTTTCCTGCGATGCAGTTCCTGAACCCGCCGAACTGGCAGTTTCGGACAATTGCAATTTAGATTTACCGATTGTTTTCTCTGAAATAAAAAGTGACATTCAAAATCAATGTAACTCTAATTATACTTTGACACGCACCTGGACCACAAGTGACTGTTCCGGTAACACAGCATCTTATTCACAAATCATAATGGTGAGTGATACAACACCTCCAACCGGAACAGCGCCTGCGGATGTAGCCGGATTACAAAGTATTTCTGACATTCCTGTTGGTCGTCCTCAGGATGTTACAAATGTTTCTGATAATTGCGATTCAAATGTAACCGTTACGATCAATGACAGTAATAATGGTGCAAACGGATGCGATGGAAACGCTTATGTTTTAACGCGAACTTATACGCTTACAGATTGTTCCGGTAATAAAACGGAATTGATACAAACATTTACTGTAGAAAATAAAGTTAGTGTGAGCGCAGTCGTTTCAAACGTAACCTGTCTTGGAGGTACCGATGGTGTGATCACTGTAACAAGCAGTCCCGGTTCAATTGTTGTTATTAGAAATCAAAATAATGAAGTTGTTGGAAATATGAATCTTCCCGCTGGTATTTATACCTTAACTGCAACTTCCGCTGTAAATAATGAAAACCAAACTTGTACTGCAACTACATCAGTTACTATTACTGAGCCTCCGTATAAAATTAAAATATCTGGCCAAATTATAAATGCAGATACAAATACTCCGCTTGCTAATGTGCCTGTAACGCTTATACCACAAGGAACAACAACTGGCCCTGTTCTATTACGGTTAACAGATGCTAACGGAATGTATAGCTTTACCGGCATGGCTTCCGGAAATTATGTGGTACAAGTACAGGATGCCAATTTAATTAGTGCTTACCAATTATATCCTGTTAACTCAAATTCGTTTTTAACTGCTCTTGAAGAATGTAAATTCCAGGTACATAATTTCGAATATGGAAAATCAAGCCTTCCTGTTTTAGGCGATTATGTTTGGTACGACACCAATGCCAACGGAGTTCAGGATGAATGGTATGATGCCAATAATGATGGTGTAGTAACCAAAAACATACCGGATGGTAATGGAGCTGTTGATTATAGTTTATGGGAATGGATTGATTTAAATGGTGACGGAAGTTACTCCGGTGCTCAAAATGTTGGCGAGTTAAATGCCGGCGGTTTCGGAAACGCAATGAGTCCAAACGTTATTATTGATGGTCCAAACGGATATCACGCAGAAGTTATCATTGGCATGCAGGGATTTTGGATCAACCGACCTGCTTTTGAAAATCCTTATGGCGATTATAACGTAAAATTGCTAAGAGATTCCAGTTTCGATACTGCTGCAGCAGCTTTAGGAGCAACAGGACTGGTGAAAGTTATTCCTTCGGCAGCAGCCAAAAACGCACCATCTAAAACCGGAAAAGCGCAAATGCATACTATTTGCAGCATAACCAGTACGGGTGCTTATATTGCAACAGTTACAACTGCTGATTTGGTTCATTTAGATCTTGACTTTGGTATTGTCTGCAAAACGTATGCTGACATCATTGCCAATGACGATAGTGCAGGTCCGATAGCGGGAGTGAATATAAAAACGCCAAATATTTTGAATGTACTGCCAAATGACACGTTGGAAGGTGTAGTAGTAACGGCTGCAGATGTTGTAATCACTACCGTAACACCAAACGAATTTTTACAATTGAATCCTGATGGTTCTGTAGATCTTTTACCAAATGCTCCTACTGGCACATTAACCATGGTATATCAAATTTGTGAAGCCGATGATATCAGTAATTGTGATACCGCAATGGTAACTGTAACAGTAATAAATACACCTCCGGCTCCGCCAACAATTCAAGCCAATGATGATCTGTATGCTACTATTGGCTGTACTACTTTTGGACTGGTTGGAAATGTATTGAGTAATGATTTCTTAGATACCGCAGCTGCCACCATAGAACTTACCAACTTTACTTTAATAAATGAAAACAATAATGCGGCAAAAACAGATCCGAACATATCAATTGATGCTTCCGGTAATGTAAATGTATCCAGCTTAACACCGGCAGGGACCTACACCTATATGTACCAGCTTTGTGTTAAAGCATTCCCGGATATTTGCGATACTGCCACTGTTACCATAACTGTAGTTCCAAACGGCATAACCAATATAAGAAGTGAGGCTTGTGCAGATGACTCAACTCAGATTAATCTGCAGACTTTACTGCCTGAAAACACTCCGTTAACTGGAACATGGGCGGATACAGGTAACAGTAATGCATTGCAGGGCAGCACCTTTAATCCGTTTGGTTTAGCAGTGGGTACTTACGCTTTTGAATATAAAATAGTAGATGAAAGCTGTCCAAGAAGTGTTGTATTAACTATGGAAGTAAATGACGACTGTAAAGTGCTGGCTTGTGAAAGCATCGTGATACACAATGCCTTTACACCGAATGGTGATGGAAAAAATGATTTTTTCCAGATTGATCATATTGATGAAGTGACTTGTTATCCTAAAAATACGGTAGAAATTTACAATCGTTGGGGAATATTAGTATTTGACACCATCAACTACAATAATACAACTAATGCATTCGACGGGACTTCAAGAGGACGAACAACTATCAAACAATCGGAAGGTTTACCGACAGGCACTTATTTCTATATCATTAATTATGAGACTTTAGACGGAAAAAATATCGTTCAAAATCATAAAGAAAGTGGTTATCTTTATTTGTCCAAATAAAAATACCCTGACAGTGATTGCGGATTATAAGTATTAATAAAAAAATCATTAGTAATAATTGAATAATAAATAGCTACTATGAGAACAAAATTATTTTTCTTAGTCATCATGTTTACAGCAATAACTGGCTATGCACAGCAGGATGCCCAGTTTACACAATACATGTACAATACGATAAATATCAATCCGGCCTATGCAGGATCACGTGGAGCCCTGAGTATTTTCGGCTTATACCGTACGCAATGGATCGGACTTGACGGTGCACCGGAAACGAGCAGTTTTTCGGTTAATACGCCCATAAACAACAGTAATTTAGGGGTTGGAATTTCACTGGTCAATGATAAAATCGGGCCAACCAATGAAAATACGCTTTCAGCCGACCTTTCTTACACGATTCAGACATCAGCTAATTTCAAACTTTCTTTTGGGATCAAAGGGACGGCTAATTTATTCAATCTAGATATTAACAAACTGAATCCCGCAGATCAGGGAGATCCTCAGTTTCAGGATCTCCGTAATAAATTTTCTCCCAATGTAGGCGCCGGGATTTACTGGCACTCTGATAAAGCCTATATCGGTTTATCAGTACCTAATTTTATTGAAACTGATCGCTACAGTAATAATGATATTGCCATTTTTAAGGATAAAATAAACTATTATTTCATGGCGGGTTACGTTTTTAATTTAGATCATTATGAGTACATTAAGTTTAAACCTGCCGCTCTTGTTAAAATGGTAGAGGGTGCCCCTTTACAAGTCGATGTTTCTGCCAACTTTATGTTTATCGATAAATTTGTTCTGGGTGTCGCTTACAGATGGAGCGCTTCGCTAAGTGCAATGGCCGGTTTTCAAATTACAGATGGTTTATATATCGGATATGGATACGATCACGAAACTACCCATTTAAACAATTACAATTCAGGCTCCCACGAGATCTTCTTACGATATGAATTTTTATCGAACAAAGGTAAAATGACAACTCCCCGTTTCTTCTAAAAAATAATGACCATGAAAAATTATATACTCCTTTACCTGACAATTATTATTGTTTCCTTTAACGGTTATGCCCAGCAGTCGAAAATAAATTCTGCCGATAAAAATTACAATAACTATGCGTATATAAATGCCATAAAGATCTACGAACGTGTCGCCGAAAAAGGGTACAAATCTGAAGACATGTTCAAAAAACTTGGGAATTCGCATTATTTTAATTCTGATTTTGAAGGCGCTGCGAAATGGTACAATGCCTTATTTGAAATGAATAACGATGTGGAAGCAGAATACTATTACCGATATGCCCAATCACTCAAATCAACGGGGCAAATGGATAAGGCAAAAAAAATTATGGATGAATTTAATTCGAAATTCAAAAATGACAGCAGAAGTAAACGCTACGATGAAAATGAAGATTATCTGAATAAGATAAAAGCAAATTCAGGTCGTTACACCATTGAAAATGCCGGCATTAATTCTAAATATTCCGATTATAGTACCTTTGTACACGACAACAAAATCTACTTTGCCTCTGCACGGGATACAGGAAATTTTTCAAACCGGAAACACAAATGGACGGACGAATATTTTACAAATCTATATTTCGCAGATGTGGATTCTGTCAGAGTAATGAAATTTAAAAATGCCGTAAATACAAAATTTCACGAAGCAACTCCTGTCTTTACAAAAGACGGCAAAACAGTTTATTTTACGAGAAACAATTATGTAACCGGTAAAAAAGGAAAAGATGCCCATAAAATTACTCTACTAAAAATTTACAAAGCGACTTTCGAAAATGGTAAATGGAATAGCGCAGTACCCGTTTCATTTGACAGTGATAATTACAGTACGGCACATCCTGCACTTAGTCCGGACGAAAAAACATTGTATTTTGCCTCTGATATGCCCGGAACATTCGGCCAGTCGGATCTTTACAAAGTAAGTATAAACGACAATGGCGATTTTGGAACCCCAAAAAACTTAGGAAAGAGTATTAATACCGAAGGAAAGGAAACCTTTCCGTATGTCACGAGTGAAAATGAAATCTATTTTGCCTCCGACGGGCATCCCGGACTTGGCGGTCTGGATGTTTTCGTGGGTGAAATCGGAAATGACGGAAGCATTACTAATATCCAGAATATCGGTAATGATATCAATTCACCAAAAGATGATTTTGCTTATATAATAAATCCTGATTCCAGAAAAGGGTATTTCAGTTCCAATAAAGACGGAGGACAAGGATCCGATGACATTTACAAATTCCTGGAAACCAAAAGGCTGAAATGTTTACAAGAATTAAACGGGGTCATTACCGATGCTGAAACCGGAGCCACTTTGCCAGGCGCAAAAGTCACTCTATTTAACAATGAGATGGAGCAAAAAAATACGGTCCCTGCAGATGCTTCCGGAAATTATATCTTTCCTGTTGAATGTGGTAAAACCTATTATGTAAGAGCCGAAAAAACAGATTACACCACCAAAGAAGTGCCTATTACCATTGAAAAAACAAGCGGAAAAACAAGCCTGCCCATAGCTTTGGATAAATCGACCTGCAAAGTAACGGTCGGAGATGATTTAGGAAAATGTTTTGGTATAAAAATGATTTATTTTGATCTGGATAAATCGAACATTCGTTCTGAAGCGGCACTGGACCTTGAAAAAATACTGGCAGTCCTCAACGACAATCCCAACATGAAACTCGATATCCGGTCACATACCGACAGTCGCGCAACCTTTAAATACAATGAAAACTTGTCCGACAGAAGGGCAAAATCAACTATTGAATGGCTTATTGGAAATGGAGTATCTAAAAATCGACTGACCGGAAGAGGATATGGAGAAACCGAACTGGTAAACAAATGTGCTGACGGAGTACCTTGTACCGAAGCGGAACATCAGGAAAACAGACGAAGTGAGTTTATTATTACCGCATTGTAATAAAAAAATCTTTATTTAGTAAAAGCTGTCTGAAACTAATTCTGGCAGCTTATTTCTAAAAAAAATCGTTGTAATTCATAGAATTACAACGACTAACTAAAAAAAAACAATCCAATTTGTTTTTGTTATATTCTCGCAAATATATTGGTATAATATTTCTTTCCTGTTGCAGGATCGGTAGTAACAGAAATGCCGAAGTGCGTATAGTTTCCTTCGATATTTTTTTTGTGTCCCGGAGATTCCAGCCAGGCTTTCAGAACAGCCTCTGAAGTTTTGTAATTGTAAGCTACATTTTCTCCCACATTTTTAGCGGCAAGAACTTTCATAATATTTTCAGATCGGGAAACAAAATCACTGTGGTCCACAACATTGTTTGCAATCATATATTTATTATGTTCTTCGCATTTGTTAGAAATATGATTTACTTTTTCCAATGCATTTAAACCAATACTCGTACGATAATTGTTTATAAGCTGCATCAATTCTAATTCTGAATCATTGTAAGTATAGGTTACATTCAGAGTTTCAAGTATAACGCTGTTGGTGTCAGTTCCTTCTGCTGTGTCTGCAGAACATGAGTTCATTGTGATAATCATCACAACGAACATCATGGTGCGCATAATCTTCTTCATAGTCATTAGCATTTAGCGTTTAAAGTAAATGTTGGGGCAAATCCTTTAAAATATTATTTTAATATGTTCTTTTCATTTTCTGTGTCAAACATATTCAATTTGTCGCTAAACCGCAAAAATAATCGATGAAATACATTGCAAATCCTTTATCTAAAATAAATTTCTTACAACTAAGAAGACAGCCTTTCTATTTTCCATGAAAAATCAGTTTGGCTGCTGTATCTGATTCTGTCGTGCAATCTGTTGGGTCTTCCCTGCCAAAATTCAACCTCTAAGGGCGTTACTAAAAATCCGCCCCAATTTTCCGGTCTTGGAATTGGTTTTCCTTCAAATTCTTTCTCCAGTTTTTTCAGGTTTTCTTCCAAAAATGTTCTTGACGGAATTACGTCACTCTGATTGGAGACAATGGCCCCTAACTTGCTTCCGTCAGGACGGGAATCAAAATAACCGTCAGAGATATTTTCCGACGTTTTCTGTGCAATACCCTTTATAATCACCTGACGCTCCATTTCCTGCCAGAAAAAAGACAAACAGACATGCGGATTCGCAGCTATAGCTTTTCCTTTTTCAGAATTATAATTGGTATAGAAAATAAAACCTTCTTCAGAAAATTTCTTCAGCAGAACCACTCTCGATTTTGGAAAACCATCCAGACCAATTGTAGCCACAGTCATCGCATTTACTTCTCCGCCTGCGCCAAAATCTTCCACTTCATGAAACCATCGGTTAAAAAGATTAATCGGATCTTCGGGAATAGTACTTTCAAGCAATTCGCTTTTTTCGTAAGATTTTCTATAGTTGCTTAAATCATTCATTTTTTAGATTTTTAGATTTTTGGACTTCTTAGATTGTTGGACTTCTTAGATTATCGGACTTCTTAGATTATTGGACTTCTTAGATTGTTGGACTTCTTAGATTTTAGATTTAACGGAATGTTGAATCTTTAACTCATTAAATCAGAAACTTAGCAACTTAGCTTCTCAGAACCTTAGCGCATTAGTCAAACTCAAAACTTCTTCCATCGTCTCCTAAAAGTACATTCGGAAAAATAGCTTCTGCTTCTTCTTTAAAACGTTCAATGCCATCATATCTTGTAGAATAATGTCCTAAAACCAATTGTTTTGCATTGGCTTTCAGGGCAATTCTTGCTGCTTCTTTTGCGGTAGAATGCAATGTTTTCAGAGCCAGAGGAGCTTCTGATTCTAAAAAGGTGGATTCATGGTATAAAACATCTACGTCTTTTATAATCGGAATAATAGCTTCATTGTAAACCGTATCGGAGCAAAAAGCGTAACTCATTGCAGGAATCGGATCGAAAGATAATTTTTCATTTTCGATTACGCTTCCGTCTTCCAGTGTTACATTGCCGCCGCCTTTTATTTTTTGATAATAGGCGGTGTGAATATTGTAGTACTGTACCGCCTCAACATTTAGTTTCCGGTCTCCCGGTTTTTCCTGAAACAGAAATCCATTCGTATAAACGCGGTGTTTCAATGGAATTGTTTTGACAATGACGCGGTTATCCTCAAAAATTACTTCACTTTCTGTCGATTCCAGTTCATGAAAAAACAGATCATAAGTTGTCCAGGAATTGGATAGCCTTAACTGTAAAGTGATAATTTCCTTCACTCCTTTCGGTCCATAAATGTGTAAATCGGTGGTGCGGCCTAATAATGCAAAAGTAGAAATCGTACCAATCAGTCCAAAGAAGTGATCACCATGCAAATGCGAAATAAAAATGTGATTGATTTTAGAGAATTTAATCTTGTTCTTACGCAACTGCGCCTGAGTTCCTTCTCCGCAATCAATCAGAAACATCCTGTTTTTTATTTCTAAAACCTGTGCTGTCGGATTCGTAATCGTTCTTGGAGTTGCGGCATAACAGCCGAGTATCGTTAATTTCAATATTTAATATTTAATCGTTTATTTGGTAAATCGTTTAATCGCCAGAATTATAATTTCATATAAAATCTATTATAACATGACATAAAATCTATTAAATAGTTAACAATTTTAGTTTAGTTGGTAAATTGTTTAATGGTTAAAAAGTAACTCAGCCAAATCGATTAAACAGTTCAACGGTTAAACAAATAAACAATTAAATCAACTTTAAAATCCGAGGTCTCTTTCAATTTCTTCCATTTCGATAATATCGTGTGCTTCCAGAAGAGAAGGAACAACCGTTAATTTATCAGAAACAGCATTAAAGTCAAGGTCTGCAACTACTATTACAAATGATTTTTTTGCTTTTTTATGTTGCTTCGAAAGTGGTAAAAACAGCTTTATATCTTTTTCAGATAAAGCAGTATGTGCTGATAGATCTATTATAATATTTTGTTTTTCAAAGGTTTTAAATTGCTGCGTTACTTTTTCCAGGAAAGCATTAAAATCTCCCTGTGTGTCTTTAATAGTAACGGTATGTCCTTTTTGATCTACTTTCATTTTATAATTTATATCGCTTTAATATGAGTACTAAGGTACAAAGTTTTTTTGGTGTTCCTTTTTTAGATTTGAAGTTTCATGTTTGTCAGGCTGAGCGAAGTCGAAGCCTCTTTTTACCTAAAAGCCTTTCGACTTCGCTAAGGGTGACAAATGAGCCGCTGAGACTGAAAACTGAGACTAAAAAACTACTGAATCTTCGATGCCAAAAGATAAATCACAGCCATTCTGATTGCTACACCGTTCTCTACCTGATTTAAAATCACTGACTGACTGGAATCGGCTACTTCACTTGTAATCTCTACTCCTCTGTTGATAGGTCCCGGGTGCATGATTATAATTTCTTTACCCAGCGAATCCAATAAGGGCTTGTCTACTCCGTATTGCTGTGCGTATTCCCGTGTTGAAGGGAAAAAGTTCACGTCCATGCGTTCGTTCTGAACACGTAACATATTGGCAACGTCACACCATTCCAAAGCTTTACGCAAATTAGGTTCCACCGTAACCCCAAGGGATTCAATATATCTTGGAATCAGTGTTTTGGGTCCGCAGACTTTTACCTCAGCACCCTGCATCTTCAAGGCATAAATGTTAGATAATGCAACTCTTGAGTGTAAAACATCGCCCACAATAACTACTTTTTTTCCGGCAACATCACCTAATTTTTCTCTGATCGAATAACTGTCCAATAAAGCCTGAGTCGGGTGTTCGTGTGCTCCGTCTCCCGCATTTACGATACTGGCTTTGACGTTTTTAGATAAAAAATAAGCCGCTCCGGGATTGGAGTGGCGCATTACAACCATGTCTACTTTCATGGAAAGGATATTATTTACCGTATCGATCAGGGTTTCTCCTTTTTTAACCGACGACTGGGCTGCCGAAAAACTAATCACATCAGCAGATAATCTTTTTTGGGCCAACTCGAACGAAAGTTTTGTCCGTGTACTGTTTTCGAAGAAAATGTTGGCAATCGTAATATCTCGTAATGAAGGAACTTTTTTAATTGGCCGGTTAATGACTTCTTTAAAATGATCGGCAGTTTCAAAAATCAGGTTAATATCATTCTCGTTGATGTATTTAATTCCTAATAAATGATTTACGCTTAATTCTTTCATTGTGTTTGTTTAATATTATTTGTCAAATTCCTGAAATACTGAACTTATTCAGTCTTTCAACACTTCTTTAAGGAGCAGCTACTCTATTGCACCATTCTGTCTACCACCTCACTATAATCTTGCAGATCTCTCGCATCTTCGTCAAAAATCTTCTGCCATCTGAAACCCGGAATCTCTATTTTAGTCGTTGCCGAACCATTCCATTTTATTACAAAATCGTTATTTATTAAAACTTCGGCAACCCGTTTCCCCACTTCAATGGTAGTTTCATCATCAGTATTATCTACTTTCTGGAAAGCGATAAACAAACCCGGATTTTCAATTGCAACAGCCCTTTCCAGATCTTGTCCGTGATAAAAACAATAACCATCAGATTCGACTTCGTTTTCCTGAAGTTCTCTTTCCACCTCCACTACTTCATATTCACCTTCACTTGTGGTGTAACCTGCATTGTGAAGCGCAAAGATATTGTCATCACATAACGCATCAAACGCTTTTATGAGCTTTTCAGTATCTGTTGGGCTTTTCCACTGTTTACTTTCCGCCAGTACCTTTTGGTATTCTTCTCTTATTTTATCAAAAGCCCATTCTTCTGAGATTTCGTCTTCAAATTCGTTGTCTTGAATCTCTTCTATGATATTTTCCTGGATCTCATCAAGAGAAAGAAATCCCATTCTAACCTGATTAAAAATTGATTCATAAATAAACGCTTCGTTCTCTGTCATTTGTTGTTTAATCGTTGATTTGTTTAACCGTTTATTTGTGTGATCCTTTAATCGTCTGTTTTTGTGATTAAACGGTTAAACAAATAACCGATTAACCGATTCAACTAATTCGTTATCAAATACACGGCGTCTTCCCCTTCGTTTTCTTTCCAGCTCACTTTTACTTTTTCACCATTTATGGCATCTACCTGACGGCCGCGGTAATCGGGCTGAATAGGCAAATTGCGGCTAAAACGTCTGTCGATTAACACTAACAATTCAATTTCAGAAGGTCTTCCGAAAGACTGAATGGCGGTTAAGGCAGAACGAATGCTGCGTCCGGTAAACAAAACGTCATCGATAAAAATGACTTTTTTATTTTCGACTATAAAATTTATTTGTGTTTTATTGGCTTCAAGCGGTTTATCAGTTCGGCGAAAGTCATCCCTGAAGAAAGTGATATCCAGATAACCCAAAGAGATTTCCGGTGTCTGGTATTCGTTTTCTAATATCTGTTTCAGGCGTTCTGCCAGGAAAACACCTCTCGGCTGAATTCCCACTAAAATAGTATCCGAAAAATCTAAGTGTTTTTCAATCAACTGACAAGCCAAACGATGGAATATGATAGTAACTTCTTTTGAATTAAGTAATACTTTTTGGCTCATAATGCAGTGACATTTTTAGTTGGGCAAATATACGAAATCAGAATTTATTTGTTGGGGTGTTGGGTGTGGAAATATTTTTTTTCAACAATAAGCATGTTTGTTTTTTCTGAAAACCGATAAATATTAGAACTTTTCAACCAAATTATATAAAACCTTTTTTCGCTGTTTGAAGTAATTTTATCCCACCCTAATTAGAATACTAAATTCTTTTTAAAACAATTAAAACAGCAAAATCATGCAAAAGAACATTACACGTTTGTTAATGGTATTCGTAATACTATTTTCATTTACAAGTTGCGAAGTTATTGGAGACATTTTTAAAGCCGGAATGGGATTCGGAATTTTTATCGTAATCTTTATTATTGCGATCATCATTTTCATTTTCGCTAAACTTTTCGGCAGAAAATAAAACATAAAAAAAATCCCGTTACAAAAGCAACGGGATTTTTTTATCTCACTAATTTCATAAATAATATCTCTTCTTTCGCAGTTACCTCTTCTTCCTCTTCATTTTTATTTTTTACTGTTCAAACAGCTATCAAAAGTGTTATCCCGGTAAGCAACTTACTAATACCTCCTGACCGCTTACAATATACTTTTTAGTTAAAAAAAGCCACCTAATTCATACTTTTTTCTACAGTTATCAATTAGAAACAACCACTTATCAATCGGTTTATGGTTTTTTATTTATCGTTCCTAAATTCAAATCACAAATTTACTAACGAAACTAAAATAATTGTAAAAAGTATGAAAAAAAATAACAACAAAAAAGTCCGAACGGTACTTTTATTTTCTTTAAAAACATCCTTAAAGAAAAAACTAGCCGCTCTTTTTCTTATTGCTTCGGTACTGGATGTACAATCCGGAAATTATGCGAAGAAGTTAAAAACAGCGAACAAGCCGGTTGTTACTATCACACGTGAAATTTCAGTTCAGCAGAAAATTCATGGTGTAGTTAAAGACCAAAACGACCTTCCTTTAATTGGAGTAACCATTTTAGTAAACAATGAAAAACAAGGCACAACTACTGATTTTGATGGTAAATTCGAAATACTGGTACATAATGGTGATGTGATTCATTTTAGTTTTTTAGGCTTTAAGACCAAAAAGATTAAAATGACCAATCAGGTTGTACTCAACGTTACCCTTGAGCCCATTACCAACGAACTGGACGAACTCGTTTTGGTAGGCTATGGAAAAACATCCCGGGATAAAATAACCGGTGCTGTCACAAAAGTCGATACCAAAGTATTGCAAAACACACAAAATGTATCTTTTGCTGATGCTTTAATTGGTGTAGTCCCGGGTTTATTTGTTCAGGAAAACTTTACCTCTCCCGATGCACCGCCCTCCATCTTATTAAGAGGTGTTGGTTCTATAAGTGCGAGTACAGAACCGCTGATCGTGGTGGATGGTATTCAAATGCCGAGGTCGGGACTAGGCGCCTTTTCGTTAAATGCCGCAGACATAAAAGAAATCAGTATTCTGAAAGATGCTGCTTCAACTTCTATTTATGGATCTAAAGGAACAAACGGCGTGATCATAGTTACTACGAAAAGAGGAAACCGAAATGCAAAACTACAAGTTAGTTTCAATACCAGACTGGGGGTTAAAAAAGCAGATCAGTCCTTTACCAATGATTTAATGAATGGTTCTCAAAAATTAGATTTTGAAGAATCATTGGGGTTTTATAAATCTAATCCGGCATTGCTTCAAAAAAGAAGAGACTCCAATACGAATCTAAATTGGGCAAATCTTCTTTTAACGAATGAAATCAACAGAGAAAACGACATTTCTTTTTCGGGAGGTTCAGACAAAGCCAATTATTATACTTCTGTCACTTACAATAATGTCGAAAATATCTTTGGCAGCCACTATAAAAGATATACCGCAACAATGAGAATGGATTTTGACCTGGGATCTACATTAAAGGCAGGATTTTCAGGAAATTTCGGAAATGTAAACGAAGAGGATAAACGAACGATTGGATCCCCATTTTCTAATGCCTTTTTATTAAATCCGTGGCTGACCGTTTTTGATGATAATGGAGATCCCCTGAGACTGCTGGATGTTGGTAACTCTTCCGGAATTCCTTACAACCCATTATATGTTCGCGATAATACCGATATAAGTGCCAACCGAAAAAATATTGGCGGAAGCGTTAATCTAACGTATACACCTTTTAAATGGTTAAGCTTAAATGGCGTTTTAGGAGCAAATTACAACACTTCAAAAAGCAGCAGTTTCGAAAAAGTCATAGTCAACGGAGGTGTATTAAGTTATTCTAACGGCGATAATAATAACTATACGGGAACGCTGACAGCAAGCATAGCCCAAAAAATAAAAAAACACAATTTTGATTTTATACTGGGCAATGAATTTAACGAATACGAAACGAACAGCTTGTCGGTATTTGCCAGAGATTTCAATTCCGATGCGATACAAACTATCAGTGCTGCAAAAACCGTGTCTACCATTAGTGAACGAAAATCTCACGCCGGTTCCTTATCTTATTTTTCAAGATTAAATTATTCGTTCGATAACACCTACAGTCTATCCTTATCCTTCAGGAGAGACGGATCTTCCCGTTTTGGTGACAATCATAAATATGCGAACTTCTGGTCTCTCGGAACTTCCTGGAATATTTACAATGATTTTTTTAAAGACAGCAGTATCATAAACTCTTTAAAATTAAGAGCCAGTCTTGGAACTTCGGGCAATGATTTTATTGGCGATTTTGCTTCCCAGTCTTTATATGGTTACAGAAGCCAGATCAATTATGCCGGCAGCACAGTACCGTACTTAACAAGAGGAGAAAACGCAGATTTAACCTGGGAAAAGAACAATAATAAGAACTTCGGTCTGGATTATGGTGTATTCAAAAATCGTATTTCGGGAACAATTGATTATTATATCAGAGACACTAAAGATTTATTAAACAGTAAGCCTCTTCCATTAACTTCGGGTTTTACCGAACTGATTTCGAATATTGGAGATTTTAGAAATGAGGGTATTGAAATAAACCTTCACCTCGTAAACTTTAAAAACAAAGATTTTTCGTGGACCACCGATTTTAATATTGCCTTTAATAAAGGAACTGTTTTATCGCTATCGAATGAAAAGGATATGCTTATAAATTCCGGATCTACCGTATTTAAAGAAGGCAGCCCCATAAGATCTTTTTATATCACGGACTGGGCAGGTGTAAATCCGAAAACGGGTTTTAATCAATATCGGGCACAGGACGGGAAGCTGACAGACTATAACACGAGCAGAACAGCCTCTAATGCCAACGAGATTAACGGTCTGAGACAAGTTGTCAATAAAACCTCTATACCTAAATATCATGGTGGTCTGACCAATACGTTCCGATTTAGAAACCTTGATATGTCGTTCCTGATTTCTTATGCCGGAGGACATTACGTTTTAAATGAGGGCATTTATAACTTATACAACAACCCCGCTTTTAACCAGCATGTTAACGTAGCAGCTGCGTGGAAAAATCCGGGCGATCAGACAGATTTAGCCATAAGGCAGGTCTATCTGGCCCGGCCAACATCGCCCATGGTTTCCGACTACAAAACTTCTTCTCAGTTTCTTCAGGATGCGTCCTACATTAAATGGAAGAATATTACTCTCGGCTACACGCTCAACAAAACGGTCTCTGATAAAATAGGGATTCAGCGTTTACGAATTTACGTTCAGGGACAAAACCTGCTCACAAAAACAGCCGTGTCTTACATAGATCCGGAATATGCGTCTGCCAGTGGCGGTATTGGACTTTCCTCTTCAATTCTAAGAGGCTACTCGTTTGGTCTTAATGCTAATTTTTAATACAAAAGATTATGAAAACAAATATAAAATTACTTTTTACTGCAGCAGTGTTTATTTTTTTTAGCAGTTGTTCTGATGATATTATAAACAAACAACCGCTGGACGAATTAGCTCCCGGTACCCTGCTTCAGACCGAGGGAGGTTTCAGAAGTGCTTTGGATGGTGTTTATGGTCTTATGAAACAAGACTTCAATGGGTATTCGTTTGGCATTTATACGATTCCTGAGGCCATTAGTGACGATCTTCTGGCCTCATCAAGCCCAAATGATTATTCTTTTGACAATAGTGTTGAAACCTTATATCCGTTGGCTTACAATGGTTCAACGGGAGGAATAGAAGGGTTTTGGAGAATTTCTTATCAGGCCATCAATAATGTAAACACGATCATTAGGCAGGCGAGATCGAGTTCCTTAAAAAATAAAGATGTCTTTTTGGGTGAAGCACTGGGATTACGCGCTTTATTATACTACAATTTATATCGGTTTTATGCTCCGGCTTATAATAGCGGTACAACCGCATTGGCTGTTCCTTACCGGTTTGAAACTGATGCTTTGCTCACAATCAAACCCAGAAACACCACGCAGGAAGTTATTGGTTATGTTCTGGCAGATTTAAAGGAAGCTGCAGCATTAGCAAACAATACGGCGAATTCGTACCGAATATCAAAAACAGCTATTTATGCATTATTGGCCAGAGTGTATCATGAAACCGCTGATTATAAAAATGCTATTGTTAATGCCAGCCTGGCGTTAACAGACAACAGATATAAATTAGAAAACACTTTAACTGCTTTAGAAAAAGAATGGGACAAAGATGAATCTAACGAAATTATTTTCAGAATCCGTTTTGAAAAAACCGAGACCGGACAAACTGCCGCACTTCTGGCCATACCTGTTTATTCGAGTTATCCGTACTTGGTATCTACTGATTTAATAAATCTGTACGACAAGACGAAAGACATTCGATTTACGGTATATTTTAAAAATCATCCCACAGTAAAAGGAAGCTATTACCCTAAAAAACAAGCAGGAACAAGAACCACTAATGCGGCGGCATTTGACCCGGGAAACATAGATTTGAAACTAATCAGAGTCCCTGAATTATATCTTATACTGGCAGAATCATATCTACGCGAAAACAATAACACGGCAGCATTAACAAATCTAAATAAACTAAGAAATGCCCGTGGTTTGGGCAATTATTCAGGAAATGATCTTAGCAGCGAAATTTTAAACGAACGAAGAAGAGAACTCGCTTTTGAAGGTTTCAGGTTTACAGACCTTAAAAGACTGGGACTGGGTTTTACAAGAGCAGATGGTACGGGTTTACCCGCTGATGCAAATCGGTTTGCTTTGCCGATTCCCCAAACAGAAATAGACCGTTCGGGCATTAAGCCAAATCCCGGATATTAGAACACATTGATTTAGAACTACTAGTCATTTCCGGAGCCAGAGTTTATATATCCATAACTCTGGTTTCCGGAATCCCAAAATTTTGCTTGTCTAACACTTAAAACCTTCTTAAATGAAAAAAGAAATAGTTCTTCTTTTTATGTTTTCTCTGGTTACCATAATAACAGCAAACGCCCAACGCAAGGAAATCCCTAAAGTTACCATACTAAAGAATGGATTTATCTTTAATGATAAATTTGAATTACACAAAGGCAGCTTAGTAATCACTGACGCTACAATTACAGCAATTTTACATGATGATAATATAAGTGAATATGTTGGAGCAATTATCATTGACATCACCGGAAAGTATGTACTACCCGGATTAATAGATACACATGTACATTTGGCAACGGCACCTGATCCCGATAGGGAAAAGAATAATCAATATATGAAGGACCAGCTTTCCAGGATGATATATGCCGGTATCACAACAGTAAGGGATATGACAGGTAACGCTATTATCCTGGCCGATTACAAACGTGCCAGTAAGCTGAATCAGTTGCCTGCTCCTTCTATTTTTTATGCTGTACAATTTGCAGGGCCAGCTTATTTTAATTTAATGAGAAAGCATTCTAAAGAAGATAAAGATTCACCATGGGAACGTACTATCACCGACACAACAGATATTAAAATGGCCGTAGCAGAAGCTAAAGGCGCAGGTGTAACGGGAATAAAAATATATAATGATCTAAGTCACAATATCATTAAAAAAATTGTAAAAGAGGCCAAAAGGCAAAGATTACAAAGCTGGAGCCATGCAGCAGTATTTCCTGCAACCCCAACCGCTGTCGCCAGCGCAAAAGTAAACTCCATGTCACACGCCTTTGACATTCCTTACGATTTTTCGGAAGGAAAGACGGAGCATCATAAAAAACCACCTGCCATTGATACCCAAAAACTGGATAAACTTTTACTTCTCCTGAAAGCCAACACTATTATACTCGATGCCACCAACTATATGGGAAAAAACAACAATTTTTTTGATGGTATGAAAATAACCAAAAGAGCTCATGAACTTGGAGTAAAAGTATCGACAGGAACAGACTGGCCGTACTTATTTGAAGAAGCCGGCACTACTCCGTTATTCAAAGAAATAAAAATACTAACTACTGACTGTAATTTCAGCAATAAGGATGCATTGATAAGTGCTACTAAAATCGGAGCAGAAAGCATTGGACTGAAAGACAGAGGTGTTCTGGAAGCGGGTAAACGTGCAGATATTTATATTACTAATTCAGATCCCGTACAAAACATCGAAAACTTAAAAGATGGTTTTATAACTATTAAGTCAGGGATTATTTATACTAAAAAATAAGTACTTAATAAGTGCTGAGAGTTGCCATACTAAAAAGAACTGGTTTAACCACAAAGACCTGTAAAAAGAAAAAACACTTGCAAAACGATTTTTGCAAGTGTTTTCTAAATATTTCTAATCCTTAAATTAGTATTGATTCTTTACGACCACACGAATTAAAGGTTGTACATTTTCTTTCTTTGCTCCTGAATTTTTTCATCATCCAGATACTCATCAAAAGTCATATAACGATCGATAACTCCGTTTGGTGTCAACTCCACTACCCTGTTACCAACCGTTTGTGCAAACTCGTGGTCATGAGTAGTAAAAATTACAGAACCTTTAAAGTTTTTTAACGAGTTATTAAAAGCGGTGATCGACTCCAGATCAAGGTGATTCGTAGGTTCATCAAGCATCAGGATATTGGCGCGCTCCATCATCATTCTGGATAACATACAACGTACTTTTTCTCCTCCTGATAATACACGGCTGGTTTTTAAGGCTTCTTCTCCGGAGAAAATCATTTTCCCTAAAAACCCTCTGATAAATACCTCATCACGCTCTTCTTCTGTTTTTGCATATTGACGTAACCAGTCTACCAAACTCAAATCATTTTCGAAAAACGAATGGTTTTCAGCCGGCAAATAGGCCTGATTGGTTGTAATTCCCCAGTCAAAAGTTCCGGAATCAGCTTTTTGCTCATTATTTAAAATCTGATAGAAAGCTGTTGTTGCACGTGAATCTTTCGAAAAAAGAACGATTTTATCGCCTTTTGCCATATTCAGATGAACATCTTTAAATAAAACGTCTCCATCTACAGAAGCGCTTAAGTTTTCTACATTCAGAATCTGATCTCCGGCTTCGCGGTCCTGATCAAAAATGATCGCAGGATAACGACGGCTGGAAGGTTTGATATCGGAGATATTCAGTTTAGAGATCATTTTTTTACGGGAAGTTGCTTGTTTCGATTTGGCAACGTTCGCACTAAAACGACGAATAAATTCTTCTAACTCCTGTTTCTTTTCCTCGGCTTTTTTGTTTTGCTGCGCACGTTGCTTTGCCGCTAACTGGCTGGACTCGTACCAGAAAGTATAGTTTCCTGAGTAATGATTTATTTTTCCGAAATCAATATCAGAAATATGAGTACAAACCGAATCTAAAAAGTGACGGTCGTGAGATACTACGATTACTGTATTTTCATAATTGGCAAGGAAATTTTCTAACCAGGCGATAGTTTCAAAATCCAGGTCATTGGTAGGCTCATCCATTATAAGCAAATCCGGGTTTCCAAAAAGTGCCTGTGCCAAAAGCACACGAACTTTAATTTTACCCTCAAGATCTCCCATTAGCGTATAATGGTGTTCTTCGTTGATTCCTAAGTTAGACAACATGGCGGCGGCATCAGAATCGGCATTCCATCCGTTCATTTCTTCGAACTGAACCTGAAGCTCCCCTATTCTGTCTGCGTTTTTATCGTTGTAGTCGAGATAAAGTTCATCCATTTCTTTTTTAACAGCGTACAAAACTTTATTTCCCATCAAAACGGTTTCCAGAACAGTATGCTCGTCGAACATGTTGTGATTCTGGTTTAAAACCGACATACGTTTTCCGGGCTCTAAATGAATGTGGCCTGAAGTTGGATCGATATCACCTGAAATGATTTTTAGAAAAGTAGATTTTCCAGCACCATTGGCTCCAATAACGCCGTAAATATTTCCGTGTGTGAATGTCGTATTTACTTCGTCAAACAAAATTCGTTTGCCAAATTGAACTGATAAATTATTGACTGTTAACATGAATGTCTTTTTAATTAATTTGGTGCAAAAGTACGGAAAAAGGTTCTAAGTTGCAAAGGTGCTTAGGTGCTAAGTTTTTCTCCAAAAAATATTTTTCACGCAAAGACGCAGAGATGCAAAGTAAACAGACATTAGAAGGGTATTTTCTGCTATAAGTTCATTTAAAATACTATTAATTTCAAAAACATTTGAAAGGAAAAATCTTTGTGTAAAATATTTACCATGTAAGTTATATCAGTTTATTTAAGATTGACTTTATTAACTTTAAAAAAAACTTTGCACCTTTGTCAGATTAATGAGCCAAGCTTTATTTGTAGCATAAACTTATATTGTCTTACATACTTATATGTTTAAAAAAAACTACAATTTACTCTCTTTCGCCAAAGCGACTTCCAGACTTTCAAAATTGGGTAAAACCTTAGAAATCAAACCTTCTTTATTGAGAATAAAATGTGTTGGAAAAGCATTCAAATCCAATATTTCATTCATGTAGATTTTCATATCCGGAATAACTGCATAGAACAATGGTTTTCGCGCTAAAAATACTTTTAATTGCTCTGGCGAATCTTCAGCAAGACTGACAAAGAGAATATCTTTTCTGTCTTTGTATTCCTCCACCAGACGATTTACCTGCGGAAATTCCCTTATGCAGGGCGTACAGTGAATGTACCAGCATTTGATTACTATAATTTTCCCTTTCATCGTTTCGTTTGAAACTTCATTTCCGTTTAAATCTTTAAATGAAAATTTCGGAAAAGGGATGCCTTCCATTTTATAATTTTTAAGGGCATCAAAACCTATTTGATTGATGGTCGCTTTTATACTTGAATCGGTATTTGAGTCAATTTGAAACAGTTTATAATAATAAATGGAATCATCTGATTTTAATCGGATTGGAATATAATTTCCATTCGCCAGCTGGTCTAAAAAAGATTCTTTTGAAATTTCTTTTGAAAAAACATCAATTGCTACAAAATCCCGGGAAAGCATAATGTTTTTATTCTCATAGGCTGACCATTCGCTGAAATTCTTTTGAATCTGAGCTGGATCAACTTCAGGTTTTTTGGAATTGGTCTGAGCGAAACCGGAAGTGAAAATTAGAAAGAGAATGATAATGCGGATTGATTTTTGCATGAAATTTTTAATATCATTATTGAGATGTAAAAGTACTTAAAAATCAGATTTCTCTTTAACAAACATTAAACGAAATTTTTATAATTATATCCTCTTAACTTTCTGATTCAATCCTATTTATTTTTTGTCCAATTTATTTCTCAGATAAGTTATTTCATTTTTTAAAATGTCTATTTGTTCCTGGTACAATTGTCTCTCTTTATCGAAATGATCTATTATCGTTTTCATTTCGTCCGGATTTGTATTAACACGATCAGCAACTAATTTATCCAGCTTCTGAGTTTCATGGAAGTCTATTATACTACTAACTTCAAGATCAAAAATGGCAGCTATTTTTTTTAATTTTTCAAAATTAATCTTCGTCTTACCTCTCTCTATATCAGAATACGCCGCCTGAGATATGTTTAACAGATCCGCTACATAGTCCTGAGAAAATCCCTTGATAATTCTAATCTTACGTAAATTTTCTAAAAGCA
Organism: Flavobacterium sp. LC2016-23; assembly: GCF_009674775.1. Lineage (GTDB taxonomy): Bacteria > Bacteroidota > Bacteroidia > Flavobacteriales > Flavobacteriaceae > Flavobacterium. The sequence goes on along the minus strand of NZ_WKKE01000015.1, from coordinate 147,070 downwards.
TTTTTTTTCTTACAAAAATAAGAGATAATTTACACAAATAAATTATAATTGTAAAGTAAAACTTATAAAATATAAGTGAGTGTAGTTTTAATTTTGACGAATTAACAATTATAAACTCACAATTTATGAAGGCCGAAAAATACATTTTAATTTTATTATTGACTATTTGTTGTACTTCTTGCGAACATGATAATAGTAAAGACTTATTTAATAAGAGTAATTCAGCAAAACAAATTACGGTTGAAAATGGACGAATATCTTTTCCAGATAAAACTGTTTTTCATGATTTTTATAATAAATCCAAAAATCAAAGCAGTGATGAAATAGCTTCCCTTCTAGAAAAAGATTTTTATAAAAAAGATTTTTATTCTTTAAAACCAATTGTAAATGATCACACAGAAATTACTGAAATACAAAGGCACTTTGATAAAATTAAAAAAAACTATTCGTCAAAATCCTTAAACAGGAAAAATGCTTCCTTAACAGACGAAACAATTATAGAACACTATGATGAATTGGATGATATACTTGGAGATGACTTATTTCAAAGTTTACTGAATGAAAATGGAGAAATACAAGTAGGAGATATTATATATGTATACACAGAATATGGACTCTTATTCGCAAATAAAGAATATGTAAATGAAATTTATAATTTCATGCAAGTCAATCAAATTAACTCGCTTGGAGATATTGGAGAAATCGGGATTACTCAGCGTTATCCCAGTTTTAATTCAAATGGTGGGCTAAAACAAGTAACATCCCATGTCAGCTCCTTTATAGACATTAAAGAGGGTGACAAGATTTCGAAAAATTCTAAAAATAATTTTGATAAATCTATTTCAATGGAAAGTGTTACGGCGGTACAAGAGCCCATTTTCAATGATGCGGTTAATAATCTTTCGACTTGTAATCCGAATGACCCTTGGTTAGCCAATCTTTTTGGAGAAACTAAAGTTTGTACAACAAATTATGAGCGTAAACGTCGCGTAAAACTAAAATATTATAATGTAAATTTATTTTTAGCTTATTCGATTGGAGTGAAAGTAAAACATCAATTTAGAGGATGGACTGGAATTTGGAGAGAAGAAAGAGCAGATGAAGTTGCTTTGGGAGTAAATAGTGTAACCTGGTTTTTTGATAATTCAAAAGTTTTTAACAACACCACCAATAGCATGATAGTAAATTACTACGTCACAGATACTGGAAAACTCTATACAAGTTTAAACAGTTACAACAATGCAATATATGCAGGAACAAATAAGCCAATACCGAATTTACCAATTAAAAATCTTGATTTGGTAATCGAAGTTGCTGCAGATTTCATAGGTAAAGACCTTACCGAATATCAAATCCGTAAATTGTTCTACGGATCAATTTACGGACAGGCAGAAAAGATTATGAAATCACTAAACAAACCAATGGATGAAGTTGGTGTTATAATAAATCAAAGAGGACAATCAATTGTGCAATACTATAATTTAGGTACGAGATGCACTAATTGTTCTGATATACAAAAGAACTTTGATTGGGGAATCGTCAGTCCGAAAATAACGTATAATTTCGGAGTTGGAAATGGCGGTGATTTTAAAATTAACACTGGTTTTAATGAATTAAAATTTGATTTTAAAAACCCAAAAGTTACAGGAATAAACATATATGGAATGGCTAAAAAAAATATAACATGGCATGGATTTAAAATGGTTTTTTAAGATTATACTATTAATTCCAATAATAGTTCATTCTCAAAATAGAGAATTTAAAGATCGGGGAATTAGTGTCGAGGCTTCAACCCTAATCCTGTTCCCTTACGATTTTAGGATACCTTCAGAACATAATGAGATTTCTGAAACTAGTACTAAATCTAAAATACTGGGGACTAGTATACATTTAGACTACTATATTTCAAAACACTTTGCTTTTAGGGCAGGAAGTGGATACGAATTTATAAATCAGCCCAAAATTGATTATATCCCGGTTACTGGCGGGATTAAATGGGTTTTAAACGATACAAAAGAAAGTTTATCAACCTCTTTTGATTTAGGGGGGCATTTGGGACAAGTTGAAAAATTCGGTGTTCTAATGCGAATAGGAGTAGGCTACAGATTCGTAATTTTAAAAAAGGTTCTGGGCAGTTTTGAATTGTGTTATTCCCATCAAAATTTATACAAAACATTTATTAATCAATCCAATCAAAAAGTAGATTATCATAATATTGAAAGTGCCGGATTTAAATTGGGAATAGAAATTTATTAATAATATAAAACTATGAAAGTATCAAAAATAATACCCCTTCTCTTTATGCTGCTATTTGGTGGAAAAGTTCTTTCGCAGCAAAAAGCAACGGTAGAAAAATCAATTTTCGGCATACAAGCCGGTTTTTTAGGTTTTTGGATTAACAATGAAAGCAGCTTATCATCTAATCTGTCATTAAAAAGCGAATTAGGATTAGACGCAGGACTATTTGGAGGGAATTCAAATGACAAAATGGGCAGTGTCGTAGTTCCCGTTCTTACTTTAGAACCCAGATACTACTATAACATTCAAAAAAGAGCTGTTAATAATAAAGTTACAGCTAATAACAGTGCAAATTTTATTGCGCTAAATTTAAAATACCAATCCGATGTATTTGTTATTTCCAACAGCAATGTTGATGTAATAAGTACTTTTTCTATTATTCCAAAATGGGGTATTCGTCGAAACTTAGGAAATAATTTTCATTATGAAACTGGTTTTGGTGTTGGTTACAGACATTTTCTGGAAAAGATAAATAGCGAAAAAGGTGAAGTAACAGTTGATTTACATTTAAGAATTGGATATAATTTTTAAAATTTAAACTATAAAAAAACCCGACAATAAAATTGTCGGGTTCATAATGCGCTCCTTCAGGTGAAAACCAAATAACAAATCACCCCAATTCACTGCATTTATTCGAAATATAAAAACCAGATTAAAAAATAAATAACCAAACTCAATTTTAACCGTCCCAATTTTTTTATTTCTAAGTTTTCCATTCTTCGTCGTATACCTTAGTTTAAAAAGTTCATGACTTTGAATGATTTTTTATTTCCTGCTTTGTCCGTCACTATCACTATAAATAATTGTTTAGTCGAGAAACTTTGATTCTGAAGCAGTACTTCTTTATTGTTCTGAATATTTTTATGACTCACAATAGATTGTCCGATTGAATTAAATACATCCACCTGAGCAATATCCTCGGTTTCATTTGTAACCGATAAAGCATCATTTTTAAAATAAGCTATCGTGCTACTCTTCGCTTCAATTTTGTCAAGAGACAATGTTTTTGCTGCTGACTGTGATGCAAAATAAGCGGCATACGCTTTAGACAATTCAGATGAATTACCACAAGAAGAGGCATCCCAGTTTACAGACCAGGTCATTAAACCTCTTAAAGAAGGATATGGACCGCCTGGCTGCATAGTGTATGTTCTTCCTGAAAAAGTAGTTCCGGTTCTTAAATAATGCATAGCACTAATTCCTTCTGCCGGTGTTAAATAACCACTACCTGCTGCACTTGGACAAGCTGGTAAGGCAATCAGAACTTTTGAGGCCGGTAAACCATCAAAATGCATTCCTGTTGTAGCAATGTTATAGCCTTTTATCACCATATCAGTCAGGGCTGTTACCATGTTTGCTTTTTTAGCTGAACCATAATACTGACCATCTAATCCGTTTTCTCCTCCTGTATTATACAATTGTACCGCTAACAAATCCAATTCATTACGCAAGTTTTGAATGATTGGCAGGAAAGAACCAAAAGTATCCGTATAGGTAGAATATCCTCCTTGTACGTATTGTGTTTCCGGAGCTGCAGTTAATAAAAATCCAGGGCCATAGTACGCTTTTAATTCTTTGAAAGCATCTACTACGTTTTTTAATCTTGGATAAGCAGAAATACCCGCATAAGAAATATCTCTTAATCCCCCTGCATTAAAATTCATCGATCCGCCTTCAAAATCAATATCAACTCCATCAAACTGATACTCATCAATAATGGCCTTCAGACCATTAACAAAAATATTTTTTTGAGCTACATTGTCCAGAACAACATGACCATTTTGACCTCCAATAGAAACGATAACAGGAACGCCGCTATCTCTTAAGGATTTTATATCATTTTTCAACAATTGCTTATTGAAAACACCATTGGTCAAATATCTGGTATCATTTGTAGTTAACACTGGTGTGTAACCATCACGATTCACTGTTTCTACGAAAGAATAATCTACTACGTTAAACTTACTTCCCACCATTTGAGAAAAGTATAAAAATGGAGCACCAGCATTTTCCCAGGAATGTGCATACCCTAAAATAATTTTAGAGGGAAGCGCAATGAATCTATTCGTGCTCACCGGAGCAATTTTAATCGTATTGTTTAAGGTAGTTACAGCAGCTCTATTATCGGTTGCTTTGATTACAACCGGATAATCCTGATAAGCAGCTGGTGTAAAATTATATGTATAGATATTATTGGCACCTGCTGTCATGTTAAATGTACCCCCGTTTATGGTAATAGTAACACCTGAAACCGATCCGTCACTATCAACAGCGGTAACTGAAATTGGCACCACCTGGAAAGAACTTTGGTTTAAAGTAGTATTCGATGGTGAATTCCAGGTAATTACAGGCAATGAATTCGGACAGTTTGCACCTGAACAAGTTAAGGTAAAACTATATGTTTTTGAATCTGTTGTTCCGTTTGATGCAGTAGCCGTAACGGTTAACGTATGAGGAAGCGAAAACTGATTGGCTGCCGGTGTCCAAATTGCTGTATAAGTTCCGGAAGAATTGGTAGCACTCAGGCTTTGCCCATCTAAACTAAATACAACAGAGGAGATTGTAGTGGCATCAGCAGCACTTAATCCAACACTTGCAACAAAATTAATTGCTGATCCTAAATTTATAGCAATCGCCGAAGCTGTTGGTGCTGTAATAGTAACCACTGGCTTAGTCGCAACCACCGCCTGTCTGTTAAAATTATAAACCGTTGGAGTTGTTGGAACTGCAAAATTGGTTAAGTTATTTGGGTAATACGTCACTTCACCATTCTCCCATGAATTCAATTTCAAACTTAAAATTTGTGTATAGCCTGCTACAACTGAATTATCGAAAGTATAATTTCCTGATGCATCTGTTGTGGCCAAAACACTTTTCCAGTTATGTGTATTGTCTGTCCACGGTAAAACGATTTCTACTTTTGCACCAGCAACCGGAGTTGTTCCGTTTTTAACCGATCCACTGATTAAATTTACAACGGCAGCCAAGGCTGATTTTGCGGTAGAACTTGTATTAAAATTGTAAACTGTCGGGTTTGCCGGAACAGCAAAGTTGGCCAGATTATTTGGAAAATAAGCTGTTTCTCCGTTTTCCCAACTGTTTAATTTTAAACTTGTAACAGTGGTATAACCTGCTACAACCGAATTATCAAAACTGTATTTTCCTTGTGCATCTGTTATCGCAATAACACTTTTCCAGTTGTGTGTATTGTCTGTCCACGGTAAAACGATTTCTACTTTTGCACCGGCAACCGGAGTTGATCCGTTTTTAACTGTTCCGCTAATTTTATTAGAAGGAACTACAATAACATCCTGAGAGAAGTTTAATGTTTTGTTAGCCGTTAAATTGGTATAAACTGTTGAAGCCGGAGTATACGTTTGTCCTGCCAAAGCTGCCGTTACGGTATAATTTCCGCCTGACGGTAAATTAGCAATCGAATAAACCCCGCTTGAATTTGAAGTTGCCGTAAAAGTTCCGGCTGTGGAAGTTGCTGTAACTGTTACACCGGAAACCGGAGTTGATCCGTTCAAAACAGTTCCGCTTACCGTGTAATAAACCACTGGTGCTCCCTGAGCAAAATTCAACGTTTTGTTCGCATCAATTGCAGTATAAACGGTTGAAGTTGGCGTATAGGAGAATCCTGTTTTAGCAGCTGTAACCGTAAAGTTAAGTCCGGCTGTTAAACCTGCTACACTGTAAACTCCGCTTGCATTAGAAACCGCCGTTAAAACGGTAGCTCCTGACGTAGCTGTTACCGTAACACCTGATACCGGAGTTGCTCCGTTAAGTACCGTTCCGCTAACCGTATACAAAGGCTGGCTTCCGTTGATGACAACAGCAGTCTGATTAACGGTCACGTTTGTCAAAGTTACAGGCGTAAAAGTATAAGTCGCTTTTGAGGCCGTAAGGATATAATTTTGTCCTGAAGTTAAGTTGCTGAATGTAAAATTACCTCCTGTAGAAACTACGGTTTGCAATACTACATTACTGGCATTACGCAATTCAACGGTAACATTCGAAACTAAATTTGCTCCGTTTTTCACAGAACCAGAAATACTTACTGTTCCCGGAACAACGCTTCCAAAGGACGTATCTACCTGAGTTAATAAGGAGTTCGGTATAGCACCTCTGGTATCCTGAGATAATTCCCAAACCATACCTCCGGCAAGATTTCTTGATTTGATATACTGCACTTTTAAATCCATTGATTGTTTATCTTCATAGCTGATAAACTGTTTTAAAGTGGCATTGTATAAATAAGGCACTTTGGTGGTATTGTCAAAATAACGTACCCATCCTGCAGCTGCAGCCGTTGGCGTAACCAGCATGGTAGTGGGATCTAAATAAGCATGTGAATTGGTCACCGGATTTCCGACTAAATCGCAAATTTCGATGCTTCCGGAACGCTCGCAGGCTGCCGGACCATCCCAGGTTCCGATTGGATTTTGCGGATTCGTACAGCCTGAAACTATATCTCTTGGCGCTGAAACGAATAATCCGTTGGTGGAGTTCGTGGCAACATGATCAAACTTTTTACCGTAAAAAGGCAATCCCATGATCAGTTTATTGGCTGGAAAACCAACCACATTTAAGTACTGATTCGTCAATTCATCCAGTGATTCGGACTGAGTTGCTCCGTAAAGCGGATCATTGGTGTTTCCGCTGGCGTATAATGGTGCATTGTAGCAGGTTTTATCATACCAGTTTCCACCAAAATCATAGCCAAAATAAGTAATGTAATCACAATACGTCGAAATGTCTTCTGTCATTCCGTATTGTGCTCGGTTAGAAGGGCCTAAATATTGCTGCGCCACTTTTCTAACATTGTTTCCGGCTGCAATTGAGATCAATTTATTTGGCATTGCCTGACGCATTGCTTTCAGTAAATACACTAAATTTTTGTTGTCGTCCGGGCTGTACTTTTGTGGAGGAATTGGTGCTCCGTTGATCACTTCAGTACCGTCTGTTCCTCCGGAAAGAGGATATTCCCAGTCAATATCGAATCCGTCAATAAACGGATAAGTGACGATGAAGTTTGCCATATCTGCGGCCAAAGCAGCTCTTGCTACCGGACTGGCGGCAATTGGAGAAAGATCCTGACCTTTAGTCCATCCTCCGACAGAAATTAAAATTTTTAAATGCGGATACTTTTCTTTTAACTTTTTCAGGTCATAAAAATTCCCTTTTACAGGAGCATCCCACGGAATTCCGCCTTCCATATGCTCAAAGTCGGCATAGGTATCCAAACAATGAAGTTTTGTATTCTCCGGATGGGCAGGATCATAAGTTGTCCCATAAAAAGAATAATTCAAATGCGTCAATTTACTTCCATCAATTTTCGGAACGTTGAAATCCCGGGCATAAATAGACCATTGCGCATAATATCCCACTACTTTCTTACCGTGAGCTGGTTGGGCTGACGCAAGTAAGGGAAACAATAACAATAAAAGCAATCTGTAATAATGTTTCATAATTAATAAATATTGGTTAATAGAAAAAAAATATTCCAATTACAATCACTTACACACTGAAATTCAGCATGTAAAAAAACAATAACCGGGATTCAATCGACTGCAAATAGAAAACATTGCAATCATTGGAAATTAATTCGATTTACTTCTATAAATAAATATTACTATTACTGATTCTACCATAATCATTAGCAAATAGTATTGATTGATATTTATGTATACTTCTTTTTTAAAAAATTAGTAATAAATAAAAAAAAGATAAATTTGGGGGGCAATTCTACTTTCTAAAATTCTACTTTATTGTCATGTTTTTGGGTATTCTCTTATTTGGTTTTTAAAGGTTAATACATATTTTAGTGGTTATTTTATTATTGATTCTGAATTTATTTTTGAAGTTTAAAAGAGACGTTATAAATTCGTTACTATAATTATCTCTACCAGAAAAATTCTGATAGAGATAACTAAACAATCTGGTAACTTAAACTTACTAACTACTAATTCAATCCAAACTTTTATATTAATTTTTTTAAACTTTTGTAAACGGCCAACTCCACATCTGCATGATCTTTGGAGTCGCATTCTTCTACCAGTTTTTTCAGGTCATCTGCTTTTAAAGTGGCCTTATTATCCAAAACAAGTAATAATTGTTCTGATACATCATTTAACTTTTTAGCTAAAGGTAAAATAGGCTGAACTAACGGCGCGTTGGAACTTAGTTCATTTAAACCTTTATTGACAGCAATCCATTTGTTTAAATATGCCGCTACTTTTGCTTTATTTTCAGATGATTTATTGGCCAGATATTGATTGACTGCATCATCAAAAGCCAAAGCATCTTTCGCATCCGGAGTGCAGGCATCTGCAAAAAGGGTAAACGGAGAATACATTTGATATTCGGTTCCGCCTTTATTTCGTTTATATCCTTTTAAGGGTTCACAAACATTTGAAAATTCGCTCAGTGATTTTATGCTCTGATTGTTCGCTATGTTTCTTAAGATAACTGCTTTATTGCGAATGTGCGTCAATCCGAGTTCTTCTAATCTAAAAGAAACTACATCCAGACGTTTTCGCATGTTTGCGACATCGATAACCGTTTCGGCAGACCAAAGTCTTTCGGCTATTGCGGCTGTTCTCGGCCATACTCTTGAATCTATGGTTGTTGGCGTGGCAAGCTCAGTCCACATGGTGGCTTCTCCTCCTAAAATCCTTGCTTTTTCCTCGGCAGATAAATCAGCTCCTTTTGGCATCGGATCATTGAGATAATGACTTTCAACCGGATACATCAAATCGATATAATATCCGTTTGACAAAACGGTTTTGTATCCTTTTTTTACGGCATCTACCAGTGATTGTCCGGCAATAACGCCTTCATTTGGCCCTCTCCAGGAATGTATGATGGCTTCTTTTGACATGTTTTTGGTCAAAATTTCTTCCCATCCCATCAATTGTTTGCCATGTTTTTTAAGCATGGGCACCAGCTGCATGGTGAAATACGTTTGCAATTCGTGGTTGGTCGCTAACTTATTTTTCTTTTTAAACTCCTGAATTTTTGGATTCGCGTCCCAATCTTTCCCTTCGTTTTCATCTCCCCCGATATGAAAATAAGACCCGGGAAATAGAGGGCACACTTCGTCAAAAAACTCACTGAGTAATTGATATGTTTTAGGATTTGAAGGATCTAATGTTGGTGAAAAAATACCCGCATTTCTTTCAATTCCATAGGTCGCAATAGCGGTTCCCTGAATATTTTTTTCTGAAGTTCCTCCAGTCAGCGTAGTCACTTTACTGCCAATTTCAGGATAAGCGGTTAAAATCGCTGATCCGTGGCCCGGAACATCTATTTCCGGAACTATTAAAATACCGCGCTCATCAGCGTATTTTACGATATTTTTAATTTCCTCTTGTGTGTAATACAATCCATCCGAAGCCAGTTCTATAAGTTTTGGATGTTTTTTCATTTCAATTCTCCATCCCTGATCGTCTACTAAATGCCAGTGGAATACATTCATTTTCATCGCTGCCAGTGCATCAATATTTCTTTTGATTACGTCAACCGGCTGGAAATGCCTTGCCGCATCGATCATCAGGCCTCTCCACGTAAATCTTGGAAAATCTGATATTTGGGAAGCCGGGAAATAAAATGAGGCACTATTATTCTGCAGCAGCTGCAATAACGTTTCAAGGCCATGCAGCGCGCCTAAATCGCTGGTTGCGTTTAGTGTAATTTTGTTCTGACTGATGTCTAAATGATAACTTTCATCTTCATATAAGGCAATTTTACCGCTTTTCGTACAGTTGATTTGTAATTCAGCTGTTGGCACTTCATTTAATTTTGCAATAAAACCCTGTTCGAAAAAAATACCGGTTCTACCATCTAAGCGACGTAAAAAACGTGTTACACCGCCAAAGATTCTTGGATTTGGATTTCCGGTAATGTTTACTTTAAAGTTTTTGGTTAAGGTAAAACTACCGTCATTTACTACAATACTCTGGGGCCAGGGCATGAGGTTGAGCTGCTCTTTCTGAATTTGTGCGCCAGAGGTGAAACCCGCGAATAGTAGGACTAATAAATATTTCATTGTAATGTTTTTGAAAGATGTTATCCGCAGACAACTTTAATAAATAGATAAAAGAAACAAAACTCAGAAGGATCTCTGCCGAACCTCACTTTCCTATGAGATCCATCTGATTTTTGTAATTTGATTCGCTCTCACCCGAATCGGTTTTAAAAACAACTTCTAATAATCAAAACGTTTAAAGGCTTCAATTGCTTCATATTCAGCCAAACCTAATTCATCGTATAAGATGGCTGTATTTTTGTTTCGGTCTTCTGCCCTCACCCAAAATTCCCTGGAGTCATTTCCCTGAAACATTACTCTGTCTTTTTGGGACTGGTGGTATAAAATCGCGTGACGTTTCAATAATACTTCTGATGGAGAAAGCGGAACAGCCATATCAATTTCGTGAATGTCCCATTCGTGCCAGGCTCCTCTGTACAGCCATAACCAGCAATCGTCCATGTATTTCTCCGTTTTCAATTGCTTCATTGCTGCAAAGATCGCATTCAGGCAGACTTCATGTGTTCCGTGCGGATCAGCAAGATCGCCTGCGGCAAATACCTGATGTGGTTTTATTCTGGCAATAATATCTTTTACAATAGCAATATCTTCAGGCCCTAACGGATTCTTTTTAACTTGTCCGGTTTCGTAAAAAGGCAGGTCTAAAAAGTGTGTATTTTCATCTTTTAAGCCAATGTACCTGGTAGCGGCATACGACTCTCTTCTTCTGATCAGTCCTTTTAATTTTCGAACTTCCAAAGAATCAATCTGATTCTCTGATTTGTTGTTTAAAAATTCAATAACCGATTTAAAATTTATTTTCGTGGCATCAGGGCCAACAAAATCGCTGCAGACCTCAGCAAATTTTAATGCTTCGTCGTCTGTAACGGCTATATTTCCGGAGGTTTGATATACGACGTGTACATCATGCCCTTGTTTTATCAATTTTGAAAAAGTTCCTCCCATCGAAATTACGTCATCATCCGGGTGTGGACTAAAAAGAATTACTCTTTTTTTGGCCGGATTGGCTCTTTCCGGACGATGTGAATCGTCGGTATTTGGTTTTCCGCCTGGCCATCCGGTAATGGTGTGCTGCAAAACGTTGAACATATTAATATTCAAATCATAAGCAGAACCTTCTTGTGCCAAAAGATCTGACATCCCGTTATTGTTATAATCGCGGTCTGTTAATTTTAAAATAGATTGTTTCGTTTTTTGGCATAACCAAACAATTGCTTTGCTTTTTAATTCTTGTGTCCAGATACATTCTCCCACTAACCACGGTGTTTTAAAACGGGTTAATTCTACTGCTGCAGACTGATCCAATACGAAAGTGGCATTGGGATGGTTTTGTAAAAAAGTGGCAGGAACTTCAGAACTAATATCACCCTGAACGGTTCTTTTGATGATATCGGCTTTGTTTTGCCCCCAGGCCATTAATACAATTCTTTTTGATCTCATGATCGTAGAAACTCCCATGGTGATCGCCCTTTTAGGAACGTTATCTATCCCATTAAAATCGGAAGAGGCATCAACTCTTGTAATATGATCCAGTGTTATGATGCGTGTTCCGGAGTTAATGTGCGATCCCGGCTCGTTGAACCCTACGTGACCTGTACGTCCGATACCTAATAATTGAAAATCAAGACCACCTGCGCTTTTAATATTCATTTCGTAATCGATACAATACTGATTCAATTCTTCAATTGCAATGGTACCATCGGGAATATTAACATTTTCAGGTTTAATATCAATGTGATTAAAAAGATGCTGGTGCATGAAATAGTGGTAGCTCTGATTGTTCTCTTTTGTCATCGGATAATATTCATCCAGATTAAAAGTGATCACGTTGCTAAAACTCAGGCCTTCTTCTCTGTGCATTCTAACCAGTTCCTCATATACTTTTATAGGAGAAGAACCTGTTGCTAAACCTAATACGCAAGATTTGCCTTTCTCTTGTTTAGATCGGATTAACTGAGCGATTTCATGTGCTACAATTAGGGAAGCTTCCGCTGAATTTTTGAAGATTTCATTATGGATTTTTTCAAATCTGGTTTCTTCAAATTTCCCCGCACTTTTATAGCTGATATCAGGTTTAATTTCTAAAGCACTTTTCATTTTTTTCTTTTTATAGTAATTACCCTTTTGGTTTATGAAATGGTATAAGTAACTTTCATTACCTATACCATTTACTAACCAAACTTATATTCTTTAACTTTTGATATTATTTTTTAGAAATTTGGAGCTGTAGTATCCCACCAAAGTCTTGTACCTCCCGTATCAGGCCCGTTAAGCTTTGCTATTCCAGTTGCAACACCACCTGAATTAGTTGATTTTTCAGACTGAACAAAATTAATTCTTCTTACACCAAATTCAGTTGTGATTGTATTACCACTGTAATTTTTGATTACCGGGAAAAGTTTAGGATACCCGGTTCTTCTGTAATCGGACCAGGCTTCTTGTCCTTCAGGGAAACCAGCAATCCATTTTTGAGTAATAATTTTTTGCAATTTAATTTCGTTAGTGGCAGCTGGATCCCAGGCTACAGTAACATTGTTTACAGGAGCAGCATTATTAACTGGGAAATTAGGGTCTACGTATGCCTTTGGTAATTTTACATTATCAGCAATATAAGCAGCAGCTCCGGAAGCACCTCGTTGTTCGAAAGAAGCAGTAATACCTTTTTTGTATAATGATTCAGCATCCTCACCCATATTCCATCCTCTTAATGCACCTTCAGCTCTTAAAAAATAAGCTTCAGCAGTAGTCATTAATACAATTTCTTTAGATCTGACAACAGATCCAATTCCTGAAAAAGCCTGATGATCTGATTTTGCAGCAATATCAATACCGGTACGAACTCCTTTAAATTGGCCGGGAAATTGAGTTGAAGTATCAAAAAATATAGCTAATCTTGGATCTTCATATCCTCCCATAATTGACTCCATATCCGCTGACATCCTAATATCAAGCCAAGAACCGCTAATTGTAGCAATTGGATTTGTATAAACAGGTGATACAACTTTAAATAAATCAGCATTTGTTGTAAATACTCCAAATTTTTGAGCAACAGCTTTTTCGGCTTCTGTTTTTGCCAATGCAGGTTTTACTTTTACAATTCGCATAGCTAATCTTAAACGTAAAGTATTTGCAAATTTTACCCAAGCCTTATAATCTCCTTTATATGCTGATAAATCTGTTGTAACAAATGTTGATGCTTCGCCAGCATCTACTCTTTTTGTCAATTCAGCTACGGCAATGTCTAATTCAGCAAACATTTGATTGTATACTTCTTCTTGTGAATCATAACCGATAGTGGCATCTGAGGTACCGAATTTAGAATAAATAATCGGACCAAAAGTATCAGTCAGTCTATGCATTCCTTCGACTTTTAATATTAAAGATAATGCATAAAACTGATCATATTTTCCTTTAGATTTATTTGCAATATCATAGGCATTAAACATAACGTTTGGATACGCATAATCCCAAATAAATCCATTCCATCCATCTACTAATGAATATGTAGTATTGTTTATACCACCGGCAAAACCTGTCGGAGTTGCCATATACCCAGACCAAATATCACAATTCAACCCTTGTTGCAGTTGATATACCCACTCTGGGGTTAATACTTGTATATTATTAAACATAGGAGAAAAACCTCCTTTAATATGGTTAAAATCTTGTTCACGTAATTCTGGTGTAATACCATTTGGATTGGTATTAATTTCGTCAAAATTACTTGTACAACCTACTGCCGCAAATAATGCCATGCAAATAGCCGCTTTTGTTATTTTATTATTTAGTTTCATTTTTTTAAATTTAGAAAGTTACATTTAAATTAAGACCAATACTTCTCGTAGATGGTAAGCCATAAATGTCTACCCCTTGTAACCCCTGACCAGTACTTAATGCAATATTTGGATCAAAAGGAGCGTCTTTGTAAATAAAGAATAAGTTTCTGGCAATTAATGAAATACTTGCTGTTTGGATAAATGGTAATGTTTTAGGATTAAAATTATATCCAATAGAAACCTCTCTTAAACTTACGTTTGTTGCATCGTAAATATATTCTCCACTAACTCCTGCTCTTCCTCCAACTTGGGTATAATAAAGTTGAGCATCCATCGTAGATACCGGAGTGCCATTACTGGCTCTCACAGCATTGATTGCAACACCACCTGCATTTCTCGCATCACCTGTAGCTTTTGATACTCCGAAAGAATCATTTTGAGCTTCCGTTAAACTCATAACATCTCCACCAAAACGGCCATCAATCAAAACGTTCGCAAAGAAAGAACCTAGTTTAAATGAATTTGACCAACCTAACATAAAATCCGGATTAGCGTTTCCAACTTCTTCGAAGTCAGTTTTTTGAACTGTATTATCATCATTTAATAAAATTCTGCCTTGAGCATCTCTTTTAAAGTTGATTCCTTCAATTACACCATAAGGTTTACCTTCGATTAGTGCATATCTGTAACTGTTAACACCTGCCTCAGTTAAGTTCACTCTTCCTCCTAATTCGTTAGGAATTTCTTTTACTTTGTTTTTATTTTGGGAAAAGTTGACAGATGTATCCCAAGAGAATTTATCTCCTCTGATTATTCCTCCATTCAATACAACTTCTATACCTTTATTTTCAATACTACCAGCATTAAATCCATAAAATTTAACCCCTTCTTTATTTCCAACTGGTGCCAATATTTGTAAATATTGATTTTTAGTTTCAGAATTATAGTAAGAAATTTCGAAACCTAACCTGTTATTAAACATTCTCCACTCTGTACCAAACTCAAATTCTGATTTTAATTCTGGTTTTAATGTGGTTCCTGTTTTTGGACCCGCATTTGGCTGAGTATTACTACCATTTGAAGGAGTATAAAGATAAGTTGGATCAGTAATAAAAGGATAAATATCATTACCAACTTTAGCAAAAGTACCACGTACCTTACCAAAATTAATCCATTCCGGTAATGTAGTCATTTCACTAATAAGTGCAGTTACACCCACTGATGGATAAAAATAAGAATCTGCAACTGTAGATGACCAATCATTTCTTCCGGCAACATCTAAGAACAACATATCTTTATAACCAAATGTTGTAGTTGCAAATACAGATTGAACTTCTCTTCTGGAATCTATTGTTTGATAATTACCGGAATTATTAACAAAGTTCGCTAATGTAAACCAGTTGGCATAAACTAATCCTGAACTAATACCCGAATCTAAAATTGTTTTTTGATTGGTTAATGTATTTGTAATACTTGTTCCAACATTTGCATTGAAACTTAAATCGTCAACTATTTTTGTATTAATTGTTGCAATTAAATCAGCATAACGTTGTGTACTCAATGAATTTTCATTTATATATCTACCATTAATATTAGAAAGAGTACCTTGAGTTGAAGCATATATTTTTTTATCATATAAACTTGTTATTCTGTTGTAACTGTATCTGGATGCAATAGTTAACCAATTGTTAGCTTTATAAGATAAAGACAAAGCTCCGTTAAAGAAATCATTTTTATCTTCAGATTTGTTTCTGTTGATTGCCCAATATGGATTTTGCATAATATCTCTATTCGTCATCCAGTTTTGAGCCATTAAATTTCTATTAACATCAAATAACTCATACTTTTCTTTATATTCATTAAAGTCGTTTCCCCTTGGCATTAAATAGACACCAGTAAGTGGATTGAAGTAAAAACCATTGACAGGTTTATTTATAATTGTTTGTGATGTATAATTTGCATTTGCTGCAAATGTTAATTTATCCTCGAAAAATTTTGCTGTTTGTCTGATTCCGAAGTTATTTTTCTTTAAACTGTTTCCCGGGACTATACCTGTAGCAGATGTATTGGCATAAGAAAAAGCAGTTGAAGAAGTTTCAGTACCTAATGAATAACCTACTGATGTAATTTGAGTCGTTCCTGTATTAAAAAAATCTTTTACATGATCCGGTGTTTTTTGTTTAGCACCCCAGGATTCATCTGCTCCGGGAGCAGCAATATAATCTGTTTGAAATTTAGGCATATAAGCCGCTGTTTCAAAAGTGGTTACAGAAGAAGCAGAAATATTTGCTTTTCCTGTCTTAGCTTTTTTGGAAGAAAGTAAAATTACACCATTCGCTCCCTGAGAACCGTATAACACAGAAGCTGCAGCACCTTTAAGTACAGTCATTCCTTCATAATCATCCGGATTTACAAGAGAGATTACATCTCCTCCATCACGGTTACCACCTGATAAACTACCAAAAGTATCATTTGGCTGGCCTGAACCTGAATTCAACATTGGGATACCATCTATTACATATAAAGGCTGGCTATTCGAGATGGAAGAATTTCCACGAATAACTACTTTTGTAGATCCACCCGTACCACCTGAACTTTTAGTTACGGCAACACCCGCGATTTTACCGGCTATTGTATTGATAACGTTGGCATCTTTTACACGAGTTAATTCTTCTCCTTTAAGTTCCTGAGCAGCATACGTTAAAGATTTTCTGGTTTTCTTGATACCTAATGAAGTTACAACAACTTCGTTAAGTGCATTTGAAGCTGCCGGAACCAATTTAACATTAATTGTAGCGGCATCTCCCACCACTATTGATTGTGTTTCAAGGCCTACATAAGTAAAAACCAATGTTTGTCCTTTTTGTGCCTCAATTGTGTACAATCCGTCAAAATCGGTTGTAGCCCCTTTTTGACTTCCCTGCACTGCAACAGATGCCCCTGGTAACGGCATCCCATCAGAATCTGTAATCATACCTTTGACATTTTTTACCTGAGCAAGCGAAACCTGCGCTGTAAAAACAATCATAAAGATTAAGAAAATTTTTTTCATGTTTATTTATTTTGTTAGTTATGGTGTAAATTTATTCTTAACGTATTGTTAAAAAAAATAAATTATACAAACGGTTATTTTTTTTAAACCAACGACATAAAACAATCAATAATACGTTTTGCGAAAACGTTTTCTCCTTACCAGATTCTACTATTTACTTCTATTTATCAATAGTATATACATCAAATTAACTATTTCTTTATACTATCACAATTCTAAAGCAAACCTTTAAAAACGTGCTATTTAGAAGAAAAATTAAGATTTTTTTAATAACAATGGGGGCTTAATCAAGGAAGGACGAATACTTATTTTATGGTGTGATTTCATTAAATTTTAATTGCCACACAATCCGGTAGTTTTAAATTTTAAATTGGTATATTTTTTATGAATGACCTCTAATAAAGAATAGTCGCTAAAAGAATCCTGTGCCAGTTCCCAAATCATAATCCCTCCGGTATATTGTGAAGCATATTCTACTTTTTGTGAAATGGTAGGTCTTCCGTTATAATAAATTTTCCCTAATTCATCCTGATCTGCAAATTGAGGTCCGACTTCTACAATCTGGCCGTACGTTAAGCTGGTCACTGCTGCATAGGTAAAATTATAACCGTAAAAAGGTACGCCCAGCGTTATTTTTTCACTTGGAACATTTTGAAGTTTATGCCAAAAATCAATTCCGTCCCTGGCATTACTCATTGAACTGTGCTGACCGGGATTATTGGGTGTCCACGGTCCTGTACTATCATAAGACATTATATTGATAAAGTCGAATGCATTTAACGCTGCTGTAGTTATATTTTCGAAACGGGAATTATTGGGCAATGCGGCCGTTAAAAGTTTTTTACGCTCCGTAAGGCTTTTTCTTAATTCGAGAACAAATCCGCTATAACCCGGAGTTACGGCTTCCCATTCGAGATCTACATCGACTCCGTCAAGATGATGAACGTCTACAAAATTTAAGATACTTTGAATTAAAACGGGCCTGTTTTCGGCCGTATCAATTAAAAAAGACCAATTGGCTGCCTGTTCTTCCGATAATACACCGCCCGCAAGCGAAATACTGATGACAATATTGGGATTAACCGATCTGGCATATTGTATAAGAGCATCGATATCTCCGCTGAAATTCAGGCTTCCGTCTTTATTTGGATTGGCAAAAGCAACATTGAGATGTGTCAGTTTACAAAATGGTATCGAAGTCATTTTACTGATATTATCCGAAGATAAATACCCTACTACCCTCGCTGTTTTTGTTTTGTTTTCCTCCGGATCTGATTCTTTCTGTGTGGTACAACTATAAACTGAAATTAGCGAACTTATAAAAAAAAGGATGCCTAATAAGGCTTTATTTTTTATCATAATTTTGAAATTTTAAACTTGCTGTTTTTAATTTTAATTAGACTGAAATAATACCTTATCAGGCATAACTTTATTGCTGGTGTTTTAGGACTTTTTTAGTTTACATCCCACCAGACTTTATTTAACCAGTCATTGGTACCTCCCATTCTGGAAAGTGCTTCCAAATAATTTTTGGAGTTTTTCTGCATCTCATCGTTCGGATAATACAAACGTGTCGGTGTTACGCCCTGCGTTTCCGAATCCGGATTTGTTATCGGCAGTAAATGCGGATATCCTGTTCTTCTCCAGTTGGAATAGGCTTCGATACTATTAAATAAATAAGTCACCCATAGCTGTGTCCCAATTTGTTCTTTTTCGGTTCCGGCCACTAAAGGCTTAGCCGACAAATACGTATTGATTGCCGTCTGGCTTGCCGCCGGAGCACCATACACTTCTAATTGTCTGATCCCTGCTTCAACCCCTTTTTTATAATAATCGGCTGCTGCACCTGTAATCCAGCCTCTGTACGCCGCTTCGGCCAATAGCAATTGCGATTCTGAATAACTTACGTGTAAAAACGGAGTAGTTTTTAACTTTAAATAAGGCTGAATCCCTGAAATTGCATTCGAGCCGCCCGGCATATCCCATTGAAAAACTCCGGGAATATTACCCACATATAATTCTTCTCCCGGTGCAGGAGGTCCCCAGTTTGCGCTTCCGGTTTTAGCCGTAGCGAGCATGGTTAATCTTGGATCCCCGTTATTTCTTAAGAAATCAATCATCAAAGAACTAAAGTGATCTGCATGTTCGTTTCCGATAAAAGCATAAGACAAACCGTTACCTCTAAAATCAAGTGCCCCCGGAGTATCATTGAAAGGAAAATCCAAATGATGCATCACACAGTTATCGGCATTACTTTCGAAAACACCATTCTGAAAAGCAGCTTTTGCCTGTTTTTCAGCTTCAACAGGGCTTACTTCAGAGATTCTCATTGCCAGACGCAAACGCATGGTATTGGCTAATTTTTTCCATTTGGTAATATCACCCTCATAAAATAAATCTCCTTTTACAGCACCACCATTAGCATTCAGCTGTGTAAAAGCTTCTTGCAGTTCCGTAAAAAAGGCATTGTAAATATCTTGTTGTTTATCGTATTTAGGGGTTACAATTCCTTTAGAAAATCCTAAACCTGCTTCTGAATAAGGCACATCACCATAAATGTCCGTCAAACGTTGTGCAATCATTACTTTCATAATTTTGGCAACAGCATTCATATTTACAGCTGCAGGATCTCCACTGGTTTTTTCCAGCACGTCTACAATACTTTTCATTTCATTAGAATACCCATTTCGCCATAAAGCGGTTGCATAGTCATCATTTTTCTTGAATTTGCTTCCAAATTCCGTCACGTTCCAGGCACCTGCGTAGTGCTGGACAAATCCGCCCGAATAGATTAGGTTCGCTCTCCATTGGTAATACCCGTCACCGGACATACACAATTGGGTAAATCTCAGCTGGCCAGCAGGATTTGCAGATAACGCCACCGGATCTTTTTCCAGTTCATCAAAGTTTTCAGTACAGCCCACCATCGTAAATAGGGAGAGTACGGCTATTATTATTTGTTTAAATTTCATAATTTCTTTTTTTAGAATGTAACTTTAACATTAAACCCATAAGATCTTCTAAAGGGTAATGAACCATACTCAAAACCTTGTCCGTTTCCTGAAGTATACATAGATTCGGGATCAACGTTTGGCAAATCTTTATTAAAAGTCAATAAATTTCTTGCGAATACCGAAAAATAGATACTGTTGATTTTCGCTCCGTTGAACACACTTTTAGGTATGGTATACCCTAAACTCACCTCTCTTAATTTCACATAAGAAGCATCGTAAATAAAAGGTGCCGGTGTATTGTTAAAAACGCTGTTCCAATAATCCTGGGGATTTACAGGCGTTGTATTTTTTACATAATTCGGATTATCGGCAGTTCCTGTATTTACAACACCCTCAACTACATATCCCGCAGTAGGTACCCAGGTGGACTGGCTAAAGTTTGGATCGTTTGCCACAGCCTGTGCTCTTGCGGCATTATAAGCATCCCTGCCTTCTGTAGTAACATCCAAAAGTCCTTTTTGAGCGGCAAGTGAATTGGTCATAGAATAGACATCCATTCCAAATTTCATATCAATCAAAAACTGAAGCGTAATTCCTTTGTAGGAGAAACGATTCGTTAAACCCGCTGCCCAATCCGGCAGTCCTTTCCCTAAAGCAACTTTACTATCTGTGAACATAGGCATACCGTTGGCTCCGACAATCTTTTCTCCGGACGGAGTTCTAAGAAAATCTTTTCCGATGATAGTTCCGTACTGTCCACCCACCTGCGCTACGATGGCAGCACCGGCCCAACGGGCTTCCGAAATCGTATAGGTGTCAATATCCGGGTGTAAAGAAAGAATCGAGTTTTTATTCTTAGAAAAGTTTAAATCAATTCCCCATTCAAAATTCTTTGTTTTCACTGGCGTACCGGACAAAAACAACTCAATACCTTCGTTACGTAATTCACCTGCATTTACAGAAATATATTCATATCCCGAAGTAGCAGAGGATGGCAAATCAATAGTCTGATCTGAAGTATCTTCACGATATACGGTAATATCCGCTTTCAGCCTGTTTTTAAAGAATGAAGTCTCCAATCCGAATTCAACTCCGGTTTTAGACTGATACGTTAAATCAGGATTTGGTGCCGAAGTATTTTTAATATTCACCACACTACCGCCACTGTAAGAAGAATAAGTAGTATAGTTTAACGCATTTTTATACGCTCCCGGTGCGTTGGAAACCTGTGCCCACGAAGCTCTTAATTTACCATAAGAGAACGTATCGCTTTGAATACCAAAAGCATCCGAGAATATAAAACCTAACGAAGCTGCAGGATAAAAAGCATCTTTATTGATTACGCTGAACCAGTCATTTCTTCCCGTAAACTCCGCATATAAATAACCTTTATAATCTAATTTTGCCGAACCGTAAACTGAATTTGTTCTGGTTCTGGTTTCCAATGGTGCATTTTCGGTCTGATTCGAGAAATTACTGATGTATTCTGTTCCCTTTTCAATGATGTTAGTACCGAATCTTGAATTCTGCTGTCTTCTGAAATCTCTTCTGCTGGTTCCTAAAATTCCTGAAAAAGTAAGGTCACTTGCCAATTTAATATCGCTAAAAGTGGCAATGATATCTGTATTCATTTCAGAAACCGTAATATTATCCAGTCCAAGATAACCATTGTCTCTTCCCGGCCAGGTGCTTCCGGCAGCCATAAAATCCTTGGCACCGAAAACATAAGTATCTAAACCGGTTCTGAACGTTAATCCCATCCATTTTTTAAGCTGGTACGTTCCGGTAACATTCCCCATAAAACGATTTTTAGTAGAGGAATTATGGTTTTCGTTTACAACAAAATAAGGATTTAGCGAATACACATTATTATTCCATTGGTACATCGTTCCGTTTGCCGGATTTTCATAATTTTTAAGCCACGCCTGATCGATATTTGGTGCCAGACCACTTAAAGAATAACCCACATTATTTGGTGAATCTCCTAAACCAGGTCTGTTATTGGTGTTTTCAACCATGTAATTTACATTGGCATCCAAAGTAAACTTATCTGATTTTATCGTTGCATTTAAGCTCGCATCGTTTCTTTCCAGACCTGTATTTGGAATTACGTCTGCATTTTTAAGATTATTGAATCCAAAACGAACAAAGGCATTTTCACTTCCGCCGGATAACGCGACTCCGTTTGTGGTAGTAAATCCGGTTCTGAAGAAATCCTGAATGTTATTTTCCACTTTAGCGTAAGGTCTCATAGAACCGTCAAATATTTTGACTTGCTGTCCTACTGATTGTGAGAACTTAGGCCCCCAGGCATTCGTTGTATATCCGTAGATTTCGGAAGGTGCTTTTGCCGGGTCCGGTAAAATCCCGTTAGATCCCGTACCATACTCCGTCTGGTAATCGCTGTATTTCGCATTAACACGGTCAAAGCTTACACCACTTGTTAATTCGACCTGTAATTTTCCTTTGGTACCTTTTTTGGTCGTAATTAAAATAACCCCATTTAACGCTCTGGAACCGTATAGTGCAGCCGCAGCCGCTCCTTTTAATACAGTTAAACTCTCGATATTATTTGGATTAATGCTCGAGATTCCATCTCCGCTGTCTCTTCCGTCAAACCATTTGCTGGTAGCGGCACTGTCGTTAGACAACCCCGTATTATCAATAGGGACTCCATCCACAATATAAAGCGGCTGATTGTTTTCGCCTATACTCGAAATCCCCCTGATAATTACTCTGGTGCTTCCCCCTACCCCTGTTGCGGGAATAGAAACATCTACACCGGCAATTTTTCCGGAAAGCGCAGTGGCTACGTTGGTTGTAATAACTTTACTCAACTGATCTCCTTTTACATCCTGAACGGCATACCCCAGTTCTTTCTTTTGTCTTTTAATCCCTAATGCCGTTACAACAACTTCATTAAGATTTTGCGCTTCATCAACAAGAGAAACGTTTAACTGGCTGGCATCAGTTACCGTTACTGCTTTTGTCCTGAATCCGATGTATGAAAATAGCAAGACATCATTTTTTGATGCCTGAATTTCATACACCCCATCATAATCAGATTGACTCGCTTTAGCTGTTCCCTGGATAAGAACAGTTACTCCCGGTAATGGCAATCCGTTTTGATCACTTACTAAACCTTTGATTGTTTTTACCTGGGCAAGCATGACTTGCGTAGTAAAGAAAATCATAAAGATTAACACAATTTGTTTCATTTTTGTCATGGTTTTGTTGGTTAAGCGATAAAAATATTGTTAAAATTAACATAAATAAAATTATTTAAACAAACAGTCCAAAACCTTAAACAAACGACACAAAACAATCAACATTATGTTTTACGAAAACGTTCTACCTGAAAAATATGCCATCATTTCTATTTTTTTTCAAAATTTTATTCAAAAGAATTGCGTTTTAACCTGTAATTGTTTAAAGTTGCAAAATCTTTATTCAAAAAGACAAACCCTGCTAATTCCTTAAAAACAAAGTTGAACGAAATCCGGAAATTAAAATTCGACATAAAGCTTCAGAACCACATTTGGTTTTGGGGAAGTTATTTCACTCTTAATTTTTTAAGATGGGGGGCTTACTTCAACGACTATCCCTATTCGTTCAAGTCGAATCTGATTGAGTTTTCGCTGCACATACCTCTGGTTTATTTTAACCTTTTTGTTTTAGTACCCAGATTTGTTTTAAAGCAGAAATACATCCAGTATACCTTTTCCTTAATCGTAAGCTTGTTTGGAATTTATTTATTAAAAACCGCACTGACCTATTACATCATATCCGAAAATATCTGGCCGGAAGCGAACCGGGAATATCATCCTTTTGAGATCAACCATATTGTTGCCGTTTGTATTGGCGAATTGTATGTTCTGGCAATGGCATCATCAGTTTATCTGACCTTAACCTGGCTGCGTGAAAGAGAAAGAAACAGGTCACTAAGGGAAAATCAATTCAAAATCAAACTAAAATATCTCGAAAACCAGATTCAGCCGCATTTTTTCTTTAATACCTTAAACAATCTATACGCACTCTCCTTAGAATCTTCAGACAAGGTTCCGGACGTAATCATCAAATTGTCTAATTTGATGGAATATGTTTTGTATGATGTAAAAGGAACCAAATTTGTGCCGCTGATCAAAGAAATCGACTACATTCAGAACTATATCGAAATCGAAAAGCTGCGTTTTGAAAATGTAGAAGTTACCATAAACCTGGAATCAGATATAGAAGAGGTCGTAGTACCTCCGCTGATCTTTATTTCACTGGTTGAAAATGCTTTTAAACATGGTGGTCTAAACAATAAAAACTTAAAAATAAAGATTAATTGTAAAGTTACCGATACTAAAATGTTAGATTTTGAAATCCTAAATAATTTTGTAATTTCACCAAATCTTAACTCAAAAGGAGGTATCGGACTAGCCAATACTAAAAAGAGATTAAAATTAATTTATAAAAACAATTTCAGTTTAAAACATAAAACCAAACTCAATTACTATATAATCCGTTTGCAAATACCTATTCGTAATGAAAATTAAATGCGTGTTGATTGATGATGAGCCATTGGCAATCAAAGTACTGCAAAATTATTTCAGCAATTTTACCGACTTTGAAGTTATAGGTACCTTTAATAACTCTCTGGAAGCGCTCGATTTTATAAACAGTACTGCTGTTGATGCTGTCTTTTTGGACATCAACATGCCTATGATGACCGGTTTTGAATTAATCAGCTTAATTGAAAGCAAAACCAAAGTGATCATCACTACCGCCTTTCGTGAATTTGCTGCCGAAAGCTATGATCTTGATGTTTTGGATTATTTAGTAAAACCAATTCCGCTGCCCCGATTTATAAAATGTATTAATAAAATCACAACCGAATACAATTTAAAAAACAATATTAAAGTAGAAACCACCAAAGGAGACTCTCATATTTTTATTAAAGTAGATAAAAAGATGATGAAAATTAATATTGAAGAAATCCTGTTTGTAGAAGGGATGAAAGAATACATTAAAGTCGTAACCCCTGATAAAACCTACATTACACATAAATCACTGACTTCTTTATCAGAAGAATTACCTGCTGATCGGTTCCTTCGGATTCATAAATCATACGTTATTGCCTTAAATAAGGTAAAATCTATTGAAGGAAACCGTATTCAGATCCAATCGTACACCATTCCTATTGGCCGAAACTACAGCAAAGAGGTCAAAAATAAAATTTTAGAATAAAACTCCTTTGTAAATTTCGTTTTTTAAGAGGTTAAAAATTAACACTTTGTTGAAAAAATACTGTTGTTGGTTTAAATTTAACATTATTTGTGCCTTTTTATTTTTTTTTGATATACTTAACAAATATATTTACGGTCTTCAAAAAACATAAATAATAAAAATTAACCTTTACTACCACTTATGAGTTCAGAAAATGTACAAACCAAATGGGGGCAGTTTATCTCTTTGATAATCGTCTTCTTCTTTTGGGGTTTTGTCGGATCGGCCAATGACATCCTTATCCCAGTATTCAAAAAAGTATTTACCCTATCTCAGGTTCAGTCACAATTGGTGGCCTGGGCTTTCTACGCTGCATACTTTGTAGGATCAATCATCTTCTTTTTAGTATCCCTAAAATCAGATGTCTTACAAAAATTCGGATACAAAAAAACCCTTTCTGCCGGATTAATTCTTTCTGCAGTTGGTTCCTTTTTATTCGTTCCGGCTGCTACTATGCAAAGTTTTCCTTTCTTCTTAACAGCTTTGTTTACGGTAGGTTTAGGATTTTCGATTCAGCAAATTGTAGCCAATCCGCTGGCTATTAAAATGGGAAGCCCGACTACCGGAGCACACCGTTTGACGTTGGCAGGAGGTGTAAACTCTTTCGGAACCACAATTGGTGCGATCCTGTTAGGAATTGCTCTTTTTGGAATGGGAGACAACAAAAAAACAAACCTTTCTTTAGAAGATATCAAATTACCTTTTATCATTTTAGGACTTGCTTTTATCCTGGTGGCGGTTTTCATGTATTTTTCTAAAATCGAAGACCCGGCTAAAATAGATGAAGAAGAAGCTAAATTAGAACACAAACATGCTAAATTCAGCATTTTAGACTACCCGCAATTGTATTTAGGAATGTTGGGAATCTTTATTTATGTGGGAACTGAAGTAACCATCATTAGTAATTTACCGGCTTTATTAAAAACAAACGAATTCGGTAACATTTTAGAAGATGCTATTTCTCCGTTTATCGCCCTCTATTGGGGAAGTTTAATGATCGGTCGCTGGAATGGCGGGGTGAATGTTTTCAACACCTCCAACCTGGTAAATACAGCCCTTAAATTTATTGTACCGGCTTTGGCCTTTGGCGTGATTATCGGAGCCAACGTTTTTGCGGCTCATGATGTTTCGTCTTTCTATATTTATCCAATCTGGATTTTATTATTTATTGCAGTAAGTTTCGTAGGTGGAAAAAACGCCGGAAAAACATTAATGCTTTTCGGAATCTCCGGTTTATTGATGATGCTTGCCGGATTAGTTTGCCCGGATACCGAAATTGCTAAATTCTTCTTTATTTCAGGAGGATTGTTTTTATCGATCATGTGGCCGTCTATTTTCGATTTAGCGATTGCAGGATTAGGAAGAAACACCGGAAAAGCTTCGTCTTTCCTTATCATGATGATTCTGGGTGGCGGTGTTATTCCATTGGTACAGGGAAGTATCTGTGATTTAGACCTAACGAATCCAAACGGAATATTAGGCATTACCTACACCCATTTCTCTTATATCGTACCTTTACTTGGTTTTGCTTATTTAGCGTTTTACGGTTTTTATTGCCCTAAAATCTTAAAAAGCCAGGGCGTAAGTCACGTGCAGAGCGAAGGAGGAGGACACTAAAAACACTGAAGACACAACATAAAAAAAGACCCGTTTTACAATCGTAAAACGGGTCTTTTTTATATTTAAATCTGTAAGAACTATTTGTTTCCTTTCTCAAAATCAGCTACAAACTGAGCCAGTCCGATATCTGTTAAAGGGTGTTTCAACAAGCCGTAAATAGCAGAAAGAGGTCCGGTCATTACATCGGCACCAATTTTAGCACAGTTTACGATATGCATCGTATGACGTACCGAAGCAGCCAGAATCTGAGTCTCATAACCGTAGTTATCATAGATCTCTCTGATTTCCTGAATCAGGTTCAGACCATCTGTAGAAACATCGTCCAAACGTCCGATAAACGGAGAAACATACGTAGCACCTGCTTTTGCAGCCAATAAAGCCTGACCCGCAGAAAACACCAACGTTACATTTGTTTTAATTCCTTTATCAGAGAAATATTTAGCTGCCATAACACCTTCTTTTGTCATTGGCAATTTTACTACGATTTGCTCGTGTAATTCAGCCAGCTCCTCACCTTCTTTGATCATTCCGTCAAAATCCAGTGCATTCACTTCAGCACTCACATCACCTTCAACAAGATTACAAATATCAACGTAATGCTTCAGAATATTATTTTTTCCGGTAATTCCTTCTTTTGCCATCAATGACGGATTTGTAGTTACACCATCCAAAACACCTAAAGCCTGTGCTTCTTTAATCTGAGCTAAATTAGCTGTGTCAATAAAAAATTTCATATTTATTTAAATTTAATTGTGTTCATAATCGGGGCGTGACCCCATTTTCAAAAGGCGCAATCTACAAAGCGGGTATTGGCGCCTTTCGTAAATGCTATAATCGGAAAAACCAAAAGTACATAAAAACCTAGCCAAAAGTATCAAAAAAAAACAAAAGCCACTACATTGTAGTGGCTTTTTAATTATAGCTTAAATACTATTTAAACGCTAATTAGTACGAGTCTTAACCCATCCACGATCATCGTCACGGTGATCGTTTTTACCTACATGGCTTGAACTTTCTTTGTTGTAGGGTCTTGGTTGTTCTATAGGTTCTTGTGGCCTGTAAGTCATCATATTTTGACGATAGATTAGTTTTGCATCCGGTTTTAATTCCAATGCAAAAGGAACAAAATGAAATTCTAATCGTATATGATTTAAAACTCTGGTAAAATTGACAAAAATACTATAGTCGCCTCCAAAGGCATAGCTTAACAAATTACCATGCATCAGCAAGCTTTGCAATGCCCTATAACCGTTTGAGGTTGTCTTTAACATTGATGCTTTAAGTATATGAGCATCAATTTCTAATTCTTCTGATGGTGTCATAATTTTGAATATTTAGTTTCACAAAATTAAAACTGAAATGTCATATCTATTAGAAATTGATTGTTCTAAATTGTATCAAAGTTAAACGTCGTTTAAATGCTGTTTAAATCACTAAACTTTGTAGATCATGATATCCGTATAACTTGCACTATAATTTACTGTAGCAGTCATTGTTTCAGTATATGCACCATTAAACGGGTTACTCATTGGTGTCTTTGTCTCAATCCACTCACAAAGCTCAATAATAGAGGATTTGTTAGATGTAAAGTAAAAATACTTTGTCTTATCCAATACCTGCAAAACATCTAAATAGTCTTTAAGTTTCCAATATCCCTTGTATGAAGTGGTTTCTGTTGACAAATAAGGAGGATCAACTAAGAATATTACATTGTCCAAATCTTTGTACAAGTTAAACAGCGTTTTATAGCATTTACTAACCACCTCAATGCCGTCTAAGTATCCAGTTGCATCATAGTTTGATTGTCGTACACAGTTGTAAAGTGTCTCTTTTTTAAACTGATCTAACGTAAAAGCATATTTCATACTAAATAGCAATGAGCTGGAAACAGTAATAAAATCTAAATAACCGCTTTTTTCTTCCTTAGAAAGCCTATTTATGATTTCATCGCGCGCTATGCCATCGATACGTCTATCTTTCGGGTAATCGGCTAAAATTAACCTCAAATCACTAATTAGCGCATTGGTTTTGTTGATGTTTTCTAATCTTAAGCGATAATTGTCGAAATCATTGTAAATAACAGTTGCATCCGGATAAATTGATTTAACGGTATGGCTTAATAACCCACTACCTCCAAACAAATCTACATAAGTTGCTGTTGGTGAGTATTTTTTTAAAGCAGGTTCAAACTGCTTTAAAAATTTGCGCTTTTGACCCATAAAAGGTAAAGGAGCTGCTTTGAAAATTTTCTTATTTTCCATTCGATTTTTGATTGATGATTGATTATATTTGCACTTCCTAGGTTAATTTAAACATGACGCAAAAAAGCCAAAGCAGGAAGACTTTTTTAGTCCTCCAACGCTTTGGCTTTGTTGCTAATAATAAATTACCCTAGGAAAGTATTTTTATGTTGGAGGACTTTTTTTAATTCCCTACTCCCTTGGAATTTCTTTTACTTTTCTTCTTTTAGAAACAATGGTGTGATACTGGGTAACACCGCTGATAAAACCAAACCGATTAATTTGATTCTATTGATTGTTAACAGTGAGAATCCCACTTCTTGTAAAAGATCGAATTTGGTATCAATGATACCAGTCAATACAATTAAAATGCTGGCGATGATAGCCATTTTTTGTTTATTCATATATTAAGATTTATAAGTTTACTAATTAGAGTGATTGGATTGTCTCCCAAGCGGTACCGTTGTAGACACAAAGCTTCTTTAAAGTTGAGTCGTACACAATTAAACCTTCAGCCGGGGAAGCAATAGCGTTCTTTTCTGTAGTCGTCATTCTTGGCGGGAGAAAACCTTCTGTATTGCTATTAATGGCAAATCTAGCCGAGGCAACCTCCGTAAAAGTTCCTCCGGATTGCAGAACTTCGCGACCACTCGCAAACATTTGCTTTACTTGAACTTGATTCCCGCTAGTACCTCCAGACATGAAGGTCTTTAGTTTTCCACTAACAAATGAATTTCTTAATGCTGTATCCCCGGATGAATCGTACAGATGTAATCTGCCGTATAAAGTTGCCGAAACGGACTGATCAATGTAAGCTGTACCATAAGGAATAGTGATTCCATAAGTCGGCTTTATAAAACCTGAAGCTTGAATATCTAAGGCCAGTAATTGAGTTGTATTTGTATAAAACCTAAAACCGCCATTATTATATCTACTTCTAAAATTGGAATATCCAGTTGAAGTGTCGTATAATTCAATTTCAGCGTAGTTCGAATTATCATTCGCGCTAAATATTTTTGACTGACCTTTCAAAACAAAATCCATGTCGGTAACCGTTGACGGAACATAAGCAGTTGTCTGTTTTATTCCCTTATTTACAAACATACCTCCCTGAGCAATAATGCCGTCTGGCAAACCTAATAAACGAGTTGTTGCGCCACTATTCGATATCCCTAACAAAGTGCCTGTTGCTGAATAATTATACTTTGAAAATTTTATATCAGTAAACTCTGAAAGCCCTTTTACGGCTACAACTTGATTACTGTTTTGATAATAGTAATTAATTGCAGGCATTACAATTTTTGCCATATCCTCACATCCTGTTTTATTTGGGTGTGTACCATCGTATGTTAATGCTGAATTTGTCACATTACCAAAAGGCGTATTAGTGACCATCGAGTACCACAAATCTACATACGTACAACCTTTTGCCGTAGCCACATTTGATATTGCTGTATTATAGCTTAAAATGGAAGCAACTCCGGAACCTCCCTGATAATGAAATCCGGGAAGCGAAACCAAAATAATATCTGAACCTGACCAACCTTTACTAATGGCATCATTAACCAAATTGGTCAAGTCCGTTTCAAATATCGTGGCAGTATTACCTCCTAATGCCCTGTCATTAGTTCCATATCCGAAAACTAAATACTTCATACTTGAAGTTTTGGTCGGAGTAAGCGATAGAGGAGTAGTTTTCGCGGTTGTACCACTCACAGCCAAATTACTTTCTGTATAACCCATTGCATCGCATAACACTTTAGGCCAACGGTCTGTTGCCGTAATTCCCTGCCCTGTCATTAAACTATCACCACGAAAGACAATGGTTTTAGCAGCTTCAAAAGGTGTATTTAAAATCACTTTATCCTGAGAAATTACGTCAGTTGCGACGATATCGGCCTCTGTACCTCCAAAACTCCTTCCGTTAAGTTTAATCATGAATTGCTTACCAGTGTCAGTAAGCGTATAATATTGTATTTCAGATTTAGCAACTGCAAAGGACGAAGGCAAAGCATTTATGTAACTCACAAATCCTGCTATATCCTGAGTGATTAGATTAGCCGAAGTTATGTTTGTATTGACGATCTTAATTTCGCCACTACCTCCACCGCCAAATTCGCTGCGAGGTACATGTTTTACAATTTTGCCGTTCAGAACCATAACGGAGTCGGCTTTTGATATACTTAAGGGAACGGAATTTAATTCTAAAGTTTTAGCGAAATAAGTAGTTCCAGATATTTGTGCCGAAAGATTTAAACTAACGGCCACCAGTAATAGTAAAATTATTCTTTTCATATTATTTATTGTCTATGATTATGATTTCAGTGTCTTCATTTTCACTAACTGTTTTCCTTATCTTTTCAATGAGAAGGACACCGTTTCTTAGACTAATTTCCGCTCTAAGATTCGGATCACAGTTGTCGGTTAATGTAATGGTGTCTTTTGCAACAACCGTTTTTAGCTCTTTGAGCGCTCTTTTCAATTTTTTAATTTGCTTTGTGGTATTCATATATTTGATTAAATTATTTACGTGTATGAAGATTTTAGTTGATCGTTGCTGCCTGTCCAGTTTCCGCTGACGAAAGAGTTTTCAATCCAGCACATGCAGTAATCACCTGGTTCTTTTTCATTCTCATTTACATTTGGTGCAACCTTGAAAAAAAGAACTTGTCCTACTGGAATACAACGTGATTTTAGTAATAAATTAGGATGTGCATTTTCATCCTGTAAATGATTGTCAAAAACTTCCTGTTCGGTTTTGCTTGCAAGAAGACCATTAATACCGCTGATGTCAGTGACAGCAATCTGATCGCTTTTGTGTCTAAAAGAATCCCATGTATCCCAAAACTGATTTTGGTCAGGAACTAAACCAGTTTTAAACCAGTTTTTTATTGTAGTTAATGATACTATTGCCATTATCCTTTATATCTTATAAAATGTACAATTCTGTACGGGTTCATAATGCTAAATTCCTGATCTCCTCCAAACGGTTTAATAAGTTGTCCTTCTGCGAAATCTCCAGTTCCATAGTCGCCAACTGTTAATCCGTCAGTACCTCCTCCAGTACCACCCTTTTTGAGAGCCGAACCGTTAATAGGACTTATTTTAGGAAGCTCTGCTACTGATAATTTCTTATTTTTATTTCCACTAGCAGAACCCAATGTTGCAAAATCGGGATCATCCGGATTTAAACCAAATGGCATTCTACCACGAAGGTTTACATATTCTTCCCATCCTGCTGGTATGTCTTCCAAAGGTCTTCCCCAAATAGCAATTAAGCCAATAGGAATATTGCTCGGTTTTTCTTCGAGTGCTGTAACTCGTAATATCAATTCATCCAAATCCGTCTTATCACCTTTCGACTCTAAAGCAGCAGGAATACCTTTTGTTTCAAAGCCCCTTTTAAAATCAGCCCAAGGATATTGTATTGTGGCAGTTCCGAAAGTTACTTGCCTTATAAATTTTACTTCATTCGAGTTACCGTCTTCGAACTCTAATGATTGTTTTGTTTCACTAATAATTACATTGGTCGTTTTTACACCTCCTTTAAAAGGCAAAAGTTCACCGTTGATAAAGACAAAGCCGTCTGAAACGTTAGTCCCTGTTAGTATGCAGCCTGATATAATTGAAAAATTACCGACGATAGCACCTAATGAATTAAATATCTCATATGCAGTCTGCATATCGCCGAGAATGTTAGTTTCAAAAGGAAAACCGACAGACTGATTAAAATTGAATCTATTCATATTGGATATATTTTGTATCTTTTCGAAGCCAGTTTGTAAAAAACAATCAGGGCATCTAATTGATGTTTTGATTTTTCTATAATTTCAGATGGTACGTAAACATTAAAATCCGAACCTGTACCTAAATATTCGGCATTTTGATAGATGAACATCTTACCGAGGAATACCGGTTTTTTTTCAGCGCGGGTGTAAATATATTTTCGGGGAAATGAGTTTCCTTCGCCAATGTAAATACGTCTTAAGGATGGGTCAAGATTATCATTGAGAACTTTTCTTAGATAACAGACCTGTCCAGTATGATTTAGTTTATACCAATCATCTAATCTTTTTAATTTCCATTGATAATGAAGTTTAGATATTGGTAAGACCAAACAATTAAAAAAAGCGATTGTTGCTTTCTTTCTTTTAAAGGTCGGAGTTAAAATCAATACTAATTTTTGATAATCTATATTATACCACATAACTCACATTATCAAAATTTACTATTTCAAAGTACCCCGCAACAGGTATAGTTTTTACATTTATTGGAGCAAATGGCAAATAAGCCACAGTCAATGTGTCGTAATAGCTTGATTCGGCTGTTTTGATATGTGCATTAATTACACCATCCACAGCTCTTAATTTTTCAATGAGATCATTAATCACTAATTCACCATCAAAAGGCAAGGATTTCATGTAGCTTTTAATAGCATTTTCGACAGGCTTTCCTCCATTAACGATACTATTCCCGTTTTCATCAATCACCAAAACATCTATATAGATGTCCATATCCAATCGTAACAAATCAGCCGGATTATTTACAACATTGATTTTAACACCAGCGTATTTTATTTCATTCAGATATTGTGTGAAACTTGTGATTTCTATATCAGTTAATGGTGTCAATAAATCGTCATGCTCGCTGGCCACTTTGATTATTAATCGATTACTTTCTGCTGATTCTTTAACCGAACAATATTGTATAATTTTTGACGCTTCAATCTGATCGTCTGTGTATCCTGTATTATCAAATTTGTCGGTATCTACTACTAAATCAAAACCATGTTGAAAAGCTAATGCCATGTTTTTATACCAAGACGGTCTACCTGATTTTTGTTCGTAAATTGCTGTGTCAATCTCCTTTTTGTGAATGTCAAAAAGCTTTTCTAAAGTCCATGCTGAAAAAGCTACGATATAAGTAATCAGACGATAAAAAGCGACCTTACTTGTGGAATTCATAGCTGCTAAATTTTCATCTGAAGCAATACTATCTAAAATTTCTTTCTGAATTATTTCTATTTGTCTTGCCATTTTAACCTACTATAAAATCATTACCAATTATCATATAACCTATTCCGGTTGGACGCACTTCCAGCCCATCAACTCCTCCTGTTGCAATTACATGTTGCTTATTAATAAAATAGTCAACTACTTCCTGAACTATCAGTTCACTTTTTACAACTTCCAATTTTTGAGCAGGATTAATGTTATCTGTTGGTGATATTCCATTTAATAAAGCCAATTCAAAAACAGTTAGCACATTTCCGTTGACCTGAAGGGATATGTCAAATAAATTTTGATTATGTAGAACTGTTGATTGCATGACTTCTTAATTGTTGGTTTTCCTTTTTTAACTGAGTTATTTCGAGCTGTTGAAGTCTGATCTTTCGATCCTTTAACTTTAATTCCTCTTCGAGCATTGAGATCTTACGATTCAGTATGTCTTCAAATTCTTTGTATCTATACTCATATCGTTGTTTAAGGTCATCTAAGATCTCTTTGTA
Organism: Flavobacterium sp. LC2016-23; assembly: GCF_009674775.1. GTDB lineage: Bacteria > Bacteroidota > Bacteroidia > Flavobacteriales > Flavobacteriaceae > Flavobacterium. The sequence continues at coordinate 112,300 of NZ_WKKE01000015.1, read as the reverse complement.
ATGACCGGATAATTTGATATCGTTATCAATTTCAGTTGATATGGCAGCCTTTTGCGCTTGAACTATTTCAATTTTTAACTTTTCAACATCCTGTCTATTTTTAGCTCTTGTAAAGAGAAATGTAAAATACCCGGTACTGCCTATTGTTGCGATAAATGCGGATACATTTAATATTACTTCTTTCATTTAAACATCATTTAAAAACTGATTAAACCTATCTTTAACACTGGAAAATTGTGCTGCATTTACTAATGTGGTAGTGTTTCCAGTTCCACCCGTTGTCGTGACCAAAAATTTCATTTGTTCAACAGCGGTTAATAAGTCAGAAACCAGACTTTTCAATGTCTCATTTTCTTTTTTTAATAAAAAACCTGATTCAGTAATTCGAAATTGAACTGTTTTAACATTGAGATCTAAACTTTCAATTTCAGAATAGGCTTCGACATATAATTTTTTAAGATCTTCCTGAATAGGACTAACTAAAACCGAACTGCCGACAGCTGGAAACAGAAAAAATTTGTTTTCCTTTCCATCAATTACAGAAGACAATCGCACGTCTGTATATTCAATCTGATCGTCTGAAACAATACACGTTCCTTTGGTTTTATCGACCGCGATTACAGTTCCCGGAAAAGTATCAACGTCTCTTTTTCGAAGGTTTCTAAAAGCATCTTGTAATTGTTTTTCCATTATAAACGACCTCCTATAGTTACTTTTCTTCTTGCGCCTCCAGTTCCGAAAGTGGTGACGACTTTCTTTATAAAATAGTTACCTTCCCGGTTAGGATGTTCGCTATCTATAAATTTTGCCTTCATTCCACGGGTTGCAAACGGTATTAAAAAACTTGTTACATCACCATCAAACCCGTCATACTTCAACTTTTCAATTTCGGCTTTCGCCATTTCTTCAAGCTTTTTCATATCTGATATTACAGATGTATGGTATTCTCTTTGTTCGCCATCAGGATCACCAACCTCAATGCTTTGTCTTTTATTGGCAGCATCGATGTAAGTGTATTTAATTTTAATTTTCCGGTCTTCCTTGCTCTTAAATTCAAGGCTGTTTTCGACCAGGTTAAAATTCAAATCATAAACCACTGTTTGCCCGATGTTGGTTAGCTGCTGTAAGCCGCAATAGAGCTTTCCATCATCTGTAATAAAAACAGACATTAATAAGTCCTTTTTAAGACTTTCTAAAACTTGCGTTCCATTAGCATTTTTGATAATCCATTTATTCAGCTGGACATCTGGAATTCTCTCATCTAATTGAACTGGAGTATCTTTTACAACTTCCTGAAGTATTTCCTTCATGTTTGTTTTTTCCCAAGTCTTGGTAATGTTTTTACGTCTTAGTAACCAAATGGCATCTTCGCAATGTATTTCTAAAGGAATTTTTGGGCTTATCTTTTTGACGTAACCTACAAATTCAACACCTGAATATTTACCTTCATAGCCTAAAGTGATCTTAACCGGATCACCGACTTTAATGGCATTTTCAGTATATTTCTGTTCACCGTTTTGTTTAACTTTAAAACGAGTAGGGAGTTTAATAATAGCAGTGTCTCCCATGTCTTCAACTGATTTTGTAATTTCAATATCATTGACTGCATTAAAAACAAAATCGCCTATTTCAGCCTTTCCCTCGAGTATAAACATTATGCCAGTAGATTAATTTTTGTTTTGTCTTTTTCGTTTAAATCCGCAAAGAAATCGGTGTCACTAATTGCTTTCATTGTGTATTTCTGCATTCCGGATTCACCTATCATTTCATCAAATTGAATATCTTCAATTACTATGCTTCTGATTCCGAAAAGCTCAAAAAAGGCGTTTTCCTCGACTTGCAGCGCATCGTTGATATCTACTAATTCATTTAACGATTTCACTTGATCCGAAGGATAGATTTCCGGATCATACTTATCGACACAAACACCTTTAATTGAGATTATATAATCATCTGTATTGATATACTCTTTTACAGTTCCTTTTTTGTATTTTCCAACAGTGACAGTTTTAACAATTGTCTTTGTCAAACCAATAGAAACCAAAGGCTCATTTGGCAACATAAAAACCTGACCTTTATAGGATAATTTCAATTGCATGAAATATTTTGCTCCTAAAAGTTGTTTCGAGTTTATAGCACTCAAATCCGGCAAACCATACTTTTGTTTGTTCTTTTTCCACCAGTCCGGGAAATGTGGGCCAACATAGTCTAATGCAGCCCTTATAAGTATTTCCTTTATATTAAACTGAGCCATTAGTCTGTTTGCATTTGATTTACACTGTTAACCGCCCTGAGTAACATTTCCTGAACTTTTTCTCCTAAACTCTCAAGACCTTTTTCAGTATTTTCCACAAATATTTTAGTATCGTCCTGAAGCTTTCCGATGTTTATCGTTATGTGTGTCATTTTAGAACCACCGGAAACAATAGTGTCTTTTTTGTCCTTTGAATCCTGACCTTTTCCGGCAGCACCCGCAAGACCTTTGTTTTTAGACAAATAATCATCATAGGCAGCAGTGCCTCCGTTTTTCTTTGCTCCGGCATTACTAAACCTATCCTTTAGAGCTTGGAAATCTCTTTTAATTCCGTTGGTGTCAACTTTTATTCCTACCTGACTAAATTCATTCTTAGCTTTCGAGGCACTGTCAACCATTTTTTTGTAACCGTCAGTGATCGCTTTTTTTCTTGCTTCAACATCTCCAGCAATCTGAGCGATCATTTTCTGATTTTCGGTTGAATCGCCCATGCCAACGGCATCTTTGAATTTATACCAACCAAGTTTTATTTTATCAATACCAATCATTACACTGTTAATTAATGAAATGAAACCTAATTTTGCATAATCAGTGAATGTCTGCCATACAAAACCCGCACCTTTGACCGTATGTTGCCAGCTTTCACCCCAACCACTGGTGTACTTCATAACCATTCCAATGACTACAATAAGAGCCATAATACCCAACACAATCCAAGTAACCGGGTTTACAAGCATTAAGGCATTAAACACACCAATAGCATTGTTCCAGAGCCACCAAGCGGATGTTAATATTATAATTTCACGAGCGAAAGGAGTTAGAATATCAATTACAGTTCGCAATCCGGTTGTCAACCAGTCAATTCCCAGCAAAATACCGATCATGACATTTCCAAATATTCCAAGAGCGTCACTAGCGTCGTTTATTCCAAAGGCCACTCTTACAAATTCACTTAACGATATTATTACAGGTCGTATCATTTCAAAAAGTATTGAGAACCATTCTGAGATATAAGCTAAATTGTCACTTAAAAAAGCTAAGCCAACACTTAGAATTGTTAGTGCCCCTGTGAAAATTTCCCCTGATTCGCCACCGATAGCAACTAAAAAGGTATTCCACTGATCACCAAGATTTGAAATTTTCCCGCCTAATGTTTTTGATACGGCTTCCATCGATCCGGCCACGCCTTTCATTTGTCCGTATTGTAGTAAAGCTTCTGTAATGGCATCTGAATTGTTTTTAACTTCCTTCGTGACGCCTTTAAAAGATAGCTTTACCATATCACCGCTTTTACTGGCCTTAATACCAAATTCTTTTAACCTCTCAAATTCACCTGTTTGGGCATCGAGCATCGCTTCAGTTAGCTGATCAAAACCTTTTCCTTGTGAAGAGGCTAAATCGCCCAGATTTTTAAGTTCGGCCTGTGTGGGTAAAACACCCCGGTTGACAAGCTTTACAAATGAACCCGTAAGTTCATTCAATGCAAACGGTGTTTTAGCTGCGAAATCATTTAACATATATAAAGCTGCAGCTCCAACTTTATCAGATTGAAAGGTATTCGTTAAGACGGCATTGAATTTTTCATATTCCGCCCGGGCTTCAATAACCTTATTAGTAAACGACCAAATGGCCGTTAACGCAAAGACGCTGGTTATTATACCTTTCAGTTTATTAAGCGTACCGGAAAGACTTGATGATGTTGCCTGAACCTGATTAAGGTTATTGTTTAAACCTCTAACATTGTTGATGGTATGACCAACTGACGTTGCTATCTGATTAAGCGCATTGCTTGCATAGTTTCTTAAGTTTACAATAAATGTGTAGGCGTTCATACTTGTGAATTTTCTTTTTCTTTTGTTCTTATATAATGAAGGTTCTGAACCTCTTCACACCAAGATCGATCACTCAATTTATGCGGATTTCTAATGTGCATGTAATACTTTAAGTAGGCATCCAGAAGCCTAATTTTTAAAGACATTGTTCCTTCTTTATTTGTGTGAACAAAATCGAAGGATGAGGCGTCATTTCTATCAATGACCGCCTCGTCTAAAGCTTTTTTAGCGAAGCAACTTTTTTGTTTTGCAATTTTTCAATCGCCTGAAATAATGGCATTCTTATGGAAGCATTATCTCTATCATTAAAAACTTCATCTTTCTCGATACAGATTGCTTCGAACAACTTTTCCTGAGTTACAAAGGCTTTACCGCTTGGGTTTTTCTTTTCGGCAATTTTTATATCATTACGTGTAATGATTCTGACTTTGCACTTAAATTCACCGATAGTAATAATGGAATTATTTCCTTCTGATTGAATTTCCGCTTCATCATAATTGAAGAAATCACGAATTTCTTTTCTTGCAGGAAAAAAATATTCATCATTGGTTTTTATTTCTTCATCTCCTCCGATAAATAAACAGGTTATTAATTCTTCTCCAAATGCAAGATCTCCGTTTGACATCGCATTAAATGCACGTCTGTAATCTTTCATTGTTGGCTCTCTCAGATAGGCCGTTTTGTCTTCTACAGGTAATTCGTAAACTCCGCCAAACTTAGCTTTCCATTCGCTAATTTGTTTTTCGTCGATTACGACCTTTAATTTTATAGTTTCGTCAATTGCTGGTTTTGATTCTGTTGTTTTCATTGCTTTTTAGTTTTAAAAAAAACCATTCTTTATAGATAAAGAATGGTTTTTGAATATTTGAGAATGTGTATCTTATTGTTGATGCTTAATGTCTAAGAAAATAATCGGTAATTCTACTAGCATGTTTTGATCGCCTTGTTTCATTCCTTTCTTATATTCCTTTACCTCACAACTTACAAGTACATCTGTCACAGTTGCGCCACCATCATTTGGGGTAAAACTCCAAATGATATCGAAGTTTAAAGCTAGAATATCATTGTTGGGTGCATCTTTAATCATGGCCTCAACTTCACTTTGCCATAAGACGATTTTGCCCTCAAAATCTTTATTTCCTCGGACGATTTTATGACCTATTGTTCCACGTCCACGTAAAACCGTTTTTTCCTGTTTAGCGGTGTACTCAACTTCGTCCACGCCTTCAATAATTCTACCGCCAAGCGCAATAGAAATATCGTTCCAAGAATAATTTTTACTACTATAATCTGCCATTATTCAAGTGTTGTTGTGAATCCTATGTTCACAGTTATGAAATCTGAATATCCAACAGGTAATAATTGAAGTTGAACATCCACGTTATTTGAAACTAATACATCTTGATTTGCATCAATAAATGCTTTAACTCCTGAAAGTTTGCCGGGTTCAACCATAAGACCGTCTATTTGACGTTCGATTGAGTTCTGCCATCCTTTGATAATTGCCGGGTGGATCGTTCCGGTTTCAGTCACGGGAATTTCATCTGAAAGCTCTTCTACAAGAGTAGTGTAAGCAATTAAAATAGCTTCATCCATTACCAAACCCCGCGCAAGGCTATTAAAGTCATCTGTAGATTTGGTCAACGTCTTGTCTCCAGTAAAATAGAATCCGGATTTATTAGCAAAACTTCTTAAGAAAGTGTAATTTTTGGTGTCGATTGCATCCCAAGCAGTATCCAATGTAGAAATTGGTTCACCATTTGTAAAGTATGCAGCGAAAGGTTCTACAGCCCCGTCTTTTACACGGCTTATCTTTCTTTGCGTTGGAATGCTGGCCAATCTTCCCAATGCCAAACCGATTGAAGCTTCTTTAGAACCGTCATTGTTTGCGATTAGAATTGAAACTTTATTGTAATCAGTTGTCGAGTAATCTTTAAGATTTGCTACAAGACCGTCAAATTTGTTTCCTGAAATCAAAACACGCACTGGAAAATAACGATCGCTAAAATTTTGTGCTAATGCCTGAGCTTTAACAACCGCCAAATGCGTATCATTATCAAGGCCATTTGTAATTGTTTCAGTAGTGCCGGATTTCTTTAAGAGACCTAAAATTCTAATTTTACCGGATGCATCAGATAACAATTTCTTTGCATAACTCTTAGTTAAATCCGCTTGATCTTCTAATGTAATGGTGGAAGGAACTAGCATGAACCATAACTCAGCACCTTTTTTAGCTTCATCATAAAAGCTTTTAAGATGGCTGTAAGCAAAAGCATTTGTTCCCGTCTCTTCAATACCTAAATTAACCGCCTCTTCTAGTGAAAAAATTTGATAAGACGTTCCAACTGTAACTTTGTTTGATCCTGTCACAGTAGCACCCGTTAAAACGAATCCAGGTATTTTTTGAATGTCGGCCTGTAATAGTCCTAAACCACTGCTAGAAATATTAAACTTTATATTTGGTAAACTCATACGACTTTAAAAAATTTAAGGATAAAACAGGCTAGAAAACCGACCACGAAAGCGATAATCAAATCCCAAAATGTCCAGCCTGAACTGGTGTCCTTTTTAATCTGATCATTAACTTCTTTTAACCTGTACTCTGTCTCTAACTTGTTTTTAATTTTGGCAGCAAGCGCCAGACTGTCACATGTTGCGGTCACCTCGATAGAATCCAGTACAACCACAATTTTAGCGGTAGCATTGCCGTTTTTCTGTGTAAAGATTTTTGGCTTTTGAACGTTGTTTAAATCCTGTTTAAATGTTAAGTCGGATACAGGAATCTTCAAACTGGTTTCTGACTTTGGAGCGTATAGAATCGTGTCTCTATAGCTCACAGTTTTTTCCTTCGTTGTTTCGATAATCGTATCGACTTTTTGAGTTTCCTGTCGTTTAGAACGACAGGAAGTCAAAAAACAAAAAACAATTACAGTACAAATCAGCAAAAATTTGAATGTTATGTTTATTCTTTTCATTTTTTATAAATGTTTAAATTCTGTGATAGCATCAAAACTTGGACATGCTTTATGAACATTTGGAAAATCCCGGTGTCCTTGAATTTTTGCGAGTGGAAACTTTAATTTCAATTCTTTGAGCTTTTTTAAAAGCGATGCCTTTTGCGCTGGTGTTCGGTTATCAATTGGTTTGTTGTTCTCATCCACACCTCCGATATAAGAGATGTTAATCGAAACACTATTGAAGCCTTGAACCCCGTTTGAAACTTTGTCAATTGACAATAGTTCAACAATTTCACCATCGGGTTTAACAATAAAGTGATAGCCGGGCATTTTCCAGCCTAATTGCTTTTGCCAATAGCTTTGAATTGCGCTAATGCTCGTTTTTTGAGAAGTCGCTGTACAGTGCACGACTATATACTTTATATTTCTGGGCATAATTATTTTTGAATTTTAGCTTTGTATTCTTCCAAAGCGTGAATGATTGTATCAGCTTTTTGATCTTCAGTGTGTAACTCTAAAAAACTAGCTAACTGTTTTAGTTTCGTGTAGTTCTCCTTTATTAAACCTGTGTTTAAAAGCTCTTTTTGCTCGGCATTCAGTATAATAGCTGACTCGTCGAAATCTAAGTCCTCAATTACCTCAAGACGATTTGTGTCTATATGCGGTGTTACATTTTTATCTTCCAATGTCGAGGCATGATTTGTGGCAAAACCTAAGTTTTCAAACACATTACCATCTGATGTTGAATAGACAGTATCTTTTGCGTTAGCTTGTGCAAAATAATTGGACACAATCTGAGCAACGGCATCATTTAATGATGCCGTTGCTTTTACCTTTTCCTTACTCATCTTAGCTTAGAATTGCTCCTAAAAATTTAGGATTTGATGCACGAATGTTACCAACAAGAGCTCTTTGAGCAAAGGAAATTTCGTCAGCTTGAGAAGCAGCAGAACGAATAGTTTCATAAACTTCAGTATCTCCAAAACATCTAAATGTTTCGTCAGAGCACCAAGTGAAAGAGCAATTTTTATCATCAACAGCTTTTACCGTTCCAAAAGGTTTTTTTACTCCGGCAACAGTATATAAAGCTGTCTTGTTGTAACGGAAAATTTTAAAGCCATACATTTCGTTAGTATTCAAAATTTCCTTGTAGAGCTTGTAATCTTCTTTTTTGATTATCGCCATGTGCTCCGCTGTCAAGCAAAGGTTTAGATTATCGTAAATATCCAAACCATTGTAAAACGCTTGCATATCAATGATGGCATCAATAAATTTACCAGCTCCAACAGTAATGATTTTGTTATAAGTGTTGTTTGTGGCAGGAGCCCAAGAAAACGCAGCTCTTACACCCATGTTTTTAGCCAAAGCCGTTTTATGACGGTTTGTAACAGAAAGGCGTTTGTTGTATTGCAATTCAATTTCCTGTAAATCTCTATGACGAGTTCTGTCAGTTGAGTAGGTATTTAATACCACTTCATTCGGTATGTCCGTAATTGACGCAAGCGGTAAATCTGTTTCAGAACCTGCAAAATAGTTCTCATGAACTTCCGGTTCAATTCCCGCTTCCGCAAGGTGTAATTTATTACTTTCTACATACTCGGATTTATCCGTAGATGCAAAAACGAAACTATTATCTGGGATTGGATTCTCCTGAATGCCTGCAGCCCAAATTTCTTTTTGTAAAGCCATTTATATGTGTGTTTTATGATTAGTTATTATTTACTTTGTGGATGTCTCACACCGCCAGCATAATCTTTTGCCAATTGTGCGTATTTTGCAGGATCTGCGTCTCTAATTTTACCGAGTTTAACCGGATCATGTTTTTGCAGATAATCGAATGTTTCCTGACCTTCAGCAGTAGATGCCGGAATGCTGGCTTTACCTGTCAGAACAACCTCTTTGATTGTTGAATGATTTCCGGCAAGAACATTAGCAGCTTCTTTGTCAGCAATAAGTTTGCTTAAAATTACTTTTTGGCCTGCTGGATCAGCTTCATAAGCAGTTAATTGCACAGCCTTTAATCCATCAGGAAGTAATCCCAGTTCAATGACTTTATCTATCAATTGAGTACCCTCTTCTTTGGCAAGTTCTGAGAATTGCTTTTCAAGTTTTGCAACTTTAATATCTGACGTTTCTTTCGCTAATTTTAGCGTTTTAATTTCGTTTAGTAATGCAGTTTCATCTGCGTCCGCACTCAATGATAATGCGATGGCAATTGTTTTAAATTGTGACATATTTTCAGTTTGTTTTATATTTACTTTGTTTAATTTGATTGGGTCAAATTCTCCTCTCGAAAGTTTAAGCGCCCGATCATTTCCACCAATAGGTACAATCGAGATTTCAACAAGTTTACACTTGGTTACAGTTTCGTAGGCTTGACCTTCTAAAACTAATTCGGGCTCCATTGAGGTTTCGATAACATCAGCATATATAGACGTCATTCTAACATAACCACGTTGAACTTTACCAGCGATTTTTTTAGCAAACGGATCTTCTTCGTCAAATTCGATAGTGGCTATTAACTTAGTTCCATCTACTGTTAATGCTAAACATCTTCCGACTACTTCGCTTCCTCTATTTTCTTCTTTTTGATTCTCCCGAGTATGTATGTATAAAACAACCGGATTTCTTAAATACTGCTCATAGTCAATACCGCCTGTTAGAACCCTGTATTTATATTCATTTACATCTTCTGTGTTTACAACAAAGTCATGTGTCATTGGCAATTGTTTTATGTATTTCTTAATGTTTGGTGAGGCAAAATTGAAGCGTTTTTGAAGTAAAAAAAAATAGCTAATCAACTGTTGTATGAAATCAAAACAACCCTTGTACCAATACTTTACAAGGTTTGAAGAGTTAATTTTTATAGCCTTATTATATATCGAATTTTGCCCTATGACTGATATACTTTTAAACAAAACAGGGGATTTACTCATTCAAAATGGTGATATCGTGATTGGCTATTCTGATAACCAGCATCAGGAAGATATTTTACTAGCAAGCAAGGGAGATTATAAAGAGTTTCCTGAATTAGGAGTGGGAATAAGCAACATGCTAAATGAGGATGATTTTATGCCGTTTTTAATAGAGGCTAAAAAGAACCTTGAATATGATGGAATGATAATTAACAATTTAAAGTTTGAGGAAAACGGAAATCTAAATATCGATGGCTATTACAAATAAAATTAAAGGTCGTATGACCGCTGCTGAAAGCGACTATAAAAAAAGTCAGGCAAAAGACTTATTCGTCAAAGGATTTTCTCTGACGAACATTTCTGAAATCATTGGAGTAGGTGTAAAAACTCTATCTAATTGGCGAGAATTGTATGGCTGGGACAATGAAAAAGAATTAAACAGTATTCGTCCCAGTGAAATCAAAAAACTGATCTTACAATACGTATTGGATATTCGTGACGGTAAAAAGCCTACTCATAAAGCTGACGATTTAGCAAAGATTTCAGCAGCATGGGATCGAATGGATGACGATAGAAAAAAGGCCGTACACACAATGGAAAGCTTTGACGGTTTCAGTCAATTTATGATTGTTATGGCAGGAACAAGCACAGGTAAAAAGCGTGATGAAATCTTAGAGTTATTACAGGCCATCCGCGTGTTTTTTGATAAATATGTAAATGAACTTGTAAGCAATGACTAAGACGGAACTCAAAGAAGCATTAGAAAAATACAGCAGGGAGTCGAAAAGAATTCAGTTGCTTTCGAGTCATTCTTTATTTAAGGAAACTACTGCAGAACAAGAAGCGCGAATTAAACACCTTTTAAAACCTGAAAACTATTTAGAGTTCTTTGAATACTACTATGGTGTTAACTCTGGTTTAGCTCTGGCAGATGCACCGTCAGCGAGATTCCATTTAACAAGCTATTTAGAACTGTTTAAAAACCCTTTAATCAAACAACAACGACGTTGGTTTCGTGGAGCAGCTAAATCAATTCATACCAATGTTGGGAACCTTACGCATCTTAAGGAAAACAACGAAGTTAACTTTGGACTAATTATAGGACGTACGCTTGATGCTGGAAAATTATTGCTTTCCGATGTTCAAATGCATCTTGAAAGTAATGAGCGATACATTAAAGATTTTGGCACTCAAATGCAATATGGTTCCTGGGCGGATGGACAGTTTGAGACGAACGATAAAAAAATGTTTAAAGCTTTAGGTTTAAACCAACCTTTCAGGGGTTTACGTAATAATGCCAGTCGACCGGATTTTGCCTCGATGGATGATTTGGAAGACAGAAAGCAAGCCAAGAACGCTGAGCTAACGAGAGAAAATATTCAGAAATTAACAGGTGATTTAGGTAAGGCAGGTCAAAAAGGTCGATTCCGTCAGGTTATGGCTAATAACTACATTGTAAAAAACGGTATTGTTGACGGGTATGCAGAGGAAAATAAAAGATCCCCAAACCTTAAAATTTCTACTGTAAATCTCTGCGATGATAATTTTAACCCAAGTTGGCCAGAGAGATACACAAAACAGGAATGTATTGACATTGTGAACGACACTGATTTTCACACAAGCCAAAGAGAGGATTTCAATAATCCAATTGAAAAAGGTAAACGAATTAAGGCAGAATGGATTCGGTATAAGAAAACACACGGAAACCAAATTTTTAGCGGGCTTATTTCTTTTTGGGATTTATCATATACTAAAAATGGGAATTTCAAAGGGGGTGCTGTGGTGTCAATAGAGAAAGGTAGAGCTCACGTCCTAAAGTTATTTAATAGGCAATGTGAACGACCTGAAGCTATGAATATGCACTACGAATGGCAAAGGGAATTTAATGAAAAAGGAATGTCAATTATTTCATTTTACGATGCTACAGCCGCACAAAAAATAGTATACGAACCTGATTGGTTGGTTGCTTGCGAGGAAAACAATGCCGTTGATATTCCAATACCTGATCATGCTTCTGGTGACAAACATGATAATATTGATGCTACATTAACAAGTGCATTTATGCGTGGATTAATCACTTTCGATGAACGCCTGAAAGATACAGATGATATGGAAAAAACATTCGAGCATTTAACGGCATTTGAAAAAGGGTGTACAAGTCCCGATGATGTTTTGGACGCATTAGAGCAGTGTGTGCGTAAAGGAAGATTACTATTCGGCTATTCGCAAAAAGAAGACAATAATTCAAAACCATTAATAGGAAAGAAAAAAACAAAGCGAAGAGTATGACACCACGTAAAGAACTATTTATAAAGGTACAAGAGAAACTTAAAGAAATTCCCGAATTAGAATTGATCGATTTACAAAGAAAACAGTTCAGTAATGGTAAAGACAATTATCCAAGCTATTATACTGCCGCATTGATAGAGATAAAGTCCATTACATGGGCAATGATGGTTGAACAAAAGCAGGAAGGAAAATGTACGCTTGACGTTACATTCTATTGTAAAGACGGGTGGATGGATCAACATGATACAACCTCAGATCCGGAGCACGGCTTAATTGAAATTGACATCATTGATAATATTGTAGAAAAACTTCAAGGTTTTCAAGGCGATCAGTTTAAGCCTTTAAATCACACTTACGAAGAACCTGTCGAAGAGGGTGACGAAATTATGAGCTATAAACTCTCATTTGAAACCTCTATTTACAGATTAATAAACCAAAAATATATCTATAAAAAACTCAAAATAACTATATAATGTTTTTAGAACAAAACGAATTAAAAACGGTGGGTGTTGATGATATAATCAATAAAATCATTAATAATGATACCACGATTGTCACAGATATAATTAAGGAAAACATTGATTTAATGTCGTCCTACTTGTTTCAATATTATGACACGGAATCCATTTTTAATGCCACTGGTAATCAAAGAAGCTTGACGCTCCTAAAACATCTTAAAGGACTGGTTATTCACGATATCTATATCAGAAGAACGAAGGATGTAAATGAAGCTGCGAAAGTACGAGCTGACGAAGCGCTCTTATGGCTTGAAAAAGTCTCCAGCGGAAAGATTAAGCCTCAATTGCCTATTAGAACTGAAGATACCGACGGTGATGGAAACCCAGACAAACCCACAACCTTTTTAAAACTGGGAAGTCGTAAAAATTATCCAAATGGCTGGTAGTTTAGAGGATTTACAAGATTTACTAAATAAGGCAGCAAAGGAAATGCCTGATAAAGCACTTCGGATTATAGGGGTTGAGGGGCTAAAATTCATAAAGAAAAACTTCAGGGATCAGGGTTTTAATGATACCGGGCTTCAAAAATGGCAGAAGCGTAAAACTACCGATAAAAATGGTAGAGATATAACAAGGTATATCCGCGGGAGAAACACCGGAGGTGTAACAAAGTTTGGACTTAGAAATGCTGATAGAGCTATACTTGTCGGCCATGATACCGGAGGAGATAAATTAATAAATTCATTCAGCTCGAACATTATTAAGGCAAGTAGCCAGGTGCACTTTAGATCATCTAAAAAATATGCCGGCCGACATAATGAAGGTCTTGACGGAATGCCGCAACGTCAATTTATGGGAAAATCAAAATATTTGGACAACCAAATAAGTCAGAAAATTAAAAAAGAATTAGACAAACTACTAAGATAATATGAAGTCAATATTTAATAAAGTACAACAGACAGCCAAACAGGTTATCAGAAATAGCAGAGTGAATTTTTCAGGAAATGCACTTAATAAAAATGTAAGTTTATCAAGTAATGATCCTGACCATATCAATAAAATAACGAATTTAATGGTTGATGTAATCAGACGTCAACGTCGATTATATCGAAAAGAAATTAATGATTGGCAATCAGCACGTTTTTCCTTTTATCAGGCAGAAATTCCAAGATTTTATCCAATGCAGGAAGTATATGACGATATTATGTTAGACGCTCATTTAACAGCAGTAACCGAGGATCGAACATTACGAACAACAAACAAAGATTACATATTCGTTATCGATGGTAAAAAGGATGAGAAGTTAACCGAATTTATAAAAGATCAAGAATGGTTTGATGTTGTACTGGATGAAGCACATAAATCTATATATAGAGGAGAAACCTTTATCTGGATTAAGGATTATGAAAAAGGTAATATAAAAAAGGTAGAAACTATAGATAGAGGTCTGATTGTTCCGGGACAAAAGATTCTTTTAAGAGATATCAACGGCAATACTGGTTTAGATATATCAGAAGTTAACGATGTTCTTCTATATGCAAATTTCTATAGCGATATTGGAATACTAGAAAAGGCAGCGGTTTACACTATTTTAAAACGTCATAGTTGGGGTAGTTGGGATGAGTTTGAAGAGTTATTCGGAATACCAATCAGAATCGCTAAAATAGCCTCTCAAAGTGAATCAGTAAAAAATGAAGTAGCTGGCTGGCTTGAAGAAATGGGAAGCGCACCTTACGGTGTTTTTCCAATGGGTACTGAAGTTGAAATTAAAGAAAATACAAAAACTGATTCTTTCAATGTTTTCTTTATGAAAATTCAAGCGTTGGATAAAGAGCTTTCCAAATTGATCTTGCACCAAACCATGACCACCGAAAACGGTTCCAGTAGATCTCAGGGTGAAGTACACGAAAATACACTTGGTGAAGTTACCACTTCAGACAGAAAAAAGATGCTCTCCTTTCTTAATAAAAGGGTAGTTCCGGCAATGCGAATGTTAGGTTATAAAATCCCTGATAATGCCAAAATTGGTATTGAAAAAACTATCGTTGCAAAAGATCAAATTGAAATTGACAGCGAAATTCTAGGGGCTGGTTATGTATTAAAGCAAGATTACATGGAAAGAACCTACGGAGTTGAAATCGAAAGCATGCCAGGGGATAATCAAACCAAAGATAAGCAGAATCCGGGAAAGGGTTAAGCCTACTAAAATTGCACTATCGTTCGAACTGTTGTGATTCTGATCATAATATAATCGAATTAAAAAAGGATGGTCTTTTTAGTAGGCTGATTGAAAGTTATATTCGTGAAATATTCAATAATATTCCGGGAAGTAAAGATTTAATAAAATATTACTTTGATCTTTTAAATGAAGGATTAAATGTTGGATATAGCCCTACATCACTTTTTTATGATGCAGATCTTGCATCAGCTTTAAAAAATGACATTGCCTTATTTTCAGCTTTTAAAGAAAGTAGCTTTAGGAAACAATTAGAATCTTTTCTTACTGAAAATGGAGAGGTAGTTCCGTGGTCTAAATTCAAAAAGAAGGCCTTAGAATTAAATGTGGAATACAACGAACGATATTTGAAAACGGAATATCACCATACAGTTGCGACAGCCAATAATGTTGAAAAATGGAAGAGTTTTGTTGCAGATGCTGATCTATATCCAAACTTAAAGTACAATGCGATAAATGACTCCAGAACTCGTGAAAAGCATCGTATACTGGATGGCTTAATTTTGCCAATAAACCATCCTTTTTGGAAAGATCACATGACTCCCATTGATTGGGGATGTAGATGTGATGTAGAACAAACTGATGAAGATCCTAGCGATGTCATACCGGAATTTGAAGCCAAAGCCGGATTTAAAAACAATGCTGCCATTAGCCAAAAAATATTTGGGGAAATTGCTTATAAAGACACTTTAAGTAAAAAAGAAATCAAAGATGCAGAAAAAGCAGCAATTGATTTGCTTGAAGAATAATTCTTAGAGAAATTGAAATAATGTAGGTTGTGAAGACTCTACAGGTTTAGCATTATCATTGTAAATGCCTTCGTATTTAACTATCGCTTCAACAGTTCGGTTTGCTAAAAAGGATTTATCACCAACCTCTTCAATGATTGCATCGATACGCCATTTAGGGTTCTTTGCCTGTAAATCATAGAAAAGTTTTCTTACTTGGTTATTTCTGGCGGTAAGTCTTTCTTGGCGTGTCATACGGCAAAGATATGTAAGATAATGCTAATTTTCAAATGAACTTTTTGAGCATAAAAAAAGCCTCCATAGTGGAGGCTTTTTTTATGAAAAATGTATTTAAAGGCATAAATATATAATGTAAAAAGGTGCTGATACGATTAAAAGTAGCAGGCTTATTAAAATCACCTTAATTAAATAAATGACAAAAATGCAAAAATAGGGTGTTTTATAGTCATCCTCTTGAAAATAGGTTTGTCTTACTTTGGCTCTTAACTCTCTAATCTCTTCGTCAGATATGTTAATCTCTTCGTCAGATAGGGGTACATTGTCCATAATGTTATTTGTTGTTACGAATTTCATTCAAAATTAGAAAAAAAGTCGAAATATATGAGAACGAACACTAAAATTATTATAATGATTACTAATATACCCAAACGTATGTTTAATTTTCGATCTAACTTCGCATGTGTTTTTGCTAGTTCTTTTTCGTGATAATCTCTGATTTGTTGATTTCTATCTGACATGATTATAAAAGTATTTACTTGTTTTTTAATTGTTTTACGGAAAACCTTACTATTCGTTATCGTCGACAATATCAATAACTCTTTGAATAGGTTCTCTAATTTCTAATTCATCGAGCAATGTCTCATACTCCTCATTAATTTTATCTCTTTTCTCTTGAAAACGTTGTAAAGAATCATCCCCTAGATATTTTTCAATGATTTCAGTAACTAAATTTTTAGCAACTCTTGGCATTGTTACAATTACATTTGCCTCACATTTTCTCGCACCAACTGTTTTAAGATAATCTCTTACATAAGGCATTTTGTTGTTTCTGTGTCGAGTATCCGCTAAATCTTTACCGCTACCCGTTACTAAATTATCAATCCATGTAAATCCATTTTTTTGAATAAAATCATAATTCAATCCAAATCTATCAATTATCAAATTTTTAGGATTATATCCGTTTTCTCCATCGTTCCAATAAACATCTTTTACGTCATTAAGATTACTACGTAGTGTTTCAGAAATCCGCAAGCCATCTGGATCATGATCCCCACAATAAAGTAATACACATTTTAATCCTAAATTTTCAGCCTCCTTAAATCTTCGAGCATATTCTGCTCTTTGGGAAATTGAACTCCAACCTTTAGCATTTGCAATTGGAATATGATATTCTCTACAGACGGGTGCGAACAATGTTACAAGGTCAATCTTTTCAACAACCATCTGTATATAATATTCTTCTCCATCCCACCAATCAGGACTAAAATATTTCGCACCGTCTAAAACGTCCGATAACATCCATTTTAATACTGACTGTAATGTTCTATCGTCTGGTTTCTCAACACCTGAAAATGCTCTACTTGATTCTTCAGCGACGAAATCAACAGGGAGATAACCTTCTTTTCGACAGTCATTAATAGCATTCGCAATCTTATCAAATTGATCCTTATTTATATATCCTGATTGCTCCATTATGTAGCACCAACCTCTTGATGAAACTTTAAATCCTATTCTATCACTTAGTTCTTTGACTAATTCTGCAAATTCAATTTTTCTTTGCTTAGTTAGTTTTTTTGTAAAATCAAATTCCATATTTACAATTTTATTTAGTTAGTTTTATTGATCCCACCAACGCTGATTTATATAAACCTCTGCATAGGGAAATGATGAATTTTGCTTAATTTTTTCTTTTATAAATTCCGGAGTCTTCAGGAAGATCTTTATACGATCAACTTCTTTTAACTTATTGAATCGCTCCATTGCAAGCTTTTTCTTTGAAAGGGGATTTGGGGGGTATAACTTCCAAAATGCAATAAATGACAGGGCAGGCTCACCGACTTCAACCTTGGTTGTTTTGTAAAGGTTTGACCAAGCTTTTATGTGATCTTCTTTCCATGGAAACTTACCGTCGAGATAAAGAAACTTTTCCTGCTTTGGTTTCAGATCACCTTCCAATACATTAAAGAAGATTAAAACACCGTTTAAATTGTATTTAAACTGCCATATATCACCGGATTGCATTTTAACGGTATATGTTCGAACAAGGCTCATTTTCTTAAATTATTTCATGTAAATTGTAGTAAACTTGAATTCCCAGATCTTTAGCAGTTTTAAGCTCAATTTTTGCTCCTTTACTGTCTTTATAGCAGGGCATCATAAAAATTGCGTCACATGATTCTAATGCTTGTAAACACATCCCCATTGCAGTGTACCAATTTTCTTTTGAGTTGTTTACAACTTCTATCGGGTTGACCACATCAAAGCCTTTTGCTTCAAGCTCAATTTGCATATTTTTAAATTTTGCTGCTGTCGGTTCTGGCAGTTCTCCGGTTACTTTGCCCGCGATGTATATTGTTTGATTCATTTTAAAATAATGTTAATTGTGAATATTCTACTCTCTTCTTTTTAACTTCCGATAACAGCCATTTAAGCGCTTTCTCTTTAGGATTTTCTTTGATTTTTCTCTTTATAGTTTTAATTTCATTGACCAGAACTGCGTGAATTGTTGTAGGTTCTTTGTATTGATCAACGTAACCCAATGTATCAGAATAAAGACATGTTGAAAATCGGTCTTTAGAATGGCTATAAAGTTCAAAGCTGATATGTTTTCCTTTTTCCACTTTAAAAATCGTTCCCTTCATGCAAGCTTTTGATTTATTACACCTAATATTTCCCTCGTTACATTGTATCTTTCGGTATTGTCATAATCCATGTAGAGATAAAGAAACTGATGTAAAGCGAACGCTTCGTAATACTTTAAAGAAATTTTAAAAGCTTTTGCTTCTTGTCTCTTTTCAATGGCTTTTTTAAGTAATTTACACGATACATCATTCATTAGGAATATGAAGCTTTTGCGATCCTTCATTTCGCCATGTACACTAGCAGGTAAATTATCAGCTATAAATGCATTCAAAAAAGACAATTGATAATTTGTAAATTTAAGTTCTACTTTCATCTTAACATTCGGTTTCAGGTTTTGACAATTGTTTTTTGCAATCTGAGCAAATAAGGACTGTAGTTTCGCATCCACATATAGCTTCAAGCACTTTTATTTCAGCTACATCATGCAAGCAAACTTCGGTGATACTATATTCTTCCATCTTAATGGCGTAAACCGCAATTTGAGCAATGTAGATTGCCGTATTTTTCTTTTGTCGGCATTTCAATTTCACATTCAAAGCAATATAGTTTTGGCGTTGATTGCTTTTTTTCAGCACGTGCCAATCTTATAAGTAAAGTGATTATAAGTGCCACTATCAAACAGCTACCTAAGAAAAAATTTTGTGTTTGTGACATATTATTTAAAGTTTTTAATTGTTATAGAATCGAGACAACTGATAATTTTAGACACCTCCTCCGGAGTCATGTCTTTTAAAGGTTTCCTAACTGGTGATTTATCGCTCTTTAAAAATTCACCAAACCTGTTTAAGTCTGGAACTTCTCCCCACTTTTCATTTTTGACAACCCATTGAAGCGTTCTTAATTGGGAGAGGATTGTTCGATGCTGTTTGTTTTTTTTGTCAAAAAATCCCCAATTGTTTTTACTTGAATTTCGGCTAGCCTGAACAATATTTTTGAGTTGGCTTTTCGGCCTGTTATAATTATCTATCGCAGAACCTTCTCCTGTGTATAGATATGGTGCATTAACTGTTTTCATTACCGTCTATTTATTTTTAATATTTGTTCCTGAGACGGGATTCGAACCCGCCAAAACCTCCGTGCTCAGGGAACCTAATTAACTATCCTTTGTAAGTTGCTTTGGTATGTTTTTTAAATCTGTCATTATTAATCACAAGCTTTTCATATCGTGCAAAAGCACATAGTTCTTTGTCAGAGAGATCTTGTTTGCAAGTCCAGTTATTAAACTGATCTTTATGAACTAAATGACCATTCACAGTGTATTGTTCATGATCTGTTATAGGTTTTATTTCTACGTTCATTCTGTCTTTGTTTACGGGTTATTGTAATTTTAAAATGTAGCCAAGCTATATAGGTAGCTATTGGATTTTTATATGCTCTTAGCAGCATTCCCGCTAAGAGAATAATTGTGGTTATATATGGATTCATAGACTGGAAAAGTTTAAAATTATATTTTGCCAGTGTCCATTAGCATCTTTAAGTTTGAACTCATATCCGAAACCTTTTAAATGGTTTGAAAACGATTCTTTTATCAATCGTAGGCCTTCTTTCCATCGTGGATCATCAAACTTATCTTCATGCTTATATAAGTCCATTACACGGCTGTATTCGAGATCACCATTAGCATTTCGTTCTAAAAAGCTTAAAAGGATTTCATGAAGCTTTACATCACGTTTTTTTATTGTATCACTTAAAAACTCTTTAATAAGTTCTATTGCTTTTGAACTTCTTTCATCCCAAGACGGTTCAGTGTCTCGACGACGTTTAATTCTCATTGTGTCCTCAGCATTAGAAATTGAAAAGCCACCTTTTGAATTACCTCTAATCTTTCCGTAACCAGCAAGTTTTAGTGCTTGGTCTTCCATTTCGATATGCATATACTGTTTAAACTCGCCTAATTCTCTAAACAGAGCCTGTGCAGTTAGCATCATGGTCAGCACTTTTTCATCTCTGTTTTTTTCGTATTCCGCTTTTTCTTTCTCCAGTTTCTTAGCTTCAGATTTTTTTCGGTCTTTTAATGCTGCTTCTAATTCCGAAGTTGAAAGTTGATCTACTGGGTTGCTTGTTGTTGTATTCATAATATTTGAGTCTTTAATTTTTATGTTAATTGTATTGTTCGTATCTTCTTTTAAAATTTTCAAGCCAATTGGTTTGTTTAATAATGATTACACAGGTTTTAATCTTTAATTCAATCTTTTCAGAAACCTGATATTGTCTTACTTGGTTTTTGTCGATTTCACCATGTTTATATGCAAGAAAATCTCTTATGGATGCTCTTTCCTGACTGAGGCATATCTTTTCGCCATCTGTTAAAATGTCACGCTTACGATATTGCGTTTCATCTTTAATTTTCACTGGTATTTCTTCAAACAAAAAGGAGTTTATAATGTCTAAGAAGTCTAAGCGGTTTTTCGCTTCCTGTTCTGTTATGTTTGAGTTTATCATTTCTTTTTTTCTAAGAGTTCATTAATAATTTGGGTTAAATCACTTTGAACCTTTTTTCTATTCTCATGATTAGGGTTATCATTGAGCCATTGTTCTAGTTCTATTTTTTTATTTTTTCTTTGTCTTGGTGTCATATAATTAGTTTAGTTTGGCGATTTGGATTTCTATTTTTAAACCAGGTATTCTTGCTGCTTGTTCTTTGTTCTCATGTTTTTTTGCAAAGTCGAGTAGTGCTTTCGGGAATTTTGACATTAATCTGCTTATGTACTTACAGTAAAGCCAATCTTTGTCTTTTCCACTTGTATCGGGATAAGTTTCTATAATCTTATCAAACTCGGTTTCTTCTTTTTCGAGTTCGATCATAAACCACTTATTAACTGATGAACATGCTAATACTTTTTGAAATTCCACGGCTGTAATGGTTACACTATCTACCCAGTAGAGCCAAAAAGCGAGGATTAAATCTTCTTTTGTTTTGTGTACTTCCAATTGACTCATTAAGAAGTCTTCTGCTGATTCCTTTGTTATTTTTGATCTCATTTTACTATTTTAGAACTTTAAACAATTTCTTTCCAATATTTTGCGGCCTTTTGTGCCCAAATAACGAATGGTTCGCCACCACCGTTTAACCTTCCATCAGGGAATAATTTAAATCCCTCAACCCATAATTTCAAATCAACGTCATACATTATATCGTCAGCTAATGCACCTTTGGGTAAGCTTCCTTTTGCTTGTGAAATCCAAATAATTCCTTTTCCTTTTTTTAGCATCAATTCCTTTAATTGGTAATATTGTGCTTTTGTTATTCTAGTATATTGAACTGAATCGATAAATAGAAAATCAGGTGATTTGGGTTTGCTCATTCTTTCGATTAGATCTTCAAATGGTTCTCGATCTAGTAACATAAAAGAGTTTCCGAGGGTTTCCATGTGGTTACGTACAAGTGCTTTTTGAATCGTTGCAGAAAGACCCTGCTCTAAAGAATCAAAAGCTACTTTTCCGAAATTGGTTAAATACTTGGCAAACTTGATTGCTGCCTCCGTTTTACCGTTTGTAGTGCCGCCCCAAATTATTGCCGAAAACGCTTTATCCGGTTTTCCGAGAGTTGCTTCCCACTCACCAGAAAAATCAAGCTCATTGAATTTTTTTGAAAGAACGTTTGATACTGAATAAGCTCTATTGATTTTCTTTGTCATTTCTCTGTTTAATTCTGTAAATAGTTGACTGATTAACTCCATACATTTCGGCAATTTCTTTACTGGATTTGCCTTTTAATAATTCGATAATCGTTTCAACATCCGACTGCTGTAGTTTTTGTTTAAACATCCCTACACCATTTGTTGCACCTTCTTTCCATTCTAAATTAGAATAGTGATTACCTAAAAGAAGATCTATTTTGCTGGCTCGTTGTTCAGAATGCTCTCTCAAGCCGTTCCAAGTCTCACAAACCAATCTCGCAACTGAGTGAGCCTTATTAATGAAATTTACTTTTAGTGTTGGTGTGTCCCGTGTGTGATCGTTTTTAAAAACCCGGAGCAAAACATCCTTATAGTAAATTTCTGTACCATCTTCGTTTACACGAAGTCCTTCGATTATTGGGTGATTTCGAAATTCCATTAGGACGCGCGTTTGTGTGAAAAAATTAATCTTCTTACACGTCTAAGATCGCCGTCACAATCTTTTGAAATAGTTCTGATGATAGCGGTATCTTCTATACCGTTCGCTCTGCAAATTTTCTCAACATCGCTATATGAGGTATTTTCAAGTTCAATGAAACGAAGTCCAACGCGGCTATAAATTTCTCTGTAGCCTTTCTTTTCCATTGCTACACCTCGTCTGATTCTTTTTTCCAAAAAGTGAGTAGCCATCAATACAATTCCGCAATGATTTTCAAGTGCATTATATAGAGTGATGAAGAACAGAAGTACATTATCCGCCAACTTATCGGCTTCATCTAAAATTATGATTGGTGATTCAAGTGATTTTAGAAGTAAAACCGCCTTGTGCATCATTTCTGGAAGTGTCAGCCCTGCGTGATCTTTACCCATTTTTGCTAACAATTCACGTAGAAACCAGCGTTTGTCCCAGTATTCGTTGCAGGATAACAAGAAAGCGTTTTTGTTTTCACCTTCGTACTTTTCAGCAGTTTTTGACTTTCCTGCTCCAGCTTTACCAGTAATTGCCATGACCAGTGAAAATTGTTGGCTATCGTTGAAAAACTCTTCTAGCTCTAATGAATTACGCGTTTCAGCATGATTCCAGCCACTTGCACTAACGCCAACATACTTTGCTACTTTTCGCCACATTTCGTCAGCGATTAGTTCCCATTTATGATTACGCATTTGCGATAAGGTTGCAGCCGATACTCCTGACATGCCAGCAGCAACTTGATTTTGAGATCCTTTTTGTAAAATAAATTTTTCTAAAGCTTCTACGGTTTGGATTTTGTCTTGGTGTGTCATTTTTTATAGGTTTAATAAGGGTTTAAACAGTTTTTAATATTTTGAAAATCTCGAATGAAAGGCACCGCTATCGGTTGCCATTTGTTCCTCTTTGGGTAAATGTCCTTGAAACTTAACCATCAGCTCTTGTTCCTCAATTAGGCTTTCTCTACTAATACCACTGCGTTGAATTAATCGTTCGTATGCTTCCTGATCTCGTTTTAACTCGGCATCACGAACAGCAATATCTTGAAGTAAAAGAGCCTTTGAATTTTCTTTCATCAAAACCGGAATTGATTCGTGCATTCTTTTTGATTGGGCGTAGGCTATGAATCTTTTTTCTCCTGATGGTGTCAATTCGTAGAGTCCGACAAATTCATCCAGTCTTTCTGGATCATATCGAACAATGAGGCTTTCTCCAACATATTTTTGCCTAAAATTTAAATCCACGTTGTTGGTTTCGTCATAAACCTCATAGAGATAATCTTTACCTTCAACAGTAAGCGGCATTCCGTGAGCGTAATATTTTTTAGTTTTGGTTTCATCAATCCAGAACATTGACAATTGATCCATTATGTTGATTTCTTCACGATGCTGAGTTTCTTGATTGTACATTTCGATTCTACTGTACTCCCAATCTTCTTGTTTTCCTGCGTTCCAGATATTAACAGCAGTAAGCCACCATTTAGTCAATTCGTCAACTGTTGGCAAAGCATTTTTATACTCTACAATAAAATCCGTGTTTGGCTTGTTAGTTGCAGTTCTAACCTTTATGCTCTGTTTATCCGAAAACCACATCTTGCCAATAACTTGTTGCTGTAGTCTATTAAAGATTTGTTCTGCTGGAGATGATTTCCGCCCAACCTTGTGACTGTAGTGCGTTCCTCCTTTTGCGGGTAGCTTATCATATAAGTCCTGCATACGGTCTGATTTATGCCCTGACTGCTTATCATAAGTGAACAAAAATGGACGACAACCTGATTCATTAACAGCCATTTTAACCGCTCTAAAGTGTGAAGCGTGGTTTTCGCTATATGCAATATCCCAACCAATGATTTTTTCGCTGTAAACGTCAAAAACAACGTTGATTTTTAATTCAGCAGCCATCTTTTGTTTGTTGTTAGCAAAGTGTACCCAATCCAACTTTGTACCATCAATCGCCCACCACGCATTCGGGAACCATTCTGTTCGATTACGTGTTACAGTGTGACCGAAATGCTTCATATATTCGTCTTTTCCATCACGAGCCAGCATCCACACTCTTTTTTGTTCTGGTTTGTCAAGCCAAGCACCAACGGCACGCTCGCTTAAACTTTTCCATCCCTTTGATTCACGAACTGATTCATAAATTTTTATAATTTCTGATATCGTGTATTTAATAGGCAAACAGTACTGTGATAAAATGAAGTCGGCAACTTCGTCAACAATTTTAGAAGGATTGGAGTTAAGCCATTTTCCACTAACTATTGAACCGTAACCTTCATCTTCATACTTTTGGATAGCTCTCTTAAACGATACCACATTTTTATAACGGGTGTGCATCCAAGTATCCGGTAATTTGGCAATGGCTTCTAGCATACGATCCCACATTTGTTTTTTTCCTCCGAAACGTTTCTGAACAACCACGTTTGTTGCGATATGCTTTGCAGCATTAAACATTATTGCTTGATGTGTATACTCTTTCTGTTTTTCTTCAGGTAAATGTGATCCGTTGTCAAGTAGGTAATCACTAAAATATTGTTCAGCAGCATGATCCCAATTCATATAGTCACTAAAGACTATGTTTTTCACACTAGCGTAAGGATCACCAACCTTTTCACGAATTAACTTTTTAAATCGGTCTGGGATTGATTCGTACGCAACTAAAGCTTTACGTCCATTGCCACCAATAGTCACTTTTTTAATTTTACCTTTTGAGCACAAAAATTTATAGTTAGCTTCCGACATTATTTCTGATGAATAAAGCCACGTGCTAGCGACACACAATGTATTTTGTTGATACTCGAACATAGGATTTAGATTAAATGTTATTTTGTAAATCCTTTACTAAATTCTCTCTACTGGTAACAATTCTATCTAGTGCATCAAAGGCTTCAGAATTCCCACGAATAAATCTTTTTTTGGCCGCATCTGGAGAGCAACTAAGTGCAGCTGCGAGAGTTGTGAAATCTCCGTACTGCAACCTTAGCTCCAAAGCATCAATTTCTTTTTTAGTTTTTTGTCCGTTTGTTAGGACATTGTCATTTTTCTCCATAGTTTTGTCTTGTTGTCGTGACAAAGATAGATAAAATAATATCCCAAAAACATATCATGGATAAAAATATATCCCTTATAAAAGAAAGAATTTTACAATATGCTGAATTTAAAGGGCTTGGCAAAGAAAAATTTATTACCGAATTAGGCATGACCTACGGTAATTTTAAGGGAACACAAAAAAAAACTTCCGTAAATTCTGATTTTTTAGATAAACTTTTATCTGCGTATCCAGAAATTAATATCGAATGGTTATTATCTGGAGTAGGAAGCATCGAAAAAGAATCTTCATTACATACACCAAATGAGGATCGTGATTTTCTTATGAAAATACTCCCTAAACTAGGTGATGAAATTCATAATGAAGCAAAACTTTTTGATGATAGTCAAGAGCCGGAAATCTTAATAAATTCGAATGGTAATAAATATTTTGTTTACCCTGATGGCACTATAAGAATAGAGGTTATCAAAATTCCATTTCACGCATACGCTTCATACGTAGAGTGTTATAATGACGAGGTAGTTTTAAAAGAAGAATTTTCCACAATCACTTTTAAGGTTGATCATATTGGCCGTGGTAACTATGTTGGATTTGAATCTGTTGGTGAAAGTATGTGGAATGGTGGAGGTTATGATACGCCTTCAGGTGCTGACATGTTAGGAAGGGAAGTCGGTAAGCATTTATGGTGTAATGGTTTTCATAATACAAAATATGGCTTTGTCGTCATTTCAAAAGAAGGTATTTGGCATAAAGATATCCAATGTTTAAACGACGATGGCAGCATAACATTAACTTCGCGTAATCCATTATCAAAACCGTTTAATTATCCTTTAAATGATATATTACAGGTATTTCATGTTATTAAACGCTCTTTCTAGTCTTAATTATCTTAAAATAAAAGACTTATCCATAAATTTACATATTTAAGAATGGTAATATCCCTATGAGTAGGGATATTTTTTTATCCATACGCTTCTATAATTACGTAACAACCCCAATTTTATCACTAATATTTTTTTTATTTTCCTAACTGCAACACTAACCGCAACACTAACGGCAAAAATGTTATGACCCTCTTATATTATTGTTTTATATTTGACACTTTCAGGAATAAAAAAACCGTTTAAAGCATCCTTTAAACGGTGTCAATTATTTCGTTAAACGCTAATATCAGGGCTTTTAAGGTAGTTTTAAAGCCTGTTAGTTAACTAAGTGGTAATAGTAGTGTTTAAAGTGTTTAATAACGGTCTATTAAAAGGTATTTAATAGGCACTTAAATACTTTTCGTTTGAAGTTGGATTTCCGGGTATTTTTAAGGTAATCACCCTATTTTCGGGGGTTTTCGGGGGTTTTTTGGTTTAAGAGTATTGATACTTTTGGTTATACCCCCTATAATGCGGTCGGGCTATCCGTACTACTGTGGTAGTTCACTCCTATCCCTCACGCAAATCGTCGTAAAATTACAACTAATAATTTCAAAAATTAAACTCTCCAAAAATAATTCTGAAATTAAAGCCACAAAGTCTTGAAAGAAAATTTAAAACAGGATATCCTCAATATGCAACAAAAAACAAAAAACGCAAGGTCTCCAAAAGACACTTGCGTTTTCTTATGAGAAACTATCTTTAGAGTATATTATTTTACTTTAAATAATTTTTCCAAATATTCTACCTTTTCTTTTTCGGCCTGAACCAGTTCTTTCTCAGCCAGAACCAAACGTTCGTAAAGTTTTATTTGTTGTTCATGAGCTTCGATTAATTTATCCAATGGATTAAATGTGCAGCCATAATGTACTGCAGAAGAATTATCCATATGATAAGTATTTCCAATAATATTTAAAACAGCTTCTTCCGAGAAATTCTTAATCGCTTCCACAGTTACGCCAAGTGCCTTTGCTACTTCAATTAACTTCTCTTCTTCAATAGTTTCGCTGTTTTCCATAATAGAAACCGCCTGCTGATTGGTTCCCAAAGCCTGCGCCAAGGCTTCCTGTTTCATGTCTTTCAGTTCACGAATACGGCTGATTTTTCGCCCTATGTGATTTGGTTTTGTTGCTGTGCTCATACTTCAAAGATATTTAAAATTCTTTTAAAAAATAGTGCCCCATAAAAATCAAGTTTTCTTATTAGAATACTATTTTTTGGCTCACTTTTCTGTTTACAAAATATAATATTTTTCTTATATAAAAAATATTTTTTTTCGTTTATTCTATCGGAATGCTTGTACTGTTGACAATACTTCAATCTTTGATTCTATCCTTAATTCTGACAGTCTGACATTATATTTTGTTACGTCATTTCTCCGTCACGTTACCGTCACTCCTCCGTCACCGCTCCGTCACTCCTATACATGAATGTTTGGTAGGATTTCTGGGGTATTTTAACCTTTTCCGGTCACATTGTCAGGAAAATGGGTGATTCGAATCGTATTACCCCATTTACTGAAACACTGTTTTTACTATATTAATGATATAATTACTAATTCAGGCTATTGGCCCCCGCTAACCGAATATTTCTAATGAAAAGCTGCGGAAATATATGTAGACTGCATCCAAAAAGTTAGACACTATTTAGGGCTGTTGAAATGAGCAGCTTTTTATTTATGGCAATCGCCAATCATCAGTTCTTTTCTACAACTTATAATGATTCATCAACATCTTCTCATAAACCGTATCCGGAAGAATTCGCTTTAATACGATCGAAAATTTCTGCATAAAAACACCCACTTTGTAGTGTACATTTGGTTTCTTAGCCTGCATAATTTTATAGATTGCCTCAGCCATTTCGTTCGGATCGCTTCCGGCATTTACGTGTTCGTTCATGGTAGAAAGTACGTCTCCGTACACTTTTTCGTAGGCAGAACCTGAAATTACAGGGGCATGATAACGTCCCGCAGCAATATTGGTTGCAAAATCACCCGGTGCCACATTGGTAATATCGATCCCAAAAGATTTAACTTCCATACGCAAGGCTTCGGTAATGAGTTCCAGCGCCCCTTTTGAAGCCGAATAAACGCTTCTGTAGGGCAATCCCATATAACCTGCGATAGAAGTAATATTGATAATCAGACCTGATTTTTGTTCGCGCATCTGAGGCAAAACGGCTTTCATGACCTCAATCGGACCGAAGAAGTTGGTTTCGAAATTATTCTTGATCTCTTCCATCGGAATTTCTTCCAAAGGCCCGGTAATTCCCACTCCGGCATTATTGATCACCACATCTAAGCGTCCTGTTGTGGCAATAATTTTGGCTACAGCCGTTTTTATGGAATCTGCATTTCGAACATCGAGAGCTACAAGAGGAAAAACAGAATTAAATACTTTTTCAGGATTTCGGCTGGTTCCGTACACGGTGAATCCTTTTTTATGTAAAAATTCTCCAATAGATTTTCCGATCCCCGAGGATCCTCCGGTAATTAAAACGACTTTATTCATTTTGAAAAGTTATGAGTTTTGAGTTATGAGTTATGAGTTATGAGTAGGTTCGTTAAGGCAAACTTATAAAGGATAAATTCTACATGTTGTGGAAAAACATAAAAATATACGTCATATTTATTTTTTACCGCAGAGAACGCAACGATTTTTATCTACTAATCTATTATAAAGCGCAAAGTTCGCAAAGCTAAATCAATACAAAGCTTTGCGAACTTTGCATTTTACAAAAGCTAAAAGTAAAAAACTTAGCGTACTTTGCGGTAATTTTTTTCTCTCTAAAGGTTTTGGGATTGATCCCTTATAACCTCTAACACATAACTTTTAACTTTACAAAGTCCCAAAAATAAAAAAATCCTCCATAAGGAAGACCGTTTTTGTATTAATTCTAAAAAAATCCCGAAACTTAGGGACGATAAAATAAAAAATGGCAAGCGACCTACATCGCACCGCTCAACCACGTACCCTTGCTATGTTCCCATCCTGGGGGAGTCTGCAGGAGCTGGTCGTGTAGGACTTGCCGGTGCAAATATACAATCTTTTTATATTTTTGCAAGAGCTTTGTTGCTATAAAAATATCGTCGTATATTGGCATATTCAAATTTTTAACTATGAAAAAATATAACTTCCTAGCTGTCATTTTATTAGGAATCACATTAATTGGATGTAACGGTGCAAAAAAAGGTGAAAATTCTTTATTTACAATCGATGATTCGGCTTTTCCGGCACATTTTACCTCAAAAGAAGCTGTTTCGATTGCTGTTTTAAATCCAAATTCGAAAGAAATTGACAGCATTGTTTATTTTGTAAACGATAAAAAAGTGGGAAGCACAAAAGGTGCCGGTAAATTCAAATTTGAATTAAAAGACCAAAAATTAGGCTACCAGTACTTAAAAGCAACTGCTTATTATGGCACTGACTGGTCTGATGCGACCAAAAGAATCGAACTGGTTTCGGATATTGAACCAAAATTACTAAAATATAAAATCGTAAATACCTACCCTCACGATACAAAAGCTTTTACGGAAGGTTTAGAATTTCACGATGGCTTTTTATTTGAAAGCACGGGACAAAAAGGAGATTCTTATTTCAGGGAAGTGGATTACAAAACCGGAAAAGTGATTACGCAGGTTGATCTTCCGAAAGAATATTTCGGAGAAGGGATTACTTTTATCAATGGCAAAATATTTCAGTTGTCCTGGGAAGAAAAAACAGGTTTTATCTACGACGCCAAGACTTTCAAACTTGAAAAAAAGTTTAAATACGACAAAGATCTTGAAGGCTGGGGAATGACGAATGACGGAAAATACATTTATCATTCTGACGGAACAGAGAAAATCTGGAAAATGGATCCGGCGAATCAGAAATTAATCGATTATATCAATGTTTACTCCGGAACTTCAAAAATCAAAGCGATCAACGAATTGGAATATATTAACGGAAAATTCTATGTAAATGTATGGCAAAAAGATGCTATTGCTGTGGTAAATCCAACTTCCGGAGCCGTAGAAGGCATTTTGAACATGTCTGAATTGCGTAAATTCATCAAACACCCGCAGGCTGAAGTTTTAAACGGAATTGCTTACAATCCGCAAACCAAAACTATTTTTGTTACCGGAAAATACTGGGAGAAGATGTTTGAAATCACCGTTTCAGAATAATAATAAAAAAAAATCAATTTTTAAATTCCAAATTCCAATAGGAAAACACAAATTTCACAGATTTTCACGAATTGATTAGTGATCATTTGTGAAATTTGTGTTTTTATTTTCCTTCTCTATCACAGTAAAATAGCATTATATAATATACTAAATCAACATCATGATTACTTTAATCACTAATATTAAAGAACTGCTGCAGGTTCGGGAAACTTCAGTTTCTAAAGTTTCAGGAGCCGAAATGGCAGTGCTTCCCACCATCAGAAATGCCTTTTTAATTTTAGAAGACGATCTAATCGCTGATTTCGGTGAGATGAAAAACCTTCCTGAAATTAAGGCAGATCAAGTTATGGATGCCACAGGAAAAATCGTTTTGCCTGCGTGGTGCGACAGTCACACTCATATTGTATACGCAGGCAACCGCGAGCAGGAATTTGTAGACCGGATTAACGGGCTTTCTTACGAAGAAATTGCCAATCGCGGGGGCGGCATCCTAAATTCAGCTCTTACATTAAATGCCGCTTCTGAAGAGGAAATTTACGAGCAGTCTAAACTTCGATTAGAAGAAGTGATGCATTTAGGCACCGGAGCGGTTGAAATAAAATCAGGTTACGGTTTAACAACAGAAGGCGAATTGAAAATGCTGCGCGTGATTAAAAAACTGGCAGAAAATTATCCAATTGCTATAAAAGCCACCTTTTTGGGCGCTCATGCTTTTCCGGTACAGTACAAAGAAAACAAAGCCGGTTATATTGATGAAATCATAACCCGAATGCTTCCTGAAATTGCAAAAAACAAACTCGCTGCTTATATTGATGTTTTTTGTGAGACCGGTTATTTTTCTGTGGAAGAAACCGAAAAAATCATGGCCGCGGGAATACAATACGGTCTGATTCCGAAAATTCATGTGAATCAGTTTAATTCTATTGGCGGCATTCAGGCAGGAATCAAATTTAAAGCCCTTTCTGTCGATCATCTTGAAGTTATGAGCCCTGACGATATTAAAGCTTTAAAAGACACGGAAACGATGCCTGTTGCTTTACCATCCTGTTCTTATTTTTTAAGCATTCCGTACACTCCTGCCCGTGAGATGATAAAAGCGGGATTACCTTTGGCTTTGGCAACCGACTTTAACCCCGGCTCTACTCCATCCGGAAATATGAATTTTGTAGTAGCTACGGCTTGTATCAAAATGAAAATGACTCCTGAGGAAGCTATAAATGCAGCCACAATAAACGGGGCTTATGCCATGGGCCTTTCGGAAACCCACGGAAGTATTACAAAGGGCAAAAAAGCCAATTTAATCCTCACAAAACCAATTTCATCCTATTATCAGATTCCCTACGCTTTTGGAAGCAATCTGATTGAACGTGTTTTTCTGGAAGGAAAAATTTTAGCATAAAAAAAGAGGAGTTTAAAAACTCCTCTTTTTTTTTATTTTAATGAATGTCCTGCTTATCTTAAAGAGAAACTTGTTTTAGAAACTAATTCATCATTATCAAAAATATTGATAAAATAAGTTCCTTTAGCGAAATCTTTACCAGGTAAATCTTCTACAACATTTACACTTTTGTTTTCGTACTGTACTGTAGTTTTAAAACTGTACGTTAAAGTGTTGTCACCAAAGCTTTCTGTTTTTTTATCTCCTAAAACATTGTTTTTAGCATCTATAACCTGTACATAGTACGTTTTATCTCCTGATTTTGCAATCTGGTTTTCAGCAATAGTAAAACTTATTTTCAGAACGTCTGCACGGCTTGCCTTATCTGTTTCGATTTGTTTACCTGAGCTTCTTAGTTTGTAAGCTGCTGTTTTTGTATTTAAAATAGATAATTTAGAACCTTTTTCAACTGTTTTAGCTAATTCTTCGTTTTGACCTACTAAAACTTCGTTGAATTTTTTAGATTCTCCTAAAACCACAATAGTACTGTCTCTCTGAACTGTCAAAACACCATTTTGTTTTTTCAATTCATCGTTTTCAGCAACTAAAGTTTTCATTTTGGCCTGCATTCCCTGAACTTGGTTTCTGTATTTAGATACATCTCCTTTAGATTTATTTAAATCATCCATTAAAGCCACTACTTTATCTCTTTCCTGAATCAGTTCATCAGACATAGAAGTATTTTCTGCAATGGCAGCATCATACGTTGCTTTTAATTCCTGTAAATCTTTCATAACAGATTCTTTCTCTGTCAGAGTTGTGGTTAGTTCTGTTTTA
The DNA here is from genome assembly GCF_009674775.1 of Flavobacterium sp. LC2016-23. GTDB lineage: Bacteria > Bacteroidota > Bacteroidia > Flavobacteriales > Flavobacteriaceae > Flavobacterium. The sequence continues at coordinate 79,305 of NZ_WKKE01000015.1, read as the reverse complement.
ACTACATCTGTATCAGATGATAATTTAAAAATATACACTAAACTTCCAATAAGTAGGACTGCTAAAACTGCGATTACCGCTTTTAGACTTGAGTTGTTGTTCTTTGGGTTTTCCATATTTAATAATTTTCTTTAATAACAAATTTAAGAATTAATATATCCTAATAACGTAAGTTACTACAATTATATTATTTTTGGACAATATTTTTTTTTATGGATAAATTAATTCCTTTTACTATTAATGATTTAGCAAAAGTCACAAATCACCGAAGTGGTGAAATAAAGTTCGGAGAAAAAATGATTATCATTCCTAAAGGGGCTGATCAAATTGATTTTTTGAAAGAGAGTGAAGCTAAATATGTTCTGCTGGGAATTCCCGAAGATATTGGCGTACGTGCTAATTACGGAAGACCAGGAGCAGCATCAGCCTGGGAAAGCGCCATAAAAAGTATTGCTAACATTCAGCACAACCGATTTGCAAAAGGAAGCCAGATCATTGTTTTAGGACAAATCAATGTTTCGGATGAAATGCGCGAGGTAGAAAATCTTGATTTTAATGATATCGATGACCGTTCTAAATTAAGTCAGTTGGTCGAAAAAATAGACAAGGAAGTTTCTCACATTGTGTTTAATATTGTTAAAGCGGGTAAAACACCGATTATAATCGGTGGAGGGCATAATAATGCTTACGGAAACATAAAAGGTTCCGCACTTGCAAAAGGAAAACCCGTTAATGCGATTAATTTTGACGCTCATTCTGATTTCAGAATTCTTGAAGGCCGTCACAGCGGTAATGGATTTTCTTATGCTTACGAAGAAGGTTTCTTAAAAAAATATTTCATATTTGGTTTACATGAAAATTACACTTCCAAAAGTGTACTGGACATTATTAAGAAACTGGAAGACCGCGTACGCTATAATACGTACGACAGTGTAAACATCCGAAAAGAAAAAGAATTTTATAAGGAAATGATTTATGCGCTGGATTTTGTAAAATCAGATTCCTTTGGAATTGAAATTGACCTGGATGCCATACCAAACATCGCCAGCAGTGCGATGACGATCAGTGGATTTTCGATCGAAGAACTGCGTCAGTTTGTTTCGTTTTTCGGAGAACATAAAAATGCTACTTATTTGCATATTTGCGAAGGAGCGCCGGATTTGGACCAATCTCCAAACAATCATTTAATTGGAAAATTAATTGGTTATCTGATAACGGATTTCATTAAAGCCAACAACGAAAAAATATAGTCTGCAGAAATTACAGCAGCTTAAAATTAACCCATTTGCCAAATAAACCCGGATTCAAACAGACGATTGACTGAATAAAGCTATCTTTGCACAGAATTTTAGTACTTTAAACTAAAATATTAACACATAAGATATGTTATTCGAAGATTTATCACTTTCAAAAAGTATACAAAAAGCCGTATTTGAAGAAGGCTACCTAAACCCTACTCCTATTCAGGAACAATCTATTCCGATTGTTCTGGCCGGCAGGGATTTAATAGGCTGTGCACAGACAGGTACCGGAAAAACAGCTGCATTTGCCATTCCAATTATACATCAGCTGCACCGAATTGTCGGCTCTTCTAAAAAAGCCAAAGTAATTCGTGCCCTTATAGTTACCCCTACACGTGAATTAGCGGTTCAGATTGGGCAAAGTTTTGAGACGTATGCCAAATACACCAACTTAACACAATTAACAATCTTTGGAGGAGTTTCCCAAAATCCGCAAGTAGATACCTTAAAACAGGGAATCGATATTCTGGTTGCTACTCCGGGAAGATTGCTTGATCTGCAAAAGCAGGGCTTTCTTGATTTAGATCACCTTCATACTTTGGTTCTGGATGAAGCAGATCAGATGCTGGACATGGGCTTTATAAATGATGTAAAGAAGATCGTAAAACTAACACCAAAAAACCGTCAGACTTTATTGTTCTCCGCTACAATGCCTATTGCCATTCGCGAACTGGCAGAAATGTTTTTACAGGATCCTGCAAAAGTGGAGGTTTCGCCTGTTTCATCAACTGCTGAAAATGTAGAACAGCGTGTTTACTTTGTTGAGAAAACAGAAAAAAGAAATTTACTGTATCATTTAATAAAAAATGAAGATTTATCAAACGTACTGGTTTTTTCAAGAACCAAACACGGTGCTGATAATGTGGTAAAAGCATTGCGTAAAAAAGATATTCCTGCCGAAGCAATTCACGGAGATAAATCTCAGAATGCCAGACAGCGTGTTTTGGACGCCTTTAAAAATAAAGAAGTCGGCGTTCTTGTAGCTACCGATATTGCGGCGAGAGGAATCGATATTGACCAGTTACCTTTTGTAATTAACTTTGACCTGCCTAATATCCCTGAAACCTATGTACACCGAATTGGCAGAACAGGACGTGCAGGAAATGGCGGAATCGCGATTTCGTTTTGCAGTAAAGATGAAGAACCGTATTGGAAAGACATTCAGAAACTGATAAAAGTGGATGTGAAAATCATTACCGATCATCCGTATCAGTGGCATTCCGGAAGCCCGGAGGCAACGGCAGAAAAACCTAACAATTCAAACCGAAGCGGTGGTGCTCATAAATCGAGAAAATCAAATGCTTCTAAGCAAAATAAAAAACGTTGGTATTAACAACCAACGTTTTTTGTTTCACATATTAAGTAATTAATTATTTTAAACAGTTTAACGGGTTCAAACGGCTTAATAATAATATCGTTCATTCCCGAAGAAATAGCTTCATCCGTAATTTCATCCTTATCAAAAGCAGTAAGGGCAACAATAGGTGTCTTTAGACCTAACTGACGAATTCTTTTAGAGGTTTCAAATCCGTTCATCTGCGGCATATTTATATCCATCAGAATAAGATCAAAATGCTCGTCCTGAAGCATCTCTATCGCTCCAAAACCATCATCGACGACTTTACACAGATAATTGTTTTTTTCAATAATTTTCTTTGTAACAAGCTGATTTATAACATTATCTTCCACCACTAAAATCTTAAAGACTTCATTTGACGTCAGATCTACCTGAATTTCATCAATAATACGTTTTGTTTTTTCCGGATCATGTTCAAAAGGAATCACGAAAGTAAACAATGTTCCTTCGCCCAGATTACTTTTCAGGTTTATAGAGGTATTAAAAAGTCCTAAGAGTCTTTTTACAATGCTTAAACCCAGTCCGGTACCCTGATAATCTTCATCTTTTCTGCCAACCTGAACAAATTTTTCAAAAATCTTAGTCTGATCTACAGCTGCAATCCCAACCCCGTTATCCTGTATTTGAAATTCCAAAAAGTATAATTTTCCTTCCACCTTAACCAGATTGATAATAATTTCAACCTCTCCGTCTTTGGTAAATTTAAGGGCATTACTGACTAAGTTCATCAGAATTTGTGCAAGTCTTAATTTATCACCGATTAAGTATTCGGGAATTTCAGGATCAATATCTATTGAAATTTTATTGTTGTTCTTCTGGGACAGAAAAGAAAGTGAATTTTTGATCATTGAAATTTCATCTGAAATATTGAATGTCAAGCTTTCCAGCACCACTTTATTTTCCTCAATTTTATTAATCTGAAGAATATCATTGACCAAAGACAATAGATACCGGGCCGAAAATTTTAAGGAACTCAAATGCTGACTGCTGGATAGTTCCTTATGTTCTTCGAGCAACATATTGGTTATACCGACCACACCGTACAAAGGAGTGCGTAATTCATGACTTATAGTTGAAATAAATTGTGTTTTGAGCAAGGAGGCTTCTTCTGCAATTTCTTTCGCTTTTAGCAGCTCCAGATTGTGTTTCTTTTTAAATCTTATATTCTTGATTAAGGTGATTATCAATAACAGAAGAATAAATGAAATCACTACAAATAAAATAACAATGATTCTTGATTTTTTCAGGCTTTGATATTGTGAATCTTTTTCATCCTCTATTTTATCAATTTGCCTTTTATATTCGTCCAACTCCAGATTAAAGCCTGCAATAGAGGCTTTCTTAAGTTTTTCGTCATTATAAATTTGTTCGGTTATTTTATTGTAAGCTCTTAAGTTGGCGTATGCTTCCTTGTCTTTATTAATTTTATTCAGAAATTTTGAATACTCCAGATGTGCATACGACAAATCGGATTTTTCAACATAGGTTTTTCCTAAACTTATTGCTTTTTTAAAATAAGCATCTGCTTTAAGGTTATCTCCTTTGTAACTGTAATACATACCATTTAGCATGTTTGCAATTACAACTGTATTATCATCCTGAAATTTTTCCTGATGTGCGTTAATAAATTCCAGATAAGGGTATCCTTTATTAAACTGACCAATATCAAAATAAGACCAGGCAATATTGACATTGGTAAAATAAATCTGAGTAGAATCTTTGATCTTAGAACTTAGTGCGATTGATTTTTTATAAAAATCAATTCCTACCCGGTACTGTTTCTTATCAAAACAATAGATATTGCCTAAGTTATTGTATAACATGTTTTTAATACTATCATTATTGGCTTTATTGGCATAAAACAGACTCTTCTTATAAAAGAAAATAGCTTTATCAAATTCAACCAATTCACTATAATTGGCAGCAATAATATTGTACGAACGGGCAATTAAATAATTATTTTTATTAGTAGTCGCATGATTTAAGGCGACTCTGGAAATAATTAATGATTTTTCGAAATTTGACTCTCTGAAGCTGGAAAGTGCTTCCAGGACAAGTTTATTGATTTTATCCTCTGACAAATGTTCAGATTGCGCGATTACTGAATTATCTAAACAATTCAGAAACAGGAACAAAAGTAAAAAAATCCGCATTGGGGACATGAAATCTGCTATTTAATCAAATATACACTTAAAAATAAAAGAAAGCTGTATTTTAATGCAAAATACAGCTTTCTTTTATTTTTACCCTTCAAAATTGTAAAGATTTTTCTTTCCAAAAATAAATTTAATTTTCTGAGGCAATATCCGATTCTTTATCATTTTCCCATTGTCCTACAACAGATGTTGCCAGGGCATTTCCTAAAACATTGGTAGCACTTCTGAACATGTCACAAAAATGATCAATTGGCAATATAAGTGCAATCCCTTCAACCGGAATATCAAACATACCGCAAGTTGCCGCAACAACTACCAAACTGGCTCTTGGGACTCCTGCAATTCCTTTGCTGGTTAACATTAAAACCAAAAGCATGACCATCTGTGTTCCTAAATCTAAATGTACACCATAGGCCTGTGCTATAAAAATACTGGCAAAAGTCATGTACATCATACTCCCGTCAAGATTAAACGAGTAACCAAGCGGCAACATAAAGGATACAATTCTGTCTTTTACACCAAAACTTTCTAATTCTTCCGTCAGTTTAGGAAAAACAGCTTCACTGCTTGTTGTCCCGAAAGCAATCACTAACGGTCCTATAATGCGTCTTAAAAGCTCCGTCATTCTTCCCTTTAGGAAAATATAACCCACGACGATCAAAACTACCCACAATGTGCTGATTCCGATTAGAAATGATCCGAAAAATTTAAAATAGGTAATCGCTAATTCCTGAAAATCCCTAACGGCAAATACGCCTGCAATGGCACCAAAAACTCCAATCGGAGCAAATTTCATTACATAATTTACCATTTTCAAAACGATGTGGGACGTCTTATCCAAAGCATTAATGACCGGCTTTACCGTACTGCCTAAGGATGCAGCTGCCAATCCGAAAAAGATGGAGAATATTACAATCTGCAAAATTTCGTTGGTTGCCATGGCCTCAATAATACTTTTCGGAACGATATGTTCTACAAAGTTTTCAAAAGAGATTGACTTTGTTTTAGCTGTTACCTCTGATGCCGTAGCGATATCAACATGTGCTAATTTTAAACCAACTCCCGGTTCTAAAATATTAACATAGAATAATCCGATCAACAATGAAATAAAAGAAGCCGTAAAAAACCAGCCTAAAGCTTTTCCTCCAATCCTTCCAACTGCTTTTATATCTCCCAGCTTCGCAATCCCTACTACAAGCGTTGTAAAAACTAAAGGAGAAATAATCATTTGTACCAGTCTGATAAAAATGGTTGCCAGCATTTTTATTTTATTGCTGAACGATTGTGCCCCCTCAGGTGAAATCGAATTGTGCAATATAATTCCTAAAATTGCCCCAAGAACCATTGCAATTAAAATTTGCCCGGTTAAGCCTGAAAGAAATGATTTTTTTTTGGTTTCTGTAATTTGCATTAATTTGTTTTTTATTTATAATTAAAATATAAGACCCTCACTGCCTTACAGTTTATTAATATGTTTTGTTGATTAAATAAAAATCAGCCAGAACAATCGCTGCCATTGCTTCAACAATTGGCACTGCACGAGGCACTACACACGGATCATGACGCCCTTTTCCGGTCATTGGTGTAATATTTCCTTTATTATCTAATGAGTCCTGCGTCTGCATGATGGTTGCAACCGGTTTAAAAGCCACTCTGAAATAAATATCCATTCCATTGCTGATTCCTCCCTGAATTCCTCCGGAAAGATTGGTTTTGGTTGTTCCGTCCGCATTATATAAATCGTTGTGCTGACTTCCTTTCATTTCAGATCCTGAAAAACCACTACCGTATTCAAAACCTTTTACGGCATTGATCGAAAGCATTGCTTTTCCTAATTCGGCATGCAATTTATCGAAAACAGGCTCTCCCAAACCAACGGGAACATTTTGAATCACACAGGAAACAATTCCTCCGACAGTATCGCCTTGTTTGCGAATATCTCGGATATACTCTTCCATTATAGCGGCCGATTTTTCATCGGGACAACGCACCGGATTGCTTTCTGTTTTAGAAAAATCCAATTCCTGGTACGGTGTATCTAAGTGAATTGGTCCTACAGAGGAAACATAGGCATTAATTTTAATTTCGGGTAACATTTGTTTGGCAATAGCACCTGCCACTACCCTGCTGGCAGTTTCACGGGCCGAACTTCTTCCTCCTCCGCGGTAATCGCGAAAACCATACTTCTGGTCATACACATAATCAGCATGGCTTGGCCTGTAGTTGTCCTTTATATGAGAGTAATCGTCAGATTTCTGATTGGTATTCGGAATAATAAAACCAATTGGGGTCCCGGTCGTTTTACCTTCAAATATTCCTGATAAAAACTGAACGCTGTCGGGTTCTTTTCTTTGGGTTACAATTGCGGATTGTCCGGGTTTTCTGCGGGACATTTCAACTTCAATCGCTTCCAGATCAAGTTCTATTCCCGATGGGCAACCATCGATAATTCCGCCCAAAGCCTCACCGTGAGACTCTCCAAATGTTGTAACTTTATATAAGGTGCCGTAGCTATTTCCTGCCATTGTAAATTGTTTTGAGCAAATGTAAGTTTTATGAATTAAATTAAAAAATTTAAAATTGGTAATATTAAGTAAAGGTTAATTTGGTTAAAAATCACAATTTATTAAAATTGTAGTCATTTTAATAACCTTTTGATAAAATATATTACATCTAAGATTCTTTTATTTGCTAAACTTCAAATCAGGAAAAATTGAAAAAAAGAAATGTTGAGCTGGTCATTATTTCAGATGTCCATTTAGGAACGTATGGCAGTCACGCCAAAGAACTAAACAACTATTTATCAAGTATAAAACCGAAAACACTTGTATTAAATGGCGACATTATCGATGCCTGGCAATTTAGAAAGTCGTATTTCCCGAAAAATCACTTAAGAGTGATTCAGAAAATCATCGGAATGGCTTCGAAAGGAACGAAAGTGTACTATATTACCGGAAACCATGACGAAATCCTAAGAAAGTTCAGCGACATGAATATGGGGAATTTTGCTTTAGTTGATAAATTAATTCTGGAACTTGACGGTAAAAAAGCCTGGATTTTTCACGGAGACGTTTTTGATGCTTCTGTACAACATTCAAAATGGATAGCCAAACTCGGAGGTTTAGGATATGATTATTTAATTCTCCTCAATCGCTTTATCAACTGGCTTTTATCTAAATTAGGAAGAGAACCTTATTCTTTCTCCAAAAAAATAAAAGCAAGCGTTAAAAAGGCCGTAAAGTTTATTTCAGATTTTGAAACTACTGCAACTGATCTTGCGATAGAAAAAAAATACGATTATGTCATCTGTGGTCATATTCACGAACCAAAAATAATTCAAAAAGAAAACAAACACGGCTCTACCTTATATCTCAATTCAGGGGACTGGATCGAAAACTTAACAGCCTTAGAGTACCACAAAAAGCGCTGGAAATTATTTTCTTATTCTCAGTCTAACTTTACGGAAGAAGAAAATCTTTTCGAAATGGAAGATATTTTAAGCAATCACCTAATTAACTCTATCTTAAAAAGCAAATAACAATCCATCTGATTTTTGGAAGAAATGTAGCTAATGTGAATTATGTAACAATTTAAAATAATTTTATACGTTTTGGTTTTTACAGTAATTGTAAGTTTGAACAAAATTAATAACCAATTTTATGAAAAAAATTATTTTATCTGCCCTTATGCTATTAGGTTTAGCTTTTACGGCACAATCACAAGAAATTTCTAAAAATGCTTTAGGAATACGTTTCGGAGACAACAACGGATTTGGAGGTGAAGTATCATATCAATTAGGATTAAATCAAAAAAACAGGTTAGAGTTTGATTTAGGATGGAGAAACAGCCGTGATGTAGATGCCATTAAAGGAGTTGCTCTTTACCAATGGGTATGGAATATTGATGGTGGCTTTAACTGGTACGCTGGTGTCGGTGGAGGTGTAGCTGCCTGGGATTACGATTACCGTTTCAATAATGCCAGATATAATGATAGCGGAACGTATGTTTTTGCTGCAGGAGATGTCGGTATTGAATACAGATTCAAAGAGGTGCCTATCACCCTTTCATTAGATGCAAGACCTGAAATTGGTTCCGGGTATTATGATGATGACAATTTCGGATTTGACGTTGGTTTAGGAGTTAAATTCAGATTCTAAATAAAACTAAAAAATAATTGTAAAAAGAAACCTGTCGTTTTAAGCGACAGGTTTTTTTATGTTCTTTAAGTGATGAAATTTATTTGATAATAATTTCCTTTTTCGAGCGAATCTTAACCACTGTGTAAGGATACGTAATTACCTGCATGGTCATTGAATCGGGAGCCGGATTAGTTTCCTTTACTGTAATAATGATATTTTTATCTGTTTCTTCTACCTTTTCAATTCCTATGGAATAGCCGCCGGTACTTTTTTCACCCATATTCAGAATAACATAATTGGAATTGTGTATATCATCCTGTTTCATTTTATCTTTTAGAAGCGGGTCATTTTCCAACATTTTGATTTCGTTTGGCTCTGTCAGAATTTCAAAGAACCTGATATTTCCGCCACCGTCCGACTGTTCTGTTAAAATCTCATAAAGCGCTTTTGAATCGGATGTTTTCTGTACACCACACGAAGCCAGCACAAAAACGGCTAAAACTGAAATTACTTTTTTCATTTACGCTTATTTTAAGATGAATGTTAATTTTTATAATCGTCTATCGCCCTTTGATACAAAGCTTCGTATTTCGGTAATATGTTTTTGATATCGAATTTTCTCGCCACTTCCAGTGCATTAGCCTTAAACTGATTTAAAACAGCATCCTCTTTTAAAATTTTCAATGCATTTGAGGCCATTTCTTCCACATCACCCACATTACTCAGGTAGCCTGAAAAACCATCAAAATTCACTTCCGGCAAGCCGCCTGAATTACTTGAAATCACGGGAACGCCGCAAGACATTGCTTCCAAAGCCGCCAAACCAAAACTTTCCGTTTCCGACGGAAGCAAAAACAAGTCAGTCATGCATAAGATCTTATCAATCTCATTACTGTTTCCAAAGAAAATCACTTTATCCAAAATGCCTAATTCCTGGCATAAAATCTCTGCTTTTTCTTTTTCGGGACCATCACCAACCATCATTAATTTAGCCGGGATTTCTTTCTGGATATTATAGAAAATCTTGATGATATCCGGAATACGTTTCACCTTTCTGAAATTACTGATATGGGTGATAATGCGCTCATTTTCCTTTGCCATCACATAACGATGACAAGGTGCGAGGGGATCTTTGACCATTTTATCCAATTCAATAAAATTTGGAATCACCCTTATTTTATTCTTGATTTTGAATAGTTTCAGCGTATCATCTTTCAAACTTTGCGAAACCGAAGTCACATAATCTGATTTATTGATACTAAAAGTTACAGCTGGTTTATAAAAAGGATGATTTCCCACCAAAGTAATATCTGTTCCGTGAAGTGTTGTAATCATGGGCAGATTAATACCTTCATTTTTCAGCATTTGTTTTGCCATATAACCCGCATAAGCATGTGGAATTGCATAATGTACGTGAAGGACCTCAATCTTGTATAATTTGACCATATCAACCAGTTTGCTCGACAAAGCCAGCTCATAAGGCTGATAATGAAAAAGAGGGTATTCGGGAACGTTTACTTCGTGATAATGTACGTTTGGATTCAGAAGTGCCAGTCTAACAGGCTGACTGTATGTGATAAAATGTATTTCGTGTCCGCGTCTGGCTAATTCAAGACCTAACTCAGTGGCTACTACCCCACTACCGCCAAAAGTCGGATAACAAACTATTGCTATTTTCATGTATTAAATTTAATACTACGAAAGTACTCAAAAATAGCATTTAATTGGAGTTTTCAATTGTTAGATTTTTGTGAATAATAGATTTGTCAGATTATTAGATGTAGCGTTTAGTAAATCATAATAGTTTTTTTTAAGACAAGCCACCAAATCATAATCTATTACTCACAACTTAAAACTAGTATCAGGAGCAGAAATATTTATTTTCAAAAAAGCCACCTGTCCCGCTGTCCGCTTTATCTTTTATGGCTACCTATAGCTATCGGAAACGCCATAAAAGAATGTTGCTTCCATCGGGGCTACAGAGACGTTTCGCTTTTCACAAAACAAACCTGACAGGTTTTGAAAACCCGTCAGGTTTCAGTTTCGTTAAAAAAAAAGCATGAAATTTAGATTTCATGCTTTTTTTTATTTATTTATAACTATTTCTAGAAAAAACGACTGTGCCAGCTATCGGCAGCGGGAACTTCCCAGGATTCGTTGTATTCTTCGATATTGTTTACCAGATTATTAAAAACAATAGTATTCTCAGATACTGATTTATCTTTTACCATTTTCTTAAAATCAATCAAAGGTTTGTGAGCGATATGTTCCCCCAGTTTAAAAGTAACGTTCATTTTATCTAACAAATCAACGTTATACTTTTTCTCTAATCCCTGAATAAATTCAACAGAACTATCGATAGAACATCCTGTAGCAGCCTGTACGTCCTGATTTACCGCCAGAATTATAAATCGGTTGTATTTCAGTTCATAAGAAGCCTCCAGACTTGTTCCGTGTGCAGCCCAGCTTTCAACAAACGTTTTCAGGTCAGAGTCTATTTCAGAAAATTCCTCATCAGAAAATTTTCTGTTTGATTGATAAATCCAGATTCTGGATTCACCAGGTAAATTTTCAAAAGGGATATACATTTTAATTTTAGATTTTAGATTGTTGGATTTTAGATTTCTGAAAGTTTCAGGTTTCAAGTTTCAGGTTAAAACCCCTTGCCACTATGAACCTCAGATCAAAGATCTTGTGCATTCGCGATTAATTCCGCGATGTCCATTACTTTTACGGAACCTTCTTTTTCCTGATGTTTAATTCCATCGGTCAGCATCGTATTACAAAACGGACAACCCGCAGCAATAATATCAGGCTGCACTTCTAAAGCGTCTTCCGTACGTAACACATTGACTTCTTTGTTTCCGGGTTCAGCATCTTTAAACATTTGCGCTCCACCTGCTCCACAGCATAAACCATTTGCTTTAGAACGCTTCATTTCAACTAATTCAACATCTAATTTCTGAATTAATTCTCTTGGCGCTTCGTATACTTTATTGGCTCTTCCTAAATAACAAGGATCGTGAAAAGTAATTTTCTTTCCTTTAAATTGTCCGCCTTCAACAGTTAGTCGTCCATCATCAATTAATGATTTCAGAAATTCGGTATGGTGAATTACCTCATACTGACCTCCTAATTCAGGATATTCGTTTTTTAACGTATTAAAACAATGCGGACAAGCCGTTACTATTTTCTTCGCTTCATAGGCATTCAGCACCTCGATATTCATCATGGCCTGCATTTGAAACAAGAACTCGTTTCCGGCACGTTTTGCAGGATCTCCGGTACAACTCTCCTCTGTACCCAGCACTGCAAAAGAAACATTCGTACGGTTTAAAATACGCACAAACGCTTTTGTAATTTTTTTTGCTCTATCATCAAAACTTCCTGCACAACCTACCCAAAACAAGACTTCCGGCTGTTTTCCTTCGGCTAGCATTTCTGCCATTGTTGGCACTATTAAACTTTCTGACATCTTCTTATTTTTTTATTTAATCGGTTAATCGTTAATTGGGTTAATCGGTAAAAACTCTTTTTTTATGATTACCCACTAAAAAACCTAAAATATTTTTGCAATCGGTTAAACGGTTAAACAAATAACCAATTAAAAGATTTTAATTCTCATTTTTCCAGTTTAGCCTGTCCTGTTGGTTGTATTGCCAAGGCGCTCCGTTATTCTCAATATTGGTCATCATGGCATTTAATGACATTGGGGCAGCACTCTGTTCCATCACCAAATAACGGCGCATATCCATAATAATAGATAATGGGCTAATATTTACCGGACATTCTTCTACACAGGCGTTACATGAGGTACAAGCCCATAATTCTTCCGGTGTGATATAATCGTTTAGTAATGTTTTGTTATCGGGAACAAAAACACCTTTATTGGCATCTATATTTTTTCCTACTTCCTGCAGACGATCCCTTGTATCCATCATAATTTTACGCGGAGATAATTTCTTACCCGTCTGATTTGCAGGACATGAGGAGGTACAACGACCACATTCCGTACACGTATAAGCATTTAGTAACTGAACCCAGTTTAAATCCTGAACATCACTGGCTCCAAATTTCGCCGGTGCGGCATTTTCATCCACGGGAGCCGCTGCAAACGGATCTGCATTAGGATCCATCATTAATTTGACTTCTTTGGTAACGGACTCTAAATTATCAAATTGTCCTTCGGGATTCAGGTTCGCAAAATAAGTGTTAGGGAAAGCCAAAAGAATATGAAGGTGTTTTGAAAAATACAGATAGTTCATAAAAACCAAAATACCCGTAATATGCAGCCACCAGAATACTTCAGATAATAACATCACCAGTTCATTCGACATTCCGTTAAATAGTGGTGCTATAAATTGACTTACCGGAAAACTTCCGGCTTTATGAAAATGCGAAAATCCTCCCGGAACATTTTGTAAATGCAGGTCAGAAGCATTCATCAATAAAAACAACGTCATCAAAACCATCTCAAAGTACAAGATGTAATTCGCATCACTTTTAGGGAATCCGTTCAAATCTGAATTTATAAAGCGTTTCAGCCTGATAATGTTTCTTCTGATCCAGAAAACAATGACCGCCACTAAAACTAAAAGCGCCAGAATTTCAAATGAAGCAATTAAAACATCATATACTACTCCCAGATAAGGTGCGAAAATTCTATGGGTTCCGAACAAACCATCAATGATGATTTCAAGTAATTCTATATTAATAATTATAAAACCTGCATACACGAAAATATGAAGTATACCGGCAACAGGGCGTCTCACCATTTTTGACTGCCCAAGAGCAATCAAAGCCATGTTTTTCCAGCGTGCTTTAGAATTATCTTTTCGATTTACATCTACTCCCAGGTTAATGTTTCGGATGATTTTTTTTACGCTCGTTGCAAAAAAACCGAAACCAACTATCAAAAGTATGGCGAACAAAATATTATCTAAATAACTCATATGTATTATTTTTTACTATTTGAATTTGCATCTTCGGCTGGTGGTGCCACATACGGTTTGTTTTTCTTTCCAAAAAGAGAAACATTCACATAACGTGTTGGATAAAGACGGACATCCTGTAGTAATAACTCCAATTCTTTTGACGTTTTAGCAAGATTATTATACAAAGCATCATCATTTAATAATTTACCTGCTGTACCTTTTCCTGAATTTAAGTTACTCATTATACCATCTAATTTCGCTAAAGTCTGATTTAAATTTCTAACTGTTTTTCCTAAATCAGCTTTGTTTAAAGAATCTGATATTTTAGAAAAGTTATTTGACATTTTATTAAAGTTGGTCACGACTCCGTTAATCTGCCCCTTGTTCGTATCTAAAATAGAATTAAGAGTTCCTGAAGCCCTGTGGAACTGTTCCATAGTCTGACTCAGTTCTGCCAAAGTCTTTTTGATATCTTCCTGTCCTTTTTTGTCCAGTACATTATTCAGTCCCGAAACCAGCACATCAATACTTACGAGCATTTTTTCCAGTTTTTGCTGAATAGGTTCAATTTTGCCACCTAAAGACTCTGTTAACCCCAGCTCAACTGTAGAAGTCAGCGTTTGTCCATCCTCGGCTAATTCTTTATCTGCAAGATTAGGTACGATTTTAATTTGTTTTCCTCCAATTAAACTTGGGGAATACAAAGCTGCCTGACTGGTTTTAGAAATAGGAAAATCTGTTTTTAACTGAAGTTCAACTAATAATTTACCTGTTGTCTCATTGATAGTCATTTTATTTACCTTACCAATTATAAGTCCGTTTAAGGTAACAGGTGCTGAAGCCGATAAGTCCTCAACATTATCATATTCAACGTATAATGTTTTGTAATTCGTAAAAAGGTCTTTGCCTTTTAAAAAACTATAGCCCCAAATAAATAATAAAATGGAAGCAATGACTAAAATAGCCGTTTTAATTTCTCTTGTTAGTTTCAAAATTCTAAGTGTTTGTACAAAATTAATATAAATATCCGAACTTGCGAGTTTTATTTAATTGCATCCTGAATACTGATTTTTTCTCCGTCTTTATATGCAATTAAGAAAGCAGCTCCATACCCTTTACTTTTAGCTTCTTGCAAATATTTTTGTGCCGTTTCGTAACTTGAAGTTTCCTGATAGAAATACTTATATATATTGTTTTCAAATAATATAGTCACATTTTTAAGTCCTTTGAAGTTTTTCGGCTCCAATGGTGTTTTTTTGATACTTGCGATAAGCTGTACCTTAAAGATAGTCCCTTTTGGCGCATTTTTTATGGCAACGGGAGCTTCAACTACTTTTTGCTTTGCAGGTGTTGAAGTATCTTTTGCTGGTCTTTGGTCTGCAATTTCAGGTATTCCGGAACCAAAATATTCTCTTTTATAACTTATAATAGCTTCAGCAATTGCCTTAGCAATTTCATTTTGCCCTTCTTCCGAATTTAAAACATTCCCCTCTGTCGGATTGGAAACAAATCCCGTTTCTACTAAAACCCTTGGCATGTATGCCTTATGAAGTACCATGAAAGGGGCTTGTTTTACACCACCCTGACGGAGTTTTTTTCCCAATCTGTCAAAATTATCTTCAATTTTACTGGCCAGCGAAATACTGTTGTCCAGATATTCTTCCTGCATTAGTGTCATTCCGATCATTGATTCAGGCGAATTGGGATCGTAACCTTCGTATTTACGTTTATAATCTTTTTCTAAAGTAATAACCGAGTTCTCTTTCTTTGCAGCCTCAAGATTGGATGCTACTTTACTCAAACCCATTACATAGGTCTCTGTTCCATCAGCAGCTGTATTTTTGTTGGCATTGCAGTGTATCGAAACAAAAATATTAGAATTAGCTCTGTTCGCAATGTTAGCTCTTTCAACAAGATCGATGAAAACATCTGTTTTACGAGTATAGATAACATCAACATTTGGGCTGGCTTCTAATATCTTCCCGATTTTTAACACAATCGCCAGCGCAATATTTTTTTCTATCCTGCCACTGTAAACTGCTCCAAAATCGTGATCCCCATGTCCCGCATCCAGTGTCACTTTAAAGACATTTGACTGACTGTAAGAACAAAAAGTTGTTATCATTAGAAAAAAACTAAATATTAGTCTAGTTTTGTTAAGTATATTCATAAATCTAAAAGTTAATTTTAATAAAGGCAACTGCTATAATTTTTATAATTGATTATTTTTGACAAAAAATTATATGTAAGTTTGACGTGTCAAAAAACAAGCCATACTTTTACAAAAATAGCATTTAAACCTTTGCATACAAACTTATTTAATATCGTTTTAATATCATTTTTCCTAACATTAGGATGTGGTAATCTATATTCACAAGAGATAAAAACAAAAAAAACTCCGCGACCTCCTGTAAAACAAACAGATAAGGCGGAAAAACCAAAAATAACTGCAACTGATACTATAAAACTGGATACCGTCAGGCCTAAAAAAACATTTCTGGACGGTAAAGTAAGATATGTGGCTAAAGACTATGCGAAGATAGATCAGAAAAAGAAAACAATCACTCTTTATAACGAAGCGGAGCTTTACTATAAAGATGTTGAGCTGAAATCAGGTATTATCGTACTTGATTACGATAAAGACGAAGTGTATGCCGGAAGAATAAGAGATTCTGCGGGAGTTTTAACCCAATATCCGAACTTTAAACAGGGAGCAAGTGAAGTGCAGCCCGATTCTATCCGTTTTAATTTTAAGACAAAAAAAGCTTTAATCTACAATTCAAGAACAGAACAAGGCGAGTTTAAGATCAAAGCCGCGGTTACCAAAAAGGAAAATGACTCCGTTTACTTTTTAAAAGGAGCTCGTTTCACTACTTCTAAAGATATTGACAATCCTGAATATTATTTTCAGACCAATAAAGTAAAGTTTATTCCGGGAAAAAAAGTAATAACAGGTTTAACCAATATGGTTATTGCTGATGTTCCTACTCCTATAGCCTTACCTTTTGCGTATTTCCCGATGAGTCAGGAAAAGAGCGTTTCCGGAATTATAATACCCAGTTATAATGATTCCAATACCCGTGGATTTTCACTCCAGAATATGGGGTATTATTTTGCTTTAAGCGATAATTATGATTTAACCGTTTTAGGAGATTATTATACCAACGGTAGTTATGCCATGCGTTTTGAATCGGCCTATGCTACCAGATACAAATACAGGGGGAACATCAATGTACGTTTTGAGAATTTAATTAATAGTGAAAGAGGCTATCCTGACTACTCGAAACAAAACATTTACAACATTCAGTGGTCCCACTCCAAAGACACCAAATCAAATCCAAATTCAACGTTTTCTGCTTCTGTGAATATGGGTAGTAGTAAATACTTCAAGCAGTCCATAAACCAGGCTAACGTAGGATCAAATCTTAATAATACTTTAAGTTCTTCCATCTCGTACAATAAGACGTTTAATACGATTCCTCAGGCACGTATCTCGTTAACCGCAACACACTCTCAAAATACACAGACAGAGCAAATAAACATGACTTTACCGACCTTACAGGCGAGTATAGATCGTGTCTATCCGTTTGTTGGAAAAGACGGTGTTAAAAAAGGGTTTATTAAAAACATCAACCTGCAATACAACCTGAGTGGTAAAAATAATATCGTAACAACAGATTCCTTATTTTTCAAACCACAAATGTTCCGGGATGCCCAGATAGGGATGCAGCACAGTATTCCATTAAGTACTAACTTCAAGATCTTCAAGTATTTTAGTGCCGGAGCCTCTACCAACTACCAGGAGACCTGGGTAACTAAAACAATTGACAGAAGTTACGACGTGAACCAAAGCAAAGTGGTCGACAGGACCGTTAATGGTTTTGATGCCTTCAGGACGTACAATTTCAGCACGAATTTAGGAACTACGATTTATGGAACTTTTAACTTTGGTTCCGACAAAAGAATCCAGTCGATCCGTCACGTCATGAGACCTTCCATAACGTATGCGTATACGCCAAGTTTTGAAAAATATTATAACAATTATGCTGTTGATGCTTCGGGCAGGATTACCAATTCCTATACCCGTTTCGAAAATGGTGTTTACGGTGTTCCGAGTAAAGAAAACTCTAATATAGTAGGATTCTCTTTAAGCAATACTTTTGAAGCGAAAGTAAGAGACAGTGACAGTACCAAGACGGAGCCTAAAAAAATAATGCTCCTAAACAACCTGAATTTCAACACCAGTTATAATTTCAATGCGGACGGAAAACAGGTTTTAGCCTGGCAGCCTGTACTTGTAAGCGGGGGAACGCAGTTTTTTGACAATAAAATGAATGTCAATTTCGGAGCCACACTTGACCCTTATGCGATTGACAATTCCGGAACGAGAATAAGCACCTATAATATTGACAATGGCGGAAGTTTATTCCGACTGACAAGTGCCAATGTAACGATGAATTATTCGTTCTCGAATAAAGGCGGAAAAGAAGAGAACAAACAAAGTGAACGAAACGGTGGCCGTAAAGATGATTTATTTGGTACCAATACCGACTTAAATGATCCCCGAAACAGCCAGTTTGCAAACGAAAAAAATGAAGATGACGAGAATGTAATCACCGAGTTTTTTAATTCGAAAATTCCATGGGACATGACGATGGCTTACTCCTTAACCTATTCGAATGTCAACCGGGAGAGCAAAATAACCGGAAATTCGATTATGATTTCTGCCAATATGGATATTACGCCGAAATGGAAAGGCGGGGTTTCTACGGGTTATGACTTTGTACAAAAAGGTGTTACGTTTACCCAATTTCGTTTTGAAAGAGATTTATTAAGCTGGAGAATGGCTTTTAACTGGAGTCCGCTTGGAACAAACTCCAACTGGAATTTCTTCATTGGAATCAAATCCGGCGTTCTTAGTGACATTAAATGGAATAAACGAAGCGCTATTAACCGATAAAATCGTATTTTTAAGTTGATTTCTTCTAAGCCATGACTTTACTTAATAGCTTAGAAAACAGCCATCCTTACCTTTAAAAATAATTACTATGAAAAAAATAATTTTTACTGAAAAAGCACCAGCTCCAATAGGCCCTTACAATCAGGCTGTATTATCAGGAAACACGCTTTATGCTTCCGGTCAGATTGCCATCAATCCTGCTTCGGGAGAACTGATTACAGACAATATCAATGATGAAACCCATCAGGTCATGCAGAATATAGCGGCCATTTTAGAAGCGGCGGATATGACTTTTGAAAACGTAGTTAAAGCCACTATTTTTATTATGGATATGAATAATTTTGGTGCCATAAATACCGTTTACGGTTCTTATTTTGACGAAAAAACCGCTCCGGCCCGCGAAACGGTTCAGGTGGCCTGTTTACCGAAAAACGTAAATGTAGAAATTTCTATAATCGCCGTACAATAACAATAGATTTTAAAAATAATTAAAAAAAACAAAAAAACCGTTTCAATAAAATGAAACGGTTTTTGAATATAAGGTAAACAGGTAAATTTCTATAATTGCAGTGCGACAGCATTTAGTAACAGCTGGGCAGAAGCTTCGTTTGTGGCCAAAGGTACGTTGTGTACATCGCAAACACGAATCAGCATATTAATATCAACTTCATGAGCATGACTTGCCAGAGGGTCCTTAAAAAAGAAAACCATCTGGGTTTTGCCTTCAGCGACACGGGCAGCAATTTGTGCATCACCGCCAAATGGTCCGGAAAGCATTCTTTTTACCTTAAATCCGGCATTTACAGCTTTGCTTCCGGTAGTTCCCGTTGCGATTAGTTTGATGTTTTCCTGAAGCAAAAGGGTTTTGTTTTTATTTAAAAACTGTACCATATCTGCCTTCTTTCCATCGTGAGCTATAATAGCAATTTCCATATTTTAATTTTATTATTGATTAGCCACGTGATAAGCAATTAATCCGTCAATAGGTCTTCTTAAAACATTACCCAATTGAAGTTCATACTTATCAAATGTTTCCTGCAATTCATCTTTTAGATAAAAAGCAATAGAACCCACAAAATGTACCGGAACTTCTTTACAGTTATCAAATTGTTTGATGTAGTTCTTAACGAAAGATTTCATCCCCTTGAAGATGATTTTTCTACAAAATTCCGTGTCTTTATGTTTAATCAGGAACTTGGCAAAAGTCGCTAAATACGCATTAGGATTTGGCTCTTTGTATAATTTGTTTTTGATGAAATCAGGCTCTAAATTATATTCTTTTTCAAATTCAACAGCCAGTTCTTTAGGCATTTTATTGAAATAATATTTTCTGATTAATTCTTTTCCGAAAACATTTCCACTACAATCATCCATAACGATATAGCCTAATGACTGTACTTTCTGATGCAAAACTTTTCCGTCAAAATAACTGCAGTTTGACCCTGTTCCCAGGATACTTACAATTGCTTCTTCTCCTTTTGGGGTAGTCGCGTACACTGCTGCATAAGTATCTTCATGAACTTCTACAATTGCATTCACAAAAAATTCACGAAATATACGTGCCAGTTCTGTCTGCATTCTTTCCGTTCCGCAACCTGCTCCGTAGAAGAACAAATGTGTTGCATTATTTTTATTTTGTAAAATATCAAAACGATCACTTATTCTTGTAATAACTTCCGGACCGTCAAGTATTTCAGGATTTAATCCTAAAGTTTGTGTCGTGAATAATACTTTTCCATTATCATCAATTGCAATCCAATCGGCTTTAGTAGATCCACTATCAACTATTAATTTCATTTTATTTAGTTTTTGGATTAGTTTTTCTTTAACTAAATAAAAAGTGTATTTTTTACATTAATTAAAGGCGTAACAAAATAAGAAAATCCCGTTACTTTGAAATAACGGGATTCTGTAAAAATATATAATATTATTTTAAACCTGCAATGTGCACAGATAAATCAATCAATTTACTAGAGTATCCGTACTCATTATCGTACCATGATACAAATTTGAAGAAAGTTGAATTTAAACCAATTCCGGCAGTAGCATCAACGATTGATGTTCTTTTGTCAGAAATAAAATCCTGAGAAACCACTGCATCTTCAGTATATCCTAAGATACCTTTCATATCAGTCTCAGAAGCTTTCTTTAAAACAGCAAGGATTTCCTCGTAAGTAGTTTCTTTAGCTACTTTTACCGTTAAATCTACTACAGAAACGTCAGCAGTAGGAACACGGAAAGACATTCCTGTTAATTTTCCATTCAAGGCAGGGATTACTTTTCCAACCGCTTTTGCAGCACCCGTTGAAGAAGGAATGATGTTTATGGCAGCAGCACGTCCACCTCTCCAGTCTTTTCTTGAAGGACCGTCAGATGTCATCTGAGTTGAAGTTGTTGCGTGAACAGTTGTCATTAAACCTTCAACAATTTCGAAATTATCGTGAATAACTTTAGCCAAAGGAGCTAAACAGTTTGTAGTACAAGAAGCATTAGAAACGATTGTATCTGTAGCTTTTGCAGTTTCGTGGTTTACACCCATTACAAACATTGGAGCATCTGCAGACGGAGCAGAAATAATTACTTTTTTAGCACCACCTTTAATGTGCTCGTTTGCAGTTTCGATAGTTGTGAAAATACCAGTACATTCAGCTACTACGTCAACATCCACTTCGTTCCATTTTAAGTCAGCAGGATTTCTTTCTGCAGTGATACGGATATTTCTTCCGTTTACATACAATTTTCCTTCTTTTACTTCTACAGTTCCGTTGAAACGGCCGTGAACTGAATCATATTTTAATAAATAAGCTAAGTGATCTACATCTAACAAGTCATTGATTGCTACAACTTCTACATTATCTCTGTTGAAAGATTCTCTGAAAACGATTCTTCCAATACGTCCAAATCCGTTTATTCCTAATTTTACTTTTGACATTTTACTTGATTTTTGCTTTTGTTTTTATTACACTATTTTAAAGTCTAATTTCCTCACAATAAACTTCTTTTCTTTTTAAACTTATATTTTAGGTCGACATAATGTCAGACACCCTTAGTAATTCTCTATCAATTTCCGATTTGCCCTTAATGGCCTGCTCCAACGGAGTCAAAGCCACTTTATCTGATTGTAAACCAACCATATAGTTTGATTTTCCTTCGATTAATGATTCTACTGCTTTTACACCTAAGCGGCTTGCCAGTACACGATCAAAACAAGATGGTGAACCACCACGCTGCATGTGTCCTAAAACAGATACCCTTACATCATACTCCGGTAAATTAGCTTCAACATAATCTTTTAATTCGAATACGTTTTTACCAATTTTATCTCCTTCGGCAATAACCACTATACTTGATGATTTTCCTGAAGCTTTACTTTTTTGAAGAGAATCCAGTAATCGGTCTAAACCTAAATCTTCTTCAGGAATAAGAATTTCTTCGGCACCTGCACCAATTCCGGCATTAAGAGCAATATGTCCGGCATCTCTACCCATAACCTCTACAAAAAACAATCGGTTATGTGAACTTGCAGTGTCCCTGATTTTGTCAATACAATCTACAACCGTATTCAGCGCTGTATCATATCCAAGGGTATGACTGGTTCCAAAAATATCATTATCGATTGTACCCGGAATTCCCATTACAGGAAAACCAAATTCTGCATTAAATATTAATCCTCCGGTAAAACTTCCGTCACCTCCAATGACCACCAGAGCATCTATTCCGGCTTTCAAAAGGTTTTCGTGTGCCTTTTTTCTGCCTTCCGGAGTTCTAAACTCCACTGAACGGGCCGATTTCAGGATCGTTCCGCCTTTATTTACAATATTATTTACACTTCGGGGACCCATTTCTTTGAAATCTCCTTCGATCATTCCCTGATACCCTCTATAAATTCCTATGCATTCTATATTATGATAAGCACATGTTCGAACAACTGATCGTATTGCAGCATTCATTCCTGGTGAGTCACCTCCTGAGGTTAGAACACCAACTTTTTTTATTGTTTTTGGCATTATTTAAGTATTAAAGTGTAAAATTAGCAAACATTCACCACTTTTCGGGTTATGATTATAATAAATTAATAAAATATGTTAAATTCAAACGTTTTCGTTAATAAGTTTTTTGATATAAAAAAATTCATTAAAAATAATAAAAGCCTGTTTTTTTAATTGAATCCTTAAAATTAACAATACATTAATGAAGTGTTATAAAATTTTATGTTTTCATAAATCATAAAAAAATGGATTGAACCTTTAAATTTAAGCATAAAAAAACCATTATGAAGCATAATGGTTTTGAATCGTATCTTTTTAACAAATTAAAAATCTTCGTTATCCGGTATGACACCCTGATTGTTATTATTGGCCGGTTGTGGTTTTTCTTCTTCTTTTTTATCCGTTTTCTTTTTATTCTTATCGGCATCTTTCTTATTCGAAAAATTAACGTACTCCGGATTTAAGTACGAATCCTGTAATTCATCGGAAGAACTTTTCAAAGACCTTTCTAATTTATGACTCTTGAATATTTTATTGACCAGCTCACTAAAAGTATCAAAATCGACCTCATATGAAATACCGACTCCCTGCGTATAGCCAATTCCCTGACCTATGTAATTGATATCATTTTCTTTATTAAACAAACGAAGATTCATGGACCCGTCTTCGTTAACCCTGTAAAGCACTTCAATATCCCCCACAATTGCCGATTCATTGACCCCGCCGACCGGAACACCTACTTTACCATTGATTGTAATTCTTTCGTTTACCTGCGAAGTAATATTGGCTACAAACTGGCCATCTGCCTCCTGTCCTATTCGCTTGTCTGCTGATATAAAATTTAAATCTATATTGAATTTATCATTATCTGATTTTATAATGCCACCTAATAAACTCGCCGCTGTTTCTGCAAATGTTCCCGACAAATCACTTTGATTAAAGCCATCCGGACTCATAAATGATCCTGTCGATAATAAATAAAGTGCCTGAGTCTGACGCACATCTTTATCATCCAGCTTATATTGTATCTCGGATTTCAGCACACTGCTTACCGAAGGAAACTGAATATCAAAATTAGGCTCCGGACTTGTTAAATCCCCGCGTAATCCTATGACAACTTCAACCGGTACTTTTTTATTAAAAGACGAATTATCCAGCAATACAGCAGGATTTGCAGAGGTTCTGTAGACTGCTTCAAGATTCAGCTGGGCTTTCATCGGGTTACCCTCCCAAATAATAGACCCTCCTTTTTTAACTGCGAATTTTTTATCGATTAAACCTCCGTATTTAAAATTATAGGTTCCTTCATACGCCTGGAAATCCCCCCACATATTAAATTTACCGAGTGTATTAATTTTAAACAACAGCGATCCGTATCCTTTACCTTTCATACCGTGGCCCGAATTCCTGTCAAGAATTACTTCTACTTCTGCATCAGGTGTGATATCAAAATCAAATTCCAATTCAAGGCCTCCGTAATTTCTCGTCTTTTCAACAATGCCATTGGCTAAATTGTATTTCTCTTTTGGAGTCACAAAATGTATAAAACTGTTTTCTCCAACGCTTTGTACATTATTAATAGGGATCTTGACTTCGGTGCCTTTTTCGGATTTTGCAGCTACTTTGATAAATAAATTTGACGTAGGTCCCGTAATACTGGCTGTACCATTAATAAAAGCAGTCCCAAAATAAGCCGCATCATCGCTGTCTTTTGTATCAAGTGCCAGTAATCGCTTGGATGAAATATTCAGATCCAGCTTCCAGTCACCAAAATTATGATGTTCAATACTACCATTCAGTAACCCTTTGGTACCGTATTTCGTATCGGTAAGCTGGTTATTTCGAAACAGAAACTTCTCGTCTGTTAAATCAATAACAGTACGATCACTTAATTCATAATCTGTATTAAGATATGGTATGGTCATACCTGCCTTTTCAACATACAACCTTCCATTGATTTCCGGTTTCTTAAGATTTCCTACAACTGCAGCATTACCGGAAACAGATCCTCTTATGTTGGATAAAACACCGGCTCCGACCGTTCCCAGAGTTGCCAGATTAAATCCTTCCAGTTTTAAATTCAGGTCCAGATAAGTTTCTTTATTTTCTACTGAAAAAGTTCCTCCGGCCTTAAACGATTCGGTAAAACCATTTTGTATAGAGGAATTTACGGTAAATTTTTTAAAGCTCTGATCTCCCGAAATATCGAAATTTAAAGTCCCGAGTTCGGTCTTATTCAGGTTAAGGTGATCAATGACCAGCGACGCTGTGGGCTGGTAAACATCTTTGTTCTGTTTGTAATTGACGGTCCCGTTCAGATTACCGTTGAATACGAATTTCGAATTGAATGGCGTAATCTTATTGATATCAACATCTTCAAAATTCAGCACGAGATCCTTATAATCATTGCCTTTTAAAACGCCGTTCAAATCAATTTTCTGATCTTCGTGCGACAGGACTATGTTGTCAATCGTGAAATTTTTGAAGTCTTTATCAAAAATAATCTGATTGTCTTTTTCGGCGTCTTCATTCAAATACCATAAATAGTCTTTAAATTTCATCTCCGACTTATGGATCCCTACTATATTATTTTTGTTCTTATCTATCGTGTGATATAAATTCAGATTGTAATAATCCTCACCTTTATTTCCGCCCTTAAACTCTGAACGAACGAATAATGTATCTTTTGAAGTCACATTAATTAAACTGAAATCACGAACCTTGTAATAAGGAGTTTTGATACTGTCCAGCTCGACAAAGGCATTATAAAGCGGATTTTTATTGTCGATATTGATTCTGATATTATCGAAGGTGTTTTTTGAGGCGGTTATTTTTTTTGAATTGAACCTGAATTTGAATTCTTTCAGATCGGAATCAATTTTCCCAAGAACAACTGTGGAGGAATCAATTTCAATTTCAGGATATAACATTTCGACTACTTTGTTGTATACGTGCAGATTGAAACGTAAAAACTGACCCTTTTTAACTTTATAAGGTTTATAATTGGTGTACAGACTTCCTATAGAATTCATCACCAGTTTGTTTAATTCTTTGAACTGAAATTTCCCTACGATTTTTCCATTAATGACATCTGACGAATTTATGGTAATGGTGCGTATTCTGGCGGCATCAAAATTAGAATTGATCGTTACTTCATCAAAAGCATAAGTCGATTTCGGATTTTGGTACGCTGCGTCCTTAATGTAAATATTACCCTGTAGGTTTTCAATAGAATTTCCGGTCACTTCCACAATAGCATCTCCCGTAAAATGCGAAATAGAATCGTTTACGAATTTCAATTTTCGCAAATCTGCATTTTCAACATTGATATGAAAATCGTATTTATTTTCCTTTTTACTTAAATCAACCAGACCGTCAAATGTCAGATTCAGGTTTGGGTCGTTTACAGATAACTGTCCTTTATAATAGGGCAATTTAAAATTACCATTTATGGTAATATTATTGTAGGTGTACTTATTATAATCTAATTTTGAAACATCTCCTTTTACAATGGTATTCAGGTATTTTTCGGTAAAACCGACTCCGTCAATATCCAGATTTAAAGTAGTTCTGCCCACATCCTTGCGCTGCAGTAAAGCCCCAATATTAAAATTATCCAGTATTATATTTCCGGAGTAGGACGCTTTATCGATAAAATCCATATTATTCATATGGAGATCGACCTGTCCATTTCCCAAATCAGTTATCATTTTAAAATCGGTTTCTAAGGCGGTTGTTGACACTTTTGCCTTACCTACTATATTAAATTTCCCCAGTCTCTGAAGCTCTTTGGGAAGTTTTTTGCCCAACACCACAGGCAT
The DNA here is from genome assembly GCF_009674775.1 of Flavobacterium sp. LC2016-23. Taxonomy (GTDB): domain Bacteria; phylum Bacteroidota; class Bacteroidia; order Flavobacteriales; family Flavobacteriaceae; genus Flavobacterium. The sequence goes on along the minus strand of NZ_WKKE01000015.1, from coordinate 52,648 downwards.
TAAAACAACAAGATTGTCGTAGCTTGAAATCAGTTTCTCGAATTTTCCGTTCATAGAAAATTTTTGGTCTTTATTCCCCAGAAGATTTCTGAAATTAATAGTTGCGGCAATTTTTGAACCATTAGTATCAGTAAGCCTGAGTCGTTTCAGGTTAAGATTGTTCAGCGTTCCGTTTATTTTTGTTTTGATTTTAAAATGCTGGTTTTTACCCAATCCGTCATAAAAATAACGAATATCATTGGTAGCGATCGAAGCGGAATCCAGCACTACATTAAATTTAACTTTATCCGTAAAGTTTAAGAAATCTTCTACCTTATAATTCAGTGTTGCCTGACCGTAAATAGACGACCTTTTCGTTTTTATTGCCAGGTTCTCTACTTTAATCTGCTTTTTCGTGTAGCTAAATTTCCCGGCAAAATTAGAGACATACAAACCGCGATGATCTAAAAAAGAAAACCGGTGAATGATTGTATTTACATCCGGCCCGTATAATTTAAAGTCACTTATGTATGCATTAAGCTTTTTGAAATCAAGGAAATTCGGTGTTTTTTTATTTTCATCAACAACCGTAAAAGTACCCTTAGAGATATAGGCATTTTTAGCCGTCAGTAAAAAGTGTTTATTGGTTTTGGAAGGTTTTCCGGAATCAAACAGCTTAATAAATTTATTGATATTGTTTTCGCTTTCATTTTTATACGTTCTCAGGTTAAAGATTAAACCTGTAAGGCGAAGATCGCCAAAAATGAGATCGCCATCGAGCAATCTTTTTATGCTTAAAATATCAGTGGTAATAATATCCGAATAAATTAAAACCTTATTATGATGGTCTAAAATCAAAACCTTCTTTAGTTTGACCCCGCCAAAAATATTTATAGCCACTTTGTCGACACTGATTTTGGTTTTAAAATCAGCATTGAGCGATTCGGTCACATAGGTTGCAATTTTTGTCTGAACTACAGGCAAAGACAGTATGATAGCCAATGCCAACAAAAGTAAGACTAACCCAATCAGGGTTCTGGATATTATTTTCTTTACTTTTTTGATAGCTCTTTTATTTTAGTTTTCTTTTAAATTTATTTTGAACAGACAAAGGACGACTGTTTTGATAAAATTTCTTTAATTTTGGCGTTTACTTCAATCAAAGAAAATTTAAAAATTTGATTTGTCAAATATAATCCAAAATTCGTGCCTTTATATGCAAAATTCAGAGGTTTTTATTCTTGCCATCGAAAGTTCATGCGATGATACTGCTGCTGCAGTTTTACATAACGATAAAGTACTCTCAAATGTTGTAGCCAATCAGTTAATTCACAATCAGTACGGCGGTGTAGTTCCTGAATTAGCTTCAAGAGCCCATCAGCAGAATATTGTTCCCGTAATCGATGCTGCCCTTCGTAAGGCAAATGTACAAAAAGAACAATTAACTGCCATTGCTTTTACGCAGGGGCCCGGCTTAATGGGATCGCTTCTGGTAGGAAGTTCTTTTAGCAAGTCACTATCGCTAGCCCTAAAAATACCGTTAATTGCAGTAAATCACATGCATGCGCATATTTTAGCCCATTTCATAGACGAAGAAGGTTTTGATAAACCGGAATTTCCTTTTTTAGCCTTAACCATTAGCGGCGGACACACTCAGATTGTAAAAGTGAATGGTTTTTTTGATATGGAAATTATCGGAGAAACTACCGATGATGCTGTCGGGGAAGCTTTTGACAAAAGTGCCAAAATTCTTGGACTTCCTTATCCGGGCGGCCCGTTAATCGATAAATATGCCCAGTTGGGAAATCCGAAAGCTTTTGCTTTTACAAAACCAAAAGTACCGGGACTGGATTTCAGCTTCTCCGGATTAAAAACGGCAATTTTGTATTTCATCCAGAAGAACAAATTAGAAAACCCGAATTTCATTGAAGAAAACCTAAATGACATTTGTGCTTCGATCCAATATACAATTATCGAAATTTTGATGGACAAGTTAAAATTAGCCGTCAAAGAAACCGGAATCACCCAAATCGCCATTGGCGGAGGTGTTTCTGCCAATTCAGGCATCAGAACCCGACTGAAAGAAAGCGAAAGCAAGTATGGCTGGAAAACTTTTATTCCGAAATTCGAATACACCACCGATAATGCTGCCATGATCGGAATTGTAGGCTATCAAAAATATTTATCCAATCGTTTCGAAACTTCTGCTGTTGTTTCGAAAGCACGAATTCAATTTTAATTATGCAATTATTTTACAACCCGAATATAGACGAAACCACCGAAAGCTTTTCTTTTGACAAAGAAGAAAGCCGACATATCATAAAGGTTTTACGAAAAAAAGATTCGGATATATTACACGTTACCAATGGCCTGGGATTTTTATTTGAAACCGAAATAACCCTGGCTTCCGACAATAAATGTACTGTACAGGTACTTTCCGTAACCAAAGCCGATCAGCCAAAATTTAAGCTGCATCTGGCCGTTGCGCCCACCAAAATGAATGATCGTTACGAATGGTTTTTAGAAAAAGCGACTGAAATCGGGGTTCAGGAAATTACACCTGTTTTTTGTGATCGTTCGGAGCGAAAAAACATCAATCCGGAACGGTTTGAGAAAATCATTCTTTCGGCAATGAAACAATCCAATGAAACGTTTTTACCGAAATTAAACCCGGCAGTTTCGTTTAAAGAATTCATTAAACAAAAAAATGAAGGCCTACAATTGATTGCACATTGTGAAGAAACAGATAAAAAATCGCTCAAAGAAGTTTTGAAACCTAATGAAAATGTGACGATATTAATTGGCCCTGAAGGTGATTTTTCGGAAAAAGAAATTGCACTGGCTTTAGAAAATAATTTCAAACCTGTTGCTTTGGGAAATACGCGTTTGCGAACGGAAACAGCTGCATTAGTTGCTTGTCACAGTGTTGTTTTTTTTAATGAAACTTCTAATAATTGATCCCATTTTTGTCATTTCGACGAAGGAGAAATCACATCCAGAGAGCACGCACTGTTAATCCATTATGTGATTTCTCCTTCGTCGAAATGACAGAACATACCGCATATAAAAAGCAAATTACCCGATAATTTTAATACATGAAAAAAATATTTTACTTATTATTTCTCGTTTCCGTTTCCTCTTTTTCGCAGGAAATTGCTTTATTGAAATATAGCGGTGGCGGCGATTGGTACTCGAATCCGACTTCTTTGCCCAATTTAATTCAATTTTGTAATGCCAATATCAATACCCGAATAAAAGCAAAACCTTCAACTGTCGAACCCGGTAATCCGGATTTGCTTTCGTATCCTTTTGTGCATATGACAGGACACGGAAATGTGGTTTTTAGCGACAGTGATATCAGTAATCTTCGGAATTATTTAACCGGGGGAGGCTTTTTGCATATCGATGACAATTACGGAATGGATCAGTACATCCGAAAAGAAATCAAAAAAATATTTCCCAATAACAATCTGGTTGAAATTCCCGCCAATCACGCTATTTTTCAGAAACCCTTTCCTTTTCCGAATGGATTGCCGAAAATTCATGAGCATGACGGTACGCGCGCACAGGCTTTTGGAATTTTCATCGAAAACAAACTCGTGCTGCTGTACACCTACGAATGTGATTTGGGCGACGGATGGGAAGATCCGGAAGTACATAACGATCCTCCTGCCGTGAGGGACAAAGCCCTTAAAATGGGTGCTAACATTATCAATTATATTTTTACCAACTAATAATCAACAGGTGCAGCTTACTCACGCAGAAAATCAATTTGAAAGAAAAACGTTTCCCGTAACGCTGGTTTGCGATCATATTTATTTTCAGCAAAACATTGGTTCCCTTTTTAGAATCGGTGAAGCGTTTGGTGTGGAAAATATTATCTTTTTAGGCAAAGACATCCCGCTGACACCCCGAAAAATAAATAAAACTTCAAGAAGTACGCACCTTCATGTACCGCATTCCACTATTGAAGAAACAGCGGATCTCATTACATACCTAATCGAAAACAACTTCGAAATTATTGCTCTGGAAATTGCCAGCAACAGCAAACCTCTCAAAGAAATCATACTTCCGCATAACAAAAAAATAGCACTTTTGATCGGAAGTGAGGTTAATGGAATATCTGACGAACTGTTAAAAATTTCGAACCAGATTGTACACATAAATATGTTCGGTAACAACAGTAGTATGAACGTTGTACAGGCTGCAAGTATCGCTTTGTACGAAATTACTTCTTAAAAAAACATCTTCTTTTTTTGTAAGAACTAGACTATACAAGGGATTGTAAAATTCTCACAAATAATTTCTTGTAAAAGTTTTGTTACAAAGATTTTTTGTTATAAAATTGCGATATTGTTTAACTAATCAACAATATTATAACAAAAAACCCCTATTATTATGAAAAAAGTTTTTTTATCTGCAATTACAGCACTTTTGCTGTTTTCTTGTCAAAATGATCAGTCTGAAGGTCTGAAATCAGAAACAAATGCTATCGCGCGTCGTGCTTGTGCTACACAGGAAGTGTTGGAAGCACAATTGAAAGCCGATCCTACTTTGGCCATCAGAATGAATCAAATCGAGGCCTTTACTTCAGAGCAATTGATTAAAGGATTCTCAGGCCGTTTGGTAAATGGCAAAATCGAAATTCCTGTTGTTGTAAACGTTCTTTACAGAACTACCGCAGAAAACATTTCAGCTACACAAATTCAATCTCAAATTGATGTGTTAAACAAAGATTTCAATGCATTAAATTCAGACTACAATAGTGTACCAGCGCTATTTGCAGGTGTGAAAGCTAATGTAGGAATCACATTTGTATTAGATCAGATTATCAGAAAATCTACTACAAAAACTTCCTGGGGAACCAATGATGCTATGAAAAAAACAGCTCAGGGTGGTTTAGCCCCAACTTCTCCAACAACAAAGCTTAACTTATGGTCTTGTACTATTGGTGGAGGAATTCTTGGTTATGCACAATTTCCTGGAGGAGCTTCTTCTACAGACGGCGTTGTAATTGATCCTAAATATTTCGGTTTATCCGGTTCTGCAAATGCACCTTATAACTTAGGAAGAACTGCTACTCACGAAGTAGGTCACTGGATGAACTTACGTCACATTTGGGGAGATGCCACTTGTGGAAGCGATTTAGTATCTGATACTCCAACACACAATACTGCTAATTATGGTGTGCCAGCTTACCCACATTACAGTACTTGTTCAGGAACTCCTGTAGAAATGACAATGAACTACATGGACTATGTTGATGATAATGCTATGTACATGTTCTCTACCGGACAAAAAAACAGAATGGCCGCGATCTTCGTTACAGGAGGTCCTAGAGCTTCTTTTGGAATCTAATCCAAAAAAATAAATAGTATGATTAAAAGCGGGATGTTATTTCATCCCGCTTTTTTTGTATTCACCAGTAAATTCAAAAGCTTTTTCCTATATTTACTCTAAAAACCTAATATGATTACATCTAAAATTATAGCTAACGGAATTTTAAGAGCTTTGGCAACGATCCTGATTATCGGGATTGTTTTGTATTTCGTATACACCATACAAACTGTAATTGTCTATTTATGCATTTCGCTTTTACTGTGTCTTATAGCCAATCCGCTGGTACAATTTTTAAAAAATAAATTGAAATTTGGTAATTCATTGGCAGCTACAACGACACTCATTCTGTTCATTTTATTAATGGTTGGTTTTATCTTCTTATTTGTTCCGCTGATTATCTCCCAGGCCAATAATTTATCTTTATTGGATACCCATAATTTACAGCAGCAATTTACGGAAACAGAACGCAGTATCGAAGCGTATTTCAATATTCCTCACGTCGATTTAAATAAAATGCTTAAAAGCTCTAAAGTAACTTCGATGCTTGATTTTAGCTATTTTACCTCCTTCATTAATTCTATTTTAGGCTTTATGGCTGATATGGGAATGGGACTTGTTTCTGTATTTTTTATTACCTTTTTCTTTGTGAAGGATCAGGATGCCTTTAAAGCATCGGCAAGACGAATTCTTCCGGACACTAATGAGGACAAAATCCTGAACTCGATTGCCAAAATAAATCATTTTCTGACCCGCTATTTTATTGGTTTGCTACTGCAACTGACCGTTGTATTTATTTTATATTTAATCGTTCTGATCATCTTCGGAAATAAAAATGCTTTTGTCATTGCGTTTTTATGTGCGATCTTAAATATTATTCCGTACATCGGACCTATTATCGGAACGGTACTGGCGGGAATCTTAACTATGATTAGTATGATCGGAAGTGATTTTCAAAGTGAAATCCTTCCCAAAACCATCTATGTAATTATCGGCTTTTTACTGGTTCAGGCTATTGATAATAATGTTAGTCAGCCCATAATTTCATCAAAAAGTGTAAATTCGCACCCGTTAGAAATATTTCTTATTACCCTAATCAGCGGAATCACTTTTGGAATTGTCGGAATGATCATCGCTATTCCGGTTTTTACTATGATAAAAGTAATTTTAAAAGAATTTTTTCCTGACAACAAAATTGTCTCCGTATTAACCGAAAGAATTTAGCCTTGAACACTTCAATTTTAAGCAAACCTATTCAGGAATTTATAACTGAAAATAGTGGTGCTTCGATTTCAAAATTAGCCCTTCAGAAAAATCCGTTTCCGGAAATTGACTGGATTTTAATTTTGAATCAGATTGAAGCCAAAGCAAAAGCGAAAGACAAACTGCCAACCTGGTTTTCAACAGAAAATATTATGTATCCCGGCAAAATTTCTGTTGAACAAACTTCTTCCGAAAGAACAGCAGCTTACAAAGCTTCGTTAATTTCCGGAGAGACCTTAATCGATCTTACAGGCGGTTTCGGGGTTGACGATTATTACTTTTCAAAAAACTTCAACAATATAACCCATTGTGAAATCAATGAAGATTTATCGGCAATCGTACAACATAATTTTGAACAGCTAAAAGTAGAAAACTGTACTTTTCATGCGGCTGATTCTACTACTGTTCTAAACGATTCCAGCCAAAAATGGGACTGGATTTATATTGACCCTTCCAGAAGAAATGATGCAAAAGGCAAAGTTTTCATGCTCAGGGACTGCCTGCCGAATGTACCTGAATTATTAGATTTTTACTTTGAAAAAACGGATGCTGTCTTAATAAAAACCGCCCCGTTACTGGATATTTCAGCAGGTCTTTCGGAATTAAAACACGTAAAAAATATTCATATCATTGCGCTTGAAAATGAGGTCAAAGAATTACTTTTCGAAATTCACAATCAGTATTCAGGGACAATAGCCATCAAAACGGCCAATATCTTAAAAGACAAAACCGAAACCTTCGAATTCATATTAGGAGACAATTCGAATTTTCCATCGTATCATGTACCGCAAAAATACCTGTACGAGCCCAATTCAGCTATTATGAAATCAGGCGGATTTGATGAAGTTAGTGTTGCTTTCCAAATCAATAAGCTTCATAAACACTCCCATTTATATACTTCAGACGAATTAATCGATTTTCCGGGAAGAGTTTTTGAAATCGAAAAATGTATTTCGTACAGTAAAAATGAGATGAAAACGGAACTTCAAAACCAACAGGCCAATGTTACCACAAGAAATTTTCCGGACACGGTAGAGAATATTCGAAAAAAATGGAAAATAAAAAATGGAGGAAATGTTTATTGTTTTTTCACAACTGATAAAAATGATCACAAAATAGTTTTAATTTGCAGAAAAATAACTTAAAAATGAAACCACTAATTACTTTAACTTTTTTTCTTTTAACCCTGACTGCATTTGCCCAAAAACCATGTGAATATAGTGTAAACGTAAACGACTCTATTGGTACTTATAAAATAACAAATGAATACCTGATGAGCGAAAAGTATTTTGGAGGCAGCTTCAGTTATGTTTTCTTTTCACTGGCACAGACAGACGGCTTACCTACCCTAAATTTACAGCTCATCCAGAAAAGCAAAGATTTTATAAAAGCAAATTGTTTTGACAAAAATTCAAAAATATTCCTTCAGCTGGAAAATGGAAAAATAGTGACGCTAATGCACATCAACCAGGAAACCTGCGGTACGCTTATTCAGGATGAAAAAGGTTTTAGCAACCGTGTCAATACAGGGATTTTTATGTTTATGAAAGACAATTACGAAGAGCTTAAAAAATCTCCCATCTCGATTATGCGAATTAAGTACCTCACAGATACAGAAGATTATATTGTAAAAAGGGAATTGACCTCTGAGCTAAACGGTAAAGTATCGCATCCGAATACGTATTTCATGGAAAACATAAGATGCGTTGAATAATTTTACTCGCATTTCCATTTTTGATTCGAAACAGGATCTTTGAGACCTGTTTTTAGATTATAATGCCACCATTCCGAATCAAAGGAATTAAAGCCATTTTGCAGCATTACACTTTTAAGGTATTTTCGGTTGGCCCTTACCGGTACCGGAAGTTTTTTAAAATTATGGCTGGCCTCAACCCCGAAAAAATCAAAAGTGGTTCCCATTTCCAGTTCTGTTCCTTCAGCATTTACCAACGAAATATCTACGGCTCCTCCTCTATTATGGATGGAGCCTTTTTTAGGATCTGCCACATACTCCGGATTCGGAACAATCTCCCACATTTTCTCCTGAATAGACAAAGGCCTGTAACAATCAAAAAGCTTTATTTTGCAGCCATTTTTCATAAATTCCCTGTTAGCAGCTATCAATGCTTTAACCGTTTTATAGCGCAGCATACATTCGGCACAATCATAAACTTTCGCTTTCAGAAAATTATCTGCTGTAGCGTACTTCATATCGTAGACAAAATCAGTACTGTAGTCTTTCAGGTTGACAAAAGTGGTATCGGCAACCACAGAATCACGAGTATATGTTTCATTTTGGGCATTTGCGGCAAAAGCCACTAAAAAAATGCCGGCAAAAAATATTTTTTTTATATCTGAATTCATGAAATTTCTCTTGTAAAGTAAGTAATCAAAAAAGTAGTTACGAATTTAATGAAATTAATCGAAAGTGAATTGAAACGCAAATAGTAAAACAAAAAGGGCGTTGCGGATTATTATTGTATTGCAGCAAAAAATTCATTTTCAGAAGACCTGTAGTCCCGCTATCCGCTGTATCTTTTACTTTTTAAAGAAAAAAGCAAAAGGATGCCGCTGCTATCGGGGCTGGAACAGCGGTTTTATTTTTAGTACCAATTTCGGTAAAATCATCCGGCACTAAATTTAACTGTAACAAAAACAGCCGATAACCGTCTTACAATTAATAATTTACAGCAACTATGAGTTCAGAAAAGAAGACAGCAAGAATCGCAGGTATATTGTATTTAATCATTGCAATTACCGGTGCCTTTGGAATTATGTATGTTCCGACACAATTATTTGTGAGCGATGATATTAATCTGACCGCAAAAAATATTCTGGACCACGAATTATTGTTTCGGTTTGGGATCTTAAGCAATTTAGTTTGTCAGACCGTATTTGTATTTCTGGCTTTAACATTATACAATTTATTTAAAAATGTCAATGCCCATTTAGCCCGTACTCTGGTCGCTTTAGTCATTGTCGGTGTGCCAATTGCATTCTTTATTATTTTTAATGAATATTACATCCTGCTCATCCTGAAAGAGAATTTCATGAACGGTTTTACTTCTACTCAGCAAAATGCACTGGCTATGTTAAGCCTGAAAATGTATGGAAACGGAAACGTTATTATTGGCATTTTCTGGGGACTGTGGCTTATTCCATTTGGACAATTAGCATATCGGTCTAATTTTATCCCAAAAATCCTGGGAATACTTTTAATCCTTGGTGGTGTGTCTTATCTGATTGATACCGCCACTTTTATTTTATTTCCCGAATATCATTCCAAAACCGGTATCTTAGTCGGACTAACCTCTGCAACCGCTGAATTTGCCATGGTGGGATGGTTATTGATAAAAGGAGTAAAAACTAAGAAATGAATTTAAACTGGAGCGACGTTCGTTGGATTTTTGAACCTGAAGGCTCATTAAGAGATATTTATATTAAAAATATAAGAATTGAAGACTGGATTGTTTTAATAGATCATCTCAATCAAAATTATGTTGTAAAATTTGGTAGTTATGACGAGAATAAAATTATAAATAAAATAGACAAAGAGTACGTTCTTCAATATTTTAGTGATCAAACTGCAGGGATGGAAACAAAATCAGCATCCATTTTCATCGATAAGATCATGATAAACCTTCATTTTTTTTCTGATGAAGAAATAGAATTTGATATTGATCCCAACGAAATAAACTCAAATAGTGACTTAGAAGCCATTATTCAATTCATGACTACTATGAGTCAAATTCTAAAAAAGGAAATCATTCTTACGGGTGAAGGAGAAAGTGAATATCCGCTTATCACAGTTGATCATCATAATAAAAAACTACTATACACAATTAAAAAATCAACATAAGCGAATCCTCCAATATAATTTTTAATAAAAAAACCTGCAAAACAAAATGTCAGCAGGATTTTTTATTTTTAGTCTTTCTTTTTGGATAGTTTTTCTTTTATCATTTTAAGTCGTACTTCAATTTCTCCTATATCCGTCAGAACCGTAGTCTGATATTTTTCCTTCGGTTCATGAATTGCATTAGGATCTTCATTTTCACTAGCAAAAAGATCATTCAGATCTACTTCCGGAAAATTCCTGCTTAAACTCATTAAAAATTCAGGGCTCATCTTAGCAGTTCTGTTTAGATATCTTCCAACCATAGCTTCACTAAAACCCATAATCAATCCTACCTCTTTTTGCTTAAGACCTTTCGCTTTAAAGAATCTTGCCAATTTTTCATTATACATCTTTTCTACCTATTTAGTATTAAATAAAACAATTCGTACATTTTTTTTAAGAAAACGTATGTTTTGTATATTATTTTTCTTACATTTACATTCTAATGCAAGATTAAGTAATAAATATCAAATATATGTCAAAATTAGTAAAAAATAATAAGGATGATGAAATGTATTCGCACAATGAACAAGCCTATAATTTCATAGATGAGCATTTGCCGTATACCTATGTTGAACCCACTATTCGGTATTTAACCCGAAATGGACAGAAACCGCCAACCAAAACCATTATTAGAAATGTAAGAAATAAAATAATTTTCAGGAACGATATTCTGCTTGCGTTAGTCGAGGTAGCCAACGAAAATAAAATAGCTGTTGAAAAAATAAAACTTCTGACCTCACAAAAAGATGACTGAGCGTTTGCGCTAACTAAATAACCGAATATGCCAACCCAAAATTTAGAAACCTCGAATTCTCCTGTAAAAACAGAATTAAACCAATTAGAGTTATCTTTAGTGAAAAACAGTGCCGAATACTTCATTGCGAAGGGGATTTCCATTGATAGTAAAAAACCACTATATGGAATGTCACCGGAACAGTATAGTGAAGGAATCAGGTTTCATAACGAATGCTTTAGTAAACTTAATGAGCTGTAACGGGAGGAGAAATAAAAAACCACTCAAAATTTTGAGTGGTTTTTTATAAATCATGTGCTGAAAATTAAAGCAGCTTAAAAAATTCCCATATTTTCAGGTTTAATCGTAAATCCCAGACGTACCATGCTTTTATGTTCCTGATAATCTATTAAACTTTCTGTGTAGCCCACAAACCACTGCAACGTGAGATAATAATTCTCGCTTTTATAAGGCCTCCAGTTTACCTGTGTCTGTAAGGATCCGTAATTGATAAGACCACTCCCTTTTCTGAAAAGAATATCGGCACTCCAGCGCCCAGGCTGTATCTGATAAGTGGCACTCGCTTCGCCATAACCCACATATTTGGTAAGTCCGGGATTATCTTCCTTATCAACAATCGGAATCCATCCTCTTAGTCCGACAATCCATCGTGGCGAAATTTGCGATTTCAGTGAAAAGGCAAGCATGTTCCAGGTTCTGGAATAAATGGAATCCCTGCCGTTTGATTCGTGTTCAAATGCTACAGATCCATAGGTAAGCCTTCCGCCTTTTAAATAAAAGGGGCGGACCAGGGCTACTCCGGGATTAAAATTAATTTCTGAAAAGGGTTTTGAGCTGGCGTAAATATCCCAAAAGGCTTTTTGGGTGTACATCAGATAGGGAAAAAAACCGCCCCATAAAGGTTTTGAATTCAATCGCAACTTAAAACTGACCTGGTATTTTACGTCGGCATTGTCGCGGGTAATATCCGTATTGACAGGTACTCCCGTCAAAAAATAATTGTCTTTGTGAACAGAAAAACTAGGTTCTTTTAATAGCGAATCGGCAGCCCGGAAATTTTTTTTAGGTTCTAATAGTTGTGAATTTACAGTGATTGAAAATAAAGAGAAGCAAATTAATAGGTATTTCAAATACATTCTTTTGGGCATAAATTGGCGTTATTTTAATTTTTAGTACCAATGTACCCTATTTCAACGAACCCTGTTAACTCAATAAATACAAGATTTAACCCAAAAACATAGTGCTTTTGTGTATTAATTAAAACTAATCCGGCATTGTGAATATTGCGTCAGGTGCAATAATGGCAATAGCAGAAGAAAATTCCATTGGTTTTCCTTTAACCGTCAGCTTTTAAAGTGGTTCCTCAACAAGAGAAAAGAACCTCTCCAACAACAGCTCCTGATGCGCATCTATACTTTTACAGACGGTGTCTGCAAGGCCTAAATATTTTTTTGAGGCAGTATGCAATTTCCACTGGCTATTAAAAAACGGCCAGTGGAATTACAAATTAATTGCAATTTGCAATTCTCGGATTATTTGATGCTCCACATTTAAAAGTATATTTGGTTTGCGGATACAGCGGCACAGGGTTATCTGTGACTTCTAATGGCGTTAATGCCTTTCCTTTATAAGACGGCATCGTTACCTGTTCTGCTGAACCATTTCCAAGAGCAACATTTTTGCCGGCTGCATTTCCATTAAAACTATAATCTATCATGGCGTCCAGTAATCTGTAAATACCATAATAATCATAAGCATCATAGGAACTTTGCGTGTTGGGCAAATCATGTTCGGCTGTATACGTGAAAGTTGGCAAAACTGATTTTTTTATTAAAATGAAATCTTTTTCAGTATTTGAAATATTAATATTTTTAAAAATATCAATGGCCAGTCTGTGATCATTAGTCACATCATCATCATATACCTGGGTGATTAGTTTTGTATTTGCCGGAAAACTTTGTAATTCAGCTTGTGAAATCTGGTACGAATACCATTGTGCCATCGCAAAAATAAAACGCCCGTTTTCTCCCCAGCCTTCATCGATAAATCCTTTGTGTGCCAGGGCAAAAGAAGCTCCTCCCCCAAAAGAATGTCCCATGAAACCCACTTTTTTAGTATCAATTATAGTCGGATAATCCGTAACTGCTTTCTTAAAACTCTGCCATAAAGTATCATATCTTTCGTCGACTGTTACTCCTGTTGTCGGATAAGGGGCAAAAACCACTACATATCCTTTTTTAGCAATAAATTCATAAAGCCCAATATTGTACGCACTTTCTTCACCCCCGTACGGATGCGAGTAAAAGATTGTTGGTTTAGGAGCGGTAATTCCTTTTGGATAAAATATTTCTACATTTTTTCCGCTGTATAAAGGACTTGGAAAACTAATTTTTGCCACAGCATAAGTTCCGTCAGCGCCATAGCCTGTTTGTGGTCTGGAAATGGGTCCTGCTAAATCATCATCTATATAGACTGCTTCCTGACCGGATTCATCCGAATCACTTTTGGAACAGGAAATTAACAAAACGAAAGACAAAAGAAAAAGTAGAAATGGTGGTTTCATATTTCATGTTTTAAGATTATGCTATAAGACTGTTTTTGCTTAAAAAGGTTTAATCGCTTTTCTCTTTTTTTTTAACTTTTTATTGTGATTATTCCCGACTTAAATAAAAATAATATGCCCTAAACAAAACTTTGTTCTTCCCGCTTTAAAAGCACTTGCAAAAGCGTAAAATAAAAAAGAGACTTCTTTTGGAAGTCTCTTTACGAATGTAATATTTTTTGTAAAGGTTATTTGTCCTTTTGATTCTTTTCTAAATAGTCTACTTTATCTTTTTCAGCCTGAACCAAACGTTCGTAAAGTTCTATTACTTTATCTAAAGGATTAAAGGTACAGTAGTGCTGTCCGCCAGCGTATATGCTGCCTTTATTATCGTTGAAACTATTAAAATAATTAATCACGCCTTCATCTGAAAAGTTCTTAATTGCTTCTACAGTAACACCCAGAGCCTTTGCCACTTCAATTAACTTTTCTTCGTCAAGCGTCTCACTGTTTTCTATAATAGAAACAGCCTGCTGATTGGTTCCTAAAGCCTGTGCCAATGCTTCCTGCTTCATGTCTTTTAGTTCACGAATACGGCTTATTTTTCGCCCTATGTGATTTGGTTTTGTTGCTGTGCTCATAGTTCAAAGATAATAATTATGAATAAAAAATTAAGAGATACATAAAAAAATGTGAGTTGTAGAACGTCTGTTGTGAAATGTGAGTCGTAAAATGTAAACTGTGAGCTGTAAACTGTAAACTGTTTTTAGTTGCCTGACAGTTCTCTTTTCAATGATACTTCCTGTTCTTTCAGAAGCCTTAATTTACATTCATATTCTGCCTGCAGTTCCAGGTTATTTTTTTCTATTGCGGTTTCTGTTCGTTTTTTAATGATTAGCAATTGCTCCTCCTGCCATTTTTCCTGCATTTTACCTGTTAGAAAACCGGCAAGTTTTAAACCATTGCGAGCCGATGTATATTTTGCCTTACACTTTTCGAGTTGCGTTGCCATAGTATTTTGCTTCTTTTGGTTCCTGATCAGCTCATCCTCACAGAACTTCATTGCCCTGGATCCCGGTCCTTTTGCGGCAGTAAAAGTATCGTCACCATCTTCATCTTGTTCTTTTAAAAAAGCAAGCATTTCGGCCAGTTTTTCATGAGCCTCTTTTGGCAGTCCACGCTGTCCCGTTGCATACATCGCCCAATTACTTAGCGGTAAGAGCAAAAAAATAGCCATATCTTGTTGCTGTAAACCTAATACTTCTCCAATATTTTTTTCTTTTTCCATCACCTGCCGTTTATTTGATTTTCTATTTTATCGCTGTGATAAACTTCATATCTATTTATTTGATATCACAATAATTGTGATAAACTTATTTTATTTTTTTAGCATATCACGAAACTTGTGATAAGGGCAGTTTTTATTTTTTCAATATCACATAGATTGCGTAAGAATCAAATTTTGTTTAGATTTTGAAACCGGAACAAATGTAGTACAAATATTACATTATAAAAAAACTATGGCAAAAAAATGTAAGGGTAATTATTACCAAAGGATATTGAGAAAAGTAATAAGTCAAAGATTTCAACGAGCTATTGTAGTTTAAAAATACTTCGGGAACTCGGGTACTAATTAAAAATGAATCAATTACGGAAAACCATAAAAACAAACTTTTTATAAACACGAACTTTAGAAAAATAATTAAATTATGCTAAAGAGAACGATTTTAATTGAAAACAAACTTTCTATAACCGCAAGAAACAACCAGCTGGTACTAAAATCAGAAATGAAAGAAAGTTCTATCCCTATTGAAGATATTGGCTTTCTTGTTCTCGATCATAATGAAATCTACCTCAGCATTCCTGCTATGAATTTACTGGTTGATAACAATACTTCTATTATTATCTGCGGAAAGAATCATCTTCCTAACGGAATGCTGCTAAACCTCAACAGTCACCATATTCAACAGGAAATATTTAAAAATCAGATCGAAGCTTCCATTCCACTAAAAAAACAATTATGGCAGCAAACCATAATTGAAAAAATAAAAAACCAAGGACAGTTACTCGAAAAAATAACCGAATCCAAGAATAGTTTTGTATTTCTGGCCAGTAAAGTATTAAGTGGTGATTCCTCTAATATGGAAGGCGTTGCGGCACAGCAATACTGGAAGCATTTTCCTCAGCCCAATTTAGAATTTAATGGAATCAAACGGGAACGATATGGTGACTATCCTAATAACTTTCTGAATTATGGCTATGCCATTTTAAGGGCTGCAACAGCAAGAGCCCTTTCCGGAAGTGGCTTATTAAATACATTAGGTATCCATCACAAAAGTAAATACAATGCTTTTGCACTTGCCGATGACATCATGGAACCGTTTCGTCCGATTGTAGATGAAAAAGTTTTTGAAATTATGCAGCGTTATGATGAACAAGAATTAAACACTGTTATTAAGGCTGAATTATTACAAATACTAACCAGGACGGTTTATTTTAGAGAAGAAAAAAGTCCTTTAATGATTGCTTTACAAAAGACTGCCAGTTCTCTTCAACAATGCTTCACAGGAAATCGAAAAAAAATTAAATATCCTGCCTTATGGAGCTTAACGGATATCGAATAATGTGGTTATTTGTTTTTTTTGATCTCCCAACAGAAACAAAAAAAGACAGACGCAATGCATCTGGATTTAGAAACAATTTATTGAAAGATGGATTTTCGATGATGCAGTATTCTGTTTACGTACGCCATTGCGCCAGTAGCGAAAGCGCCGATGTACATGAAAAGAGAATTCACAAACTACTCCCTCCTTTAGGTAAGGTAAGTGTACTTCGAATAACCGATAAACAATTTGGTAATATTTTAAATTTTTGGGGGAAAGCAGCAGTACCTTCAGCTCCTCAGCCTACTCAATTAGAATTGTTTTGATACTACATTATTTCAAATCAATAGTAACATTTAAACGTGCAAAACTAACTAGACCCCCTACAATGCAAAAAATGCCTCAATTATGGGTTATCAAACCATAAAAGAGGCATTTTCCTGAACGATATTCACGTCTAAAGTCTTATATATCAGAAGGAAACCAACCAACCAATATCGTGTTCTCTAATCTTTAATCAAACCACAACGTTCTGTTGTTTGGTGTTTTAGCATTAACCAATATCGTGTTCTCTAATCTTTAATCAAACCACAACAGGGTTAAGCCTGTTGTATTTTTAAGAGTTAATATCGTGTTCTCTAATCTTTAATCAAACCACAACTTGGTAACGCTTACATTCTCCAGAGTGAGAAATATCGTGTTCTCTAATCTTTAATCAAACCACAACTTAACGACTTTATTACAAAAAACAGCCAAAATATCGTGTTCTCTAATCTTTAATCAAACCACAACAGACCGGAAACAAACCACGATCTTAGAGTAATATCGTGTTCTCTAATCTTTAATCAAACCACAACGCTTTCAGTCTTTTCTAATCCCTCGACATTAATATCGTGTTCTCTAATCTTTAATCAAACCACAACGAACCATCTCTACGATTACCGGAAAAAAAGAATATCGTGTTCTCTAATCTTTAATCAAACCACAACTATCCGTCGACAAAACTGTCAAAGAACTGGAATATCGTGTTCTCTAATCTTTAATCAAACCACAACTTGCGATCTTTGGTTTAATGTCTGGTCAAAATATCGTGTTCTCTAATCTTTAATCAAACCACAACTATTCACCTTGGGTTATTTATCAGGCACTTAATATCGTGTTCTCTAATCTTTAATCAAACCACAACTATGCTTAGCCTTGAACAGTGGGGAGCACTAATATCGTGTTCTCTAATCTTTAATCAAACCACAACACTTTGTTCACCCTGATTCAAAAGGTCAATAATATCGTGTTCTCTAATCTTTAATCAAACCACAACGGACACGTTGTACAAGCTTTCAGTCCAACAAATATCGTGTTCTCTAATCTTTAATCAAACCACAACTTGCAATCAAACATACACATAATTTGCTGTAATATCGTGTTCTCTAATCTTTAATCAAACCACAACAGCAACGTGTTTGCCTTTTGCGTCAAACTCAATATCGTGTTCTCTAATCTTTAATCAAACCACAACTAATATGATTTAATATATCAACAAAAACAAATATCGTGTTCTCTAATCTTTAATCAAACCACAACACATCTAATCGTATCATAATGTCCACTTTTAATATCGTGTTCTCTAATCTTTAATCAAACCACAACTTAAACAACGTTTCTGCAACTGGTGCATCAAATATCGTGTTCTCTAATCTTTAATCAAACCACAACCTATCAACTCATCAATTGTTGGTTTTAAATAATATCGTGTTCTCTAATCTTTAATCAAACCACAACGCTACGTTTGTTGCATTTCCAACCGTAGATAATATCGTGTTCTCTAATCTTTAATCAAACCACAACTCAACCCCCTTGTTTACTGCCTCGGCGGTGAATATCGTGTTCTCTAATCTTTAATCAAACCACAACTTTGAGGGGATATAAAGCCAATTAACCGGCAATATCGTGTTCTCTAATCTTTAATCAAACCACAACCTACAGTATAACCAGTTGCAAAGCTTGTACAATATCGTGTTCTCTAATCTTTAATCAAACCACAACACTTTGGTATTGAAAATGAAAAAGAGCATTAATATCGTGTTCTCTAATCTTTAATCAAACCACAACGCGGCTTCGGTAACCTGGTTTAAGGCTTTTAATATCGTGTTCTCTAATCTTTAATCAAACCACAACGTATTCGTCATCAAGGATAACCCCCTTATGAATATCGTGTTCTCTAATCTTTAATCAAACCACAACCTTTAAGCAGTTCAGGCGCGCATGCAATTAAATATCGTGTTCTCTAATCTTTAATCAAACCACAACTCCTCAGTTGTTATTTCTGAAGCATACGCTAATATCGTGTTCTCTAATCTTTAATCAAACCACAACCCATCAATAACCCATCTATCACTTCCTCTAAATATCGTGTTCTCTAATCTTTAATCAAACCACAACGATGCTTCCGGACTTACAGAAGATGAATTTAATATCGTGTTCTCTAATCTTTAATCAAACCACAACGTAGCATCAATATTTTCCCCAACAGTTGAAAATATCGTGTTCTCTAATCTTTAATCAAACCACAACAGTTGCAGGGTCAATTGAAGCAGCAGCCGAATATCGTGTTCTCTAATCTTTAATCAAACCACAACAGCACCTCGATCAATACTACTACGTTAAGAATATCGTGTTCTCTAATCTTTAATCAAACCACAACCAGAAGAACTGGAACTATCCGGGGAGTTAAAATATCGTGTTCTCTAATCTTTAATCAAACCACAACAAGGATGTTGAAAACAATAGATATTTTCGAATATCGTGTTCTCTAATCTTTAATCAAACCACAACAATGCCAACCTAACGGTTGATTGGGAGAAAAATATCGTGTTCTCTAATCTTTAATCAAACCACAACCTAGTCCTGATAAATCTGCCATATCAAATAAATATCGTGTTCTCTAATCTTTAATCAAACCACAACGGTCGGGTAGCTGGGTTTTCTTTTCCTTACAATATCGTGTTCTCTAATCTTTAATCAAACCACAACCCTACTGCGTTTATATATTTTATCAAGCTTAATATCGTGTTCTCTAATCTTTAATCAAACCACAACAATCCGCTTAGGTTGTGATTCGCCATTAATAATATCGTGTTCTCTAATCTTTAATCAAACCACAACATCATCATCTTCAATAATTTGCTCAAACAAATATCGTGTTCTCTAATCTTTAATCAAACCACAACTTTGTCAATCATTTCAAATTCTTGAACTTAATATCGTGTTCTCTAATCTTTAATCAAACCACAACCTATTAAGTACTGACCTACTTTTATCGGATAATATCGTGTTCTCTAATCTTTAATCAAACCACAACTAGTAACTTGTGTTACTTCCGTATGCGTTTAATATCGTGTTCTCTAATCTTTAATCAAACCACAACGCTTCCGTTGCTTTTGCGTTAAACTCTTTTAATATCGTGTTCTCTAATCTTTAATCAAACCACAACTGCTCGCTTCATCAAATGATACACCTCCAAATATCGTGTTCTCTAATCTTTAATCAAACCACAACTACAAATACGTTGTTCGTTTAATAGATTATAATATCGTGTTCTCTAATCTTTAATCAAACCACAACTTTTTTGTTGTTTGTTTTTAGCACTTCTCCAATATCGTGTTCTCTAATCTTTAATCAAACCACAACGTTCACTTGTTAGTTTTATTCCTGCTTTGAATATCGTGTTCTCTAATCTTTAATCAAACCACAACGTACGATTGTGAATGGTGTACCTTCTATTGAATATCGTGTTCTCTAATCTTTAATCAAACCACAACCACAGTAACTGATACAGGAAAGCAATTTATAATATCGTGTTCTCTAATCTTTAATCAAACCACAACTGAGGAAAATTAGAACCTAAATCAATTCTAATATCGTGTTCTCTAATCTTTAATCAAACCACAACAGTTAACTGGCTATCTTCAACCCTATTGGGTAGATACTATACTTTTCAGTCGTGGTTTGAGATGTTTAAGAATTTGAAAATCATGTCAATGAACTTTTAATAATCTTGTCTTCCAATTATGGTAATAATTTCTACTCCTTCCTTTTTGATATTATAGTAAATTGTATCAACTCCACAAACACAAAATCGCTCTGCATTTTTATAATTGGATACAACAGGAAACAAAAACGGATTAGAAGCTATCTTATCAAAACATTCAAACATCATATCATAATATTTGATGGCTTGTTGCAGACCAAATCTACCTAAACCATACTCAAAAATGCGAATAATATCTTCTTCAGCTTCAAATGATAACCTATAATTATACATTTAATCGCGTTTTAATCTCCTCTAAAAGTTCTTCTTTTGTTTTGGTGCTGAATCCACTCTTAATCCCTCTGTCAATTTTCATTTGAACATAGTTGTGATATTCTTCCCGCTCACGTGCTTGCTTGATTAAATAATTAACGGCTTCACTCTTACTGCTAAATTCTTCTTTACTAATTTGTTGTTTTAGCCATTCATCATTCTGATTGGCTAAAGAAATACTTTGTCGTGTCATAACCATAATTTTAATTGGTGTAAATTTACACCAAACTTTTTCAAATGAAATTATATTTTTGAAATTTTTCCTGAAACTGAAATTTTTACTTTGATTGGATTAAAAAAATCCCAACCAGTTTTACCTAAACCAAATCCTCTAATTTGTTCATAAATCGGCGAAACTTTGTTTTGAGATTGCGCATTAACAGATTGTCTAAATTCATAATATTTAGAAGACAAACTTTGCACTCTATACAAATGATCTCTTAAAACTTCATAATCTGGTTTTTCCCAATTGATTTCTTCTTCATTTAATCCTAACAAAAACATATCGTTAATATGTAAAATTGCAACTATCTCTTTTCCTTCCATTGGCAATTTATAAACTGAATCACCTATTCTTTTTCTTTCTACAACTGTCCAAAATGTAACGACATCTTCTTTAAAATTTCCTTTTTCATCTTTATAAATAAGTACATGATGATTGTTTCTTGGATTTACCCATTGATTTATATTTTCTTTTAATTTTTCAGCACCACTAATATTTTCTTTCATTCGGACTTTCAAAATTGGAACCGGATTACCGTTTTTATTTGGCAGAAAAATTTGTGGTTGTTTAACTCCGTTTTCATCAACAATAAAAAAAGTATTAGCAGGAATAACACCTTTTACAAATCCACCAAGTTCCTGAATTTTTTTATAAATTAATTTTCTAATAACTTCATCAACTACTTTTTCTAATTGTTTCTCGGTTGTTAAACTATCAATTGCCTTTCTGACATGAAATGCCTCTTCTCCATTAAAATTTCGTTTGCCAAAAACGGTTTCCTTATGCAATTGCCCTCGCGCTGCAACTCCTTTATTTGTATATGTTTTTCCGTTTTTCTCTACTTTAGTATATCGAATCGTTATATCATTAGAAATACGTTTGTGTGAAATCAATATTTTATCAACTGCTTTTTCTGCATCAAATCGGAACGTTTCCCAAGGCATTGGAAAATCTTTTAAATCATAGTTTCTATTATACCGATTCCATTTTGATAATTCCTGTAAATAACTTGTCTTTCCACAAGCCATAACCAAAGCATCAATGGCATGGTGACGATGATCTTCCCGTGTCTTGGCATTTTCATCATTCAAAACCGTATTCAATCCCCATTTTTGACGCAGATTAGCTGTCATTTGACCTGGGGAAACATTTACTTTCTTACACACTTGCTTTAAATAAGACGAAGCTTCCTTACTTATAAATCGGGTATCATTTAATTGTCTTGAAGAAAAGTCGTCATCAAATTTTTGCTGTACAAATCGTTTAAACTTTTGGTAGGCATTTGGATATTCTTTGGTATCGGAAAATAATTTTAAAGCCCTTTCTTTTCTGGCAACCCAGTCCAATTCATCATTGCCATAAAATTCAAAAGGTGTTTTGTCTCCTTTTCGTCTATTTTCATCCGCATAACACAATGTTTTATTATTGAAACTGTCGTTTAGCGAACGACTCCACGGATGAATATGTTCTATTTGTACTTCTCCTGTAAAAAGTTTAGTAACCGGAATTACAACACCTGTATAAGGACAAGTCTGCTTGCACTCTTCCCAAAGCTTGAATTTTAGAATGTTATCATGAGAAACTCTTGTGTATTTTTCTACTTCCTTTTTTACTCTGTCATTTTCTCTTTCCAGTCGTTTTTGATCTCTGCGTATCTTATTTCGTTGCGATTTTGATATTTTCAGGTCACGTGCCATTTCTACTTTTATTTCGTCAAGCTGCCCGTGTTCTTGTATTAATTCATTTACTAATTTTCGCAATTCAAACAAAGCAGTAATTACGATTGGATTTCTAATAGCTTGAATATCCTTGTCTGCTCCTTTGCCTATTGGCAGTTTTTCTAATAACACTGAAGAATCAATTGTTGCAGAATGATGGTAAAGTTTCTTTAATTGTTTATCACTAAATTGAAATTCTTTACGAAGTAAATCCTTAATTGTATCTATAAAACCTCCTGAAATTTTAGACCTGACTATCCCTTCAATATTATCAATTAAATCGAGTTGCCTTTGATTGTTTTCTACGGTATCATTTTGCCATTTGTCTCCAAAAGTATTTTTAATCCCACCCATAACCACTGCAACATCATAGGTATATCCATGCTGTAGAAAAGGCAAAATATTTCCAATAGCTTTCCGGCTCAAACTGGCATAGCCATCTTTAACATTAAATTTTGAAATAGCAATTGCTTGTTCTTCTGTAAATTCCCAATTCTTAATGGCATATTCTTTTAGGTTTGATTTACTATCAAAAAAATACAAGACATGCCAAATATCTTCTTGCTCTTTATCTGAAAAATCAAACCATTTTTTACCAAAAAACTTTTTATTGGATAAGTTAGAAATGGTATGTGTTCCAACTATCTTATCGTCATCT
Source organism: Flavobacterium sp. LC2016-23 (assembly GCF_009674775.1). Classification (GTDB taxonomy): domain Bacteria; phylum Bacteroidota; class Bacteroidia; order Flavobacteriales; family Flavobacteriaceae; genus Flavobacterium. The sequence goes on along the minus strand of NZ_WKKE01000015.1, from coordinate 29,310 downwards.
TTATAATTAAACTTGAATTCTGCACTTTCTTTCCCGATGGCTTTTCGTAGTTTTTTAAATTCAATTTTATCAAATGAAAGCAATTGCTCAACTAATTTAGCTTTTTCTTCTTCAGAGATTTTCTTCGCATTATATTCAACTGTATTAACCCATTGCCAAATTCTAAACATTTCTACAGGAATAGCACTTATAGGGCATTTAGTTTTTGATGGTTCAAAAGAACAGTTTCCAACTAAATGCTTTTGAGAACGCAAAGGTCTTTGATGAAATAAAATACCGTCTTCTGTGTAATTATCTTGTTTTCTACCTCCAAAAATTGTTTTTAAATCATAATTCAAAACCGAATGAAATTCTGACTGTTTCTCCCAAATCAGTTCAAATTCGTCAATATACATTTTACGAGTAGTATATCTATTTCTGATTCTTTCTAGTCCATCCTGAAACGGTTGATTCTCTTTTGGATAAATCTCATAGAGATACGAGCCTAAAGTTTTACCCTCAATGCTTTCTAATGTATCATCAATTCCTATCTTTCCTTCTTTTGCATTTCCTTTAAAAATAGCTCCATCATCACTTCCCCCTTTTCTGCTATTGCTTAAAAATCCTCGCCTTTGAATTAAATGATAAAAAATTCGACCTAATTCTTCTAAACTTACTTTCTCTTTCAATGCTTTTTGACGCAATTCATAAGGATTCATTGCAAACCAAGTTGCTAATGAAGCAGACGGAAATTGTTTAGTTTGTTTCCAATCTTCAAAATCTTTGGAACTTATCGGACACATCTTATTTTCTGAAAGTGATTTTAGTAATACTTTCTTTCTTAACCTTCGTCTAAAAAATTGACGCCGAACTCCTCTTGCCCCTGTTCTGCTTGCATTTTTAGACATTTCGTTATCACCATCGCCAAGATTCTCGACTCCCATTGGAAATATTCTGCTTCCAATACCTAAAATTTTATTTAACTTATCGTCAATTAATGCCCATCCAATCGAGTTAGTTCCTAAATCTAATCCTAAAATCTTTGCCATATTTCTTAAATTTAATCTGCACTGAATTTACTATAAAAAAAATTAAAGTAATTACGGTTTTCCTTATTCAAACCAATTTAATTTTTCTATATATTTACAACTGATTAAAATCTCTAATCTTTAATCTTATCACAATAAGGCTATATGCCGTAGATGAAAATCTTTAGTCCTGCTTCGGTGGGACTTTTTTTATTTATTTCAAGACAGCTTACTTGTAGCTTTAAAACAAAATCATTTAAGATAAAATTGAAAGTATTCAGAAACCAAAAAAAAAAGAGACGACCCATCAAGATCATCTCTTCTTTTCAGTTAACTACAAGTTTTTTTTGTAAAACCTCATCTCAAAACATTCCCTAAGCTATTTACTTTTTTACCTGCATCATATTAATCCTTAACTTATTAGAATCAGAACCTTCGGAAAGGAAAATCAAATACTTCCCGTCAGTGGTTTTTCTCATAGTCTGCGCGGGCTGAATCATTTTTATTCCTTCCTTTTTTGAAGTATTTACCAGGGTATCTTTTGTTTTTAACAGATTTCCTTCATTGTCCAGCAGGGCAAAAGTGGTCTTTTCAATTTTATTACTTTGCTGCGTCTTAAAAACATTCCAGGCTAGAAACAGCTTGTCCTCAGAATAAGTTCCAATCTGCATCCCCCAGCCTGCTGTTTCATCAATCTCAGTATTGGCATAGTTGGTTAACCAATTCTCTTTAATTACTTTCTGTGCACTGGTTCCTATACCGGAAACAATAGCAACACGAACATCACGAACTATTTTATCTGTACTATGGTCTCTTTGGGTAGCATAGACAATAGCCACGTTACCATTCGGTAAATTAATGACCTCTCCGGTTGATGATTTTGTGACATTATCACCACTATTTCCTGGAATATCAAAGTAGTTGAGCCAGTTCAATCTTCCTTTATTAACATCCCAGCCCTCTACGAACAAAGATCGTTTGGGAAGTGCATCGCCATGAGCAAGTGCCACATAACGACCATCCGGAAGCGGCAGAAGTCTCTGGTCGAAGTTGTGAGAAATATACCAGTCTCTCAATTGAGTTCTTTCGCCTGTATCGGCTTTGTAGAAGCCTAACCAGCCGGCCTGATGTCCCGAGGCCCGGTGTCCCATATAAACCCCGAAAGTATCCCCTGCTTTATTGTATGTCATTATAGCCTGTCCGGCCTGACCTGTCGCTATATTGGCCGGATCGCAGTCTTTCCATAGATCGATAGTATATTTTACAGTCCCATTACTGTCAAAACAATACAGCTTCGGATTTTTTCGCAACTGATTATCCGGATTTACATCTGATGTTCCCATTATATAACGCCCTCCACTGATTTTATCGTAACCCAAAAAGCGGGTATTCCCAAGATTTAAAGCTGCCGGCAGCGGATTCTCCGCCACTATCTGCTTGCTTTGCAATGAAATCTTTGTAAAATGCCTGTGTCCATCCAGTGCCGTATTGCTTCCCTCCCAGTAAACATCGATCGTATTATCGTCGTTTGCAGAAAAGAAAATACTTGGCCAAACCGCAAATGTCGCATTTGCAGCCGAAGTCAGTGCTCTCAGGTTCTCGGGTAATGTGACCTCAAAAGAAGAATACCCACTTAACGGATCAGCATTCACTTCTTCTGCCAAGCCTGGTTTGATATTCTCTGTAACAGCTTCATTTTCATCTTTAGAACAAGACATAAAAGCTAAAACGAAGCTTAAAAATAGTATTTTTTTCATTTTCAGTATTTATTAAAATGTTTAAAAAAAATTTAGTTTAAATTCTATGCTTTTTCTTAATCGGGTGCAAATTTATAACCTAATAAGCCGCAAGGTTTCCTACTTACAATAAATGGCAGCTTACTGTAACAAGTGGTTTTTATCAGTTAATTACTGGGAATAATGTTTTATACTTCTAAATTTAAACGATCTTTCTGCCCGCAGCGGAACAAAAAATAACAGGGGGCTGCTTGCGATTTGAATTCAGTGCAGCAAAAGACTTGAAAAAGCATCCCGCAATACTGAAATAAATAGTAGTAATTTTATCTTTACAAAATCGATTTAAAAATATCAGATTTAAAAATTGCTTTTAATGGATCAACTACTGAGCTTCTTTGTTGCGGGAACAACTTTATTACTGGCTTTTTTGCTGTTTGCCAATATTAATCAGGCAAATGGAACCGTTAACCGATGGTTTGGCGCCTTTATTTTGTGTATTTTCCTGATTCAGTTCAACGATTTACTGGAGAAAACTGAGTTTTTGAAAACGAGGACGCCTCTCAATGATTTTCTGGGCATAACCGATTTTATAGTCGCACCTGTTTTTTATTTTAGTATCCTTTATTTTATTCAGCCTGACAGGCAATGGCGGGTAAAAGATCATTTGCATTTTGCATTTGCTTTGATCATTTTATTATTACTCTCTCTTTCACTCCTGATCGAAGTACCGCCTCCTACAGCAGCCGATAAAAAGAATGCTGCCGTAATTAGTGTCGTTTTTAATTTTGTTTTTTGTTTTCAGGTCACTGCGTATTGTATTGCGGCGTACCGTGAAATTACCGCTTATCAGAAGCATTTGTTCCTTTACACTTCCAATACCACTGCAATCAATTTAAAATGGTTAAAGAAGGTGGTAATTTGCGTGTTGATAATCACTACTCTCTGGTTATTTGATATTGTTTTTAAAGCCGCAAAAACCAATGCTTTTTTTGACCATTTTGCGAGTCTGATTTATTTGGGCGCGATTTTTTTTATTACCTATTTTTCTTTAAAACAAAAGGAATTTTATCAGCCTGATAAACGTGAAAAAGAACAAATTGAAGTCCTTATCACTGAAGCTTCAATTCCGGAGGTAAACCAGAAAAAACTAATTTCGGATACGGATTTAGAAGTCATGAAATCCATTTTAATTCAGGTAATGGAGGATAAAAAACCTTTTTTGGACCCCGAATTGAGTTTATTCAAACTGGCTTCCCAACTGGATATTTCATCTCATATTCTTTCTTACATTATCAATAAAGGCTGTGATGAAAATTTTTATCAGTTCGTTAACCGCTATCGAATCGAAGAAGCCAAAAAACTGATTCAAAATCCTGATATGGAGCATTTAAGTTTATTGGGAATTGCGTTTGAAGTCGGTTTTAATTCGAAGACCGTCTTTAACACTACTTTCAAAAAAAGCACCAATCAGACTCCTTCTGAATTTAAAAAAACAGCTGCCACAACTATATAAATAGCATTTGAGGTTTTAAGAATAGGTTCTGATTTATCAATCCGAACTTTAGGATGGCAAATAATAGTAATATTTGTATCGAATTTACTTAAAAACAAACCCAAAATGCTATTGACAATCTTAAAAAACACACTCGCAAAATTAAAGCTGCACAAAGGCGGATTACGCTGTATTTTTATAATAACTATTTGTGCTTTCTCTTTTAGTTCCTGCTCAGATGATGATCAAAAGACCGTCGGGGAATATCCTGGAACTTCTGTAGACTTAGGAACTCATAAACTCATGAGCTATACGGTTTCCAATAAATCGAAATATCTGGTTGTTTTTGAATCAGGTCATGGAAATGACCACACCTCCTGGTACAGCACCGGAGAATCATCAGAGATCTTGTCGATAGCCCATTTTTTAGATTCGGATGTTTTGCTATATGACAGGGCCGGCTATGGAAAATCAGGTTTTAGCACAGCACCCAGAACTATAAATACCTTACGGTCTGAGCTTGAAAAAGTCGTAGATCAGTTTGCACAAGGCAGAAAAGTAATACTGGTTGGGCATTCGTTAGGAGGTGTGATCATTCGTGATTATGCTATAAAAAATCCGGCAAAAGTGGCCGGTTTAGTATTTGTTGATGCTTCTCACGAAAAGTACAATCATTTTTCACAGGACCAGATCGATGTCTTTTACAATAACTATAAAAATACGTATGGTGTAAATTCAGGTATCGCACAAGAAACACTGCAACTCATTGCGGATTTTAAATACGCCGCAATGCTGCCTAATCTGCCGGACGTTCCGGTTATTGCCATAACAAGTATGAAAATTGATCCCGAACATGATGCCGCCGACAGACAATTATGGTATGACTCTAAAGAAGCATTAAAAGCCGGCGTGACAGATTTCACACATATTACAACGGTAAAATCGGGACATTTTATCCAGCTTGAAGAGCCTGAACTTGTTTTAGGGAATATCAAATTATTGTTATCAAAACTGCCTCTTTAAAATGTACCGATAATAAAGAGAAGAAGTCGAAAGCCGGCTAAATGATTTTTATTTTCAACCTATATAAAAACAGCAGGTTTAAAAACAGATTATTATTAAAAAAACATGCTGTTTATTTTTAAATGACTTTCAAAGCCTTATTTTAGCCCAGAATTAGCTTCATTAAACCCGCAAAATCAACCGAACCAAAACACAAGTGCACCAATGGACCTTAAGTTTAGCCACATCGATATTTTAGTGAAAGATCTTGAGACTGCCTGTGCCTATTATGCAAGAATTCTTGGGGCCGAGATCTCCAAAAAATTCACTTGGGAGAGAGGTGAGCTGCATGTAACTTATGCCGTTTTAAGAATTGGCAGGGAGCGTTTTATGCTTGTGCAGCCTTTTTCCGGAAATCTAAAAAATCTATTGGATACAAAAGGTGAAGGAACGATTTACCGCCACTGCTACTCGACCCCGGATATTGAAGCAGCCTTTGACGAATTAGTAGCCTCGGGTGTCCAGCCGGAGGATGAAAATGGAACTGTTTTAACACGGGAAAGCCTAAGTTCCCCAAGTGGAATCCGAATAATTTGGCTTCCAAAACGTTTTGGCGAATTTTCAATTGAAATACTTGAAGAAGCAGGGCTTCAGCAATTTATATCCGAAGCCTTTCCGGGCTCTCCAATTTAAAAACAACTACTCTTTTAATTAGCGCTGTTTTTAACCAAACAAAAAATCCACTGAAATAAAAATGCCCCCAAAAAGTATCTCACTTTATGGGGGCATTTCATAGGAATTGGACTTTATCAGTCTTTTACTTTTATGGTTTTTAAGCATCTTTTTTTCAAATCTTTACTCTTTATGGTAATGACATCCTGAAGCAGGAGCTTTGCTTTTATTAGCGTTAAAAAACTGTTCTTGAATTACACTTCTCTGCTCATCAGAAACATCTTGATCAGTACATTATTTTTTATATTTTCCCTTGTTGGCATCACGAAGTCGTAAATCAGGCCTTACGGAATAAGGATATAAAGGATGCGCCAATATTCGCTGCGTGTAGATTTTATTTTTATCAGTATCAGTAAGACAATCCAGTTTTTGAAATATCCGGTCAGGCGCAGGTTTGTCAAGATTTATAGGTCTGGTTTCACTGGCACCGGCTCCGCCCATAGTTCTCGATTTTTCTTTTTATAAAAGTTAACCTTACCATCCCAGATAGTAATCCGGAGACAGCCAGATGGGGCGATCCAGTCCAAAATATTCCTGCAGCATTTTTTCTGCTTCACAGAAAGCACCTTCAACCCAGCCTTGCTGATCTGAATAGGCTTCTCCGCAAATATGGATCTGCTCATCAGCTACCGGTTTTCTCATGTAAGGCATTACGTTTTCAACAGAAAATCCGGCTTTCCAGGCGTGATATCCTGCACCAAAAGGGTCATCTGTCCAGTCTTTAAAATAAGTTACATAAGGTTCCGGTATGATTACATCGGGGCCGTGCAGTTCGCGAAGCTGGTTCATTACCTCTCCGACCATCATTTTAGTAGCCTGAACATCATTTAGTTCATGCAGTTCTTTTAATGATGCTGATTTTGCCGGTTTTACCTCAAAAAGTACTTTATCATCAGAAAGTGCTTTCCAGAAGGTCTCCGTTTCCATATCTCCATAACTTCCCAGCAACATCGAATTATCAGTTTCGGGATCTGTGCCAAAATAATAACACTGTCTCATTGGTAAATCGGTAATGGAATGTCCTGAATCAATTCCCAATTCTTTCCACCACGGATAGGGAAAGCCCATTAATATCTTAAAAGCCGGTTCCATAATTACGGAGCGGATATTGGTATTTAAAACCGAATTTTCATTACAATTGAAAAAGAAATTTTCCTGATCTAAAAGTTCCAGCGATTTTCTCGGCATGGCAAGAACTAAGGTATTGGCATACACGTTCCATTCTGTATTGGTTTTTAGGTTCAGAAAAGTCAGCTGGTATTTATGGGTGCTTTTTGAAGGATGTTCCTTTGTGAAAGTAAGCAGTTTGTTTTCAGACCAGATGCAGGCACCGTCATGATCTGTATAGGAATTTGCTATCGCATAAGCGATGCTGTCATACCCTTCTTCAATAGTTTTGTAAATGGTTCCTGCAGAGAAATCCCCAACCATATAAGGAAAAGCTTCTGCTGAATTCCAATTGATGGTATTCGAATAATATCCTCCGGCATTTGCTAAAAATTCATATCCTTCCTGTGAAACCTGGTCTTTGATTAAATTCCAGAATCCCAAATCGTTTACTTTACGTTTGTTGTAGGGAGAATTCGGAAAATTGTATACCAATTTAGGCTTTATATCATCCCAGTCTCTACTGGTTAATTCAAAGGCATAATCATAGATTGAAGGGCCCTGCTTAATCTTTTTGCCATACTTTGCAGCCACCCACGAATCGGCCATTAAAACATCATAAATGATTTTATTGAACAACTGATCTGAACTGAAGCCAAAATCATTGTCATTCAGGTAATATCGGGTTGGCAGTTTTTGATTCTGCTCCTGCGCTACGTTCCAGGCATCCTGTTTAAAACGCTCTTTTCTCAGATACATTAATAGTTTTGAGGATTCTCCCATAGGAAATGGAACTGGCGTCATTTTGTCTTTCAGAACAGGAATGCGTATGTTCGGATTTTCCGGTGGTACATAGCCTTCAATTAATGTGGTTACAATTTCTTGTGAAGTAAGGTAACGCATGCCTCCTAATTCACCCCAGAAATTCATTCCCGGCATAATTACAGATTCCAGTCTTCCTCCTAATTTACTGTTCATGTCGAAAATCTGCACTTCGTCAGCTTTATACTTTTTATCCGTTACGAGACGGTAAGCAGTGTATAATCCGGACATTCCGGCGCCAATGACAGCTACTTCTGTTTTTAAATCAGGATTCATTCCTGAGTTTAAAGGAGTATTTTTATCCATAATCTATATTTTTAAATTGCTTTAAAGAATTTGCGTCCTAATTGGAAAGGTTTAATATCAAAATCGGTGTGTCCGTCCAGTACAAGATCAGACATGATTTTACCTAAGAAAGGGGTGAATTTTGCAGCCCATCCGGTGGCGTATACGACGATGTTTTTGTGATTGGGTACATAGCTTGGTGCAAAATCAATCAGCAATTCTTTATTTGGTATTTTACTCAGGGCAATCAGACATGTTGAAGTGTATTCGGGTTCTGTGCTTAATCCGGTCATATGTTCCTTTACCCATTCTGAAGTATAGCCCAATTCCTGTTCATTAGGGATTAAGGTTCTGTCACCAGGCTCTTCCAGCGGTTTTATAACGAAATCGGGAGCGACTCGAATGTATTCCGGATGATCCCAATCAACGGAAGGGAACCCGTAAAACTGATTGCCATTTTCGCCTGTTGCATTTTGAAATACAAACCAGGTGGGATATTGGATGTCCGGATTTATTTTCTTAAAATAAGACGAAGACATGTTCCAGTAGGTAGCCTCTATTTTAAAGTCCAGTAAATTGATTACACTATTGATATAAGGACCGGGAATGATAGCGAGTTTTTCGGTGATATAAATTCCGTTTGGCGTGATGACTTCAAAGAGTTTACCAATTTGATTGATTTTAAGTGTTGGCGAATTCTCTTCCAGGCGAACGGTCTCTTCTTTCCTGCACAGCTTTAAGAGGGTCTCAATCGTGGCTTTAAAATTAATGCTGGCACCATCCGGCTGAAAAAGTCCGGTGTACGTTTCCGGTAAATTTTTAAAATGATATTTTTCCTCGATTTCTTTTGCGGTTAGGGTCGTGTAAGGAACGTTTAAAGCTTTTAGTGCTTCTTCAGCTTCCGCGATGTTTCCTTCTGTTGAATGCACTGCAGGATCTCCAAACCAGAGTGTGCCCACTTTATCAAGTAACTCTGTATCTGTTTCTTTTTCCAGTTCATCCCAATATGGCTGTGCATCCAGAGCCATCTGTACCATATATTGCTGTGGATATGGGATTCTGAATTGACGTGACACGCCCGCAGAACTCCCTAATTGATTTACAAAAGTAAATTGTTCCAGCACCAAAGTCTTTGCTTTTCGCTTACCGAGCTGATAAGCAGTGGCTAAACCTATTGCGCCTCCGCCTATAACAATTACATCGTAGTTTTCTGTGTTCATAGTTTTCTTCTTTATAGCAGATTTAGAAATATATTTGGAACAATACAGTAGCATTGTGATCAATCTAAAGTAGTGGAGATCCAAAATCAATTCTAAAAAAATGACACCAAACGGGGATTATAAGGCATAAGACAAACGATATACGGAAGGAAACAAAAAAATGCGTAAAAGTTCAAAAGGAACATTTACGCATTTTTTACAGGATATTTTTAATTACATTATCTTCTTTTTAAATGCTCACTTTTGCAACAAAAGAAGATATAGTTTTGGTATCAGAACTGTTTTCGATTACATAAATACCCAATATGTTATTTCTGTATACGGTATTGGCACTTGTTACGGTTGAGTCCGGAAAATCAATATCCACCCAGTTTGCTTCTCCAAATGATCCGTCAGCATTTCTGCTTACAGAAACAAACGATGCTCCGCTTTTTTCTCCATTTAAGGTAATCCAGTCTGATGGCATATTATAGCCATTGTCTTTAGCAATGGTGATGCCTTCAAAATGGGTAATTACAGATAAAGCTGTTTCGTTCTTGTAACTAAATGATTTTAAATTACTGGTTTGTTTCGTTTTAGAATCATAATCCACAAGAAAAGCCTGGCTGATTTTTCCCAGTTCTGCCGTACTATATCCTCCTGCCATTGTATAACTGTCTCCTCCATTATGCCAGATACCATACAAGGTAGTCGTTAAGGAATCCGGTACTTTAAATTCGGTACATTCTTTACTGGCAATGTGATATAAAAAGGCATATCCATTTTTATCATTTTCAACATCATAATTTCCAACAGCAAGGCCTCCCATTACACTGTGAACAAATACATTATTGGTATTTCCTCCATTAGGTGTGACCTGAACCCATGTTCCGGAACCATCAACAGGACCTTCATAATAGAATCCGAGATTTCCACTAGGAGCTTTACCGGTAGAAGCTGCTGTTTTATAAGATCCTACAATTTGTACGGTGCCATGAGGTCCGTTATTGGGTCCGTAACAGGAAGTATTAATAACTGTAGTTGTTGAAGTACCTGGAAAATTAACAACATGCCATTTTCCTTCTTCTCCATTTTTTTTAAGTGTTCCCTCGTAAAGTAAGCCCTGAACGAGATTGTTTTCACTTAATAAGCTTCCTGCGATATATACATTTTCAGAGTCCGAAACTCCTCTTATTCCCTGTATTGTGGTTTGTCCGGCAGGATTATTAAAATCCGCATAATGTACTTTATGCACTTCTGACTTTATAGTTTGTGACATGATTTGTATTTTTTTGTTAGTATTTGAATTGGGTACTTTTTAGGTTTTAAAAATGTCTTTTAGTTGAAGGTTGTCGTACTAAAAACATCTTTTGGCATATTTACCCAGAGTTTTTCGACCTCAAGCTGATGCAATTGTGCTTCTAAATCTTTTCTAATTTCGCTGTATGCGGGATCGTACGCCAGATTGGTGATTTCCAGCGGATCATTGATCAGATCATACAGTTCATATTGTTTGAAATAAGCGGTTGCCGCATCAAAGTAATAATCGTACTTCCACTTTTCTGTTCGGATACAACGAATACGATTTGCCGCCTTAATGATGTTCCAATTGCTATTCGAACCCGCCTTAATATCATCATAAGTAAACAAAATGCTATGCTGAACAGGTGTGCCATTTTCGATTATCGGCAACAAACTTGTACCTGCAAGACCTGTAGGCGGATTTGATACATTTGCGATATCAATAAAAGTAGGCAGGATATCGGCCAGTGTGGCTAGTGCCATTGACTGCTTTATATCGCGGTCTTTAAACAGGACCGGATTTGAAATCACAAGTGGTACACGCAATGCCTCCTCGTATGCAACAAAAGTTTTCTGGCGTAAACCGCCATGTGCCAGACCCATTTCGCCATGATCTGATGTTAGCGTAACGATGGCAGAATCTGCCAGTCGGTTTCCATTTTCATCTTCCTTGTACAATTCATTAATCAGGTAGCCAATTTCCTTATCAACATGACTCAATAAATAACCATAAAAATTAATGTAATTGAGCTTGTCCTCCGTACTATTGATTTCTCCCAGGCTAAGTGCCATATTAAGTAAGATTTGCTCTTGTGCCATGGGTTTTTTATTTTCAAGCAAATTTTCATTTACCGTAGCCGGAAGGCCAATTTCTCTGCCCGACCAGGTATCGGTATGGTATCCTGAAGTACCGGCTGATTTTGGATAGGCCAGAACATCATGCGGATTAACAAGGGAAAGAATAAGACAATAGGGTTTATGATCTCCTGCGGCTCTTTTTGCCTTAACTTCCTTCAGGTATTGTATGGCTTCCGCCGTGTATTTGGCGTCATGATTCGCATAACCGCCGCCAAAATTAAGTGGATTAACATCTTCGCCTGCATCAGGAGCGACCCATCCCATTGCTCCGTACAACGAAATATCGGCAGCTGTAAGATCTTCGTAATTCGTTTTAGTCCCATTAGGAGCTACTCCTTTACTCATATGCCATTTACCCCGATACTGAACATCATATCCATCTGCCCAAAGTACATTCATGATATTCGGCAGGGAGTTATCAAGTGTGGGCTCCTGAGGAGATAAAAGACCTCCTTCGGTTAGCGTTTGACTTACCCCGTGTTTGGCAGGATAGGTTCCTGTAAATAAGGTTGCCCGACTAGGAGAGCACATGCAGGTATTGCAAAAAGCCCTGTCAAAACTAAATCCATTTTGTTTTAAAAACGTAAGGGTAGGGAGATTTTTCTCTTCCCATCCCGGTGGAAAATGTTGTGTAGCACGTTGCTCATCTGTAATAATAAGAATCAGGTCCGGCTGTTGGCCAATTTGATTCAATTTTTCTTTTAGGTCCATTGTTTTTGGGTTTAACTTATTAATAAAAAAATGTAATTTTAATTTGATATGACCTGAAAATTAGTTGTTTATGATTTTATTAAAAAAATTAGATTAAGGCGAAATAGTACCACAACATGCTAACCAGGCTTAATTAATAAGAATAAAATTACAGTAATAAAACAGGCTGACCGAACGTATAAATACCTGTTTTACAAATACATAAAAACATTTGTCGGCTTCACGAGCCGGAAAAAGCCGGAAAAGAAATAGATATCGGAAGTCACTATAAATGTCTATTCCCGAAGCATCATAGATGTACGCGGACGAGCCGGATAGTAGTATGAATATCCTTGCAACGCGGGAAGTGCTTTTTTTGAAAGAAAAATCATTCATTCATATACTGATCAAAAATAGTAAGACACAATCCTCAGTATTGAACCCTTGGCTACCTATAGAAAGATCAATAAACCAGCTATTGATGCTTAAATTTTGTCGTTTCTCAGGTTTTGTATTTGATTGCAAAAAAAAAAGTTCAATACAAAAAGCCACTCAATTGAGTGGCTTTTTTTGACCTTAAAAGCAGCAAATCAGATCTTTTTAATAGAAGATTTGAAACTTTTAGCGGACTATTCTGATTGCATTTCTGATGCAAAAATATTTTATTCATTACACCTGAAGAAACGAAATCACACAAGTATTTTCATCTGTTCGTTTCCTGTAAAAAGCTATTTATGCAACTTGGTTTATGATTCTTATCATTTTATCCGAGCAAAAAAACCGGATATTAAAGAAGTAATTTTGAAAAGGAAAATCATTTTTTCATGCCTGAACTGTTCTAATTAGTATCGTTCTGCCTTTAAATTTATTTTCCCTTTCTGAAGCCCCTTACCAGTTATCTCCAACTGGATTGCACCTGCAGTTTTGATTGCTTTAACCAGGACGACAAGTTTACCGCTGAAAAGCTTCATTTTATTTTCATGAAATATTTCCAGAGAAGTGGCATCGCCATTACATGCTGCTCTGTACGTTGCAGCGCCGGTTACTTTAAACTGCAGTTCGTTGACTGCTGTTGGACATGGAATTCCGTTTTTATCCACCACCGAAACGGTTACAAAAGAAATATCCTCACCATCGGCTTTGATCACTTTGCGATCTGCTTCGAGCACAATTTTATACGGATCTCCGGATGTTTTCACCTCACTTTCGGCAGCTATTTTTCCATTTGAATCAAATGCCACCACTTTTACCGTTCCGGGCTCATATTTCACATCATTCCACATTAAACGATAGCGGTTTTGCGGACTTGAATTGTTCTTTTTCTGCACTCCCCTGCTTTTTCCGTTTATAAAAAGCTCGGCGCTATCGTAATTGGTGTAAACGAAAACCGGAGTAATTTCGCCTTCTCTTCCTTTCCAGTTCCAATGTGGCAGTATATGAAGCGTTTTATCCTTCGTATTCCATCTGCTTCTGTACAGATAAAAACGGTCTTTGGGAAGTCCCGCCAGATCTGAAATTCCGAAATAAGAACTTCTTGAGGGCCATTTTTCATCATAAGGCGTAGGTTCTCCCAAATAATCAAAACCGGTCCAGACAAATTCGCCAATAACCCACGGTTTGTCATCCTGCAATACAAAATCTTCATCAGGAACATTCGACCAGCTGCACGCTTCGAGATCATAAGAAGAGCATTGAAAATCATCGTATTGTTTCTCTTTTTGCTGTACCACTGGAAATTTATAAATTCCTCTTGAACTCACTGTTGAAGCGGTTTCGGAACCGAGAATAAATCCTTGTGGAAACGATTTGTAAGCTTCTTCATAAAGGTGAACTCTGTAATTCAGTCCGGGTACATCTAACAAAGATCCAAAACCGGACGCCATAGTCTGTTTGACCTGATCCATTCCTACCGTTACCGGACGCGTAGGGTCTTCTCTATGAAAAATATCCTGCAAAAATTTAGCTCTCGTCAAACCTTCCGCTCCATATTGATCCGGAACTTCATTACCGGAACTCCACATGACAATACACGGATGATTTCGTGTGGCTCTCACCAAATTGACAATGTCCTTTTCTGCATATTCTTCAAAAAAGCGATGATATCCGTTTTGTACTTTTGGCTTCGCCCATTCATCAAAACTCTCCGCCAGAAACATAAATCCCATTTCGTCCGCCAGTTCAAGCTGTTCAAAAGAAGGCATATTATGCGAACTTCGGATGGCGTTACATCCCATATCTTTTAGAATCGTAAGCTGTCTGCGAAGCGCCGCTTTGTTTACCGCAGCACCAAGAGGTCCGAGGTCATGATGCAGACAAACTCCTTTAAATTTTGTCACTTTTCCGTTAAGGCTAAATCCTTTATGGGCTTCGTATTTAATCGATCTGATCCCAAATTTTATACTTTGTTCGTCTTTTAAAGTTCCGTCAGCTGCGTATAATTTCGTTACTGCCGTGTACAAATAAGGCGTCTCAGGACTCCACAGATGAGGTTTGGCAACAGTAATAGTCTGATGAAATTTTCCGTCTTTCACTTCAGTACCTTTCCCTGTGGCTACTACAGTATTAGCGGCGTCTTTTATTTGCGTTACCATAGACAAATTACTGCCATTCACCTCAGCTTTAAGATCCACAACAGCGGAATTTTCCGTAACATCCGGAGTGGTAATAAAAGTTCCCCACTGTACAAAGTTTTCTTCTTCTTTGACCACAATACTCACTTTTCTGTACAAACCAGCTCCCGGATACCATCTGGAAGAAAATGGCATATTGGTCAATTTTACGGCCAGCACGTTTTCTGATCCGGCAAGGAGATCATTTGTAATATCAATATAAAAATAGCTGTATCCATACCCCCAGTTTCCGATCTTTTTTCCGTTTAAAAAAACCTGAGGTTCGCTCATGGCACCTTCAAAAATAAGAAGTGCTTTTTTGCCTTTTTTAAACTCCGGAATCGAAAAGGTATTGCGATACCAGCCTGTACCAATATGTGGCAATGCCCCGGTACGGCCTGTTTTCTCCGTCGGAACTTTTTCTCCGTTTTGTTCAATGGCCGAAACCTGTTTGTCCCATTCCTTATCAAAAGGGCCGTAAATGGCCCAATCGTGCGGAACACTGACTTTTTCCCAGTTCGAAGCATCAAAATCTACCGCAAAGGCATCTCCAGTTACTTCTTTGGAAAAACGCCAGTTCTCTTTTAAAAGAACCGTTGTGGATTGCGACATCATTTTTCC
This sequence comes from Flavobacterium sp. LC2016-23, assembly GCF_009674775.1. Lineage (GTDB taxonomy): Bacteria > Bacteroidota > Bacteroidia > Flavobacteriales > Flavobacteriaceae > Flavobacterium. Next base: position 13,848 of record NZ_WKKE01000015.1, on the reverse strand, counting down.
CGACGAAAAAATCAGCAGCACTAATGATAATATTGATCTAAAAATTAATTTCATTTTTGGTTTTATTTTTTCACCACCAGAATAGTAAGACCATGTATCTGTATGAAACTTATTATCTTAATGGTAAAATTTAATTTTTAATTTTTAATTTTTAATTTTTAATTTTTAATTTTTAATTAAAAAAATATTTATTCTTTAAAAGCATCCAGTGCCGGTGACGGTTTTCCGTCAGGAAGCCAGGCGTTTAACTGATAACCGCTCCAGCTTTTTTCGCCTTGCGGTTCCCAGTAAATAACGCCTAAACCTTTATTACCGGGTACGCTTTTTACGGCTTTTATAGTGGCTTCGAGCATTTCTTTGGTGTTTTGGACTAAAGTATAATCACCTCCCACTTCGACGACCATCACTTCTTTATTATAGCGCGAAGCCATGTCTTTCAGGTTGTTTTCCAAATCTAAAATGGTACTCTGATAATCGGTTTTGATCCAATACGGGTAGTACGACAAACCAATCACATCATATCTCACCTTATTTTCAGTCGCTTTATCAAAAAACCATCGGAATTTTTCGCTTTTATTTCCTTCGTCCAGATGCACAATGACTTTAATTTTTGTATCGATTGCTTTTATAGCATCGTATCCTTTGTTCAGCAATTGCGCCAGCTGACTGAAATTCTCCGTACTGCCTTCCGGCCAGAGCATACCGCCCGGAATTTCATTTCCAACCTGAACCCATTCCGGCGTAACACCGGCTTTTTTCAGCATTTCCAAAACGTCATAAGTATGCTGGTACACATCGTTTAACAATTCCGGAAAAGAATGTTTGGCCCAGGCAGCCGGTTTATTTTGCTTGCCGGGATCTGCCCAGGAATCGCTGTAATGAAAATCGATCATGATACGCATTCCCATTTTTTGCGCGCGAACCGCCATGACAACTGTTTCCTGGGGGCTGCAGTGTCCGCTGGCTTTATCATTATTGGGATTTACCCAAACGCGCAAACGAATGGTATTTATGCCGCGGTCTTTTAATAATTGCAGACAGTCTTTCTCAGAACCGTCTGCATCATAAAATTTATAGCCTGTAGCTTCCATTTGTGGCAGCCAGCCTACATCTGCCCCGTTTGAAAAGGAGTTTTTTTCGCTAATCATTTTTGATTTACAAGAAGTAAATGCAAGGACCATTAGCAGCAAAAAAGATATAATTTTAAGTGATTTTTTCATGTTTTAGTCTTTACTGAAAGCCTGCATTACGGATAAGGCGTTGTTATCAAAACTGTATAAAGCCTGATTTTCGAATGTGGAACCACTTGTTGATTGTGGTCCTTTAAAAGCCACCCATTCGCCACCCCAATAGGCAAAACCTTGTCCAAATTGAGAGGTTTTTACCAGGTTTTTAATATCCGTAACAAAAGTTCTTTGTCCCGCCGGAGTTGCCGGATATCCTGGTACCAGCTGATCACTTGTTCCTACAATATTGTTCGTCTGATCGTTGTGCAATAAAGTAAAAGGATAAGCGGTTTCTGCAATCAGGACTTTTTTACTGAATTTCTGTCCTAAAGCATCAATAGTATTTTTTACTTCTGTTAAATCTTTACCGTGCCAAACCGGATAATAGGATAATCCGATATAGTCGTAATCAATACTTTTCATTTTGGTAAAAAACCAATCTGTAGCTCCGCCGTTTACACCTGCATAATGAATCATTATTTTGGTGTTGGGCGCTTTGCTGCGAACTGTTGCACTGGCAGCACTTAATAAAGCGATACATTGTTGTTCGTTACTGATCAGATTTCCCTGAGGCCACAATAAGCCGCTATTGATTTCATTACCAATCTGAATAATATCAGGATTGATTTCTGTAATTATGGTTGAGGTATAATTGGTAACGGCGGTTTTTAAATCGGTAAAAGATAGATTTTTCCATTCTTCGGGAGTCGTCTGAACGCCCGGATCGGCCCAGGTATCCGAATAGTGAACGGTAAGCCAGACTCTTAAACCGGCTTTCCTTGCTTTTTGAGCCAGTTGTTTTACTTCGTTTAAACCGGAACGGCCGTTTACAGGATTTTTCCATAAACGAATCCGCACGGTATTACAGCCTGCATTTTTTAGTGTGGTAAGCATTCCTTCAGCTTTGCCGTTGTTGTAAAATTTGGTTCCCAACGATTCCATTTGAGGAAGAAATGAAACATCGGATGCCCTGATAAAAGTATCACTTGCATCCGGCGGGTTCACCGCTTCTGTATCTGCAGCATCATTATTGGAGCACGAAAACTGAATGACAGTGATAACGAGCAACCCCAGAATTTTGATATATTTTTTCATTATGATGATTTATAATTGGTGAAATTTTGAATTTAAAATAAGTTTTTTTTTAAAGAAGAAGCCTCAAAATAAGAACATTGAGGCTTCTCTTATTTTTTTAATTCAATTTATGGAGTTGAGATGAACATATAACGGCCATCTAAGTCATTGAACCAGATATCGTATTTTCCGGCCTCCACAATAATATCTCCGCCATTATCTCCCCAGCTGACATCCCAGCTGTTGTTCGCTTTAAATTTCATTTTTCCGGCTTTAAAGGTTTGGGTCACTTTCCAGATATGGGCATCAAAGGCAGATTGTACTAAAGGAACTTCAGTATTCCAGCCGGTATCATCGCCTGTTAATACAGATCCTGTCAAAGTAATGGTTGCATACGTGGTCATTGGTCCTGTATACGGTGTGATTTTGTATGTCAATTCTTCAAGATTCACTTCAAAACTATAATACCCTGAAGCTGTTGTTGGGAATACCCCCGGATCCGTATCGCCTTCTGTTGCTCTGTATTGTACTTTGGCACCGTTTGTTCCGTAAGCCGGAGCCCAGAAACCAATTTGTTCGATTAATTTAAACCCATCTTTATTAAAATATCCGGTATAATAGAACTTGGCATTTTCTTTTGTGTCTCTGTAAATTGGCATATTGTTGCTGGTTACACTCCATCCTGCAGCGGTACCAGGCCCTACTAAAAACAAATCAATTCTAGGGAATACACCTCTGTAAGGCGTCAGTGCAATTGTAATAGGTGTAGAAAGTTTTGGCTCTGAAAGTGTTGTTCCAACCGTTGCTTTAATTCGAACATCGATGGTTCCTTCAACATCAGCTGTAAGCCCCAGTTCAAGTGCTTTTGCATTAAGCTCAGCCACTGAAATAGCGGCGTGAGTAGAAGTCGAAGACGTAATATCTACCGGAGCTGCAAATTCTGTATTACTGGCTGCAAACTGTACGGTATACGTAACAATTGTTGGTGTTCCGTAACTCACTTTTTCCCAGGTAAAGGTCAGGGCCGTATTGTTCGGTGTATCTTTATTTAAAATAGTCGAAGAACCGCTTTCCGGAGTTATGATGGAGAAAGCAGCTTCCTGAGGCTCTAAAATCATCAAATCCGTTTCGTTTTCACAAGACCAAAGTCCTGTCATTAAGGCAATAGCTATAAAGATTTTATATATGTGTTTCATTTTTCGTATCATTTATGTTTAAAAAAAGTTTTAGTACCCCGTGTTTTGAGTCAAATTTCTATTGGCTCCCAATGATCCTTCCGGAATTGGAAAAACGCTTCTGTAAGAAGGAATAGAAATTCCTTTTGAAGAATTTCCTTTCCACGCCCAGTTGTACGATCCTCCGGTATATTTTCCAAAACGGATTAAATCTTGTCTTCGGTGTGCTTCCCAGTGCAATTCACGTGCTCTTTCGTCAATTAAAAAATCAAGGGTCAGGTTGCTTAAAGCAATGTTTCCAACGGTCGAATTATTGTTGGCTCTTTGTCTTAAAGCATTTACATAATTTAATGCCTGGGGAAGTGTCCCGTTTCCGCCTCTTAAAGTGGCTTCCGCATACATTAGATAGACATCGGCTAACCTGAACAATGGAAAATCAGTATCTGCAAACGACGAACTGCTTCCGTTTACGCCTGTTGACGTTTTATTCGAAAATTTAGATAAAATATAACCTTGCGTTTTTACACCAATATCTTCAATATCAATCGATCTTTGTTTCCCCGGATCACCCTGAACGCCTTTTCCTATGGTATTTCTGGTGTCCTGGCTAAATTTTGTACCGTCAAATTTCTGGGCAAACTCTTTTCTGATTCTAAGGGCTCCTGTCCAGCCGCCAATTCCAAAATCAGCGCCGTTGTTTTCCCATGCCCCAATTTGTCCGTTCGTTAACACCGTGGTGGCGCCCCAGTTTTGGGAAACTGCTCCATCCGACTGGATTCCGAAAATGATTTCTTCAGAAGTGTTGTTGTCTGCTTTAAAATTGTCGAGGTATTTTGGCTTTAAAGTATACCCTCCTGCAATGATTTCATTACACATGGTAATACAGTCATCAAAACGATTGGCCTGAATGTAGACCTGGGCATTCAGATACATTTTGGCCAGAATCATACGTGCCATAGACTGGTCTAATCTTCCGTATTCATTCGTTCTGGCGGCTTTTAAATCCGGCAAAACCGCTTTTAATTCACTTTCAATAAAATCGAATAATTGTTTTCTGTTGTACTCGGGTCCGGTAAAATTTACAGGATCATTTTCGGTATACATCGGTGCTTTTCCAAATAAATCCATCATGTTGTAATACGCATACGCTCTTAAAACACGAACCTCTTTACGGTAAAGTGTGATATCGGCCAGAGTTGCAGGATTAGTAATGCCTCTTGCACTTAGTTTTTCGGGGGTACTCTGACGTAAAAACTCGTTTGCATACGATACCGAAACCATCGTTCTGCTGAACATTCCTAAAATAACAGGGTTTGCCGGTGTCCAGATATTACGCTGTAATTCTGCCGTTCCTCCGTCATTTTCATAACTCCATACCAGTTCGTCTGTGGTTAATTCCTGCAAATACAACAAACATCTTGTAAACTGGCTTGTTCCGGCATCTACCCCTTCAAGCGAAGAATTATCAGGGCCAAGTACTCCTGTTAAAGTTAAATTTCCGTAAACGCCTGCGAAAGCTTTTTTATAGCCGTCCGGAGTCGAAAATAAAACATCAGACGAAAGTACGTCATCATCTTTAGACACTACGTTTAAGTCATCTGTACAAGACTGGAAAACGGTAGTCAAGGCTAAAATTGTTATTAAAATATATTTTTTCATCGTTTCGTTATTAAAATTTAAGATTAAGACCAAATAAGATGGATCGTTGTCTAGGGTAAATCGTTTTGTCTACACCGTTATTGGTAATTTCAGGATCTAAACCACTGTATTTGGTAATTACAAAAACGTTCTGAACTCCGGTTGATACTCTCAACGAGGCTTTACTGTTCAGCCAGTTATTTAAGGTATAGCCTAACGTAACGTTGTCTAATTTTAAGAAAGAAGCATTCTCAATATAAAGGTCGGACAATACCACATTTGAAGTTGTCTGAAAATTAGTTTCTGTTACCTGAGACGGAATATTGCTTAACACCCCACCGTTTTCCATAGCATCATATTGTGCACGGCTCGCATCTACGGCATTAAAAATGCGGTTACCGACACTGGCTCTTAAATTGAATGAAAAATCAAATTTTTTATAATTCATGTTCGACGCAAATCCCAATGTAAAATCAGGGTCCGGATTATTGTAGATGTATTTATCTGCATCATTTTTGACATTATCGCCATTCAAATCGGCAAAAGCACCATCAATTGGTTTTCCCTCGTTGTTGTACAATTGTTTGTATACGTAGAAAGAATAAGGTGTGTAACCTTCTCTGAAAATCTGCCCCGGAGTTCCCGTTCCTGCAATGTTATCTCCTAAAAAGATGTCGGTTCCGTTAACCAGATTTTTGATTCTTCTTTCGAATTTTGAAATATTAAAATTCATATTCCAGTTGAAATTCTGTGTTTTAATGGCATTCGCATTAATCGTAAACTCCACCCCTTTTGTTGTAAAGCTTCCTACGTTTTGGAAGACACGGTTGGAGAAATTACTACCATCAGATATGGCTGCGTTTACCAATAAATCTTTCGATTCCTTATAATAAACATCAAGTCCGGCAGACAGGCGATTGTCTAAAAAACCAAAATCAAGACCTGCGTTATAGGAAGTGGTTTCTTCCCATTTCAAATTGTTTGTTCTTTTGGATGGAAGTGCCACCGGAACCGGGCTGTCTCCAAAATAATATTCCGAATTTCCGCCGCCTACCTGGTATTTTTGCAGGTATCCGTTGGGTTCCGGAATATCCTGTTGCCCTGTTATACCGTAACTTAATCTTAATTTCAAGTCGGATAATAGGGTACTTTCTTTAAAGAAATCTTCCTTAATTTTCCACGCAAAAGCAACAGAAGGGAAATTCCCCCAACGATTCGCTTCTTCAAATCTTGATGAACCATCTCTTCTGTACGATAAAGTCAACAAGTATTTATCTCTGAAATTTAAGTTAGTTCTGGCAAAGAATCCTAATAAAACGACATCGGTATCGAGCGTAGTTTCAGGAAATGTGGAGGGTAAATCCGGGTTTAAAATATTACCGGTTTCAAATTTTGAGCTTTGAAATTTCTGGTATGAATAACCGCCTGTCATTTCAAAATTCAATGCATTAAAAGTTTTGTTATAAACCAGATACGTATCTAACAATTTATTTCTTCTGGTCGCTTCCGTATATTCATTTGTCCCGTACGGAATGTTATTGTTGGATGGAGCAGAACCGGCATCAGCACCCACCACTCTTCTTCGGTCTCCGTTAGATTCGTCAAAACCAACATTTACAACAGCTCTTAAAGCAGGTAAAAAATGAAATTTATAATCCATTTCGAAATTCCCGAAAATCCTGTCATTGGTTCCCCTGTCATTGGTATTCAGCAATTGCGAAACCGGATTTCTGGCAGCCGTTGAAACTAAAGGATAATTTCCGTTGGCATCAATTCCGGTCGTATATTCAAAATAACCTCCGTAAGGCGCACCTTCCACTTTTATAGGCTGAGTGGGGTCAAAACCAATCGCAGCTCCTTCAACAGCATCTGTAAATCGGTTGATTTCGTTGGTATAATTGGCTGAAAGCCTCAATTTTAAATGATTGTCCAGAAAAGTTGGATTCATTACCAAACCAATCGTGTTTCTTTTGAAGTTATTCGTTAAACGTAAACCTTGCTGATCGGTATTTCCCAAAGTTAAACTTGTTGGAATAACATTGAATAAACTTCCTCTCACCGCTAAACTCTGATCTATGGTTCCGGTATTTCTGTAAATTGCTTTTTGCCAGTCGGTATTGGCCGTTCCCAGTTTACTCAGGTCGTCGCTTCGTCGGTCTGCAATAACACTTCTAAATTCATCAGCACTAAAAACATCAACGGTTTTAGTCAGCGATCCGGCTGCATATTGTACATTATAATCTACCGACAATGTTTTGCTTCCTTTTTTAGTGGTGATGATAATAACCCCATTGGAGGCACGGGAACCGTAAATCGCAGAAGCCGATGCATCTTTAAGAACCGTTATCGATTCCACCGTTGCCGGATTTAAGGAGGCCAAAAACGAAGAAGAACCCGTATTGGTCGCATTATCAAGAGGCAATCCGTCAATAACAATAAGAGGATCGTTACTCGCAAAAAGCGAACTTCCTCCACGAATCCTGATTTGCGAACTGGAACCGGGAGCTCCCGTTGAATTAACGGTTAAACCGGCTACCCTTCCGTTAAGAAGGTTTTCTGTGGTAATATTATTTCCTTTGTTAAAGTCTTTTGTAGTAAGTGCGGTAACAGATCCTGTAGCGTCTTTCTTTTTAACGCTTCCGTAACCTACCTGAACCACTACTTCTTTTAGCTGATTGTTATCTTCTTCAAGAGATACTGTTATGTTTTTCTGTCCGGCAACCGCTATGGTCTGATTGATATAACCGGTATAGGAAAATGTAATTTTACTATCTGCTTTTACTCCGGATAATTGAAATTTTCCGTCAAAGTCTGTAGAGGTACTACTATTTGCCCCTAGTACTTTTATGTTTACTCCCGGTATGGGCTGTCTGGTCGATTTTTCCAGGACAATACCGCTAATCGTGTTCTGAGCAAAAACACAAAAAGGAAGTAAGAGTACTAAAAGTAAAAATTTGGTTTTAAGTCTTTTCATACTTTTTTAATTGGTTTGATTTAAGTTAGTTTTTTTTAATTAGAGTGGGTGATAAAATGAGTGCAGCGTGATATAATTTTAAAGATTATGATCTGCTTCTCCAAATAAGCTTACGCTCTTTTTTTTACAAGGAGAAAAGGTTTCCGTCTGTAGATTTTAATTGAAATACTGGTCATGTTTAAATTGTTTTTGGTTACAATAATGGGTTAGTTTGTTTTTGCTGACTTCTGCTGAACGAAAAAATAAAGCGGTAGCACTCAAACGTTATAGCTTGTCAACTCACCCTGCAAATTAAGTACAGAGCGCGATATTACGACAGGGAAAAATTCATTTATAAAAGGGGACAATTTCGTAAAAGTGTCCATAGAACACTTCATAAAAACATATCCTTCAATTTTTTCTTTCAAAAAAAATGATAATCAAAATAATTAACCTTTATAATAACAGATTTAACAATCTGATCGTTTGTGGTTTTTAATCTGCAAATTCTCATAAAAAAAACCTTTTAATAGAGCGAAAATTTTACCGCAAAGGGCGCAAGGTTTTTTTATCACAGGAAACGTTTTTGAAAGCGCAAAGTTCGCAAGGCATTGTGTTGATTTAGCTTTGCGAACTTTGCGCTTTCTAAGGCATACCTTCATAAAAATCTTTGCGACTTTGCGGTAAAAAACAAGAAAGCGCAAAGTTCGCAAGGCTTAGTGTTGATTTAGCTTTGCGAACCTTGCGCTTTCTAAGGCATACCTTGATAAAAATCTTTGCGACTTTGCGGTAAAAAAACAACAAGTAAGGTTGACACAAAAAACAAATTTTCTTTTTACACATTCAATAATAATTGTGTTAATTTCGCAACGTATACAGATTTTAAATATATTCACCTAAAAAACGGATCCCGCTTTCTGATCACAGCCCTTTTATTTTCGTATATCAAAGAGCAGCATGCTTTTTAAAAATTTTTCTATGAATAAGTTACTGTCCTTTCTTGTTATTAGTCTCCTGCACATCCCTGCATCCGGACAAAATTACCCGATAAGACATCTTGATATTTCATCGGGACTTTCGAACAATTCTGTTGCCTCTGTCTATCAGGATCAGAATGGGTATATGTGGTTTGGGACTTTTGACGGACTGAACCGCTATGATGGAAATGATTTTAAGGTTTACCGCCACATTCACACCGATCCAAATTCGATTCAGGGAAATGCTATCAGCTGCATCGAAGGTGACTTTGAAAATAATTTATGGGTAGGAACAACTGCCGGCCCGGTGGTTTTTAATGCCGAACGGTCTGCTTTTAGTCCGTTGCAGTATTATGACACGAACCGAAAAATCAAACCTTTGAACGTTACCGCTTACGAAATAATTGCCGTTCATTCACAGCATATCATTCTAGTCGCTACCAAAGAAGCGATTGTCGTATATAAGGAAGGAGAGAAAATTGGAACAGCAATTCCTTTCAAAGGGAAACTAAATTATATCGCAAGATCCATCTCTTATCATGCGAAAAAACAAATCTTTTATGTTTTTATCACCGGAACCGGTCTTTGCCAGTACGATCTTAAATCAAAGAAACTAACGCTTCTCAATACTACCATTACCGGTGCCAATTGCATTAAACTGACCCCTGAAGGACTCTGGATCGGATCAGACGAAGGCGCTTACTTATACAACGACCGCCTGAATACCTATTCAGAAAATTACTTTCCGGAAAAAACCGTCGTGCGCGACTTTTTTCAGCAGGACAACAGGCTCTGGATTGCCACTGACGGAGCCGGACTTTATACTCTTACTAAAAATCAGACTGCTCCTGTTTTATACCGTGCCAGCGGTCCTGTTGCATTGCTGAACAGTAAATCGCTGTATGATATATTTGAAAGTAAAACCGGAGAAATGTGGTTCGGAACCCTGCGCGGAGGCGTCAGTATGATGGGGAAACAACCGCTTTATTTTAATCATTTTAAAAGTAAAGATCCGCTGACGCATAAAGAAGACGAAGATCCCGCCGCCAACTTCATGCTTTCTTTCTGCGAAGATGAAAAGAAAAATATCTGGATTGGTACTGATGGCGCCGGAATGCGCTACTGGAACAGAAAACAGAATACCTACGACGTTTATTCGACAACTGCAGCTGCCGGCAGAAAAATCCAGAGCAATTTTGTGACCAGCATCGTCAGGGATGCAGATAATGCCATCTGGGTGGCGATGTGGAAAGGCGGCGTCTGCCGTATTGATCCGAAATCAAAAGCCATTCAGAATTTCTCGATTTACAATCAAATTACCAAAAAAGCAGAACAGGAATCGTGGCTACTGTTTATAGATTCCAGAAAAACGTTATGGCTTGCCGTTACAAACAACGGCGCACTCTACCAATTTGACAAAAAACAAAACAAATTCATCTGCTACAGTACCGCTTTGCGCGATGTCACCTGTCTCTATGAAACCAAAGACGGAAAAATCTGGGGCGGAACCTTTAATTCCTTTTTTGAAATAGACCCAAAAACAAAAAAAGTAAAAAACTACCCTTCCGAGTATACCATCAGATGCATCATTGAAGATCAGAACAAAAATCTTTGGATTGGTACCGTTGAAGGCGGCCTTCTCTTATTCAACCGAAAAACGGGCACTTTCAAAAAATATACCACACAAAACGGCCTTTCGAGCAATACCGTACTTCGCCTTCTGGAAGACAAAAAAGGGGATTTATGGATGAGTACGTATCACGGGATTTCAAGATTGAATCCTAAAACCAATACTTTCAGGAATTTCGGGGTTTCTGATGGACTCCAGGGCAATCAGTTTAGCTGGAATGCGGGAACGGAACTTTCAACAGGAGAATTTATTTTTGGCGGGATCAACGGGTTCAATGTTTTTGATCCGGACCATATCAAAGACAAAAAAAATACCGGCAAATTTTTATTAAATGATTTGCTGGTCAACAATCAGTCCTTAAACCCGGACAGTCCTTATATCATCGAAAAAAAACTCGAAATGATCAGCGCTGCCGAACTTCCTTATGAAAAATCCGCCTTAAGTTTTGATTTTGTGTACCTGGATTATGTCAATTCCGAAAAAATAAATACCGCTTATTTTCTCGAAGGCTGGGACAAGGACTGGAACTATACTTCAAAAAATAACCGAGCCAATTATTCCCGACTGACCGAAGGAACTTATGTTTTTAAAGTAAAAACAACCGATGTTTTTGGAAACTGGACCAACGAAGTAACGCTCGCGACAGTAAAAATCCTTCCGCCCTGGTACAGAACCTGGTGGGCCTATACTTTTTATCTGCTCGCTGCTGCCGGTGCCATTTATGCCTACGTAGGTTATCATAAAAACAAGGAAAGGCTGCGCTACGAAATAAAACTGGCGCGTATGGAGCATACAAAAGACAAGGAACATGCCGAAAAGCAGTTTTCGATGTTTACTTATATGGCGCATGAATTGCGAACTCCCCTGTCTTTAATTATAAATCCGCTCAAAAGTGCCATTGACAGAAAAAACCGTGCTGAAGACGATCTCGACCTGAACCTTGCCTACAAAAATGCCAAAAGGTTACTGAGCCTTACCGATCAGTTACTGTTGTTTAGAAAAGCCGAAACGGATCTGGATGAACTTAAAATTTCGAAAATTAATTTAAACAGCCTGTGCCGGGAAATCTACGACAGTTTTACGCAAATGGCAGCCGTTAAAAGTTTAAATTATCAGTTAGTTGAAGAAAAAACACCCGTTGAAATATATGGCGATTATGAAAAAATAGAGATTACGCTTTTCAATCTGATCTCCAATGCGTTCAAATTTACCCCTAATAAAGGAACAATCAGTATAGAGATCATCGAGAATACGGCTGATGTTTCGATTATCATATCTGATACCGGCAGCGGAATTCAGGAGCAGGATCTGGCCACTATTTTTGAAAAATTCAAACAAATTCAGTCCAAAGCCAGCAACGGGTTCGGAATAGGTCTGTATGTTGCCAAATATTTTGTGCATAAACATCATGGTGAGATCACGTGTACGAGTGAAGTCGGAAAAGGCACTTCGTTCACGATTATACTTCCAAAAGGGAAAAGTCATTTTGCGGAAATGAACATCACAGACAATTATCCCCAAATGTCGCCTCTTGTAGGGGAACTTCTGGAAGGAATGCCGGCAGCGAATCAGAATACATCTAAAAACAACGATCAGCCCTCAAATCCCGAAAATATACAGGAAGCCTTAATCAGTACCAAAAAAGTATTGCTCATTGTGGAGGACAATCCTGAAATGAATCATTACCTCGTACAGCTTTTTACCAAAAATTATATTGTGTATTCGGCCGCTAATGGAATCGAAGGACTGAAACTGGTTGAAAAACATATGCCTGATATTGTACTGAGCGATATTTCAATGGAAGGAATGAACGGTTTGGATTTATGCAAAAAAATCAAACAAAATGATGATTTAAGCCATATTCCCGTCATACTGCTCACCGCTACCACCAGCAATGACATCCATTTGCAGAGCATTACCGAAGGTGCAGACGATTATGTGACCAAACCTTTTGACAGCGATATCCTTCTGGCACGTGTAGATGCAGTACTTAGAAACAGGGGGCAATTGCGCAAGTATTTCCTGGACAGCATTACCCTTCGTGAAAACAGCCATAAAGTGCCTCTTGAATACAAAGAATTTCTGGATAAATGCATCGAAATCGTCGAAGCCAATCTGGAAAACAGCGAATTTAACCTGAAAAGTTTCTCTGCTGCAATGGGCATGAGTCATTCCAGTCTGTACAAAAAGATTAAAGCCATTTCTGGACAAACCGTAAACGTTTTTATCCGGTCGATCCGAATCCGCAGGGCTGCCGTAATTATGCTGACCGAAAATATTAATATCGCCCAGGTCGGCCCTCAGGTGGGTATCGAAGACCAGCGCTATTTCCGTCAGCAATTCGTAAAATTGTTTGGGATGAAACCTTCCGAGTATATCAGGAAATACAGGAATTCGTTTAATAAGGAATTGAATATCATTCAGAAAGGGGATAATATATAACTTGAATTTTTGCAGATTAAACATTCGTACATTATCTGATGGATTTTCTGTCTCATAAGCTGACCAAAAAAATTAGTCCCGAAGGAGATTTTATTTTTTCTAAGGATAAAATATCCCGGAATACACCTATAATATTCTTACAAAAATAATATTTTACAGGATATTTTTTTATCTTTGAAACTCACAATTTTTAACCCAAATGGCTTTATCTTTGAGCCTTTAGAAAATAGATACCGATTATGGAACAGAAAATACATCAGGGAAGAAACGTAAAACGTTTCAGAGAAATGCTTGGCATCAAACAGGAAGCACTGGCTTATGATTTGGGAGAAGACTGGAATCAGAAAAAAATTTCCATGTTAGAGCAGAAAGATGTAATTGAACATGGCCTGCTTAAACAGATCTCAAACTCATTACGAATTCCGGTTGAAGCTTTTCAAAATTTTGATGAGGAACATGCTGTAAATATAATAACTAACACCTTCAATGATCAGTCTTACGGATACAATTATCATTCAACTTTTAACGTAAATCCAATAGAAAAATGGATAGAGGCTTTAGAGGAAATTAAGAGATTAAATTTAGAACTTTTGAAAACCAAAGAGGAACATATTAAGACTTTGGAGAAATTACTAAAAGATAAATAAGCTTTATAAAGACACTGTCCTAAAAAGTGTGTAAGTTTAAAAATAACGGGGTTTGACTTTTTAATTAAAGTTGGACCCTTTTTTCA
>NZ_WKKE01000014.1 GCF_009674775.1 Flavobacterium sp. LC2016-23 | reverse complement strand
TGAAAATTCCAATTCTAAAAATCCCAAATTCCAAATCCGGAGTTTGGGATTTTTGTTTTTAACCGCAAGGGGCGCAAAGGTTTTCGCAAGGTTGGCAAAGTTTAATTCTAGCTTTGCGAACCTTGCGCTTTTTTCCTTGCATGCTTTGCGGTTAAGATATGAAATAGACCTTTAAACATGTATCAAAGGAATTAGTATTTAATACAGCTGAAAAACGTCCAGGCAATAAAAAAAAGCTGTAAAGGAATTCTAAACCACAAATAAGATATTCCGGGTCCGTTGGTGCTTCCGTTTTGAAAATCAATATTTTTTAAGGCGCCGTTAATATTAGCAGGCAATACTAAAAGTAGAAAAACAATTAAGATCCAGCCACAGTACATTTTTGTATTTGGAATTAAAAGTCCAATTCCCATCAGGATTTCCAATATTCCCGTAATGAATACCAATTCTCTTTTTAAAGGAAAAAAATCCGGCAGCATCATTATCATGCCTTTTGCGTATATAAAATGCCCGACAGCTGTAAAGACCATCATTATGCACATAGCAATTCTCCCGGCCAAAGGCAGATTGTAGTTGTGGCTGCCTGTTTTTGTAAAAATTATAGATACGATAAAACTAACAAGTAAAATAAATAATGGTTTCATGTTTGTTGATTTTTGTATTGCAAATTTGCACTGTAATTCAATGCCAGACAATGAACCCGGGTTAAGAAATTCGTTTTCTTATTCTGCTTAACGCTTGTGGTGTGATACCAATATAAGAGGCAATATATTTAAGAGGAATCAGCTGGAGTAAGTGAGGCTGCTCGGTAAATAAATTCAAATAGCGCTGTTCTGCCGATTCTGTGAGCAGTGATAGTTCTCTTTTTGATTTTTTTAGAAAAAGGGCTTCACTGGCCATTCTGCCGATAGTATTGCCGATGGCTGTTTCGGCATAGATATACTGAAGGTCTTCGTAACTAATACTCCATAAAATGGTATTTGTTATAGCTTTTATGTGATAACCGGAAGGTTTTTGTGTCAGAAAAAAATCATAGGCGCTTACAAAATTTCCTGAAAATGCAAACCCAAAGGTAAGATCATCTTCAGAAGCCGGAATACTAAATTGCACGATTCCTTTTTCGATGAAGGATAGATATTTTTCCTTTTGGCCGGCGGTCACTATATATTCCTTTTTCAGGAATTCTCTTTTTAAAAGTCTGGAAGAGAAAATGTGCCAGTCCGAATCCGAAATTGGTACAAGTTTTTCAAAGTATGTTTTTATCTCCTCCATTTCTATTTATCTCTGAAAATTGTATTTTAATAATTTAAAGAATAAAAGTAAAATTTAAAAATGTATTATTTCAAAAAAAGTAATAGATAAAGAAGCAGAAATTGGCGCATTATACGCCAATTTCTGCTTTAGTGTAAGATTCTTAAAACGATATGATTATATCTTCTTAGCCTTTAAATTAAAAATGAAGACTTGTTATACAACTTATATATTTTAAAAAACAACCGGTAAGGTTTATTCATTTTCCTTTAAATATTTAAGGATTTCATGAAAGGCATTTTTGCTTGTAAATCCGAATTTCTCATCCAGAACGGAAGCTGGAGCCGAATATCCAAAATGTTCAAGTCCGAAAACTTTTCCTTTGCTTCCCACAAGATTTTCAAGATTAACGGGAAGTCCGGCTGTTAAACCGAAAACCAGTCCGTCTTTCGGAATAATACTTTCCTGATATTCTCTGGATTGTGATCTGAAAAGGCCTTCTGAAATAATTGAAGCCACATTTATTTTGATTTTACTACTGTTTTCTAACTCATGGGCAGCTTCAATAAGTGTACTTACTTCTGATCCGTTTGCGATTAAAGTAAGGTCTGGATTTTCATTCGATTTTACCAAATAACCGCCTTTTTTGGCGTTGGAAGCATCTTCGAATCTTGAAGTTCCGCCTGACGGAATAGCTGCAATCTCCTGTCTTGAAAGAATCAGTCCTGTTGGCGTTTTCTTATTTTCAAGTGCCAGCTGCCAGGCTACTGAAGTCTCAATGGCATCGGCCGGACGAAGTGCTAAAAAGCTTTGTTTGCCCGAATGATTTTTTATTTTTTCCAATAATCTAATCTGTGCTTCCTGTTCAATCGGCTGATGTGTCGGTCCGTCTTCGCCTACACGGAAAGAATCGTGTGTCCAGACATATTTTACGGCAAGTTCCTGAATTGCAGCCAGACGAATCGCCGGTTTCATATAATCTGAAAAGACAAAGAATGTTGCTACTACAGGAATTACGCCACCATGAAGTGCTATTCCGTTGGCAATTGCCGCCATAGTGAGTTCGGCAACACCGGCCTGCAGAAATCCTCCGTTGAAATTATTCTTTTGTAAAACGGAAGATTTTTTCAGGAAACCGTCTGTTTTATCACTGTTGGATAAATCGGCAGAAGAAACAATCATGTTTTCGACATTTTCTGCCAGATATCCTAAAACTGCCGCAGAAGCATCGCGGGTTGCCGCGTTTGCTTTCTGGGTAATCGAACTGAAATCCAGTTCCGGTAACTCACCGCTGAAGAATTGTTTTATCTTTTTAGACAATTCCGGATTTTGGTTTTCCCAGGCCGAAATCTGCGCTTTTCGCTCTGAAGCTTCTCTTGTTTTTTGGTTTAAAATAGTTTTATAATGAGCTTCCACATCGGTATAAACAGCAAATGAATCTTCAGGATCTGCTCCGAGATTCTGCAGTGTTTTTACGAAATCAGCTTTTGTGGCTCCGATTGGTTTTCCGTGAAGTTCGCACTGCCCTTCGTAAATATTTCCATCCGACGTGACGCAGCCTTTTCCCATAATCGTTCTTCCGATAATCAAAGTGGGTCTTTCCAATTCGGCATGAGCCGCATTCAGCGCTGAACGGATATGGGTGTGATTGTGACCGTCAATTGTAATTACTTTCCATCCCCATGATTCATATTTCATTGCCGTATTTTCGGTAGTGACTTCATCTGTCATGGAGGAAAGCTGCACATCGTTGGAATCATAAAACATGATGAAATTGTTCAGTCCCAGATGTCCGGCAATTCTTCCTGCACCCTGCGAGATTTCTTCCTGAACGCCTCCATCGGTTATAAAACCGTATATTTTATGATCGAATAAATTATCAAATCTTGCCGATAAAAATTTCGCTGCAATTGCGGCTCCGACACCCATTGCATGGCCTTGGCCTAAAGGTCCTGATGTGTTTTCGATTCCTCTTTTAACATCAATTTCAGGATGTCCGGGAGTAACCGATCCCCATTGTCTGAAATTTTCTAAATCTGTTTTTTCATAATTCCCAAGCAGGTAATATTGCGCATACATCAGGGCCGAAAGATGTCCTGCATCCATAAAAAAGCGATCCCTGAAAATCCAGTGCATGTCAGAAGGATCGTATTTTAAGTATTCAGAATATAAAATATGCATAAAATCGGCCCCGCCCATTGAGCCGCCGGGATGGCCGGAATTGGCTTTTTCGACCATCGAAATGGCCAAAGCCCTAATGTTATCTGATGATAACTGGTCTATTGTCTTGTTCATTTTTTTAGTTTTTTTAATTCGTTAACAGCGATAGAATGTTATTTTTCTATCTGAATAATTTGAGAGATGAGGTTGTTTTTTATTTGGTTTTTTTCATCCGGCTGACCACCTCCAACTGCAAGTTTAACTTTTCCTTCATATTGCTTTAGGCTGCCTTCGGCGGTAACATAAGACAGGTCTTCAGGGGAAAGATTAAAGGAAATTGTTTTACTTTCGCCCGGTTTTAAATGAAGCCTTTCAAATCCTTTCAGACTTTTCAGCGGTGCTTTTACAGATGAATCCTGATTGATTACATACAGCTGGGCAACTTCATCCCCCTCAGTTTTACCGGTATTGGTTATGCTTACAGAGACAGAAACAGTTTCACCCTTTTTTATTTTAGAAGAAATGTTTAGCGCATCATATTTAAAGGAAGTATAGCTAAGACCATATCCGAAACCAAAAAGAGGAGTACCCTTAAAGTAACGGTACGTTTTATTGTTCATACTGTAATCAACAAAAGGAGATAAATCTGAATCGCTGGCATAAAAAGTTACGGGCAGTCTTCCGGAAGGATTGTAATCCCCAAAAAGAATATCAGCGACTGCCGTTCCTGCCGCCTGACCTCCATACCAGGCATTTAATACTGCGGGAATATTTTCTGCTTCCCACGGAATGGCAATTGCACTGCCGGTCATCATGACAAAAATCACTGGTTTTCCGGAAGTTTTTAGTACTTTCATCAGTCTGGTCTGTGCTTCCGGAAGCAGGATAGAGGTACGGTCGCCGCCTGCGAAGCCGGGAAAGTTAACCGGCATTTCTTCGCCTTCAAGCTGAGGGGATATTCCGCCCACATAAATAAAGGCATCGGCATCTTTATTTCGGGCTACTAATTTTGCAAAATCAGTTTTCTCAAAATTTCCGGTATGTAATGCTACGTTTGCTTTTCCCTCTCCCTGCCAGTATTCCAAAACTAACTTGTAAACGGTATTCTTTTTGGTATTTAAATTAAATGTTTTTTCTCCCCATCTGTTTTTTTTCCATGCGTCAATCACTTCTTTTCCATCGATTAAAAAACGATAGCCGTCATCAGCGCTTACTTCAAATGTAACAGAGCCATCCTTGTCTGCCTTAAAATTAGTACTGTAGCGTGCCGAAAAATGGTTTGCTTTAATGTTTTTAATAACAGCTTGGCCTTCCTGCCAGAAGTTGTTTATCTCTGATTCAGTCCGTATTGCTGCCGGATTTCCCGACAAATCGGTGTTGTCGTAATATTCTGCTTTAAAACCCTGTTTTCCTTCGTAAGAATAGTGATTTTTAAAATTCTGATATATTAATAAAGTATCATTGGTAAAGCCTGTTGCTTGTTCATAAACCACTTCAGTAATGCTGCCCACTTTTTCTTTGATGCCATTTAAAACAGTTGTTAATTTAGTTGGCGTTCCGTTGTAATTTCCCAGTATTGAAATAGAATTGTCTGCATTAGGACCAAGAACGACGATCTTTTTTAACTTTTTACTCAGCGGTAGTGTGTTTTTTTCATTTTTTAGCAAAACCATTGATTCTCTGGCCATTTTTAAGGCATGTTCAGCATGCTCGGTACTCTCCAGAACAGAAGACGGCGTCTGTGCATATTTAACCATCGTGACAGGATCAAACATTCCCAGCCTGAATCGTATCATAAATAACCTTTTAACGGATATATCGATTTGTTTCTCAGTGATTTTTCCATTTTTTACTGCCTGAACCAAAGCTTTGTAAGCATCTGTACCACAATCGATATCGGTACCGTGAAAAACGGCATCAGCCGAAGCTGATTCTGCATCAGGATGGGTTTTATGATTCTTAAAGAAGTCGTCAATTGCCCAGCAGTCCGAGGTCACATAACCATCAAATTTCCATTGGTTACGGAGGATATCTGTCATCAGGATGTCACTGGCACAACAGGGCTGTGTTCTAAAGGCGTTATACGCACACATAACTCCTGCGACTTTTGAGCCGGTCACTAACTTTTTAAACGCGGGAAGATAGGTATCCCATAATTCATAGGGTGTAACGTCAACATCAAAAGTATGACGCAAAGATTCAGGTCCGCTATGTACGGCGTAGTGCTTGGCACAGGCTGCTGCTTTTAAGTATTTGGGATCGTCTCCCTGCAGGCCTCTGACAAAGGAATCTCCCAAAATACTGGTCAGATAAGGATCTTCGCCATACGTTTCCTGTCCACGTCCCCAGCGCGGATCGCGAAAGATATTTATATTAGGGGTCCAGTACGTAAGTCCCATATAGCGTTCGTTGGTCCGGTTTGATTCCAGGGCTTTATTGTAGATGGCTCTTCCTTCCAGAGCGGAATAGTCGGCCATTTTAAAAAGAGAATTTTTATCAAATGTTGCAGCCATGGCTATTGCCTGAGGATAAACCGTTGTTTTATATGGAGTTCGTGCCACGCCGTGTAATGTTTCGTTCCACCAGTCATACGCTATTATTCCAAGCCGCGGGATTGCCGGGGAGGAATTGAGCATCTGTGCTACTTTTTCTTCAAGTGTCAACCGGCCTACCAGATCATTTACCCGTTCTTCAAAAGTCAGATTCGGATCCTGAAATAAAAACTTTCCGGGCTTTTCCTGTCCGAAGCAGCAACAGGTGATAAATAACAGTAGTATATATTTGGTTTTTTGTGATTTCATAAGCTTTGGTTTTTTAGCATTTATAAATGGAGTAATATAAATTTTACTTTTGTGTTCAAACAACCGATTGTGTAAAGAAATAACTTTTTTTTAAAATAAAAAAATTATGTTTTGTGAGATATTTGATAAAGTGATAATTTCTTATAAAAAATAATTAAATATTCAGAATAATGTTTGTAATATGCTAAATGTGTAACGAATGGATTGTTATATCATTAAAATACTTACATTTACTGATTATAGTATTATAATTCATGGAAGAGCACAGACATGTAACGATATATGATATTGCCGAGAAGCTTAATCTTGCAACATCAACAATTTCAAGAGCTTTAAAAGATCATCATACCATCAGTGATAAGACAATCAAAAAGGTAAAGCAGACAGCGAAAGAAATGGGATTTGTTCCTAACACTCTGGCAGCAGGCTTGCGGGGTAATACATCAAAAACTATTGGTATTTTAATTCCAACCATAACGCAGCCCTTTTTGTCTTCTTTAATAAGTGGTATTGAAATTACGGCCCAAAAATCTGAATATTCAGTTATCATTATGCAGTCGCATGACTCCTACGAGATGGAAGTAAATTTAGCTAAGTCTTTGTATAGTAACAGGGTAAGCGGAGTAATCTGCTCTCTTGCAATGGAAACCAAGGATACATCTCATTTTAAACAATTTTCTAATAACAATATTCCCCTCGTATTTGTTGACAGGGTACCGAGAGATTATGATACGTTTCGTGTTGTAATTAATAATTATCTGGCGGGTTACAAGGCAACAACGCACCTTATAGAACAAGGATGCAAAAGAATTGCACATCTAACAGCCGGATCAGAATTTGGTACACTTTATAATGAGCGAAAAAGAGGCTACATGGATGCTTTATTAGAGCATGAACTTCCTATTGAAGATAAACTGATTATAAATTTAAAAGAAATGACATATGAGGATGGGGTTAAGGCTTGTAATCAGTTATTTGACTTAAAGCCTCCTCCTGACGGTCTTTTTGCTCCTGGGGATATTCTTGCCGTAAGTGCAGTGCAGACGGCTAAAAAAAGAGGGATTAAAATCCCTGAAGAGTTTGCGGTAATTGGATTTAACAATGATCCAATCTCTGAAATCATTGAGCCTAATATTTCTACTATAACGCATCCTGCCGAGAAAATGGGTAAAGCCGCAGCTGAACTTATTATCAAAAATCTAAAATCGGTTAAGGAAGAGGATGCTAAAGAAATTACATTTTTAAATACACAAGTCCTCGTACGGGAATCTTCGAAGAGGATTTAAACATTATTTATTCCCTGCTTATAACCTGTTAATATGTCTGTATTAACAGGTTATTTTCTTTTTATATAATTCTCTTCTTTAATTCTGAAGCTGCTGATTTTAATTTCTGAAAAAAGGGTAAAAAATTAAAAAAATCGATTTTTATTTTTTTATTGTCATATTTTTGTATTTTAGCACAACCGATTGCAACTCGTTTATTTTTTTTAATCCTCTATTTTTTTAGCAGTTTTTTTGCTAAATAGATTGTTTTAAATATAATTTTTGATTTGTGGCTAAAGATTTAATTGAAAGAGAGCAAATAAAATGATAACTATAAAAAAAACTTTTTTCAGATCTGTTTTACTATTTTTCGCAGTTTGCTGGTCTGTATCGGCTCAAAAAGATTATAAATTATGGCTGCAATACAATAAGGTTGCTAACGCTGACCTGGCGGCATCATATCTTTCCACTATTCAGGGAATCGTTTCTTTGGGAAATTCCGGGACGGTAAAAATTGCCGGTGCAGAGTTAGCATCAGGTTTGGAGGAAATGTTGGGAAAGAAATTTGAGAATAAGGCAATAACTTCGGGAGGAACTATTATTATTGGATCTAAAGAATCGTTAAGTTTCGAAATCCGGAAAGAAATTGGAAATTTTGATCTGATTAATAATGAAGGTTTTATAATCAAATCAATTTCCGTGAAAAATAAAAAGCACATTTTGATTACGGGTAAAAAAGATATTGGGGTTTTATATGGCGTTTATAGTTTTTTGAGATTGATTCAGACTCATCAGGCTATTAAAAATCTAAATATCGCCGATGCACCAAAAACAAATATCAGAATACTGAATCACTGGGATAATTTAGACCGTACGGTAGAGCGCGGATATGCCGGCTTCTCCTTATGGAACTGGCAAAAACTACCGGATTTTATCGATCAGCGTTATATTGATTATGCGCGTGCCAATGCATCAATCGGAATTAACGGAACAGTTTTGACCAATGTAAACGCAAATGCCCTAATCTTAACACCTCAATATTTAGAGAAAGTGCAGGCTTTGGCTAATGTATTCAGACCTTATGGAATAAAGGTTTATTTAACAGCTCGTTTTTCGGCACCGATTGAAATTGGTGGTTTAAAAACGGCAGATCCCAAAGATGCTGATGTAGCAAAGTGGTGGCAGGATAAAGCAAAAGAAATTTATAAAAGAATTCCGGATTTTGGAGGATTTCTGGTAAAAGCAAATTCCGAAGGTCAGCCGGGGCCACAAAATTACGGAAGAGACCACGTTGACGGAGCCAATATGCTGGCCGATGCAGTGGCGCCTTTTGGAGGTGTAATTATGTGGCGGGCATTCGTATATTCCGAACATGATGCTAATGATCGAGCCAAACAGGCATACGCCGAATTTGTGCCTTACGACGGAAAATTCAGAGAGAATGTGATTGTTCAGGTAAAAAATGGTCCGATCGATTTTCAGCCTCGTGAACCTTTTCATCCCATTTTCGGGGCAATGCCTAAAACACCTTTGATGATGGAATTTCAAATAACACAGGAATATCTGGGGTTTAGTACGCATTTGGTTTTTCTGCCCAAATTATTTCAGGAAGTTTTAGAATCTGAAACCTATCAGAAAGGTAAAGGTACAACGGTTGCGAAAGTAATTGATGGTACTTTAACTTCTTCCAAACTCACCGGAATTGCCGGTGTTTCGAATATAGGAAATGATCTGAACTGGACCGGACATCCTTTTGCGCAGGCCAATTGGTATGGTTTTGGTAGACTGGCATGGAACCCTTATTTAGACTCGGAAACTATTGCTGATGAATGGCTGAGATGTACATTTTCTAACGATGAAAACTTCATAAAACCAATTAAAAAGATGATGATTGAATCAAGAGAAGCAGTTGTCAATTATATGACACCTCTGGGTTTACATCATATTATGGACACCGGTCATCATTATGGCCCCGGTCCGTGGGTTTCTAATTTATCAAGGCCGGAATGGAATCCGGTATATTACCATAAAGCAGATAAAAACGGAATAGGTTTCGACCGTTCTAAAACGGGAACCAATGCTACAGCACAATATGCTCCCGAAGTGGCGAAAATTTTTGACAGTATGGAAACCTGTCCGGAGAGCGATTTATTGTGGTTTCATCATGTTTCCTGGGATTATAAATTAAAAAACGGTCAGACACTCTGGAACGGTCTGGCACTGAAATATCAGGAGGGAGTGAATCAGGTAAAAGAAATGCAGAACATCTGGAATAAAACTCAAAAATACGTTGATGCTGATCGTTTTAAGGAAGTTCAAATGTTATTGGAAATTCAGTATAAAGAAGCAAAATGGTGGCGTGATGCCTGCCTGCTTTATTTTCAGCAATATTCGGGTAAGGAATTGCCGGCCGGAGTAGAGCCGCCAAAAGAGTCCTTAGACTATTTTAAATCACTAAAATTTCCTTTTGCACCGGGAAATTAATATTCAAATTAAAAAATTATGAACACAAAAACGGCAATTGTAACCGGAGGGAATTCAGGTCTTGGGTTTGCAACAGCAAAAAAACTCTGCGATAACGGGATCAGAACCTATATAATCGGAAGAACAAAAGAAAAAACGGAAGAGGCCTGCAAAGAAGTCGGACCCAATGCAATTCCGGTACTTTTTGATCTTAATAATATTAATGGAATTGCAGAAATGATTGAAAACCTGACCAGGGAAAATCCAATTGATATTTTGGTAAACAATGCAGGAATCAATCTGAAAAAAGAATTTTCAGATGTGACCGATGAAGATTTTTTATCTATAATTCACACCAACCTGCTTAGTGTTTTTGCAGTGAGCAGAGAGGTTGTAAAAAACATGAAAGAAAATGGAGGAGGAAGTATTGTCAACATTAGTTCTATGGCTTCACAATACGGAATTCCGAAAGTAATTGCCTATTCTGCCAGTAAGGGGGCAATTGAATCCATGACACGTGCAATGGCCGTGGAATTGGCGCCCTTTGGGATTCGGGTAAATTGTGTAGCACCGGGTTTCATCAAAACAAAAATGTCTGCAAAAGCACTGGACAATGATCCCGAAAGAAAAAATAAAGTACTTTCGAGAACGCCAATGGGTGTTTTGGGAGAACCATCGGATATTGCAGATGCCGTTTATTATTTTGCCCTGAACGAATCAAAATATACAACCGGAACTATTTTGCCCATTGACGGAGGAAACAGTATTGGTTTTTAAAAATCTTAAAGAATAAGATTATGATAAAAATGCAGCAAACCATGCGTTGGTTTGGTCCTCAGGATAAGGTGACTTTAAAAGATATAAGGCAAGCCGGAGCAACGGGAATCGTGACGGCACTGCATCAGATTCCGGTTGGAGAGGTGTGGACCATCGATGACATTGAAGAAAGGCAGCAAATGATTAGCGAAGCCGGATTAAACTGGACAGTTGTAGAAAGTCTGCCTGTTCACGAAGAAATAAAACGCGCGACCGGAAATTACCTGCAATACATTGAAAACTATAAAATTAGTGTCAAAAACCTGTCAGAGTGCGGTATAAAAATTATCACGTACAATTTTATGCCAATTTTGGACTGGGTTCGCACAGACCACAATTTCATCAATGAAGACGGGAGCAGAGCGTTGTTATATAATCAGGAAGCCTTTACTTATTTTGATGTTTTTTTATTAAAAAGACCCCATTCAGAAGATGATTATTCTGAAACAGAAAAAGAAAAAGCATTCCAATTTGGAAGTACACTTTCGGAAGAAGAAAAAGCATTACTTTTTAAAAATGTGTTATTAGGATTACCGGGCAGCAAAATTAATTTTACAGCGGAACAAATTCTTTCGCTATTAGATAATTACACGCATATTACCAATGAAAAATTAAGGGAAAACCTGATTTATTTTTTATCAGAAGTAGCTCCGGTGGCTGCTGCGTGTGATGCTAAATTGGCCATACATCCGGATGACCCGCCATTTTCGGTTTTAGGCCTGCCCCGAATTGTTTCTTCCGAAGAAGATATCAGAGCCATTTTGCTTGCTGTTCCCTTAAATTCTAATGGACTGTGTTATTGTACTGGTTCATTGGGAGCGCATCCGAAAAATAATCTGGAAAGAATTATTGATGATTGTGGTGACAGAATTCACTTTTTGCATCTTCGAAATACCTTCCGTGAAAGCGAAACTGTTTTCAGGGAATCAGAACATCTGAAAGGCGATACGAAAATGGAAAGTATTGTTGAAAAAATTCTTCTGCTAATGAATTCCACAAAAGTAAGTTTGCCAATGCGTCCGGATCACGGTTTTCTGCATGCGGTTGATGAAGAAAAAGAAACATATCCGGGATATTCTTTGACAGGAAGATTAAAAGGGCTTGCCGAACTACGGGGATTGGAAATGGGAATCGCTTATAAACTGAATGAATTATTGTAAACACAGCTAATAAAGATTAAAGACTTTACAATTTAATTTTCTTTTGTACCCGTTATAATTGAAATACTAAAATTAACTACTAACCTTAAACCAGGAAAAATGAGATTATTTAATTACTCTTTACTGCTCTTGTCTCTTATCATTTTAAGCGGCTGTAATGCAAAAAAAGAAAAAGAAAAAAATACGGCTTCTTTAAGTGACCGCTATAAAAATGATTTTTATATCGGAACGGCCCTCAGTGCAGATCAGATTGAAGAAAAAAATCCCGCGGTTGATTCATTAATCAAAAAAGAGTTTAATGCCATAACAGCTGAGAATATCATGAAATCGATGTTTATACATCCTTTTAAAGACCAATATGACTTTACCCTGAGTGATAAATTTATAGCGTATGGAGAGAAAAATAAAATGTTTATTCACGGTCACACCTTAATCTGGCACAGTCAGCTGGCACCATGGATGCAAAAAATTAAGGACAGTACGGAAATGAAGGCTTTCATGAAAGATCATATTACGACAATTGTTACGAAATATAAAGGCAGGGTTGATTCCTGGGATGTGGTCAATGAAGCTCTGAACGAAGACGGGAGTTTAAGAAAATCGATTTTTTTAAATACGCTTGGGGAAAGATATCTTGTTGATGCTTTCAAATTTGCGGCTGCTGCCGATCCGAAAGTAGATTTATATTACAATGATTATAATAATGAAGAACCGGCCAAAAGAGAAGGAAATATTAATTTAATCAAAAAAATAAAAGCAGGCGGAGGAAAAATTGACGGCGTTGGAATTCAGGCGCATTGGAAATTGCAGCATCCTTCATTGGAAGAAATTGAGAAAAGTATTTTAGCTTATTCTGCCCTTGGTATTAAAGTTGCTTTTACCGAACTTGATATTTCTGTATTGCCAAATCCAAAGGATTTAAACGGCGCTGATGTAAATCAGAATTTTGAATCCAATGCTAAGATGAATCCTTATCCTCAAACACTTCCGGATTCTGTACAGGTTAAACTGGCTGAGCGTTATGCTTCGATTTTTAAATTATTTTTAAAGCATAAAGATAAAATCAGCCGTGTAACATTTTGGGGAGTTCATGACGGACAGTCGTGGTTAAACGACTGGCCTATAAAAGGAAGGACAAATTACCCATTATTATTTGATAAAAACTTAAAACCTAAAAAAGCCTACAACAGTGTAATGGAGTTAAAAGAAACAAAACAGTAAAAATTTCTCCCAAAAAACTTTTTTTTTGAAAAGTACGCAACCGAATGTGCATTTTGTTTGTTTTAACGAAATAGTTAAAGATGAAGTTGCTGATTCTGTTTTTTTACATAAATTTACACAACCGATTGTTTTATAAATTACGTATTTTAAAATACCAATAAACTATTTGAAATCTTAGAAAGATAAAATTTGATTTCATACCAAATTAACCACATTACCAATGAATTACATTTCACAAAAATTATCCATTAAAGAAAAAATCGGCTATAGCTTAGGGGATCTTGCAGCAAATTTGGTTTTCCAGACTTTGATGACTTACCTGGCGTATTTTTATACTGATATTTATGGATTGTCTCCTACCGATTCGTCCATCATTATGCTTGTCGTGGGATTAGTGGCAGCTTTTGTTTTTAATCCTATAATAGGCGTACTGGCAGACAGGACCATTACAAGATGGGGTAAATTCAGGCCCTGGATTTTAATAACCGCTATACCGTTGGGCGTCATTGCATTATTGGCTTTTACAACGCCTGATTTTTCGTATCATGGAAAAGTAATTTATGCCGTTGTAACCTACACTTTATTACTGCTGTTTTATGCCAGTAATAATTTGCCGTATTCTGCCTTGAGCGGTGTAATTACAGGCGATATGAAAGAAAGAAACAGTTTGTCGTCGTATCGTTTTGTTGCCGTTATGTTTGCCCAGTTCTTTGTTCAGGTTTTTATGCTTGGGATTATTAAAAGTGCCGGAAACGGAGACAAAGCTGTAGGTATCGAAAAAGTAATGACCGTTTTGGCTATTATTGGTACCATCATGCTGCTTATTACTTTTTTAACGACAAAAGAGCGTATTATTCCAAAACCGGAACAAAAATCCAGTGTTCGTGAAGATTTAAGTGATTTGATGAAAAACAAACCCTGGGTAATTATGCTAAGTCTTACAATGCTGGTATTCATTACTCTGGCAATGAAAGGAGGGTCTTACGTATATTATTTTGAGAACTATGTCAATAAAGAACAGCTGGCACTTTTTATACAGCCAATTTTAGATGTGTTGTCAAAAATAGGATTGAATCATTTTGGGAATGATCCCGTTTCTGCAGGTTTTGGATTATTTAATGCGGGCGGAATTATCTTTATGATCGTGGGAATTACTTTGTCTAAAACTTTGGCTGATAAATACGGAAAGAGAAATATATTCGGTTTGTTTTTATTTATTTCGACCTTATTTATTATCGCCTTTTATTTCTTTCCGCCTACTGCTATCGGCTTTATGTTTTTCTCACAGATTTTGCATGGATTTTTCTATGGAATTACAATTCCGCTTTTGTGGGCAATGATTGCTGATGTTGCCGATTACTCAGAATGGCTCAATAACCGCCGTGCTACAGCTATTATCTTTTCGGCAATGATGGTAGGATTAAAAGCAGGTCTTAGTATTGGAGGTTCACTGACAACTTTGTTCCTGGGGTATTTCCAATATGTGCCAAATGCTCTGAGCCAAACAGATTTTGCGATAAACGGAATCAAATTACTGGTCAGTATTTTTCCTGCGATACCTTTTTTAACGGGTGTTGCGCTATTATTTTTCTACAAAATTGATAAAAAAACAGAAGTACAAATAGAGACTGATTTAAAAAGCAGAAGAACTTAATTATTTTATATAAAACAAAAATACCACTATGCCTGAAGATAGTATTGAAGAAATTAATTTCGATCAAATTAATAAAGAAGCGATTTCCCAGCCTTTGGTTTCCCATATTTACACTGCAGATCCGTCGGCACATGTATTCAATGGTAAGATTTATATTTATCCCTCTCACGATATTGATGCCGGTATTCCTTTTAACGATAACGGAGATCATTTTGGGATGGAAGATTACCATGTGTTTTCAATGGAAGACATTAATTCTGAAACTGTAGATAATGGTGTGGCGTTACATGTTAATGATGTGGCGTGGGCAGAAAAACAAATGTGGGCTCCTGATGCAGCTTGTAAAAACGGAAAATATTATTTGTATTTTCCGGCCAAACGTTCAAATGGAATTTTTCAAATTGGAGTTGCCATAAGCGACTCTCCTGTTGGTCCTTTTTTACCACAGCCTGAAGCTATTAAAGGAAGTTATAGTATTGATCCGGCTGTTTTTGAAGACACGGATGGAAAGCATTATATTTATTTTGGCGGCATTTGGGGCGGACAGCTTCAAAAATACCGAAACAATAATTATAGTCAGGATTATGAAGAACCTGCTGAAAATGAACCTGCTTTAGGTCCTCTAGTGGCTTTACTTAGTAATGATATGATCGAATTTGCCGAAGAGCCAAAGGAGATCAAAATTCTGGATGAAAAAGGAGAAGTTCTGCTGGCAGGAGATAATGACAGACGTTTTTTTGAGGCTTCCTGGGTACATAAATACAACGGAAAATACTATTTCTCCTATTCTACGGGTGACACGCATTTTATTTGTTATGCTATTGGCGATAACCCCTACGGGCCTTTTACCTATCAGGGCCGAATTTTAAACCCTGTAGTGGGCTGGACCTCACATCATTCGATTTGCAAGGTAGAGGAGGACTGGTATTTATTTTATCATGATTCGAGTTTGTCAAAAGGGATAACACATTTGCGAAGTATGAAAATGACAAAAATAGCATATGACGAAGATGGTTCAATTCTTACAATAGATCCTTACGGTATCAGAAGATCAGCAGAGTAAAGTTGACGAAAAGTAATAGGTTTAAATTTTATTTTCTATGAAAAAAGGAGATGAAAAAGTTAGAAAAATCGCCGGACAATATAGTGGAAATCGAATAGAAGTTGATTGTGTTATTTTCAATTTTGAAGAGGATAGTCTTAAAGTTTTACTGGTGAAACAAAAGGAGCACCAGGAAAATGTAAGCTGGGGACTGGCTCATGATTATATTAAAAAAGGGGAAACAATGTCAGGTACAGCCCAAAATATTATAAAGAAATATATTGGCTTTGATCAGTTTTTTTTAGCACAGCTAAAAGCTTTCGGCTATTCATCCCGATCTTCATCACAGGAAGATATTGCAATTGGATATTATGCATTGGTAAAAAGAGGGAGCGCAGTAAACAAAACCTTAAACGAGGATGTAAAATGGATCGGCCTTCATGAAATTACAGGTTTAAACGAGAGACATAAAATTATTTTAGATTACAGTGTCAAAGAATTGCGAAAGAGTATGTGCAGCAGCGCAATTGGATTTAATTTATTGCCCGAAAAGTTCACATTGTTACAGGTGATACATCTTTACGAAGAAATTTTAGAAATCGAAATAAACAAATCTAATTTCAGAAGAAAATTATTTCAGATGGATCTGGTAAATGATTCCAATGAAAAAGAAGCGGATGTCTCGCACAGGGCAGCACGGTTTTACAGTGTAAATTTAAAAAACAACGAAATGCTGGCTCAGAAAACACTCGATTTCAATTTTTATGGTAAATCACTTTTTATGGAGTAAATAATACCATTGCAGCAAACAGTAAGCAAAAAAGAGATTTAAAGTACGGAGAAAATATTGGTTTTTGTCTTACAATAAAACACCAATTAAAAAAAGTACCTGGATAAGGACTTCAGTTTTTTAACTGATTTTTCAGTATCAGGAACCAAAGCAGGGGCATTTATTACCTATTACGAAGATTCCGGGTAGTAGTGCCGACAAATTTAATTTAAAGAGAATCATTATAGCGTTATGTATTATATAGGATATGACATCGGAAGTTCGTCTGTTAAGATAGCGGTGGTAGAAGCCGAAACAGGCAAAAAAATAATTGTTTTGAATGAGCCTCAGAATGAAATGGAAATCATGTCGCTGCACCCGGATTGGGCAGAGCAGGATCCCGGGATTTGGTGGCAGCACATCTGTACGGCTACCAAAAGAGCCATTCGCGAAGCCAATATTGAGGCTTCAAAAATTCAGGGAGTGGGTATATCGTATCAGATGCACGGTTTGGTTATTATTGATAAAAATGGTGAGCCGCTTCGTAATTCCATTATCTGGTGTGACAGCCGTGCTGTAGAAATTGGGAATAAAGCTTTCGACGAAATCGGCCACGAAAAATGTTCAGAGCATTTATTGAATTCTCCGGGAAACTTCACCGCTTCAAAACTTAAGTGGGTGAAAGAAAACGAGCCTGAAATTTACAATAAGATTTATAAATATATGCTTCCGGGAGATTATATCGCCTATAAACTGACAGGAGAAGTCACAACAACTAAAAATGGGCTGTCTGAAGGAATGCTTTGGGATTATAAAGAAAACAAGGTAGCAAACTGGCTTTTGGACTATTACGGAATTGATCAGTCTTTGACACCAAAAATAGTAGAGAACTTTACCAATCAGGGAATCGTAAACGAAAAAGCCTCAAAGGAATCCGGTCTTCCTGTTGGCATTCCGGTTGTTTACCGTGCAGGAGATCAGCCTAATAATGCTTTGGCTTTAAACGTACTGAATCCGGGCGAAGTAGCAGCAACAGGAGGAACCTCTGGCGTTTTTTATGCGGTAAGCGAAATGTCTTCGGGGAATAAAACAAACAGAGTAAACAATTTTGTACATGTTAATTACGAATTAGATACGCCCCGAATCGGTAAATTGTTAAATATCAACGGAGCAGGAATTCAGTATCGCTGGCTTCGAAATAACATGGGAACAGAAACGTATGAAACCATGAACCGTAAAGCTTCAAAAATAGCGGTAGGATCAGAAGGTGTTGTGGTAATTCCTTTTGGAAATGGTGCCGAGCGTATGTTCAACAATAAAAACATAGGGACACATTTTTTAAATCTGAATTTAAATATTCACAACAGCGCACATTTGTTCCGGGCATCCCTGGAAGGAATTGCTTTTTCTTTTGTGTACGGGATGGAATGTTTAAAGGAGGATAAGGCTACAATAAATGTCATTAGGGCGGGAAATGATAATTTATTCCGTTCTGAGATTTTTTCCAATACGGTTGCCACTTTGATTGGGCACGAAATCGAAATTTACAATACAACAGGAGCAGTTGGTGCCGCAAGGGCAGTTGGCTTAAAAGACGGAGATTATAATAAATTTGGTTCAAGTATTACAACCAACGATCACGTAATGACCTTTTTACCGCTAAAAAATGCAGCACCTTATGAAGAGGCATATCAAAAATGGAAACAGGAATTAGAAATAATATTAACATATAAAAAATAAAGAAATGATAGTTTTAGGAAATAAAGAATACTATAAAGGGATTGGCCAAATTAAATTTGAGGGCAAAGAGTCAGACAATCCGTTAGCGTTTAAATACTATAATCCGGATCAGATTGTAGCCGGAAAAACAATGCGTGAGCACTTTAGATTTGCAATTGCCTATTGGCATACTTTCTGCGGACAGGGAAGTGATCCGTTTGGACCGGGAACTCAAAAATTTGCCTGGGATCAGTCACCGGATCCTATTCAGGCGGCGAAAGACAAAGCCGATGCTGCTTTCGAATTTATCAGTAAAATGGGATTTGATTATTTCTGTTTTCACGATTATGATTTAATTGCCGAAGGCCCCACTTTTGCTGAATCTGAAAAGCGTCTGGCGACCATTACGGAATATCTGAAACAGAAAAAAGCAGAATCGGGAATTAAATTGCTTTGGGGAACTTCAAACTGTTTTTCTAATCCGAGATTTATGAACGGAGCGGCAACAAATCCGGACTTTAATGTGGTGGCAAGAGCCGGAGGCCAGGTAAAACTGGCTTTGGATGCAACTATTGCATTAGAGGGTGAAAATTATGTTTTCTGGGGAGGAAGAGAAGGGTACATGTCTCTGCTGAATACAGATATGGGACGAGAACTGGATCATATGGCGCAATTTTTAACCATGTCCAGAGATTATGCAAGAGCGCAGGGGTTTAAAGGAACTTTCTTTATTGAACCAAAACCAATGGAGCCTTCAAAACACCAGTACGATTTTGATTCGGCAACAGCAATCGGATTTTTGCGTGAATACGGTTTAGATAAAGATTTTAAAATTAATATTGAAGTAAACCATGCTACTCTGGCCCAGCATACTTTTCAGCACGAATTAGAAGTAGCTGCAAAAGCAGGAATGTTAGGAAGTATTGATGCCAACAGAGGAGATTATCAAAATGGCTGGGATACAGACCAGTTTCCAAATAACATTCAGGAGACTACAGAAGCCATGCTTGTGTTTTTAAAAGCAGGAGGATTACAAGGCGGAGGTGTGAATTTTGATGCTAAAATCAGGAGAAATTCAACTGATCCGGAAGATGTTTTCCTGGCTCATATTGGTGGTGCTGATACTTTTGCAAGAGCATTATTGACAGCTGACAAAATTATTACTTCTTCTCCATATGAAAAACTAAGAAAAGAAAGATACAGTTCTTTTGATTCCGGAAAGGGTAAAGATTTCGCTGACGGAAAATTAAACCTGAAAGATTTATATGACATCGCAAACCAAAATGGTGAACTAACACTTCAGAGCGGTAAGCAGGAATTATTTGAAAATATTATCAACCAGTACATTTAATTATTAAAAGACGTCACTATTTTGAAGCTATAGTTTAATAGTGAAAACGAAATGGGAAAGAAAAAACAGATTCTTATGTTTGATGGCTTTAGAACGTTAAAGTCGTGCAAAGCAATTTTCATGGAATTTGATGATTTTTCCTGGTGAAATGAAGAGAATGTGTGTTACGGTTATGACTTTTTTATGGTAAGTGATTCAATAAATAGTTTTATGGTTAGTTACTGTTTTTTGTGATTACGCAACTAAAAAGAATGTCTGTTTGGTAAAATTCTTGATGTGGGTTATTTTTTATCATATGTTTTTTGAAGATTAAAACAAATCGGAATACACATTTTCTTTCACTAAAAAATAGTGGATTTGATTCATCATAATAAAGATTAACTTTCAAAAAAAAGTGAATTGTTGATCTCAAACTTAAACAAAAGAAAATGAAATTTTTTATAGATACGGCCAATTTAAACGATATTAAAGAAGCACAGGCGCTTGGCGTTTTAGACGGTGTGACAACAAATCCTTCTTTGATGGCAAAGGAAGGGATTACAGGAAAAGAAAGTATATTGAAACATTATCTGGATATCTGCAATATCGTAGATGGTGATGTTTCTGCAGAAGTTATTTCAACAGATTTTGAAGGAATGGTAAGAGAAGGAGAAGAACTCGCCAAGCTGCATCCGCAGATAGTGGTTAAATTACCGATGATTGCCGATGGCGTAAAAGCGTGTAAATATTTTTCATCAAAAGGGATCAAAACCAATGTGACTCTGGTATTTTCTGCCGGAC
The DNA here is from genome assembly GCF_009674775.1 of Flavobacterium sp. LC2016-23. GTDB lineage: Bacteria > Bacteroidota > Bacteroidia > Flavobacteriales > Flavobacteriaceae > Flavobacterium. The sequence continues at coordinate 151,019 of NZ_WKKE01000014.1, read as the reverse complement.
AGGCATTATTGGCAGCCAAGGCAGGTGCTACTTATGTTTCTCCGTTTTTAGGAAGACTCGATGATGTCTCAACAGACGGAATGCATTTAATTGAGGAGATCAGGGAAATTTATGATAACTATGACTATAAAACCCAGATTCTTTCGGCGTCGATCAGGCATACCATGCATATTGTTAACTGTGCAAAAATAGGTTCAGATGTCATGACAGGCCCGCTCTCTGCTATTAAAGGATTATTAAAACATCCGTTAACGGATATAGGACTTAACCAATTTATTGAAGATGCAAAAAAAATGAATTTATAATTTTTTTCATCTACTTTAACGAATCAAAGTTTGCTGTTTTTAGTAAATTTATACCACTGCCAAAACTCCTTTTCAATTTAATTGGAAGGGAGTTTTTTCTTTTTAGCAACAACCGATTGCCTGTTGTTCTATTTTGATCTCTCTTTATTAAAAATGTAGCGGAACAATAGGTAATTGGCCTGTCTATCCTTTATTCCCTGTTTGTATTTTTGATTTTAACACTATTTTTACTTTAAAAAAGATGTTTATGGCCCTCTAGTTTCATTATTGGAGAGGCCTTTTTTCTTTTATGTTTTTTTTAGTGAAAGATGGAGAATGCCATAATATTATTAAAATTAGAATTAAAACCAATTGGTAAAATGAATATTGCTTAATATTTTGTCTTAATAATTATTTACTATGTTTTTTATAGTGCTTTTTTTTATCGATTCTCAAAAAAAAATAACAAACAACCGATTGTGTATAAATTGTTTTTTTTTATATTTGTAATAAATACACTTATTAACTAAACCAAAATCTAATTTTAACTATCTAACATCAATTTTTATGAATAACTTTTTTGTTACAAGTAAATTGAAGCATCAAAAATGCTTTTATTTTTTGATCTTAATGTTTGCGCTATCGCTCCACTCGGGTGCGCAGACAAAAGTTACCGGAACCGTATCAGATGCCAATGGTCCTATTCCCGGTGCTAATGTGAATTTAAAAGGAACAAAAAATGGAGTAAGCACCGGTTTCGACGGTACTTATACGATCAATGTGCCTTCTAACGGTATTCTTGTTTTTAGCTTTATAGGTTTAAGAAACAAAGAAGTAACAGTAAATGGACAAACCCAAATTAATGTAAGTCTTGAAGAAGATTCAGCGCAATTAAAAGAAGTAGTTGTTATTGGGTACGGAACGCAAAGGAAAGAAGCCGTAACCGGATCCGTAGCATCTATTGGAGGAAGCGAATTGAATGAAGTACCCGCTGCCAACGTAACCCAGGCATTACAAGGAAGACTTGCAGGTGTAGATTTAACTCAGACTTCGACAAAACCTGGAGCTGCCATGCAGATTCGTATACGCGGTACCAGATCTTTAACGGGAAGTAATGATCCTTTAATTGTTTTGGACGGAGTTCCGTTTGCAGGTTCTATAGGAGATATAAATCCTGTAGATATAAAATCTGTAGATGTTTTAAAAGATGCATCAGCAACAGCTATTTATGGTTCGCGTGGTGCAAACGGGGTAATATTGATTACAAGTAACAAAGGACGTAAAAATCAAAAAGCTACGTTTAATTATAATGGATTCAGTGGTATCAAGCAGGTTTTTGGTAAATACGATATGATGAATGGTGCAAAATTTGCGGCGCTTCGCGATTATACCACTTTATATACAGATGGTATTGATGAAGCAAGAGGTACCAATACAGACTGGCAGAAGTCGCTTTACGGCGCTGGTGAAATGGTTAGTCATGATGTAAGTGTTTCCGGAGGTACGGAGCGCGGAGCGTATAATGCGGGCTTGGGTTATTATAAAGAAGAGTCTGTTTTGCCTGGCCAAAAATACGAGCGCTACAGTATTAGAGCCGGATTAGATCAGCAGATAGGCAGCGCTTTCCGTATAGGATTTAATACGAATAGTAACTATTCTGTTACTAATGGAGATAATATAGGTACCGGGACTATTCTGGGAACCTCTCCATTAGCCAATCCCTACAATCCCGATGGATCTCTAAAAAGAACAGTTAGAATGGGAGCAGATGAAAACTGGGTTTACACCAGAGAATCCATTGATAATTTAGGAGAATCGTATGTGAATCAAACCAGAGCTTTCAGTTCTTATAATAATATTTTTGCCGAGGTGAAAATACCGGGAGTAGAAGGTTTGAAATACCGTATGAATACCGGTTTAAATTTACGTTTGTCCAATAGTGGTTATTATGAAGGGCAGGGAGTATTTGATGTAAATCCTACTACCATTTCTAATGCCTCTATCACCAACACATTATCAACGCAATGGCTTATTGAAAACCTTATCACATACGATAAAACTTTTGCAGAAAAACATACCGTAAATTTTGTTGGATTATATTCAAATGAGCAGTTTACAGGTAATACTTCACAAATATCAAGAAACGGAATTACTTCGGATGCATTTCAATTTTACAACTTAGGTCAGAGTGAAGAAGAAGCAGTTATAAATCCTGCCAATCAGGATTACACACAATGGGGATTAAGCTCCTATATGGCCAGAGCGATGTATTCTTACGATAATAAATATTTTATTTCGGGAACAATTCGTTCAGATGGTTCATCACGATTGTCCAAAGGAAATAAATGGGTAACTTATCCGGCAGTTTCTGCAGGATGGACAATTTCAAATGAATCTTTCATGAAAAAACTTTCATGGGTTAATTTATTTAAAGCACGTGCAGGTTACGGAGAAACTTCTAATCAGGCTGTAGATCCGTATCAAACTTTGGGAGCGTTAAGTACAAGACCTTATAATTTTGGAAATACGAATTCTACAGGTGTATATGTTACAACATTGCCTAATCCGGATTTAGGATGGGAATATTCTACAACATGGAATTACGGATTAGATTTTGCATTCCTTAACAATCGTTTGTCAGGAACAATCGAATATTACAAAACAAATACAAAAGATTTGCTGCAAAGAGTAAATCTTCCGGCAACATCAGGAGTTAGCAGTTATGTTGGTAATGTTGGTGAAACTGAAAATAAAGGTTTCGAAATAGCTTTAAACGGAGTTATCCTTGATAATCCAAAAGGGTTGAGCTGGACCGTTGGGTTCAATTTATATGCCAATCAAAATAAGTTAGTAAAACTTGCTTCGGGAGCACAAAGAGATGAGGCTAACTCATGGTTTGTAGGTTATAATATCAATTCTATTTATGATTACGAAAAAGTTGGCATCTGGCAGGAAGGCGATCCCTATATGTCTACATTAGAACCCGGACCTACTGGTATCAACCAACAAGGAACAGTGGTAGGATCTATCAAAGTTAAATATACGGGAGGTTTTAATCCGGATGGAACACCAACACGTGCCATTAATGCAAGTGACAGACAAATAATCGAAACAGACCCGGATTTTCAGGGTGGTTTTAATACCAATTTAACGTATAAAGGTTTTGATTTTTCTGCAGTTGGAGCATTCAAAAGCGGCGGTGTTTTAATCAGCACACTTTATGGAGGTAACAGTTACTTGAATCTTTTAAATGGCAGAAGAAGTAATGTTGATGTAGATTACTGGACACCGGATAACAGAGATGCTGAATTCCCTAATCCAAGAGGAATTAGAAGTGGTGATAATCCAAAATACATTTCTACTATGGGCTATTTTGATGCGTCATACGTAAAAATCAGAGCATTAACTCTTGGATATACTTTAGATCAGGAATTTATGAGAAGTTTTGGTATTCAGAAGCTGAGACTTTATTTTACAGCGCAAAATCCGTTTGTACTTTTCTCTCCTTACAACAGAAAATCAGGAATGGATCCTGAAACAAATTCTTTTGGAGATGAAAATCAGGCCGTAACAGGTACTTACCAGCGCAGGTTTTTGGTTATTGGAACCAATACACCTTCGACCAGAAATTTTTTATTCGGACTTAATTTAACATTTTAATCAAGAAGAACCATGAAACGATATATTTTTAAAAACTTAATTATAGGATCAGTAGCTTTGTTCTCCTTTGCGGGCTGCTCTGATATTTTAGAAGAAAAACCACATGATTTTTATGAACCTGGTTATTTTAAAACAGAACAGGGAGTGCTACAGGGATTAACCTCGCATTATGCACATTTGCGCTGGATATACGGGCAGGCTTATTATTACAATTCCGTTCAGACCGGTACAGATGAAGCTACTTACGGACAGCAAGCCGACGGAAATTTCAAAGATCATGACTTATCAGGAGTTGGGATTATAAATGCCACTTCGAGCAGAGCCGATGTCGTATGGAATAATTCTTATAATGATATTAATACGGCAAGCGGAATTATTGAAAATGGTGCAGCAGTAGGTGTATCAAGCAGCTTAATTGCCGAATCTAAATTTTTCAGGGCTTTTGATTATTTTTTATTAGTACAGAATTTTGGAGGCGTTCCCTTAGATTTAGGAACAGGCGAACTAAAATTTAATAGTAAACCGTCAAGATCTTCAAAACGAAATACCGTAACAGAAGTATATACCAAAGCTATTTTTCCTGATTTAGTAGCAGCAGTAAAAGAATTGCCTGATGCGCCAAGATTAACAGGTACGGCAACTAAAACTTTAGCTCGTTTAATGTTAGCAAAAGCTTATTTAACATATGCATGGTGGTTAGAAAATCCTAACAATATTCCTACTTATCCGGATACACCAAGAACAGATCCTGACGGGCACAACGCGCAATGGTATTTTCAGGAGGCTTATAATATAGCTTTGGAGGGAATTAATAATCCGGGATCTTATGCATTATTGCCTTATTATTATGATGTAAACTTAGGATCTAATGACCGTAACAAAGAATTAATGCTTTATGCAGACCATACAGAAGCCAGCGAATATTATAACGGAGCAAGTCTTACCTATGGCAGCGGAGGTTCACCGGATAATTTTGCAGGCTGGATGGGAACATGGAATTATACTGCTATAAGAAGTAAAAATGCTTCCGGAGCTTCAGTTTCTACAGTACAGCGCGCGGCTGATCAATTCTTAGGACGTCCATGGGTAAGGATGGTGCCGCCTATTGAAGTCTTTACAAAAACTTTTGCAGATAAAACAAACGATTCAAGATATGACGGAACATTTGCAACTGTTTATCGTGGCAACTGGAATTTGCTTGGAACAGGATTAACCGATGTAGCAACATTATATAATGCTAACGGATTACCGGTAAAACCGGGTGATGCTATTGTGACTTTTCTTAATGATGAACCGGCTACACCCATTACATATCCTGCCGGGGCAGGCGATAACGGTGTTGGTGCCGGAGTTCTGCCAGGCAGATCTGATTATGTAATTTCTCCACTGGGAATAAGCAGAATCGTATATCCGGGTTTATGGAAATTAGGACCATACCGTACCGATAATGCCGGAGGACTAGGACAGCCAAATGCCGGAAGTACAAGACCTTATCCGGTGGCTAAATTCTCAGAACTTTATTTTGTTGCTGCAGAAGCGGCGGTAAAAGGAGCAACAGGTACCATGAGTGCCAGAAGCCTTATCAATGTAATTCGTGCCCGTGCCGGAAAATGGCGTTGGGATAATAATGGTAAGGTGGCCAAAAATGCAGACAATAGTGCTTTGTTAATAAGTGAAACTCCCGCCGTAATTGATATTAATTATATTTTGGCTGAACGTTCCCGCGAATACTACGGTGAAGGATATCGCTGGTATGATTTGGTACGAACTCAAAAATGGAATGAACTTGCCGGAAAATATACAATCGGCGGATCAAATTACGGACAGCATACACCTGCAGTTGTAACAAGAACAATACAGCCTTATCATTATCTGCGTCCTATTCCGCAAGGGCAAATAGATGGTATGGAAATGTCTGATGCAGATAAAAAAGCTTACCAAAATCCGGGATACAATTAATAAATATTTTGAAAATAAACAAATTTATAAGTTAGTTGAAGCTTAGCCGAGGGATAATTTCCTCGGCTTTTAAATTGTGAATCCAATTTGGAAATAGAACACGAATGACCCGGATTTAAGCTGATTAGCGTGGATTTTTTTAGTTAAAATCTGGTAAATCTGTATAAAATAAAATAAGAAATCCGTTTAATCCGCGTCATCAGCGTTCAAAAAATGTTTCTATCTTTAATTTCAATATTTTAAATAAGGCACCTCTGTCAGGTGCTAAAAAAACAAGAAAAAATACAAAATGAAACAGCGACAATTAGTTCTCTTATTAGCCATAACGTTTCTCTTTTCTTTTAAAGGAGTTGCAGTTAAAGACACGATTATCAAAGGACAGAAGGGGAAACCTCCAGTTTTTTCTAATGTTATTTATCAGGGAGATGACAAGATTTATAAAAATTATCCATTAAAACCGGATGAGTTTTATACGCCAATCTTACAGGGATGTTATCCCGATCCTGCTATTACCAGAAAAGGAGATGATTATTTTATGGTTTGTTCTTCATTTGCGATGTTTCCCGGAGTGCCTATTTTCCATTCCAAAGATTTGGTAAACTGGACAGACCTGGGAGGTGTATTAAATAAGGTATCCGAATTTAATCCCCATGATACAGGCATTAGTGCCGGGGTGTACGCGCCGGGGATAACCTATAATCCTCATAATGATACTTTCTATATGATTGTAACAGCATTTTCAGGAGGTCTGGGCAATATCATAGTAAAAACAAAAGATCCCATGAAGGGATGGGGAAGTCCCGTAAAATTAGGGTTTGAAGGAATTGATCCCTGCATATTCTTTGATGATAACGGAAAAGGTTATGTCGTTCATAACGATGCTCCCGATAAAGGAAAGCAATTATATGAAGGCCATCGCGTAATTAAAATTTGGGAATACGATCTGGCAAATGATAAAGTAATTCCGGGAACCGATAAAATTATAGTAGACGGAGGTGTAGACCTTTCTAAAAAACCAATATGGATTGAAGCGCCTCATTTGTATAAAAAAGACGGTCGCTATTATTTAATGTGTGCAGAAGGAGGTACAGGAGGAAATCACAGTGAAGTTATTTTTGTGAGCGACAGCCCGAAAGGACCTTACCTGCCTTCCTCAAATAACCCAATTCTGACCCAAAGATATTTTCCGAAAGACAGAGCAAACAAAGTAGACTGGGCAGGGCATGCAGATTTAGTTCAGGGACCTGATAATAAATATTACGGCGTATTTCTTGGCATTCGTCCGAATGATAAAGACAGAGTAAATACTGGACGTGAAACTTTTATGCTTCCGGTAGACTGGTCAGGAACTTTTCCGGTATTTGAAAACGGATTAGTGCCTTTAGAACCAAAAATTAAAATGCCAAAAGGTGTTACCGAAAACAAAACAGGCAAAGACGGATTTTTCCCAAATGGAAATTTTACGTTTACCGAAAATTTTACTTCTGATAAATTAGATTACAGATGGATTGGGCTGAGAGGACCTCGTGAAAACTTTATTTCACTAACTAAAAAAGGACTGCAGATTAAGCCATTTGAAGTAAATATTAAAGAAGTTAAACCAACTTCTACACTTTTTTACAGACAACAGCACAATACTTTTTCTTTTGCAGCTACGATTGATTATAAACCCGAATCTGAAAAGGATCTGGCCGGAATTGTATGTTTACAAAATGAACGTTTTAATTATGTTTTTGGTGTAACAAAAAAAGGCAAGGATACTTATATCCTGTTGGAAAGAACAGAAAAAGGACAGTCCAGAGTTATTGCAAGTGCTAAAATTGAAATTAAAAAACCACTGCGTCTGCAAGTAAAGGCTGCAGGAGACAGTTATCAGTTTAGTTATGCTGTAAATGGTGTTGATTTTGAAAATTTAGGAGAAAGTGTCTCAGGAGATATTCTTTCAACAAATGTGGCAGGAGGTTTTACAGGAGCTTTGGTGGGATTGTATGCAACAGCTGCAAATGATGCTCAGCCGGAATAAAAAAAGTAATGCCAGGAAAGCTTAAAAAAAACACTTTTCGATTTTAAAGTGTAATGCTAAGAACTAAGGCCACCGTTGGCATTAATTCTATTAATAAATAAAATAGTGCACCATGATTCGATTCAAGTTGAAATTTCATGCGTTATCGCTCCTGTTATTTTTAGCAGCCCCTACATTTGGGCAGTCTGTTAAAAAGAAGCAACAGCAGACAACGCCGCAGTATGTCGTAAATCAAAAGGAGGCACAGGCTTTTGAGATCGCTGCGAATGGTATTTCAGCTTCAATTTATATGGATCCCAATGACTGGAAAGGCGTGATTCGTGCAGGAAAAGATTTGAGTGATGATATTCGGAAAGTTACCGGCAGCGCTTCCCCGGTTTTGGAGCATATAACACCGGGGAAAAACGCTATTGTGATCGGGACTATAGGCAAAAGCAGGACTATTGATAAATTAATTGCAGCAAAAAAAATAGATGTTTCCTCCATAAAAGGGCAGTGGGAATCCTTTTTAATTCAAACAGTAGACGGCCAGTTAATAGTAGCAGGAAGTGATAAACGAGGAACTATTTACGGCATATATGATATTTCCGAAAAAATAGGTGTTTCTCCCTGGTATTTCTGGGCTGATGTTCCCATTAAAAAAACAACTGAACTTTATGTAAAACAAGGCAGATACATTCAGGATTCGCCAAAAGTAAAATACCGTGGTCTTTTTATCAATGATGAGGAACCTTCATTCGGGCAATGGGCAAGAGGTGCTTACGGCGGTATCAATTCGAAAATGTATGCTACTATTTTCGAATTGCTGTTGCGTTTAAAAGCCAATTATTTATGGCCGGCAATGTGGGGAAAATCCTTTAATGAAGACGATCCTCTTAATCCGGTAACGGCCGATGAATATGGAATTGTAATGGGAACTTCACATCATGAACCCATGATGCGTTCCCAGAAAGAATATACAGAAAGGAAAAAAGAAATTGGGGAATGGAATTATGCCACGAACAAAAAAAACATTGATCAGTTTTTTTACGAAGGACTGCAACGCAATAAAAATTTTGATAATCTTATTACCATTGGCATGCGCGGTGAAGGTGATGTGGCAATGGGAGAAGGTAACGATGCAGAAAATATCAGGACACTTCAAAATGTGATTAAGGGACAGCGCGAAATTATTCAAAAAGTATATGACGACAACGCAGAGAATCATCCTCAGGTTTGGGCCATTTTTACAGAAGTACAGCGCTATTATGATGCCGGATTAACAGTACCCGACGATGTAACTCTTTTATTTTGTGATAACAATTGGGGATACATACGACGTACTTTTCCCGAGAAAGAAAAGAATCGAAAAGGAGGAGCCGGAATGTATTACCATATCGACATGAACGGAGGCCCCTGGAACGACCGCTGGATCAATACCACCACTATTCCGAAATTACAGCAGCAATTTAATTTAGCCTATCAATCCGGGATAGATAAAATATGGATTGTAAATGCAGGAGACCTTAAACCTAAAGAGCTTCCTATTGATTTTATACTCCGTTTCGCATGGAATCCTGATGCAATTCCGGCTGATAAAACCCGGGAGTACACAGTTGACTGGGCCAGCAGCATATTTGGAAACGAGCATGCAGAAGAGATTGCCGATATCGTATCAAAATATACTAAGTATAACCTTTGGCGCAAACCCGAAGCACAGGTTGCCAACATTTTCAGTATTGTAAATCATCACGAATCAGACCGCGTACTAAAATTATGGAAAGATTTGTCAGACAAAGCAGAAGCACTTCAGTCAAAAATACCCGCCGGAGCTCAGGATGCCTACTATCAGTTAGTTTTATATCCGGTAAAGGCTTCGGCCGGTGTCGCAGAAATTTATCTTGCAGCAGATAAGAATAACCTTTATCGAAAACAAGGAAGAATGACTGCTAACGACTACTACCAGCGTGCCCGGGCTCTTTTTGAAGAGGACAAAAAATGGAGTACCTGTTATAATGATTCCATAGCACAAGGGAAATGGAAAAACATGATGAACGACATTCATATAGGCTATAAAATATGGTCAATGCCCAAAGCCAATAGTCTGCCTGATATGCAAGAAATCAAACCATTGCCTGAACCCGCCATTGGAGTGGCTCTCGAAGGCAGCGAATTGTCATGGCCCGATACAGCTGAAAAAGCGGCATTGCCCTTATTTGACGGCCTGACCAAATCCAATTATTATATTGATGTATTTAACCGTGGCACAGGATTTTTTGAATTTTCAGCTATAGTAAATAAGCCGTGGGTTAAATTGAGTCAGTACAAAGGTGTAGTTGAAAACGAAACACGTATTCAGGTAGAGATTGACTGGGACGCTTTGAACAGCGGGACTTTTGATGCAGTAATTGAAATCAGACAGGGAAAAAAAGTAATACCGGTGCAAATTACCGCTGTAAAAGCAGCAGTACCGGAAATTAACGAGCCCTACTTTGGAAGTTTAACCGGAGAGTTTTCCATACCCGCAGATAAATACAATGCCAATATACCGGGAGAATCTGCCAAATGGGTGGTTTTGCCGGATTTAGGCAGATCAGGTGCCTGTATGGGAATTGACCCGGTTACCGCGCTAAGCGCAAGTACAGAATCCGCTTCACGATTAGAGTATAAAGTGTTTCTTTCGAAAAAAGGAAAAGCAAAATTTTGTATAGGTATTCTCCCTACCCAGGATATTAACCCGCAGAGAGGACTTCGAATTGCAGCAGCACTGGACAATCAGGCTCCGGAAATTGTAGATGCCCGCAAAGGCCTGGTAGATACTTTTGGGGAATATACCCCTTCAAATTTAGCGCATTCTAAAGTATTAAAACCACTGCCCGCCTTAAACAAGGATATTGATTTTATTGGAAATGGAAAACTCCGACGAAATGAGGTCTTTGATAATTTAAGATGGCTTGATGTCGAACTTGATGCAGAAGAACCGGGAATTCATACCTTAAAAATTTTTATGATTGATCCGGAAGTCGTGCTCGAAAAAATTGTAGTGAATCCCGATAATAAATATCCCAGTTATTTTGGAGCCGTTCCGGTGTGGCATAATGAAAAATAAAAATAGAAAGGCAGAAGAAAAAGCAGAATCCGTATTGTAAACCAAACAGTTTTAAAACTTTAAAAAATAAAAATGAAAAAGGACTATTTAAAAAGGCTATTGTTTTTACATCTTTTCCTTTTAATCTTAGGATGTAAAGGTACTGACAGCGCAATAAAAATGCCGAAGAACTCAAATACCGGGAGCTGGGTTGGTACCTGGGCCTGTGCCCAGATGCAGGTAGAACCAAACAATATGCCTCCTTCGCCGGGTCTTTCAGAAAATACACTGCGACAGGTCATCAGGGTTTCAATTGGAGGAAAGCACATGAGATTGCGTTTTTCTAATATATTTAGTGATCAGCCAACTGTTCTGAAATCTGTTAGCGTTGCAAATGTTGTCAATGCGCCGGCTATTGATCCGAAAACTCAAAAAATACTTAGCTTTAACGGAAATCCGGGAATTACCATGAATGCCGGACAGGAAGTGTTTTCAGATGCTTTTGATTTTGAATTGCAGCCAGGCCAGCTTTTAGCTATTACCATTCATTACGGTGCAACTTCATTAAAAACATCAGGACATCCGGGCTCGCGCACCACATCTTATATTCTTCAGGGGGATAATCTTAACAATGAAGCTTTTGACGGAGCGATAAAAACAGATCACTGGTATTCGATTATGGGACTGGATGTCAGTGTCGGTGAAAAACCGGCTGCTATAGTCTGTCTGGGAAATTCTATTACAGACGGGCGTGGCTCGGGCACCAATAAGCAAAACAGATGGACAGATATCCTGTCGGCCCGATTATCCGCAGATAAGAAAACCGAAAATATAGGAGTTCTGAATTTAGGAATTGGAGGAAATTGTGTCATTAAGGGAGGATTAGGACCTACTGCACTGGATCGTTTTGACAGGGATGTACTTTCCCAAAATGGTGCAAAATGGCTGATATTGCTGGAAGGCATAAATGATATTGGAGGAATTAAACGCGCTGAAGAGGCACCTGCTAAAGCTCAGGAGCTTATTGAAGCCTATAAAGTAATGATTGATAAAGCACATGCGAGGAATATTAAAGTTTACGGTTGTACTATTTTGCCTTTTCAGAAATCATTCTATGATGCTCCTTACAGGCAGGAGGCAAGGAATCTTGTAAATGCATGGATTCGAAATAGTAATGCGTTTGATGCTGTAATTGATTTTGATAAGGCAATGGTTTCAGAAACAGACTCAGGAACTATTTTATCAAACATGCATGACGGCGACTTTTTGCACCCGAACGAACTAGGTTATTTTACAATGGGACAAGCTGTAGATCTTGATTTATTCAAGTAATAAAGTGTGCCGTTTCCTTTTTAAAATTGAATTATATTTTTCACTATTCAGCCTTCAAATGATTTTTGACAATAAAAAATATCTATATTATGAAATTAATAACTAGACTTTTCGCATTTGCAGTTCTTTTTTCAATAACACAAAAGGGGTATTCCCAGGATTCCAACTTTCATATTTATCTGAGTTTTGGACAGTCAAATATGGAAGGATATGCCAAAATAGAACCACAGGATAAAGTAGGTGTCGATGATCGGTTTCAGGTTTTACAGGCAGTCAATTGTCCTGAACTGAAACGTGAAAAAGGAAATTGGTACACCGCCATTCCGCCTTTGTGCCGTTGCAGTACCGGACTAACGCCGGTTGATTATTTTGGACGAAATCTGGTAGCCAATTTACCTAAAAATATAAAAGTTGGCGTAATCAATGTAGCCGTTGGAGGATGCAAAATTGAACTTTTTGACAAAGATAAAGCAGCAGAATATGTAGCAACGGCGCCAGACTGGATGAAAGGCATTCTTAAAGAATACGACGGAAATCCTTATGGGAGACTTGTCGAAATGGCAAGAATTGCGCAGAAAAAAGGGGTCATTAAAGGTATTCTACTGCATCAGGGAGAATCGAATACAGGAGATACACTTTGGACAAAAAAGGTCAAAATTGTCTACGATAATTTAATGAAAGATCTAAATCTGGATCCGAAGAAAGTGCCTCTGTTATCGGGAGAAACTGTAAACGAAGACCAGAATGGTAAATGTGGAAGCATGAATAAAATTATTGCGACACTGCCAAAAACGATTCCAAATTCGTATGTTATTTCATCTAAAGGATGCACGGCAGAACCAGACTTTTTGCATTTTAATGCTGCAGGTTACAGAGACTTAGGAAGACGTTATGCTGATAAAATGCTTTCGTTATTGGGATATAAATTGGCTGATGGAAAAACGCCTTTTATAGTGCAGGCTCCCCTTGGTTTTGACCAGTCAAATTCAAATATACCCACCGGAAAGGTAGAAAGCATCAGTTACGAATCCAAAACAGTTGGTTCGCTGAGAAAAGCAACCGTTTATACGCCTCCTGGATTCAATAAAAAGAAAAAATATCCGGTACTATACCTTTTACACGGAATAGGCGGCGATGAAAAAGAATGGCTAAACGGAGGAAATCCGCAAATTATATTAGACAACCTTTTTGCAGAAGGAAAAATTGAACCCATGATTGTAGTCATGCCAAACGGAAGGGCAATGAAAGACGACAGTGCAACCGGAAATATAATGGCGCCCGATAAAGTACAGGCTTTTGCTGCTTTCGAAAAAGATTTGCTAAATGATCTGATTCCGTTTATCGAAAAAAAATACCCGGTTCTCAAAGACAGAGAACACCGCGCGATCGCCGGATTATCAATGGGCGGAGGACAATCCTTAAATTTCGGATTGGGGAATCTGGATAAATTTGCCTGGATAGGCGCTTTCTCAGCAGCTCCCAATACTAAAATGCCCGAGGAATTACTCCCTAATCCTGAAGAAGCAAAAAAGAAATTAAAACTACTCTGGATTTCCTGCGGTGATAACGACTGGCTTATCGAAAACAGTAAGAGAACGCACCAATATTTATACAAAAATGATGTGCCTCATATCTATTATATCGAGCCCGGAGTCCACGATTTTAAAGTTTGGAAAAACGGTTTATACATGTTTTCACAATTCTTATTTAAACCAGTTGATCAGTCTGTTTTTGCTGCATATACAATTTTAGGCAACCCTGCGGAAACCAATATTCGTAATGCAAAGTATCCTCAAATATTACCGGATAACAGGGTGCTTTTTAAAGTCAATGCTCCCCAAGCATCAAAAGTACAGATCGATTTGGGAAGAAAATATGATCTGACAAGAGATTCAGAAGGATTTTGGACAGTAACTACAGATATAATCAACAAAGGATTTAATTATTATTCCCTGCTGATTGATGGTGTTGCAGTCGCAGATCCGTCAAGTCAGACATTTTACGGTATGGGGCGTATGGCAAGCGGTATCGAAATTCCAAATAAAGAAGGAGATTTTTATGCTTTAAAAGATGTTCCGCATGGTGACATTCGAATAAATCAATACTTTTCAAAAGCCACTAATTCCTGGCGTGAAATGTATGTGTATACACCGCCGGGTTATGAAAATGCTACAGAAAAATATCCGGTTTTATACCTGTTACATGGCGGAGGTGAAGATCAAACCGGTTGGGCTACACAAGGTAAGGCTAATTTAATTTTAGATAATTTAATTGCTGAAAATAAAGCAAAGCCAATGATAATTGCCATGCTTGACGGCAATATGGGAAATACAGGCGGAATTGCAGGTTTTAATGAAAATGCACTTAAAACTTTTGAAAATGAATTAAAAACCGGAGCAATACCTTTTGTAGAAAACCATTTTAAAGTTGCGAAAGACTCTAAAAACAGAGCCTTGGCAGGACTATCAATGGGTGGTTTGCAAACGCTTTATGCGGGCGTTAAAAATTCAGACCTGTTTTCGTATATCGGCGTTTTTAGTTCAGGCTGGTGGGCAAATAATACCACTTTATCTGATCCGCAATACGAGTTTATGAAAAATAATGTTGGGACGATTAATACGAACATCAAAGAATTTTGGATTTCTATGGGAGGTAAAGAAGATATTGCTTTTGAAAATTGTAAAATAATGATGAAAAAGTTCGATCAGCTCGGAATCAAATATAAATACAGTGAGTATTCAGGCGGACATACCTGGCCGGTTTGGAGGCACGATTTATTTATGTTCGCACCATTATTGTTTAATAAATAAAGTACAATGAATAGATTTTTAACATATATCATCACACTTCTTACATTTAGTTTTAATATTTCAACTGTAGCTCAGTCTTTTATAACAACTCAAAAAGCTGGAGATGTTGTCGTACTAAAAGAGAAATCATCACCTCTTTCTTTTTTTGTGAGTACTGGAACTGATGCGGGAATTTTGCGTGCAATCACTAATTTACAAGTTGATTTTGAAAAAGTTACGGGAGAAAAACCGTCGATCTTAAATCAGAAACCAAACTCATCATCACCACTAATTATTATCGGAACAATCGGAACCAATTCTGTTATTGATGATTTAGTTAAGGCAAATAAAATCGACGGAAAACAGCTCAAGGGCAAAAATGAAAAGTTTAGTATTCAGAACATTAAAAATCCATTTAAAGGAGTAGAAGAAGCCATTGTTATTGCCGGAAGTGACAAACGCGGAACGATTTACGGCATTTACGAATTATCGAAACAAATTGGCGTTTCGCCCTGGTATTACTGGGCTGATGTTCCTGTGGAGCAAAAAGAAGCTATTTATTTTGTAAAAGGAATATACAGTGACGGAGAGCCTGCGGTGAAATACAGGGGAATTTTTATCAACGACGAAGCACCGGCATTAAGTGGCTGGTCTAAAACCACATTTGGCGGATTTAACAGTAAGTTTTATGAGAAAGTTTTTGAATTACTGCTTCGGCTAAAAGCCAATTATATCTGGCCGGCCATGTGGGGAAATGCATTTTACGATGATGATCCCGCCAGCGGACCTCTTGCCAACGAAATGGGAATTATCATCGGTACATCACACCACGAACCCATGGCTCTGGCACAAACCGACTGGCACCGATATATTAAAAAAAATAACCTCCCGAATGTTTGGGATTATAATAAAAATAAAACCGTTCTGGATGAATTCTGGAAAGGAGGATTAGAACGCAGCAAAAATTGGGAAAAGCTTATAACCGTAGGAATGCGCGGAGACGGTGATGAAGCCATGAGCGAAGGAACCAACATCGCTTTGCTGGAAAATATCGTAAAAGAGCAACGAAAAATTATTGCTGACGTAACGCAAAAAAAGCCGGAAAAAACACCTCAGGTATGGGCTTTATACAAGGAAGTACAGGACTACTATGATCAGGGAATGCGGGTTCCGGACGATGTTATTTTACTTTTTTGTGATGACAATTGGGGAAATGTGCGCAAACTGCCCGATCTTTCCAAACCCCTTCATAAAGGCGGTTATGGCATGTATTATCATTTTGATTATGTGGGAGGCCCAAGAAATTCAAAATGGATTAATATCAGTCCGATACAAAGAGTCTGGGAACAAATGAATCTCAGTTATAAACACGGAGTTGATAAAATCTGGATTGTCAATGTAGGAGATCTAAAACCAATGGAATTTCCGATCAGTTTCTTTTTAGAAATGGCCTGGAATCCTCAAAAATTCAACTCCCGGAATCTTTTCGAGTTTACACGGAAATGGGCCGTTGAGCAGTTCGGACCGGAACACGCCAAAGAAATCGCCCGACTATTAAACACCTATCCAAAATTCAACCGAAGAGTAACTCCGGAGATGCTGGACAGTAACACCTACAGTCTGGAAAACTACAATGAATTTGAAAAGGTAGTGAATGATTACAAGAGTTTAACACTAGACGCTTATCGAATTTACAATGATATTCCCACTACTTATAAAGATGCCTATTTTCAATTGGTTTTATACCCTATAGATGCCTGCAGCAACCTTTACGAAATGTATTTTGCACAGGCCAATAACAGAAAACTGGCAGCGGAAAAAAACAGCCTTGCCAATATTTTTGCGGATCAGGTGAAAAGCAATTTTGCCAGGGATTCTGTTCTTCAGAATAAATACAATAATGAAATTTCCGGAGGGAAATGGACTCACATGATGGATCAAATGCGTATCGGATACAAAAACTGGCATGATTCTCCTAAAAACAGTATGCCTGAGGTCACTTATATTTCAGAAAAAGATGAGGTAATTCGAAAGCTATTTGTAGAAAAACAAGGCTATGTGGCTATAGAAGCAGAACATTTTTCTAAATCAAATAATTCCGATAATACACACTGGGAAGTGATTCCTGATTTTGGAAAAACAAAAAGCGGTATTACCCTATTTCCACAAAACAGGTATCCGGATCCGAAGGAGAATATTTTTGTTGAATATGAAATTGATTTTGTTTCAACCGGTGAATTTAATGTTGAGCTGCTTCTGGCTCCTACTCTTAATTTTAACAGTAATAAAGGGCTTCGTTACGAAGTCTCTTTTGATGGAGAAAAACCACAGCTTATAAATTTTAACGGACATTACCGTGGTGAATTAGGGAAGTGGCAGGCAGAACACCTGATACATTCGGCGACTAAACATACTATTTCGAAAGCAGGAAAACATGTTTTACGTTTTCGTGTTCTGGATCCCGGAATTGTTCTGGAGAAAATTTTGATCGATACCGGAGGGTTGAAGCCTTCTTACCTTGGCCCTCCTGAGAGTGAAATGATTTCTGAATAGGGTTTTTGAATTTTTGAATCTACAAGTTCACAGAGTATGGGATCAGCTAGTAAAGAAAGGACATCAAGTCCATTTATTTAAATAATATTATGAGAAATTTTTTAATGAAATATAGAATCTCCTATTGCTTACTGGGATTGTTTTTGGCTTCTTCTGCTGCAGCTCAGATGCAGTCCTTTAATTTGAAAGACGTCAGATTAAAAGACGGGCCGTTTAAAAATGCGCAGGATGTTGATCTTAAATATATTCTGGCGCTTAACCCGGATAAACTTTTAGCACCCTATTTTATCGCTGCTGACTTACCTCCAAAATCAGATCGGTACGGGAATTGGGAAAGTTCAGGACTTGACGGGCACATAGCAGGGCATTATCTCTCTGCTTTGGCCATGATGTATGCTTCTACCGGAAATGCAGAGCTTAAAAACCGATTAGATTATATGGTTTCAGAATTAGCGGTATGTCAGGATAAAAATGGCAACGGCTATGTAGGAGGAATTCCTCAGGGAAAGGTTTTTTGGAATCGAATTCATAATGGGGATGTAGACGGAAGTAATTTTGGATTAAATAATACTTGGGTACCACTGTATAATATCCATAAGCTTTTTGCAGGTCTGAATGATGCGTACCAATATACAGGAAATGAAAAAGCAAAGGACGTTTTAATAAAACTGGGTGATTGGTTTATAGAATTAATTCGTCCGCTTTCAGAAGAACAGATACAAAATATATTAAAAACAGAACACGGAGGCATCAATGAATCTTTTGCAGATCTGTACATCATAACCAAAAACATAAAATATCTTGAAACAGCCGAAAAAATTTCGCACTTAGCCCTTCTGAATCCCCTGCTGCAAAAAGAAGATAAATTAACGGGCTTACATGCCAATACCCAAATACCCAAAGTTATTGGTTTTGAGAAAATCGCAGTACTCTCAGGAAATAAGGAATGGTCAGAGGCGGCACAATTTTTTTGGGAAAATGTCACTCAAAAACGAAGTGTAGCTTTTGGAGGAAACAGTTTTGCGGAACATTTCAATCCTGTTGATGATTTTAGCAGTATGGTAAAGTCAAACCAGGGGCCTGAAACCTGTAACTCTTACAATATGGAACGTCTGAGTAAAGCGTTGTTTCTCGATAAAAATGATATATCCTATCTTGATTTTTATGAGCGTACACTTTACAATCATATTCTTTCAAGCCAGCATCCGGAAAAAGGAGGTTTTGTTTATTTTACACCCATCAGACCCAATCACTATCGCGTATATTCTCAACCCGAAACAAGCATGTGGTGTTGTGTGGGTTCAGGACTTGAAAATCATTCCAAATATGGAGAGTTAATTTACAGTCATACCGATAATGATGTATTTGTAAATCTTTTTATCGCTTCAACATTGCAGTGGACCGAAAAAGATATTGAAATAGAACAGCGTACAAAATTTCCATTTGAAAATAGTACAGATCTTATTTTGAAAATGAAGAAAAGCAAAACATTTTCCCTGAACATCCGCTGTCCGAAATGGGCTGAAAATTTTGAAATTTCCATAAACGGTAAAATTCAGAAAATAGAAGCTAAACCATCCAGTTACGTGATTCTTACCAGAAAATGGAAATCAGGAGATCAGATCACGGTTAAATTCAAAACCACTACACATTTGGAAGGTTTGCCAGATGGTTCCAACTGGAGTGCTTTTGTCAATGGCCCTATTGTATTGGCTGCGAAAACATCCAATAAAGATTTAGATGGATTATTTGCCGATGACAGCCGTATGGGACATATCGCAGCCGGTAAATATTATCCTTTGGATCAGGCGTATGAAATGATTGGTGAAAAGTCAGCTTATATCGCAAAATTGAAGGAATTAGGAAACTTGCATTTTCGTTTAGATTCGTTAGAATTACAGCCTTTTTTTGAAATTCATGACTCGAGATATCAAATGTATTTTCAAAATTATACCAAAGAACAGTATCAGGAAAAACATGCTTTATTGAAACAGCAGGAAATTGAAGCATTGGCTTTGGAAGCTAAAACTATCGATAAAATTAATTGCGGCGAACAGCAGTCAGAAGTGGATCATAGGTATAAAGGCGAAAAAAGTGATTCAGGTTATGATGATACAATGGCCTGGAGAAGTACACGATCGTATATTTCCTATCAGTTATTAAATAAAAATAAGTCCGGAAAATATCTGGATATAAGTTGTACAGACGATTCTAAAACAGATAAAATCACCATTTTTATCAATGAAAAACCCACGCAGATTATTTCTCTGCAAAATAAAACCATTCGATTAAATATCGAGAAAATTGAAATTGTAAACATTACAATAAAATCTATTGGCGGCAGCAATAGTCCGAAGTTTCATCAATTCAGAATTTTAAAAGATTAGAAAATGATGCCAAATAAAATAAAAATTAGAAGTGTTTTTTTTAGTCTTGTTCTGCTTTTTACCTGGTGTGACTATGCACAAAATAAGGCTCAGAATCCGGTTATTTTTGCCGATGTTCCTGACATGTCCATCATTCGTGTAAACGATATTTATTACATGAGCAGCACGACAATGCACATGAATCCCGGTGTTCCCATTATGAAATCGAAAGACCTGGTTAATTGGAAACTCATCAACTACGCTTATCAAACATTAGAAGACAATGATGATAGACTAAATTTAAACAACGGTAAAAACGATTACGGAAGAGGTTCATGGGCCAGCAGCCTGCGTTATCATAAGGGTATTTATTATGTAAGTACTTTTTCGGGGACAACCGGTAAAACGTATATTTTTTCTACAAAAGATATAGAGAAAGGCCCGTGGAAAAGAGCAGTTTTGAATAATTCTTACCACGACCATTCTATATTTTTTGACGATGATGGCAAAATTTATATGGTTTGGGGAGCAGGGAAACTGCAAATTGCAGAGCTAAATGCAGACTTATCAGCTGTACAAGAGCAGACAAAAAGAGTGCTGATCGAAAATGCCAGCGCTCCCGCCGGAAATAATATCATGCTGCAATCTGAAGGTTCGCAGCTTTTTAAAGTAAAAGGAAAATATTATTTATTTAACATAGTCTGGCCAAAAGACGGGATGCGAACTGTAATCATACACAGAGCCGACCATATTTCAGGCCCGTGGGAAGGAAAAGTGGCGTTGCAGGACTTAGGCGTGGCACAGGGAGGACTTATCAATACGCCGGACGGAAGATGGTTTGCTTATTTATTTCGGGATTCCGGAGGTGTAGGACGTATTCCTTATCTACTGCCCGTTACATGGGAGGCCGGCTGGCCAGTCTTGGGCGAAAATGGTAAAGTACCCGAATACCTGGATTTACCTGCGGGCAAAGGTTTAATTCCCGGAATTGTACAATCAGATGATTTTAACCGCAAAAAAAACGATGCAGATTTGCCTTTAGCATGGCAGTGGAACCATAATCCCGATAACTCGCTCTGGTCTGTAAAAGAAAGAAAAGGTTATTTAAGACTGAAAACAGCAAGAACAGACAGCAGTTTTGTTCAGGCTAAAAATACACTGACACAAAGAACTTTTGGGCCCGAAAGTACAGGAACTATTCTGATGGAGGTTTCTAAAATGAAAGAAGGCGATTTTGCAGGACTTTCTTTATTACAAAAGAATTATGCACTGATAGGCGTAAGAGCTGAAAAAGGTTCCAAAAAAATGGTAATGATTGAGATGGTCAAAGATAATCCCACAGAAATTCAAAGTATTCCTTTAACGCAGGATAAAGTTTATTTCAAAGCAGAATGTGATTTTAAAAACAAAAAAGACGAAGGAAGGTTTTTTTACAGTTTAGACGGCAAAAAATGGATCAGTATCGGAAATGCAGTAAAATTACCCTACACACTTCCTCATTTTATGGGATACCGCTTTGGCCTGTTTAATTACTCGACTAAAGCTGCCGGCGGATTTGTAGATTTTGATTATTTCCATATTGAGGGTCAGATTTCAAAAAATAAGTAGTATAAGATTTAATCGGTTCAAAATAGTCTTCCTAGTATTCAATTCAAATAGAGAAATCATGAAAATACGTTATCTGTTTATCATAAGTTTATTTTTTGTATTTAATTTAAATGCACAGCAATATCCTTTTAAGGATGCATCTCTTAGTTCGAAAAAGCGGGCAGAAGATTTAATTTCACGATTGACACTTGCAGAAAAAGCGTCATTAATGTGTGACCAAAGTGATGCAATACCCCGCCTTGGAATTAAAAAATTCAATTGGTGGAGTGAAGCTTTGCATGGTTATGCAAATAATGACAATGTTACTGTTTTTCCTGAACCCATAGGTATGGCAGCCTCGTTTGACGATCAGTTACTTTATCGTGTTTTCGATGCCGTGTCAGATGAAGCCCGTGCAAAATATAACCAATGGATACAAAACGGTAATGAGAACAAGCGTTTTCTGAGCCTGTCGGTCTGGACGCCTAATGTCAATATTTTCAGGGATCCGCGATGGGGCCGTGGTCAGGAAACCTATGGCGAAGATCCGTACCTTACTTCCCGAATGGGTATTTCGGTTGTTAAGGGACTCCAGGGGCCGGCAGATTCAAAATACCGCAAACTTTTAGCCTGTGCCAAGCATTTTGCTGTCCATTCAGGCCCCGAATGGAGCAGGCACGAATTGAATTTAAATAACGTAGACCCGCGCGAATTGTATGAAACGTATCTGCCGGCATTCAAAGCACTGGTACAGGATGCCGATGTGCGTCAGGTAATGTGCGCGTATCAGCGTTTAGACGATGAACCTTGCTGCAGTAATACCAGACTCTTGCAGCGTATTCTTCGTGATGAATGGGGATATCAGTATATGGTAGTTTCAGATTGCGGAGCAGTTACTGATTTTTATACCACTCACAAAGTTTCATCAGATGCAGTACATGCTGCTTCTAAAGCCGTCCTGGCAGGAACCGATGTCGAATGTGTCTGGGAAAAATATCCTTTTAAAAACTTACCGGAAGCTGTCGCTAAAGACTTAATAAAAGAAGACGATATCAATAAAAGTTTGCTTCGGGTTCTCACTGGCCGTTTTGATTTGGGTGAAATGGATGATGACGCGATAGTACCCTGGGCTCAAATCCCGGCCTCTGTACTTAACAGTAAAGAACATCAGCAGTTAGCGCTTGAAATGGCTCAGAAATCAATGACGCTTTTACAAAATAAAAACGATATACTTCCTTTAAATAAAGCGATAAATAAAATAGCTGTCATAGGTCCAAATGCAGATAATGAGCCAATGTTATGGGGAAATTATAACGGAACACCCGTTAAAACGATTACCATCAGAAATGGAATCCAGTCAAAAATTCCGGGAAATGAAATTTTTTACGATAAAGCTTGTGATCTGGTAGATGATAAAGTAAACCAAAGTTATTTTAACCAGATTTCATTTGAAGGAAAGAAAGGAATGAAAGCAACCTATTGGAATAATCCAAACAGAGAAGGGAACAGTGTTATATCCCAGCAGATTTTAAATCCGGTAAAAATGACTACTGCCGGGCAGCATGAATTTGCTTCAGGAGTTAAGCTGGAAGGATTTTCAGCAAAATACGAAACAGAATTTTTGGCACCGGCAAACGATACACTTGTTTTTAAAACGGGAGCTACCGGTGTTTTCGAATTAGTAGTTAACGGAAAATCAATCACAAAATATACCAATTGGCGTACTGTTCCGGGAAACATTCCCTTTGTAGTCGAAGCGGGTAAAAAATACAAAATCGAAATACTTTTTGCCCAGTCAAACAACTGGCAGGCTAATCTGGAATTCGATTTTGGAAAAGAATTTAATATTGATTTCAGTTCGTTAATTCAAAAATTAAAAGGCATCGACACTGTAATTTTTGCAGGAGGACTCTCTACCCTGCTTGAAGGAGAAGAAATGCCCGTTTCTTCCCCGGGTTTTAAAGGCGGGGACCGAACGGATATCGAACTTCCGGCTGTGCAGAGAAAATGTTTAAAAGAACTGAAAGCTGCAGGTAAAAAAGTAATTTTTGTAAACTGTTCCGGCTCTGCAATTGCTTTAACGCCGGAGACAGCAAGCTGTGATGCCATTTTGCAAGCCTGGTATCCGGGTGAATCCGGAGGTCAGGCGGTGGCTGATGTCCTTTTTGGAGATTACAATCCTGCAGGAAAACTGCCTGTTTCATTTTATAAAAACTCAGACAAATTAGGCGACTTTGAAAATTATTCCATGAAAGGACGTACGTACCGATATACAACAGATGTTTTGTTCCCTTTTGGTTTTGGGTTAAGTTACTCTAAGTTTCATATTGGCGCTGCAAATCTGAGTAAAACAAGTCTAAAATCTAATGAAAGTGCCGATTTAAACTTTTCAATAGAGAACGTCAGCAAGCGTAACGGAACAGAGATAGTACAGGTGTATGTTCGAAAAGTAAAAGATACAGATGGTCCTTTAAAAACATTAAAAGCATTTAAACGAATCGATTTAAAAGCAGGTGAAAAACAAAAGGTAACGATCAGTTTACCCGCTTCTTCTTTTGAATTTTATGATTCCGTTACCGGAGGGATGAAGGTAGCTCAAGGAGAATACGAGGTGTATTATGGCAATAGTTCAGATGCCAAAGCATTAAAAATGATTAAAGTAAGTGTTCAGTAGCAGGCATTCAACAGGTTCGGTTAAAAAATTAACGGGAGGTCCTGATTTAATACAATTTCAGTTCAGCGCTTTAAAAAGAAATTAAATAAGGCTTACTAAAATAATTCAAAATCATGAAAAAAGTAAAGTTATTACTAATATTTTGTTTGTTTATGATGATCGTTTTCAATGGAAATGCTCAAAGCGATATTAAGCAAAAACCCATTATTCAGACAAGTTATACCGCCGATCCGGCTCCGCTGGTTTATAAGGACACTGTATTTCTGTATACCTCACATGATGAGGATGATGCCACTGGATTTAAAATGCTTAACTGGCTGCTTTACAGCTCAACGGATATGGTCAACTGGACCGATCATGGTATTGTTGCCTCCCTGAAAGATTTCAATTGGGTGAAACCTGATAATGGTGCATGGGCGGTGCAGGCTATAGAACGCAACGGTAAATTCTACCTGTACTGCCCCATGCACGGACAAGGAATTGGCGTTTCGGTTGCAGACACTCCTTATGGGCCATTTAAAGATCCGCTTGGAAAGCGCCTGATTGAAACCGATCATTTATGGAATGATATTGATCCAAATCCGTTTATTGATGATGACGGGCAGGCTTATTTATATTGGGGAAATCCTGATTTATATTATGTGAAACTAAATCCCGACATGATATCTTATTCCGGGGAAGTAGTTAAAGAACCTGTAAAACCAAAGAACTATCAGGAAGGCCCGTGGGTTTATAAACACGAAGGACGTTATTACTTGTCTTATGCATCCACCTGTTGTCCTGAAGGAATTGGTTACGCAATGAGCAACTCACCAACAGGACCCTGGGAATATAAAGGCATGGTGGTCGAAGCGAGTGATAAAACAAGAGGAAATCATCCGGGAATTATTGATTACAAAGGAAAATCATATTGTTTTGGACATAGCTACGATATTTTAAAACGACAAACAGCTACCTTTTACGAAAGACGTTCGGTAGATATGGACGAGATAATTTACAACGAAGACGGAACAATAAAAACGCTGCCCTACTGGTCTGTAGACGGGCCAGAAGCAGTTGGGAAAATAAACCCGTTTAAGCGTGTTGAAGCCGAAACAATGGCATGGAGTGAAGGACTGAAATCTGAAAAAAAGAGTCAGAACGAGGTATTTATAACCAAAATAGACAACAATGATTTCATTGAGGTAAAAGAGGCCGACTTTAACAAAGGGGCGAGAAAATTTGAAGTTACCGCAGCTTCAATTAAAGGCGGGAAAATAGAAATTCGTTTAGACGGCCAAAACGGCCAGATCATAGGAATTTGCGAGATCGGAAATACCGGAGATGTAAATAACTGGAAAAAATTTCAGTGCAAGGTTAAAAAAGTAAAGGGATTGCATAGTATTTTCTTCGTTTTCAAAGGAGATGGAGCGTCTTTGTTTAATTTGGATTGGTGGACGTTTAAATCCTAATTTTAAGGTTTGGATAAAAACATTTACGAAACAAGTAAAAAGCTAATGGCATAATAAAAATGATATGTATTTTAAAAAAATCAGTTTTTTAATATTGTGTATTCTTTCTGTGGCGGGGTCTGCCCAGAACCCAATTGTACAGACCAACTACACGGCAGACCCTGCACCTATGGTATATAATGGCAAAGTCTATTTGTATACCAGCCATGACGAAGACGAGTCTACATGGTTTACCATGAACGACTGGAAATTATACACTACCGAAGATATGGTAAACTGGACAGATCATGGTGCAGTACTGTCTTATAAAAATTTCAGCTGGGCTAAAATGAACGCATGGGCAGCTCAATGTGCAGAACGCAATGGCAGGTTTTATATATACGTACCGATCACAAACAAAGAAGGGCAGGGATCAATAGGAGTTGCTGTTGCAGATAGTCCTTACGGTCCTTTTATTGATCCGTTGGGTAAACCTCTTATCCGCAATAGCAATGCGGATATTGATCCCACCGTTTTTATAGATGATGATGGACAGGCATATCTGTTTTGGGGCAATCCGGAATGTTATTTTGTGAAATTAAACGAAGATATGATTTCGTATAGTGGCGAGATAAAAACAGTTCCCAATACAATTGAATCTTTTGGGAAACGTCTGGGAAAAGAAGATCCTAAAAGACCTACCACTTACGAAGAAGGATCCTGGATTTATAAGCGGAATAATTGGTATTATCTGATTTTTGCAGCGGGACCTATTCCGGAACATATTGGTTATTCTGTGAGCAAAAGCCTGGCGGGTCCCTGGAAATATCAGGGTATTGTAATGCCAACTCAGGGTGGAAGTTTTACAAATCACCCCGGAGTCATTGATTTTAAAGGAAAAACTTATTTTTTCTATCATAACGGAGCTTTGCCGGGAGGCGGAGGTTTCACCCGTTCAGTAGCGGTCGAAGAATTAACGTTTCAGCCGGATGGAAAAATTAAGGAACTCACGATGACAGAAGGAATTAAGAAAGGCATCTCAGTCCTTAATCCCTATATTAAAACGGAAGCAGAAACAATAGCTTGGTCAAAAGATGTAAAAGCTATGCAAAATGAGCAGGTTGGGGTTTTTATCACAGCCCTGAAAAATGATGCTTTTACAAAGGTAAGAGACGTTGATTTTCGAAAAGAAGGACCTTCGACATTTACGGCACGTTTAGGGACTACCCATAACGGGAATGTAACCATGGAAATACGATTGGATAGCCTTGACGGGGAATTGATAGGCACCGTAGAAGTTCCAATGACCGGAGGGAATGATCGATGGGCACTTGTGAAAAGCAATGTCAAAAAAGTTTCAGGCATACATGATATTTATTTTGTGTTTAAAGGGAAAGCTTCCAGTCAGATTTTATATTTTGATTATTGGCTTTTTTCCAGGTAATCATCATAAGTGATCGAAAAAAAAATAGAAACTAATTAACCCATACTCTGTTATGAATTTTAAATATCTTTTATACTTGTGTCTGTTTTGTTTTTTTAAATTAAATGCACAATCAGTGATAAAGAGCCCCGATGGAAAAGTGAAAGTTTTTCTTTCGGTCTCTAACGGAATGCCTTTGTATCGTATTTCCTATAATGAAAAAACGTTCCTCGAAAATTCCCCGCTAGGTTTAAAAACAAATGTTGGTGATTTTACTACGGGACTGATTTTAAAAACCGATTCAGCTCAGAATAAATTGGAAGAAACGTATCAACTGCCCAATATAAAGCAAAGTACTGTGCATTATACGGCTAACGAAGCTCTGTTTTCCTTCCGTAAAGAAAATAAAGATGCTATTGATATAGTATTTAGGGTAAGCAACAATAATGTAGCCTTTAAGTATAAAATATATCCTCAAAATGAATCCCGCTCCTGTGTGGTTCAGGAAGAGGTATCCGGTTTTCTGCTGCCGGAAGGAACAACTACCTTTCTTTGTCCGCAAAGTAAGCCAATGACAGGCTTTGCCAGAACTGCACCAAGTTATGAAACATCCTATACATTAGATGCTCCAATGGGCAAAAACGGTATAGGTGAGGGGTATACATTTCCATGTCTTTTTAAAGTAAATAATAACGGATGGGTTTTAATATCCGAAACAGGCGTAGACAGCGGTTATTGCGGCAGCAGGTTAATAGGTCATGATAAAGGATTGTACACGATCGGATTTCCGATGACAGGGGAAAATAACGGAAACGGAACAACCGCTCCGGGCATACCTCTTATGGGGGAAACTCCCTGGCGGACTATTACAATTGGAGAAACTCTGGCGCCAATTGTAGCAACCACAATTCCCTTTGATTTGGTTAAGCCAAAATACGAAGCTTCCAAAGCGTACCAATATACCAAAGGTTCCTGGAGCTGGATCATGAAAATGGATGGCAACACTACTTTTCCGGTACAAAAACAATATATAGATTTCAGTGCTTCAATGGGATATCAGACCATTTTAATTGATGCGCTTTGGGACACTCAGATCGGAAAGGATAAAATTGCTGAACTGGCTGCATACGGCGCTGGAAAAGGCGTCGGTTTGTATTTGTGGTATAACTCAAATGGATATTGGAATGATGCACCTCAGGGCCCCAGAGGAATGATGGACAATTCGATAATCCGCCAAAAAGAAATGGCCTGGATGAAAAGTATTGGCGTAAAAGGAATTAAAGTAGATTTTTTCGGAGGAGATAAACAAGTAACCATGAAGTTATATGAAGATATCCTGAAAGATGCGAATGATTTTGGATTGATGGTTATTTTTCACGGTTGCACATTACCAAGAGGCTGGGAACGTATGTATCCAAATTTTGCGGCAAGTGAAGCTGTTTTAGCAAGTGAAAATCTGCATTTTGGACAAGGAAGCTGTGATAATGAAGCAGCCAATGCATCGATACATACTTTTATTCGAAATACAGTGGGTAGTATGGATTTTGGGGGAAGTGCCTTAAATAAATTTTATAATAGTGAAAATATTCCCAACAAAGGTTCAAAACGAATGACATCCGATGTGTTTGCCTTAGCAACTGCAGTACTTTTTCAAAGTGGTGTACAGCATTTTGCATTGGCACCAAACAATTTAACCGATGCTCCTGCGTGGGCTGTGAATTTTATGAAAGAAGTACCCACAACCTGG
This sequence comes from Flavobacterium sp. LC2016-23, assembly GCF_009674775.1. GTDB lineage: Bacteria > Bacteroidota > Bacteroidia > Flavobacteriales > Flavobacteriaceae > Flavobacterium. The sequence continues at coordinate 122,125 of NZ_WKKE01000014.1, read as the reverse complement.
GATGAAGTTCGCTATTTAGAAGGATATCCCGGTAAATTCGTAGTGCTTGCCAGACGTAAAGGAACAAAATGGTACATAGCAGGAATCAACGCTCAAAAAGAAACACTGAAGCTTAAAATAAAGCTGCCAATGATTGATTCAGGTACCACGTTACAGTATTATTCTGATGATGAAAAGTTAAATGGAAAAGCTGAAAGCGTAAAACTTAAAAAAAACCAGGAGATTGAAATCAAAATTCCTTGTAACGGAGGAGTACTGCTGGTAAGTTAATTACAAAAAAAAGAATGGTGACCTGCAAGATCATACTATTAAAAAAGAATCAGGAATTTCCGGGTTTGCCAAATTTTAAGTGAATTATCCACTGGGATAAACAGGAATATAACGTCAAAAAAAAATGAGTTTGACACGCTGTATCTTAACCTTGAAAAGTTTTTTTTAAGATTAAATATAAATTTTTTATTCATTGAAAATCAAATAATTAAGTTGTGATTAAATAGCATATATTTAATTATAATTTACTAATCATTTTATAATGTCCAAAAAAAAATGTTTTAGAACAATTGTTCTCTTGTTTTTTACCCTAAATAGTGCGTTTTCACAAAATACATTTGAAAACTATCAGTTTAGGTTATTGAATAAAGAGACTTCAAAAAGCGGCATTTATACCATTACACAAGATCAATCTGGATTTATGTGGATTGGAACAAATGGTGCAGGTTTGTATAAATATGACGGGATAAATTATGTAGCTTATGAACAAAACTCCAAAATTGCGAACTCGATCAATAGTAATCTGATTTATGTTACTTACGTCGATAGTCATAACAGGTTATGGATTGGTACAGATGAAGGACTATGTCTTTATAATCGGAATTTGAATACTTTTGAAAGTATTGATCTTCAGAAAAAAAACAGAAAAGAAACCGTAGTCTCTGTCAAAAGTATCATTGAGGACAATCAGGGTAATCTTTTTTTAGGAACGTTTAACAGCGGTTTACTCAAACTAAATACGAAGTCCCGTGCAATCACGAGAATTAATCCCGATAGTTCTAATACAACGGATTACCTTATCAATTGCCTGGTAAAAGACAAAAATGGAATTATTTATTTAGGGACCAATTTTGGTTTAAAAGTAGTTGACGCACTAACCAATAAGGTTAAAAATGTAGGCACTGGAAAAGATAATCAGATGCTTTCAGAAAATATTGTGTCTATGTTTATTGACAGCAGTCAAACCTTGTGGATTGGTAATGGATACAGAGGACTGGTCAGGGTAGATTTAAAATCTAAAGTTAAAGAGGCTGTTTCCTATCCTATAACCAGAAAAAGAATCATGTCAATACTGGCAACCGATCCTAAAACAATTCTTTGTGCCACAGAAAATGATGGCTTAATCATTGTAAACGATCAGGGTGTTGTTCAAAAAAAATATGTCAACAACAAATTCAATTTCCGCAGCTTAGGTTCAAATTCTGTGTGGTCCTTATTTTTAGATAAAGAGAAAAGAATTTGGCTGGGATATTACAACAAAGGCTTAGGTGTTTTTGATAAAATGAACAGCAAGGTAAATGTGATCGAAAGCTTGCCCGGAAACCCACAATCTTTGCAAACCAATTGTGTGACCGGAATTGCCAAAGATCATAAAGGTCAGTTATGGATTTCTATGGAAGGCGGCGGAGTCGATATTTACAATCCATTAATTAAAAGCTTCAAACATATTACCAAATCTGACACAAGCCTTTATTCGGGACTAACCAATGACAATATAACCAATGTATTTATTGATAAAAAGCAGAATATTTGGTTATCCAGCTGGAATGAAGGAATTTTTGTTTTAAAGAAAGGAACCACAAATTTTATAAATTACAATACCAGAAATACTCCCGATCTGGCCTCCGATAATATTATGAGTATCAGTGAAGATTCCAGAGGGGTAATTTGGATAGGAACTTTTTCAAAAGGATTACATTATTATACTCCTTCTGATGGTAAATTTCATCACTGTAATTCAAAAGTATTTGAAACCAATAGGTTAATGAATGCAGACATCAGAAAGGTGATGGTAGATTCAGATGATGCTGTCTGGGTGGGATCAACAACAGGACTGTATAAGGTTAATACGAATGATTTTGTTTCTTTTTCAGTGACTTCTTTTCGGGATAAAATGTCTGCAAAGCTTGAAAATCATAAAAGCACGCATACAATCAATACCTTGTATGAGGCCAAAAACAAAGAAATCTGGATTGGTACTGACGGTGCCGGTTTATTCAGCTATAATAAAAAAACAGCTGCCTTGAAATGGTATGTGAATTTCAAAGGGCTGCATGAAAAATCAATTTCGTCCATTGTAGAATCAAATGACGGATGTATCTGGCTAAGCGGAAAGAAAGGAATTACAAGACTTGATTTAAAAAACAAAACAACAGTCAATTACTCTATATATGACGGTTTGCTGGGAAATGATTTTAATAACAATGCTGTCCTGAAAGATGAGAATGGATTACTTTATTTTGGAAGCTATGAAGGTTTAAATTATTTTAATCCGGCGAATTTGGTTAAAAGTAAAAAACAGCTCCCAATTTATTTAACGGACCTAAAACTTTTTAATAAATCGGTTGGACCGCTTGAAAAAAATTCGCCACTGATAAAAGTAATATCGGAAACAAAAAAAATAATCCTTAAACACGATCAGTCTGTATTTACAATTGATTTTATTGCTGTCAATTATTCTTTTCCCGCGAGAAATGAATTTGCCTATTATTTAGAGGGATTTGAGGATTCCTGGAATTATGTAGGCAGTAAACGTTCGGCAACTTATACAAATTTAGCACCGGGCAACTATACCTTCAAGGTTAAAGCAGCTGAAAAAAACGGAGTCTGGAGCCAAAAGCCTCTGGAATTAAAAATTGAAATTTTACCGCCCTGGTGGAAAACTTCCTTTGCGTATTTATTCTATTCTTTACTGCTGTTTGCAGCGATTCATTTTACCAATCAATACTATCAGAATCGTTTTAAACAAAAACAAATGATAGAATTTGAGAAAAAGAAAGCATTTCAAATTGAAAAATTAAATAATAAAAAGTTACAGTTCTTTACCAATATCTCGCATGAGTTCAGGACACCGCTTACTTTAATTTTAAATCCATTAGCAGATATAATCAGGAATAATAGCCAGGAATTACCGGATGGTGTGCTGAATAAATTGCAGACTATTCAGAAAAGTTCGGACAGGCTCTCCCGCTTAATCAATGAGTTAATGGATTTTAATCAATTGCAGTTTAATAAAATGACCCTGCAATTGCAACTTATTGAAGTGGTAGGTTTTACAAAAGAAATTGTCAGTTATTTTGATGAAGAAGCATTCAGTCGGGGCATTCAGTTGCAGTTTGAGTCTAATAAAACTACCCTGAAAGATTGGATTGACCCTAAAATGTTCGAGAAAATTATTTTTAATGTAGTGTCAAATGCTTTTAAAGTGACTCCGGACAATGGAAGAATTACGGTAAAAGTAGAAGTTAAGGAAGAACTGATTCATTTTCCTTTAATAAGTTCAGCTGGCACCTATCCCTCTTTTGAGGTTATTGTTGAAGATACGGGTTCGGGATTAGACAAAAAAGATATTAAGCGAATTTTTGACCGTTTCTATCAGGTAAATAATTTAAATAAAGCCTATTATGGAAGTACAGGAATAGGACTGGAAGTTGTTCGCGGATTTGTAGAATTACACAAAGGAATCATAGAAGTAGAAAGCGAATTGGGAGTAGGAACGACTTTTAAATTACTATTTCCTGTTGGAAAAGAATTCTTTAATGAAAACGAAATACTGGTGGAGGAATTTAAAAAGGAGAAAAAAATAAGCTTCACACCGATAGTTGAAAAAGCAGAGACTGAATCGCAGGATGATTACGAAAAACAGGACCGAATTTATACGATTCTGATTGTAGAAGACAATGTGGAACTGCGCAATTATTTAAAAAACGAACTCAAAAAAGAGTATAAAGTTATAGTAGCAGAGAACGGTCAGGTGGGTCTGGAATTAGCCTTGCAGAAATTACCTGATTTGATTTTAACAGATGTCATTATGCCGGTAATGAGTGGTTTAGAGTTGTGTAAAAATATTAAAGCAGATTTGAAAACCAGCCACATTCCGCTAATGATGTTATCTGCAAAAGCATTAATTAAAGACAGATTAGAAGGAATTGATTCCGGCGCCGATATGTATCTGAGTAAACCTTTTGATATGGATATTTTAAGATCCAGTTTAGTGCAGCTACTAAACAGCAGGCAAATTATGTTTAATAAATTCTATAACGGAATTACTCCAAAAGCAAAAGAAAAAACGACCACTTTAGATAATGAATTTATAAAAAATGTGCTGAATTACATTAACAAAAACATTAGTGAACCTGAATTAAGTGTAGAGGATTTGGCTTCGAAGGTATTTTTGAGCAGAAGCCAGTTGTATCGAAAAATTAAAACCCTTACAGGTATATCGGTAAATGAATTTATACGCACTGTTCGCCTGGAAAAAGCTAAAGAATTAATAGAATTGGGCAATGATAATATAACCGAAATTAGTTTTAAAGTAGGTTTTAGTTCTCCTTCTTATTTTACAAAATGTTATAAAGAAAAATACGGATATCTGCCTACACAAAACAATAAACAATAGCTTTTTTAAAGCAGTATTAAAGACGGTTTCGGCCGTCTTTTTTTTATTTAATAAAAAAATATCTGCAAATTACCAGGTTAAATAACAGCTTATAAAATGACATATTTGCCTTTCAATTAGTAAAACAACAACGAAGTGAGGGTAACTTTTGTTTTTTAATAATTATTAAATACTCAGTATTGACTTTTATTTTTTTATATATCGAATAAAATGATTGTTATTATTGTTAATATATTATTTTTCTTTTTGTCATTAAATAAATGTAAAAGACTGATTTTGTTGGTTTTTTTAACTATCATGCTACAAATTTGATAGTTTTTGCATCATTTTTACTATGTGAAATTTATGTTAACGTCATATTTTTGAGTAGATCAATATCACATGATTCCCAAATGATTAGTAACAATTTATAAGATGAAACAGAACCAAATTTACGTGCTGAAAACCTTTTCCCCAAATTAGAATGAAACGATAGCTGTAACTCGGAAAAACAATTTAGAAAACAGCAGTGATTCACGAAAACTCACAAAGGAAAATAAACAGAAAACTTTACGACCAATAATTATCTAAACCAAACAAAAACCAATTAATATGATTTTGAAATTAAAATTTGCAATAATTGCATTGCTAATAATTAGCAGTCAGAATATGATGGCACAATCAAAGACCATAAAGGGTGTGGTTACGGATCCTTCGGGATTTCCATTGCCTGGTGCCGGTATTAACGTACAAGGTTCCAAAAATAGCACATCAACAGATTTTGATGGTAAGTACACTTTAAACGGGATAAACGCAGGAGACAAAATAACGTATTCTTTCGTTGGTTTGATTTCGCAAACGATTACTGTGGGCAGCCAGACTGTAATTGATGTTAAATTGATGGAATCTACACAAGCCTTAAATGAAGTCGTAATAGCTTACGGTACTCAAAAGAGAACCAAGGTAACAGGAGCAATTTCAACAGTAAGTGCAAAAGATATTACGGCGGTACCTATTACCAATGCAGAGTCAGCTTTGCAGGGCAGGGCAGCAGGTGTAAGTGTTGTAAATGGAGCACCGGGTTCCAGCCCTACAGTAACTATTCGTGGTTTAGCGACCATGAATAACAGTTCTCCACTGTATGTAATTGACGGAGTTCTGACAGGAAACTTATCAGGACTAAGTCCTAATGATATTGAGTCCATGTCGGTTTTAAAAGACGCCTCAACAACAGCTTTATACGGTTCAAAAGCTTTTAATGGGGTCATTATGGTAACTACAAAAAAAGGGAAAAAAGGCCCGGGGAAAATAACATTTAGTTCATACGTAGGTTCTCAGACCGTGACCAAAAGATATGACGTTTTAAATACACAGCAGTATCTTCAGTACGCTAAAGATTTGGGAAGTGATTTAACGGCAAGAGCTGCTGAATTTGGAAATAGAAATACAAATTGGCAGGACGAAATATTTCAGGATGGTCTTATGCAGGATTATAATTTGAGTTTCTCAAGCGGTACCGAGAATGCTACAAGTCGTTATTCTGCGGGATATTTGAAACAGGAAGGATCCCTTATCGGTACAGGTTTTGAACGATATTCTTTCAGAGCCAATAATACGCAAAACGTTGGTAAACTAACTATAGGAAGTAATGTCGGACTGTCTTTTAGTACAACCAATCCGGAGCGTAGTGCAGGAGGAAGAACTTTGTTGGAGCATGCTATTAAAATGGCACCTTACTTACCGGTTTACAATGAAAATAATAAAGGTGGCTATCAGGGGCCTTCTCAGGGAAGTGACGGACAGGATGCAGAAAATCCTGTACGTGTGGCAAACTGGGGATACCAAAAAATTAACGGAGTATCTATAATAGGAAACATATTTGCTGAATTAGAAATATACAAAGGATTAAAATACAGATCGCAGGTTTCTTTAGATTATTACACCAGCAGAGATCATACATTTATTCCCAGCTATCGCGATGGTGCAGCCCATTTTCAGGATTATTCGTCAACTGCTGAAATAAATTCTCAGGGTCAGACTATTGTGTTTGATAATAGCTTAACATACAAAACAACTATTGCCGGTAAACACAATATTGAAGTATTAGGAGTTATAACGAAAATAGAAAATAAAAGCCGTAATATAACTGCCGGCAGCCGAAACTTAATTTCTGATGAAATTGATCAGTTGAGTCTTCAGAACGCTAATTTAAGTTCTAATAATTTTGAAACAAACAATTTAGGTTATGTAGCCCGTATCAATTATGATTACGATGATAAATACCTTTTTGCTGTTTCAGGACGTAGAGACGGTTCTTCGAGATTTGGAGCTAATAAACGTTTTGGTAATTTCTACTCTCTTGCTTTAGGATGGAATATTGCAAAAGAAAAATTCATGGAAAAATCTATTTTCAGCACATTGAAAATTAGAGGTACGATAGGAACAACAGGTAATGATAAAATAGACGATTACAGATACAGTTCTAGTTTAGCAACAAATTATACCTACCCGTTTAACGGAGAAGCAGGAATAGGTACTACTTCAGGAAGTGCCCCAAATCCGGACTTGCAGTGGGAGTCTAAAAAAGATAGAAACATAGGTTTGGATTTTGGTTTGTTTGACGAAAAATTTACCGGATCTATCGAGTATTTTAATAATAAAAGTAGTGATATTCTTTTCGCGGTACCACTTCCTGCTTCTACTGGTTCTCCGGGAGGAACTCAAATACAAAATGTTGCTGATGTAAAAGTAAGCGGATATGAAATAACATTAGGTTACAATGACAGAAAAGGTGATTTTACCTGGTCTGCGACAGCCAATTTAGGGACCAGCAAAAACGAAGTAACGGCTTTGGCACCGGGTGTAACCAGCGTATTAGGCGGTCCGTCAGGAAGAGCTGGTTTAGAGAGTTTCTCCAGACTCGAAGTAGGGCAGCCATTATTCTATTTCTGGGGGTATGAAACCAACGGAATCTACCAAAACCAGGCAGAAGTAGATGCTGTTTTAGGAGCAGGTCAGACTGTAGTTCAGCCAGGTGATATCAGATTTGTTGACCATGATGGCAATAAAATAATCAACTCCAATGATAAAAGAAATATTGGAAATCCATATCCGGATTTTACATATGGTTTAAACCTTACGGCTGCCTATAAAAATTTCGATTTTAACTGTTTTATATCAGGCGTTCAGGGAAATGATATTTTTAATGCGAATAAGTTTGATCTCGAGGCAATGCAGCGTTTGTTTAACTCCGGTACAGATGTTTTAGACAGATCCATTGTTGTAAATGGTCAGGTTACCAATCCATCAGCAACGTTACCAAGAGCACGTGGTGCAGAGCAAAACTGGTCTTTAGCTAGTCAGCGATATGTTGAAGACGGTTCTTTCACAAGATTAAAAAATGTTACTTTAGGATATACACTATCAGGAGAAACATTCAACAGCCATTTTTCAAGTATAAGATTCTATGTAAGTGGGCAAAATCTTGTTACCGTTACAAAATATTCTGGTCTCGATCCTGAAATTGCACGTGTAGATACTAATGCAAATTCTGCCGGAATTGATATAGGAAGGTATCCACAACCAAAATCAGTAATTTTTGGTCTTGAAGTTACATTTTAATATATAAAAGATGATGAAAAAAATAAAATATATAGTAGTAGTATTGTCCGCGATTTTTGCAATAAATTCATGTGACACTAAGGATTTAGAATTAACCAATCCAAATGCGTTATCACCGGAAACTTTCTTTAAAACGAAAAATCAGGTAGAGTCTGCGGTAAATGCAGCTTATGCAAACCTGCAAACAAGAGGACTATACGCGAGACATCTTTTCTTTGCATTAGACAATATGTCTCAGGAAAATAAGGGAAATCCACAATTAGAAGGGAACAAAACACCCTTCCTGAATTTTTCCTTTGATGCAAGTAGTGATATCATTCAATACTATTGGGAAACCTGTTTCTTAGGAATATCCAAAGCCAATTTTGTATTGGATAATGAAGCAAAGATTCAGGCCTTACCAAGTTCAGTTTTGACACAAGCCGAAAAAAATAAATATTTGGGAGAAGCCCACTTTTTAAGAGCCTATTATTATTTTCTGTTACTGCCTCGTTTTGGTGATCTGCCAATTTACACCAGCCAGACTATAACCGGTGCTGCAAGAAGTCCTAAAGAAGAAGTCTATAAATTGATTACAGATGATTTTGATTTTGCTTCAAAAAATCTGTTTAGTAAAACTACAAACGCAACGCTGCAACAGAATATTGGAAGAGCAACCAAAGAAGCAGCATTTGCTTATTTAGGGAAAGTATTGTTATATCAAAAAAAATACGATGAAGCTCTGGCTGCTTTTAATAACGTTACGGGATTTACTTTAGAATCTAATTTTTACAACAACTTTATGGATGAAACGGAGCATGGTCCCGAATCAATTTTTGAGATTGAATACGATGAAAATTTAGGAGTGGGTGATAAATGGGGTAGTGATACGGCCGGAGATGGTGTTGCTGAATCAACTCTTAGAGGTCAGGAATATGGAAACTTAGGGTGGTACAATGTGTATCCCTCAGATGATTTGCTGGATGAGTATGAGCCGGGTGACAAACGTTTTGCAGATACTTTTTACGTGCCGGGATCAAAATACAATAACGGAGCCAATACAATGACAGCCGCTAATTTTTCATCATCTGAAGGTCTTAGAAGAGCAGGATGGAAAAAATATCAAAATTACTATAAACGTACTGATGAAAATCTGGATTCAAGTATCAACTTCAAAGTAATGCGTTATTCAGATGTATTGCTAATGAAAGCAGAATGTGAAAACCAAAGAGCCGGAGGTTCACAAACAGCTGCTATTGCCTATATCAAAGAAGTTAGAGACCGTGCAGGTTTAGTAACGGCAATTGCTCCGACAAAAGAAGCTGTATTTACAGCAATTGTTCATGAGCGTAAAGTGGAATTAGCCGGCGAACAAGTTCGTTTTGATGATATTATAAGATGGGGTATCGCTGCTACTGAACTGCAGGGGACTGGTTTTAAAGTTGGTAAAAGTGAATTATGGCCAATACCAAACAGAGAAACATCTTCTAATCCTAATATAAAACCAAGTAACAATAATCCTGGTTATTAAATAATAATTAAGTTTAGTCTAAGTTTGAGTTAGTTAAGTTAGTAATTTGGAAAACAGCGCATTAACCTGCGCTGTTTATCCTTATCGTATATTTTCTAAAGTGTTTAGTCTGTATAACAATTACCAGCCGGAATATATTTTAAATAATAAGCCCTGCTTATCTCCGATTTTTGTTTCCGTTTTGTATTGATTTTTGTTTATCGTAATACTAAATTCAGGAACAAAACTTCAAATGATGAGACCTTTTATTTTAATTCCAGGTGACATATACAATAATCTTTGCAAATCCTGTAAAACAGGATACCATTTGATATAATACGTATGCTTTAAACAGCTGAGGTTTTACCACTGGTTAGTCAACGGTACCATCGATGCTCAATTTCAACTGTGTTTTCAATATGAAAAGAATTGCATCACTTTTTTTAATCATAACATTGTTTCTCAATGTTTTAGGTTTTTATATGATGTTTGCTGAACAACAAGAGCAAGTATGGGTAAATGCTATGGAGAAAACTGATAATTCAAATTTTGAAATAATTGAAGTTAAAATTACCCCTTATGCTTATGTGGTAGATTCTGGTATTGAAGATGTTAATGAAAATTTCGTTATCAAAAACAAAACCTATCATGTTTTTAAGAAAAGAATTGTAAACAATGTTTTGAAATTATATTGCCTTAAAAATTCTCATAAAGAGGTTTTGAGTAAAGACTTAATAAAAATTGTCGAAAATCAATTATTTGATACAAATTCGGATAAAGAAAATCCAAATAAAAAATTAGTAAAATCCTTTCTTCCGGATTATATTATTAGTGATGTAATTAATTTAGGAACAACTTCCGGATTAGTTTTTCATCACACCCTATCTTCATACGATCCAAAAAGAGACCTTCTTTCCGGATATTTTACAACCAATTATCCTCCTCCTGATTGCGTATAGTATTTCCTTTAATGTTACATATAAACAGACTTGATTACTAAATCATGCCCTGGCTCTAAATCTTACTTTTTAAATTAAGATGAAGCTGCCTGTTTAGAATGTAACACCAAAGATTCAATTACTGCTAATTGAAAAGAAAGCTATTAAAAACCATATAAAATTATCAGGATGAAAATGTATAAACTTTTGTTTAAAGTGCTTTTTTTTAGTGCTTTAAATATAAATATGCTGGCGCAGGTTAAAGAGACCAAAAATCAAATTAAGGAACCCACAGGAAAAAATAACATTGCTTATAAGTGGGGAGAAATGGCAGTTCTTGCCACTGCAAATAATACAGATAAATTTCGGCCAAGGCCCACTATAACTTCCCGCTTTCTGGGGTTGACTTTTATAGCGGTTTTTGATGCATGGAGTCGTTATGACGCAAAAGCAATTCCGGTATATCTAAAGGATGTGAAAAGACAGCCAAAGAAAGACCAAAATGTAAAAAACAAAGAAATCGCCATAAGTTATGCCGCTTACGGAGCACTTTGTGAATATTATTACACTGATAAAGAATTATTTGATTCATTCATGAAGGAACTAGGTTACGATCCCGCAAACAAATCCGTAGATCCCAATACTCCTGAAGGGATAGGCAATTTAGCCGCCAAAGCAGTGATTGCGGCACGAAAAGGAGACGGTTCCAATCAGTATGCGGAAGAAGAGGGTTCAAATGGAGTCGCATTTTTTGATTACAGCAAATATGTACCGGTAAACCCTGTGGATAAAATGAACGATATTAATCACTGGCAGCCGAAATATTTTTCTGATGGGAAAGGCGGAAAATTTGCCCCCGCTTGCTTAACTCCTTTTTGGAATAAAGTAAAACCTGTCGGATTGAAGTCAGCAGATCAATTCCGTTCTGCGCCTCCACCCTTATTTGGTTCAGACCAACTCAAAAAAGAAGTTGATGAAGTAATCGCGTTACAAGCCGGGCTGACAGATGAAGATAAAGCACTTGTTGAATTTATGAGGGACGGACCAAAATCGGTCCAGCAGGCCGGTCACTGGCTAAAATTTGCCCAGGACGTCTCCAGAAGAGATAATCATACGTTAGATCAGGATGTAAAAATGTACTTTTTAAATCAGCTCACAGCGATGGATTGTTTTATTGCGTGCTGGGATACCAAAATGTTTTATGATTCAGCAAGACCCAATGCTTTAGTGCATTACTATTATGGTGATAAACCCATCAACGGTTGGGGAGGTCCCGGAAAAGGAATCATTGCCATGCAGGGGCAGGAATGGAGACCTTTTTCTCCGGACACCTTTTTATGTCCGCCTTTTCCGAGTTATGTTTCCGGTCACAGTACCATAAGCGCAGGCTGTGCGGAAGCTTTAAAACTTTGGACAGGCAGCGATAAGTTTGGTCAGTCTGTAGAACTGGTAGCAGGAGCATTGACAGAACCGGATCATTTAGGAAAAAAAGTAGTCCTGAAATTTCCAACTTTTACCGAAACAGCAAATATGGCAGGAATTTCCAGAGTGATGGGAGGGTATCACATTCAATCAGATAATATTGAAGGTTTGAAACTGGGCAGAGCTGTAGCACATGAAGAATGGAAGTTTTACAATATTCATATAGGGAATAAAGCTATAAAATAATGATGATTTTTTGGAATTTGTTTGTAGAGCATTGGTCTGATCTAAAAAGAATACGTCACTTATGAAAATTAAAAACTTAATAGTACTGCTTTCAGTATTTATGCTGACACAATCTTGTGATTATTTTTCTAATCCCAATGACAAGATGGTTAAAATTCTGGAGGCCAGGAAGAAAATGTATAATCTGAAAGACAATCCCTTTGCGACAAAGGCAGAAGTTGCCTATTACGATTCCATAATTAAAAGCTCTGATGAAGGTTTTTTCAAACTAACCAATGAATTAAATAAAGGAAACGCATTACTGAAACTTGGAAAAGAAGCTGAGGCTGTCGAAATTCTGGAAAGTGCCATCAGCAGAATGAGGAAGATAGATGGAAGAGAGAATCCTCAATCCCTGAAATTTCTGGCAATTGCTTATATGAGACTGGGAGAAAAGCAAAATTGTGTTAATTATCACAATCCCGAATCGTGTATCATGCCCATACAAAAAAATGGAATTCATACGATACGACAAGGTTCTCAAAAAGCAATTGAAATTTATAGCAGATTATTAGAAATGAATCCTGATGATTATGAATCGCGATGGCTGCTTAATATAGCTTACATGACTATAGGTGCTTACCCTTCAGAGATTCCCCGTCAATGGCTGATACCCAACCTGAATAAAGATAATTCGGAATACACTATAAAACCTTTTGTGGATGTTGCTTCAAACGCAGGCATAAAAAGCAGGAATATGTCGGGAGGAGTTATTGTTGATGATTTTAATAATGATAATTATTTAGATATTATAACATCCGACTGGAGTCTGGACGGCGCTATGCACTATTATCAAAATGATAAAAAAGGGAAGTACGCAGATTATTCCAAAATATCGGAAATCGGTCGTTTCAAAGGAGGACTCAATATGATACAGGCAGACTATGACAACGATGGTGATACTGATATTTTTGTTCTGAGAGGAGCGTGGATGCGTAAATATGGCAGACAACCCAACTCGCTCCTGCGTAACAATGGTGATGGCACTTTTACAGATGTAACCATCAAAAGTGGTTTGTATTCTGAATTTCCGACACAAGCAGGTACCTGGAATGATTTTAATAATGACGGTTATTTAGATTTATTTATAGGTAATGAGTCGTCAGAAAACGAATCGTATCCGTGTGAATTGTATATGAATAATCAGGACGGAACATTTACAAATGTTGCCAAAGCCGCAAAATGTGATGTGATTAGTTATATAAAAGGGGTAACATCAGGTGATTATGATAACGATGGCGATATTGATTTGTTTCTTTCGGGAATGAATAAAAGGAAAATATTACTGAAAAATACAGGAATCAAAAAAGGTATTCCGCAATTTGCAGATGCTACAGATCAGGCAGGTCTGGCAGGAATCAATGTGATGACATTTCCAACATGGTTTTGGGATTATGATAATGATGGCTGGCAGGATATTTTTGTCTGCGGTTATCAGTTTAATGGTTCTATAGCGGGAGAAATAGCAATGGAAGTATTGAAGATACCCAATGAGAGCAGTAAAATGTATTTGTACCATAACAACCACGACGGTACTTTCTCAGATGTCTCTAAAGAATCCGGGCTAAATAAGACCGTATTTGCGATGGGTTCTAATTTTGGGGATATTGATAATGACGGGTTTCTGGATATGTACCTCGGAACAGGAAATCCGGATTATAAATCACTAACGCCAAATAAGTTGTTCAGAAATATGGGCAATGGAAAGTTTGCTGATGTTACGGTTTCCGGTCGTGTAGGAAATTTGCAAAAAGGCCATGGCGTGGCTTTTAATGATTTGGATAATGATGGCGACAGCGATATTTTTATAGAAGTTGGAGGCGCTTATTTAGGTGATTCTTTCAATAATTCTTTATACCTGAACCCGGGTCAGAACAACAATCGTTGGATAAAACTGCAATTAGAAGGTACAAACAGCAATCGTTCTGCAATTGGAACCAGGGTAAAAGTCAGCTTCAGAGAAAAGGGTGTTTCCAGATCTGTATACAGAATAGTAAATTCAGGAGGTAGTTTCGGGGCGTCGGCTTTACGAATGGAAATTGGAGTCGGACAAGCTGCAATCATTGATCAAATCGAAATTACCTGGCCCAAAAACCAGCAAAGGAAAGTGTTTAAAAACGTACAGCCCAATCAATATCTCAAAATTACAGAGGGCCAAAATAACTTTTCAAAAGTAAATATCAAAAGAACAGTTTTTTCGACCGCCGGGGTGACAGCGCCCGTGTGTATGTAAAAAGACAGCGTTAAATCTTAGACAGTAAGAAAAATTAATAAGAGACAAAATGATAAATTTTAGTAGAAATATAAAAATGAAAAACAGAAAAACGAAAGCAGTTTTTTTTAGCCTTACAGGTTTATTATTGCTTGTTAATTGTTCTAAAGAATCAGATGAGAAGATATTTACCACTTTGGACCGTTCTGATACAGGGATTAATTTTAGCAATAATCTGAAAGAAAATGATTCCCTGAATTACTTTACGTACAATTATATTTATCTGGGAGGAGGAGTGGCCACCGGTGATATTAATAACGATGGCCTGGAAGATATCTTTTTTACAGGAAATCAGGTATCGAATAAATTGTATTTGAATAAAGGAAATTTAAAATTCGAGGATATCACTCAAAAAGCAGGTGTCGGAGGTGATCGTCGCTGGTATAGCGGTGTTACAATGGCAGATGTAAACGGTGATGGTTTTTTAGATATTTATTGTTGTGTGGGAGGAAAATTTGGACCCAAAAACAATCAATTGTATATCAATAATCGTAATGGAACATTTACGGAGAGAGCCAAAGAATACGGGATCGATGATATTGGAAACAGTATTCAGGGAACCTTTTTTGACTATGATAAAGATGGTGATTTAGATTTATTTGTCGCCAATTATCCGCCTACCAGATTCAATTCGGCAACGGGCGACTACGTACAAATGATGCTTCACGTCAAAGATAACGAATCAGGGCATTTGTATCGAAATGACGGCGGTCATTTTGCCAATGTCTCTAAAGAAGCCGGTGTCATGAACTATGGCTTATCATTAAGTGCAACAATTGGAGATTTAAACAATGACAGCTGGCCTGATATCTACGTTTCAAATGATTTTAATTCCCCGGACTTCATGTACATCAACAATCAGGATGGTACTTTCAGGGAAGTGGTAAAAGAAGCCACGGCCCACAATTCTTTTTACGGAATGGGGGTAGATATTTCCGATTTTAACAACGATGGAAATTTAGATATTTTTCAGGTAGATATGGATGCCAAGGACAATCGCCGTAAAAAAGCAAACATGTCCAGTATGAATCCGAAACTGTTCTGGGATGTAGTGGGTGCCGGTTTTAATTACCAGTACATGCACAATTGTATGCAGCTGAGTACTGGAATTAATGAAAATGGGATTCCACATTTTGGTAATGTATCCCGTATTACAGGAACCTCATCTACAGATTGGAGCTGGGGACCTTTATTTGCAGATTTTGACAATGATGGAAATAAAGACTTGTTTGTGACGAATGGAACCCGCAGAGAAATTAATAACAATGATTTCTTTCATAGTTTAGAAGCTCTAAATCTGCAGCCGAAAGATTTGCTTAAGAAATCTCAGGAAATGCCTTCAGAAAAAATTGACAATTTTATGTTTCAGAATAAAGGAAATTTAAATTTTGAGCAGGCAAATAAAAAATGGGGAATAGAATATAAAGGTTTTTCAAATGGGGTAGCTTATACCGATCTGGATAACGATGGCGACTTAGATTTGGTAATTAATAATATCGACGATTACGCCTCTGTTTTTGAAAATTCAAGTTCGAAAATTAATAATTACATCAACATAAAATTCAAAGGAAATACAAAAAATACTTTTGGTTTAGGAAATCGTGTGTACATCAAAACCAAAAAAGGAACCCAAATGCAGGAGCTTACGATGACAAGAGGATTTCAGTCCTCAGTGGCTCCGGAATTGCATTTTGGTGTGGGTAAGGAAAATACAATCGATGAGGTAAAAGTAGTCTGGACGAATGGTAAGGTGCAAAAGTTATACCATGTTAAAGCCAACCAAAAGCTCACTTTTAAGGAGCAGGATGCCAAAGAAGAAGTACTGCCGAAAACCACTCCCAAAAACCTTTTGTTCGCAACGGTAAACGGAGTATTTCCTGCTTTTAAACACGAAGAAAATCAATACGATGATTTTAAAGATCAGGTTTTGCTGCCTCACAAGATGTCTACGTTTGGCCCTCCCATTGCTGTAGGTGACCTCAATAACGACGGTCTTGATGATTATTTTATTGGAGGTGCAGCTACTTTTTCCGGAAAAATGTTTTTACAGACTAAAACTGGTTTTGTAGAAAAGAATGTTTCCGTACTGGAGGAAGATAAAGCCAGCGAAGATACAGGAGCATTAATTTTTGATGCCGACAATGACGGCGATAATGATTTGTACGTAGTGAGCGGCGGTTACGAATTTTTGGTTAACGACCCCAAATTACAAGACAGATTATACCTCAATAACGGAAAAGGCGATTTTAGCAAAGCGTCTAAAGGAGTACTGCCAGCAATGCTGACAAGCGGCTCAAAAGTGTATGCGATTGACTACGATAAAGATGGAAAACAAGATCTTTTGGTACTGGGAAGACAAGTTCCCGGACAATATCCGTCACCTGCAACCACCTACTTATTACATAATAGTAGTACAGCGGCACAGCCTAAATTTGAAGTTTCTAAAAAAGCACCTAAAGAATTTGTCAATTTAGGAATGGCAACAAGTGCTGTAATTACCGATTTTAATAATGATAAATTACAGGATATTATTGTCGTGGGCGAATGGATGCCTATCCGCATATTTCAAAACACAAAATCGGGTTTTAAAGAAGTGACAAAAAACACGGGACTTACGGACGATACGACAGGCTGGTGGTGGAGCATTCAGCAAGGCGATTTTGATAAGGATGGCGATATGGATTATATTGTAGGGAATAACGGACTGAATTACAAATACAAAGCCACTCCCGATGAAACCTTTGATATTTTTGTAAAAGATTTTGACAACGATAAACATAAAGATATTGTACTGAGCTACTACAACGACGGCAAGCAGTATCCGGTGCGTGGTCGCGGCTGTTCGTCTCAGCAGATTCCAAATATCAAGAAGAAATTCAAAGATTACGAAAGTTTTTCAGAAGCTACTCTGGTCGATGTTTATACCGAGAAATCACTTAAAGAAGCCTTACATTACAAAGTAAAATCGTTTGCCAGTATTTATTTGGAAAACAGAAAGGGCAAATTTGTAATTCACGAACTGCCAGTCGAAGCACAGCTTAGCTGCATCAATCAAATCCTGGCCGATGACTATGATCATGATGGTAAACTGGATGTTTTAATAACAGGTAACATGTACAATTCTGAAGTAGAAACCCCTCGAAACGATGCAGGTCACGGATTGCTGCTGAAGGGAAATGGCAAAGGAAAATTCAGATCGGTTTCCGCAATTGACAGCGGATTTTTTACTCCGGGTGATGTTAAGAACATGGAGAAAATTAAGGTAAACGGGAAGACCTATCTTCTCGTGACTAAAAACAATTCGTTTTTACAAAGCGTCAAAATCAATTAAAATCTTTTCTTTTTGAATTTGTCATAATCCATCTTTAAAAAGTAAAACCAATTAAATCCAGCCGCTTAAACCAGAACAGACTGATGTTCTGGTTTAGGCTATGCTTTAAAATCCTGTAAATGAAACAAAACTATATATTCCGTTTTTTGGCATTGCTGACAAATGGTAACCGGCATACAATATTATTTTGTCTTTTGATTTCACTGTCTGCTTTTGGACAAAAGAATACGATAGAAGGACAAATTATTGATAATAGTAGTACGGCAGTAGCAGCTTCAACTGTTGAGATTACAGAAACCAATGAAGCTGCAATTACAGATGAAAACGGATATTTTTCTATAATTACAACCGCCAAATTTCCTCTTACCCTAAAGATTTCAATGCTGGGATATGTGACTCAGAATTTCGTGGTAAAATCAGATAAAAGTATCAAAGTGGTATTGCAGGACAGTTCGAATCAACTAGATGAAATCCTAATTTCGAGCGGCTATTTGTCTCAAAAAAAATCCGAGTTTTCGGGTGCTGTTTCCACGATTTCAGCCAGGCAGCTGCAGAACCGTCCTTCCACCAGTTTTGATCAGTTATTGGGCGGTCAGGGAACCGGAATTGATGTGATTCAATCTACAAGTGTATTAAATAATACGCCCGTGGTTCGGGTTCGGGGATTGAATACGATTACATCCGGGCTTTTTCCCTTAATTGTGGTTGATGGCGTAGCTGTATTTACAGGTTCATTGGGCGGCTTTGTGGGCAACAATCCGCTTTCGGGAATTAACCCCAACGATATTGAGTCTGTAGATGTACTAAAGGATGCTTCGGCTGCCGCCATATACGGCTCCAGAGCAGCTAATGGCGTTATGGTAATTACCACCAAAAAAGGGAAAAAAGGAAAAACCAGATTCAATTACAATAGTTGGTTCAGCCGCAGCACACCCTATAACCTGCCTAAATTATTAAATGCGGAAGATTATACAATGATCAAAAATGAAGCCCTGGTCAATGCGGGCAAAGCACCTGGTTTTTTTCTCTCTAAAAACCCCGATGGAAGTATAGTAGATACAAATTGGTATGATGTGGCTTACGAACCGGGTTATTCGAGCAATCACAGTCTTAACATTTCAGGAGCCAATGAAACAACGCAGTATTATTTTTCCGTAGACTATACCAATCAAAACAGTTTTATAAAAAACAACACGCTTCAAAATTACATCACCCGCTTAAACCTCAGTCATCAGGTAAACAATTTTATCAGGGTTGGGGCCAATTTTTCTTACAGCAGAGCGAAAAACGTAGGCCCAAATACCGGTGCTGTAGCAGGAAATACGCTGTCTTCTTCAACCTATAATACGGAGTATATTACTAATGAACCCCTGGGAAGAATGACTTATGTGCTGCCCCCAAATGTACCTGTTTACAATCCGGATGGATCCTACAGCATTCAAAACGGAATAAGTGTAGGTTATGGAGCCAATATTCCGGCGATCATAGGTACTATTAATGCCTACAATTTAGCGATGGTTCAGGAACTGGATTTGACTACTTCAATTAGCAAATCATTTTTAGGGAATCTTTATGCAGAATTTGATATCACCAAAAAAATAATTTTCAGAAGCAGTTACGGGTTGAATACTATTGATCTTGAAAACAAGTTGTTTTTAAATCCAATTCATGGAGGAGGAGCATCGTACAACGGTGTAGCAACCAATATAGCCAGCGACTTATCAAGAACTGACTGGGCAAATACACTTACGTACAAAGATACTTTTAAAGAAAATCACAATGTCATGATTCTCGCCGGTTATGAACGAATAAAAACTACCACAGACAGCTGGGGAGCTTCTCAAAGTAATGTTACAGACTCGTATTATAAAAATTACCAGGGAAGTTATGCTACTATTTCGCCTATAGGAAATGATCTTTCAGAAAATGCATTACTCTCTTATTTTGCTAACCTTAACTACAATTTTAAAAACAAATATTTCCTGACTTTAAATTACAGAATCGATGGTTTGTCGGCTTTATCGGAGGGAAACAAATACGGTAATTTTGGGGGAGGATCTGTAAGCTGGAACGTTCTGGAAGAATCCTTTTTTAAAGATTCGAAAATAAAAGGTTTTATGGATAACTTAAAAGTAAGAGCCAGTTACGGTATTGTTGGAAATAGCGAAATAGGAAATTATCCTGCTATCGGAACCTATAATTCATCTACTTACGGCGGTGCGCCAACGCTGGGATATTCTCAGACTGCCAATCCCAATCTAAAATGGGAAACAAGTTCAAAACTCGATTTGGGACTAAATTTTGCCATGCTCAACAATCGTGTTTCAGTAGAATTTGATTATTTCAATAACAAAATCAGAGATTTGATCCTGAAAACACCACAAGCACTTTCAGCCGGAATTCCGAATAATTATATCAACGAAAATGTAGGCGGCATGTACAATACAGGTTACGAAATCGGAATCAATACACTTGCTGTTACTGCAGGAAACTTTAACTGGAATGTGAATCTCAATCTTTCCACTCTTAAAAATAAAGTAACTTCATTAGCAAGTGATGTATTTGTACCAAGTGTATTTGGGGTACAAAACATGACCAGGGTAGGCTATTCTGTCGGGTCTGTTTTTGCCGTTCCTAATAAGGGCGTAAATCCGGAAAACGGTCAGATGATTTTTATAAACAGCCAGGGCAGAGAAGTACAGTACAATCATGTAGGCTCTCCAAAATGGACTTATCTTGACGGCACTGCCGCTCCCGCAATAGATAATTATAAAGATGGTGTTATGCAGGGACCTTCTTTGCCAAAACTCTTCGGAGGATTAAATAATACTTTTAGTTATAAGAATTTTGTTTTAGGGGTAAACCTGACTTTTGCACAAGGAAATAAACTCTATAACGGAACACGGGCAACGAACTCAGACCAGCGTTATTTCAATAATGGAGAATTTATAAAAAACAGATGGACCACTCCGGGTCAGATCACCGATATTCAAAAGTTATATTACGGTGATAATGTTTCGGCAGGTTTTTCATTTTCAAGCACCTCAAAAGTAGAGGATGGTTCCTACCTAAAATTTAAAAATGTATCGCTGGGATATAATGTACCCACGGAGCTCTCTTTTCTAAAAAACACCTTCAGCTCTGTTTATGTGTATGTACAGGGGAATAATCTTTACACTTTTACCAGGTACAGAGGTTCTGATCCCGAAGTTTCCATCAACGGAAACTCTATTAACTCAGGAAAAGATCAAAATGTTCCGCCCAATGCTCAGGTCTATACTTTGGGTTTAAACATTGCATTTTAATTCTAAAAAGACACAAAATGAAAAAATATATTTTAATCAGCTGTCTGATACTATTGTTTACTTCAGCCTGCAATGATGATTTATTAGACACCCAGCCTGAAACCAGTATTCCCGAATCGATTGCATTTAGTACTCCCGGTAAAATTTTGGCGCAGACTAATAACTTATACAAGCAGCTGCAGAATCAGAATTTTTACGGAGGCAGATTTATTATTTTTAATGAACAAAGAGCAGATCAGTTTGGTCAAAATGACGGAAATGCGGCAACCGGTTCCGCTGTATGGAATCAAAATGTGGCATCAACAAATGATTTTGTCAACAATGTCTGGTCGGTAGCATACACTGCCATTAATGCAGCTAATATTCTAATTAGTAAAATGAATGAAACTACGGTAATTTCAAAAGAGCTGGCTAAAAATTACATTGCCGAAGCCAAATTTATTCGGGCCTTTTGTTTCTTTAGCCTGGTTCAGACCTATGCCAAACCTTATAATCAGGACAAAACGGCTTTGGGGCTGCCTTTGCGATTAACGCCGATTACGACTTCAGGAAATAGTGACTTGGCCCGAAGTACTGTAGAAGAAGTGTACGCACAGATTCTGAAAGATTTAGACGAAGCCGAAACAGACTTGCCGGTGAGTTACACCACACCATTGCTGAATATTTCGAGAGCTAAAAAGTGTACAGCAATTGCATTAAAAACAAGAGTTTTACTGCTACAGAACAATTTTGATCAGGTAATTTCAGAATCTAAGAAAATAGTTTCTGCTACACTGCCTTTTCAATACACAGAGGGAAATTTAACCCATAAATTAGAAGCCAATTACACCGCTATTTTTGGAGGAAGTTATACCGGAACTGAAGCTGTTTTTTCTATTCCTTTTGCAAATTCTACCACCGAAACACCTTCGGCACAATATGCTTTGGCTTATAATTATGCCGCACAGCCCATTATTTTTTTAGCTGAAACAGGAATTGTTACTGATCCTGCATTCAATTCAGGCACCGATGCGCGCTCCACCCTCATTGGTATCAATTCGGCCAATCAAAAAATACTAAAGAAATTCAGTATCACCACTGCACCTTTTCGAGATTATGTGCCTGTAATTCGTTATGCCGAAATAGTATTAAATTATGCCGAAGCAGCCGCTAATACGAATGATTTGATTACGGCAGCCACATTGTTGAAAGCAGTACGAAACCGTTCAGACCCTAATTATGTATTTCAAGCAAATGACCTTGCCACAAAAGAAGCTTTGGTTGCAACCATACAAAAAGAGAGAGAGATTGAGTTTTTAGGCGAAGGGTTCCGATTGATGGATTTACAAAGAAAAGTACAGACCCTGCCTGCCAAAAAAGGTGCTATCGGGACGGCTCCTCTGGTTCTCCCAACGAGCAGCAATTATATCTGGCCGATACCAAGCGGAGAAATATCAACAAATCACCTGATGGTACCAAATCCTTAAAAAGAACAGGGATAGTGATCAAATAACAGCGCATTCGAAATGAGGCAGAAATAATGCGTCCTTTTATAAATCTGCTTCATTTCTTGAATAAAATGCTTGTTTTTTGGGAGGTGGTCATTTACTAAAAACTAATTTTCAAATTAATGAAGTGTTCCTTAAGATTTTAATTTCCCGGATTGTATCAAAAAAATATTCCCGAAGTTTAGGGTAAATACAGAGATTCAGTAAAACGGATTAAACAATTTTATACCAATGAAAAAATATACTTTCTTACTATTTATTATAGCATCATTAGCTTTCGTAAGCCAGACTGTGGCTCAGGCTACAGCTATAGGAACGCTGATTCCGTCAGAAATAGAAAACCCCGAATTGCTCGGCATAAACAAAGAGCCTTATCATGCTACACTAATGCCTTATGCCAGCCTGCAGGAAGCTTTGGCAGCCAAACGGCATGCTTCTTCTTTTTGCCAGAGTCTTAACGGCGCGTGGAAATTTAACTGGGTTCCGACACCGGAAATGCGTCCGGTTGATTTTTACAGTGCTGATTATGATGTTTCAGGATGGAAAGAAATTCCTGTTCCTTCCAACTGGGAAGTACAAGGGTACGGAACACCCTTTTACAGAAACCTGGGATATACGATCAAAAAAGATTTTCCGCATGTTATGAGTGAACCCGATAAATCGTACACCTCATATAAGGAACGAAATCCCGTTGGAAGTTACCGCAGGGAATTTTCTATTCCTGAAGAATGGACAGGCCGTCGCAATTTTATCACATTTGATGGGGTAGACAGTGCTTTTTTCTTATGGGTAAATGGCAAAAAAGTTGGTTTTAGCGTAAATAGCCGGAATGCAGCCGAGTTTGACCTTACCAAATATCTGAAGCCCGGTACAAATACAATTGCCGTAGAAGTCTATCAGTACAGCTCGGGTACATGGCTGGAAGACCAGGATATGTGGCGTCTGCACGGAATTTTTCGTAATGTAACGCTGTGGAGTGCTCCACAAGTGCATATTCGGAACTTTTTTGTGAAAACAGATTTAGATAAAGATTATAAAGATGCAACACTGGACGTATCGGCCAAAATTAAGAATTACAGCGATAAGACCGCTAAGGCACAAACATTCACCGTTACACTTTACGATCAGGAGAACAAACAAATAGCCAAAAGCAGTACAGTCGGCGGCATACTTAAAACCAATAAAGAAGAGTTGTTGAATGTAAAAATTAAGGTAGATAATCCGCTGAAATGGACTGCTGAAACGCCGAATCTGTATACAGTTGTACTGACAAATTCCGAGGGCGAAATAATAGCGTCAAAAATAGGTTTCCGGAAGGTAGAAATCGACGGACGTATTTTTAAGGCAAATGGTGTACCCATCAAATTGAAAGGTGTGAACCGTCACGAACACTGGTCTGATGTCGGTCATGCCATTACCGAAGAGCAAATGATCCGTGATCTGGAAGTCATTAAACAGGGAAATTGCAATCACGTCCGTACCAGCCATTATTCAAACGATCCGCGCTGGTATGAACTGTGCGATGAATGGGGAATCTGGTTAGTTGCTGAAGCTAATATGGAATACCATGGCTATGATAGCCGATTTGATGAAGAACCAACAATAAAACAGGCAATTATTGACCGCAATGTCGCTAATGTTGAAAATTTTAAAAACCATCCATCAGTAATTATCTGGTCTCTTGGCAATGAAGGGGGCGGGGTCAGTACAAATCTGAAAGCTGCCATGGCTGCAGTTAAGTCCATCGATCCAACCCGTTTTGTTCATTATGAACGATTTGGAAGTGGTAAAAAAAATCCTGCCGACCTCGATGGACGCATGTATGGCAGTGCAGCCGATTATGTTGATATGGTAAAAAACTGGGGACTGACTAAACCGCTTTACATTTGTGAGTTCGTTCATGCGATGTTTAATTCCATGGGATCTCTTGACGAATATTCTAAAGCATTTGATGACAATCCTGCTATTTTAGGCGGGGCTATCTGGGAATTTCAGGATCAGGCATTGTGGAATAAGCGCGATCCCGGTCATCCGGTTTTAGCGTATGGAGGTGGCTTCGGAGAAAATCCAAATGACCATTATTTTATTCATAAGGGAGTCATTTCTTATGACCGTGCAACAGCAGGTAACCATGTCAAACCGCATTATCCTGAAATGAAAAAAGCATTTCAATGGATTGATACTGAACTTACCGATCCTGCTAACGGCGGTATTCAGATTAAAAACAAATACCAGTTTATTTCCCTGGATGGTTTTGATACCGAGTGGAGCCTGACCGAAAACGGCGTAGAAATTGATAAGGGAAAAATTGGAATTCGTCCCACATGGTCAAAAGGAATTTTTGCGGCAAATATTCCTTATAAAATAGAACATCCCAAAGCAGGTGCGAAATACTATTTACGCATTTCATACAAGTTAAAACAAAAAACACTTTGGGCTGCTGAAGGTTTTGAAGTTGCAACGGAGCAGTTTCTGCTTCCTGTTAACACACCAACGGTAGAAGAATCAAAAGTCACAGCACCTGTAAAACTGGTCCAAAACCCGCAATCGGTCATTATTTCAGGAAAAGATTTTTCTGTAAATTTTGATAAGAAAACAGGTTTTATGAGTCAGTTACTAAAAAACGGAATTAACCTTTTAACGGCCGATGGTTCGCCTAAATTGCATTTGTGGCGCGCCTCTCACCGTAATGATGACGATTGGGCTTATCAACAATGGGAAAAGTACGGGGTGACTACTCTTCAGTATACTTTGGTCGGCTTTAAAGTAGAAACTATGGATAAAACCTCAGTGAAAATAACGTCTGTAACAAAAGCAGATGGAAAAGAAGGTTTTGCGGTTTATCATACAGCAACATATCTGATTAAGGGTAACGGAACCATAAAAGTAGATAATCAGGTTCAGTTTATTGGTTTCCGTATCAATTTAGCCCGAATCGGTGTACGGATGTTAGTGGACAGGAAACTTGATCGTATGACATTTTTAGGCCGTGGTCCATTCGAAAATTATTCCGATCGAAAGAGTTCAGCCGAAGTGGGCGTGTATGAATTAGGCGTAAATGAACAATATGAATATGAAAAACCAATGGAACGCGGCAACCATGAAGAAGTGAGCTGGGCAAAACTAAGTGGTAAAGATATGCCTTCGCTGATGGTGACGGCCGATGAAAAATTGATGCAGGTAGCAGCCCTTCCTCATACCGATGAACAAATGTATCCGGTAGAATATAAAATTGACTTACCTGCCAGTACCTCCACTGTATTTTGTATTTCAACCAAAACGCTAGGGGTTGGATCTGCCAGCTGCGGACCCAGACCACTTGAAAAGTATCAGGTATTTGCTGTTCCTGAGGTATTTACCTACACGATTAGTTTGTTTTGATTTCCCCTCGTTTCAACTGAACAATGACAAGTTATCACGGCTCAAAAAGCGATAAGGATTACGGATTATAAAGGTATGTTTCTTGTCTAATGCTGGCGGCAAATTCTGCAAATTCATTCCTAATTAAATTTTAAGAGTAAGTTTGAAAGATTTGCCGCCTGTTTTCATATAGTACATCAGATGCCGGGAAGATAAGCTAAAAACAAAGGAAATAATCTCAATAATAATTTACAATTGAAAAGAGCCGGCCTTACCGGTTTCATCAGGCTAACCTGATTTATGATGCTTGAGACCATACTGTTTTTGGATTTCTTTTTTCCTTTAAATCTTTTTCAATCTGAATTTCCATTTTTCGATCTATTACGTAAAAGAACAACAGAACTGCACTTATAATGAATATAAAGCCCGGATAAATACTAACAGAAAGTTTAATTCCTTCGACGGCTGCGGGTACCTGATTGACTTCTTCCGCTACATAACCATATTTGGATAAAAAAGCCGCACCCAGCGCACCCCCGATACTAATCCCTATTTTTAGTCCGAAAATCATTGCCGAAAAAACCGTAGCAGTCGCTCTTCGATTGTTTTTCCATTCGCTGTAATCCGCCACATCCGCAATCATAGCCCACAATAAAGGAATTGTTATTCCGTAAATGAAGCCATGTACTAACTGGGTCAGAAAAACCATCGCAATAGCTGTTCTGCTGTAAAAGTTAAAAAGCAATAAGCTAATGGCAGATAAAAAGATAAAAGCGATGTAAATATTTCTTTTACCAAAGGTATCGGCAAGCGATTTTGAAAACAAAATTCCAAAAATCATAAAAATAATTCCTCCCGCATTAAAAAGACTAAATGCCGAAGTGGGAACATCTTTTGGCCACTGAAAATCTACCAGCCCCATTGACGTAAGTGAATTATTCAGTCCGTCAATGAATGTCGTAAAACCAATATTGTTTAAGAAATCAGTCTGTGCAACCGGATCTAAATAATATTTAAAATAGAAAACATACATTCCGCCTTTTAAAGACAAGGTAATAAAAACCAGAATGGTAACCAGCAGCAAAACCAGCCAGGGTCCGTTTTTAGATAAATCAATAAAATCCTGTTTAACGGAAGATTCCTGATGCTCTGCAGGAATGATTCTTTCTCTGGTTGTAAAAAAAGTAATCAGCAAACAAATTACCCCTACAATAGCAAACAGTATCATCGTATTTTTAAAACCAACTGCCTTATCGCCATGTCCTAAAATCAAAACCAAAGGCAATAAAAGCGACTGAATGATAAACTGAGCGATCATTACAGCAACAAAACGGTAGGAAGAAAGACTATTTCTTTCTTTCATATCACCTGTCAGAACACCACTTAAAGCTACATAAGGCAAATTATTCGCAGAATAGATTAACATCAGAAAAAAGTAAGTCAGCAACGTATAAATAATCTTGCCTGTTGCTCCAAAATCAGGAGTTAAAAAAGAGAGAATAGCTGCAATGCCAAACGGCAAAGCAGTCCATAATATCCATGGCCTGAACTTTCCCCATCTTGTTTTGGTACGATCAGCAATAACTCCCATAATGATATTAAAAAAAGCACCTATAAAACCGCCGGTAAAAATAATAACACTTGCCGTTCCGGCAGGAATTTTATAAACATCCGTGTAAAAGAAAGCCAGGAAAGTCAGCAGCGTCTGAAAAATCAAATTTGCGGCAAAATCACCTAGACCGTAACCTGTTTTTTCCAGCACGGAAAGCTTTTGTGATGTAGTACTCATAAATATAAAAGTTTGGTTTTGGCCATCGTTTTGCTTAAAAAATATTTTAAGAGCATTTTTTTATCAAAAAAAAAATTAACACTTGCTTTTTATTCTATTTTAATAAAAAGTGAAATGTAAAAATAGTTTGAAAGTTCAAATAAGATTGTCACTTTTGAAGCTTTTAATAGTACAAATGAAGCATTAATTAGTTTCCGTAAATCTATTAAATATAAATTGCTATTTTAGCTTCTTATTTAAAAAAAAACTGAGGATTCAAATCGTTATTTCACCTTTTTATTTTATTAATATGCGTATTAGATACCTTCTGTTAATTATTTCGTGTTTTTTGATAAGCTGTAACAACAAACAGAGTGATGGCGAATACCATAAATATACCAATGATTTAATCAACGAAACCAGTCCCTATCTTTTGCAGCACGCCCACAATCCTGTAAATTGGAAAGCCTGGAATCAGGAAACACTGGATCAGGCAAAGGCAGAAAATAAACTAATTATTATTTCCGTAGGTTACTCCGCCTGTCATTGGTGCCATGTTATGGAAGAAGAAAGTTTTGAAAACGAGGCTGTTGCCAAATTAATGAACGACAATTTCATCAGCATAAAAGTAGACAGGGAAGAGCGCCCCGATATTGATCAGATTTACATGAATGCAGTCCAGTTAATGACAGGCAAAGGCGGATGGCCGTTAAACTGTATAGCGCTTCCTGACGGGCGTCCTATTTTTGGCGGTACCTATTTTACCCGGGAAGAATGGATAAAAGCCTTAACCGGACTCTCTGATTTGTATAAGAAAGACCCCAAAAAAGCCAGTGAATATGCAGATAAATTAGTAGCAGGAATTCAGAAATCACAACTCATTACAGTCAATACTGATGAAGCTGATTTTAAAAAATCAGATATCGCTGCTGCCCTGAAATTATGGCAGGAGCATTTTGATTATAAAGAAGGAGGCTTACTAGGCGATACCAAATTCCCAATGCCGGCTTCCCTGCATTTTTTACTCCGTTACAGTATTCAGAATAAGGATAAATCGACTCAGAAATATGTGCAGACCACCCTGACAAAAATGGCTGGTGGCGGAATTTATGACGCCATTGGAGGCGGTTTTTCAAGGTATTCCGTAGATGCAGAGTGGCATATTCCCCATTTTGAAAAAATGCTCTATGATAATGCGCAATTAGTAAGCCTGTATTCCGATGCTTATCTGGCTACCAAAGATGAATTGTACAAGAAAACAGTCTTTGAAACGCTGAATTTTGTAGAAAGGGAACTCATGGCTGCCAATGGCGCCTTTTATTCTTCATTAGATGCCGACAGTAAAAACAAAGCACAAAAAACCGAAGAGGGCGCTTACTATGTATGGAAAAAGGAAGAACTTAAAGCGCTGCTACAATCAGATTATCCGCTCTTTCAGGAATATTTCAATAGTAACGAAAAGGGTTTATGGGAAAATCAAAACTACGTTTTATTTAAAAATCAATCCGATAAAGACTTTGCGCTCAAAAACAAGCTGACCGTAGCAAAACTGGATTCCAAAATTAAAAACTGGAAGCAAATACTTTTAACGGCACGAAACAAAAGACCGCGCCCTCATTTAGATGATAAAACCGTAACATCATGGAATGCTTTAATGCTAAAGGGGTACGTTAGTGCTTATCGTGCATTTAAAAATCCACACTATAAAGTAATCGCTCTAAAAAATGCCAATTTTATTTTGGATAACCAACTTCAGAAAGACGGAAGTCTCAATCACAGTTACAAAGATGGTAAAAGCAGCATTGCAGGTTTTTCAGAGGATTATGCCACACTTGCAGCTGCGTTTATTGCCGTGTATGAAATTACGCTTGACGAAAAATGGCTCACTAAAGCAAAGCAATTAACGGATTATGCCATGACTCATTTTTGCGATAAAAAAACAAAAATGTTTTATTTTACAGCTGATACTTCAACAAATTTAATTGCCAGAAAAATGGAAATTGCAGACAATGTGATTCCCGGTTCCAATTCGCTTATGGCTCATAATTTATTCCTGCTAGGACATTATTATTCAAACGATACCTATATCAGAACGGCCCGTCAAATGTTGAATAATGTCAAAGAAGCCGCTTTACAATCACCAACAGAATACTATAACTGGCTGAATGTAATGCTGAATTATACCGACGATTATTTTGAAGTTGCTATTTCAGGAAAAGAGGCCATGGATAAAATAAGTCAGCTGCAAAGTTACTATTTACCAAACATCCTTATTGCAGGAGCCACAAAAGAAAGCAAGCTGCCTATCTTAGAAAATCGTTTTGTAGAAAATGAAACTTACATTTATGTTTGCGTTAATAAATCCTGTAAAATGCCAGAAACAGATGTTACCAGAGCAGTTACCAAAATAAAAAACAGCTTGTAACAACCTGTAGTATTTTACAAAAAATTGCAGGAAGATATTCTTTGATCTTATATAAAGCCTTTTTCTATGAAAATAAGAAAAAGGTTTTTGCTTTTACAAATCACCTGTTGATTCGACCGACTAAAACCATTTATTTGCTGAAAACTGCAACAAGTAATCAATTGTATTTAAGTGATTTGGCTCTTTACAAACTCATTTATCGTTTTGAATGATACGCACTGCTGTCATTTATAAAAAATTTCCTGTTTTTTTACTTTTGCGAATTTTTTTGAAAATTTGAATTTACGTATCGAAATTTGCAAATCTTCACCAAAAATGAATCAGCTAAATACAGAATCTTCTTTTTTTTAGCGATAATAATATTTAAAATTAATTTTTAATGTTATTATTTTTTGTAATTCTCAAAATAAAAGGAAACAACCGATTGTGTGTTGCTTGTTTTTTTTATATTTGTAATAAATACACTTATAATTAAACGAAATTAAATTTACGGTTTAGATGAATTTGTATTGTCCACTTTTTATCATTAAAAGTAGCATACAATTTTCAGGCTACCGAATGAAGTTCTGATAAAGGTATAAAGTCTAAAATAAAAACTGCCAGTTTTTAATTGCTGATTGCCAAAAGGATAAGGCTTTTGCTTCAGCGTTTATGAAGTACATAAAATCAACTATTGAAATAAAATTACTTCACAGAGGAGGTTTTGCAGTTTCACTAATTCCAACGGAAAAATAGCTTACCCTATGCAAAAGAGTATTTACATTTTATTTTTAAGTTTTTTATTCAGCTCAGGTAATGCACAGCAGTATAAAAGTCATACTTTAAATAAAGATAAATTGTCTGTCGATTTGTCTGAAGGAGTGTTAAACATAATTCCTCTTACTGAAAAAACAATACGGGTACAATATCAGGCAGGAAACAGAAAAGAGGAGCAGGACTTTGTCCTGATCAATAAGCCCGATGTACCGGATTTTGAATTAAAAGAAACCGCAAACCGTTTAAAACTGTCCACAAAAAGAATTGTAGTCACATTTCATAAAAAAACCGGAGTTATTGAATATAGCCATAAATCAGGTGAAATATTTCTTCGTGAAAAAGCAAATACGAGACAATTGAAAACCTCTGCTATTATGGGCGAACCCTGTTTTATAGCGCAACAGGGTTTTGAGTCTCCTCAGGATGAATATTTATTTGGATTAGGACAATTTCAGGATGGCTTTTATAATCTAAAAAATGCAACCCGGAAATTAGTGCAGGTTAATACACAGATCGCAATTCCATTTTTAGTATCCAGTAAGGGCTATGGATTGTTATGGAACCAGTATGGTCTGACTTATTTTAATCCTGCTGTTCAAAATGTTGCTTTAGTTCAAAATGATCTTCACGAAGGGACCAAAACTGAAGCTGAAGTGACCACTACTTCGGGGACACAAAAAGTCTCACAACAGCAATCCCTATATTCCGGGAACTTTTCAGTGGCAAGCGATGGGCTATATTCGCTCTTTCTTGATCTTGGAGACATGGATAGCCTTCATTTAGTTGTAATTGACGGTGTTGATGTAATCAATCAGTCTAATTTATGGCTCCCGCCGGCAGTGAGTAAATTAGTTCAGTTAAAAAAGGGAGAGCATACGGTAAAAGTAATTTGCAAATCCGGTAATACACCGTCTCTTAGTTTAAAACTTTCCAATAATGAAACGGTTTTTAATTCGCCCAATGCCAAATCACTCGATTATGTGGTTTTTGCGGGAAATAATACAGATGAAATTATAGCAGGTTACCGAAACCTGACGGGTAATGTACCGATGCTGCCTAAATGGGCATTTGGATTCTGGCAATGTCGGGAAAGATATACTTCCGGAGAACATTTGGTTGCAACGCTCAAAGAATTTAGAAAACGCAGTTTACCAGTAGACGTAATCGTCCAGGACTGGCAGTATTGGGGCAAATATGGATGGGGAGTGCCAAAATTTGATGAAACAAATTATCCGGATCCTGAAAAATTCATAAAAGAAATCCATGATTTGAATGCTCATTTTTCTGTTTCTGTTTGGGAAAATTTAAATAAAGAATCTGAAATTGCCCAGGAATATGTATCAAAAAAATTATTCATTCCCGATAGCCCCTGGATAGATATTTATAATCCGGAAGCTCAAAAAGTACATTGGAGCGCACTCAATACAAATTTATTTGCGCTGGGTGTCGATTCCTGGTGGATGGATGCTACTGAACCTGAAAATGATGCGTTAAAAGGTAAACATACGTATTTTGGATTGGGAAATTTTTACCGGCTCACCTATCCATTATTTGTCAGCAAGGCCGTTTACGAAGGCCAACGAAATACCAATCCGGAAAAAAGAGTAGCCATTCTTACCCGTTCAGGGTTTTTAGGGCAGCAACGTTATGCTACGATAAATTGGTCGGGTGATATCGGTTGGGACTGGGATGCTTATAAACGTCAGATTGTTGCGGGGTTAAATTATAATCTTACCGGAATGCCTTACTGGACTACCGATATAGGCGGCTTTTTTCGTCCGGGTAAAACACAATATACAGATGAAAAGTATCATGAAATACTCACGCGCTGGTTTCAATGGGGTGCTTTCAATTCCATATTTAGAATACACGGATATCAGACAGAAACGGAACCCTGGAAATATGGAGAAAAAGTAGAGAACAATATGCGTTCTATGCTGAATCTCAGATATCGATTGTTGCCCTATATCTATTCCGAAGCCTGGCAGATAACTAAGAATAATTCAACTTTGATGAGACCATTAATTATGGATTTCAGCCAGGACTCAGCCGCTGTAAGCAGTGCTTATCAATACATGTTCGGCAAAGCATTTCTCATAGCACCGGTTACAGCTCCCGATGTTACCGACTGGAACGTGTACTTGCCAAAACAAAGTGCCTGGTTTGATTTCTGGACAGGCAAACGATTTGAAGGAGGACAGACAATTTTGACTCCGGCTCCCTTAGATAAAATTCCGGTTTTTGTAAAAGAAGGTTCGATTGTACCTATGGGCAATCTGATTCAGGATACCCATTCGAAACAAGACGTCCTCGAACTTCGTATTTACACCGGAAAAGATGCAGCGTTTACAATTTACAATGATGAAGGCGATAATTATAATTATGAAAAAGGAGAACACAGCGAAATTCCTGTACTCTGGAATGAAAAAAAGCAAAGCCTCACGCTGGGAAAACAAATAGGGCATTATAAAAATGAGACCACAGTGTATACGATGAATATTGTCTGGATATCCGGAAACCAAAGTGATAGAATTTCTAAAACAGTACAATATAAAGGAGCAAAAGTACGGTTGAAAAAGAGTTGATAAACATCGAATCGGAGTAAAAAGAATTAAAAATTAGTAAAGTACTATTCAACAGTGATTGGTACGGATTCAGTTAAATAGTAAAATTTAAAAAAGAGAAACATGGTTATAAGTAAAAATTTCAGAAGTAAATACGGGGTTGAAATCCGGATTTTGGTCCTCTTTTTTGTGTGGATTATTCCGGTTGTGGGCATTAGTCAAAATAAGAAGAAAACAGAAAAATCAGAATTCAAAGCCCCTCAGTACCGCAATCTTTTTAAAGAAGCAGGGTATAGCCAGACTGAAATAGACAAAAAATTAACCAAAGCATATTATGATGTTTTTGAGGGACCGGAGCGTGTGTATTTTAAAGAAGGTGATTCTTTAGGCTATGTTTCTGATGTCAAAAATAAAGATGCGCGTACCGAAGGAATGTCTTACGGAATGATGGTCGCGGTACAACTCAATAAAAAAGACGTTTTTGATCGGCTTTGGCGATGGTCCGTAAAGTACATGCAACATCAAAATGGACCCAGAGAAGGGTATTTCGCCTGGAGTGTAAATCCTCAGACCAAAAAACAAAATTCGCCCGGTTCTGCTTCCGACGGAGAATTGTACTATGTAACCAGTCTGCTATTTGCGTCTAATAAATGGGGCAATGAGACCGGAATACATTATTACAAGGAAGCGAGAAGAATATTAGATGCCATGTGGAAAAAAGATGGCACCGGTAATATCCATAACATCATAAATACTGAACAGAAGCAAATATCCTTTGTGCCGGAAGGAGGTGGATATTACTGGACAGATCCTTCCTATCATGTTCCCGCCTTTTACGAAATATGGGCTTTATATGCCAAAGATGGCCACGAGGAGTTTTATAAAGAATGTGCCAGTGTTTCCCGTAATTTTTTGCACAAAGCCTGTCATCCTGTAACGGGTCTTAATGCAGATTATACGGAGTTTAATGGAGAACCACACTCGACATCATGGATGCCGGCTGCATTTCGATATGACTCCTGGCGTGTTCCAATGAACATAGCAATGGATTATACCTGGTACGGTAAAGATAAAAAATGGCAGGAGGAGTACGCTAAGAAATTTCAGAATTTCCTTAGATCTAAAGGATTAGATACTTATGAAGATCAGTTTAATCTGGATGGTTCCACTCCTGATTTTATTCTTCAGGCCGGTCCGGTCAAAAAACTCAGACACTCAATCGGATTGGTGGCTACAGCAGCTACTGCATCCTTAGTCAGTCAGGAGAAAGGAAGTATGGATTTTGTTCATGCTGTTTGGAACGCCAGGCTAGAACCTTATGAAGACGGCTATTTTGATCCGTATTACGATGGTTTAATGTACCTCTTCAGTGTAATGCACCTTAGCGGGAACTATCAAATTATAACACCATCAGTTAATTGAAATTTAAAATTTAAAATTTAGAAATTATGAAACAATATTCATTTTTTGTGGTACTGGTATTTATTTTGTCAGCCTGGATGGGTTTTGGACAGACTAGTCAGACGCCCATTGCCGACGATTTTAAATCTTCTACAGCTAATCAGCCCGGACAGGAATATCCGCAAGTCAATTCTCAGGGTTATGCGCGGTTTCAAATCCTTGCTCCGGAAGCCAGGTCTGTTGTAGTTAGTCTTGGATTGGGCGGGGCAAAAGGAGGTACCGTTTTGGCAAAAGGAGAAGACGGTTACTGGAGAGGTACCACCGCAGGTGCAATGGACGAAGGCTTTCATTATTATCATGTCACGGTAGACGGCGGTATTTTTAACGATCCCGGTGCACTCAGCTTTTATGGTTCCACCCGTTGGGAAAGTGGTATTGAAATACCGGCACATGATCAGGAATTTTATGCCCTGAAAGAGGTTCCGCATGGAAATGTACAGCAAATTCTTTTCCCTTCCAAGAGCACCGGTACCCCACGCAGGGCTTTTGTTTACACACCACCGGGCTATCATAAAGATAAAACCGTACAGTATCCGGTTTTGTATTTGCAGCATGGCTGGGGAGAAGACGAAACAGCCTGGAGTAATCAGGGACGTGTCCATTTAATCATGGATAATTTGATTGCAGAAGGTAAAATAAAACCATTCCTCATTGTAATGACTTACGGAATGACAAATGAAGTAAAATATGGTGGTCTGGCCAGTTTCAGGATAGAACCTTTTCAGACCGTTCTTGTAGACGAATTGATTCCCTATGTAGATTCAAATTTTCGTACACTCGCCAGCCAGAATGGCCGTGCAATGGCTGGTTTGTCGATGGGAGGGATGGAAACGCACAGTATCACAATCAATAAGCCCTATGTTTTTTCCCACTATGCACTCCTCAGCGGGGGTATTTATAAACCGGAAGAAATCAAGGACAAATCAAAGGTAAAATTCATTTTTATAAGCTGTGGCAGCCGCGAAAAACCGGAATCTGTAAAAAATGCAGTGAAAAGCCTGAAAGATGCCGGTTACAACGCTGTTTCTTATATCTCTGAAAATACAGCGCATGAATTTCTCACCTGGCGCCGAAGTTTCAAAGAATTAGCTCCCCTTTTATTTAAAGAGTAATGCTTTTTTCAATTTGACTAATTCATCTATCGGAATAGAAACCGGAGCATCCGGCAAAATTCAGCAGTCAAAAACGAACATTTTGGCGTAATAAATTAAAACCTAAATTATGAATAAACTTATTATCATCTTAACCGTTTTTTTTACCTGGCCGAGGACTTTATCAAAAGGAATACTACTATTTTTTTGTTTGTTCGGTCTGCCAAGTATTGCATTTTCCCAAAATTTAGTATTAAATGAAAAGGAATATTTTGAAGCTCAGGGCCTGAATGTTTTAGTGTTCAGTAATGAATACAACGGAATGTTTTTTGACGAAAAAACGGCCGGTATTGAGTTTATTCATCATGGTGTCAGAACTGTGACCGGCGGAGCAGTCAGACTTCATAATACGCCCGAGCAGTGGGATTTAATTCCTAAAATGATGAATCGAAAAGTAGATAAGGCTAACAATACAATAGAAGTTACACTTAGATATGAAGAATTTAATTTTGATTCCAGAATTGTAGTGACACCAAAAGGGAAAGGTTTTACAGTCACCGTTTTACTGGATAAACCGATCCCAAAACAGCTGGAAGGAAAAGCAGGATTTAATATGGAATTTTTGCCCACCTCTTATTTCGAAAGTAATTATGTAGTCGACGGCAAAGCGGGAACATTTCCCAGATATCCTGCCAGCGATACGGAAATTAGGTCTTCCTCTCAAAAAATACCGCAGTTTGGCGGACATAATACATTTGATGATCGTGGAAAAAATGAATATATAGTGACATTGCCGCTGGCGTCCGGGAAGAGCCTGCTCTTTGCTCCGGAAAACCCGGAGCGTACGGTAAAAATTCAGTCCGAAGATCAGGAAGTAATGCTTTTTGACGGAAGAAATCTGGGACAGAACGGATGGTTTATAGCCCGAAGTATTTTTCCGGCAAACAAAAAAGGCAAAGTCCTGACCTGGTACGTAGAACCCAATACCATACCCAACTGGACAAGACAACCGGTAATAGGATTTTCTCAGGTGGGCTATATGCCGGACCAAAAGAAAGTAGCTGTTATTGAACTGGACAAAAACGATAAACTAGTAAGTACTGCATCAGTTTTTAAGCTTAATGACGAGGGAAAATTTGTAGAAAAAGTAAAGACAGATGTTAAGGTATGGGGAGATTATCTGAGGTATAAGTATGCTCAATTTGATTTTAGTGCCGTTAAAGAAAAGGGACTTTATTACATTCAGTACGGAGAGCAAAGAACAAACACTTTTCAGATTGAAGATGATATTTATTCAAAAACATGGTACCCTACTATGGACGTATGGTTTCCTGTACAAATGGATCATATGGAGGTAAACGAGGCGTATCGGGTTTGGCATGGTAAACCTTTTTTAGATGATTGTCTTCAGGCACCACTGAATCACGAACACTTCGATGGATATAAGCAGGGACCTGCTACAGATACTAAATATAAACCTCTCGAGCGTATTCCCGGAATGGCAGTGGGAGGCTGGTTTGACGCCGGCGATTTTGATATCCAGACTTTTTCACACGTGAGTGTAATCAATAGTTTTGTAGAATCATGGGAAGCATTCAAAGTAACCAGGGACGAAACCTACATTGATCAAAAGACACAGTATGTAGACATTCACCGTCCGGACGGCAAGCCGGATTTATTACAACAAATTGAGCATGGAGTACTGAACCTCGTAGCACAAGTTGAAAATATTGGGCATCCCGTAAGAGGTATAGTGGTGCCTAACCTGCATCAGTACCACCATTTGGGAGATGCTTCAACTGAAACAGATAATCTTCCGTATAACCCGTCTCTTAAACCCTATGAGACTAATGGAGTTTCCAGCGGCACACTTGACGACAGATGGGCATTTACAAACCGAAGTTCATTTCTGGATTACAGAACTGCCGGAGCATTAGCCGCAGCCAGCAGGGCATTAAAAGGCTATAATGACGAACTCTCTGTTAAATGTCTCTCTCTTGCTGCAAAGTTGATGACCGAAGCAACTGAATTGGAAAAAAAGGCAAAACCTGATAATAGTCCAATGTCCAGATGGGGAAAAGGAAGTGATATGATCGCAACGCTGCAATTGTACCTAAGCACTAAGGAGGAACAGTATAAGATTGCTTTTTTAGACAAAATCTGGAAATTACTGGATGAGAACTTAGAAGTTAATATTAATCCTGCCCTGTTGGCTGTATCCGCCATGGATGATAGCTATAAAGCAAAATTAAGAGACTATGTTGTCAGGTATAAAGAAAAAATGGACAAAGATAATGCTGACAACCCTTACGCTGTTCCTATAGTAAAAAGAGGCTGGGGAGGCAGCTCTCAGGTGATTAACTGGGCAATTACGAATTATTATATTTATAAAATTTATCCTGACGTTATGGATAAAGAGTATGTTTATCGCGGGCTGAACTATATTTTTGGCTGCCACCCCTATTCTAATTTATCTTTTGTGAACGCCGTTGGAAATAAATCTAAAAAAGTAGCTTACGGAGGTAATCGGGCTGACTTTACAACAATTGCAGGAGGAGTAGTTCCCGGACTTATTTTTCTTAAACCGGATTATTTAGAAAACAAAGATGACTGGCCTTTTTTTTGGGGAGAAAATGAATGTATTATAGATGGTGGTGCATGGTATGTTTTTCTTGCGAATGCTGCAAATGAATTAGCACAGAAAAAACAATAAAACTTTAAAAACTAGATATGAAAGGATTTCTTAGAATAGTTATTATAATGTCCGGTTTATATTCCCAGTCAGTTTGGTGTCAGGAAACACCACAAATAGTGGAAGATTTTAAGCCTTCATCAGTCAATCAGCCGGAAAAACAATTTCCTCAGGTAAATTCACAAAGGCGTGTGCGTGCCAGTATTGCTGCACCAAATGCCAGTAAAGTTCAACTTGATATTGGCGGTATCAAATATGACATGAGAAAAGAGGATAATGGAGTGTGGACAGGAGAATCCAATCCACAAGATGAAGGATTCCATTACTATCAGTTAAACATTGACGGAGCTTCGGTTCCGGATCCGGGAACCTTATATTTTTGCGGGGCAGGCCGTTTAGGCAGCGGAATAGAAATTCCGGCTGCAGACCAGGAATTTTTTGCCCTGAAACAAGTACCTCACGGGCTTGTTAGTGAAAATATTTATTTCTCAAAAGTAACGAATTCTTTTAGACGCTGTTTTATATATACCCCTCCCGGTTATAATGAGAGTACAAAAGCACGGTATCCGGTACTTTATTTGCAGCATGGAAGTTTTGAAGATGAAACAGGCTGGTCTGCACAAGGTAAGGCGAATTTAATTTTAGATAATTTGATTGCTTCAAAGCAGGCAGCACCCATGATTATTGTGATGGATAATGGTTATGCCTATACAGCTCAAAGTAAGGAAGGAAAAGATAAAAACGTACGGACGGAATCTGTTTTTGAGCAGGTACTTATTACAGAAGTTATTCCTATGATTGATACTAAGTTTCGTACGATTGCCGATCGAGGGCACAGAGCTATTGCCGGTCTTTCGATGGGGGCGAATCAAACGATGCGAATTATGATGAATCATCTGGACACTTTTTCCTACTATGGCGGATTCAGCGGTACATCAAATTATCCAAATACCGATGTTCCGGATGCCGCTGTTTTTTTAGATGGAAAATATAAAGACGGCAATGCGCTGAACAAAAAAATGAAGCTTTTTTGGTTAGGCCTGGGAACTAAAGAACCTGCTCCTTTTCCTAAATCAGTTGGAGCATTTCGAACCATGCTAGAGCAGCAGGGAATTAAGTATGTCTATTACGAATCGCCTGAAACCGCCCATGAATGGCTTACATGGCGCAGATGTCTATACCAGTTTGCTTCAAAATTATTTCAATAATCTAATAAACCAATGAGGTGTTCAACGGTATGGTTTGAACACTTTTTAGAGGAATTAAGATGCCGGAATTAAATGAATTGTATTACAGATTAACATTCAAAAGTGTTTGTATTTGCTGCATCACCGGAAAGAAGTATTTAATGTCTAAGAAAAATAATTTATACAACTATAAACGATTTAAAATAAGTTCTAAATGAAAACTATTTACGCATCAATTATTGTCTTGTTCTTCTGCATAACCGGCAATGCACAGAACTTCAGCAAAACCAGTCACGGAATTAAAACGGCTGCAAATGGTACTACTATCGAGATACAGTTTTATAATCCTGCCATTGTCAGGGTTATTAAATTCCCAATAAGCAAAAACTATTCTAAAGAGAGCCTTTCAGTAGTTTTAAAGCCATCTAAAACAGCTTTTGCTGTTAGGGAGACGGGTACTGCCATCATTTTAAAATCTGAAAAATTAAACGTTATAATAAATAAAGTCTCCGGTGATGTCACATTCGCTGCATCATCAGATAAGGTTTTATTAAAAGAGAAACCTGACGGGACAAAATTTGAGCCTTTTAATGATACAGGAGTAAATACTTATACTGTATCGCAGGCATTTATTCTCGATAAAGATGAACCGATCTATGGTCTGGGGCAGCATCAAAATGGAAATTTAAACCAGCGAAACCTAAAATATCATTTAGAACAGGGGAATACAGAAGATGCAGTAACTTTTTTTCAATCAATTAAAGGCTATGGACTTTATTGGGATAATTATTCTCCAACAGAATTTACCGATAATGCCGGCGAAACTTCTTTTAAGTCGATTGTGGGAGACGCCTCCGATTATTATTTTATGTATGGTGGCAATGCTGATGGAGTGATTAAACAAATGAGAGCGTTAACAGGTAATGCACCTATGTTTCCTCTATGGACGTACGGTTTCTGGCAGAGCAGAGAGCGCTATAAAAGCCAGAACGAATTGGTAAATGTCGTTAAACAATACCGCGACCTTAATGTACCTTTAGACGGGATTATACAAGACTGGCAATACTGGGGCAACAACTATTTATGGAATGCAATGGATTTTTTGAATCCTGAATTTTCAGATCCTGAAAAAATGGTTGATGAGATTCATAATCTCAATGCCCATTTGATTATTTCGATCTGGTCCTCTTTTGGGCCGCAGACAAAACCTTATAAGGAAATGGATCAGAAAGGAATGTTATTTAATATTACAACCTGGCCGGAATCCGGATCGGAAACCTGGCCGCCTATTACTGATTATCCGTCAGGCGTAAGAGTATATGACGCTTACAATCCTGAGGCACGCGATATTTACTGGAAATATACCAGCAAAGGATTATTCGACAGAGGAATCGACGGCTGGTGGATGGATTCAACAGAACCGGACCACCTTCAGATAAAACCGGAAGATTATGATACAAAAACATACCTCGGCTCTTTTAGAAAAGTAAGAAATGCATATCCGCTGATGACAGTAGGCGGGGTCTACGATCATCAGCGTAAAGCCACATCAGAGAAGCGTGTGTTTATTTTGACACGATCTGCTTTTGCAGGCCAGCAGCGTTATGGCGCTAACACCTGGTCTGGTGATAC
The DNA here is from genome assembly GCF_009674775.1 of Flavobacterium sp. LC2016-23. Classification (GTDB taxonomy): domain Bacteria; phylum Bacteroidota; class Bacteroidia; order Flavobacteriales; family Flavobacteriaceae; genus Flavobacterium. The sequence continues at coordinate 80,391 of NZ_WKKE01000014.1, read as the reverse complement.
AGGTTCCAGCTGGGAAACCCTGCGAAATCAAATACCGGCAGGTCTGAATTTTACGCTTACAGGAATACCGCACTGGAATTCAGATATAGGAGGCTTCTTTGCGGGAGCTTACAAGAAATCTGCGAATGATGGTAACGGTGCTAAAAACCCGCTGTATCAGGAATTATATGTCCGCTGGATTCAATTTGGTACTTTTAACGCGATGATGCGTTCCCACGGTACTGATGTTCCGAGAGAAATCTATTATTTTGGTAAAAAAGGAGAACCTGTTTTTGATGCCATAGACAAGTTTATCAACCTGCGTTACGCACTTTTGCCTTATATTTATGCTACCTCCTGGGAGGTTACCAACAAACAATCCAGCTTTATGCGGGCATTGTTCATGGATTTTTCCGCCGATAAAAAAGTCTGGGATATGAATAACGAATATATGTTTGGGAACTCAATTCTGGTCGCACCTGTTACAGAAGCCCAATATACCCCTGAAAAAATAGTAAAAGTAAACGAAGAAACCGGCTGGAATAAACAAGAAGCTGCTAAAAATGCAGAAAAAACGGCTGTAGATTTTACTGCTGAAAAATCAAAAGAAATATATCTTCCTGCCGGTACAGACTGGTATGACTTCTGGACAAATGAGAAAATTAAAGGCGGTCAGCAGATCACCAGAAAAACAACTATTGATATGATTCCGCTTTATGTGAAGGAAGGTGCCATTATTCCCCTTGGTCCCAAGGTGCAGTTTGCAGAAGAAAAAAAGTGGGATAATCTGGAGATTAGGGTTTATCCCGGTAAAAATGGCTCTTTTATACTTTATGAAGACGAATTTGATAACTACAATTATGAGAAGGGCTCTTATACTGAAATTGAATTTTTATGGAACGATACAGCCGGGAAATTAACTATTTCCGATAGAAAAGGACAATACAAAGGCATGCTGTCTAACAGAAAATTTACTATTGTAATGCCGGACGGTTTAAAAAAGAGTATAGATTATAACGGTAAAAAAGTACAGGAGAAATTTAATTTATCTAAAAAATGATGCAAAAAATAAGTTTCCATTTTTTTCTTTGATTTCCACGCTTTCTTCCGGTTGTGTAAATTTAAATTTTCAGGCAAAAGGGGCTGATAAAAAAAGACTTTTTCCTGAAACGCTTTTCTACACTGGTATTGCGATGTCATATTTGATTATTTCAATTCTGTTTTTCAGCTCTATATCAATATTTATCTTAAATTTATAAGAGGAAAGTACTCCGCAAAATTAACATCCTTCTAAATGATTAGTTGATATTTAGATGTATAAAGATGAAAGTAACCTATTAGTTTTTTAATTTTGAGACTTAATACAGACAGTTATGATTTTTAGCGGAGATAGCAAAGAACTTCTGATTCTACAGGAGCTGGATAACCAAAACAAGGATATACTTTATAAAAGCGGTGATACCGACATGACCTTAATCTGGAACAAAGGCGATGAAATGAAAATTATGATTGATAAAGTGGAATATAATTTAAGTAGGAACGATGTTATATTTTTGACTGAATTTCATAAAATTGACAGCTTAAATCTGGATTCCGTTCGATTTCTTCGCTGGAATCAATCCTTTTTTTGTCCTATCAACCACGATAATGAAGTAGGGAGTAAAGGCCTCTTGTTTTTTGGTGCAACGGGAGTACCGATTGTAAAAATAATTGAAAATGAAATAAAACATCTGGAAAATTACTGGGAGAACTTTTCAAATGAGATGTCGTCCAGCGACAGTCTGCAGAAAGATATGCTACAGTCTATTTTAAAGCAGATCTTAATTTTTTGTGCCCGAAATCTCAAAAAATCAGCCCATTATGACCAACTGGAAAAGAGTCAGGTAGATATTATAAGAGAATTTAACTTTTTAGTGGAAGGGCATTTCTCAAAGCATCATGACGTTGCATTTTATGCCTCTAAACTGAATAAGTCTCCTAAAACCCTTTCCAATCTTTTTGCAATGGTTTCCAGTCGTCCGCCCATCACAATTATACATGACAGGATTATGCTGCATGCCAGAAGGCAGATCAACTACACCAATTTATCAATAAAGGAAATTGCTTATGATTTGGGCTATGAAGATATTCAGACGTTTAGCAGATTTTTTAAAAACAGGGAAGGTGTTTCTCCAATGCAATACCGGGAAAAATTAAAGCTAAATTAAAGCTGAACAATTCTATTATAAAAAGTGTCCTGTCCGGACACTTTTTTTGTGCCCTGAATTTTAATATACGCCATAAGTGGTTTGTTTTGCCGGATATCGTACCTCTACGGGCATTTTGGCCTCTCCTTTTTTGTTTATTTCAGGTGTTTGGGAAAAAAGGTTAACTCATCGGGAAAATCTGACTAACCGTTGTCCTTATAAGTATTGCAACTTTGTACTGTCAATAAAGACAATCAAAACAGATATCAATTTAATATTCAAGATTATGGCACGATTAACCGCTTTAAACCCGGATCAGACTGAAGGAAAATCAAAAGAATTATTTACTGCAATAAAAGGCAAGATGGGAATGGTACCCAATATGATGAGAACGATGGGAAATTCACCTGCCGTACTCAACGGCTATCTGGGATTGAGTACTGCACTTAACAGCTCGAGCCTGACACCAAAAACGAGAGAACTGATTTCGCTAATGGTAGCAAATGCAAATGGATGTGATTACTGTAATGCGGCACACAGTTTTATAGGAGGGAAAATTGGAATTGATGCAGCACTCCTGGATCAGGCAAGAGCCGGTTATTCTTCAGATGAAAAAACAAATGCAGTTTTAGAATTTGCCAAAGCCGTACTGGATACAAAAGGAAATGTATCTGATGAGGTTATCGAAAAATTTAAAAGTGCAGGTTATGAAGAAGAGCAGATTGCAGAAGTAATTGCATCAGTTTCATTGAGCATTTTCACGAATTATTTCAATAATGCCGCCAAAACAGATATTGATTTTCCAAAACTGGCATCAATTAAGCAAGACTAATTTACAGATCATAAAACAACCCAGCATGAATGTTGCTGAAGGTTATAGAAAAGAAACGGGCAGCCGCATTACTGATTTTTCACAGAAAAGTAAATAATAAATACAATTTTACGCCGGGGCATTCAGCGGAGTACTGCGGCGTTAAACTAACACATAAATTCAAAAATCATGGAAAAAAAATATCCTTTGCCGCCTTTTACACTTGAAACGGCACTAGAAAAAATACAGCTTGCCGAGAATGCATGGAACAGCATGAATCCCGAAATAGTTTCAAAAGCTTACACCGTAGACAGCGAATGGCGCAACAGAAACGAATTTGTTAACGGGAGGGAAGAGATTGTAGCGCTTCTGACCCGAAAATGGCAGAAAGAAAGAAATTATAAATTAAAGAAAGAATACTGGGCACATACAGAAAACAGAATTGCGGTGCGTTTTGAATATGAATACCAGACTGCTGACGGAAAATGGTTCCGCGCGTACGGGAATGAGAACTGGGAGTTTGATGAAAACGGGCTGATGAGAAAAAGATATGCCAGTATTAATGATTTAGAAATCGATGAAAAAGACCGCAGGCTTTAAAAACAAATAAAGGAATTTTATTTTCTAATAAGCTGTAAATCAGTATTTTTATAACATCCTTGAAATGACAATACGGAGGTAAGGCCACATGCAGGATAAATCAGGAAGTATTTTAAAAAAAATAATCACAATAATGGCAGCAATCACACTCTGTTTCTTTAAGGTTTAATAATTAAAAAATAAAAAAGATGAAAAAAATTGCAATTAATGGTTTTGGAAGAATAGGGAGATCTTCCCTGAAAGTAATATTGGAGTCTCCGGATTTAGAACTGGCAGGTATTAACGATTTAATGAGTATTGAGAATGCCGTTTATCTGCTGAAATATGACAGTATTTATGGTAAATATGAAAAGAAGGTTAGTTTTGAAGGTGAATTTATTATCATCGACGACCGCAGGATAAAATATACTTCCCAAAAAGATCCTTTAGAGCTGCCGTGGAAAGCGCTTGAGATAGATGTTGTGATCGAAAGTACCGGTCTGTTTACGAATATGGCGGATGCCCAAAAACACCTGACAGCAGGATCTAAATTCGTAGTAATTTCAGGACCTACCAAAGATACGCCTACAATTGTACACGGCGTTAATACCGAAGAGGGGAAAGTGTCCGTATTTTCATGTGCAAGCTGTACCACCAATAATATCAGTCCGCTTATAGAGATTTTAGGACGCAGAATCGGAATTAAAAAAGCAATCTTAAATACAACGCATGCCTATACTGCTTCTCAGACCCTGGTAGATGCACCTTCAAAAAGAGAACCAAGAATGGGGCGTACAGCGGGTATTAACCTGGCTCCCGCGGCTACCGGTGCAGCGATTGCCACCACCAAGGCACTTCCGCAATACGCCGGAAAGTTTGATGGCGTAGCAGTACGGGTTCCTGTACCGGTAGGTTCTATTTCGGATATCACTTTTGTTACCGAAAGAAATACATCTGCCGAAGAGATCAATGCGATTCTGACTGAAGAAGCCGGTACTCCCCGTTATGAAAAAGTGGTAAGTGTTACTGATGAGCCTTTGGTTTCAACAGATATTATAAAAAGCCCTTTTGCAGCAACAGTTGATCTTGAAATGACAAGGGTCGTGGATGGAGATCTTGTAAAAGTAATGGCGTGGTATGATAATGAATGGGGTTTTACCAATCAGATGATCAGACAGATTCAGGAATTATAATGTTATTCTGCTACATGCTGAAAAATGGTTTTTAAAAAGATCATTTTTCAGGATTTAAGGATATGGCCGGATAATACCGGTAACACAGCGATGCATTATAAATTTCAAAACAATTTAAATTTTCGATATGAATTATGCAAAATTGGCCTTTACAGCTGCTATTAAGGAGCTGCAGGAAAAACAAGGCAGCAGAAACGGTTATGACCGAATGGAAAAAATGTCGGTTGTTGACGGACTGACTGAGAATGAAATTTATTTTATAGAAGACCGCGACAGTTTCTATATGGCAAGTTATGGGTCGAACGAATATCCCTATGTGCAGCATCGGGGCGGACCAAAAGGTTTTATAAAAGTCATTGACAGCAAAACGATAGGTATTGTAGATTTTGTCGGAAACAAACAATATATCTCTACAGGAAATATCGCCACGAATAATAATGTGGCTTTAATAATGATTTCCTATCCCCATCGGGCCAGGCTGAAAATTTACGCTAAGGCAAAGATTGTGGAATTAGAAGAAGATCAGAAATTATATGATTTGCTAAAGCCTGAGGAGTATAAATTTCGTCCTGAGAGAATGATGGTTTTTGAAATACAGGCCTACGACTGGAACTGCCCTCAGCATATCACACCACGTTTTACAACAGAAGAGATTGATCAGGCACTGCTCCCGCAGAAAGAGTATATTGTAAGTCTGGAAAATAAAATAAAAGAACTGGAAGAAAAACTCTCAGGAAAATAAATCTAATGAAATACGCATGGGTATCGACATATTGGCGTTTGGCGCGCATCCTGATGATGTGGAATGTGCAGCATCAGGGATTATTCTAAAGACAACAGCCGACAGGGGCAAAGTGGTTATTGTGGATCTGACTAAAGGAGAACTCGGGAGTTTCGGAGATGAAAATACCAGAAGCAGGGAAGCAAAGGCCGCCTCCAAAATACTAAACATTACAGGCAGGGAGCAATTGGATCTGATGGATGGCAATATTGAAAACACGCATGTGAACCGGCTAAAAATAATTGCTTTGATCCGAAAATATCAGCCTGAGATCATTCTGGCCAACGCACTGACAGACCGCCATCCCGATCATCAAAAGGCAGGAAAACTGGTTAGTGAAGCTGCTTTTTTATCCGGGCTGAGAAAAATTGAAACATTCGATCAGGGAGAATTACAATTGAAATGGCGTGCCCGTGCTCTTTATCATTATGTGCAGGATTACTTTGTAAAGCCTGATGTAGTGATGGACATTACCGATTTTTTTGATTTAAAAGTTGAAGCCATCAAAGCGTACGACAGTCAATTTGTTTCTGCCGAAGACCCGGCTGCAGCCGGTATTATGAATTTACTGAAACAGATCGAAAGTACCAATCAGATTTTTGGACGCGCTATAGGCGTTAAATATGCGGAAGGATTTACAAGTGAGCGCTATATTGGAACGAACAGCCTGCTTGATTTACTTTAATAATGGTTTTTACACTATAATTAAACAGCTATTTTTTTAGATTTACAATTTAATGGGCCAAAGGTGAAGGATCAAAGACGACAATCGGTCAGTACAGAAATAGTTTTTTGGTAACACCTAAAAAAAGAATAAACAGATGGTTGATATTTTACAATTTAAGAAAGAAGATCAGAGCCAGATTCGTGACTTCGTACTTAGTATACAAAATGATGAATTTAAGTTAGGATTTACGAATTCCGAACAGCCGGACCTTCTGGATATTGAAAAATTTTATCGCAATGGCAACTTCTGGACAGCAAGGATAAATAGTGAAATTATTGGAACTATTGGTTTGCAGAACCTCGACAATAGCAATGGAGTACTCCGGAAAATGTTTGTCAGAAGTGATTTCAGGGGAACAGAACTGAAGATCGCCCAGATGCTTTTCGATACCCTGCTTGATTTTGCGGCAAGCATCAATTTAAAAATGATCTGGCTGGACACACCTGCGATAGCGGTAGCATCCCACAGATTTTATGAGAAAAACGGTTTCATTCAAACCGATAAACTCAACCTCCCGGACAGTTATGTTTTTCCTGATAAAAATTCAAAAATTTACAAATTGGCATTGAAGTAATTGTAAAAGCCTTACCCATAAAGTCTTATAAATCTTCACCCACAACCGGCTCCTTCAATTTAAACAGATGTAAGGTGTACGGCTTGATATAAATCAATATTTTTCCTATCAAATGTCAATGCGTGTAACGATGCTTTATCGGAAATTTGCACTGTAAAAAAGTCACAAAAGTGTGTCTTTGTAAACTAAAAATTTAATTCCTTAAATCATGAACAATAACATCCAGAAAAAAGGCGGTATTGCCTCTTTTTCGCTATACAATTTAGCTTTTACCGTCACAGATCTTGATAAGTCTATCGCCTGGTACAAAGATATTTTCGGTTTTGAGCTTGTAAGCCGTGTCACTTTTAAAATTCCTTCGGGATCAGCTGAGACAGCAATAATTAAAGCAGGAGGAATGCGTCTTGAACTTTTACAGGTATCGAATGCAAAACGAATCGAAGAACTTTTTGCAGAAGCTCCGCTGCACCTGATACCAATCGGAAATAAATCTATTGTATTGCAGGTCGATGATCTTGCCACAGCTTCAGAAGAACTGGAACAAAAAGGAGTAACATTTGTGTGGCGTGAACTCTATATTGCCGGCGATAAAATGCTTTGTACTATGATACAGGACGTTGATGGAAACAAAATTAATATTTTCCAGACGAATACCATTATCGGAGGTTAAATTTTGTCCTCAGTATTCCTATAACAGCAAAACTGCAGTACCTGCAGTTTTGCTGTTAAACTTATTTAATAGTAAATTCGCAATCCGACGAAAAATAGCAGTGGGTGCTAAAATTGTATTATATTTAAAAACTGTATTTTTTATCAGTAATGAATACCAATACCAACAGCATGAACAAAGTTTATTCGGATACGGGAAATGTACTCTTAGGACTGGAAGAGGCTCAAAATAACAGGTTAGCCCAGCCATCTCAATTTGCGGAATATACGGTTTTACTTATCGAAGAAGGCCGGGGTATTTTTCATGCGGACTTTGCTTCCTTCGCTTTTACCGCTCCCGTACTACTTTTTTCTACTCCCCAGCAATCCATATACATAAAAGAAGCCCAATCTTTGAAATATACAATGTTGCAGTTCCACAGTGATTTTTACTGTATTGAATACCATAGAAACGAAGTGGCCTGCAATGGGCTGCTTTTTAACAACATTTATATTGAACCGTCTTTAAAACTCTCTGCGCAGCAGCTGGAATCCTATATACAGATTATAAATCAGATTACTTCTGAATTCCGGCAGCCGGATCCTTCCGATATTGTTCTCAGGGCCTATCTGCAGCTTTTCCTTGCCAAATCAAGCAGTATTAAATTAAATACAGGTGAAAAGCAAAAAGTAATCAAAGATGAAAAAATGGAGCTTTTCAAACAACTCCTTGAGAAGCACTTTCTCACATTGCACAAGCCCGGCGACTATGCCTCTCTTTTGTCAATGTCCCCCAATAATTTTAGCAGGCAGTGCAACAGATGTTTTAATAAAACACCTTCACAAATGATTCAGGAAAGATTAATTCTTGAAGCAAAAAAACAGCTGCACCTGACTAGATTAAGCATTAAGGAAATTGCCTTTGCCCTGAAATTTGAGGATGAATATTACTTCAGCAGGTTTTTTAAGAAAATGACAAAAATTTCTCCGCAAGCCTTCAGGAGCACCACCGGAATATCAATCGTGGCAGATTTGTCTAGCTAAAAGCATCATTTATCCATTTTATGAGGGCATTCTGCTCTGTAGCTTTGTAGTGTTAATTATCAATATATAATTTAAAAAACAAAGCAATGAAAACTACCTTTTTAAATACAATAGCCAACCTGGATAAGGCGGGGAAAACAGTACTTCGGGCCGGAATCGTAATCGTTTTTCTCTGGATCGGCGGCCTTAAATTTTTTCCTTATGAAGCAGACGGAATTGTTCCCTTTGTTGCCAACAGCCCGTTTATGTCCGGTTTCTACAACAATCCGCAAGAGTATAAAGAACACGTTAACAAAGAAGGAGAACTGATTCCCGAAAATCGGCAATGGAATATAGAGAACGGAACGTATGTCTTTGCAAATGGATTAGGCATTTTATTAATTGCGCTTGGTGTTCTGGTAGGGATGCATCACTGGGCACCACTGAGCAGCATGATTGGAAGTATGCTGGTTTTTGTACTGACTCTCGGAACCCTTTCTTTTCTTATTACAACTCCCGAGAGCTGGGTGCCTCATTTGACCGATCAGCAGTATGGATTTCCATTTTTATCTGGGAGAGGACGTTTAGTTCTGAAAGACGTAGTAATAATGGGAGCTTCTATTATTACAATGAGCGAATCAGCCGCACTTTATCTTAAAAATAAAAAGAACAGACCAATTACTGTTCGCTGAGAAATTGTCAGAGTTTCTCTTTAACGAATTCAGAAAAAAATACATTTTTAAGGATTTACGGAAAATATTCCGTCGATCCTTTCTTCGTTATATGTTTTTGTAAGGGAAAAAAAGTTAAGGCTTCGGGAAAATTAGTCTACCCGCACTCCGAAGAACTGTCGCAACTTTGTGATGTCCTTGAGAAGGTATCTTTTAAACCTACACAGTAAAGAAAAACAAACGTTTAATTTAAAATAATTAAAATGGCCACTAAAGTTAATATCAAAAATTTGCCTGCAGGTTATCAGTCCATTATAACCAACGGCAGATACAAATTCAGAGCATAGATTTAAAAAATAGATTTAATGAAAACTTTATACCTTACTACGCTACAACTCGTCTCACAATACCGTACGAAGTCTTATATAACAGCTTACGGATTAATTCTGCTAATGGCAGCAGGCGCAGTTTTTATGGGCGAAAAGGAAATAATTCTGCCTGAGCTTGCTGCCTTGTCCATTGGCTGTTTTATCTATGAAAAAAAGCAATGGGCGAATAAGCCGCTGCATTTGTTTCTTTTGCCATCGGCCACAGCTTTCATGGGATTTTTTATCAATATGCTCGAAATTAATATGGCAGCGAAAATTGTACTGGTCCTGATGGCCATGTTTTTAATGCTGTATGTAATTAGAAGCAGCCTGGCCCCAGCACTGGCAACAGGACTTTTACCGATAGTAACCAATTGCAGTTCTTACCTGTTTATCGCTTCAATATTATTTTTTACGGCAGTACTGGCACTGCTGGTAAGGCTTCTTTTGAAGCAGGATAGTAAAGAAGAAACGGTGGAAGCTGAGTCTAAACCCGTATTAGCAATTTTAGTTTATCTTGCTGTGTTAATTTTATGGATAACGGTCTGTTGGTCCGCTGATGTGATACAGATGGCGGCAATCCCTCCCGTAATTGTTATAGGGTACGAACTTATAGATAAAAAACAGTATAGTCTTATAATGCTTTGTAAACAGGCAACAGCGTTGGTTGTGGCAGCGTCTGTAGGAGCTTTTAGTATTTATTATTTAAATAACTTTATACTGGCAGCTGCGGTCAATTTTATTGCTGTGGTGTTGGTTTTACAATCTTTAAAAATAAAAATGCCTCCCGTATATGCTATGACAATGCTTCCAATGGTACTTCCTGGATCCTCTCCGGTACATTTTGTAATTAATAGTACCGTGATGACTTTAGCTGTTTTGGGCATTATTTATATCTTAATAAATAAAACAGGTATAAACGGGCATAAGGATTGGTAAAATCAGGCATTTCGAAAACCTAATCTGCCGGTATTCGTTCAGCTAAAAACCACAAAGCATAAAACTCAGGTAAACCATCGTGATAAATTAGCAAAGCTTCAATAGTAAACTTTACGCTTTGTTCTTTGCGCTCCTTGCGGTTAAAAACAGTAAACAATCACTTAAAAAACTGCAATTTTACCGGTTTGAATTTCGCCCTGGCTTGTCAGTATTTTATAGAGATAAATTCCTGAGGCCATATTTTTTAGCGTGATGGTATTGGTTTTGGAAAGCAGCGGTGACTTAATGGTATTTTGTCCGCTGATAGTATACAAATAGAAAACAGCGTTTTCTTCTTTTTTAGCTTCAATATTTATTTCTTCATTTTTACCTACTAGCGTAGGGTAGACAAAAAACAAATCAGTACCTAAATAAGTAGTATCCAGAATTAGCGAACTTATTACAGTATTGCTTTCTAAAATCAGGTTTATCTTATATTGATTACTGCCTTTTATGGGGGCGAAATCTACAAAAGAGAATGTTTTTGAATTGATATCATTTAGGGTGCTAATAATGCTTTCGGTACTATTAATTATTTTTACTAACTCAATTCTTTTGATATTGTACAAGCTGAAAAGACTGGCATTAATGTTTACTTTGTTCTCCTCATAAACTTCTGCCAAAGCCAGCTCAAAATAACAGTTTGAGTTTTGCGCATGCTGTAAGGTGGACTCACTTTTTATTCCTTCGCTATTGTCAAATACGGGAACAACAGTATAAATTTTTCCATCCGTATAGGTATAAGTGGTGTTTGTGGTCTGTTCTTTAAATTCTAAAGAATCTCCTGTGAGCTGATAAATATGAAAAGAAGCAACACCGGCAGGGGTGTCCCAGTTAATTTCTGTTGTGCCATCACAAACTAAGCTGGTACTGATATTTAAATCATAAGAAATCGTAAAGCTATCTGAGATATAATCGGTAGTACCAATGGTCATTTTTAATTTTGCTTTTGAAAACTTTTGTTCAGTTGGAGTATAAGTAAATTGTTCGTTATTCAGGTTTACATCATTTGCGATAATTTCCCAGGTCTGCCCATTATTGTAACTGATAGACAATTGCCCGGAGATCGCGGAAAATGAAGAATCCCATTTGAAAGGGGAGATAGTCTTACCATCATAAGGGAAATTATCATTTTGAACAGGGTAATTCCATTCAAATCGATTTTCCAGTTCATATTCGTAAGCGATGTTGTATTCCTGAGCGGTATTCGAAACGTATGCCCCCATAACATTAATGGTATAAGATCCGGATGCAGGGTTTTCAATAGTAACCTGCTCTATCGTATTTATTTTATCTTTTCCTCTTACAGCCGGCTGCTGGGGAGCATCAGGAGTAAGGACCCAGGGTAAAAAAGGGGTGTTGTCAGCCGAAATAACTTCCAGGTCTAAATCGTTTACCAAACTTATATTACTGTTGATTGCAGCGGGCAAATCATTCCAGACTAATGTAATTTTTAAATTTTTAGCATTTGCAGGAAGCGTAATGCTATGTGAATTGGTCTTACCGGATGTCAAATTGCCGGATAAGAATCTATTTTCGCTGATTGTTTTTAAACTTTTATCAGCGTTGATATTACCGTAACCATAGGTAAAGTCCGGACCGGTATTGCCTAAATCTTTAGCACTATTAATTAAAATTGCTTTTGTCAGGGCATTAGTCAAAGCGGTATTGTTGATAGTTTTATAGTGTTGTTTCATCAGCGTAATAATTCCTGTCGCAACGGCTGTAGAATTTGAGGTTCCCTGCGTACTGAAGGCGACTAACTCCGGTTTTATATGCCCGTCATAGGCCGGACCTTTTGAAGAAAACGGCATAATTACTTCGTTCTGGTCAATACAACCCACTACTATACTATTTTTGGATTGCTTGAAATTACCTGTAATAGATTTATACCCCTCAAGACCACTATTACCGGAGGAAAAACAATGAGTCAAATCCGTATTTGAAAATAATTGAGAGTCATAAGCATTAGCGAGCGAACCATAAAAATTCTCAATCACGGTACCATAGGAATGATTTTGAGTGGCAGCACCCTGTAACGTTTCGACTTCATCAGGATAAATATTCAAAAAATCTGACGAGAGTATTTTAGCCTTTGGAGCAACTCCTTTTCCCAATGCCGAACTATTCCCTAATCCGGAAACGATAGTCGCCATAGCTGTTGCATGGCTCGATATAAGAGTAGATTGTATTAGGGAAGGAATCTGCTTATTTAACAAATCAATATCATTTACATCAAAAAAATCATCTTTGATCGCTGCAATTTGATTTTCACCTGTTAACAAAGGAAAGTTAGTAGTGGCTTTAGTGATAGCATTAATGCTAAAATTTTGATCTGTTATTTTAGACTCGCCTATGGGGTGCAGTGATTCCTGCGAAATAGAAGTTACACTGCTCAAACCTGTAATGGCATCCATAATTTTTTTGGAATCACTTTTTATGATTACAAGGTGGTCGTTGAGTATTTTAATGTCAGAAATGTGCATTGATTTCAGGTCAGTCAGCAACGCTTTGATCGTATCGGTGGCTATTGTATACTGCTTTTCTTCTTTGTGATTTGTAAAATTTGAAGGTAGTTTCCATAAGTTGTTAACCGGTAGCAGTTTTTTTAAAGTCGGATTCGATTTTAGACTTTCATTTTCAACAATGCAAAAAGTGTGATCCAGTTTTTTCACAACCTTGTATTTGTTGTCGTATGCATTTTCTAAGGAAGTAAAATAGTATTTCTCAAATTTTCTTTCGTTTTCTTTTTTTAGGTATTGCTTCCATTTTTCAGTGCTTTGCGACAGGCTGATTGTCGTTATCATAAAGAGGAGAAAAGTAATTTGTTTCTTCATTTACTGTAGATGTTAGGGCAATTATATAGATTTCTGTCAATGGTACAGAAATTGACTCTTGCGGCTTTCTGTCACTTAATTTAGATGAAACGTATGCTTAATTATTTCTATTTTAAATGTTTATCCATTGCAGATAAGCCAAAGTTATTAAATTATTTGTAATAATTTTATGATTTTTTATTTCACTCCTAATCTTCAAAATCTGTAGATCACAGTATTTTTTAAAAGCTGTTTCTGCTTTACAGGTAATCTAAAATGTAAAATCCTTTTTTAACATCTTGGAATAAAAAAAAATTATTGAAACAAGTTTATTGTGACTGATAAGCTGATTTGCATTCAGTTATTGATTTTGCTGGGCTTGCCTTAATAATCAGATAATTATTATTAAAAAAGAAGAATAAAAAAATATAACAAAAAATGTTAATTTTGTTAAATTGTATTTTTATAAGTATTTTAAGATTAAAAATTATATAAATTTGATAACAAATATTACAATATTTTGTAAAGAAACCCCTTTTAGAAGCTTAATTTAACAACCCACAAAAACCTATGTATGAAAAAAATTAAATCAATTTTAGCCTTGTCTATTATAGCGCTAACACTATTTTCCTGTAACAAAGAAGAGGAAACAACTCAATCTAATCAGGAATCTCTTAAAGTAACACCAGATGTGTTAAATAAAATTAGTTCATTGTCACTAAATAACTCAGATGTTCAGGTGATTAAAAACACTAAATTAGATGGTAGCATTGAAGATGCTTTCCTGGTTGAGGGAGACATTATCATCACACAAGATCAATTAAACAAAATGGATCTTCACGGAGGTATTACTACAGAACAATACCGTACTACTAATTTAGTATCTGCACCAAGAACAATTAAAGTTGTTGGATTATCAGGAACTGGTACTACAGCCCTGACAACAAATATGCGTGCCGGATTGCAGGCAGCGATAAACAGATACAATAATTTAGGATTGTCTATCAACTTTACTTTGACCTTTAGTTCAAGTACTTCAGGTGCAAATATTGTGGTAAGAAGACAGACCGGATCTGCCGGTGGAGTAGCTGGTTTCCCTTCAGGTGGGGCACCTTATAATTCAGTTACCTTATATTCCGGATTAGATACTTATTCAACAGGTGTAAATGCACACGTATCTGCGCACGAAATAGGCCACTGTATTGGTTTACGTCATACAGACTGGTTCAGCCGTCAAAGTTGTGGACAGAATTCAAACGAAGGAACAGCTGGTGTTGGAGCAATTCAGATCCCTGGAACACCTTCAGGATATGATGCGACTTCTTATATGAGAGCATGTTTCAGTTCAAGTGAAACCGGAGCTTTCAATGCTAATGATATTACAGCCCTGAATTATTTATATTAAAAGTTGAATTAGAGTTCTCTTTACAAAATAGTAGAAGCTGCTTCATAAATTGTGAAGCAGCTTCTTTTTTTGTTTTTGAAAATCAATAATTTTTTATTACAAATCCTTAACCGGGAGTTTAACTGCAAACACGCAATTTTTATCGCTGCCATTATACGTAAAGTTCACAAAGCTTAAATATTAAACGTTGCGAACTTTACGTTTTTTTTCTGCAGGCTTTGCGGTTGTAAGATCCAGTAATTGTTAAAAATCCGAAGGTCTTTTTAAATCTTTCCTGGCTACTTTTACATCTTTTTTGTTTTGTCTGAAAGCAAAAATCATCTCTGGTGCAGCTGTAAAACATTTTATAATCCAGCTTGCTTCATGATACTTAAATTTTATATTATTTGTTAAAGCAATAAGCTATATCCATTTTTAGTCAATTGATATATTCGGAACATTTTATTTAATTTAGTTTTTATCAGGAATTTGGAATCAGGATAAAAATAAGTGAGAATGATAAAACGTTTTAAGGCATATATAAAGGATGTAGAACATGGATAATGACTTTGGAAGTATATACAAGCTGATAAACCAATATATTGAAGTCAGCCCGATAGAATGGGAACAATGCTGCTTAATGTTTACCCAGGATCGTATCAAGAAAAAGGATATCTTGCTTACTAAAGGTGATGTCTGCTGTAATATCTATTTCGTTGTGAAGGGACTTTTAAGGATTTATTTTGTGGACGAGAACGATGAAGAAAAAACTTTTCACTTTTCTCTGGAGAGTACTTTTGCCACCGACTACGAAAGTTTTTTAAAAAGGATTCCCTCGGATTTTTATATTCAGGCTCTGGAAAATACAACAGTTATTGTGATTTCTTTTGAAATGCTCAAAATGCTTTATGAAAATCTCAGGCATGGAGAAAAATTAGGAAGACTTATCACTGAAGATTATTTTTTTGTGATGAATGATAAAATTAAGGCACTATATACGCAGACGCCGCTACAACGATACAATAACATGAATGCTGCTTTCCCAAAAATACTTCGACGTGTGCCCCAGCATTACATTGCATCGTATCTAAATATTACTCCGGTTCATTTAAGCCGTTTGAAGTACGGCAGAGTGGGAGAATGATTCAAAATGTTAACATATGTTATTGCTGTTTTTTTTTATGAAGCTTTACTTTGTCCTGAAATTAATTCATTCATACTCCCATTCCGGCTTGTAAGAATAAAAGTTATGAGAGATCAACAGATTTAAAAGATATGCTTTTAGTACTAATGAAAAGAATGGAGGGAAACATTTAAAAATAGCATAAGCATGTCAATAGGCACTAAAATTAAAAGTATACGAGAACTCAAGAACTATACTCAGGAATATGTGGCCGACCGGCTTGAGATGACACAAGCCGGCTACAGTAAAATTGAAAAAGGCAGTACAAGCCTGAGTTTTGAAAAACTCGAACAGTTAGCGATTATTTTAGAACTTCCAATAGCAGATATTATAAATTTCGATATTGAAAGATATTTTCGTAACCGCAGGAGCACTGAAAAAGAACAAACTTACCATACAGATAAAAATACCATAATTAAAAGACTTTATGAAGATAAGATTGTGCTTTTAGAACGACTTCTGGGCAAAACAGATTCTGAGTTGCGTTTTTATAAAGATAAGTTTGGAGTTTTATGATTTTTGTTTTTCAGGAGTTTATGGACATAAAGATTGAAGACTGCTGTAAAACAAAAAACCTGCGAATCCCCGGATTTGCAGGTTTTTGAAAAGATTGAAAAAAGTTGCCTTTTACTTCTTTTATTTTTTTGTGGGTAAAGGAGGATTCGAATCATAAGCTCGAAACCGCATATATTCTGCGTTCTTTAATTTTTCAACCTGTTGTGTCACGATGTTGACGCGGAAAAGAAAGGATTATGTAAGTTTTTCTCCGCCACTGGATTGATGTGTTCCTAAAAAAGCAGGCTTATTTTAAGTCTTATTTGAATTTACCTGATTTCAGCATGGGTAATTTCACCTCCTGTTGTCCCTGTTTGCTGCGCAAAATACAGCACTACAAAGCAATACGCTAGTATAGCTAAAGCAATATAATTAGCATACGATTTCTTTTTCCAATTGCTCCATAAAGCAACTACAGAACTTATGCCCAACACATAAGATAATAAAGCAAATACTTCTGCTTTTTCTTCATGTTCATGGATTAAGTCTTTAGAGATTCCATTTATATGTTTTACCACGTCCTCTGCGCCATCGCCTGTTGCTATAGCTCCAAATGCTGCCAGGGCCCCCAGTATAAAAATACAATAAGCCGTTCTTTTTACAATTTCAGATTTTACTATAAATCCGCTAATAAGAACCAGTAAACCTACAATAGGTATAATAATAGGTAAGTGGTTTAATACTAAGTGATAATGTGCTCCGTTCATAGTGTTTTGTTTTAAATGATTAATTTTTTTATTCTTCTTTATTTTTCATTTTCATCAACAGGGTGTAAGCTCCATTGGTAACAATTTTTAAATTTTTAAATTTTTCAGGGTTTAAAATCTCCAAATAACCGTTTTCTTTGGCTCCCACAGTAACTTCTTTCATTTCATATTGTTGTTTTCCCGTTTCTGTAAAAACATAGTCTTTACCCTCAAAGGTCACAATACTTAATTCAGGCAATGCATTGGCTAAGCCGGATGTTGTTTCTATTTCGGCATTCATGTACATACCTGGTAAAAGGTATTTGTCATATTTTACAAAATGGCAATGTACCTCTGTATTACCGTTAGAGTTGATGTCTTTGTTGATTAAGATAATTTTACATTCGTACTTTTTATTGGGGGCTGCATTACTGTACGCAATTACCTTTTGTCCTATAGCAAGCTGTGCAATATTGGTATCATAAACACTAAGGTTTAGGTGAATGTCGCTGGGGTCTATAAGTTCAAACATTACTTCCCCCGGAGCGATATATTTGCCTATATTAATGTTGACTTTGCTTACAAACCCTGTTATTGTACTTAAAATGCGGATGCTTTTAGAAATTTTATTCGCTGACAGATTATTCGGATTGATATTAATCAGTTTGAGTTTTTCTGATAAAGCATTTACTGCTATACGAAGACTGCTTGCTTCAGATTCTGCTAATTGCGTTATTTTATCGCTGCTTGCTTTAGTTTGATTAAGATCTTTTTGGCGTTCGAATTCCAACTCTGCAAAATGCAGTTTGGATTTTGCCATCAGATAATCCTGCTGTAACTGAACATATTCCTGGTCTTGCAAGATAGCGATTACTTCCCCTTTTTTTACAAGCATTCCCGGTAAGAGTTTACTGTTTATCAAATATCCTCCAAGAGGAGCATTTACAGACACTAAATTTTGTGGCGGAACATCTATTTTTCCATTCAGTTTTATAACGGTAGCAATATTTTTCTCCGTTAATTCGGCAGTTGCAATATTTGCATTTTTGAATTGCGCATCAGTAAGTACTACACTATTTTCGTTTGCAGGTTTTTTTGTTGCTTCCTGTTCCGGGGTCGTGTTTTTGCATGCATTTAGTATAAAAAGCATACTTATAAACAAGGATATATTTTTCATTTAATTGTTAATTTGAAGTGATAAAGTTAAGTTCGATACTGCTTTCGTTTAGAGCCCTTACAGCTTCTAAATAATTGCTTTGTATGCTAATGGCCTGATTGATTACCATTACAAAATCTAAGAAATTAATTTCACCGTTACTGAATTGTTTATTCGCTGTTTCTTTAATCAGCGTGGCATTTTTTAAGCCTGAATCTTCAAAATATCGCGTTATTTCGGTATTGCTTTTATAAGCAGCCATCAATTGTTTATAGCGGTTCTGTAAAAAGGTTAACTGCATTTCGTATTCGTTTTCGGCAATGCTTTCTCCCACCTTAGATGCCTGTATTTTAGCACTCTGGCTTCCTGCAAAAATGGGTATTCCCACTCCGGCCTGTACCGAGCTAAAGCGATTACTTCCGTTATAATAATTATTATCAGGTCCCATGCCTTTAAAACTATTGTTAAAGTAGCCTATGGTAAGATCCGGCAGGTATTTTGACTTTTCTAATTGCGTTTGTGCTACGGCATTATTTTTTTGCTGCTGCGACAGTTTTAAAAGGATATTATTCTCAATTGCATCTTTCATTGGTCTCATAGGGCATTTAAGGCTTTTATCAAATGGAATAACGGTGTTTTCTGAGTTCAAAAGTACCTGAAGTTCCAATAATGTGGTCTGCATCTCTTGTTGCAGCTGCATCAATTGTAGAGTAATGGCAGCCCGCTGGTTTTCGGCGGTGATTTTTTCCAGAATGTTACTTTCTCCTTTTTGCAATCGAAGATTTGCTTTCGCATAAAAATCATTGAAAAGAGTATCTGCTTGCTGTAATAGCTTTTGTTTCTCCTGATAATATAAGAACGTATAAAAAACGTGTGTTACGGCCTTTTTAATTTCCTGCTCTTTTAATGAAGTGTTTAATGCCGAAGTCTTCCATTGTTCGGATAACAGCTGCTTTTGTTTTTTATAGATGGCAGGAAATGCAATAGTCTGCGAAATACCAAATCGGGTATCATCATACGCGCTGTTTATTTGTCCGGCTTCAGCAAAAACGTTTGTTTTAGGAATATCAGCTCCTGATTTAATGAGCGCTTGTGCATAAGCTGTTCTAAGCTTTTCGTTTTTTATGCTATTGTTTTTCTCTGTTGCCATTTTTAATGCCGTTTCAATGCTTATTTTTTCCTGTGCACTTACAGCTGAAAAAACAGAAAAGAAAACCAATATAAATGCTGCTTTTTGCGTTAAACTTTTTACTTTAAAACCTTTTTCAAATAAGATATAGAGCAGGGGTAATACAAATAAAGTTAGAAAGGTAGCGACTAACAAACCACCTATTACGACCGTTGCCAGAGGGCGTTGTACCTCCGCACCTGCACCGTTGCTTAAAGCCATTGGCAAAAAGCCCAGCGAAGCTACAAAAGCAGTCATTAATACAGGACGAAGTCTTGATTTTGTTCCTATTAGAACAATTTGGACGAGATTTTTCATTCCGTTATTTTTAAGTCGGTTAAATTCAGCTATTAATACAATTCCGTTTAAAACGGCTACTCCAAACAAAGCAATAAAACCGACACCGGCACTAATGCTAAAAGGCATGCCACGCAAGGCCAGGAAGAATATACCTCCAATTGCCGATAACGGAATTGCAGTATAAATAAGCAGCCCGTGTCTGACCGAATTGAACGCAAAAAAGAGTAAAATAAAAATCAGTACGAGCGAAACAGGAACGGCAATCATAAGGCGGTCTTTGGCCTGATTTAAATTCTCGAATGCGCCGCCATAAGTAACATAATAGCCTGCAGGCAGTTTTAGTTCTTTGTCTACTTTGGCCTGTAATTCATTTACGATACTTTGTACATCTCTGCCTTTTACGTTAAAGCCTACAACAATTCTGCGTTTAGTGTCCTCACGCTGTATTTGGTTGGGACCGTTCTTAATTTCTACAACAGCAAGTTGCGATAAAGGAATCTGACTTCCGTCTGATGAGGGGATGAGCAGATTTTGAATATCTTCAATATCTTTTCTTTCATTGGCGTTCAGGCGCACTACCAGATCAAACCTTTTTTCCTGTTCAAAGACTAAGCCCGTGCTTTGTCCTGCAAAAGCAGTATTTATGACTTTATTAATATCGGCTATTGATAAATGATGTTGGGCAATTGCAGGTCGGTTATACGATATAATTACTTGCGGCATACCGGCAACGGGTTCTATGAATAAATTGGCAGTTCCGTCTACCTTGTTAATAATTTTGCCCAGTTTGTTTGCCGTCACCGCTAATGTATCCAGGTTTTCTCCAAATATTTTAAGCACAACATCTTGTCGGGCTCCTGTCATCAATTCGTTAAAACGCATTTGTACCGGGAATTGAAATCCTGTCGTAATTCCTGGAACATCTTCTAAGGCTTTGCTCATCTTAGCCGATAATTCATTAAAAGTTTTAGCCGATGTCCACTCTTTTTTATCTTTTAAAATCACCATCATATCACTGGCTTCCATTGGCATTGGATCTGTAGGAACTTCGCCGCTGCCTATTTTAGTCACTACTTTTAATACTTCCGGAAACTGGCTTTTGAGTATATGTGCCGCTTTCTGGGTACTTTCTATAGTTGTATTTAAGTTACTGCCTGTCAGCACTCGCGTGTCTACTGCAAAATCGCCTTCTTCAAGAGCGGGTATAAATTCGCCTCCCAAAGAGGTAAGTGTTATAACAGCCAATACAAAAAGCAGTAAGACGGAACCTAATACGGCTTTAGGAAAACGAAGGATCCTTTTTAGCGTATTTTGATAGCTGTTTTCAAGGCGTTTCATTACCCGGTCTGATAGATTTTCTTTGTGTTTTGTTTTTTTACTTAGAAAAAAAGCACTCATCATCGGAATATAGGTCAGAGATAAAATGAAAGCACCCAGCAGAGCAAAAGCAACTGTTTGTGCCATAGGTTTAAACATTTTGCCTTCGATACCCTGTAAAGTAAAAATGGGTAAGTAAACAATCAATATTATAATTTGTCCAAATACGGCACTGTTCATCATTTTGCTGGCCGAGCTGGTAACGGTTTTATCCATTTGATCAGGAGTAAGCGAGGCGTTTTCCTTAAATTTGGCAGTACCGGAGAGCTGATGCATAATGGCTTCTACAATTATGACTGCGCCGTCTACAATTAGTCCAAAATCCAGCGCTCCAAGACTCATTAAATTCCCGCTTACGCCAAAGAGATTCATCATGCAAATAGCAAACAGCATGGCTAACGGAATTACCGATGCCACCAATAAACCGGCCCTTAAATTACCCAGAAACATTACCAAAACAAACACTACGATTAAAGCTCCTTCGAGTAAGTTTTTTTCGACTGTACCAATGGCATTATTGACCATTTTTGTCCGATCGAGAAAAGGTTCAATTTCGACGCCTTCAGGAAGTGTTTTTTGTATTAGGGCAATTTTTTCTTTTACATTTTTAATGACCTCGCTACTGTTAGCTCCTTTAAGCATCATAACTATCGCTCCTGAAACTTCACCTTCATCATTATAGCACATAGCACCGTAACGTGTGGCAAAACCGGTTTTTACGTGAGCAACATCTCTTATAAACAATGGAGTGTTACTGTTTTTATTCGGAATGGCGATATTTTCTATATCCGTGGTAGTTCCAATAAGACCTTCACTGCGGATATAAAGTACAGTAGGTCCTTTTTCTATATAAGAACCACCTGTATTTTGATTGTTGTTCTGAACCGCTGCAAAGACATCATTAATAGTTATCCCGTAAGCATTTAGTTTATCAGGACTAATGCTGATTTCATATTGCTTGAGTTTACCACCAAAACTGCTCACTTCAGCCACCCCTTTAACACCTAGTAGTTGTCGCCTTACAATCCAGTCCTGAATCGTTCTCAATTCGGTTACATTAAATTTTTGTTCATACCCTTTTTTGGGTTTAACCACATATTGATAAATTTCACCAAGTCCTGTAGATATAGGTCCTAATGTAGGAGTACCTATGCCTTGTGGAATCTCATTTTGTACTTGTTGTAAGCGTTCAGCAACTTGCTGTCTGGCCCAGTAAACATCAACATCATCATCAAAAACGATGGTTACCAGAGACAATCCAAATCTGGAAAAGCTGCGAATCTCTTTCATTCCGGAGATATTGCTATTGGCCTGTTCTATCGGAAAAGTGACCAGTCGTTCAATATCAGTGGCACCAAATGAAGGCGCTATGGTTATAATCTGTACCTGATTGTTGGTAATATCGGGAACAGCATCAATGGGCAGGCGGGTGGCCTCATAGGAGCCATAACTAATCAGGGCAATTATAAAAAGCCCTACGATGAGTTTATTCCTCACGGAAAACTCAATTATTTTATTAAGCATAATTTTGTGTTGTTAATCGTCGTTATAAAAAATAAGGAATAGCAAAAACACGCGCCATTAGTTAGACGTGAAAGTTTTAAGCCAATAAAAAACGATTAACAGTTTCTGGGCGGCTGCCAGATAGAGGAAAGAGAAATGGAAGAATAGGAAAAAGAATAAGTATATAAATTTTGCTTTTTATACTTATAATTAACTTTTTGGATTGTTTTATATTCTTGTGTTAACGGATAAAATACAACAGAACTGATGTTTGTGTATGATTTAAAAGGTAATTTCATATCCTTATCATAATCGGCATCGTATACATCCGGTCCCTGATAATGAATGCATAAAAACTCAAGAATTGTTAAGCCAGGGTTTTGTTGCTTATGTTCCACATAATGTTCTACCATAACAGGCAGTTTTATGAGTTCAGTCAACTGCGTTACAGACAGTAGATAAACAGATAAAAATAATATGGACAAATACTTTTTCACAATTCAAATTTAGCTAAAAATCGTATAAGAATTTGTTAAAGAGGTTGTTTAGAAATATTGTAAATAATTTTAATTTGCGAAATGGTATTACCTAAAAACTCTTTTTGTGTTTAAGAGCACTGCGGGCGAACATTGAATAAATGTTCGACTTGCTTCAGTAGAATGCAATCTAAATTTTAATTCAATTATTTTGTAATTTGATTTGTGCTAATTTAACTACTGTGTAATTTCTAAAATAAAAAATTATTTTGCTTGATTTGTCAGATTGTAGTAAGATTATATACCAAGCTTTAGAGGATTATGATACATTAAAATAATTACCCATACGGGAAAAGAAGAATCGTTTTTGTATGATGCGTTCCGTATTCTCTAGAGCTGTTTTTTTAAGGTCAGTGGTGACAGATGTTCACAAATAAGCTAGCAGATCCAATAGTAATTGTTTTAAAATAAGTATGTTAAGTATAATTATAAAAAGCACATCATATTCGAAAATTGACTGCCAACGAAATATCGTCGGCAGTCAATTTTCGAATATTTTAAATTTAAATACATAATTATCAATACCTTCGTAGATCCAGTTTAATCCCTAAGAAAATGCGCTCTAATCAATACAGAATAGTTCTGTTTCTCCTTGTATGGTCTACATTTGGAGAAGCAAACGCATTGACTTTTTTTAAAAACACCAACCAAGTTGTAACAGCAGATAAAAGTCTGTTAGATTTGGAAAAGGATTTTAATAAGGAACCTCCTTATACTGAACAACAGGTTAGAAAAGCGGAGAGATTGTTAAGCGGATTAAAAGCAGATATCGATAAAATAAAAATTCTACTGAAAGTCAGTGACTGGTATGAAGCTTCTTATAATAATCCTAAAACATTGGAAAAGGCATTTCAGTATGCAGACGAAGCCCTTCAGATAAGCCAGACTATTCATTCTAATATTTATGCTGGTAAATGTTATCTGCAGCTTTCTATGGTGCAAGAGTTGAGAAATAACAATCCCATGATAGAAGTCAACGCCAGAAAAGCAATAGACGCGTTAACTAAAACAAATCAAACAGATGATTTGGGAGAAGCATGGGTAATGGTCTGGTCTGCTAAAATGCGCACCAATGCACCAATAGAAGAGAGGTTAGTTCCAATTTTTAAAGCCGCATCTCTATTTGAAAAGTCCGGAAACAAAAAAAGAAGTGGTGACTGCTACAGAGAAATAAGCGAATTGTATTTTTCGATCTCAGATTTTCACAACTCTCTAAATTCGCTAAAAAAAGCTATATTTTTCTATAAAGCAGCCAATCTTAAAGAAAATGATATTTATCCTATTTCCTCCAGACTAAATATTATCTATGAAACAGAAAAGAAAAGCATGGATATTATAAAACTTAAAAATCAGACCTTGTTGCAGCAAAGCAAACTTAAAAACGAGGTATTTTTACGTAATTCCATGATCACTTTTGTTTTCCTTTTACTTATAATTCTGGGATTACTTTATAAAAGTTTTATGTTTAAAAAGAAAACAAACAAGGTACTCGAAACGCAACAGAATGAAATCAATAAAAAAAATAATGCACTGCAAAAGATGGTCGTTGAAAAAGAATGGCTGCTAAGAGAAATTCATCATAGAATAAAAAATAACCTTCATATGGTTGTTGGGCTTTTGGCAAGTCAAACAGAATTTTTAAAAAATGAAGAAGCACTTCAGGCCATTAATAACAGTCAGAACAGGATTCAGGCTATGTCTTTAATTCATCAAAAATTGTATCAGTCAGAGAGTTTATCTATAATTGATATGCCATCTTACATCTTCGAATTAACTGAATATTTAAAAGATTCATTTGAAATCAGAAATACAATCCGGATTATTTTGCAAATTGACAGTTTTAATCTGCCTTTATCGCATTCAATTCCAATTGGGCTGATTCTTAACGAAGCAGTAACAAATGCTATCAAGTATGCTTTCCCGGATTATAAAAACGGAGTCATTAGTATTTCACTAAAAGCCTTAGAAAATAACAAGTATGTATTAATAATTCGCGATAATGGTATTGGACTTCCACCTGATTTTGACCCTTATAACAATCCTTCATTAGGAATAAAGTTAATGCATGGACTTTCTGCCGACATCGATGGAAAGTTCCTGATAACCAATTCAAATGGAACCAAAATAATTTTGGAATTTACTTTCAGTGAAAATAACCCTCATTAATTTAATTCTGTAAAATGGCAAAACCACTAAAAATTCTCATTGTTGAAGATCAGTTCGTTGAGGCGAATCATTTGCGATTAATGCTGAAAAAAGCGGGACATACTATTATTGGAATGGCACGCTCTGTAACAGATGCCCGATATTATATTGCTCAGGAAAAACCAGAATTGGTTCTTTTGGATGTTTTTCTTTCAGGAAAAGAAACCGGTATTGATCTTGCCGAAATACTAAAAGAAGATAATATTCCTTTTATTTATCTTTCTGCTAATTCTAATCAGGAAGTTTTAAGCAAAGCTAAATTGACACATCCTTATGGATTTCTGGTAAAACCATTTAGAGAAAAAGATTTATTAATAACAATTGAAATTGCAGAATACCATCAGGAACACGGAATTGAATCTTCTCTTCGAAAAGAACTTTTGTTTCAAAAACAATTAAAAACAATAGTAGCCAAAAGCGGTACCTGGGATGATAGGGTGCTTAATATTATCACTGCTTTACAGTCCCTTATTTCTTTTGATCTTGTGATGGCCGTTTTTTATATAAACAATAAATTATCCAACAAAGTATTAGGGTATGCCAGAACCGGTTTACACGAGTATCAAAGAATAGGAATTGAAGAATTACAGAACATTACTGCCCTAAAAGAATCTGAAATAAATGAATTAAGAAGTAAAAGTAAAGTTGAGACAGAATCGATTTTCTATAATGATCAGGATTTTATAAAAATTTGCGATAAAATACCAATTAAAAAGATGTTTGCAAATTCAATGAATATGAAATCTAATCTCATGCTGCCCGTACCTTTATCTCTTACCGAAAGTGGCGGACTCTATTTGTCTTTTTTCAGCAGACAGTCTAATAATTACAATAAAAATCATTTAACATTATGCGAAAGGCTTCAGGAACCTTTAATTTATGCCATTGAAAATTTGATTCTTCATGATAAAAAAGCAGACCAAAAAGATTCTTCTCCTGTAAATAACAGTACAGGGAAAAATATAAAAATTGCAGGTTTTGAATCCATCGTGGGAAAAAGCCCGGTTCTGCTAAAAATATTTGATCATATTTTGCAAGTTGCTCCTGCAGATACAACCGTTTTAATTACCGGAGAAAGCGGCACCGGAAAAGAAAGTATCGCGCACAGTATCCGGCAACTTTCAAATAGAAAAAATCAGCCGTTTGTAAAAATTAACTGTTCTGCGCTGCCTCCAAGCCTTATAGAATCTGAATTGTTCGGACATGAAAAAGGATCTTTTACAGGTGCAGCAGAGAGACGAATAGGCAAGTTTGAACAAGCAGACAATGGAACATTATTCCTGGACGAAATTGGCGATATGCCGTTGGAAATGCAGGCCAAACTATTGCGTGCCATTCAGGAAAAAGAAATTGAACGTGTTGGAGGAAATGTTTCTATAAAAATAAATGTGCGGATTATTGCAGCTACAAACTGTAATCTTGAAAAAGAAGTTGCCGAAGGCCGTTTCAGACTAGATTTGTATTACAGGTTAAATGTATTTCCTATTCAGCTGCCGCCATTGCGTGAACGCAAAGAAGATATAGGTTTACTTGCCCGTCATTTTATTGCTGTCTATAGTTCTAAAACAGGAAAAAATGTAGCAGAAATATCAGAAAATGCGTTAAAAGGCCTTTTAGCATACCAATGGCCTGGGAATATTCGTGAACTTGAAAATCTTATTGAAAGAAGTATTCTTTTAGCAAAAACAGACACTATAGAGCACATTCCGCTTCCGGCTTTTGATGAAACTAAAATAAATAACAAGTCAAATGAATGGTACTTTAAGACGATTCAGGAAAATGAAAGAGAACATATTATAAATGTTCTCGAAAAATGTAACGGAAGAATTAGGGGAACTGGCGGAGCATCAGAAATATTGGGACTTCCCCCAACGACATTAGCGTCAAGAATGCAGAAATTAGGGATAAAGAGAAGTCATTTTTAATTATGAATTATCATTTCTTGTTATTAAAATTGATTTAAGACAGCTGTATTATTTACCATTCACCATTAATGATTCACGATTAAACAAACGATATTAAGTTGCTATATTTTCGTTTTACGACGAGATATAGTCGTTCTGAATTTTATTTAATTTATTTAAGTATTTGAAAATTAATTAGTTACTAAAAAGGTTCGGTTTTTAGTTTAAACTCTGGCATAAACATTAAAACATGTATTATGCAGACTGGAAATCCTACTACAATACTTTTTATTACCGGTGCATTTGTAAGCCATAGATGCTGGGATGAATGGAAAGTCTTTTTTGAAAGCAAAGGCTTTAGAACTCTCGCTCCGGCGTGGCCGTATAAAGATGCTCCCGCGACTGTTTTACGCGATCGTCATCCAGACCCTCAGATTGCGAGTCTGCGTTTAACGCAATTAATTGAATATTTTGAGGATGTTGCTAAAAACCTTCCTCAAAAACCTATTATTATTGGTCACTCTATCGGAGGACTTACCGCACAGATACTCCTTCAGCGTAATTTAGCGTCGGCTGCAATTGCCATTCATTCCGTTCCTCCTCAAGGTATCATGACTTTTAAATTTTCATTTTTAAAAGCAGGCTGGGGGCCGCTTGGCTTTTTTACCTCTGCAAAAAAAACTTTCTTAATGAGTTTTAGTCAGTGGCAGTATGCGTTTACAAACGGAATGCCTGAAGAGTGGCAGGAAAAAGCTTATTGTGATTCTGTTATTCCCGAATCTAAATTAATCGTTCGCGATACCGTAACATCTTCCGCAAAGTTAGATTTTCACGCCCCGCACGAACCATTACTTCTTATTGCCGGCTCAACAGATCACACTATTCCGGAATCGCTCAATTATTCCAACTACAAAAAATATACTCATAAAAATTCGATTACGGATTTTAAGGTTTTCCCCGAAAGAAATCATTTTGTTTTAAATCAGCCCGGCTGGCAGGAAATTGCTGTCTATATACAAGAATGGATTGCAAAACTGCCCGAATAATATTTATAATGACCAATTATTTATTAACCAATTAAATTAAAAATTATGAAAAAGAATGTATTAAAAACCGCCTTTTTAAACTTTAAAATTAGTGCAGCCCATTTATTGACCTTTGTACTTCTGTCGTTAACTCTAATTTCCTGTACTAAAAAAACAGAAGAAACTTCCGTAACAGAATCAAAACCTGCAGCATTAACTGAAACGGCTCAGGCCACACCAGCAAATCCTCCTGCGAATTTTAAACATGCTACTGCTGAGGTAAACGGAATCAAAATGCATTACGTTATCGGCGGTAAAGGAGATCCGCTGGTCTTAGTACACGGATTTGGCCAGAACTGGTACATGTGGAATCGTTTATTACCAGAATTATCAAAACATTTTACTGTAATTGCTCCGGATTTAAGAGGTGTTGGCGAATCTGATAAGCCGGAAAGCGGATACGACAAAAAAACTATGGCATCAGATATTCACGAACTGGTAAATCAGCTTGGATACAAAAATATCAATCTGGCAGGTCACGATATCGGGCTTATGGTTGCTTATGCTTATGCCGCACAATACGGAGACGGTGTAAAAAAAATAGCTTTAATGGATGCGCTTTTGCCTGGAGTCGAGCCAGTTTGGTCTAATGTGAAGGCATCGGCATGGTGGTTTGGATTTTTTGGATGGCCTGCTTCCGGAGATATCGTAAAAGGAAAAGAAAAAGAATTCTTAACTAATTTCTGGCCGGTAGTAGGACACGTAAAAGATCCTTTTACTGCGGAAGAAACTACAGAATTTATTAGAGCTTATGCTGTTGAAGGCGGAACAACCGCTGCATTTAAATGGTTTGGAGCATTTGATCAGGATGGTAAAGACAATGTTATTTTCATGAAGAAAAAACTAAAAATGCCATTATTAGCAATGGGGGGAGAATACTTTGCAGCAGCTTTCCTTAAAGACCACTCTAAATTAGTTGCTGAAAATGTTTCTGAATCTAAAATTGCTGGTTCTGGCCACTGGCTTGTTCAGGAAAATACAGCACAGGTGCAAAAAGATTTACTAGCCTTTTTCCTGGCTAAATAACTAAGATCATGAAAAAACTATTGTTATCATCGCTCCTTTTTGCCGGATTTATTTCTCTGGCACAACAAAAAGCAGATTTGATTATCTATAATGGAAAAATTGCAACTATGCAGAAACAAGGGGAGTTTGTTCAGGCAATTGCAATGAAAGACGGAATTATTCTGGACACCGGAACAGAGGAAACAATATTCTCATCGTATAAATCGGGAGAGACAAAATTAATCGATGCCAAAGGGAAAACAGTAATTCCGGGACTTAATGACAGTCATATGCACGTTATTCGTGAAGGATTAAACTATAATTCTGAGCTGCGATGGGACGGTGTAAAAACCCTAAAACGTGCTATGGAAATGCTGAAAGAACAAGCAGCAAGAACTCCGGATGGTGTTTGGATCAAAGTAATTGGTGGCTGGAACGAATTTCAGTTTGAAGAAAAAAGACAGCCAACAATTGATGAAATAAATGCTGCCGTACCTGATAAACCTGTATTTATTACCTATTTGTACGGAAAAGCTTTCCTGAATAAAAAAGGGATCGAAGTTTTGGGCTATACAAAAGATACTAAATACGAAGGAAGTATTCTGGAACAGGATAATAAAGGAAATTTAACCGGTTTAATGTATGCTAAAGAAACGCCAAAAGCGATTTACATGACTTTGGCACTTACAACAAAACTAACTCCCGAAGAACGTTTGAACAGTTCGATACAGTATAATCATGAACTCAACCGCTTTGGACTTACAAGTATCATTGATGCTGCCGGCGGAAGTCAAAACTTTCCTGCAGACTACGTTACTTCTCTTGAACTGGCAAAACAAAATAAACTGAGTCTTAGAATTTCCTATTACTTATTTGCACAGCAAAAAGGCAGAGAATTACAGGATTATGAGAAATGGGTTGCAGAAACTCAAATCAATAAAAATGATAACCTGATTGTGGCAAATGGTTATGTTGAAGAAGGAGCCGGAGAAAATATCGTGGCTTCGGCCGCTGATTTCGAAAACTTCCTGGAACCCAGAATCGTATTATCTGATGAAATGGAAAAAGATCTCGAACCGATTATTCGATTATTAGCTAAAAACAAATGGCCTTTCAGACTTCATGCAACTTACGGCGAATCTATCGACAGAATGCTGAATGTTTTTGAAAAAGTAAACAAGGAAATTCCGTTTAACGGATTACGCTGGTTTTTTGATCATGCAGAAACCATTACACCACCAGAATTAGAACGTGTCAAAAAATTAGGAGGCGGTATTGCAGTACAGTTTAGAATGTATTACCAGGGTGAATTATATAATAAATTGTACGGAGCTCCAAAAAAGCAGCTTCCTCCAATAAAAAAAATGCTCGAAATGGGTATTCCGGTTGGAGCAGGAACAGATGCTACCCGAATTTCAACATTCAATCCGTGGATGTCATTGCACTGGCTGCTGACAGGAAAAACAATTGGCGGTATGCAGTTCTGGCCTAAAGACCAGACTTTAGACAAATTCACCGCTTTACAATTATATACTTCTGGAAGCGCCTGGTTCTCCGGCGAAGAAAAAGACAAAGGAAAATTAATAAAAGGAATGTACGCCGATATGGCGATTTTATCAGACGATTATTTTTCAGTTAAACCGGATGATGTTCGTAAAATCGAATCGGTACTGACAGTTGTTAATGGTAAAATTGTTTTCGCTTCCGCAGAATATAAAGAACTAAATCCGCAGATTCCTGCGGTAATCCCGGATTGGTCTCCTGTAAAATATTTTGGAGGGTATCAAAAATAGAAATCAAATACCATCATCAGATTGATGTAAAAATATAAACCATGAAAAATATAAACCATCTTTTAGTACAGTTGTTTTGTGTATTTGCATTTTTCGCAGTACAAAGCACGTCCGCACAAATGCCTATGCCGCCCGAAGTTCCAATTTGGGATGCCAATAAAGTAACCTTACAGTTGCATAAAATAGCTGAAAATGTTTATGCCGTATCGCCATCAACAACCGAAACCGAAACTACAAAAGGAATTCCGCAGGCTACTTCTGCGGGGTTTATTGTAGGAGATAAAGGAGTTTTGTTGATCGAAACCATGTTAAGCAAAAGGTTGTACGACCAATTGTATAAATTAATTCGTTCTGTTACCCCAAAACCTATTGTTTATGCTGTAAATACAAGTGATCACGGAGATCATTGTTTTGGAAATTATCTGCTTCCAAAAGAAACCATTTTAATACAAAACGAATTCTGCAAAGAAAACCTTGCAAAGAATTATGAAGGAATTAAACAATTTATGATCATGCTTTTTGGAAAAGACCGCGGGATAGAGCAAAGTGTATATCGTCCCGCTGATCTTACTATTTCGGTAAATCAAAGCCTAAAACTTGATTTGGGCGGCGGCAAAATTGTAGAAATCATCAATGTAGGAACGGCACAGTCTCCGGCAGATCTTTTTGTATATCTGAAATCGGCTTCCGGAAATGTATTGTGGGCAGGAAATCCTTTTATTGCCGAAAGCCCGGCTATTCCGTGGCTGTTTGACGGTTATTTTTTAGAACCGGTTCAAAACCTGAACAAAATTTACAATATGATTTCGGATAAAGATATTGTAGTGCCCGGACACGGACGCATTACCAATAAAGCCGGAATTAAATACACGATCGATTATGTAACCGTTTTGCAGGCCAATGTTGAAAATGCTGTGAAAAAAGGACTCACTTTAGACGAAACCAAAGCTGCTGTAACCATGAAGGAATTCGACAAAGGCTATGAACTTTTTAACTGGCTGCATTTTAATTTCAATATTCCCAATGCATACAAGGATATCAAACAAAACGAAACTAAATAAACAGTAAATCAGATAGTAATCTTAAAATTTGATTGATGAGAAACAAGATATTATTACTGGTTTTGTTGATTTCAATATCAGGATCTGCACAACGTTATCCTGATTTTAAATCACTCCGGTTTGATGAAAATTATAGTTTTCTGGAGAATGATACCGTAAGCAATGATTGGTATAAAACAATGAAATTCCTGCCTGTTTCTTCTTCTAAAAAAGTCTATATCAGTTTTGGGGGCGATATACGGTTTCAGTATTTCTATGCTAAAAATGAAAATTGGGGAGACGGACCGCAGGATAACGATGGTTATGTTTTAGGCAGATATTTGTTTCACGCCGATTTTCATGCGGGAAAGTACTTCAGGACTTTTGTTCAGGTCCAGAGCAGTGCGGCAGACGGACGAATTGATCCGAATCCTGTGGAACAAAATCCGCTTGAAATACATCAGGCATTTGCTGATTTCAAGATGATAGACGAAGACAGTAAAAGACTTATTTTAAGAGTAGGAAGGCAGGAACTCTCTTACGGATCACAACGTTTGGTAGCCGTCAGGGAAGGGCCTAATAACAGACAGTCTTTTGATGGAGTTAAAGCAATTGTAAGCAGGGAAAATTTTACAACTGATTTGTTTTATACCCATTACGTAGTGGCACATGATGGTATTTTTGACGATCAATCGAATAAAGACAGACAGCTGTGGGGAAGTTATTTTGTCTTTACTAAAATACCAATTGTCAAAAATATCGATGTGTATTATTTGGGTTATCAGAGAGCGAATGCAGCTTTTAATGATGCGGGAGGAAAAGAAAAACGACATTCATTAGGAACCCGTATTTGGGGAAAGACAAAAAATTGGCGTTATGATGGTGAAGCCATTTTCCAGTTTGGAGATGTAGCAGAAAAAAGTATTAATGCCTGGACAGCTTCCATTAATGGGGGATACCGCTTTAATGAGGTAAAGTTTCGTCCGGAAATAGGCTTTAAAACCGAAGTAATAAGTGGAGACAAAAAGGAAGGCGATTCAAGTCTGCAGACTTTTAATCCGCTTTTTCCAAGAGGCGCTTATTTTGGACTGGCATCGGTAATCGGACCTTCCAATTTGATTGATTTTCATCCTTCTTTGAGTTTTGAAATTGCCAAAAATGTAGATTGGATTATTGATTATGATATGTTTTGGAGGTATAGCGGCTACGACGGGATTTATGCTCCCAATACATCATTAATTTATCCGGGAGATACGACAAGAGAAAAGAAAATAGGAAATCAGCTGGAAAGCGAAATTGTATGGGAACCCAATCAATATCTTTATTTCAGACTCGAAGCAACCTGGTTTAAAGCAGAAGATTATATCAAAGCATCCGGAACTGGTAAAAATATATTCTTTACCGGAGTTACCATGCAGCTTCATTTTTAGGATCTAAAGCAAATTACAATTAAAATGGATTATTATGAAAGGACTTATAATGGTATCAAAAGTAAAATTAATAACAGTAATGCTGTTGCTTAATTTTCCAGTACACGCACAAGAATATTCTGAACAAGAACTTCAGACAAAACAAACGGCAGATAAATTTTTTGAATATGTTGGCGCCAAAAATCCGGACAAGATAGCCTCAATGGTCTCAGAAAATGTAGACTGGTACATTTTTGAATCTAAATACATGCCATGGACAGGACATCGTTCTAAACGTGCAGAGATTGCAGCGTTATTCAAAACGCTGTTCAGTTATTTTGTTGATGGAAGTGAAAAACTAGAAGTCCAGTCCTTTTTACTGCAAGGAAATGAAGTAGCCGTATTTGGAACTATCCAGAGAACGGTTAAAAAAACAGGTAAACATTTCAAGATGCCGCTGGCAATTCATATTACAGTAGAAAACAATCTGGTTTCCAAATTTTCATTGTACGAAGAAACATTAATTATTGAAAAAGCGCTGAAATAAAATAAAAGTAAGATGAAGGACAGAAGAACATTTATTAAGCACGCAGGTCTGGCAGGTCTGGCAGGCTTGCTGCCTGTAAACATATTGCCAGCAAGCGATCTCAAAATAGAGAAACCAGTAACAGATACAGGTCTGGATGGAAAGTGGGCTGACGGATCACGTTTGTTGGTGTCAGTTTCGATGCAGTTTGAAGCAGGTGGACAGCCTGTAAATGCCGAGAGTCCGTTTCCGCAAAATATGCAGAAAGGCTTTATTGATCTTCCCGGTGAATCTTGGTACCAGTACGGATATAAGGAAGGAATTCCCAGAATGCTGGACAACTGGGATAAATTTGGAATCAAAGTTACCTCGCATATGGTGGGATCAGCAGTATTAAAAAATCCCGAACTTGCCAAAGAGATTGTAGCGAGAGGACACGAAGCAGCCGCTCACGGAATGGACTGGGCAACACAATATTCTATGCCATACGAAACCGAAAAAAAGTTTATAAAGGATGGTGCAGACGCAATTAAAAAAATAACCGGTTTTGAACCTGTGGGTTATAATGCCAATTGGCTCAGACGTGGTACCAATACATTGGAAATTTTGCAGGAATTGGGTTTTAAATATCATATTGATGATTTAAGCCGCGATGAACCGTTTTTAATAAAAGTAAAAGGAAATGATTTTGCTGTGGTTCCTTACACCATTCGCTGTAACGATATTGTATTAATTGAGGGAAAGAATTTTAGTGCAGACCAGTTTGCCCGTCAGGTTATAATGGAATTTGACCAGCTCTACAAAGAGTCTGAAAAAAAGCGCAGACAGCTGTCCATCAGTTTTCACGATCGTATTGGGGGAACTCCGCAAATGGTGGCAGCAACGACAGAAATTATCACTTATATACAACGCCATAAAGGCGTTAGTTTTAGGCGAAAAGATGAAATTGCCCAAATAGCTTACGAGGATAAAAGCATCATCCGTGAATGATTCTGCTAAAGGCGGTTATTAGTTGGTTCCAAAAGCAAAATTAAAAGTATTCCCTATTAAAAATAATAATTAAGATGAAGTATCAGAAATTATTTCAACAGTACGATTTAAACGGAATTCAACTAGAAAACCGTTTTTTAATGGCTCCAATGACGCGTTCAAGAGCTTCGCAGCCCGGAGATATCCCCAATGCTTTAATGGCCGAATATTATGCACAAAGAAGTTCGGCTGGCATTATAATTACAGAAGCTGCCCAGATTTCTTTGCAGGGAAAAGGCTATGCCGGAACACCTGGAATTTATAGTGCAGAACAAATTGAAGGCTGGAAATTAATCACAGATGCAGTTCATAAAAAAGGAAGCAGAATATTTCTTCAATTATGGCATGTTGGGAGAGTCAGCAGTTCAAAAGTTAACGGTTTGAAGCCTTTGGCTCCTTCGGCATTAACAGCTCAAAATACAAGCGTTTATATTTTTGACGGCGCTCCAAATGGAGATGCGACTTTTATTCCCGCAGAAGCCCCCAGAGAAATGACCAAAACCGATATAGATACCGTAATTAAACAATTTGTAAGAGGTGCAGAAAATGCCCTTGAAGCGGGTTTTGACGGTGTTGAAATTCATGGTGCAAACGGTTACTTAATTGATCAGTTTTTAAGAAGCAACAGCAATAAAAGAACAGATGAGTACGGAGGCACAATGGAAAACAGAATTCGCCTGCTGATTGAAATCTCAGCTGCAGTTGCAAATACAATAGGAAAAGAAAAAACAGGAATAAGAATTTCACCCTTTATAAGTTTTAAGGACATGAATGATCCCGAAATTTTGGAAACCATAATGCTTGCTGCTGCCGAATTAAACAAGCTTGATGTAGCCTATATCCATCTTTGTGAGGCTGATTGGGATGATGCGCCTCAAATTCCAATTGATTTTAGAGTTAAACTTAGGAATCTGTTTAAAAATACCATCATTGCAACAGGTAACAAAACTCCCGGCGAAGGTGAAAATTTACTTGAAGATAATTTAGTTGATTTAATTGGCTTTGGACGAAATTTTTTAGCCAATCCTGATTATCCTCTTAGAGTAAAACAGAATTTAGGCTTAAACAAGATTTCAGATAATCATACTTTATTTGGAGGAGGCGAAGCGCGAGGTTATACTGATTATCCCTTTTTTTGAATTTAATAAGACCAAAATCGAAAAGATGCAACAGCTAATCTAACGAGTACAGTCACAAATAGGTGCGTTCAGGATTTGGTAATGTAAAGTTAAGTTTTAAATAAGAATGTTCTTCAAAGTTATGCTTAGATCAGGGTAAATATGAAAATTATTATCTACTAGTATTTGCTCTCGATTATTTATGGCACAAAAAATAAAGCCTTCGGTCATTATACCAAAGGCTTTATCTTTTAATTTAGAGGAAAAGATCTAGTTAAAATATTCTGTAATGTATGCAGTCAGATTTTCATCACTCATTTTGTTAGAGGTGCTTTCGCTGGATACTGCATTTTTATACTGTGGGGATTCAGCCAAAAATTTAATAAATTGTTCTTGACTTTGTCCCGTTCCTGTAATGTGAATTTGATCAATGTTAGGCATCTTGCCCGCAATTTCCTTGAAAAATTTTTGCGTTAAGCTGATTTCCTGATTATTTGAATTTTTTTCATTTGAATTATTATCTGGTCCTGCATTTTTTACATGTCCCAGTACAATAAACTCTCCATTATCAACATTTTCTTTACCTACGACTATTGCGTTGTGTGAATCCATCCAAACTCCAAACGACTTTTTGTTTTTATCTGACATAATTTTATATTTTACTAAAGATAACCTTCTGAAAGTCATTACTATGAAAATTGGGTAAAGATTATGATTTTAAAGGCTTTTAATTTTAAAATTAGCTCTTGATCTATAATTTTTCATATTGATTCCTTGAGAGCCCCGACGAAACGTTCCTGTGCAACAACTTGTCTGAATTGAAAGGAGTTATATTCTGTTTGTCTTTTCATAAACTGAAGGATCATGCTTTTTTACTTTTATTTTCACATATTTTGATGCCGGCATATTACTTTCCCTGACCACGTTATTTACAGAAACTAAAACATTTGTTTCGGGAAAATAGGTAACGGTATTTCGTTCCGGTATTTGATAAGAAACGATAACAAATAAAGGTGCAATTCTTTCAATACCATCATCATAGTTAAATAAATCTACTTTTTCACCAGCTTTTAATCCTGCTTTATCGATATCTTTTTGATTCATAAAAATAACTCTCCGTTCATTTTTGATGCCTCGATATCGATCGTCCATGCCATAAATCGTGGTGTTGAACTGGTCGTGCGTGCGCGTTGTAGCCATCATGTATTCATCTGGTCCAAGTTCATTCTTCGGAATTTCAGTTATCGTAAACGAGGCTCTGTCAGCTGATTCTTTAGCTTTAAATTCCCCGTGACGAGGCGCATTTGGAAGATAAAACCCACCTTTTTCCCTGACCCTTCTATTGTAATTTTCAAAACCTGGAATACAATTTTCTATGGCTTCTCTCACGTCATCATAGCTGTCATGATATCGCTTCCAGTCAATCACTGACTTTTCTCCCAGCGTAGCCATAGCCATACGGCAGACAATTTGCATTTCGTTTATAAATTGATCTGATATAGGTGTAAGAACCCCTTTTGAAGACTGTACCACACCCATAGAATTTTCGGTACTGATAATCTGTACTTCATTATTTATAACATCCATATCACTTCGAGAAAGAGTAGGAAGTATAAGAGATTCTTTTCCATGTATCAGATGTCCTCTGTTGAGTTTTGTTGATACGCATACCAGCAGTTTTAATTTTCTGAATGCTTCCGCGGTGTAAGTGGTATCTGGTGCTGCAGACAGAAAATTTCCTCCCATGCAAAAAAGAAATTTCACCTTCTCCTCGTGTATTGCTTTTATAGTTTCCACAACATCATAGCCGTGAGTTCTGGGTGGATTAAAACCGAAATAAGCCTGCAGTCGGTCTAATTGTTCATTGGTAGGCTTTTCATCAATAAGCATCGTTCTGTTGCCCTGAACGTTACTGTGCCCGCGTACAGGACATACACCAGCACCCGGTTTTCCAATACTTCCTTTAATCAGTAAAATATTAACGATCTCTCTGATCATGTCTACACCATTGGGCTGCTGCGTAAGGCCCATTCCCCAACAGACAATAATTCTCTTTTTAAAAGCTATAATTTCTGCAGCTTCAATAATTAAATTTTTAGGAACACCGGAAAGAAATGCGAGCTGATCTAAATCTAAATTTTCAAATTGTTTCTCAAAACTTTCAAAACCGGTTGTCTTGTTTTTGATGAATTCCTGATCAAAAACTTCACCCGGGTTTTTCTTTTCCAATTCAATTAATAATAGTTCAATGGCTTTTAGTAATGCCATATCGCCGTTTATTTTTATCGGAAGGAAAAGATCAGCAAGTTTTCCGCCTGAACCTAGAATTCCTTTTATCGCCTGCGGATTATGAAATCCCATTAAACCAGCTTCAGGCAGCGGATTGACAGCAATGATTTTTGCTCCGTTTTTTTTGCCTTTTTCTAAAGCGCTCAGCATTCGGGGGGCATTAGTTCCGGGATTTTGTCCGATTATGACAATGACATCCGTATCATAAAAATCTTCTAAAGTCACCGTTCCTTTCCCGATGCCGATTGTGGTTTTCAAAGCAGTTCCGGAGGTTTCATGACACATATTAGAACAATCCGGCATGTTGTTAGTTCCGAATTCTTTTGCAAAAAGCTGATAAAGAAAAGAAGCCTCATTACTGGTTCTTCCCGAAGTATAAAAAGCGGCTTCATCAGGAGATTCCAGTGCATTTAAGTGAGAAGCAATTTTTGCAAAAGCATCATCCCAGCTGATAGGCTGATAATGTGTTCCTCCAACTGGTAAATACATCGGCTCCGTGAGCCTTCCCATTTTTCCAATTTGGTAATCGTCTAATTTTGAAAGACTGTAAACAGCGTTTGCTTTAAAGAAATCAGCAGTAACTTTTTTAGTTGTAGCTTCTTCAGCTAAAGCTTTGGCCCCGTTTTCACAATATTCGCCCAAAGGAGATCGATCATCATCAGGATCTGGCCACGCACAGCTAGAGCAGTCAAAACCACCTTTTTGATTCATCTTAAACAAAGCTTTGCCGCCTCTGAGAACTGCTTTGTCTTCAATAAGATCACTTACTGCGGCCATGACAGCGGGAACGCCGGCAGCCCATTTTTCTACTTTTGTTAATTTAAGTTTTGAAAGCTGGTATGGATTTTCCGCGTCAGGTAATTTACTGGCCAAATTATCTGTGTTTCGTTCTTGATCTTCCTTCATTGCATTTTTTATTTAATTGGTAGTGCATGATGCTATATCATAAAATTATTTAACCGGTAGTAATTACAGTTTGATCTGATGTACTGTATACGTTTAATCTGTTTTCTTTCAGAAATCCCAAAAGCGTAATATTAAATTCTTTTGCAAGTTCTACCGCAAGACTAGACGGAGCACCAATGGAAGCAATAACAGAAATTCCTGCCATTGCAGCTTTTTGAATTAATTCAAAACTTGCTCTTCCGCTCAGAAGTAAAATATGCTCCTTTAAGGGCAGCGATTTGTTCATCAGCGATTGCCCTATTAATTTGTCTAAGGCATTGTGCCTTCCTACATCTTCAGTTAAAAGAATCAAATTGCCCTGAATATCAAAAAGCCCTGATGCATGAATACCCCCGGTTGAAGCAAAGTCACTTTGAGCTGTTCTTAATTTTTGAGGAAGCGTGTAAAATACAGTGACATCAATTGTACGTGCTGGTTTTACTAAATTCCCAAACGGACTCACTGTTTTTATAGATTGAATCGAACTTTTACCGCAGACACCACAGCTGGAGGTAGTGTAGAAATTCCGATCAGTCTGCATTAAATTGGGACTGAAATTTTCAGTAAGGTCCACCTGAACAATGTTTTGTTTCTTTGACATACAATTCATTTCTACCGGATAGGCCCGTTCTACATCTTCAAAAGAACCAATAATTCCTTCTGTAAATAAAAAACCAACTGCCAGTTCTCTATCATTGCCCGGAGTTCGCATGGTTACTGAAATATTCTTTTGAATTCTCTCTGTTCGGGAACCATAAGATATTCTGATCTCAAGAGGTTCTTCGATTGAAAGGGTATCTGAAAAAGAAGAGATTTCAGTACCATTTATCCTTTGGATGTTTACGTTTTTAATGGAAACTAATTCCGAATAATTTATTTCCATGAGGATGTAATTGAGATTGCTACGTAAATTTAATTAAAAATATAATCATAAAATATACCTTTACACATTATTAACGGACTGATATTAGATTTTTATTCTGCTTGCCGGCATAATGTTATTTTACAATTTCGCTCATCAGCTGCAGTAAATCTTCCGGACCACCGTTAAATTTTCTGCCATTAACAAAT
The DNA here is from genome assembly GCF_009674775.1 of Flavobacterium sp. LC2016-23. Taxonomy (GTDB): domain Bacteria; phylum Bacteroidota; class Bacteroidia; order Flavobacteriales; family Flavobacteriaceae; genus Flavobacterium. Next base: position 39,790 of record NZ_WKKE01000014.1, on the reverse strand, counting down.
AGGGAAGGAGTACCGTTTACACCGCTCATTATTCCGCTTTCAAAATCGGAATCTATTTTAGCCGCAACTTCTGGTTTTTTGATATCGGTATTAAATTGCTGACTGTCAATTTCTAGTTTTTCTGCTAATTCCAATAAAAAAGGTTCGCTTAAATATTGCTGATTTTCATAAATAGCATCGTGCATTTCCCAAAATTTTCCCTGAAGTGCAGCCGCTTCTGCAACTATTGCTGCCGGACGCGCGTACTGATGCATTTCTGATAATGGAAAGTTTCTAAAAACAAATTGTATCTGTTTTCCGTATTTGTTCATGATTTCTTTAAGAACCGGATAAGCCGCACCGCAATACGGACATTGATAATCTCCATATTCAACAATTACGATATCTGCATCTTTTTTTCCTTGTGTATGGTCAGTTGTACTAACCGCTGGTTTTAGTGACATAATTAGTTCGTTTTAAGTGTTTCTAAAGCTTCTAATATTCCATCTGCTCCCGGATTTACTGCTGTCGGAGAGAGGTAATTCCATTGTATGATTCCGTTTTTATCAATTACAAAAAGCGCACGGCTGCATTGGCCTTCACTTTCATTGTAAACTCCGTATTTTTTGGAGATTTCTCCTTTAGGTTCGAAATCAGCCAATAAAGGAAAATGCAGATTTCTGGATTGAGAAAAAGCAGTGTGGCACCATTTACTGTCTACGGAAATACCGAATATTTCAGCATCGTATTTTTTAAAATATTTCATTGTCTCATTATAAAGTGCCATTTGGTCGCTGCAGACCGGACTCCAGTCTGCAGGATAAAAAGCTAAAATCACATTTTACCTTTAAATTCTGATAAAGTGATTTTTTGATCGGGTGTTGCAAATAATGTAAAATCTGGCGCAACTTCATTTTTTTTCAGCATAAGATTTATTTTTTAAGGTTAAAGTTTTTGATTGGTAACAGCAAGGAACAGATTACTAATGCTATTGCAGGCAGGCTCAGGGTCCAGTTTCCTAATCGAGGAAGTACAAAAGGAGAAGTAAAAGCTCCGGATATAAAACCTATCCACAAGAGGGATAAACGCATAGCATTTATTTTATACTGTTTTTTATCGGTTTGGTCACCGCTCATGCTAAGCATGGCTATGCTTCTGGACAGACTATTCAACGTTCCGGTAACGAAATCTGTATTTATATTTTGGTTGCCTACCGAAGTTACGATCGTATTCATAACTCCTGTTGAAAAACCTATTACAGCGATCGACAATACAATGCTTATATTGTAATATTGTGCTACTCCGGTATAAATAAGCAGTATTCCTGAAACAATGTAAAAAGGCAGTGTCTGAGTTTTAGAATTTTTCCACAGCGATAAGCATGTACCTGCATAAATTCCGAGCATAAAACAGGCAATTACAGCAAATGTTGTAATCATTACCACCAATTTACCACTAGAAAGGGCGACTCCTAATTGTGTTGTATTCCCACTCATAAAAGAAACGTAAATTTTCCATTTTAAAATTCCGACAGCATCCAGATATCCGGCGATGAAAGCAAGGAATACTGCTAGTTTCTCCTGTGTCCTGATTTGATCAGGTGTGATTGTAAATTCTGTTTGGGAAAACAAAATGATTATTTTTTAGGTTGAATAAATAATTTGCGCTCTGGAAATTTTTCTATCTCACCTTCCGCGAGACCAAAATTTGTTACGATAACATCTTTAGGATTACCTGCAATCCATTCGCTCAAATCAATAGATTGATAAACGCCGCTGTTAAATCCGATTAAGATTTTGCAGACCTTATCTCCGGTATTTTTAATGTAATGCCCGGCACCCATTGGTACATACCCCACATCTCCAGCGTTAAATTGCTCAGTGACTACTGTACTTTCCGCTAAAAACACAGACATTTCCGCCTGGCCTGAAATATAATACTGCCATTCGTCTGCATTTGGGTGCCAGTGCATTTCTCTTAAAGCCCCGGGCTGTAATTCTATTATTGATCCTGACATTGTAGTACTGACAGGAAATTCTTTGCTTGTTACTAATCGCTGCAGACCGCCGCCAGGAATTATTCTTGGCTGCTGAGAATGCAGTGGATAGCGGTGTAAATTCGTCAATTGGATATCAGATTCTTCAGAACGGGAAGCGGTGTTAAAAGATAATTCGTCAGGAACAATTCCGGTTGCAAAATAGGCTTCTTTTTGAGGTAACGCGGCAACTTCTTCTAATGTAATTCCTAGATTTTGAGCGACAATTTCAGGAGGCATACAAGAAATAAAATCGGTAACACTAAACGTATGATCTTCAGAAAAATTGCCATTATCAAATATTAAAATAAAATGACATTCCTCTGTTCCTGTTGCCTGTATAGAATGCCCGTATCCTTTTGGAAAATACCATACATCTCCCGGCTCAAAATTATCAGTATAACTATGACCGTCTGGATGAATAATGGTTGTGCGTACAGTTCCCGAAATAACATAAGCCCATTCTGCTGCATTTGCATGCCAGTGCAGTTCGCGCATGCTTCCCGGCTGTAGTCGCATTGAAACCCCTGCGATGCCAATTGATGCAGGAAAATCTTTTACAGAAGCTCCTCTTGTTGTGCCGCCATCATTGGTGCGTGGTTTTTTCTTTTCTAACTCGTATTTAAAACTTAGTGGTTCGGTGTTCATAATAATAGCTTTAAGTGATTAATTATACTGGTTTTTAATTCTATTGTAAAGCTATTGAAGATATACAGGATTTATATGTTGAATTCGTCAGATGGGCAAAAAGTGTCGGTGAGTTTATTGATAGAAACTTCTAATGAAATCATGTGGAAATCATGTGGGAATTTCTACTACATATTACTTGTTTATTAGATCTTAAAACAAAAAATCACTGCATGCGACAGTGATTTTCTATTTTATAGTAAAGGATGTATTTCTTTATCTGTAGAGCCATTTTTTAATAAGTACGGTATAATTCGGCATAACTACAAATACCATTAAAAAGACGATGAAACCTGAATTTAGCAAAGCATCAAAATAATGATTGGGAGGAATTTGCAGAAATCTTAAAACAGGAATTACCAGTAATGGAATTGCCAGTGATAATGGATAAATAGCCGACCAGGTTACCAAAAATTGTTTCCAGCGAAGCGGAACCTTTTTTCCTTCGTTTTCAGTATTAAAAAGGAAATCCAAACCGGATTTTATCTGATAGTTGTCATTTTTTCTAAATAACGGATTTGCTTTTTCGATCAGTAATTTCCTGTTGTCAGATTTCATCCAGTTTTTAAGATTATCGATACTGTCAAACCGGATAATAACTGTGTAAACAAAAGTTAAGTGGGGAATGGGCCGCACAATCTGAAGATCAATAAAACCTTTTGAATGTCTGGTCACAGGAACAATTTCATCCAGCCATTTTTCATATTCCTGCTCTTTTCCGTCCAGAATATGGTGGCTGATAACAACAGAAGCACCTTGATTTTCCATAATACTATTTGTTTAATGTGATTAAAAAGCTCTTTTATACTGCCACGGAATTTCTATATCCATTTCTAATTCCTTGGCAGCGTGTATGCTAAAATAAGGATTGCGCAAATGTTCTCTGGCAATAAATACTAAATCGGCTTGATTGTTAGCGATAATTGCATTTGCCTGTTCAGCTTTCGTAATCATTCCGACGGCTCCGGTTAAAATGCCTGTTTCCTCTTTGATTTTTTCTGCAAACGGAACCTGATAACCGGGATAGACTTTATCCTTACTCACATTTGTAAATCCTCCTCCGGATGCCGTTATGAAATCAACCCCATTTTCTTTTAATATTTTTGAAAGTGCAACGCTGTCATCTAAAGTCCATCCCAGAGCAGTTTCTATATAATCAACCGCTGAAATTCTAACCATAATGGGCATACTTTCGGGAATTACTTTTCTGATTTCCTGAACTGTTTCTACTAAAAAACGGATTCTGTTTTCGAAATTTCCTCCATATTCATCCGTGCGTTGATTGACAACTTCCGAGTAAAATTGTTGGAACAAATAGCCGTGTCCGGCATGCACTTCAATAGCATCAAATCCTGCATCGACTGCGCGCAGTGCCGCTTTTATAAAAGAGGTTTTAAGTTCCTGAATTTCGGCAATAGTAAATGCCTGGGTTACGACTCCGTTAACTTCTGTCGCAGAAGATGATTTTACGACCCAGCCGCCTTCTTCCTTCGTAAGCGGTTTCATTCGCTCATTTGGATGATGAAGACTTCCTTTGGCTCCGGAATGCCATAACTGAATTCCCACTTTAGCATCTTGCTGATGAACGAAATCTACAATGTTTTTCCAGGCATTTTGCTGCTGCTCATTCCAGATTCCGACATCATACAGGGTTGCTAATCCTTCTGGAGAAACTGCTGTACATTCGGTCAGAATTAATCCGGCTCCTCCGACAGCGCGACTTCCTAGATGTACTAAATGCCAGTTGTTAGGTATTCCGTCCTGGGCGCTGTATTGTTGCATAGGAGATAATACAATCCTGTTTTTCAGGGTAAGATTACGCAGTTTTATTGGTGAGAATAAATCCATTTCTTTATTTTTTTAATTGTTTTAAAAGTATTTTAGCTTCAAAAACAGCTTCAGTTAGTATATTTTTTACATTTTCCAGCGTACTTTCTGTGATAGTGTTTTTATCACAAGATACTTCAAGAAGATCCAGTTTTTCTTCTAAAATAGCCTGTAAACCCATAATGGCAGCACTTGATTTTAAATCGTGCGCTCTTAGTTTTACCATCTTAAAATCATCATTTTGATAAGCTGAGCTAAGCTGTTCCAAATGTGCGGGCACATTCTCAATAAATTGAGTGGCTACCGTTTGTTCAAAGTTTTTATTTCCACCGCTTACGGACTTCATATAGGTAAGATCAATGTGTTGAAAAACAGGATTGGATTCCGGGACTTTTACTTCCTCTGATTTTAATTCTTTCAATCCAAAATTAGCAATCAGTTTGAAAAGTTCTTCCTCTTTTATAGGTTTCGAAATGTATTCATTCATCCCCCGGCTGAGACATTTTTCTCTTTCGCCGGGCAGGGCATGTGCCGTCATGGCAATTATCGGAATATCCAGTTTTAAGATTTCACGAATCTGCTGAACAGCCGTATATCCGTCCATTTGAGGCATTTGTAAATCCATTAAAACGAGATCACAATCTTTTTTTCTAAGGTATTCAACCGCTTCCAAACCATTAGACGCCATATCAAAATTAACATTCCATTGTGAGAGTAAATGTTTCATTAAACTCTGATTGATCGCATTGTCATCAACAACCAAAACTCTCAAAGCGGTACTGGATATGTCTTTAAAGTGCCCAATATTCGCAACAGGTACTGAATTAAGCTGTTCTTTGGCAATTCCATATGGAATGTAAAAATTAAAAGAGGTTCCTTTTCCCTGTTCACTGCTTACTTCGATATCCCCATCCTGCAATAAAATAAGCCTTTTTACAATCGATAATCCCAATCCTGTTCCGCCGTAATTTCGGGTTGTAGAGTCTTCACCCTGATTAAACCTTTCAAACACTTCGGTTAATTTTTCCTTATCAATTCCAATTCCGGTATCCGTAATTTTGAAACCCAGTGTGATTCGATTTTCACTTTGCTGTTTGTTATAAACTTCAATGCTTACGGTTCCCTGATGTGTAAATTTTATGGCGTTACCGATAAGGTTTACTAATATTTGTGTCAGTCTGGTAGCATCACCAGTCAATGTATCGGGTATTGATGTTTCAACTTTGCTGGAAATGGTTAATCTTTTTTCTTTTACCCGTTCTGAAAAAAGCGTTTCAACAGAATCTACTAATCCATTGATGCTGAAAATACCGGGTGTGATACGCATCATTCCTGCTTCGATTTTAGATAAATCAAGTATGTCATTAATAATGTTCATTAAATTTTCGCCGGAACGTTGAATAGAAGTTACAAATTCGGTTGAAGTTTCATCCAGGGTTCTTTTCTGCAGCAAATTGGTAAATCCCAAAATACCGCTGAGAGGTGTTCTGATTTCGTGGCTCATGTTGGCCAGGAAATTTTCCTTGGTCTGGGCGGCAACAGATGCTTTTTTTTCTGCAATGTCCAGTTCCTTAATCAGAAAATGCTGTCTTCTGAATTGGCGCATGATATGATACCCTATAACGGCACCGCTTGCAATTAATAAAACCAACAATGAAATGTCATACAATTTTGCTCTACGGCCCATTTCCTGACTTAAATTACTGAGCTCAACCATACGCAGCTGACGTTTGTGATAAATTTTAGCTGTAATATCTGTAATTTCATTAGAAATAATTCGTGCCTGCGGGTTTACGATTGAACTTTCGTCATCCATATTTCCCAAAGAGTCATAGCGGTGCAAAAGTTTTCCTTTTGTCTTCATCTTATCCTGCGCCAGAACTCCCAGTCTTTGTATTAATTTTTCTTCTTCAGGGTCTTCATTATCTACAGATAACGAATCAAGAAAATTTCTAATCTGTTTAATTTTCTGATCAATACCTTCTAAATGTGTGGTATCGTTGGTGGCAATTGAAGCCCTGATCCTGCTTTCGACTCCCAAAATATCGCGGTCAATTTCCCTGAGATGATTGCTTGAACGCAGTTCGTTTAAGAGTGTGTTGTTGTTTCTGATGAGTTCTTTAGTATTTTTGGCCGAATTTAGTTGTACAGCAATCAGTAATATACTGCACAAAATAAAACTGCTTATTATAAAATAGCTAAAGCGTTTGTTACCCATTACAGTAGATGTATTTATCATAAAATAATTGTAAATGAATTGTTTACCTTATTTGAATGAGGTAAAAGATTAGAACTTTATGCAACAGGATGAAAGATGCTTTTTAAAAAACATTCATTCTTTTGTTAAGAGCTTTTCGGTAAGCATCGGCAACGGGAATAAATTTTTTATTAATCATAATACCGCCATCTTGTAAAGTGTCAATTTTACTTATAGAAACGATGTAAGAACGATGTACTCTAATGAAATCATCTTTTGGGAGACGTTCCTCGGCAGTTTTCATTTTACCATGTATGGCAAACATTTTTTCCTTAGTATAAAACTTTACATAGTCGCCCATTGCTTCGGCATAAAAAATATCGTCCAGTTTTAAGCGTCTTGTAATATTAGAATCCCTGACAAATAAAAATTCTTCTTTACTGAATTGTACATTTTCTTTTCGGCTTTCGATTATAGACTGCGCTTTACTTACTGCCTGTAAAAATCTTGCAGGGGTAACCGGTTTTAGAATATAATCTGCGATATTCAATTCAAATGCTTCCAGCGCATATTCTTTTTTAGAAGATGTAAAAATGATGATAATATCTTTGCCCGATAAATTTTTTGTCAATTCGATTCCGGTCATTTCAGGCATTTCAATATCCAGAAATATCAGGTCTATGTGATTTTCCTGTAAATGATGATATGCCTCCATGGCATTACAATACTCATTTACAACAGTAAGATTGGGAACTTGTCGGGCCAGGTGAGATAAAGTGGTTCTTGCAATATCATTGTCATCAACAATTAACGCTTTCATGGGTATCTGGTTTTTGGTTTAGACAAATATACTTATTCCCTGTTATTTATCTAAAGTAAGAACGGATCATCCAGGCCATTTCTTCATGTATTTCTATTAATCCGGTAATAAAATCGCTTGAGCCATAATCTTTGTAATCATTGGCAAAAGGAGTTATGTTTCCGCGGATAAATTCAATAATACTTTCATGGTCTTTCAATAGGTCTTTCATAAAACCTAAGCCGTCGTTTGTTCTTTCGCTGTATTCCGTAAGATGCGTAAGTTCAAGATAGGTTTTTAATGTTGCGGGTGCGTAGTGTCCAATTTTACGAATACGTTCCGCAACACTGTCTATAATTTCATCTAATTGTTTGTATTGATTTTCAAAGAAAATGTGATTCGCATGAAAATTATCTCCTGTTACGTTCCAGTGCGCATTTCTGGTTTTAGTATAAAGTACAAATTCATCGGCTAATAATTTTGTCAATTCATTAGAAACAGCGGCTGTGTTTTTTTCTGTAATACCAATTGTTGCTTTCATAATAGTAAGGTTTTTAGTTATAAGCACTATTGCTTTGTTTTCTTACGTAAAGGTCATTAGAAAACCGCTGCAGAGTATTTGTATTTCGATAGAAAGGCAAAAACAGTCGTTGAAAAAGGTATTTGTTAATTATTAAGACTATAAGTTATTTAGTTGCTTATTGTTGATGTTCCTGTAGCCATATATTCAATTTTTTGGGAGATGTGTTTTTTAAGGTGAAGAATTACAAAAGAAAAAGCTTAGTTTTTTTAGAGGTTTCCATAGTGTTTATGAATTATTTTGTAAATCCAATAGAATCACAAGGAAAGTTTATTATTTTGATGACGATATTTTCCGGGAGTAATACGCACTATTTTCCTGAATATTTTTGAAAAGTGCGGTAAGTTTGAGAAACCGGTATCTAAGGCTATTTCAAGAAGACTCTTGTTTGTTGTGGCAATAAGGTATTGTGCTCTTTCGATCTTTTTTTCGTGAATATAATTTAAAGGTCGCTGTCCGTTATGAAGTAGAAATTGTTTCGAAAAATAATCCTTATTTTGATTCACTCTTTTGGCTAATTCTACCACAGTTAAATTCTCGCCTAAATGAAGTTGAATATAACTCATCGTATCCAGAATTTTTGAGGGAGTGTTTTGCGGAGTGTTTTGTTTGAAACTTTTAGTATTCAAAAATCTTGAAATCAATAAAAGTAATGTCCCCTGATTTTCAAAGATGAGGTGCGGTTTGAGTTGATTGTTAAGGGATTGGTATTCCTTGTAATAAACTTCTTTTTCATATACTTTAGGATTGTCAGACCTGTTAATTCCTCTTCTGGGATTTTCCCGCAGCATTTGTTTGATAAGAACAATGTCAGTTTCCGTGGCGGGCAATTTCATCACATTTTTATTTTGATTAAACAAAGAAATTCCATCAGGAGATTCCTCAAAAAAATGAATGAAATATTGACTCAAATATTCCTCGCAATTCAAATTACAAATGGTAAAACTAGGAATAAGATACAAATAACCAGGTTCTAAAATCAACTTGTCGGAACTGTGAGAAATAGATCCCATTCCTTCATCAATGTAATAAAGCCGGTAATAAGGACTGATTACATTGTTGAAATTCCATTTTTTATTCAGTTTCACATAATCAATGTTCAATAAAGAAAATGAATGTTTGAAAGTGCTTTTTGACATAGTAATAGTAAAAGTAGGCTGAAAAATCGTTTTTGAATAATAAAAAATCGTTTTTGAATAATTAATTCTACACGTGTATATTCTACATTTGTTTATGCTTATTAAAATAGTCCATTAAAAACCTATAATCAAATTTAGCTATAAATAACTGTCATATAAAAGCCTGGACTTAATTTAATATAAAATAGCACTTTTAAATAAACGAATAAAATCGGAAATGTATAAATTAGTATTCAAATTATGAAAAGAAGAAATGCTTTAAAACTAGGTATGTCAGCCCTCGCAGGACTCTATTTATCTCCTTTATTGGGACATTCCTATATCCTTAACGCTCCCGCTTTCAAAGGTGTTTTTGAACCTACCTGGGATTCTTTAAGCAAATATCAGGTTCCGGATTGGTTTCGCGATGCTAAATTTGGAATGTGGGCACACTGGGGCCCTCAATGTGAACCGGAAGCCGGAGATTGGTATGCCCGTGGAATGTATGAAGAAGACTCCTGGCAGTATAAGATACATTTAAAAAAGTATGGACATCCTTCTAAGTTTGGTTTTAAAGATGTAATTAATGTTTGGAAAGCTGATAATTGGAATCCCGAAGAATTGGTAAATTTATACAAAGATTCCGGGGCCAAATATTTTATGGCGATGGCCAATCATCATGACAATTTAGATCTTTACGACAGTAAATACCAGCCAAATTGGAATTCAACCCAAATGGGGCCTAAAAAAGATATTATAGCCGGTTGGGAAAAAGCAGCCCGTAAAGCAGGACTTCACTTTGCCGTTAGTGTTCATGCAGCCCATACCTGGAGCTGGCTTGAAACTTCACAACGTTCAGACAAAAAAGGGGCGTTAGCGGGAGTTTCTTATGATGGTAAATTAACCAAAGAAGATGGAAAAGGAACCTGGTGGGAAGGGTTAGATCCTCAGGAATTATATGCTCAAAATCATCCATTGAGTGAAAATAGTTTGGATAACGGAACTATTCATAGTCAATGGAATTGGGGAAATGGAGTGGCAAAACCATCAGAAGCCTACATGGAAAAATTTCATGACCGAACTATTGATTTAATAGATAAATACAATCCTGATTTGGTTTATTTTGATGATACGGCCTTACCGCTCTGGCCTGTTAGTGATGCCGGTTTGCGCATTGCGGCACATTTATACAATAAAAGTATTGAAAAAAACAAAACCGTTCAAACCGTTGTTACCGGTAAAATTTTGGATGAGCAACAACGCAAAGCTATCGTTTGGGATATTGAAAAAGGACATAGTAACAGTATAGAACCTTTGCCCTGTCAAACAGATACCTGTATTGGCGAATGGCATTACAACAGAGATGTTTATAACAACAAACGTTATAAAACGGCTAAAACAGTTATTCATACCTTAATTGATGTGGTAAGCAAGAACGGGAATTTAATGTTAAATATTCCTGTAAGAGGAGATGGAAGTATTGATGAATTAGAACGTGAAATCGTTACTGAAGTTGGGGTTTGGATGAAACTAAACAGCAAAAGTATTTATGGTACACGGCCATGGAAAATATTTGGAGAAGGTCCGCAGCAAGAGAGTGCCGGAGCATTGACCGCCCAGGGTTTTAACGAAGGAAAAGGAAAGCCTTATACTTCAGAAGATATTCGTTTTGTACAAAAAGATAAGATACTTTACGCAACAGTAATGGCTTGGCCCGAAAGTGGTACCGTCATTATTAAAAGTTTAGGAAAAGAATCACCGTATCATACCACTAAAATAAAAGAAATTAAACTTGTTAGTACAGGTCAAAAATTGACATTTAAACAGCATTCAGGTGCTCTTGAAGTCTATTTTCCAAATCAAAAACCGGCAACTTCTTATGCAAATGCACTGGAAATTATATCATAGTGAAATTTGATTTCAGATTAGTTTCTCAAATGCCACATACCAAATAAATAACAATGAAATACATTTATCCGTTACTCTCTCTTTTTATTTCAATTTCTTTTACAATAAACGCTCAGGAAATTGTTTCGCCAAATAAAAAAATTAAATTAATCATTAACTCAAAAAAAGCATCAGACCAAAATTCTTTTGCTCAGGTGAGTTTTAAGATTATGTATAAAAATAAATCCGAATATGTTGAGGTAATTCCAGACTCACCATTGGGTATTGAGCGCAGTGACCAGAAATTCACTGATAATTTGCAATTTATTAGTGAATCGGAGCCCAAAGAGGTAAACCAGAACTATGAAATGATTTCCGGTAAACAAAAATGGTGTGATAATGCAGGAACTGAAAAAGTCTTCAAATATGTAAATTCAAATAGAGAACCCTTAAATATTGTTTTTAGAGTTTATAATGATGGTGTAGCATTTCGTTATGAATTTACAGATAAGTCGGATGCATTAGTTGATATTATTGATGAAACGACAACTTATACCATTCCCTCTGGAACAAATCGCTGGTTGCAGTCCTACACGGACTCTTATGAAGATTTTTTCCCTTTTTCTGATACAGGCAAGAGCGCGGACAACAAGCAGGAATGGGGATTTCCGGCATTGTTCAAAGTAAATAATAACCCTGTCTGGGTATTAATTTCTGAAGCAAATATTACAGAAAATAATTGTGCTGCGAAATTAAGTAATCTTAAAAATCCCAATGCATACAAAGTATGTTATGCTTCTCCCAGAGATAATTTCAGGCAAACAGGAGTTAAAACAATGTTGCCCTGGAATTCGCAATGGCATACTCTGATAATTGGTGAACTGTCTGATATAGTTGAATCTACTTTGATTACTGATGTTAGTGAACCCAATACATTAAAAAAAACAAGCTGGATAAAACCGGGTGCAGTTTCCTGGATTTACTGGGCTTATAACAGGGGTTCCAAGGATTATCAAAAAGTTGTTGCGTATACTGATTTGGCTGTAGAAATGAAATGGCCTTATGTACTCATTGACTGGGAATGGGATGTTATGACCAATGGTGGAGATATAATAGCTGCCGTAAATTATGCTAAAAGTAAAGGTATTAAACCTTTGATGTGGTATAATTCGGGTACGGCATGGCTTGAACCAACTCCGAATGACCGTTTGTTAACAGCTGAAAAAAGAGATAAAGAATTGGCCTGGCTTAAAAAAATCGGAGTATATGGTATTAAAGTTGATTTTTTTGCCGGAGACCAGCAAGATATGATGAAATATTATTTAGACATTCTGAAAGATGCGGCAAAGTATCAAATAATGGTAAATTTTCACGGAGCAACTGTTCCGCGAGGATGGGCCAGAACATATCCAAACTTAATGACCACTGAAGCAGTTTATGGAGCTGAATGGTATAACAACAAACCTGTTCTTACTTCCAAAGCCGCTGAGCACAATACTACTTTGCCTTTTACCCGCAATGTAATTGGTTCAATGGATTATACTCCTGTGACTTTTTCAGATTCGCAGCATCCTCATATTACCTCTTATGGACATGAATTGGCTTTGTCAGTAGTTTTTGAGTCCGGTTTTCAGCATTTTGCCGATAAGCCCGAAGCTTACTATAATTTGCCAGCGGAACCAAAAGAATTCCTGAAAAATGTTCCCGTATGTTGGGACAATACAAAACTTCTGGACGGTTACCCGGGAGAGAAAGTTATTATTGCCCGAAAAAAAGGAAATCAATGGTATTTAGGCGGACTGAATGGGAAGGATACAGGACAAACATTAAAAATTAACTTCAGTTTTCTGGAAAAGGGTAATTTTAACGTAAAGCTTATTAAGGACGGTGAAAATGATAAGTCATTTTCTATTGAAGTACTAAAAGTAAAAAAAGGAGATATTTTGAATATCGGATGTCTGCCAAGAGGAGGATTTGTAGCTGTTTTAGATAAAATAAAATAATCCGTTAGACAGAAAAGGGAATAGTAGTAAAACATCCGGATCAAATTAACGTTTCGTAACACTTTCAATTTTATAAATCCCAAATCCCAAATTCCAAATCTTAATCGGGAGTTTGGGATTTTTTATTTACTATACTTTGGAGTTTAACCGCAAAGCACGCAATTCTGATGGCTTTAAGTACACAGAAAGTTAGTTAAGTCAGGAAGTTTTTCGGTTGTCAAGTAACTCTTTTATTGATCAATCTGCTTTTATTTTAGGCTCAAAATTAAGAATAGTTTCTGTGCATCTTTAAATATTGTATTACTAACTTGCGACAATTAAATAAAAGTTTAATTTTACTTTTTTAACTATACACTTTCTTTCTTGTCGCTAAAAAATAATCCTTCCTAATTATTTAGACAAGCTTGATGAAAGAATGCATTTTAAGTGCTTATTTTTTTATTTACAAAACTCAAAATTTCATGTATCAATTTGTAAAATATATTTTGATGCTTTTTTTGGCATCTTTAAGTTTAATATCCTGTAAACAAAAACAGGGAGACAAAATAAAAGTCGGGTTTTCTCAGGCCATGACTACGGACGATTGGCGTAAGCAAATGAACAGCGCTATCAAAATTGAAGCTTCCTTGCGACCTGAGGTCGATTTAAAAATTAGCGATGCCAATAACAATATCAATAAACAGATTGAAGATATTGAAAGATTCATTTCCAATAAAGTGGATGTTATTGTTGTATCTCCAATTCAATCAAAACCCTTAACGGCAGTTGTCGAAAAATCGATAAAAGCCGGAATTCCGGTTCTTGTTGTAGACAGGAAAATTGAAGGTGAAAACTATACCGCTTATCTTGGAGCTGATAATATTGAAATTGGGAGAATTGCTGCCCGGTATATTATTTCACACAGTAAAGGTTCAGGCAAAATTATCGAAATTACCGGAGCAAATGGCTCATCACCTGCCTACGAGCGCAGTCTGGGATTTAGCCAGATAATTACTGAAAATAAGCGTTTTAAAATCGAAAATACCATACAGGGTGACTGGGAAGGAGAATCGGTTAAAGAACCGCTAAAAACAGTTCTTTTGCGAAATCCAAATGTCGAATATATTTTTGCCCATAATGACCGCATGGCTTTAAGTGCTTGGGAAACGGCTAAAACTTTAGGGATAGAAAAGAAAATTAAATTTATAGGAGTTGACGGACTCAATACGGTTAGTGGCGGAATAGAATTGGTAAAAAGCGGTGTTTTAGACGGAACCATTTTATATCCGACGGGAGGTAACGAAGCATTAAAATTGGCTCTTAAAATGTATAACAAAGAACCGATTTCTAAAAACAATATCCTAAATACAATTGTTATTGATAAGAATAATGCTGAAATTATCGAAAACCAAATGGATAAAGTCGATCAGCAGCAAGCCGTTATTGAGACACAGCAGGGAGCGATAAAAGTACAGGAAAGAGAATATGCCTCGCAGAACAATCTGGTGAGATTACTGAGCTTTTTTCTGGTAATCATTCTGAGTTTAACGATTTACAGTATTTATTCGACAATTTCTATTTCAAGAAAGAAAAAACAACTCGAAAGAATTAATCAGACGGTAATTGATCAGAATAATGAAATTCAGGAAATGGCAAAAATTGCAGAAAAAAGCAATGAAGCAAAATTGAATTTTTTTACAGGACTTTCACATGAGTTTAAAACACCCATAACTTTGATTATGAGTTATGTGGAATCCTTAATTGAAAATGAAAAGATTAAAGGAACCACGCTGGTTGACGAAGTGAAACTGATTCATAAAAATTCGAACAGATTGCTTAGGTTAATCAACCAGCTGTTGGATTTTAGAAAAATTGAAGAGCAAAAATTCACTTTGAGAGCTTCAAATACCAAGATTTATGATTTTACAAACGAAGTAATGACGAATTTCAAAGGCGAAGCTGCCCGCAGAAATATTGATTTTCAGCTTATTTGCAAAAACAAAAATCTGGAATTGTTTATCGATCGGGGTCTGATGGATAAAGTGTATTTCAATTTGCTTTCTAATGCTTTTAAATTTACGCCCGATAACGGAAAAATCACTATTTCAGTTATCGAAAATCAGGACAACACCGTTAAAATTAGTTTTAAAGATTCCGGAATCGGGATACCCGAAAATGAATTGTCGAATGTTTTTAAGCCTTTTTTCAGAGCTTCAAATAATAATAAAAACAGTTCAGGAATTGGACTTCATCTCTCCAAAGAATTTGTGCTTTTGCACCACGGAACAATCGAATTAAAATCAAAACAAGGAAGCGAATTTGTAATTATTCTACTAAAAGGAGTGAGTCATTTACAGTCTTCCGAAATGATTAATAAGGTGGATAATCTTGTGATTATGCCAAATTTAATAGCAGATAATTTAGATAGTGAAACGGAATTAAACGAAGTAAATGTAGTTGCTGAATCAGAAAAACATACGCTTTTAGTTATAGAAGACAATATAGATTTGGTTGCATTTTTAAAAGCTAAATTATCGAATGAATATGCAGTTTATACTTCCGACGGAAGTGACGCTATTGAAAAAGCCATGGAAATTGTTCCGGACATTATCATTTGTGATATTAATCTGGTAGACAAAGACGGTTACGAAATTAGCAAAGAACTGAAAAGGGATTTGCGTTCGTCGCATATTCCAATTATTATTTTAACAGCACAGAGCGATAAGGAATCTGTTTTGAAAGGGCTGCAAAGCGGAGTAGACCAATATCTTACAAAGCCGTTTAGTCTTTCTATTCTAAAACAATCTATTTCGGGTTTGCTTTTCAACAGGGAGAAACTTCGTTATTATTACACCAATAATATTTATCGCATTGAACCTGAGTCTAAATTTGGCAATCAGGAACAGTCTTTTATTACTAAAATGAATGATATTATTAAAAGAAATGTTGAAAACCCTAAATTTTCTGTTGAAGATTTAGCGGATAAGCTTGGGGTTTCCCGCGTTCAGCTGTATCGAAAAGTAAAAGCTATTATCGGAATTAATATCAGCGATCATATTAATAATGTAAAATTAGAGAAAGCGGCAGAGCTTTTGAAGTCCAATGACATGAATATTTCTGAAATTGCATACTCACTGGGATTCTCTTCTCCAAACTATTTTTCTACAGCTTTTAAGAATAAATTTGGAATTTCACCAAAGGAATACAAATCCTCTACTTAATATAAGTTCAAAATTGATACGAATTACGTATCAATTTTGAACCTAATGTAACAAAATCGAAACTACATGGTTTTCGTAAATAAATTTTAAATTACGTAAAGCCTTGTAAATAAGGGTGTTTTTGTTTAAATGTCAAACTATCAGTATTTATAGAATTAAATTGTAACATCATTAAAAATAAGTTGTTTTTTTTGCGGATATCTTAGCGATAAGTTTTTAATACATCTACAATGAACAAGATATTGATTTGGTCTGTTACTGCTGCACTGGCAGGTTTTCTATTCGGTTTTGATACCGTAGTTATTTCTGGAGCTGATAAACAATTACAGCTTCTTTGGCATTCATCTGATGCTTTTCATGGGTCTGTTGTTATGGCAATGGCACTTTGGGGAACCGTTGTAGGTGCTATTTTTGGAGGAATTCCAACGAATAAAATAGGTCGTAAAAAAACACTATTCTGGATTGGTATCCTGTATTTCATTTCAGCTGTAGGTGCTGCTTTTGCAAATGATCCGTTTGTATTTGCTGCTTTCAGATTTATTGGAGGGTTAGGAGTTGGTGCTTCTACTATTGCCGCTCCGGCCTATGTTTCTGAAATTGCTCCGGCTGATAAACGCGGAAGATTAGTAGCCCTGTACCAATTTAATATTGTACTTGGAATTCTGATTGCCTTTATATCCAACTACTTTTTAAAAGATATTGGAGAAAATGCCTGGCGCTGGATGATAGGAGTGCAGGCTATCCCTTCTTTTATTTACCTTCTTTTTATACTTACAATACCAGAAAGCCCAAGATGGTTATTATCTAAAAACCGGGATGAGGAAGCGCGAAAAGTATTGTATAAAATTGACCCGGCTGCAAATCTTAAAGACATCATGGATGATTCCAGGGAAAATGGTGTTACCAAACATGAAAATATCTTCATGAAAAAATACCGTTTCCCTTTAATGCTCGCGTTTTTAATTGCCTTTTTTAATCAGTTTTCAGGGATCAATGCCTTTTTATATTACGCGCCAAGAATTTTTGAAGAAGCAGGTTTAGGACAAAATACGGCTTTATTAAGCAGCATCGGAATCGGAATTACGAATCTTATATTCACTTTAATCGGCGTAGCATTAATTGACAAATTAGGAAGAAAGTTATTAATGTACATTGGTTCTGTGGGATATATTATTTCCTTAGGATTAGTCTCGGCTGCCTTTTATTTCAATTGGGGAGGATTATCAGTACCCATTTTCCTTTTCTTATTTATCGCTTCTCACGCCATTGGCCAGGGAGCAGTGATCTGGGTTTTTATTTCAGAAATTTTCCCAAATCACATTCGTGCATCGGGACAGGCTTTTGGAAGTTCAGTACACTGGGTTTTAGCAGCAATTATTCCTTCTTTAATTCCAATGTTGTTTTCAGAAATAGGCCCTGAAGTCGTGTTCTTAATTTTCACATTAATGATGGTATTGCAGTTACTGTTTGTCATTTTTATAATGCCGGAAACTAAGGGCATCTCTTTAGAGGTATTAAGCGAAAATCTAACCAAAAAAAATATCAAAAAAAATGAAATCAAAGAAACATCTGCCGCTGGCATTTTATAGTGCAGTGGTACTCTTAATAGGAGGCTGTAAACCCTATTCGGTTGTTGCCCAAAAAACAGAAGTAGCAGTTTCAACTTCTGCAGAAGAACAAATGTACCGTCCTAATTTTCATTTTACGCCCAAAAAAGGATGGATGAATGATCCAAACGGAATGTTCTATGCTGATGGCTATTATCATTTGTTCTATCAGTATTATCCTGACGGAAATAAATGGGGACCCATGCATTGGGGACATGCAACCAGTAAAGATTTAGTGAAATGGGAAGAGCAGCCTATTGCGATTTATCCGGACAAAGACAAATATATTTTTTCAGGAAGCGCTGTGGTTGATATAAACAATACGTCAGGTTTAGGTACCGGGAAAACGGCCCCAATTGTAGCGATTTATACGCTGCATGATATGACAAAAGAAAAAGAAAACAAAATCGATGTGGAGCAGCAGGATATTGCCTATTCCAACGACAATGGTTTTACATGGCAGAAATTTAAGGAAGGAAATCCTGTCGTAAAAAACCCCGGAATTCGTGATTTTCGTGATCCAAAAGCGACCTGGGATGAAACGCATAAACAATGGATATTGGTTTTAGCAGCTCAGGACCGGTCTCAGTTTTACAAATCTAAAGATCTTAAAAACTGGGAATATCTTTCTGATTTCGGAAAAAATATCGGAGCTCACGGAGGTGTTTGGGAATGTCCGGATTTCTTTCCGATAAAAGTTAAAGGAACCAATGAAACCAAATGGGTTTTAATTCAGAGTTTAAATCCCGGCGGCGCAAACGGAGGTTCCGGAACGCAATATTTTATTGGAGATTTTGATGGAACGACTTTTACATTGGATTCCAATTTTGCTAAAAGAGCAGAACAGGAAAAAGGCGTTTGGATTGATTACGGAAAAGACAATTATGCCGGTGTAACCTGGAATAATGTTCCGGGTGCCGACGGTCGACGATTATTTATCGGATGGATGTCAAACTGGGAGTACGCACAGGATGTTCCAACATTTGCATGGAGAAGCAGCACGACAATTGCCCGCGAAATTCAGTTGATTAAAAAAGGTAATGATTATAGTCTCATCAGTAATCCTGTGAAAGAAATTAACAAATACGTTTCTAAGACAATTAAAGAAAAGAGCTTAAAAGGAAGAGGAAAACTCTCAATTCTTGAAGCAGGAAAAATCGATTTGACTCAGGCAATTGTCAATTTTAATTTAAAAAACTTAAAACAGGATACATATACTTTTACGCTTTCAAATGCAATTGGAGAATCTTTGACTTTCGGATTAAATAATTCAGATCATTATTTATTTCTGGATCGTTCGAAGGCAGGAAAAAACGATTTCTCAGAAAAATTCGCTTCCACAATTACCAAAGCGGCTTTAGAAGGAAATCAAAAAGAAGGTGTTTTTAAAATCATTTTAGACAAAACCTCTATTGAACTATTTTACAATAATGGCGAAAAAGTAATAACCGAAATCTTTTTCACAAACCAGCCATTTACGTCTCTGTCAGTTTCTTCAAACGAAGGAGTTGAACTGAGCAACCTCGTAATTAACCAATTAAATATAAACTAACTAAAAACCACTAACCTCATGAAAAGTAAAATTATTTATTTTCTGTTTTTCTTCTTTCCAGTGCTGATGCTGACAGCGCAGGAAAGCGGGATTAAAGGAACAGTAATTTCGTCAGATGACGGAATGCCGCTTCCGGGAGCCACTGTACTCATTTCGGGTACAAATACCAGTACCGTAACAGATTTTGACGGAAATTTTTCGTTCGGGACTATAAGTTCAGATGCTGTAATTGTTATTTCTTTTATCGGATACACGCCGCAATCAATTCCAGTTAAAGGGCAAAAAACAGTAAGTGTAACTTTAAAAGTAGACAACAACCAACTTAACGAAGTTGTCGTAACGGGATACTCCAAACAGAAGAAAACTGATATTACGGGAGCGGTTGCTGTTGTAAACATGAAGGAAGTCATGAAACAGCCGGAACCTAACCCAATTAAAGCGCTGCAGGGAAGGGTAGCGGGAGTAAAAGTATCTTCTGACGGATCTCCAAGCGGTTCTAATACTAAAGTGGTCATTCGCGGTGTAGGAACCTTAAACAACACTGACCCTCTTTATGTGATTGACGGAATGCCGACTAAATCAGGAATGCATGAATTGAACCCGAATGATATTGAAACCATTCAGGTTTTAAAAGATGCTTCTTCGGCGAGTATTTACGGTTCCCGTGCTTCAAACGGAGTAATCATCATTACGACCAAAAAAGGAAAAGAAGGTAAAATGAGAATCAATTTTAGCACTTACACGTCTTTTTCTGATTATTCAAGAAAGCTTGAGGTCTTAAATGCCAATCAGTTTGGGCAGGCTTTATGGCAGGCCAATATCAACGACGGATTAAACCCGAATAACAATAATTTGCGTTACCAGTTTGACTGGTCTGTTGCTAATAACAAACCACAATTAAACAAAGTTTTGGTTCCTGAATATTTAGATGCTGCTCAGACTTTGAAAGCATCGAATACCGATTGGTACGACGCAATTTCGCAAACCGGAATCGCAAAGTCGTATGATTTATCAGTTTCTAATGCATCAGACAAAGGAAGCTACGTTTTTTCTTTGGGATATTATGGAAATGAGGGAGTTGTAAAAACAACCGATTTCGAAAGAATTTCTGCCCGTATGAATAGTTCTTATAAGTATTTTGACGGTAAATTGGTTATTGGGGAAAACTTCAGTTTCAATCGCACCAATGAAGTGACAGATCCGGGAGTTTTAGATCCGGCACTCCGTGCGTTGCCAATTATTCCGGTACATACGGTTGACGGAAAAGGATGGGGAGGACCAGTTGGCGGAATGAATGACAGACAAAATCCGGTACGCCTTTTAGAATATAACAAAGACAATAAGTATAATTATTTACGTCTTTTCGGAAATATGTATGCCGATTTAGAGCTTATCAAAAACCTTCATATCAAAAGCAGTTTTGGTATCGATTACGGGTTTTATAAAAAGCGTACGCTGCAAAGAAGTTACCAGTCCGGTTATTTGCAAAACGATCAGACATCGGTTACAATAGATCAGTCCGTAAGTGATAAATGGACCTGGACCAATACGGCTATTTATAGTTTGAATTTCGGAAAAAGCAATTTGAATTTAATGGCGGGAACCGAGATGTATAAAGATACTTTTGAGACCACAACATTGCGTAAAAATGACTTTTTGATCGAAACGCCTGACTATATGTATCCTGATGCAGGAACAGGAGAATCGTTTACAAGTGGCACTTCAACAGTATATTCACTGCTGTCTTATTTTGGAAAAGCGGATTATGAATTCGATAACCGTTATTTAGTTTCGGCTACCATTCGCCGCGATGGTTCTTCTCGTTTTGGTAAAAACAATCAATTCGGAACCTTTCCGGCAGTTTCAGCAGGATGGAGAATTTCTAATGAAAATTTCATTAAAGATAATGCACCTGTCTTTACTGATTTAAAATTAAGGGCAGGATGGGGACAAACCGGAAATCAGGAAATTAGCAATACAGCTGTTTACAGTTTGTATTTGGCGAGTTATGCAGGAGGAAGCCCAACCTGGGCAACCTCTTACGGAACTGCTTATGATATTGCAGGAAACGGAAACGGATTACTTCCATCAGGTTTCATCGCAACCCAATCCGGAAATGATGATTTGAAATGGGAAACCACTACACAGACCAACATTGGTCTGGATTTCGGATTATTCAAACAAAAATTAAGCGGTTCTGTTGATTATTACGTCAAAAAAACAGAAGATATCCTGGTTTTACCACCTTATTTGGGAGTAATTGGAGAAGGTGGAAATCGCTGGGTAAACGGAGCTTCAATGGAAAATAAAGGATGGGAATTTTCTTTAGGATACCACGATGAAACCTCATTTGGACTGAAATATGACATCTCCGGAAATATTTCGGCTAACAAAAACAAGATTACACAATTACCGGATGAGGTAAAAAACAATTATGGAGGAGACGGACTAAATGATAATATTCTGGGACGTCCAATTAACTCTATGTACGGTTATGTTACGGACGGATTGTTCAAAAGTCAGGACGAAGTAAACAACTCCGCTATTCAGGAAGGAAAAGGCCTTGGCCGAATTCGTTATAAAGATTTAAATGGTGATGGAACCATTACAGATAAAGATCGTACCTGGATTGGCAATCCAAATCCCGGACTGGCGTACGGATTTAATTTAGGCCTGGGTTATAAAAATTGGGATTTTACCACTTTCTGGGAAGGAGCAAGTGATGTTGATGTCATTAATAATACCAAATATCAAACTGATTTCTGGAGCGTTGACGACGTAGGTTCAAACAAAGGAACCCGTTTATTAAATGCCTGGTCTTTGGATAATCCGAATTCTACGATTCCTGCCTTAACAACAGTAGATAGAAATGCAGAATCAAGATTTTCCACGTATTATGTAGAAAACGGTAATTATCTTAAACTGCGTGTTTTGCAATTTGGATACAGTCTGCCAAAAGATTTATTAAAAAAAATCAATCTTGAAAGCTTTAGATTATACATCAGCGGACAAAACTTATTAATCATTGATGCTAAAAGTTTTACAGGTGTAGATCCTGAGAATGCAGGTTTTGGATATCCGCAGCCAACGACTTTCACGGTTGGTCTTAATTTTACTTTATAATAAAAGCTTAAATCAAAAAACATGAAAAAGATACTATATATAACAGCATTTTTAGTGATGGGAATATTTGCTTCCTGTTCTGATTTTCTGGAAAATGATCCTCGTGGCGTGTTGTCTGAAGAAGATATTATTACACCGCAATCAATAGAAGGATTTATGAATGCCGCTTATGCTCAGTTGGGCAATGATCATTATGATTCACCTTATAGCTTGTGGCCATTTGGAAATGTACGTTCTGATGATGCCTACAAAGGAGGCAGCGGAACGAATGATATTCAGGACTTTCACTTTTTTGAAGTTTCGAATAATATCAGACCCGATTTTGGCGAATTAGATTCCTTTTGGTACATCAGCTATGTGGGCGTTTCCAGAGCGAATAAAGCCTTGAAAGCCTTAGAGAAAATTTCAGAAGCCGATTATCCGCTAAAGAAAACACGTATGGCCGAGATGCGTTTTTTGAGAGGACATTTTTACTTTATGCTGAAAATTATGTTCAGAAATGTTCCTTATATCACAGAAGACATTCCGGTAGAAGCGTATAAAACGATCTCCAATAAAGCACTTTCAAACGAAGAACTTTGGAATAAAATTGCTGAAGATTTCCAGGCTGCCGCCGATGGTTTGCCCGAAGCTCAGCCACAAGTTGGCCGTGCGACTAAAAAGGCAGCCTATGCGTATCTGGCAAAAACCCGTTTGTACCAGGCTTATACGCAGGATGAAACTTATAAAGTTACAGGAATCAATCAGCAGCATTTACAGGAAGTAATTGCAGCGACAGACAAAGTAATCGGGAAAGCAAGTTTGGAGCCTGATTTTGCCAACAACTTTTTACCGGGGACTTTTGAAAACGGACCCGAATCGATTTTCTCGATTCAGTTTTCAGACAACGATGGAACTTTATACGGAAGATTGAATTTTTCAGACGTTCTTTCAACACCTCAGGGATTAGGATGCTGCGATTTTCATAAACCTAGCCAAAATTTAGTAAATGCTTTTAAAACAGGCACAAATGGTTTACCGGAATTTGACACTTATAATAACGAGGATTTTGATTATAAAAATATAGACGCCAATACAGTTGATCCAAGATTGTATCACACCGTTGCGATGCCGGGACTGCCTTACAAATATGATCCTGAATTTCTATATGTGGAGGCCTGGGTCAGATCTCCGGGAACTTACGGTTATTTTGCTTCATTAAAAGAAAATGTGGCGCCAAACTGCAGCTGTGTGGTGAATATTGATCCGTTTTACGGAAATTCAAAAAACAGAATTCAAATACGTTATGCCGATGTGATTTTAATGCGTGCCGAAGCTTTGATTGAATTAGGAAGACAAGCTGAAGCTTTGCCATTAATCAATCAGATTAGAGAAAGAGCAGCTCAAAGCACAGGAAGACTTCCGTATGTAAACAATTTTAAAATAAATACTTACGAAGATGGGGTTAATTGTAACTGGACACAGGATTTTGCCCGTAAAGCAATGCGTTTCGAACGTCGTTTAGAATTGGCTATGGAAGGAAACCGCTTTTTTGACCTTGTTCGCTGGGGTGTTACAGATCAGGTAATGAATGACTTTTATGCAGAAGAAAAAACAAAACGCACCTATTACCAGGATGCCTTTTTTGATGCGCATAAAGAAGAATATTGTCCAATTCCACTGAAACAAATTAATTTCAGTCAGGGATTATACAAACAAAATCCGGGTTATTAATCTATTTTAAGAACAGCAACATGAGAAAATTTATATATAAAAACTGGACCAGAGTGTCTTTGATACTGGCAGTATTTTTTATGGTTACTGCCTGCGAAAACAGTTTTGAAAGTGGTGGTTTTGATGTCAATTCACCGTCTAATGTAACTTCTTTTAAAATAAACGGAGTAGCGGGGCAAATTGATCAGAAAACAGGAAAAATTAATATCACGATGCCTTACGGATCTGACATCACAGCAGTAAAACCCGAAATGGTACTGGAACAAGGCGCAAAATCAAATTTAGATCTGACAGTTCCGGCTGATTATTCAAATCCCGTAAAGTTTCGGGTTACAAATGGTAATTTGTACAAAGACTATACTGTTACAACAATAGTTTTGAGTCCTATTAAGAGTTTTACCATTAATGGAGTGGCAGCAACCGTAAATGATGCTAATAAAACCATTACCATGACCTTGCCTGAAGGTACTAATTTAACCGCTTTAAAACCAGTTATCGAAGTAACGAAAGGTGTTTCGATTTCGCCTGCTTCCGGTGCGACAATTGATTTTACAAACGCAGTGACTTTTGTAATAACCTCTAATGGGAAAAGTGTAAATTACACTGCGAATGTTGGGGTTCCGGTAACAGGTTTGGTGGTTGCTTTTTTAGGAACTGCCGCAACAAGAGCCGAAATTACCAATCTGGATGAAATTACTGCCGCCGACTGGTTCTTTTCCACTTTTAGCGGAGCAAAATATATTTCATTTACTAGTATTGAAAACGGTTCAGATTTAAGCGATGTCGATGTCATCTGGTGGCATTTTGACGCTGCAGCTAATTTACCGGCAATTGCTTACAAACCTGCCGTTACTGCTGCTTTAAAGAATTTCAGAGCTAACGGAGGAAATTTACTTTTAACCTCTTTTGCTTCACAATATACAGATGCTTTAGGAATTGTTCCTTCAGGAAAAGGACCGAATAACGTTTTTGGAGATTTTCCACCAAATGGATTTGTTGATGGAAATTCCTGGGGAATGTCTTTTAAAGGTCACGAGAATCACCCAATTTTCGAGGGATTGACAACCTATGAAAGCGGAAAAGCAAATTTATTGCAAAGCGGTACTTTCAGGCTAAATCACACGGCATGGTGGTTCGTACCGGAATGGGGCGGATATGTGAATGGAGAAGGCTGGAGAAACCAAACAGGCGGAACCAACTTAGCGAGCGAAGCCTGGGATAATAATCTTGATGGAAGAGTGACCATTGCGGAGTTCCCAAATACCGGAACTAATAAAAATGTGATTGTGATTTCTATGGGAGCTTATGACTGGTATAATGAAACCAACAGCAGCGGTGTTCCAAGTCAGGCAAATGAATTTATCGGCAATATCAGGCTTTTAACACAAAATAGCATCAACTATCTGGCTAAAAATTAATCTATTTTGAAATCAACAAAAATGAAATATAGAAACAATATAGTAACAATAGCCTGCGTTTTCTTTTCACTTGTTTCCTGCAGTCAGGACGATAAGTATATTGGAGGCTCTGTTTCAGGAGGCAATTCTGAGATAACAAGCATTTTCCCCGTTCCGCCCGCTCAGTGGATGGGGGCAGGTGATCCGTATTACAGTGCGGGTTACACAGGAGATATTATGCCTTTTTTCGACAACGGAAAATTCCATATTTATTTCCTTCATGATGCGCAACATAAACCTGCAGGAAAAGGATTTCATGATATTCATGAATATTTAAGTACAGATTTGGCTCATTTTACCTACGAAGGGCAAATGATTCCATACGGAAAAACGAATGATCCTGATTTTGCTATTGGCACAGGATCAGTAGTTAAAGTGGGTACTATTTATTACTTTTATTACACAGGACATAATGAAACTCCGGCTTTTGTGCAATCCAATGCAAGAGAAAGTGTTTTGTGTGCTACAAGTTCTGATTTGAAAAACTGGACGAAACTGCCTGCTTTTAAAATTACAGCACCGGCAGGATATTATAATTATGATTTCAGGGATCCGCATGTGTTTTATAATGATGAGCTAAAAAAGTACTCGATGTTGGTTAGTACACAGACAGAGCCCGGCAGAAAAGCAGTTTTACTGCATTTTACAACTGCTGATCCGGCATCCGGAAAATGGGATGTTCAGGCTCCAATTTACACGACAACACCAGAGGAGAATTATCTGATGATGGAATGTGCCGATATCTTTAAAATGGGTAATTATTGGTATTTGTTTTTTTCTGAAAACTGGAGTGCAGATAAAGGCACGCATTACAGAATGGCAAGTTCTATTAACGGGCCATGGATCAAACCTGAAAAGGATAAGATTGACGGAGAATATTTTTATGCCGGTAAGACCGCTTCTGACGGAAACAAAAGATATGTTTTTGGATGGAATGCCAGAAAAACACCCGAAAATGATTTAGGAAATAAAGATTGGGCGGGAAATATGGTCATTCATGAATTGATACAAAATACGGATGGTACTTTAGGAATGCAATCGCCAAAAGCTGTTTTGGATTTATTTTCTAAGAAAAACAGCAGTGCAGAAGTTGATGCGACTCTGGGAAGTGTGACAACAAATAATGGAAGTTATGCTTTGTCAGGCACAACAGAAAAAGCAATGGTAACTTTTAAAGCTATCGGTAAAAAAGCCAAAATAAAAGCAGAAGTTACCCTGGCAAATAATTCGGGTACTTCAGGAATTGTTTTTCATACCAATGATTCGGGCAGTTATTATAAAATAGCTTTGGATGTAGCTAAAGGCAAAATAATAGGATACAATTCGGCTTCGCAGGAAACTACCGGAATGCCCTTTCAATTTCAGGTCAATGTTAAATATAATATTGAAATAATTGCCGAAGGAAGTGTTGTAGTACTTTACATTAACGGAAAAGCAGCTTTAACAAATCGTATTTACGGTAGAGACCAAAACAAATGGGGATTAATTGCGGAAGGACAAAACAGTACTTTTTCTAATCTTCAGATTACAAGACCAGAATAACATTAATATAAAATATTTTTAGAATGAATAACGGAAAAAACCTTAAGGCAGTGGCCTACGGAGAAGTGCTTTGGGATGTTTTTGCCAATGAAAAAAAGATTGGCGGCGCACCGCTCAATGTAGCACTGCGCATGAAAACACTAGGCTGCGAAGTAGCCATGATTAGCTGTGTAGGAAATGATGAAGATGGAAAGGCAATTATAGATCAGGTAAAAAGTTTAGGTCTTGAAACAGCTGCAATTATTAAATCAGAGGAATTTCCAACGGGTTTGGTAAACGTAACGGTAAACGAACGCGGTTCTGCAAGTTATGAAATCAGTTATCCATCGGCTTGGGATAAGATTGTATTAAATGATTTTGCAAAGAAAACAGCATTAGATGCCGATGTGCTAATTTACGGAAGTCTGGTTTGCAGGGATGAGGTGTCAAGGAAATCTTTGGAAGAATTGCTGCAGACAAAAGCCTGTAAGGTTTTTGATGTTAATTTAAGAAAACCGCATTATTCTTATGAAATGCTGGAGCAATTAATGCACGCTTCGGATTTCATTAAGTTCAATGACGAAGAATTATTAGAGATTACCCAAGAGATGAAATCGCCTTCTGTAAGTTTAGAAGACAATATGCATTTTATAGCAGAAAGAACCAAAGTAACTGCCATGTGCGTCACCAGAGGCAAACACGGAGCTTTATTAATGTGGAAGGGGCAAATCTTTGAAAATGCGGGTTACCCTGTTGAGGTTGCCGATACAGTAGGCGCAGGGGATTCGTTTCTGGCAGCTTTAATAACTTCATTACTTACCGGAAAAGAACCGCAACAAGCAATCGATTTTGCTTGCGCAGTTGGAGCATTGGTAGCAGAAGCACCAGGTGCCAATCCTGAAATTTCGTATTCTAAAATTGAAAAATTAATGTCCGGAATTAAAATTTAACTTGTTTTACAAGGCAACTATAGTATTCAATTGAATGCATAGTTCTATTTTAAAAACTAAGCCTGATATCTTTTGGTATCGGGCTTTTTTTATGGAAAAGTCAGATGGATTTTTTAATTAAAAACCTGCTGTTTACCTGTAAAAAAACAATTCTCATTACAATTTACGGAGAAGAAATGACTCCTTTCATAAACTTCTCCAAAAGCAAGACAGGGACTTTTTTTAACAATTATTTAAAGTAAATATTTCGTTATTGATAGTAATACTATTATATTTGCACAAAAAATAATTTTTATGGAAATTATACTTTCAAATATAAAAATGCAGGTAAATGAAAAGATTTATGTAAAAGATCCTGAGACATCTGCATTAGGCAAAAAAATAATTGAACAAAGTATTATCCTCATAGATGCCATTGGTTTTGATAACTTTACATTTAAAAAGCTGGGAGAAAAAATAGGATCAAACGAAAGTTCGATTTACCGATATTTCGAAAATAAGCATAAATTATTAGTGTATTTGTCTTCCTGGTACTGGAGTTGGATCGAGTATAAATTGGTATTTAACACGGCCAATATCACTGATAAAAAAGAAAAACTCAAAAAAGCAATTACCATTGTTACAGAAAAAGTAACCGACGATATCTATACAGATCACATTAACGAGGCCATTTTAAATAGAATTATCATTGCAGAATTTACCAAAACCTTTCATACAAAAGAAGTAGACCAGGAAAACAAAGAAGGCTTTTTTTTAATTTACAAAAGACTCATTAATAGAATTGTGGCTATTGTGAATGAGGTCAATCCAGATTATCAGTATGCTAAATCTTTAGTTTCGACCATTGTTGAAGGAAGTCTGCATCAGCACTTTTTAAAAGAGCATTTAAAAAGTATTACCAATTGTAATGAAAGCGTTACCACAACGCAGTTTTACTTAAATCTTGCAGAAAACGTTTTGCGCTAATTATAAAATAAACAACATGACTCCATTAAAACGATTTTACAATTTACTCGCCCTTGATAAAAGAGACATTTATCAAATTTTTTTCTACGCCATTTTTGCTGGTTTGGTCAGTTTATCGCTTCCGTTGGGAATTCAGGCGATTATAGCTTTTATTCAGTCTGGCCGTGTTAGCGCCTCCTGGATTATTCTAATTATTTTAGTTGTTGCCGGAGTAGCGCTTGTGGGGATTTTATCTTTAATGCAATTGCGCATTACCGAGAATTTACAGCAAAAAATATTTGTTCGTTCTTCATTTGAATTCGCGGCTCGTTTGCCTAAAATAAAAACAGAAGCACTGTACGGAACGTATCCTCCGGAATTAACCAACCGCTTTTTTGATACCCTGACGATTCAGAAAGGAACCTCAAAATTACTAATTGATTTTTCGGCAGCCTTACTCCAAATCACATTCGGGCTTATTTTGCTCTCTTTGTATCATCCCTACTTTATTGTTTTTGGCCTTTTGTTATTTCTGCTTTTGTATTTTATTTTTAAATTTTCATACAAATCAGGATTAGAAACGAGTTTAAAAGAATCTAAATTCAAATACAAAGTTGCGGGCTGGCTGCAGGAAATGGCACGTAACAATTCTAGTTTTAGAAATGATCTGAACTATGATTTTGCCCTTCAGAAAAACAACGGTATCGTAAGTAATTATATCAATTACCGCGAGAAGCATTTTAAAGTCATCCAAAAACAATTTACACAACTGATCGTTTTCAAGGTCATCATTACGGCAAGTTTATTATCTATTGGGGGGTATTTGGTTTTGAGCCAGGAAATGAACATTGGTCAGTTTGTCGCGGCAGAAATTATCATTTTATTGGTGATTACTTCTGTAGAAAAAATTATTATCGGACTGGAAACTTTCTATGATGTTTTGACTGCTGTTGAAAAAATTGGTCAGGTAACCGATTTAGAATTAGAAGAAAATTTTGAAGCGCCGAAAGATAATTATTACGCCAACATCACTCTTGAAACCGAAAATCTTCGATTCAGGTTTCCGGATTCTCCAACCAACACTCTCGATGCAATTACTTTAAAAATAGAACAAGGAGAAAAAATCTATATTGATGGTGACAACGGATCAGGAAAAACAACGCTTATTCGACTATTGTCCGGGTCATTAAAACAAAATTCGGGAGGTTTTTACATCAACGATGATACCTTTAGAAAAATAAACATCAGACAATACCGCTCTCAAATAGGCACTATTATTTTTAAGGAAACGCCATTTGAAGGGACTATTCTGGATAATATTACGTTTAACGATCCTTCTGTTAGTGCAGAAAATTTAAAATGGGCTCTTGACGGTGTTCAGCTAAGTTCTTTCATCAAATTATTGCCAAAAGGTCTGGATACGCATATTTATCCGGAAGGAAAACAATTGTCTTCTTCAAATGCACAAAAGATTCTTCTGGCCAGAAGTATTATTCATAAACCAAAAATTCTTTTCTATGAAGATCCAACCGATAAAATGGATGATGAAATAGCGAATGAAATTATTGATTTTATAACTTCAGAAAAGAACGACTGGACGATTATAGTTTCGTCTAAAAATCCGTATTGGGAAACAAAATCTACGCGAAAAATAACGATGCAAAACGGTCTTATTATACTAGATCAAAAAAAATAATATGTCATGCTAAACATCTCAGACAATAAAACGAAACTGCAGCCGCTCGATCAATATGAGACGGTTAGAAACTTAAGCAACAGACCACATTATAAAATTTTAAATAAAATTATAATTGGAACTTCCATTATAGGAATCATTGCGCTTTTCCTGCCATGGACACAGAACATCTCAGGGTCTGGAGCAGTAACCACTTTAAAGCCAAATCAAAGGCCGCAATCCATCCAAAGTGTTATTTCGGGAAGAATTGAAAAATGGTACGTGCAGGAAGGAGATTTTGTAAAAAAAGGGGATACTATTTTATTCATTTCTGAAATAAAAGAAGATTACATGGATCCGAATTTGGTACAAAACACCAAAAATCAGGTGGAAGCCAAGAAAAACTCTTTAGAGTCTTATGGCGATAAAGTGACCACACTTTCAGTTCAGATTCAGGCCATAGAAAACGAACGAAAATTAAAACTCGAACAAGCCCAAAACAAGGTAAGACAGTCGCGCTTAAAAATACAAAGTGACAGTATGGATCTTGTTGCAGCCAAAACCCAGCTTCGGATTGCCAATACGCAATACAATCGTTCTGTACAATTGAACAAAGAAGGTTTAAAACCGCTTACCGATGTTGAAGAGAAACGTTTGAAACAACAAGACGTTGACGCCAAAATCATCACGCAGGAAAACAAATTCCTTACCAGCAAAAACGAATATATTAATGCAAAAGTCGAAATCAATCGAATTTCGGCAGAGTATTCTGAAAAAGTAGCCAAAGCAAAAAGTGATCAGTTTACTACTTTAAGCAATAAATATGATACTGAAGCTCAGGTCAACAAACTGGAAAATCAGTATGCCAATTACAGTTTGAGAAACGGCATGTATTACATAAAAGCAGCTCAGAGCGGATATATCAACAGAGCGCTTCAGGCCGGTATTGGTGAAACTATCAAGGAAGGAACGCCAATTGTAACCATTATGCCATCGCAATACGACATTGCAGTGGAGACGTTTATCAATCCAATCGATTTGCCTTTAATTAAAAAAGGAGCTACCGTACGTATTTGGTTCGACGGCTGGCCTACCATTGTATTTGCCGGCTGGCCGGATATGTCGTACGGAACTTTTGGAGGAAGAGTGGTTGCCATTGAAAATTTCATCAGTACAAACGGAAAATACAGAATTCTGATTGCACCGGATCCAAATGAGGCAAAGTGGCCAAAACAACTGAGTATTGGTTCCGGTGCTCAAACTATTGCTTTGTTAGATACCGTACCAATTTGGTTTGAAATCTGGAGAACCCTAAACGGATTCCCTCCTAATTATTACAAAAACGGTGAGACCGTAACTAAAGAAAAAAAATAATGAAAAAGATACTTATAGCTTTTCTTTTTTGGAGTTCCGCCATCTTTGGCCAGCTGCCAAATGAGCAAACCATCTCTAAGGAACTTACTTATAATGAATTTTTGGGGTATGTAAAAAAATACCATCCGCTGGTAAAAAATGCCAATTTGGAAATCAGTAAAGCACAAGCCAGCCTGATGATGGCAAGAGGCGGATTTGACCCCAAAATTGAGGTAGATTTTAGTCAGAAACAATTTAAAGACAAAGAATATTATTCGATTTTAAACAGCAGTTTTAAAATACCAACCTGGTACGGAATTGAACTAAAAGCTGGATTTGACAATAACGAAGGTGTTTATCTTAATCCCGAAAATACCACACCAAATCAGGGTTTGACTTCATTTGGAATTACGGTGCCGGTTGGTCAGGGTTTGTTTATTAATCAGAGAATGGCTGATGTTCGTAAAGCTAAAATTCAGATTAAGCTCAGTGAGGCCGAAAAAAAGCTTCAGGCTATAAGTGTATTGTACGATGCTTCGCTTGCCTACTTTAACTGGAAGAAGAATTTTGAAGAAATGAAACTTTATGACAAGTACAATAAAAATGCTGAAATACGTCTGGAAGGAATTAAATCTCTGATCGTTCAGGGTGACAAACCGGCAATTGACAGTATTGAAGCCGGAATTATTGTAAAAAACAGAGCTTTAAGTCTGGAAGATTCTAAATTAAAACTGGCCAAAGCAAAATTGGAATTATCTAATTTTATGTGGCTTGAAAACAATATTCCATTAGAAATTTCAGACGAACTTGTACCGGAAAATGCGCTGGAAACGACTTTGCAGGAAACACTGAAAACAAACGATTTACTACACAATGATTTTAATTTAGAAACACATCCAAAACTAAATGCACTGCAAAATAAAATAGACATTTTGAATGTCGAAAAAGATCTGAAACAAAATATGCTTTTACCAAAAATAAACATTGGCTATTCGTATTTATCAGAACCGGGTTATATTGACAAGTATCGTTTTGAAGATTATAAAATTGGTCTGGAGTTTTACTTTCCGTTATTTCTAAGAAAAGAACGCGGAAGTTTAAGACTGGCCAAATATAAAGTTCAGGAAAATGAATTTGCTTTAGCGCTCGAAAAAACACAGCTGACCAATAAAATAAATGCACAAAAAGTAGAAATCAATTCGCTTGTAAAGCAAAAAAAGCTGGCGAAAGATCTGGTAGAAAATAACTTAACGATGCTTAACTCTGAGGAGCGTTTATTTTCTTTTGGAGAAAGTTCTTTATTTCTAATCAACACCCGAGAGAATAATTTGGTAAGTGCAAAACTGGCTTCTATCGCATTAGAAAACAGATTTTATATTTCGAACTCAGAACTATTCAAAATCATGGCAAATCCTGATTTATAAATTAACATTAAGGTAATTATATTCATTTGTTAGGGGCGCCCGGAGGTGCCTCTATTTTTTTAACTATGCCCGCAAACATGCCACGATTTTTATCCGGCACTAAAAGCACTATGGTTAAAATTCAAGAATTATTGCAATAGTTTTACTTTATTTCGAATCGAAATTTAGAAATGCTGGAAAACTAAAATACTTTTTTTTATTTTTACGTTTCTGGATTTTGTACCAATACCGAATATACGCACTGCTGAAATTTTATGACTACGAATAATTGGCCCAAACATGTTCAAAAATATCTTTTTCTATTAAAAGATGGTTTCTTTCAATTTCCTTATTTGTTCAATTCTCCACAAATAATGCTCGATAGTATAGCGAAATTACCCATTACAAAGCATTATCCAACAAAACAGATTCTCATTATAAATACTTCTTTATCAAAAGCCAGAATATATTACAGAGAAATTGAAGAAGGTTTTTGGTTCTTTGGCTTTTTTCTGAATCTAAAAGAAAATATCGTGGCATTATCAAAGTATGATAAGAGCATATTCAGCGATTATTATCTTTTAACTTTTTCTTTATTTGAATATAAATTCCCTTTAAAAAACGGAGAGGTCTTAACTATTGACAGTATTTGCTGGACATTCAGTAAGCCCAATACTGAGATATCCAGTTACTTTTACAAGGAATCAAACGGAAAATTCTTTAGTATAGCCCTAAAAAAAGACTGGGTTAAAAAGAATTTCACCTCTAAAGTATTTAAAGAAAGAAAAGCCATACTGCAATTTTTAAATGGCAAAAGAGGCTCCTACACATGGCTGGATATCTCGGTAAAAGCACATCAAATTGCAGCTGATCTATCGGTTATTATAAAGCAGACTGATAAGATGGAATCGACGAATTCGATTTTAAAAAAGAATTCAATGAAATTAATAGCTGAATTTTTTAGTAATGTATTCAATGACAGCCGTATTGAAGATAATATTTCGCTAAGCAATTTAGATTATCACAATGTTGCAAAAGCAGAACGAATTATTCTGCAAAATTTACATCTTCCTTTTATTGGTATCGATTTCATTGCTAAGGAAGTTAATACTTCTCCCACAAAATTAAAAGCAAACTTTAAAGCTGTTTTTGGCTTTTCTATGCTGCAGTATCATAAAGAAAAGAATTTAGTTCTTGCGATGCAGCTTATTGAAAAATCAGATTTTCATATTCAGGAAATTGCGGTTATTACCGGTCACGATTCGGCTGGAAGATTTGCATCAAGTTTCAAAAAAAGATTTGGAAAACTCCCATCTCAGGTGCGTTTTTAGACCGTTAAAAAACAAAATTTCCAAAAAAGTTTTTTTTTGGAGGTTTTATATTTTGATTTTTTCTTCTTTAATGAAATTGTAAGCGTTTAATTATTAGTGTTTTGATTACACTTATTGCGGTTTTTACGTAGACTTTTTCTCTCAGGATATCATTATTCCTATTAAGACTAAAAAATGTCCGAATTGACTATTCGTGACTTTATTTTTCATATACATTTGGCGACGAAAAGAAGAGATTGACAATTTTCATAGCTCGATTGTTTCGACTGTCAACTCTTATCCTTGCTGCTTTTTGCAGTATTTTATTGCAATTTTTTAATACGTAAAATGCGTTCAGATTTCAAAAAATGATATTTGAGCGTACAGGACTTTTTTATGCTTATTTGAAATTTTTAATTATTGATTATATATGGTGAACTTTACTTATTTAAAAAATTTAACGTGTAATAAAGATCGGACTTTGAAGCAATTCTTGGTCAGTTTTTTATTTGTGTGCAGCCTTAGTGGTTTTTCACAAACACATATATCAGGAATAGTAAACAGCTATTTTTCGGTAACAGCTATAAATCAGCCGGTATGTGCTCCTTGTGATCTTACTTGTACCAATACCATTACGGTAACTAATGCTGCGGGTCTCGCGGCTGGTGATAAAGCTTTGATTATCCAGATGAAAGGAGCAACTATTAATACGAATAATGATATTAATGGAGGTAAGGTAACGGCGATTAATAATACGGGTAACTACGAGTTTTTTGAAATTAAAAGCATTACAGGTAACGTAGTGACACCCATGTTTCCTTTGCTAAAGACGTATACACTTACTGATATGGTTCAGGTTGTAAGGGTTCCAAAATATACCGGCGAGGTTATTATTGATAACACCTTAACAGCAAAAGAATGGAACACTACTGATAAAACCGGTGGTGTTTTGGCTATTGAAACAGATAATAAGTTAGTATTTAATGCCGATATTGATGTATCAGGCAAAGGATACGAAGGAATTAAGATGACAGTAAATGGTCCTGATGATAATTGTAATACTAGTCCCGATACACAGTATGTTAGAAGTAGCACCTATTCAGGTTCCTATACAAAAGGAGATGGTATTGTCATAGATAATCCAACTTATAACAGAGGACGTGCGCCTCGTGCAAATGGCGGAGGTTCTGGTGTGGCAGGAGATTCAGGTGGTGGAGGCGGATCTAATTATGGTGCCGGAGGTGAAGGTGGTAAAAGATGGTGTGATGTAAATGGTGCCAATGCAGGTGGTTTGGGAGGAGTTTCTTTATCTGCTTATTTTGCGCAGGACAGGGTTTTTCTTGGAGGTGCAGGAGGATCAGGTTATGTAACAACAAATAACCCGTCGTCTGCAGCAGACGGAGGTGGTATTGTAATTCTTTTTGCCAATGAAATAGTTGGAAATGGCCATTCTATTATTGCCGATGGTTTTTCGCCTGAAGCCGTAAATCCTTCAGGTTCTCCTGATGGAGGTGGAGGTGGAGGTGCCGGAGGTACTGTTGTTTTAAAAACACCTCTTTTTACAGGTAATTTAACGGTTTCTGCAAAAGGTGGAGACGGTCAGGACTTAAACACAAGTGTTATTCACGGACCAGGAGGCGGTGGAGGCGGTGGAGCGTTATTATATTCACGGGCTTCTTTACCGCCAAATGTTACTTTATATGCTAATGGAGGTGTTGGAGGTCATCATATAGGCGGAGAACGTAACGGCTCGCAAGATGGATTGGCAGGAGGAAGTGTTTCATTGTACATTCCGATAGAAAATCCAAATTATTTTGGAAACGATGATAATGACGGACTTAACATAGAATGTGATTTAGATGATGATAATGACGGGATTTTAGATACAGTCGAAATACCAGGCGGATTAGCAGATCCTTTCGGATATCAAACGGGTTCTAAAAGACCAAACTTTATTAACAAAGATGCTCCCGGATTTATCGACAACAATACAGATGGTATTGATGACAGATATGACAATGATTTAGACGGAATGATCAATCAGCTGGATCCGGATTCTGATAATGACGGATGTCTGGACGCTATTGAAGCATACGGTACCGTTTCGGCAGATACTGATGGAAACGGTTACTATGGTACAGGAAATCCTCCTGTAACAAATTCAAATGGTACTGTAACAGCAGCTTCTTATGCGGCACCGGTAAATACGACAGGAACAAGTAAACCTAATTATTTAGTTTCGAATGTGGTTGCGGTTACAACAAACCCTGTAAACGCAGATACAAATTTGGGAGGAAATGCAACATTTACTGCAGTTGTAACAGGAACTCATTTGGTTTACGTATGGAAACAAAGTACTAACGGCGGTACTTCCTGGACAACAGTTGCAAATGGCGGTACAAATCCTGCTTTTTCAAATGCAACTACAAATGCTTTAACTTTAACTAATATTCCGCGTTCATTTGATGGGTACTTATACAGATTAGATGTAACCAGTACTTCAAATGTTTGCGCACAGCCAAATTCAGATACAGCAGTTTTAAATGTTGTAAACAGAAATCCGGTTGCTGTTGATGACAATTATAATGTTGATGAAGATGATAGCGTAATTTTAAATCCGTTAACCGGAGATACAGATGCAGACGGCGATACACTAGTTTTAGAATCTATCAACGGAACAACTTTGACAGGAACAGCCCAGTCAATTGTTGTAACAAATGGAACGGTAAATATTTCAAATACAGGCATCATTACTTTTGTGCCTTCACCAAACTTTAATTCAGCTACACCGGTTAGTATCTCTTATAAGATTAATGACGGTCATAACGGAACAGCTGTTGCTAACCAGTTAATTACTGTAAAAGCAGTAAATGATGCTCCGGTTGCAGCGGCAGATGGTTATACCGTTCCTGAAGGTGCAACACTTACAGCTACAATAGCGACTGGAGTTTTGTCAAATGACAGTGATATTGATGGTGATGCCTTAACCGCAGTTTTAGTAACAGGTCCGGCAAACGGTACACTGACTTTAAACTCGGATGGTACTTTCACTTATGTTCACAACGGAAGTGAAACTGTAACAGACAGTTTTACGTACACGGCAAATGATGGAAAAGCGAACAGTACCACCGCAACGGTAACGATTACGATAACACCTGTAAATGATGCACCCGTTACTTTACCGGACACCTATACTGTTGTTCAGGGCGGAACATTAAATTTAACAGCTCCGGGAGTTTTAGCAAACGATACCGATGCTGAAGGAAATTCATTAACCGCAGTTTTAGTTACAGGTCCGGTAAACGGAACGCTGACTTTAAACTCGGATGGATCTTTCACTTACGTTCATGACGGGACTAAAACAGCAACTGACACTTTTACGTATAGAGCAAACGACGGAACCGTTAACGGAAATATTGAAACGGTTACAATCAATATAAATCAGACGCCGGTAGCTATTGCCGATTCTTATTCGGTAAACGAAGCCGGAACCTTAACCGCTACCATTGCCAACGGTATTTTGACAAACGATACGGATGCTGAAGGAAATGCCCTGACAGCAATTTTAGTTACAGGCCCAACAAACGGAACGCTGACTTTAAACGCAGACGGAACGTTCACTTATGTTCACAACGGAAGCGAAACGACAACGGATAGTTTTACCTATAAAGCCAATGATGGAAATTCAGACAGTAACACCGTTACAGTGGATATTACCATTAACCCATTCAATGATGCCCCGATTGCTATTGCCGATTCTTATTCGGTAAACGAAGCAGGAACCTTAACCGCTACCATTGCCAACGGTATTTTAGCAAACGATACGGATGCCGAAGGAAATACTTTAACGGCAGTTTTGGTTACAGGTCCAACAAACGGAACGCTGACTTTAAATGCAGACGGAACGTTCACTTACGTTCATAACGGAAGCGAAACCACAACGGATAGTTTTACCTATAAAGCCAATGACGGCAATTCAGACAGTAACACCGTTACGGTGTATATTACCATTAACCCGGTCAATGATGCGCCGGTTGCTATTGCCGATTCTTATTCGGTAAACGAAGCCGGAACCTTAACTGCTACGATTGCCAACGGTATTTTGACAAACGATACGGACGCCGAAGGAAATACCTTAACCGCAATTTTGGTTACAGGCCCAACAAACGGAACGCTGACTTTAAACGCAGACGGAACGTTCACTTACGTTCATAACGGAAGCGAAACGACAACAGATAGTTTTACCTATAAAGCCAATGACGGCAATGCAGACAGTAACACCGTTACGGTTAACATTACCATTAACCCGGTCAATGATGCGCCGGTTGCTATTGCCGATTCTTATTCGGTAAACGAAAGCGGAACCTTAACCGCTACGATTGCCAACGGTATTTTAGCCAACGATACGGATGCCGAAGGAAATGCCTTAACCGCAATTTTGGTTACAGGCCCAACAAACGGAACGCTGACTTTAAACGCGGACGGAACGTTCACTTACATTCATAACGGAAGCGAAACGACAACGGATAGTTTTACCTATAAAGCCAATGACGGAAATGCAGACAGCAACACCGTTACGGTGGACATTACCATTAACCCGGTCAATGATGCCCCGGTTGCTATTGCCGATTCTTATTCGGTAAACGAAAGCGGAACCTTAACCGCTACGATTGCCAACGGTATTTTAGCCAACGATACGGATGCCGAAGGAAATGCCTTAACCGCAATTTTGGTTACAGGCCCAACAAACGGAACGCTGACTTTAAACGCAGACGGAACGTTCACTTATGTTCATAACGGAAGCGAAACGACAACGGATAGTTTTACCTATAAAGCCAATGATGGAAATGCAGACAGTAACACCGTTAC
>NZ_WKKE01000013.1 GCF_009674775.1 Flavobacterium sp. LC2016-23 | reverse complement strand
GGAATGTAAAAAATAAGGGAAGTACCAGGGATAAGATCCGTACCAGCACGTGATACTTGCTATGGAAGTAAGTTTTGGCATAAAAAAAATTATTACAATTTTAAAAACAGTGATTCTCTACTTCAGCTTTAAAAATTTAAAACTGTTTTGTGGTATCAACTTGTTTTTGAAAATGGTAATAATTTCAATTTCAAAAATAGGAAAAAAAAATCTAATTAAAAGATTTTTCTTACTATTAATTTATGGTTTTGGGTATCTTTTCTTAATGTTACGGATTAATTCCTCCAAGCCGTTTAGTTTTAGCTCGTAGATCAGTTGTAATTGCTGGCCCAGTTCTCCTTTTGGAAATCCTTTATTCTGATACCAGACAACATAATATTCGGGTAAATCAATTAAAAACCGGCCTTCGTATTTCCCGAAAGGCATTTTGGTATGGGCTAATTTTATGAGAAGTTTACTGTCTTGTTCCATTTTTTTAAAAGAAAAAAGAAGCAAGAGAAGAGAATACAGATTGATTCTCTTTCTTGCTTCTTGTTGCTACAAAGCTATTATTATTTTTTATTTTTTGCCAGTTTTAAAATAGTTTTCACTCGCAGTCTCAGTTTACAAGGAGAGCCAACTGATCACTGCGACTGTGACTGCGACTGTAAACTGAGACTATAAACTAATACCTAATAATGCCATCTCACGAAAGCCTCCATTGCGGCATAAGTGGCCAGTCCTAACTGCTGGTACAAATCTGCTGTTTCTGCATTTCGGTCTTCGGCTCTCTGCCAAAATTCCCTGGCGTCTGTTCCCTGAAAAACAACCCCGTCTTTTTGTGACTGGTGTTTGAAGATTCCGTGACGTTTTGCCAACACCTGATCCGGGCTCATCGGTACCGCCATTTCTACTTCGTCAATTCCCCATTCCTGCCATGCTCCACGATACAGCCACAACCAGCAATCATCCATAAATGATTTTGGTTTTAAGGCTTTTACGGCTTCAAAAATAGCATCCAGGCAGACTTTATGGGTTCCGTGCGGATCTGCCAGATCTCCGGCCGCATAAATTTGATGTGGTTTGATTTTTTCAATTAAATCGATTGTCAGCTGAATATCTTCCGGTCCGATAGGTTTTTTCTCGATGGTTCCGGTTTCATAAAACGGAAGTTCCATAAAATGAATCTGATCGTCCTTCAAACCAACAAAATGACTCGTTGCTCTGGCTTCTCCTTTTCTGATTAACCCTTTTATGTAACGAACTTCAGGAATGTCAATTTCACTGTTCTTTTTATTCTCCAGAAAGGTTTGTGCTTTTTGATAGATCGTATCAGCTTCAGCGCTTTTGATTCCGAATTTCTCATTGTAGTCAATCACGAATCTTGCAAAACGTAAGGCCTCGTCGTCAGCAACGGCAATATTCCCTGAGGTTTGGTAGGCTACATGTACTTCATGTCCCTGTTCCTGCAGACGCATGAAAGTTCCTCCCATACTAATAATATCATCATCAGGATGCGGGCTGAAAATCAGGACACGTTTTCTGGCCGGCTCCGCTCTTTCCGGACGGTTGGAATCATCAGCGTTTGGTTTTCCGCCCGGCCAGCCTGTGATGGTATTTTGTAATTTATTGAATATTTTAATATTGATGTCGTATGCCGGACCGGAATCAGCCAGTAAATCACTCATTCCATGTTCGATATAATCGGCATCGGTAAGCATTAAAATTGGTTTTTTAAGCTGAAGTGCTAATCCTAAAACGGCTTTACGGGTTAGCTTATCAGTCCAGATTACTTTTTCGACCAGCCATGGTTTGTTGATTCTGGTAAGTTTGGAAGAGGCTTCTTTATCTAAAATAAAAACAGCGTTGTCATGTTCCTGTAAAAAGGAAGCGGGAACTCTGTTCGTTACTTCGTCTTCTACTGATCTTTTTACGACATTTGCTTTTCCTTCCCCCCAGGCCAGTAAGATTACTCTTTTAGCTTCCATGATTTTTTTAACACCAAGGGTGATTGCTGTTCTTGGTGTATTGCTTAATCCGAAGAAATCTTTACTAGCGGCAACTCTTGTAATATGGTCCAAAGCAACCAAACGTGTTTTAGAGTTTTGCAATGAACCGGATTCGTTAAAACCAATATGTCCATTTCCTCCAATTCCTAAAATCTGCAAATCGATTCCCCCCAAAGCTTCAATTTTAGCTTCATAATCATGGCAATAATCGGCTATTTGTTCTTTTGATAAAAGTCCGTCCGGAACATGGTAATTTTCAGGTAAAATATCGACATGGTCAAACAGCAATTCTTTCATAAAACGAACATAACTGTTGATTGAGTTTGGTTCCATCGGATAATATTCATCCAGATTAAAACTGATTACGTTTTTAAAACTCAATCCTTCTTCTTTATGCAAACGAACCAGTTCTGCATACAACCCTTTTGGGGAAGAACCTGTTGCAAGACCTAAAACACAAGGCTGCCCGTTTTTTTGTTTGAACTGAATTAAAGCTGCAATTTCCTGAGCAACAGCTTTAGAAGCTTCATTGGAATTTTCAAAAACAACCGTATTGATGTTTTCAAATCGTTTTTCGAAGCCTGTTGCTTTGTCTATTTTACTTTTTAACATGATATAGTTTTTTTACTTTTCTAATTATAATTTTCAAATAAAAATTTTATTTTTCACTGGCAAAATCTCACATCAATACATCGCTAAGAAATTAGCAATCATAATTATACAAAGATAAAATCTTTATAAAGCAATTCAGTAAAATTTAAAATTATTGATTTGAAGCAGAATTTGGATTACTTCTTTGATTTCTTATAAAAAAATCCAAAATAAATATTGAAAACAGAATCTCATTTCTGCTTCAATAAATTGCATTATTTTTGCATTAAAATGCATTTTTTTTGCAGAACAAAGATACTACATTATATTTTTACTGACCAAAATCAGGCATGAATATTTTGTTAATTTTTCAATGCAAAAAAAAACCGTCAAGATATTGACGGCTTTATATATTATTTCAAAGCATTACTTCCAGTTAAAAGTAATTTTCTTTTCTATATCTGAATTCAGACTCAAAAACACCGGACAAGTCATCGCAGCGCGTTCCAGAATGGTTCTGTTTTTTTCATCGGCGGTACCTTTCATTTCAAAAATAATTTCTATAGCACCAATTCGTCTTGGTTCAGCATTCATTATTTTCGTTACTTCGGCAGTTGAGTCGTTGAGGCTGATTTCCATATCGCGGGCTTTGATTCCCATAATAGTCATCATACAGCTTGCTAAAGCATTGGCCACCGTATCTGTCGGAGAAAACGCTTCTCCTTTTCCGTTATTGTCTAGTGGTGCATCAGAAATGATTTCACTTCCTGACTGCACATGAACTGATTTTGTTCTTAAATCGCCTAAATAGGTTACTTTTGATGTCATTAATTGGCTACTTTTAAAGTTAAATCTGAATCGTAATATAAAATGTACACCCCTTTGTTGGAATGTCCGCCATCTTCTTTTTTGTAATATTGAAATTTGTTATCAACCTGTTCTGTTGTGAGTAAATCTGCCGTTTCCTGATATGTTTTCCCCTGAACCAGACGCATCATGGTATCAAAAGTAACATCAAAACCTCGGGTAGCGTACGTATTTGGATTGACTTTATTTTTCAGTCTGTATTCTTTTTTAAAGATTAAAACAGCAGGATCATCACTTTCACGGGTAACCGAAGGATACATTAATTTCAGCTTCACTAAGTTCTCAAAACTAATTTCATCTGTATCTAAAGTACTGTTCGGTTCTAAAATCACCAACTGCACCTGACATGTTTTTTGTGCATCCAGCAAAGCTTTTATGGTTGTTTTAACCATGGCAGTATTACCGGTTTCCATCACCACATAATTCATTCTGTTAGGCAACAAAAGGCTTTTCAAGCTGGCAACATCTAAACCACCTGTTTCTGATAAAGCGGCAAAAACAACCCCTTTTTGGTTTTGTTTGATATAATTTATGACCGATTCTTTTTTCTTGTCTACAACAGCAACAATATTTCCGTTTTTAGCGCGCATATAATCAAAAACAGCACTTCTGACCACATCATTTGTTGGAATGGTCTGATACAAATTATCGATCGGGTTGGCTGTATCTTTTGATAATGGGGAGATCACAGGTATATTGTACAAACGCAATGAATTGGCCGTGCTTTCAGCATTTCCCTGATAAAATGGTCCTATAACGGCATTCGCTCCCTGTAATTTGTTCTGAGAAATTAAAGTTGAAACATTTGAGGAGCTTTTTGTTTCCTGTGAATCAAAAATGCTGACATCAATTGGTAATTTCAAAACTTTCGCTGAGTCAATCGCCATCATGGCCCCTGAATAAAAATCAAGTGTCATATTCAGAAACTTATCATTTTTAATTCGATTGGCAGAACTCACGGTATCCGATTGGATTTTTGCCAGATTAAAAGGCAATAATAAAGCTAGTTTTTTACGCTCATTTTGCCCTCTGACCTTAGTCAGCTCTACTACTTCAGGATTTGGTACCACTGTTTCAGATTTTACTTTTTCAAGAATTTTAATCCCTCCCGAAGCTGAATTATCAACTGGTTTTTCTGCTGTTTTTTCAACCTGTTGTGGCTGTTGCTGGGCAATAATCGGAGCAGGTGCCAGGAATCCGGACGGAACCTTTAAAACCATTCCTTCTTTTACGCCTTCAGAAAGTGACGGATTCAACTCTGTTAATTCGGCCTGTGTTAACTGAAATGTTCTGGACAAACTGTACAGCGTTTCTTTTGGCTTCACCTGATAATCCATATAGGTGGTGCCTTTTTTAACCGCTTCATCTGCTTTTTTAGTTTCGGCAGGTTTAGAAACACTGGCAGTAACCGCAGTATTTGCTTCCGTTTTAGGAGCTGTTCCTTTAATAGTTACGCGATATCCCACAGGTAAATTGGAAACAATTTCAGGATTGCGTTTTTCTAAATCTTCAACATTAGTTTTGTACTCTTTTGCAATCGAATATTTGGTTTCTTTTGGCAAAACATCGTGATATACATACTTTTCAGTACCAGTTGTTTTAACCGCTTTGGCAGTTGTTGCTGCAACCGTTTTTACCGCACCTCCCTTTGAAGGAATGGTAAGTG
Source organism: Flavobacterium sp. LC2016-23 (assembly GCF_009674775.1). Lineage (GTDB taxonomy): Bacteria > Bacteroidota > Bacteroidia > Flavobacteriales > Flavobacteriaceae > Flavobacterium. The sequence continues at coordinate 170,626 of NZ_WKKE01000013.1, read as the reverse complement.
TCTGACCAATTTGCAGGCCATTGGTTACCAAAAACGGATTTGCCGTTTTTAATGCTTCATCAGAAATGCCATATTTTTTCTCTATACCGAAAAGTGTTTCTTTTGGCTGCACTTCATGCGTGATTGTTTTTCCCGATGCAGCATTTTTTGTTGCTGCAACTTCTTTTTTTACGACACTCGCCTTGCCTGCAGTTGGAATCAGTAAAACTGTATTAGGCGTCAATCCAGTGCGTGCATCAGGATTTAAAGAGTAAATATCATAAGGCGTAACCTTAAATTTCTCGGCAATCTGATTGATGGTTTCTCCACTTGAAACTTTATACTTCACCACTTTTTCCTGAGAAAAAGCAGAACTGGTGACTAAAAAAACAAGAGATAATAATGTAAAATAATATTTCATAATAGGGCTTAAACAATTTAATTTATTTCAAAAAACAAGATACTAATTTTTGTCAAAGCAAGATTCAGGCCACTTGTTATTTTTTCGATTATTATCTCAGATCAATTTCAACCTTTGCAATAATAATGTTCTTATATAACTCATCTTCTTCATTTTTCTTGCATTCATATAAAACTTCTTCCATATTTTGGTACTTATCCCTGTAAACATAGTACGAAAGGCTGTTTATATTGAAGAAAAAACTAGCATTAAAATCACCTGAATCAATAAGTTTCATAATCAGCTTATCTCTGGGTGACGCATCGGTAAATATACCTAAAACTAAGTAATAGCCGTTTGAAACTTCTTTAAGATTATCATAAACTTCGATCTTAATATTCTTTTCGTTTTTGAACGGATTTTCTTTCAGTTCACGTTTCATTTCTTCCGGCGAGACCGATTTTGAACTTTCAGCCGGTTCCGTTTTTTGATTCTTAATCGCTTCGTCCTGGTATTTTTTTAATTTCATCAAGGCTACTTTATCATCAAATTTTCGGGCTTCCATACTGTAATACGTCGCTTTACTGATATGGCGTTTGATTTCGATAGTTTTCTGTGTATCAAGGGAATCAATTTTAGCAATTAACAATTGATTTTGCGCATCGCCTTGTTCCTGCTCTATTTTGTACCGTTTTATTTCGTCAAGCGAAAGACGCTGTTGTAAGGAAGTGACGTTATTGTTTTTTTCGCTTTCACGGATTTTCTTTTTGTACTCCTGATTTTCCTCGAGCGCAATTCGCTCGACCTTGTTCATTAAACCTGCATACGCTTTTCGGTTTTCGGCCAGTTCTTTTTTTAGTTGCGAAGATAAATCGCTTGTTTTACTAATGCTTTCATAGGATTGTTTTTCCAGTCGTTTTGATTCATCCACATTCAGCACATCCATTCTTTTCAATTCGACTAAATCATTGTTCATTGTATTGACCAACGAATCTAATTTAGCCATTAAAATATCCTGTACATTTTTATTGGCTTCCAGAACCAGACGCAGTTTTTCAACCGAATTTTCTTTGGAACCGTTCATATCGTTCAGATTGACTTTCAAATCATTGATTTTTATAATCTTCTGATTCATTTCTTTCTGAACAACCAATCGGTCTTTTAAGTCTTCCAGTTCAACTGTTTTCGCTTTTCCTTTTTCAACTACCACTTGTTTTTCGGCCAGAGCCAGCATCAGTTCTTCACGCTCATTCGCTGGTTTTATTTCCTTCGTATTAATTGCCAGTTTATTGCCCACAATTAATCCGTTTACGATTTCAGGATTCTGAGATTCTAACTGTTCAATTGAAATTCCGTATTTTTTGGCAATCGAGAATTTGGTTTCTTTGGGTTCCACTACATGAAAAACAGTTTCCTGATTGATGACACGAACTCTTCCGTCGAGTGTTTTTCTTTTGTTTGGAATTGAAATGGTCTGACCAATCTGCAATCCGTTTTGAAGCAGTTCTTTATTCAGATTTTCCAAATCCTGGACCGAAACATTATAGTGTCTGGCAATACTGAACAAAGATTCTTTGGCAACGACCTGATGGGTTACTTTTGAAGAAGCTGTATTTTCAGTTTTCGAAAGATTTGCAGCAGGTGACGGAATAGTTAATTCCTGACCAATCTGGAGTCCGCCGGCAAGAATAGGGTTGGCATTCTGAAGCGCTTCAACAGATACATTATATTGTTTCGATAATCCGAAAAGGGTTTCTTTAGCACCAACAATATGAGTGATTTGCTGATTTGAATTTTGTTTTTCTGCGGGGTGAACAGGAATCTTAATAATTTGATTGTCCTTGATGCCACTCTCCGATTCGGGGTTGAGTTTGTAAATTTCTTCAACAGAGACCTTATATTTCTGGGCAATAAAATAAGCAGTTTCTCCTTTTTGAATTTTGTGTTCAATAATTGAATCTTGCGCAGTTATTCTGTTAAAAGACAAAATAAAGACAAGAGAAATCGTTAAAAGTTCTCTCATAAATAGTAGGTTATAAAAAATTAAGGCGTTACAAATGTAACGCCTTAATTTGAAAAATAGTACTATTCCCACTCAATTGTTGCAGGTGGTTTTGAACTTATATCGTAAACCACACGATTCACGCCTTTTACTTTATTTATAATATCGTTGGACACTTTCATTAAGAAATCATAAGGTAAATGAACCCAGTCGGCAGTCATACCATCTGTAGATTCAACAGCTCTAAGCGCTACTACTTTTTCGTACGTACGCTCATCGCCCATCACACCAACGCTGTTTACCGGAAGCAGAATTGCTCCTGCCTGCCAAACCTTGTCGTATAATCCCCATGATTTTAATCCGTCGATAAAAACGGCATCAACATCCTGTAATATCTGAACTTTCTCAGGAGTAATATCTCCCAGAATTCTGATCGACAATCCAGGTCCCGGGAAAGGGTGTCTTCCTAATAATTCAGGGTCTATTCCTAAAGTAGCACCTACTCTTCGAACTTCGTCTTTAAACAACATACGAAGCGGTTCTACAATTTTTAATTTCATATAATCCGGCAATCCGCCCACATTGTGGTGTGATTTAATGGTTGCCGATGGTCCTTTTACAGAAACCGATTCGATGACGTCAGGATAAATAGTTCCCTGCGCCAGCCATTTTACGTCTTCGATTAAATGTGATTCATCGTCAAAAACTTCGATAAATACACGTCCAATGGTTTTACGTTTGGTTTCCGGATCACTGATTCCGGCTAATTCACCTAAGAAACGATCTCCGGCATCTACTCCTTTTACGTTCAGTCCCATTCCTTTGTACTGATCCAGTACATTTTGGAATTCGTTTTTACGAAGCAATCCGTTATTTACAAAAATACAGTATAAGTTTTTACCGATCGCCTGGTGTAATAAAACCGCCGCTACAGTAGAATCTACTCCGCCTGACAATCCTAAAACCACTTTATCATTCCCTAATTTCTCTTTCAGTTCTCCCACCATTTCTTCTACGAAAGCATTTGGCGTGAAATTTTGAGGTACTTCGGCAATATTTACTAAAAAGTTTTCCAGCATTTTTGATCCGTCTGTCGAATGGAAAACTTCCGGATGGTACTGAATACCATAAGTAGTTTCGCCCTCAATTTTGAAAGCTGCATATTCTACGTCATGCGTGCTTGCTAATTTTACCGCATTGGTTGGCAAAGCCTTGATACTATCGCTGTGGCTCATCCAAACCTGACTGTTTTCTGAAACTCCGTTAAAGAAAACTTCATTCTCTTTAATATAAGATAAATTAGCTCTGCCGTATTCTCTGGTGTTTGAGGCGGCTACTTCTCCACCGCTAAAGTGTGCTAAATATTGCGCTCCGTAACAAACTGCCAACATGGGAAGCTTGCCTCGAATTTGAGATAAATCAGGATGTGGCGCATCTTCTGCACGAACAGAAAAAGGGCTTCCTCCTAATATTACGGCTTTATAAGGTGATAAATCACTAGGAAAGTGATTGTAAGGAAAAATTTCGCAGAATATATTTAATTCGCGAACTCTACGCGCAATAAGCTGTGTATATTGCGATCCGAAATCTAAAATAAGTACGTTGTGTTGCATGCGCAAAAATACTTTTTATATTCGAATTTGAAAAATGGAATTTTGATTTTTTTTTCTAAAAAAGGTTCTGAGGTTCTGAGTCACTAAGGTTCTGAGTTTTTACCGCTAAAAAAAAGAAAAAAAACTTAGTTCCTTAGCACCTTAGAAACTTATTATCTTTACAAAAAACCAAATCCCTCAAAAAATCGTATTTAGAAAAAACCCATACTTATGAAATCAAAATTAACTGCCCTTTCTCTTTTCCTGTTCTTATTATTAAGTTCTTGTAATGCTGTTGACGATTTACTGACTTTCACTATTTCTAATAATGCATCAATTCAGATAAAAAGTACTTCACCGATTAATTTACCTTCGGAGATTGTAACACCGGATGTGACTACAAATTCCTCCGCTGAATTTAAAAATAACAACACCAAAGCGAGTCTGGTAAAAGACGTAAAATTAAAATCACTGAAATTAACAATTACAGATCCCGACGGAAAAACATTTACGTTTTTAAAATCGATTCATTTGTATATCTCGACAACTGATTCTGATGAAATAGAACTGGCCTATCAGGATAACATCAATTCAACAACCAATACGATCGATCTGATTAGTACAGATGCCCGATTAGATAAATACATCAAAGCAGATCAATATAAAATCAGAACAAAAGTTACGTTAAAAGAAACGCTTACGAAAGATGTTACGGTGAAAGCAGATATGAAGTTTAATGTTACTGCTGATCCGTTTTGATTTTTTTTTTAAGGCTCTGAGGTGCTGAGTTGCTAAGGTGCTGAGATTTTAGTTCCTAAAAAAAGAAAAAAACTTAGTAACCTAGAGCCTTAGAAGCTTAGCATCTAACTAAAAAAGATTACTCTCTGGTCACTACGATTGAAGCTTTGAAACCGGCTGCAAGATTATTCCAGTAGTCATTTGTGATTAATACGCCTTTGTCATCGTAAACGCGGATTTCGGCAGTATTTCCGCCTAATGCTCCTATATTTAAGGCTTCGAAATCCAATTTATTAAAGCCGGGTGCCAGATTAATTTTTACTTCCTGAAATTCGGAATCCAATAATACCTGACTTCTCACCACCTGATCATTATTGGAAACCTTCACCAAGTCGCCATCGATAGCACCAAAATCACGGAATTTTACAATGAAGAAACCAGCCTTGGTTTTAAAATCCCCTAGAGAAATATTTTTCTTCACCAATTCTCCCCTGCCTTCTCTGAGCCCTTCCGCTTTTAAAGCCTTATCGAGGTCTTTTTCCATTTTCGCAACATAACGATCTCCCGGATTGGCAAAATCAGTTTCTGTAGACATGGTGAATTTGCTTTTCTCCTCTCCTATCTGAAGTTTGGATTTTTGGGTTATTGTGGTATTATCAAAAACATTCGGTGTTTTTATACTTGGAATTTCTGAATTATCAGCTTTAGGATCTTTAACTTCCGGAAGTTTTTTAGGTTTCGCGCTAAATTTAGGGGCCGGAATGGACTTGAACTTTGTACTAAATTCAGTTTGGGCTGATACTGTTATAGCAGTAAAAAATAATATGAAAAATAAAATGTGCTTCATTGAAAAAAGTATTATCGATGGGCTTTTATAATTATTACAGAATTAAAGTATAGCTTCACAAAAATAGTATAATTTAAACAGGCACTACAACTTTAAGAGTTTTATAACAATATATTAGGCTAATTTTTGGAAAACAAAAAACCTGCCAGAAATTAAAACCGTCTTTTATTTTTCCCCCCTGTTCGTTTATCTCAAAAATATAGCATTTTGATAATTAGTAACTTATTCCTAACTTCAATGTTTTAATTTTCATTTCGTAAAAACCAATAAAAATGGATTACATAGACTATTATAAAACATTAGAAATTACAAAAACTGCTACTGAAGCCGAAATAAAAAAAGCCTATCGAAAAGCAGCGCGTAAATACCATCCTGATCTGAATCCGAATGATAAGGAAGCGGAGAAAAAATTCAAGGAAATTAACGAGGCCAATGAAGTTTTAAGCAATCCCGAAAATCGAAAAAAATACGATAAATACGGAAAAGACTGGAAACATGCCGATGAATTTGAAAAATCGGGATACGACCCCAACCAACAGCAATATTCAAGACAGCAACAGGGAGGCAATCAAAGTTATACTGACTTTGGCAGCGGTGATTTTTCAGGAAGTGATTTTTCTGATTTCTTTAATTCCATGTACGGATCTTCGGGAAGAAGTTCCAGAAGTCAGGCAAAATACAGAGGGCAGGATTTCAATGCGGAGCTACAGTTAGACTTAGCTTCGGCTTACACTACCCATAAACAAAATCTTACGGTTAATGGCAAGAACATCAGAATAACAATTCCCGCCGGAGTTGAAAACGGCCAGATAATCAAAATTCCGAATCACGGTGCACCCGGTGCCAATGGCGGACCAAATGGCGATTTGTACATTACGTTTTTGATCGATAATGATTCGGATTTCAAAAGGGAAGGCAATAATTTATACGCTAATGCTGACCTAGATTTATATACGGCTATTTTAGGCGGAGAAATCTATGTGAATACTTTTGATGGAAAGGTAAAAATAAAAGTACCTGCCGAAACCCAGCCCGGAACCAAAGTAAAACTGAAAGGAAAAGGATTTCCGGTGTACAAAAAAGACAATCAGTTTGGGGATTTGTACATTACCTATACTTTAAAAATTCCGACAAAATTATCCGCAAAAGAAAAAGAATTATTCGAAGAATTAGCTAAATTAAGAAATCATGGATAGTAAAAACTTAATTCAAATCAAACAATTTTGTGTGTACCACGAAATTGAATATACCTTTATAACCGAGCTGCACAATTATGGCTTGGTACAGATTATTATGCTGGAAGAAGACGAATACCTGCAGCCTGAACAACTGCCTGCTGTCGAAAAAATGATTCGCCTGCATTATGACCTTAAAATCAATCTGGAAGGCATTGATGTTATCGCGAACCTGTTAAACAAAATCGAAGTATTGCAGCAAAACCTGACGGCTACCCAAAACAAACTTCGCCTTTACGAACAGCATCAAATGGAAGAATAAATAAAATCCTATCGAATCAAAATATCACAAAAAAGAATCATTTACAAAGGGATTTCAAAGGAATAAAGTTCGTTATCAGCGGCATATTTTATAAATTGCAGCAAAATTAACTAACCCGGATTTTGACTTAAAAAAAAAGCAAATTCGATAAAACAGAAGAAATGAAAAGAGAAAACATCTTAACAGGATCACCCTGGGAGGACAAAATGGGATATTGCCGTGCGGTACGAATTGGCAATATCATTGAAGTTTCAGGAACTGTGGCGATTGTTGACGGTGAAAAAGTAAAAGCTGACGATGCTTATGCCCAAACCTACAATATCCTCGAACGTGTTGAAAAAGTGCTGGAAGATCTGAATGTCGGAATGAAAGATGTCATCAGGACCCGAATTTTCACCACTAACATTACGACTTTTGAAGACGTAGCAAGAGCGCACTCTTCCTTTTTTAAAGATGTAAAACCGACAACCGGCTTTTATGAAATCAGCAAACTGGTGGCTCCTGAATATTTAGTTGAAATTGAATTTACCGCTGTTGTTCAGTAATTTTTTGCCACAACCCGACCGAAGGGAACAGGCGAAGCAATTACACTAATTTTTACTAATTTTTTTGCCACTGATTAAAATGATTATTCCATTTTCGTGAATTATTAATGATCTAATTCGTGGAAATTGTGCAATTCGTAGCTAAAAAAAATTTGAAATACTTAGTATTTTTTCTTTTGCCACTAATCGCACGAATTTTCGCTAATTTTTTTTGCCACTGATAAAAAAGGATTAGAATGATTATTTAATTTCTTTAATTAATCATGCTCTAATTCGTGGAAATTCGTGAAATTCGTGGCTAAAAAAAACTACTCCAATAATTAATGAAGTTTCAAAACTCAAAACAAATACTTTTTACAACAGTCAAATGGATTTTCATTTGCCTTTTAATCGGTATTTTATCTGGATCCGCCTCAGCTTTTTTTCTGGTTGCGCTGGAATGGGTGACACAATTTAGAATACAGCATGATTGGATCATCTGGCTTTTACCTTTTGGCGGATTACTTGTTGGATTGAGTTATTACTATTGGGGTGAATCTGTCGTAAAAGGCAATAATCTGTTGTTGGAAGAATACGAAAATCCAAAAAAAGTAATTCCTTTAAAAATGGCTCCTTTAGTTCTCTTAGGAACCTTACTTACGCATTTATTTGGCGGTTCTGCAGGTCGTGAAGGCACGGCCGTACAAATGGGGGGAGCGATTGCCGATCAGTTTACCAAACTTTTTAAACTCGATACTACTGAACGAAAAATTCTGATTATCCTCGGAATCAGTGCGGGTTTTGCCTCTGTTTTCGGAACACCTCTGGCCGGTGCTATTTTTGCTTTGGAAGTAGTGTATTTTAGTAAAATCAATTTAAAAAGTATTTTTCTATCTTTTCTGGTAGCATATTCTGCTTATTTTACCGTTGAATTTTGGCAGGTCAAACACACCCATTACAGCATTCCGGATGTTCCTGAAATCAGTCTGAACAATCTTTTTTACACCGTCCTAATCAGTATCTTATTCGGAATTGCGGCCTTATTATTTTCGAGAACGACTCATTTTTGGGGTTCTCTTTTTTCAAAATATATCAAATATCCTCCGCTTCGTCCGTTTGTGGGAGGAATCTTTTTAGCCATCGCCATTGCGGGTTTCGGCTTTACAAAATTCTCCGGACTGGGCGTTCCGGTAATTGTCGATTCTTTTTCAACAGCCAATCCGTGGTATGACTTTTTACTGAAAATTTTATTTACCGGATTTACCTTGGGTGCCGGATTTAAAGGTGGTGAAGTAACTCCGTTATTTTTTGTCGGTGCTACTTTAGGAAGCACTTTATCGCTTGTAGTACCCATGCCGATTGCGCTTTTGGCCGGAATGGGTTTTGTAGCCGTATTTTCGGGTGCCACCCACACTCCCATTGCCTGCACCATCATGGGAATCGAATTATTCGGACTTCAGACCGGACTTTTTATCGCTATTGCCTGTATTGTTGCCTATTTTTCTTCTGGCTCCACGGGGATTTATAAATCGCAGATTGTAAAGGGTGCTAAGTATAAATTGTATCGAAAATTAAATTCCAATTTTTAAATTCCAAATTCCAAACTTAAATGTTCATCTCATAGTTCATAATTTATAAATCACAAATTGTAAAAGATGACAAGCATAAACTGTATCAAAAATTAAATTCCAATTTTTAAAATCCAAATTCCAAACCTAAATCTTCATCTCATAGTTCATAATTTATAAATCACAAATTGTAAAAGATGACAAGCATAAACTGCATCAAAGATTAAATTCCAATTTTTAAAATCCAAATTCCAAACTTAAATCTTTATCTCATAACCCAAAACCCACAACTCATAACCCACAACTCACAACTCATAACTCATAACTTTATAAAAGTGTGTTAATCTCGAAAATGTTTTCAGCATTACATTAAAAAAATGTAAATTCGCACACTATGAAAATACAAGATATTCAGGCGATCCAATTGTTGCTCGCAACCCCAAAGAAAATCGCTATAATTCCGCATAGAGGTCCAGATGGCGATGCCATGGGTTCTACACTGGCTTTATACCACTTTTTATTAAAAAACAATCACTTTCCAACCGTGATTGCTCCCAATGATTTTCCGGATTTCTTAGCCTGGTTACCCGGTTCTGAAACGGTTAAAATATTTGAAAAAGACACCGAAAATTGCACTAAAATATTAGAAGAAGCTGAAGTAATTTTTACACTTGATTTCAATGCTTTTCATCGTACGGGAGAAATGGAGCATACTTTAGCAAAGCTAAAAGCGCCTTTTATCATGATCGATCATCATCAGAAACCAGATGATTATGCCACCTACACGTACTCTGATACTTCTTTTGGTTCTACCTGTGAAATGATTTATAATTTCATTTCGTTTTTAGGCAAAAAAGACGACTTAGACAAAACTATTGCGACCTGTATTTATACCGGAATATTGACCGATTCAGGCTCCTTCCGTTTTCCGAAAACTACCGGAAATACGCATCGAATTGTGGCGGATTTAATTGATTTAGGCGTAGAAAATACCGAAATTCCGGTTTTATTATTTGACAACAGCTCCTACAGCCGTTTACAATTATTAGGTCGCGCTTTACAGAACATGAAAGTTTTTGAAGAGCATAAAACTTCCTACACTACACTGACACAAAGCGAACTGGATGCCTTTAATTACATCAAAGGCGATACCGAAGGAATCGTTAATTACGGATTAAGTATAAAAGGAATTGATTTTACTGCTATTTTTATAGAAAATAAAGACGAGAAAATCATCAAAATTTCCTTCCGCTCGCAGGGAGGATTTGATGTGAATCAGTTTGCAAGAGATCATTTCAACGGTGGAGGACATACCAATGCCGCCGGCGGAAGATCGGAAATTTCAATGGAAGAGACCGTTAAAAAGTTTGAAGATTTAGTAACTAAACTAACCCTATAACCTACTATGAATTACTTAAAACTAAGCATTTCTGCCCTGCTTTTTGCCGTTTTATGTGTTGGCTGCAAACAGCATGAAGAAGCCAGAAGACCTATTTCAAGAGCTTCGGGAACTTTCATGAAAAAATCAGCTGACCGCAATAAAAAACTGGTTGCCAGTGAAGAAGATGTCATTAAAAATATCATTAAAAGCAACCCGAAAGTAAAGTATTATGCTTCCCAAAAAGGATATTGGTATTCGTATGAAGAACAAAATACGGCTGATACTTTAAAACCAAAAAGAGGCGATATCGCTTATTATAATTTAGAGGTAAAAGATATAAAAGGCAAAGTTATTTATGCTGAATCGGAACTGGGCCCGCAAACGTACCATGTTGACAAACAGGAAATCATGATGGGATTGCGTGACGGTATTAAACTGATGCACAAAAACGAAACTGTCAACTTTTTATTTCCATCACACATGGCCTATGGCTATCACGGAGACAACAACAAAATCGGAACCAATCAATCCCTGATCTGCACGGTTACCCTTCGTAATTTTGTTCCGGAAGAAGCACCTGCGACAACCGTTCCTTCAACACCATCTTCAAAACCGGTCGCTACAAAGCCGGCAGTTCAAACTAAAAAAGACACTTTAAACCCATAACAAAACAGTTAAAAAATGAAAAAGAGTATTTTAATATTACTATTAGCCGCTACCTCGTTTTATTCTTGTAAAGACAAACACAGTGACCTTCCGGATGGTTTGTATGCTGAAATTGAAACCAATAAAGGAAGTATTATTGTAGAACTGGATTATAAAAAAGCACCTGTTACGGTGGCCAATTTTGTAACCCTGGCTGAAGGTAAAAATGAATTCGTGACGAATGAAGACCTTAAAAACAAACCCTTCTACAACGGATTAAAATTTCACAGAGTTATTGAAGATTTTATGATTCAGAGCGGCGATCCGTTAGGAACAGGTTCTGGTGATACCGGATACAAATTTAAAGATGAAATCAGTGATTTAAGATTTGATAAAGGCGGTGTATTAGCGATGGCCAATAACGGTCCGGGAACAAACAGCAGCCAGTTTTTTATCACGCATGTTGAAACGCCATGGTTAGACGGAAAACATACTATTTTCGGTCATGTAGTCGATAAAGGAATGGAAGTAGTAAACAAAGTGGTGCAAGGTGACAACATTGTATCAGTAACGATTATCAGAAATGGCGAAGCCGCTAAAAAGTTTGATGCTGTAAAAGTATTTCATGACTATTTTTCTGAAATAGCAAAAGAACAAGGAAAATTTGCAGGAGTTCAAAAAGAAAAAGTAGCCTACTACGCGTCATTAAAACCAAAAGCGACCAAAACAAGTAGTGGTTTAGAATATGTTATTACCGAAAAAGGTGCAGGTAAAAAACCGGCAACCGGAACTCAAATATACATTCATTATGCAGGATTCTTAGAAAACGGAACTTTATTTGATACCAGTATTGAAGACGTGGCGAAGACTTTCGGAAAATTCGATCAGGCAAGAGCCGAAGCTAAAGCGTATCAGCCAATTCCTTTTCAGGCAGGTCGTAAAGACGGTATGATTCCCGGATTTATCGAAGGAATCGAGAAACTTTCTTTTGGTGACAAAGCGGTTCTTTTCATTCCATCACACTTAGCGTATGGACAAGCCGGAGCCGGAGCAGTTATTCCGCCAAATGCGAATATCATTTTCGAAATCCAATTGTTAGAGAAACCACAATAATTAATATAGACTTAAATTCGAAACGCAATGAAATTTAAATTTCTATTCTTATTCTGCCTTGCAGTAGTAAATATTCAGGCACAAACGACAAAGAAAACCACTGCAAAAAAACCGGCCGGAAAAACAACAACAGCCAAAGCAGTTACTAAAACCATAAATCCTGCAGAAGGAATTTTTGCAACCATTTCTACCACTAAAGGCGATATCGTTTTGTCTCTGGAATACGTAAAAGCTCCTGTAACAGTGGCTAACTTTATCTCTTTGGCAGAAGGTAAAAATCCGAATGTAAAAGTGGAGAAACTAAAAGGAAAACCGTTTTATGACGGACTGAAATTCCACAGAGTGATCAATGACTTTATGATTCAGGGTGGTGATCCTGACGGAAACGGTTCAGGCGGACCGGGTTATTCTTTTAAAGATGAATTCGTACCGGAATTAAAATTCGAAAAAGGCGGTGTTCTGGCTATGGCCAATTCAGGTCCGGCTACAAACGGAAGCCAGTTTTTCATCACACATAAAGATACACCATGGTTAAACGGAAAACATACTATTTTCGGTCATGTGGTTTCAGGAATGGATGTGGTAAATAAAATTGTTCAGGATGATATCATGACAAAAATTACGATTACCCGCAAAGGTGCTGCAGCAAAGAAATTTGATGCCTTAAAAGTAATCAGTGATGATGCCAAAAAAGGAGAAGCTCAAAAAGCTGAAAGTCAAAAAGTAGTGACCGAGAAAGCCGCTTATTTTGCCGCTACTAAAGCGACTGCCACTGCAACGGTTTCTGGCTTAAAATATAAAATTACCCAAAAAGGTTCCGGTGTAAAATTACCGGAAGGATCTACCATTTATTTCCATTACGCCGGTTATTTCGAAGATGGAAATCTTTTTGACAGCAGCATTGCCAATGTAGCAAAAGCGTATGGTAAATATGATGCGAACAGAGATGCACAAAAAGGATATCAGGCTTTTCCATTCGTAGTAGGTAAAAAAGACGGAATGATTCCAGGTTTTATCGAAGCTCTAGACATGATGACTGATGGTGAAAAAGCCATATTCTTTCTTCCTGCAAGCTTAGCTTACGGAGAAAAAGGTGCAGGAGGTGTAATTCCGCCAAACGCTACTTTGGTTTTCGAAATCGAAACCTATAACGCTCAGCCTGTAAAGTAATTGTTGCAGATTGATTTTCAGTATAAACTAAACCATCAAAATTTATTTTTGGTGGTTTTTTTATTGCTGTCTTTGTTGTTTTATAGTTTAATTTTTTTTATCTAAAAATATAAGAAAAATCGTATTTTATTTATACCTTGCCCTCGCAAAGCAAAAGTCGTAACGAGTCAATTTTTAAGCCGTATACAACAGCAAATTTGTTTTTTTACCTAACTTGTATTTTTTTATTCATAATTATTATCTTTGAACTATGAGCACAGCAACAAAACCAAATCATATCGGCCGAAAAATCAGCCGTATTCGCGAACTGAAAGACATGAAACAGGAAGCATTAGCGCAGGCTTTAGGAACCAATCAGCAGGCTGTTTCTATTTTGGAAAACAGCGAAACAGTTGATGAAGAAAAGTTGATTGAAGTGGCAAAAGCTTTGGGTGTAAGTGTAGAAGCAATTAAAAACTTTTCGGAAGAAGGAGTGTTTAATTATTTTAATACTTTCAATAAGAGTCATGGTTACTTTGGTAATTATTGCACTTTCAATCCCCTTGATAAGGTCATTGAACTTTACGAACGTTTGGTTCAGGCGGAAAAAGATAAAAATGAATATTTAGAAAAAATTTTAAAGGATAAATAGGCCTTTATAAAAATGATACAGCATTCGTAAATAGACTTCTTTGAAGTCTATTTTTTTTTTTTTACGCAAGGCTTGTCATTTCGACCGAAGGGAGAAATCACACAAGAAACTCCATCCCTAAAAGCCGCCAATCTTTGTCGAATTACGTATGTGATTTCTCCCTTCGGTCGAAATGACAATGTTGCGCAAGGAAAATCACAAAAAAAAATTCCATCCTCACAACCACAAAGCTTTGCGAACTTCTCCCCATTTACCAAACATCATGCATTAATTTACCTTGCGTTCCTTGCGGTTAAAAACAAACAGCCATTTCCTGCCAAATCAATAATTTCAACCTCAAATCACACCTTCACATTATCACTATAATAAGGTTTTTACAGATTTTATACTAAATCCCAAACAAAATACCTTACCTTTGCCGGCTTGAATTTTTAAAACCAAAAGAGTTAGGATGTCACAAAATAATGTATTAAAAGGAGTATTTTTTGTTGCTTTAGGAGCTACAACTTACGGAATGTTAGCCACTTTTGTAAAAATGGCGTATTCAGAAGGATATACAACTGCCGAAGTAACAAGCTCTCAATTTGTACTAGGAATCATTGGTATTTTACTGATTAATACCTTTCAGAAAATAAAACACAAAGACAAGGTCGTAAAAGCGACTCCCAAAAATATATTCAGCCTTATGCTCGCGGGTACTTCACTAGGAATGACGAGTTTATTCTATTATTTAGCCGTAAAATTTATTCCCGTTTCAATTGGTATTGTGTTACTAATGCAGACCGTCTGGATGGGCGTTTTACTGGAAATGATTTTAGAAAAAAAATTACCTTCTAAACAAAAGGTTTTCGCGGTATGTATTGTACTGATCGGAACTGTTCTGGCTACCAACATTATCCATAACGATATTGCGCTGGACTGGAGAGGCCTTGCATGGGGAATTATGGCGGCAGCTTCTTTTACCACCACCATGTTTACCGCCAATCGTGTTGCCACCGAAATTTCATCGGCACAACGCAGCTTGTACATGCTTTTGGGCGGGGCAGTAATTGTATTTACATTTGCTTTTTTCACTCAGGTGACTCCCTTTAATCTTGCTATTTTCCTAAAATGGGGAATTGTATTATCCCTATTCGGAACTATCATACCACCAATGCTGATGAATATTGGTTTTCCGCTCACCGGAATTGGCCTGGGAAGCATAGTTTCAGCATTGGAACTTCCTGTTTCGGTAATGATGGCTTATGTGTTACTGGATGAAAAAGTAATCTTTCTACAATGGGTTGGTATTCTGCTAATCATTCTGGCCATCATTATAATGAACGTAAATTTTAAGCGTAAAAATTAACGTATATTGTATAGTTCTAAAAAAACGAACTTAATAATACAATATTTGTTAATTTTTTTATAAATTCGTGATAAACTATACTATCATGAATTTACCGTGGCATTTATATGTAATGGCTTTTCTTTATATAATCGCCGGAATCAATCATTTTAAAAATCCGGGAATGTACATTAGGATCATTCCTCCCTTTTTTCCAAATCCCAAGTTATTAAATCTTTTAAGCGGAGTTGCCGAAATTATTCTGGGCATACTGCTGACGATTCCTTTTTTTACAACTTATGCCGCCTGGGGAATTATAGCTTTGTTAATTGCTGTTTTTCCTGCTAACCTGTATATGTTTCAAAAGAAGAAAGGAAGTTATTCTATCGTAAAATTTATTTTATTAATACGTTTGCCCTTACAGATTGTATTGATTTTATGGGCATACCAATACACCCGTTAACAATCAACTATTAATTAAAATTATTTTATTATGAAAAAATTATTTGCCGAGTTCTTCGGAACGTACTGGCTGGTTTTTGGAGGTTGTGGAAGCGCTATTTTTGCGGCCGGATTTCCTGAATTAGGTATTGGATTTGCAGGTGTTGCACTTGCATTTGGACTGACCGTACTGGCAATGGCTTATGCAGTCGGACACATCTCAGGCGGGCATTTTAATCCTGCTGTTTCTTTAGGGCTTTGGGCCGGGGGTAAATTTCCAGCCAAAGATCTTATTCCTTACATCATAGCGCAATGTGTGGGAGCCATAGCAGCTGCAGGTACACTATATACGATCGCATCCGGAAAAGCCGGTTTTGCCATTGATAGTACCAAAGCGGGGGCTTTTGCCTCAAACGGATTCGGCGCATTTTCTCCTGATGGATATTCTTTACAAGCTGCTTTTATAGCCGAATTTGTACTGACTTTATTTTTCATCCTTATAATCATGGGCGCTACAGACAAATTTGCCAACAGTAATTTTTGCGGAATTGTGATAGGCCTTACGCTAACTGTTATTCACTTAATCAGTATACCCATTACCAATACCTCTGTAAATCCTGCAAGATCGCTTTCTCAGGCTCTTTTTGTAGGCGGCGGCCCCTTATCTCAGGTTTGGCTGTTCTGGGTCGCTCCTATTCTGGGCGCTGTTTTAGGCGGATTTATCTATAAAAATCTGTTACAAAATCATTCTGAAGAATCACAAATAAACAAATCAATTATTAACCCTTAAAACATAAACTATGGAGTTTTATTTCTTACTTATCGAAGCAATCTCAGGCGGCGGTTTCGGGCCTTCCTGGTAATATCGCTGTTGGTATCATTGGCGGAGGCGCATGGAATTACAAAAGAATTCCGAAGAAGCACAAATAAACAAATCTAATATTACATAACCCTTAAAATATAAACTATGGAGTTTTATTTCTTACTTATCGAAGCAATCTCAGGTGGCGGTTTCGGGCCTTCCTGGTAATATCGCTGTGGGTATCATTGGCGGAAGCACATGAAATTACAAAAGCTTTCCGAAGAATCACAAATCAGCAAATCAACTATTACATAACCCTTAAAACAATAAACTATGGCGTTTTTATATTTCTTACTTATCGGAGCAATTTCAGGCTGGCTAGCCGGTCAATTATGGAAAGGGGGCGGTTTTGGCCTTCTGGGTAATATCGTCGTAGGTATTATTGGCGGAATCTTCGGTGGATGGCTGGCTCCTAAACTGGGAATTGGCGGAGGCGGATTGCTTTGGCAAATTGTTATAGCCGCCGGAGGTGCATGGATTTTGTTGTTTCTTATTAGCCTGATCAAAAGATAATACTAAAAACAGATTACAATACCCTATTTTTTATAGATACAAGAGAAAAGTGAAATTCTATTTTCGCTTTTCTCTTTTTTTTCACATTAAAAAGAGATAAACAACTCTTAAACAATTACATATCTGCTAAAATTAATAGCTTTATTTCATTAAATTAATTAAATTTGACTGAATACACGATACTATTATGAATGAAATCATTGCCTATTTTAGTACGATTCCTTCATCACACAGAAGTTTAATTCTGGTGGGCGGAATCACTGTTTTTTGGTTGATTGAAAATACCTTTCCGCTATTCCGGATGAAATACAAAAAGTGGAATCATGCAGGTATTAATTTCTTTTTCACCTTTACGACCATTATTGTCAATTTTATACTGGCTTTTATTTTAATTAAAACAGCTTACTGGACCACTCAGAATCATTTCGGCATTTTAAACTGGCTGCCCGAAATCCCTGTTTGGCTGTATACAATTATAGGATTGTTGCTCTTAGACTTAATTGGCGCTTATCTGGCCCATTTTACGCAACACAAAGTGAAAGTTTTATGGCGTTTTCATCTTATTCACCATACCGATACCTGGATTGATACCACAACGGCCAACAGGCATCATCCCGGCGAAAGCGTGATTCGTTTTATATTTACTGCTTTTGGAGTCTTATTAGTGGGAAGCCCAATGTGGATGGTGTTTTTGTACCAGTCACTTTCAGTAGTAGCGTCACAGTTTAATCATGCCAATATTTCGATGCCCGAAAAGCTCGATACCGTTTTGAGCTATTTTATCGTTTCGCCTAATATGCATAAGGTACACCATCATTATGTTTTGCCTTATACAGACAGTAATTATGGGAATATCTTTTCGGTCTGGGACCGTCTTTTCGGAACTTTTACCACCTTACCAAAAGAAAATTTAATCTATGGTGTAGACACTCATATGCTGCCTGATGAAAATAACAGATTGAAAAATTTACTCAATATTCCCTTTCAAAAATACAAATCTGCAAAAAACAACTAAAAATCATAAAAAAAGTATCACAGATTGAACCAAGTAATTATTTTTTTTATTAATATTGATATATAAATTGAAAATCAATCTACTAATCATTAACCCCCTATTTTTGAATTAATTTTCACGTGATGAAAAAGAGTAACCGCAAAGAATTGAATTGGGAACAAACGGAAAAACTTGTTTCGTTAGCCTTGGAAGAAAAAAATCCATTTGAAATTATAAAAAAAGAATTTGGATTGGCAGAAAAAGAAGTACTGGAAATCTTGAAGAAGAAGATGCCTCTTGAAAAATTTGAGATGTGGAAAAAGAAGGCTTTAGCAACTAAACCAAAACCAAAACCCGTTAAAATAGATGATTTTGATGAAGATTTGGATGGCAAATATTATATAAAGAACAAACTAGACTAAAAAAAGCTCCTGAAATTCAGGAGTTTTTTTTTTATTTTTATAAGTTTTATAACAATTCTGTAACAATTTTACGTTTTGTAAGTCAAACACAATAACTAAACTCAAGCAAATGAAAAAAATAATTTACACGTTAGCGCTCGCAGTAACATTGTGGAGTTGTAAAACCGGTTCTGCCGGAGCTGCCAAAAAGAATACTGTAGACGTTAACATCAATCTTACTGATGTAAAAGACGATAAAGTTCTGGTAACCGTAACAGCACCGGAAATCAAAACAGATGAAGTAATTTACAGCATTCCAAAAACAGTACCCGGAACCTACTCTACCGACAATTACGGTAAATATTCAGGCGATTTTAAAGCCTATGATGCCAAAGGAACTGAATTGGCAGTAAAAAGAATTGACGATAATTCATGGTCGATTTCAAATGCAAAAACATTACAAAAAGTAACGTACCTGGTTGGCGATACTTTTGACACTGAAAAAGGAACCGGATTTGGTAATGATGACGTTTTCTCGCCTGCAGGAACCAACATTAACGCAGGAGTTAACTTCATGGTCAATACACACGGTTTTGTAGGTTATTTTCAGGACAAATTAAATATTCCTTATAAAGTGACCATTACGCATCCTGAAACACTTTGGGGAGCAACTTCCATGACAGATGAAGATGCAAGCAAAACCAGCGATGTTTTTACAACACCTCGTTATGCTGTTTTGGTTGAAAATCCAATTATGTATTCTAAACCGGATTACACTACTTTTAATGTAAACGGAATGGATATTTTGATTGCGGTTTATTCTCCAACAGGAAAATTTACGGCAGAAAGTATCACTCCGGAAATGAAAACAATGATGACGGCTCAGAAAAACTTTTTAGGAAAGGTAAACTCGACTAAAAAATATACTGTTTTGTTGTATTTGTCAAGCATGGCCAAAGACGATGCGCACGGTTTCGGAGCTTTGGAACACCCAACAGCTACAACGGTTGTTTTACCGGAATCTATGCCAAAAGAAAAACTGGTAGAATCTATGAAAGATGTCGTTTCACACGAGTTCTTCCATATTGTGACACCGTTGACCGTTCACTCGAAAGAAATTCAGTATTTCGATTACAACGCACCAAAAATGTCAGAACATTTATGGATGTACGAAGGGGTAACCGAATATTTTGCCAATCTTTTCCAGATCAATCAGGGATTAATTAACGAAGCTGAATTTTATACGCGTATTGCAGATAAAATCCAACAGTCAAAAAGCCTGAACGATACGATGTCGTTTACGGTAATGAGTGCCAATGTTTTAGAGCAGCCTTACAAAGACCAATACTTAAATGTATATCAAAAAGGAGCTTTAATTGGTATGTGCATCGATATTATCATCAGAGAAAAAAGCAACGGAGAAAGAGGAATTCTTGACTTAATGCACAAATTATCGAATGAATATGGTATCGAAAAACCATTCAATGACAATGAGCTTTTTGCTAAAATCACAGAATTGACGTATCCTGAAGTGGGTGAATTTTTGAAAACCTATGTACAGGGAACCACTCCAATTCCTTATGAAGTTTATTTGGCTAAAGTAGGGGTAACAAAAACAATGGAGAAAAAAGCAGGGCCTGTTTTCTTAAAAGGACAAACGCCTTATATTAGTATTGACAAACAAACCAAAGAAATTGTAGTTCGTGCTGATATTGAACAAAATGATTTCTTTAAGAATTTAAACTTAAAAGGTGGTGACATCATTGTTTCTATAAACAATAAACCATACTCGGTAACAAACATCTATGATTTAATCACCGAAAGTGAAAACTGGAAAGAAAACGATCCGATCACCCTGGAAATTAAGCGCGGTGGTGCAGCGCAAACTATAAAAGGAACCGTAAAATTACCATCTGAAGAAACAGAAACTTTTAAAGCTACAGATGCTTCAAAAGACAAACTTAGAAATGCATGGTTGAAAGGGTAATCTTTTAATCTTACACATAAAAAAACCGACAAGTGATTGTCGGTTTTTTTTGTGTCTAAGATTTCTTGTCATTTCGACGAAGGAGAAATCACATCAAGTTGATCACGTTACGTTATTCCCGCTATGTGATTTCTCCTTCGTCGAAATGACACAAATGAGAATAATTATTTCTTAACCGGAAACTTCCAGTCAAATTCATCTTTATCATTGATTATCGCTCCGATTTCAAACTTAACTACTTCATCAAATTCGGTCTGAAGAATAAACCAATTGTCTTCGTTGAAATAGTTTTCAAACGTATCAAAAGTCTCCTGATTGTATTTCGTGATTCCTTTTGTTGCCAGGTCTTTCTTTACATCCGCAATTTTTCTTCCGATCAGTTTGTATCCAAAAACTTCCAGATCATTGCTGGAAGCGACCAAATACCCTAATTTCAATTCTTCTTCCTGATAAAAAGTCAGTCTGATTTTTTGGGCATTGTATACGAAAATCACATTATCATCTTCGTCTGTATAATTTTTATCCGGTTTTCCCAAAGCAGCTGTTACATCATTTTGCTTCATTCCGAAAAGCAATTTATCAATTCCCGATTTTAGATTTATTTTCATATGGATTGTCATTTATTTGAAGTGCAAATTTCGTGAAGTTTTTGGAAACTCTGTTATGTTTACTCTTTTTGTTTGCCACTAATTACACAAATTCCCTCGAATTTTATCAGGCTAAGCGAAGTCGAAGCCCTACCTTTTTCAAAAGCCTTCGACTTCGCTCAGGGTGACATCAAGCTCAGCGAAGTTCAATTACCGTGTCAGGCTGAGCAGAATCGAAGCTTTGGCATCCAGAAACCTGACAGGTTTTTAAAACCTGTCAGGTTTAGCTGTCGGAACCTAATAATTCTTCTTATTCGGCTTAGCGCTCATATAAAAAGTGATTTTACCACCATTTAATACATCCGAATGTTTCAGGAAAGGTTTGTCTAAATGTTTTCCGTTTAAAAGAACTTTACTCACAAACACATTTTTATCCGATTGATTTACCGTTTCCACTTCAAAGTTTTTGCCGTTCTCTAAGTTAAAGACCGCATTTTTCACCAATGGACTTCCCAAAGCATAGTCGTCAGAGCCCGGAGCTACGGGATAAAAACCTAAACTGCTGAAAATATACCAGGCACTCATTTGTCCGAAATCGTCATTACCACCTAAACCGTCGGCTCCGTTTCGGTACATTTTCTTCAGGATCATTCTGATTTTATCCTGTGCCTTCCAGGGCGAATTGGTCCAGTTGTATAAGTAGACCACATGATGTGAAGGCTCATTGCCATGAACGTAGTTTCCAATAATTCCGTCTCTGGTAATATCCTCAGTATTTTCGAAATATTTGTCCGGAAGATGCATATTGAACAAAGAGTCCAGTCGTACATTGAATTTATCATTTCCACCCATCATTTTGATCATTTCTGCAGGATCCTGCGGCACATACAAGCTGTAATTCCATGAATTACCTTCAATAAAACCCTGTCCGTGTGTGTCTAACGGGTCAAATTCTTTCTTGAACGTTCCGTCGTTTAATTTCGGACGCATGAAACCAGTTTTGGCATCATACACGTTTTTATAGTTTTTAGATCTTTCGATAAATTCGTTATAAATATCTGTTTTCCCTAGTTTTTTGGCCGCCTGAGCAATCGCCCAGTCATCATAAGCATATTCTAAGGTTTTAGAAACCGATGCCCCGTTTTTATCTTCCGGAACATAGCCCATTTTCATATAATAGTCCAGACCATCGTAATAAGGAACCTTGGCGGTATTCACACACGCCTGAAGCGCTTTTTCCCTGTCAAAATTTCCATTTCCTTTTACAATCGCATCGGCAACTACAGAAACGGAATGATATCCGATCATACACCAGTTTTCATTGGCATAGTGTGACCAGATCGGCAGCATTTTATGTACACTCTGATCCGAATGCGCCAGCATCGAACTAATCATATCTGAATTTCGGCTCGGCTGCACAATATTAAATAAAGGATGCAAAGCCCTGTAGGTATCCCATAAGGAATAACTGGTGTAGTTTTTAAAGTTTTCGGCTTTGTGCACATTCATATCCAGACCTTTATAATTACCATCGAGATCCATATATTCAGTTGGACCTAAAAAGGCGTGATACATGGCCGTATAAAAGTTCACCAGGTCTTCTTTCTGAAGGGTTTCGATTTGGATTTTATTCAGCTCCTTATTCCAGACTTCCTGACTTTGTTTGGTAACGCGTTCAAAATCCCAGTCCGGAATTTCTTTTTTCATGTTTTCAAGCGCTCCGGCAGAACTTACAGGCGATAAAGCCATTTTTATTTTGATCTTCTCCCCTTCCTTTGTATCAAAGTCGAAGAACAATTTCAGGTTTTGACCTGCCATTTCCGGAAAGTTTTTGGTTTGGTCAAATCTTCCCCAAAAGCCTCTGTAAACACTTTTTTCTAAAGCGGCCTGTCCGTAACTTTTAATGGGTTTACTGAAAGACATGGCAAAATAAACGGTTCTGGTTCTCGCCCAGCCGTTGGTCTGACGGTATCCGGTAATTAAAGTATCGTTTTCTACGCGAACAAAGGTCCAGACATTCTTTTTATCATAGTTATAAATCCCCGAAGTTAAATCCAGGATAATATGGGCTTCATCTGACTTCGGAAAAGTGTATTGATGCATGCCCACGCGTGTTGTAGCTGTCAGTTCTGCTTTGATGTTGTGATCTTCTAGCAGAACACTATAATACGCCGGTGCTGCTTTTTCTGTGGTGTGAGAAAATGCGGAACGATATCCGGATAGCGGTTTTGCTGCGGTTCCGGGGTTCAGTTGTAATTTTCCGGTGGTTGGCATAATTAAAAAATCACCCAGATCGGAGTGTCCTGTCCCGCTAAAATGCGTGTGACTAAAACCGACGATGGTTTTGTCTTCATATTGATAACCGGCACAATATTTATAAACCTCACCATTGTATTTGCCGTTTAAGCCGTATGCAATGGTATCGGTTTCGGGGCTTAATTGTACACTTCCAAACGGAACAGTTGCTCCGGGATATGTATGGCCCATTTTGGCCGTACCAATCATCGGATCAACGTACTGAATTAAATCTTTAAGTGTATTTGCTTTTTTCTGCGCGTGGATTGTAGTCAGACTACCAAACATTACTATTAATGATCCGAAAAGGAAACTTTTACTGTTCACTATATTCATTATTTTATTTTAAATTTAAATTTAATAAAATCAATATCTTACTAAAACGATTTAATACAATCTTCAGGTTTGAAAATTACAATAAATTATGGCTTTTAAAAAATATAAATACGCTTCAATCTCTATTCCTTTTGAATATCTTTGGTATGTTAACAAGACCATTCCATTCATGAAAAATTATATTTTAGTGCTGTTTCTTTCTTTTTCGACCTTCAGTTTTGCGCAAAAAACAGACCGTGTCATATTAGATAAAGAGCAGATCATCCAGAGAGAACTTAATGGATTAAGTGATTTTCCTATTTACCGAGCCTACGAGTTTCAGGACAAAAGCGGCGTTTGTGAATTGGTTTTATGCGAAAACAGAAAGGTTATTTCTAAAAAAGATACTTTAAACACTAAAATTCAGGCTATTTGTGCGATGAACGACCATGGCGGTTTTCGGGAGCGATGGACGATTAACGATTTAGTGGATAACGAAGAAGCAGAAACAAACATTTGGTTCTGGACGAAATACTGTTCTGTTAAAGATCTGGACGGGGACGGTCACATTGATCCTGTGATTGTTTATGGAACAAGAGATGAAAATGAGTACATCAAACGCGTTAAAATCATTACGGTTTACAAAGACAAAAAATACGCCATAAGAGCGGTAGAATCTGATTTCGATTACGGCAGAAGTTTTAAAAAGGATGCCAATTGGAAATTACTACCTCAGAAAATACAAATCGCTATTACTAAATTGGTGGAGAAAATAAGAAAAGAGCAGGATTTACTTTTGAAAGACGGGTAAAATAAATTCCAAATTTTAAATTCCAAATTCCAAACTGGGCGGTGACAAAAATGACTTGCAATGGGAATGCATTAATTACCTTACCATTTTGAAATTAAAATTTGATATTAACGTGTATTTTTTGTGATGCTCTGTGCAGCTCTTTGTGTGACTTTGTGTAAAAAACTATTTCACAGAGATCCACAAAGTTTTTCACAGAGATTCACGAAGTTTCGCAAAGTTTAATTATTCACTCATTTCATCATAGCGCTCCGGCACCTGCGGATCGTACAGCGGGCATTTGAATTCTTCCATCAGGCTCACCAACTGGTTCATCGTTTTGCCTTCGGTTCCGTAGCAGTCGATTCTTACGCTTTGTGGCGTTGTTATAACCTGAAAAGCGCCTTTGCCGGCGGTATTTTTCCAGCTGTTATCATCTACTTTTTCCCATTGCGAAAATACCGATCGGATTCGGTTCATAATCACATCAACCGGAAGCTTTTCAAGGCCTTCTACTTCCTGTTCTTCCACAAGGGCTTCGTACACTTCGTGATGATTCAGGTAAATTTCGTCTAAATATTTCCAAAAAAGTAATTCGTACATATGCTTGTTTTTTTTACCATATTAGTGATTATAAGATAATATAAGCCATTGGGATTCTAAACGAAGCTTACGTTCTTGTAAATTAAGAATGGGCTTCGACTTCGCTCAGCCTGACAACATTGAATTCGTTTAGCCTGACTTTGACTTCGCTCAGCCTGACAATTGAATTAAACTTCCATCACGCCTACATTTCCCAACGAGCCTAATTCTTAAATGAACTTATATTACTTATATGGTGAAATAAATTAATATTTAAATATTTCGATTCGCTCGTAATAGTTAGACGCATTGCTGTTCGCCTCTACAGCGATTAACCTTTGCCCCTTTGAACCTTTGCTCCTTTGAACCTCCAAAAAAACTAATATTCAAATGTTCCGTATTCGCTGGTAATGGTAAGCTTTTTAGTATCAGCAGCTTCTACCCTGCCCACGATTTGCGCCTCAACATTAAATGATTTTGAAATTGCAATAATATCCTGAGCAATATTTTCAGGTACATAAATTTCCATACGGTGACCGCAATTGAAAACCTGATACATTTCTTTCCAGTCTGTTTTGGACTGCTCCTGAATCAGTTTGAATAAAGGCGGAACCGGAAATAAATTGTCTTTTATAATGTGTAAATTCTGAACGAAATGCAAAATCTTAGTCTGTGCCCCGCCACTGCAGTGCACCATTCCGTGAATTTCGTTTGGAGTATAGGTATCTAAAATTTTCTTGATAATCGGTGCATAGGTTCTGGTTGGGGATAGTACGAGCTGACCTGCGTTTATTGGGCTGTTTTCTACAGCATCGGTTAAATTTACCTGACCTGAATAGATTAATTCTTCGGGTACCAGCGCATCGTAACTTTCCGGATATTTTGCAGCTAAATATTTTCCGAAAACATCATGGCGGGCAGATGTTAAACCGTTGCTTCCCATTCCGCCGTTATAGCTTTTTTCGTAAGTCGCCTGACCGAAAGAGGCCAAACCAACAATAACATCACCGGCTTTGATATTGGCATTATCCACTACATCGCTACGCTTCATGCGGGCTGTTACGGTAGAATCTACAATTATGGTACGAACCACATCTCCAACGTCGGCAGTTTCTCCACCTGTGGAATGAATGGTTACGCCAAAAGATTTTAACTCATTGATTAATTCCTCTGTTCCGTTAATGATCGCAGAAATCACCTCGGCAGGAATCAGGTTTTTATTTCTTCCTATTGTAGAAGAAAGCAGAATATTATCGGTAGCGCCAACACATAATAAATCATCAATATTCATGATTAAAGCATCCTGGGCAATTCCTTTCCAAACTGAAATATCACCGGTTTCCTTCCAGTACATATAGGCCAGAGACGATTTTGTTCCTGCTCCGTCTGCGTGCATAATCAGACAGTGTTCTGAATCCTGAGTTAAATAATCCGGGACAATTTTACAGAATGCCTGCGGGAATAAACCTTTATCGATATTTTTTATGGCGTTATGTACGTCTTCTTTTGATGCCGAAACACCTCTTTGTGCGTACCTTTTGCTAGAATCTGAACTCATGAAAATTAGTTTGTGTTGATGTGGTGCAAAGATAATCCCTTTTTTTAATTCTTTGAATGATTCGTAAGTGGATTGTAAAAAGTTTTGCCACGAATTACACGATTTTTCACTAATTTTTTTCTTTTGAAAAACAAAAATCATCCTTAGCGGATGATTTTTGAATGTTTAAACTTTTTAGAATTGTTTAAAAAAGACACTTTACTTTAGATCGCACTATTTACAAAACAAAAAAACAGGTTCTTGAAAATTCGTGCAATTAGTGGCTAAAAAAAACTATTTCGTAAACAACAATTCTCTGTATTTGGTTAAGGTCCAGCTTTCGTCATCGACCAATAATTCTAATTTATCGCAATGATTACGGATATCTTCAAAATACGGTTTTACTTTATTGCAATACGTCTCTGCCATTTTTTGGGCATCTGTAAGCTGATTGGCTGTTTTTCTTTCATTTGTCATGGCCAAAACTTTAGAATTGATTCCTTCAATGTGACCTGAAATTTCTTTTATCAGAACAATTTGCTCTTTTGCAATCGTTTCAAACTCTTTTCCGAAGATTTCTTTTAAGCCTTTTACGTTTTCAATTAAAGTATTCTGGTAACGGATTGCAGTCGGAATAACATGATTTCTCGCAATGTCGCCTAAAACTCGACCTTCAATCTGGATTTTCTTGGTGTATTCTTCCAGTTCAATTTCGTAGCGGGCTTCCGCTTCAACATGGTTTAAAATTCCCAACTCGCCAAATAAGTCCAAGGCTTGTTTTGAAACTTTAGCTTTAATCGCTTCCGGGGTGGTTTTAAAATTACTTAAACCTCTTTTTGCGGCTTCTTTTTCCCAGGCATCGCTGTAACCATCACCTTCGAAAAGTATTTTTTTAGACTGTTTGATGTATTCTCTTAAAACATTAAAGATGGCATCATCTTTTTTCATGTCTTTCGAATCAATCAAATGGTCTACTTCTGTTTTGAAATCTTTCAGTTGTTTGGCTACGATAGCATTCAGCGTAGTCATCGCGTTCGAACAGTTGGCATTAGAACCCACAGCCCTGAACTCAAATTTATTTCCGGTAAAAGCAAAAGGTGATGTTCTGTTTCTATCGGTATTATCCAGAAGAACATCCGGAATTTTACCCACTACATTCAGTTTCAAATCTGTTTTTTCTTCAGGAGATAATTTCCCTGTAGTCACGCTTTCTAACTCTGATAATACTTTTGTCAACTGTGCACCGATAAAAACCGACATAATGGCAGGTGGTGCTTCATTGGCCCCCAACCTATGATCATTACTCGCTGTTGCGATAGAGGCTCTTAGCAATGTTTCGTAATCATTAACGGCTTTGATTGTATTGATAAAGAACGTCAAAAACTGTAAATTACTCATCGGTGTCTTACTCGGACTCAATAAATTGACTCCTGTATCGGTTGCCAGCGACCAGTTGTTGTGTTTTCCGGAACCGTTTACGCCTTTAAAAGGCTTTTCATGAAACAGCACTTTAAAATCATGACGCTCTCCTACTCTTTGCATGACATCCATCAATAAAGAGTTATGATCTACGGCAAGATTGGTCTCTTCAAAAATCGGAGCCAGCTCAAACTGATTCGGTGCTACTTCGTTATGGCGTGTTTTTACCGGGATTCCCAAGAGCATACATTCCTGCTCTAAATCTCTCATATACGTTAAGGCACGGGTTGGAATAGAACCAAAATAATGATCATCCAATTGTTGTCCTTTCGCTGAAGTATGTCCCAGCAGGGTTCTTCCTGTCATAACCAAATCGGGACGGGAATTGGCCAGTGCTTTGTCAATTAGGAAATATTCCTGCTCCCAGCCTAACGTTGCGGTTACTTTTTTTACATTTTTATCAAAATATTTACATACTTCTGTTGCTGCTTCATCCATCGCAGATAAAGCTCTCAACAACGGAATTTTATTGTCTAGTGCTTCTCCGGTATAAGCAATAAATACGGTTGGTATACATAAAGTGGTTCCATAGATAAATGCCGGTGAAGTCGGGTCCCAGGCCGTGTATCCTCTGGCTTCGAAGGTGTTCCTGATTCCCCCGTTCGGAAAACTGGAGGCATCCGGTTCCTGCTGCACCAATTGTGCTCCGCCAAATTTCTCTACAGGATCACTGCCGTCATAAGAAGTTTCAAAAAAAGCATCGTGTTTTTCCGCAGTTGTTCCGGTTAATGGCTGAAACCAGTGGGTGTAATGGGTAACTCCTTTTGCAAGCGCCCACTCCTTCATTCCCATGGCAATATAATCGGCCAGTTTTCTGTCTATTTTAGTTCCGTGCTGAATGGCGTCTCGTACTCCCTTCAAAGCATCTGAAGTTAAATATTGCTTCATTGCTTTTTCATTAAACACATTTGAACCGAAAATATTAGACTTTCTGTCAATTTCTTCAAAATGTACTGGCTTTCTGGTAGAAGCTTCTTTTAAAGCTTGGAAACGTAATGTTGACATGTATATAATTTTAAAATATTTGTACTGGTTTTCACTAAAAAAAAGAGGAACAAATATAAGCAATTAAACCCCCTGTTTAAAACATAAATTATAGATTTTTATGCGAAGATTTTGCAACAGAATAAGCTTTTTACCAAGAATAATGAATTTGATTCGCAGAAATATAACAAATTACATTACTATTCCTGATTAAATAAACAATTTTTCACAATTGATTGGGTACGAAATTCAAAAAACATCATCAATTATTACGAATTTATTTTTTATCGCTGTTAAAAATTGCTTTTTTAAAAATATACCCCTCTCAAAATTGCGCTTATCCAAAAAATTATAGTCAGCTAAACAAAATAGCCCCCTAATTTTTAGGACTAAAAAAATAAATCTATATTTGACCCAGCGAAAAAACAAAAAAAAATAAATTTATATTATTATGGCTAAAATTAAGTTAGAGTACATTTGGTTAGATGGATATGAACCAACTCAAAATCTTAGAAGTAAAACTAAAGTTGAAGAACACGAAAATTTCAAAGGAACATTAGAAGAAATTGGAAACTGGTCATTTGATGGTTCATCAACAAAACAAGCTGAAGGTGGATCTTCTGACTGTTTATTAGTGCCTGTTGCAATCTACCCTGATCCAACCCGTATTAACGGCTGGCTGGTAATGACAGAAGTAATGAATGCTGATGGTACGCCACACGCTTCTAACGGTAGAGCTACTATTGATGACGATGGTGATTTCTGGTTCGGTTTTGAACAGGAATATTTCATCATGGACACTAAAACTTTATTGCCATTAGGTTTCCCTGTTGGAGGATATCCTGCTCCACAAGGTATGTACTACTGCTCTGTAGGTGGAAAAAACACACACGGAAGAAAATTAGTAGAAGAGCATGCTGACTTATGTATCGCTGCAGGAATCAACTTTGAAGGAATCAACCAGGAGGTTGCTTGCGGACAATGGGAATTCCAATTATTTGCTAAAGGTGCTAAAAAAGCCGGAGATGAAATCTGGGTTGCAAGATACTTATTAGATCGTTTGACTGAAAAATATGGTTACTATATCGAATATCACCCAAAACCACTTGGAGATACAGACTGGAATGGTTCAGGTATGCATGCTAACTTCTCTAACGAGGTGTTAAGAACATGTGGAGACCAGGCTACTTACGAAAGAATTTGTGAGGCTTTCAGACCTGTTACTGCTGAGCACATCGCGGTTTACGGAGCTTACAACGACCAACGTTTGACGGGTAAACACGAAACTGCTTCTATTCACGATTTCTCTTACGGAGTATCTGACAGAGGTTGTTCAATCAGAATTCCTTTAATGACGGTTCAAAAAGGATGGAAAGGTTGGTTAGAAGACAGAAGACCAGCTTCAAATGGTGATCCATACAAAATTGCTGCAAGAATTATCAAAACTGTTAAGTCAGCGCTATAATTCATTGCTTACATTATATCCGAAAGTGCCATCATAACTGATGGCACTTTTTTTTACAAATAAACCCGACAGGTTTTTAAAACCTCTCGGGTTTATAAAATTTCAGAGTAAGTTTCTTATAATTAATTTTTAAGTTTAGTTTCAAAAACTATCTTTGTACATCATTAAAAAAATATATCATGATAGTCTGGATTTTGTTTTTATTAGCCGTTGTTTTTATTCTTGCTTTAGACTTGGGAGTTTTCAATAAGACCCCTCATATTATCAGCACTAAAGAAGCCAGCAAATGGACGTTGATCTGGGTAACACTATCATTTTTATTCTCCGGTGTCATCTACTGGCTGTACACCACCGATTATATCGGAAACCCTGACAAACTCAAACCTGCAGTCGCTTCCATGAAGTTTATCACAGGTTACCTGATTGAATTATCACTAAGCGTTGACAATATTTTTGTAATCGCCATTATTTTTGCTTCCTTCAAAATACCTCAGAAATACCAGCACCGCGTTTTGTTCTGGGGAATTTTAGGTGCTGTCATTTTCCGTGGATTAATGATTTTCTTTGGTGTAATGCTGATTAATAAATTTACCTGGACTACTTATGTGTTTGGCTTATTCCTGGTTTTTACCGCTGTAAAAATGTTATTCTCGGGAGACGAAGAAGATTTTCACCCAAAAGATTCTTTTATATACAAAGCACTTGGAAAAATTATTCCGATCACCTCAGAAATGGATCATCAGAAATTTTTCATTTTAACTGAAAGAGGAAAAAAAGCGGCTACTCCGTTATTCGTAGCTTTGATTGTTATTGAAGTGATGGACGTACTTTTTGCCGTAGACAGTGTTCCGGCTATTCTTGCCATTACATCAGATCCGTTTTTAGTATTCAGTTCGAATATTTTTGCGATCCTTGGATTGCGTTCTATGTATTTCTTCCTGGCGAATATGCTGGCAAAATTCAGTTATTTAGAATACAGCCTTGTGGCTATTTTAGCTTTTGTAGGTCTAAAAATGCTGTTACATGATTTTATTCAGGTTCCGGAATGGGCTTCTTTGGCGTTTATTGCCTTGTCCCTTTTGGTAGGAATTTTGGTTTCTTTAAAATTTGGAAAAGAAAAAGAACTTACGGATTCAGATATGGAATAGCTTGTTTGAACATATATGCAAAAGGAAATCAATAGGGTTTCCTTTTTTTATGTTTTTAAAATATTAATTATAAATAAATGATTACAATTTAACATTTAAAAGTAGGAATAAATTTAATTAAAACATTATTTTTGTCTCATTATAATTACTTAAATCTATATCATGAGAAAAAATTACATTCCTCTCGTCTTCCTGCTTTTATTGAACATTTCAATGTTTGGGCAAAAAGTTACACTTACACCAACAGTAGTCAATGGTGCTGGTTTTAGTGCGGGCCCTATAAATTTAGCGAGCATACCCTACTCCACAATTTCATTAGGCGTCAAAGTAGAAGTTCCATCAAATGTCGCAGTTGGAGATCAGGGCACTATAAAAATCTATTTTTCAAAAGGTTTAGCTCTCGGAGGAAATGTTGCTATTGGAGGCGATGGCGGAGCATTATATTTCGGAGGCGGAAAAGTCGCTACTCGAAATTTTGTGATTAACTTAAACTGGACAGACTTTTTAACTGCCGGAGGATTTATTTACGCTGAGTATAAAAGTGGTGTATCTTATAACAGCTCAAACTTTGCTGTTGTTAAAAATGCAACAATGACTATATGAACAACCCTAAATCCTCCTGCTGATGCTCCTAATCCTAAACAAATTTCGAATACATTATGCTGCAATCAAACAATCAGACAGGGAGACAAACCTGCTCCCATTACAGGTTCACAATATTTAAACCCCTATCAGGGAGAGCCCTACGGAATTAATAGCCAATGGATCAATACAAGAAATGGCGAATCTCCAAAATTAGATGACATAAACAGGATATTGTATTTTGATTATGCGCCGGAATTAAAAAACATTACGGTTACAAGAAAATTAGGATACCGATATGGCGGTGAATTTCCAAATCAAAGTAATACAGTTACAATTACGGTTGTTCCTACTCCAATTCTTACCAACTCGATATCTACAAATAGTGTCCCTAATTCAGATGGCTACTATGAATTATCTAGTGTTAAAACATTGAATTTATACGGATTTGCTTCGAAAGTAAATTTAAATATTTTACAAGATCCTACACACAAAAATCAAAGGGGTGATAACATAACTGATGTCGATGGTTACAAGTGGGAATATAAAAACACTGAATTATATTCAAACCCTTGGATAACTATTCCAAACGAAACAAACGAAGATTTAAATTTTTCCGACCCCTCCCAGCTTTCAAATTTTGAAAATACTAACTATTCAGTTAGAAGAATAGCTATTTACAAAAATATCTCAAGGGTAAGCAATGAAATAAAGATTGTAGTTAGAGGATTGCGTTTTAATAATACCATTTGCTGTGACCAAATTTTAAAAATTCAATCCCCTACTAGTTTCGAAAATCCCACAATCATTACAGGATCAATTGCTAGTGTCGACAATCCTATAGAACAAGGAATTAATTTTAAAATTCGATCAATAAATTATCAATGGCAAAGTCAAAGTACTACAGGAGCTTATCCAACTTCAACATGGTCCAACATTCCTGGAGCCACATCTAAAGATTATCTTCCTTCACAACCACTTAACATTGGCAGAGACAGAAGAGGTGGATATAAATTCGAATCGTCTTATAAATACAGAAGAATTGTCAATATTGATTATTCGATTGTAAAAAACATCTTAATTTACGGAACAGCTACAAGCTACAGCAACGAAACTTCTTTAGATGGAACTGCATCTTTACCCTACATTCAAATATACCCTAATCCAGCTTCTTCAATTTTAAATATTGAATGCACTTTTAATATATCAGATGCAAAATTAACAATTTCAAATATCCTGGGAAATATAGTAAATTCAAATAATTTTTCAGTTTTAAATCCTAAGCTGATAAGTATAAATGTTTCCGATTTTCCAGCTGGCGCTTATTTTATTACAATTGAAAATCAATATATAGGTATAGTTCAAAGAACCTTCATTAAACAATAAAACAAATAAAAAAAGGAAATCTTACGATTTCCTTTTTTTATAAATTCTAGATTAAAATCTTAAATTCAATTTATTTCAATTCATCTAATTTTAATGTTTTAGCAACATCTAGATAATTATTTTTATTAACTCCAGCAATTAAATCAGAAGGAGAGATTACTACTCTAAAAGTTTGACTATTTATTAAACTTGGTTCTGTAGCTAAATTAAAAGAAGCTGTTACAGTAATAAGAAAATCTTCTTTACTATAATCAAAGAAATAATCAGCTATATCACCATTATTATAGTTAATTACATTTGGTAACAATTGCCAAACTGGAGCTCCCGCATTCGTTGTACCGGTTTTTCTGTATATTAAAACTGTTTCATCATTAAACAAATCTCCACCAACATATTGATTAAAAGTACGTGTAAATTCGTATTGATTATTAGTCACCCTTACTAAATTAACATTATTAACAGTAAATGCTTGAGGAAGTGGTGCATCCAAACCCGGAGGCCCGTCCGGTCCTTCACAGCTAGTAAATATTATTAATCCAACAACTGCGAAAAGCGTAAGTATCTTTTTCATAACTTTTATATATTTTTAGGTTTATATATAAAGGTATTCCAAAAACCAAACCAAAAAAAGCAAATGCAACTAATTTGTTATAAATTTTATTAATTTTTACTATTTTTTATTATATCCTTTTGCGTTATTTCTTGATAACTACCTGATTTTTAAGCAATATTTTATTAAAAAACAAGACATGGTACGGAAGTGAATTTTCCCAATACTCCCAGGTGTGTGCTCCCGGACGTTCGGTGTAATCGTGATCTACCTTATTATAGACCAATCTTCGGTGTAGCTCTCTGTTGGGTTCTATTAAAAAATCATCCACACCACAATCTATAATTAAAGACAATTTGTTCGCTTTGATTTTGTCGAGCATTCCCAATACGGAATTCTGCTCGTACAATTCAGAGTTGCTGCTTTTATCGCCAAAAACAGGCTGCATTAATTTTATCACCTGAGCTGAAGAATCCCGGTTGAGCATTGCGCCCATATCTACCGCTCCGCTCATGCTTCCGGCAGCACAAAACAAATCGGGATGTCTGGCCGACAAGTACAATGCGCCGTGACCGCCCATAGAAAGTCCTGTAATCACACGTCCGCTCCTGTTACTTATGGTTCGGTATGTTTTATCTACTTTCTGAATGACTTCCTGCGTGATAAAAGTTTCAAACTGACTTTCCTTGTTTACCGGACTGTCCAGATAAAAACTAAAAGTCTCTCCTTCGGGCATTACAATAATAATATTGTACTGATCAGATAAGCCTTGTACTAATTTCTTGTTGGGTGTATTTTTTAACCAATCACTAAAATGCCCGTAAGCACCGTGTAACAAATACAGCACCGGAAAGGTCGATTTGCTTTTCGCATAAGAGTTCGGTAAAACAACTGCGGCTTTGTAGGTTTTGCCCATAGCTGTACTGGCAATTTGCAAAGTATCTACTTTTGCGGCATAACCCATTGAGGAAATGCACAATAAAAATGCAAACGCTAAAAATCTAAAGTTTTTCATATTGATATTTTTTCTGATTAGGGATTGTAAATATAACTGTTTCAGAATATAGTATATGAAAAATCCAATCCCTTTTTTTGTAGGATTGGTAGATTTAACGCTAAGGTTCACAGCATTTACATTGTGCAGGCTTAACCGCAAAGGTCGCAAAGATTTTTAATTACATCGTGAGTTTAACCGCAAGGTTCTCAAAGCTGGATTTTAAAAAACTTTGCTAACCTTGCGGTTAAAAAAAGCCTTGCGGTTAGCCAGGCTTTACTTAATAATGATCTTATGTTCATTTCGGTATTGCGAAGCGCTTTTACCGGTATATTGTTTAAAGGACTTGCTAAAGTGGCTGAAATTATTAAAACCACTTTCGTAGCAAACTTCATTTATCGTAATAGGTTTTTCTGCCAGAAGTTTAGAGGCGTGCACCAAACGATATTCGTTTACAAACTCCGTAAAGGTTTTGTTGGATATTTTTTTGAAGTAGCGGCAAAACGAAGGCGTTGTCATACTTACCAGGCTCGAAACTTCATCTATAGCGATCGATTCCTGAAAATGATCTTTCACGTAATTGAAAACCACATTGATCCGATCATTGTCCTGCGTATTGAGTTCGAGAGAAAAGCCATCGGCATTTAGTATTGTATATTCGTCTGAAGATTCTAATTCATCCAAAATACTCAGCAGCGTCATGAGGCGTTCTAACGGAAGCTGGTTTTCCATCATTTCGATCTTCTCCCCTATTTTCTTTTTGGTTTCTCCTCCAAAAGCGATTCCGGCTTTCGACTGACTCAAAATATTCTGAATCTTTTTCATTTCCGGTATGGCAAAAAAGTCATTCCCTAAAAATTCAGGTTTAATATGAATAACCACTTCATTTATATTTCCGGTTTGTTCATTGGTGAAACCACAATGAGGCAAATTAGAGCCGATTAAAAGCAGACTTCCATTAGTATAATAAGAAACATGACTTCCAATTTGTCTTTTTCCGGCGCCACCATTTATATAAACCAATTCAATTTCGGGATGATAATGCCACAAATGCGCTTTGCTATTGGTCTTCTGAGCATGTTTCGTATAGGCAAAAGAACTTCCGTACGAATTAGAGATGACTTCAAGAGCCGGGGCGATAGTCTTCATAATCAAATCTTTAAAAAATAATAGCAAATTTAACAAAATTACCTAAAATAATTCAAATTTTAACCTATAACGGTTTCGCAATTGAGAATAAAGCACAAAATATCTAAATTATCTTATCCTGAATTATTGGCAAAACACTGCTTTTTTTGAGGTGTCATTTTTTTTCCCGCTTATTTTTTTATAAATCGTATTTAATTGGGAGTTTTTATGCGTATATGACATATTTGTAAGAAAAACAGAAAATTTTAATAAACTTCATTTTTTAAAAAACATTGAAAAATAACAGCCTAATTAACAAAAACACCTAAAATAATTCAAATTTTAACCTATAACGGTTTCGTAAATGAGAATATAGCATATAAATTGGCAAATAGAGTTGTGCTAAAAAATGTATAGCCGAAGTAATTTAGCATCAACAAATAAGAACAACAATTTAAAAAAATAAAGCCATGAAAAAGATCTTAAAACTTAGTGTAGTATGCGCAGTGCTTTTTACAGGAATGAGTACTTATGCAATTGACGGGAACGAAGATTTCAATCTTCACGTATTAAAAGCAAACGGTAAAGTAATAACCTTTGCTCTTAACCAGGTTAAAAAAGCAAGCCTTTCTATTTACGATAAAAGCGGAACTTTAATATATTCTGAAAATGCTTCAGGTAAAGACGGGATCCTTAGAACTTTCAGCTTAGAAGAATTTCCGGAAGGAACTTACTTCTTAGAAGTTGAAGACAATGCAAAAAAAGTAAGACATGAAATTATTGTGACTGATGAAAAATCTGTTTTATCTTCAAAAGCAGTTTCATCTACATATAAAGCAGATTCAAATGCTAAAAATACAAGCGTAGCAACACGCTAGAAAAGTTTATACTCGCATACAGTATAAAAATGAGGTTAGATAGTTAGTAAAGTTTAAAAACATTCAATTGTTTTTTAAAACAGCTCTTTGTGGTTATCGAGCTGTTTTTTTTATGCCTTTTTTTTTAACCGCAAAGACGCCAGGAGTTACGCAAAGTTCGCAAAGTTATTAATGATACGCTTTGCGAACTTTGCGTTTTATTTCATTGCGACCCTTGCGGTTAAATTTTACAATGGCATTTTTTTGTAAGAACAAGAGATAAATTTACATTCTCTTAATTTAAACGAAACATTAAAAAATAACAACCTAATTAACAAAAACGATAAATATAATTCAAATTTTAACCTATAACGGTTTCGTAAATGAGAATACAGCATCTAAATAAGCTAATGGAGTTGTGTACAATTCTGTAAGACATAAGTAATTTAGCATCAGAGAATTAGAACTATTAATTTAAAAACAAAAGTCATGAAAAAAAGTTTAAAATTAAGTTTAGTATGTGCAGTGCTTTTTACAGGAATGAGCTCTTATGCAATCGACGGGAATGAAGATTTTAATCTTCATGTATTAAAAGCGAATGGAAAAGTAATTACGTTCGCCCTTAACCAGGTTAAAAAAGCGAATTTAGCGATCTATGACAATGAAGGTACTCTGATTTATTCTGAAAGCGCTTCAGGTAAAGAGGGCATTTTGAGAACTTTTAGCTTAGAAGAATTTCCGGAAGGAACTTATTTCCTAGAAGTAGAAGATAATGTAAAAAAAGTGAGACACGAAATTACCGTTACTGACGGAACATCTGTTTTATCAAAAAAGGCAGTTTCATCTGTTTACAAAGCTGGTTTTGCTAAAAACAGCAACGTAGCAGCCCGTTAAAAATTTGTACCCACATTGGTATAAAAATAAGGTTAATGGTTAAAGTAAAAAACTAATGGTTTAAGAACAGCTCTTTGTGGTTATCGAGCTGTTTTTTTATGCCTAAATTTTACTAAACCGCCTTCGTTATTTTTCAATTGAAAAATTATTCTTAATAATTTTAAAAGACTGTTTTTTAAGGCATTAAAAAAAAGCATCTTCAAAACATCCAAAAGCCCAGTAATTGCGTACATAGTTCAGACAAAACACAGAAAGAGTTTTAATTCAGCAACTTATGTCTGTAAAAAAGATATTTTTTTGCATAAAATTCAATTTCTTTTTCTAGTTTTGCGCAACCACCTTTAATATTAAAATTTTAAAAAAACATGACAAAATTTACCAAATTGGGCTTAGTTGTAGCCGTACTTTTTACAACTATTTTAACCTACGCAATTGATGGAAAAGGGGATTATATCTTGTATATAAAAACCGGTAACGGAAAAGTAGTTAGCTTTACTTTAAACACCGTTGAAAAATCAAGCTTTTCAATCTTCGATGCAAACAATAATTTATTGTACACAGGAACATCTGTTGCACATGAATTAGAAATTTCAAAAACATTAAGTTTAGAGGCGTATCCAGCCGGAACTTATACTTTGGAAGTAAATGAGAATGGAAAAATTGCAAAACATGAAATCACTGTTTCAGCTAAAAAATCAAAAACAGTTAAACTTGACGAATCTGTAAACGAAAGTCCGGCATTCCGTCGTTAATTTTTGGTTTTAATTAGAACATCAAAAGACAGCTTTTCCAGAGCTGTCTTTTTTTTGTAATGCAATAAAAAAGCTGTGGCAAAAAATTAATTTATTTTTATTTGCCACACAAATTGTGGCAAAAATTAATTCTGTTTTATTTTGCCACAAAAATCGTGGCAAAATTAATTTCTTTTTTATTTTGCCACAGACTAAATTTTTTCTTTAATTTACTTCCGTAATCATTTTATACAATTCCTGACAATACGCAAATTTGTCATTTTGCTGGTTTCGTTTATTTTCCTGCCCGGTTTCATAAACCGAAATCTGAAACCAGTTTAATATCCGGATAGCCATATTTTGGGCTAACGGATTTTTATCGTCTGCTTTCATCACATTCAGGTCGTTAATTTCAGATTTCCAAAACTTAAAATTAGTCACAGGCTTGGCCGATTTTAATTCCTGGTCAAAACGATGCCAGAGTTTATCTAAAATTTCATTTTCTAAAACCTTTATCTTTTCTGTTTTTGCTGTTTCCTCTTTGTATGCTTTGGACTTTTTGATGTCAGCAATTTTAACCTTTAGAAAATTATCATCAGTTGTATTCAAAAAAGTAATCCCTTTTTCATAGGCATTCACCGAAAGGACCAGCTCGTTATTGGCCTTTAGGCTATCGGCTAGTCGCAGATTGGTGTCATAAATTCTTTTCAGAACGGTATCGTTTTTGGGTCTTATATTTTTCCTGTAGGCCTGAATTTCCAGCCAGTCAAATGCGCTAAGCATTTCAGACGGTCTAGGCCAGACATGTTCTTCATGCGCAATAAAAAGCGTGTTTACGATCTTTGCGTTGTCCAGCCACGTTTTGTTATCTGTCATTTCCTGATAATTCATATCCCGGTCTCCAACCATACCCACATAAGAGAAATTATTAGAAGGCGGTATAAACTTATCCATATCATTAAAAGAAGCGCCACACGCAATAACGCCCTGAAAAACGCCGGTGGAGATCCCAAAATAACTGGCCAATCGCGCGCCACCCGAAAAACCTGCGATATAGAGTTGTGAAGTATCAATGGTATAGTTTTCCAGTACAGTATCAAATAATCGGTTGGCGATGGCAATATTGTTCTGGATGGATCCATTTTTTAACGTATTCGAGCATACCAAAATATACTGATATGTTTCTGCAGCCGGAATAAAGGGTGCAATTCCTTCTTTGCCTCTCGCAGCCGGCTCGAAAATAAAAACCAGTGCCAATGGTGTTTTTCCATCGTATTTTTTAGGGAAATAAATAGTATACGATTCTGTTGGGGCAGTGGCCACTTTCACCGAATCGATAATAACGCCCGTTGGTAGCGATGGCTTGTCCTGCGTATACCCAAAAACCGTAACCAAAAGAAAAAGAATAGAATAGACAGAGTTTTTCATAATACTAAAATAAAAAAACCTTTCATTTCTGAAAGGTTTTTGATTTAATATCTTTATTTCTGCTGTAGCAATTTTTCTAAATATTCGATTTTATCTTTTTCGGATTGCAGTAAACGTTCGTACAATTTTTTGTTTTCTTCTACTGTTTCCATCAATTTATCTAACGGATTGAAGGTACATGTATTATAATGATTAAAATTATTGTCTGAATCATTAAAAGTATTGAAATAATTAATCATCCCTTCTTCCGAAAAATTCTTAATGGCTTCCACCGTCACACCCAATGCTTTTGCTACTTCAATAAGTCTTTCTTCCTCTACGGTTTCGCTGTTTTCAATAGCCGATATGGTTTGCTGGCTGATGCCTAAAGCCTGTGCCAAAGCTTCCTGTTTCATATCACGAAGTTCACGAATACGGCTTATTTTTCGCCCAATGTGGTTTGGTTTTGTTAGTGTGCTCATAATTCAAAGATAATAATTAAGTGTGAAAAACCTCAACTGGTAAAAAACTTATTTAGACTGTGCAATACCAGCCAAATCGGTTTGGTAAAAAACAATCTAGTTCTTTCTTCGCTGAGTCAAACAAAAGTACAATTTTTCTTATAATAAAATAACAAAAGTCGAATTGTAAAATGATTCATAACTAAAAAAATACACGCCATGGAAACCAACGAAATTAAAAAATTAGAGAATCTTAGACAATTAACGGTCCAATATTGCAGTACTTTAACACCGTGTGCTGATAAAACAGGAACTTATACTGCTAAAATCAAAATGCACAACTATCATGAGCTGGGTTGTACGATTACCGAAATGCTAAAATTATGTATTGTAGCCTTAGATCACGACGTACATCAGGCAACTACCCTTAAACAATCTCCTATTAATGTGGCTCTCGTTTTAGAAATGGTGCTGGAGATGTTTCCTTTGGATGAATTGGAGTTTTTAAGTAATGTCGCGGAGATCCTTAGCGAGGAATGATTATGATGTATACCTACTTTACGCCGGTACAAGCAAAGGATTAACCCGTTAGCACAACCACAATAGTGTCATTTCGACGAAGGAGAAATCTCCGCGTGTTGAGCACGCCCTGCTGCGGAGTTTCTTGTGAAGATTTCTCCTTCGTCGAAATGACAAACTGTGTGGAATTTTATTTTTTAATTCTTGATTTTTTTTCACAATCCCCGCTCGACTAATTGTCCGCAATTGCTGTGCGAAGTCTCCCGACTTCGTACCCGTCACTATATTCCGTTCCAATTATTTTTTTGTTCTCTTTGTGGATCATTGGAGCGGGTACGAAGTCGGGAGACTTCGCACAGCCGAGCTCACGAGCGGGACGCTCGCGCTAGCGAGGGAATGATTTTCTTTTTTGCTATTTCAAAGCGGTGTAAACATAGCCCGTGGTTTCAACCACGGGAACGTAATATTGCCTTTCTCATATTGTGTATCCGTGGTTGAAACCACGGGCTATATTTGACAATAGGATTTTTGTAGTTTTGCTGGCGCTGATGAATTTCAATTGCGAATTTCTTTGTCATGGACGGATTAAAATCCGTCCCTACAATATGTTTTGTTCCTTCGCATCTTTTTTTAAACTTCATCAAAAATAGTCACAATATTGTCATTTCGACGAAGGAGAAATCTCCACGTGTTGAGCACGTCCTGTTGCGGAGTTTCTTGCGAAGATTTCTCCTTCGTCGAAATGAGAGACTATGTGTATTGTTTAATTATTAATTTTATTTTTATAATACTACACCGCGAAGTATTCGTAATTGCTTTGCGAAGTCTATTCCTCATTTTTATTTTATTTTTTTTAGTAACGTTTTATTTTCTTTTTGAATAGCTTCAATTTTATGATTAAGTGTTTCAATTTCTTTGCTTGTTTTTACATCATTTCTTACGATTACTAAAATAGTAATTAGTAGAGATAAAACAGGTATAACAATTTGAACAATATCTTTAACTTTAGTTTTAAATACATTCTGATTTTCAATGATATATTTTCGTGTATTAAATGAATGAACACCTTTACTTGTTGCATATAAACCGAGAACATATTTAGGATTATGCCGTCCTACTTCTTGCTCTTCTAATAAAGACAACTTTAATAATTCATATTTGATTGCTGTTATCTTCACTTTCGCTAATATTACTTCATCATCTAGACCTATATCTGAATTTTCTGCAGCTGGCAAACTTGATATAACATTTTGATGTGATAGCATTTCCAAAATCTTATGTTTTATTTTATTATCATTCATTTTATTGTATAGATAAAGTTCTTTATTTCACCTTGTCTCATCCTAATATTTCAAATATTTACACTTAATCCTAAAATACATTAAATTCAATAATAAAATAAGAAAATAACAAGAATACGATTATTAATAAATAAAAAGGAAATAATGTTTTGGAACTAAAAGCATTCCAATAATTATATTCCTTACCGATATATAAGTTAGGTGATATTTGATATGTATTTGTAGTTATCGGATTATTATTAAGTCCTGTAATATCATTATAAATACCCTTAAATTTTCTTTCTTGTTGTAGATAATATGTATCTAAAAACCAAAATAAAACAACAATAGGAATTGGAATTATTAAAAATAACTCTTTAGTTGTAGTTGCATAAATTGCTAAAAAAGCAGAAATAATTGTAATTGTCAAACTTTTTATTTGAAATGAATTAGCATTCATTCGTGTTATTATATTTTGCACGAACTCTCTATGTTGTATTTTTTTCTCTAATTTACTCATATTTTGTATATTTTCGTATTATAAAGAACATCTAGTGGGTGTACTTCATTCCTAATTAGTTCTTTATATTTATTTTTCCATTCGATTAAATCTCTTCCTTTTAAATCAATTAAATGATCAATTTTTAATTTATATTTAAATTTGACATCTTCATTGATTTTTGTTCTTTCTGTTGCGCTAAAATATTTTGTTTTGCTTCGAATTAAATTTTCATCAATTCTTATTATACTTGATAAAAATAATTCATTGTAGATCCAAGGTGATTCTGTTTGTTTTATAGTGTTGTAAATTGAAACTGAACTTGATGTTTCTAAAAACATTAAACACTCAGTTTTATCGATCATCTCGGCCAATGAATTAGATAGCATCATATGAACATGGCTTGTAGTAAAATTTCTTTTGTAA
Organism: Flavobacterium sp. LC2016-23; assembly: GCF_009674775.1. GTDB lineage: Bacteria > Bacteroidota > Bacteroidia > Flavobacteriales > Flavobacteriaceae > Flavobacterium. Next base: position 127,118 of record NZ_WKKE01000013.1, on the reverse strand, counting down.
TAATTGTAAGTTTTTGTGTTTTTTTGATAACAAATCTCATCATCCAATTCGCGTAGCAATTTATCAGATTCCCCCCAAAGATTAGAATCAATAAATACATCTAAGTTAAAATTATTTTTAATCCATCCTGCAAGCTCATTAGCCCTTTCTAAATCTTTATGAGAATGAGAAAGAAATATATCTGCCTTAATTTGAGGAAACCATTCATTTTGAGTTGCAGTACCATCAATTATATTTTCTCCTATTAACTTAACTTTTAATTCATTCTTAATTTCTTCGATATACTCTCGTTTTAGTTGCTTTCCTTTTGCTTTATCAGATGGACCAAAGGTAAAATTATCAAAGACACTTTTATTTATTTTAAATCTACTATACATTTTATACTTATTAATTCAGTTAATATATTTTTTAAATTTAATTGTTAAGCCAAATGTATTAATAACAAACTATACTTATTTACGGATTTCCTCATTTGCAATAAATCAATTATTATAAAACAAAAAAACCTCCCATATCCTGAGAGGTTTTTCCATAAATATAAAACATTAAAATTCTACATATTCCTTCTATACTGCCCGCCCACTTCAAACAAAGCCGAAGTAATCTGACCCAGCGAACAAACCTTCGTCGCTTCCATTAAATGGGCGAATAAGTTTTCGTTTTTAATGGCGGCTTCCTGCAGTTTGTTTAGGTGCTCGTTTACTTTTGCTTCGTGAAACTGGTGCAGGTTATCGAGCATCGTAATCTGATATTGTTTTTCTTCTTCGGTGGCGCGAATCACTTCTGCCGGAATTACCGTTGGCGAACCTTTGGAACTCAGGAAGGTGTTGACACCTACAATTGGGAAATCGCCGTTGTGTTTCAGGGTTTCGTAGTACAAACTTTCTTCCTGGATTTTAGAACGCTGGTACATGGTTTCCATGGCCCCAAGAACACCGCCACGCTCTGTGATACGGTCGAATTCCTGCAGAACGGCTGCTTCTACCAAATCGGTTAATTCTTCGATGATAAACGATCCCTGAATCGGATTTTCGTTTTTCGCCAGTCCCAATTCTTTATTGATAATCAACTGAATCGCCATGGCTCTGCGAACTGATTCTTCGGTTGGTGTGGTAATCGCTTCATCGTAAGCATTCGTATGCAGGGAATTACAGTTGTCGTAAATCGCATACAAAGCCTGCAAAGTGGTTCTGATATCATTAAAATCAATTTCCTGCGCGTGTAACGAACGTCCGGAAGTCTGAATATGGTATTTCAGCATTTGGGCTCTTTCGTTGGCACCGTATTTGTTTTTCATGGCTTTCGCCCAGATTTTACGTGCCACACGACCAATTACCGAATATTCAGGATCTACTCCGTTGGAGAAGAAGAACGATAAGTTAGGTCCGAAATCGTTGATGCTCATGCCACGGCTCAAATAATATTCCACGTAAGTGAAACCATTCGAAAGCGTAAACGCCAATTGCGTAATCGGATTGGCTCCTGCTTCGGCAATATGGTACCCTGAAATCGAAACTGAATAAAAGTTACGCACGTTTTGGGTAATAAAATATTCCTGAACGTCACCCATCAATCGCAACGCAAATTCGGTCGAAAAAATACAGGTGTTTTGTGCCTGATCTTCTTTTAGGATATCGGCCTGAACCGTTCCACGAACTTGTGACAGGGTTCTGACTTTGATTTCATTGTATACCTCCGAAGGCAAAACCTCATCTCCGGTCACCCCCAAAAGCATTAAACCTAAACCGTTGTTTCCTTCCGGTAAATCGCCCTGGTATCTTGGGCGTTCCAGTCCTTTGGCTTTATAGATCTGGTTGATTTTAGCGTCAACTTCTTTTTCTAATTCGTTGTCCTTAATATAGTACTCACATTGCTGATCGATTGCGGCATTCATAAAGAAACCTAACAGCATTGGTGCCGGTCCGTTGATGGTCATACTTACTGAAGTCATGGCATGTACCAGATCGAAACCGGAATACAGCTTTTTGGCATCGTCCAGACAACAGATCGAAACTCCGGCATTCCCGATTTTCCCGTAAATATCAGGACGGATATCGGGATCATTTCCGTATAAAGTCACACTGTCAAATGCGGTTGAAAGTCGTTTTGCCGGCAAGCCCGCACTTACATAGTGAAAACGTTTGTTGGTTCTTTCCGGTCCGCCCTCGCCCGCAAACATTCGGGACGGATCTTCGCCTTCACGTTTAAACGGATATAATCCTGAGGCAAAAGGAAATTCACCCGGTACATTTTCCTGTAAATTCCAACGCAGGATATCACCCCAAGCCTCGTATTTAGGCAATGCTATTTTTGGAATCTGTAAATGTGATAAACTCTCGGTATGCGTGGCAATTTTGATTTCCTTATCACGAACTTTAAACGAGTATACCGGATTTTTGTATTTGTTTACTTTTTCGTCCCAATTCAGAATAATTTCCCAATTGTACGGATCTAAATCCATTTTTACTTTATCGAACTGATTGAGTAAAAGGTTTAGGAAGATTCTGTTTTCGTCATGCCCTTCGGCTGCGCTCAGGATGACACTGCTGTCATCGATTCCGGCTTTGGTAATTTGCGGTACTTTTCCGGAAACGGATTCTATGGTTTTGAAAATTCCGTATAGTTTCTGTGCTACTTTTTGTTGTGAAAGGGCCGTTTCATCATACCCTCTGTTGCTCTCGGCAATTTCAGATAAATAACGCGTACGGTGTGGCGGAATCACAAAGATTTTCTCGCTCATTTCACGCGTAATTTCAAAAGTCGAATGCAGATTAGATTCCGTTTTTTCGACAATCTTATCCATAATCGCTTTGTACAGCGTATTCATTCCCGGATCATTAAACTGCGAAGCAATCGTTCCGAAAACCGGCATATCGTCCGGATTTTTATCCCAAAGATTGTGATTGCGCTGGTATTGTTTTTTGACATCACGAATGGCATCTAAGGCGCCTCTTTTATCAAATTTATTCAAGGCTACGAGATCAGCAAAATCAAGCATGTCGATTTTCTCTAATTGTGTGGCGGCTCCAAACTCCGGTGTCATAACATATAAGGACACATCTGAATGGTCCATAATTTCGGTATCCGATTGTCCGATTCCGGAAGTTTCCAGAATAATCAAATCGTATTTGGCGGCTTTCAAAACCTGAATCGCCTCGGCTACATATTTGGACAAAGCCAGATTGGACTGACGTGTGGCCAGTGAACGCATATAAACACGCGGATTGTTAATGGCATTCATACGGATTCGGTCTCCCAAAAGCGCTCCTCCTGTTTTTCTTTTCGACGGATCGACCGAAATCAATCCGATTGTTTTTTCGGGAAAATCTATTAAAAAACGACGTACCAGTTCATCGACCAAAGAAGACTTTCCGGCGCCACCCGTTCCGGTGATTCCTAAAACCGGAATTTTAGAATCGGCATTGTTGGTATGAATCTGATCGAAAACCGGTTTGGCGATTTCAGGAAAATTCTCAGCTGCCGAAATCAAACGGGCAATTGCCGTTGGGATTTTATTTTCGATATGATCGATTTCTCCGTTTAATTTGTCTCCAATCGGATAATCGGAACGTTCTACCAGATCGTTAATCATTCCCTGTAATCCTAAAGAACGGCCATCATCCGGAGAATAAATTCTGGTAATACCATATTCATGTAATTCTGAAATCTCGCTTGGCAGGATTACGCCGCCTCCGCCACCAAAAATCTTAATATGCCCGGCTCCTTTTTCCTGAAGCAGGTCGTACATATATTTAAAGTATTCATTATGTCCACCCTGATACGATGTCATGGCAATGGCGTTGGCATCTTCCTGAATGGCGGTGTTGACTACTTCTTCCACACTTCGGTCGTGACCTAAGTGAATTACTTCTACACCTGTCGACTGAATAATACGTCGCATAATATTGATCGCAGCGTCATGTCCGTCAAACAGTGAGGCAGCAGTGACAATTCTTACTTTATTTTTAGGATTATATGGTTTTTGTTGTTCCATTTTATGAATATGATAATTTTAAGGGAGCAATTTACAAAATATTATAATATTTAGTTCTCCTTATATCTTTTTGTTAACAAAAAAAAGAATCTTTTTTGTAATGCGGGGGGTAACAATTTAAATACCAATCTTATTTATCTTATATAAGTCTTATAGAAATGTTAACGACATGGAAATTTCGAAACATTTAAATAAAATACAACAACTTGTTTTCCAGTGTACTAACATAATTTAGCAGTGTAGAAATGCCCCAGATTTTTACTCGATACTTCCCTACTTCAACTTAAGTAGAACGTAAAAATTTAATACAATGAAAACTTTATATCCAATCGCCATAATTCTATTCGTGGGATTCGTAACTTCTTCCTTTGAATCGAAAAAAGATGATGTTACAGGAAGTAAAAAATCATATCCCTCTTATTCTGAATTCGTTCATGATTCTGATCCTGTGATCGATAATGACGTATTGAATGATTTTTTTAAACGCTATTCCGATTTAAAAAAATACCAAAACAAAGTGGCCGCCTTATACCAAAACAGAGCTTACGAATCGATCTGGTATCAGGACAATAAAATTACTGAACTTGGGCAGCTGTTACACCAAAAACTAAAAGTAACACATGAGGAAGGACTGGAAATTGAAATTCCTTATGAAAATGAAATTGATCAAATCTTTAACACCAAAAGTAAAGAAAAACCCTCAAAATCAGATTCAGACCTTTTATTAAGTACTGCCTACATCATCTATATGAGCCAGGTGTATGAAGGACTGGATGCCGAAACCGTAAAAAAAACAGGCTGGATGCTGCCTAAAAAACAATTGTCTTACGAGACTTTATTAGATTCCCTTATTGTAAATCCCGCCTTATTAGAGAAAAATGACGAATTGCTTTTTGATCAGTATTATAAATTGCAGGGTGCCCTGGAAAAATACAGACAAATTGAAAAAGACGGTACCTGGACGCCTATTGAAACAGCAACGCCTTATAAAGATTTACGTCCTGATGCTGTTTCGAAAACAATTGCTCAGGTCAGAAACCGATTGTTTGTAATGGGAGATTTACAAAACGATTCCAAAAGTGAGGTCTATGATCGTGAAATGATGGATGCCGTGATGAAATACAAATTGAGAAATGGCTTTAAACCCAACTATATTTTAGCTGAAGAGCATATTAAAGACATGAATACGCCAATAGCCGATAAAATAACCACACTATCTGTTAATATGGAACGTTGTCGCTGGATTTCGCCAAAACTGGTAAAAGACAAAGAATATATCATGGTGAATGTGCCTTCTTTTGAACTGGTGTATGTGAAAAATGGCAAAACAGAACTGGCATCACGTGTTTTTGTAGGTTCTGCTTTGACTAAAACATCGATCTTTAGCGGAAACATTGATAAAATTGTTTTCAGTCCGTACTGGACCATTCCGCAAAGTATTGTGGACAATGAACTGAAATCAAAAATTGCCTCTGATCCTAATTATCTGGCAGAACATAATATGGAAATGAAAAACGGTCAGGTAAGACAAAAACCAGGCCCTGAAAACTCTCTTGGATTGGTGAAATTTATTTTCCCGAATCCGGAAGACATTTACATGCACGATACACCGGCAAAAACACTGTTCGATTTTGAAAAAAGAACCTTCAGCCACGGCTGTATCAATGTAAAGGAAGCTAAAAATCTGGCCATTGCCATGCTGAAAGACTATCCTGAATGGACCACCGACAGAATCAATAAAGCAATGGACGGTAAAGAAGAAACTACCTTTAAACTACCAAACAAAGTACCAATTTATATTTGTTATTTTACTTCATGGGTGAATGAATCCGGCGAAATAAGCTTTTTTCAGGATGTATATGAAAAAGATAACGATTTGAACAAAATCATGTTTCAGGAATCTATGGCGTTTAACAATTAGTATATAGATTTTTTTAAAACTGATATTTTAGTTTTTTTTACCGGGTAATTTTAGGTTTGATTAGAATTTGAAAGAAAAAAGAATATCTTTCAGGTACTAAACTCAAATTTAAAATTACCCTTTTTTTATGGAAGAAAATTATAATGAAGTAAAGAAAAATTGGTGGGACCGAAACTGGAAATGGTTTGTTCCAACAGGATGTTTAAGCCTAATTGTGCTTTTTGGTTTGTTTATCGCAGGGATTTTTTTCGGAGTGACTTCACTAATGAAAGATTCTGATGTTTATAAAGATGCGATCTTTCAGGTGAAACAAAACAAAGAAGTGATGCAGCAATTAGGAAACCCTATTGAAACGGACGGAATGCCTTCCGGAAGTATTAATGTGAGTAATAATAGTGGTGAATGTGATTTAGAAATTCCGATTAAAGGCCCTAAAGGAACAGGGATTTTATTTGTAACGGCGCATAAAAGGGTAAAATGGACGTATGATGAACTGTCTGTTTATATTGCTTCCACAGAGAAAGAAATTAATTTACTGAAGAAATAGTACCTGAAAATAACATTCCATGAAATCATTCTTACTTTTAAGCTTTAGCCTTTTAAGCACTTTTCTCCTATCAGCGCAATCTGATGCAAGATATCATACGCATACCGAACGAATTGCGCAGTTTTCAAAACCAAACAAAGTTTTATCCAACACTATAGATGCAGAAGGAAATGGTGCGATCGAATATACCAATCCCAAAAATCAGGTGCTTCGTTTTCGGTTATTTCATCATAAACTTCAGTTACAGCATGGCGGCATTGCTTTTCAATTGTTCTCGTACCAGAATAATGAACTGCAAAAAATAGAAACTTTCGATCTGCAGGGAAAATTGGCCGGTGAACGAGCCTCTCAAAATGAAGCCATAACAACATTTACAATCGAGAAAAAAAACGAATACCTGAAGAAAAAGAAATTGATAGACGCTGCTGAGGGAAACATTGATCTTACAGACGATAGCAAAGAACAAATCATCAGAGTAAAACTTTTTGACAGTAATAAGCAGCCTATACCCGAAAAAGAACCTTTTTATATCTCCAGCAAAACCTACTGGAATTACTCGGTTAGGATGTACTGGCCCTGAAGAAAATGGCTTAATTCTAACTGAGTTTTACACAAAAAACAGGAATACGGAAACTATTGTTAATTCTAAAACAAATTGTTTCTGCTGCTGAAATAAAATTGTGGCTTTGTTTTTGAATAAGTAGTATTTTTGAAACTTAATAAATCCCCAATAAATGAAAAAGATTATCATTCTGGCATTTGCCTTTTCGCTTACTTCATGTGCACAGGTACAACAAACTTTAAACCAGTTACCGCAATTATCTTCACAGTTTCCAGGAGTTGGAGGTGTTGACATTGCTTCCGGTTTAAAAGAAGCTTTAAATAAAGGAATTACACAACAGGTTAGCAAACTAACTGCTGTTGACGGTTTTTACAAAAATGAAGCCGTGAAAATCTTAATGCCGGAAGAACTTCAAAAAGTAGATGCTACCTTACGAAAAATAGGATTAAGCTCTCTTGCAGACGAAGGAATCAAAGTCTTGAACCGCGCTGCAGAAGATGCGGTAAAAGAAGCCACACCTATATTTGTTTCGGCAGTAAAAAATATGTCTTTTACAGATGCTAAAAATATCTTATTAGGAAACGACAGTGCTGCCACCAGCTATCTGCAAAACAGTACGACCACAGCTTTGTACGGAAAATTTAATCCGGTAATCAAAAGCTCGTTCGAAAAAGTAGGCGCCGATGTGGTTTGGACTAAAATTATCAATAAATACAACACGATCCCATTAGTTAAAAAAGTAAACCCGGATCTAACCGACTACACCACCAACAAGGCTTTAGTAGGTGTTTTTAAAATGATCGCCGTGGAAGAAAAAGAAATCCGTACTAATATCAGCGCAAGAACAACACCTTTATTAAAAAGTGTTTTTGCGATGCAGGACGGAAAATAATTTTTACCGTTTAACCGTTAAATCGGTTATTTGTTAAATCGGGATGACCGGGATAACAATTTAACAAGCAACTATCAAGCGATTAACCAGATAAACGATTAACCGATTAACCATATAACCTAAATGCAAAAAATAACGATTCTGATTCACTGTAAAGACCAAAAAGGAATTATCGCTGCAGTTACTACTTTTATTGCTAAAGTAGAAGGAAATATTATTTATATCGATCAGCATGTTGATGTGGAACAAAATGTTTTTTTCATGCGTCTTGAATGTGAATTTGCGAATTACAACAGCAGCATTGAAGCCATAAAAACAGAGTTTCAGGAAACAATCGCTACGGATTTTGATATGTCCTGGGATTTGTACAATCAGGAGCAAAAGCCTAAAATGGCTTTGTTTGTGTCTAAATACGATCATTGTTTGTTTGACATTTTGGGCCGTTACAGTGCCGATGAACTGAACGTTGAAATTCCGGTAATCATCAGCAATCATAACGATTTGCGATCGATTGCAGAACGTTTTGATATTCCGTTTCACTGCGTACCTTTTACGAAAGACAATAAAGAAGAAGGTGAAGCCAAACAAATTGAATTACTGAACCGATATCATATCAATTTTATCGTTCTGGCGCGTTATATGCAGATTATCACCCCAAAACTGATTTCCCTTTACGAGAATAAAATTATCAATATTCATCATTCGTTCTTACCAGCGTTCCCGGGTGCAAAACCGTATCATTCGGCTTTTAAACGCGGAGTGAAGATTATTGGGGCCACCAGTCATTATGTGACCGAAGAATTAGATGAAGGTCCGATCATTGAACAGGATATTGCGAGAGTTTCGCATATTCACTCCGTAGAAGATTTTATTATGAAAGGCCGCGATCTCGAACGAATTGTTCTCGCGCGTGCCATCAAACTTCATGCAGAACGCAAAACGATGGTGTACAGCAATAAAACGGTTGTTTTCTCTTAGAAAATTTAACAGATCACTTTAATAAAAACAAACCCGACAGACTTTAAAAACCTGTCGGGTTTTATTTTTGAAGTTTCGGCACAGAACACATGTAAATTCATAACTTAAAAACCTTTGAACCTTTGCCACTCTGAACCTTTGCACCTGATTTTAAACACCTTATAAATCGTATTTCTTCATTCAATTGTTAAAAATCCATCAGAACCTATACTTCTGACATTTAACCTTTTACCAAACAAAAAGAGAAAGCTTTTCGATATTCATAAATAAAACTGATTGTCGTTGTATTTTAATAACCAAAAGTTATTCAAACAGTGCAGAATACTCAGATAGCGGGATCTAAAAATCTTAACTTATGTCCAACAAAGTAATAACAAAACCTTAACAGCTTACGATTCATATATGTCTGATCTTTGTAATGTAATAAACTGGTTATTTATTATTTTGGTTTTGGTTAGTTAAATGATGCCGGCGTCTTCGAGATGCCGGCATTCTTTTTTTTATTAGTTTTTGTTTTTTTTGTTTCAGGTTTAAAGTTTCAGGTTGCAATACTTTATGAGATTTAAACGCAAGGTTCGCAAAGTTTTCGCAAAGTTCGCAAGGTTTATATCACAAAGCTTTGCGAACTTTGCGTTTTATAAAATTATACATTGTAAAATTCTTTGCGTGCTTTACGGTTAAACAACTACACGAGATTTAACCGCAAAGCACGCAGGGATTTTTCGCAAAGTTCGCAAGGTTATCATATAGCTTTGCGAACTTTGCGTTTTAATGAGACCATCCATGTAAAAAACCTTTGCGTGCCTTGCGGTTAAATTGCCTCGCGGTTAAATGCATTTTGGATACAACTAAACGAGATTTAGATACTTCCTAAAACTAATGTTGCCAGATCTTTGCTCTATTAATTTTTGAGTTAAAATTTAAAACAGCACTTATGAGTACAATACAAAAAATTAAATTAGGGAATCAGGGACTTATGGTTCCGAATATTGGTTTGGGCTGTATGGGCATGACGCAGATTGCCGGAATGGATATTTACGGAAAAGCCGATGAAACCGAAGCAATAGCCACGATCCACCGTTCGCTTGAATTAGGAGGTAACTTTTTGGATACAGCCGATTTATATGGCCCCTTATTTAACGAAAGACTGATTGCAAAAGCCATAAAAGGAAATCGAAATGCGTACACTATCGCTACCAAATTTGGTTATGAGATAGACGATAACGAACAGCTGACCTGGCAATTTAACGGTAAAAAGGACTATGTGAAAAAAGCCGTAGAACGTTCCCTGAAAAACTTAGGAACCGACTATATCGATTTGTATTATTTGCACCGTCTTGATCCGCATACGCCAATTGAAGAGACGGTTCAAGCGATGTCGGATTTGGTAAAAGAAGGCAAAATAGGCTACATCGGACTCTCTGAAGTCTCATCGGAAACGATTCGTAAAGCACATCAGATTCATCCTTTAACAGCGGTACAAACCGAATATTCTCTATTTGAAAGAACGGTTGAGGAATCCGGTATTCTGAATACTCTGAAAGAATTAGGAATTGGTTTTGTGGCCTACTCACCGCTTGGCAGGGGTTTTCTTTCCGGAGACATTAAAAGCCCTGATGATTTTCCTGAAAATGATTTCCGAAAAAGCATCCCGCGTTTTCAGGGAGAGCAATTTCAGAAGAATATTGAATTGGTAAAGGAAATCGAAAAATTAGCGGAAGAAAAACAAATTACCGCTTCTCAGCTCGCGCTTTCGTGGATTGCGACTAAAAATATAGTAGCCATTCCGGGAACAAAACGTGTAAAATACGTGGAGCAAAACATTGCAGCCGCCCAGATGTTGCTGACGGAAGACGAAATGAAACGTTTAGAAAATATCATTCCGCTTGGTACACAAACCGGCGCCCGATATGATGAGGCCAATATGGCCGGAATTGATCAATAAAAATCCGCAGGAAAAGTTATCTTTACGATAGCTTTTCCTGTACTGTTTCTTTAACTATTTTGCTATGAAAAAAGAAGTTCATACCCCTTACACGATTCATTCGATTTCAGAAATGCATTCGTTACTAAAAATTCCAAAGCCGGAACACCCTTTGGTAAGCTTTGTGGATCTGAGCAAGATTACCTGTCATTTTGATGATAATTTAAAAAGTGTGGTCTATTCTTTTTATACCGTTTGTATCAAAAAAGGCTTTACCGGAAAAATGAAATACGGGCAAAATTTTTATGATTTTGACGAAGGGGTCATGACTTTTATGTCTCCGGGACAGGTGATTTCGACTGAAGTGAGTGTAGACAGTGCCGTCTATGGCGCGATGCTGGTCATACATCCTGATTTTATTCAGAATTATGCTTTGGCAAAAAAGATCAAAGAGTACAGCTATTTTTCTTACGCTGTGAGCGAAGCACTGCACCTGTCAGAAAAGGAACAGACGATGATTACAGGAATTATGAAAAATATCGAGCAGGAATATCGTTCGTCTATCGATGCTTTTAGTCAGGATGTCATGGTTTCGCATATCGAATTACTCCTTAATTACTGCAATCGATTTTACAACCGACAATTTATTACACGAAAAAGTGCCAATAACACGCTCCTGAGTCAATTGGAAAATCTTTTATCCGATTATTTTGAAAGTGATAAAGTACAAAAGCTAGGTTTACCAACTGTCGCGTATCTCTCTGATGAACTGCATGTTTCCCCTAATTATTTGAGCGATATGTTACGTTCCCTAACCGGACAAAGCACACAGCACCATATTCACGACAAAATTATAGCCAAGGCCAAAGAGCTGCTTACCACCACTTCCTTAAGTGTCAGTGAAACCGCTTTTCAATTGGGCTTTGAATATCCGCAGTCCTTCAATAAATTATTCAAAAGCAAAACCAATCTTTCGCCTTTAGAATTCAGAAGTTCGTTTAATTAGGTTCATTTAACCGCAAAGTACGCAATCCCGATAGCTATCGGGATACGCAAGGTTCGCAAAGTTTTATACATAAAGCTTTGCGTTTTTACAAGCTTCTGAAATAAAAAACTTTGGGAACTTTGCGGTTAATCACCACAATCAAAAAACTGGAATTTAATCCCTTAATCTTTCGTGCAGGATTTTAAAATACGGAAAAGCCTTTAACAAGCGGCTTCCGTGCCAGGAGAACATTTCGCCGTCTACGAAAATAGTTTTGGCGTGATGCGTAAAACGTCCGATTTCAAAAGCGTCTTCTTCTTTAAAAGGATAAGGTTCCGATGAAAGAAAAACCAAATCGGGATCGCCTTCCAGACGCATTTTTTTAAGCTCTATTTCAGGATAGCGTCCTTTGTCTTCGTAAATATTCTGAAAATGATTCAGCTTTAATAATACATTGATATACGTATCAGTTCCGGCCACCATGTAGGGATTTTTCCAGATAAAATAAGCCGCTTTTTTAACCGGAATATCGGCCATGTATTTTTTGAAATCGCTCAAAGCGAAAGCCAGTTTGTTGTTCCACTTTTGCGCTTCGGTCCTGCAATTGAAGACCTGGCCAAAATCGCTAATCATTTGGAAATTATCTTCCAGCGTCACGATATTGGTGACCCAAACCGGACAGATGGTGCTGAGTTGCGCTACCATCTCAGCCGTATTCTCTTCTTTATTGCAAATGATAATATCCGGCTGCAACAGTTTTATTTTTTCGAAGTGAATTTTCTTCGTTCCGCCTACTACTTTCTTCGTTGACTTTAAATGATAGGGATGCACGCAGAACTTGGTGATTCCGATGATTTTTTCTTCTAAACCTAAATCGTATAATAATTCGGTCTGGGAAGGAACCAGCGAAATAATGCGTTTTGGTGCCGTTTCGAAAGAATGCAAAGTGCCAAGCTGATCTGAGAATTGTTTCATTTAATTTTTTTTGTTTCAGGTTTTCTTTGTTTCAGGTTTCATGTTGTTTAACCGCGAAGTCCGCAAGGTTTTACGCTAAGAACGCAAAGCTTTTTCTTTGTGAACCTTGCGGTTAAATTATGTTCAAAGTAAAGCAACCTGAAACTTAAAACCTGAAAAAAAACTATTTAGCACCAATAATCGATGCCATTTCCTGCTGTACTTTCAACGCTTCTTCTCGTGCTTTCTCCGCAAAATCAGTTCCATTGGAAGCGTAGATAATCGCTCTGGCAGAATTGACCAGAAGACCAATTTTATCATTCATTCCGTATTGGCAAACTTCAGACAAACTTCCGCCCTGAGCGCCGATTCCGGGAACCAGTAAGAAGCTGTCCGGAACAATTTTCCTGATGTCTGCAAAATATTCTGCTTTGGTTGCCCCTACCACGTACATCAGGTTTTCGCTGTTTTTCCATGTTTTGGACGTTTCCAGCACCTGTTTGTACAATTCTTTTCCGTTTGTAGTCAGGGTTTGGAAATCGAAAGCACCTTCATTAGAAGTCAAAGCCAGCATGATGGTGTGTTTATTTTCGAAAGCCAGAAAAGGTTCCACAGAATCTTTTCCCATATAAGGTGCAACGGTTACACTGTCAAAATTTAAATCTTCAAAAAAAGCTTTGGCGTACATGCTGGAAGTGTTTCCGATATCGCCGCGTTTGGCATCGGCAATGGTAAAAATATCGGGGTGCTTTTCGTTGATGTAATTAATCGTTTTCTGAAGCGAAAGCCATCCTTTTATACCATACGCTTCAAAAAAAGCTGTGTTAGGTTTGTATCCCACCGTCAAATCGTGTGTCGCATCGATTATGGCTTTATTGAATTCGAAAATCGGATCTTCGGTTTCTAATAAGTGAGGTGGAATCTTCGTTAAATCAGGATCTAATCCAACGCATAAAAATGATTTTTTCAGAAGAATTTGTTCGTGTAGTTGTTGTGTAGTCATTCTTGATTTTTTAGTCCTTCTAATTGGTAAGAAGCAGTTCTTTTTTAGAAGTATGCAAAAATAAAAAAAGCCACTCAATTAAGAATGGCTTTTTGGTATTATATTCTGTATCACTTACAGATTCCCTAAATAAACAATTTCGGTTCTTCTGTTTTCAGCTCTTCCTGAAGCAGTTTTGTTTGACTTCACCGGTTTTGTAGCTCCAAATCCCTGAGATGTTAAATTAGCAGGATTTACGCCTTTTTCAATCAAAAGATCCATGATTACTTTTGCTCTGGCTTCTGATAATTTCTGATTGGCTTTTGCATTTCCTACATTATCCGTATGACCGTTAATGGCAAATTTAGCATTTGGATAATTTTTCAATATCTCTTTGATAGCGTCCAGTCTTCCTGATGTTTCTTCTTTTCTGGCAGCATTAAGAGTAGCTTTACCGGTGGTAAAAAAGATCGATTTTGCCTCTACACGCAATTGCTCTAAAGTCGCTTTCGAAACTTCCGGACAGCCTTTATTCGCTATCGGACCTGCCAATAAAGGACAATCATCTTCTTTATCATTAAGACCATCTTTATCTGTATCTAAAATCGGACAGCCTTTGTTTTCTGCCAGACCCGGAACATCAATACACGCATCGTCTTTATCCAGAACGCCGTCTTTATCGGTATCCGGCCAAGGACAGCCTTTGTTTTCTACCGGACCCGCTACTGCAGGACAGGCATCAACATTGTCTAATAAAGTATCTCCGTCAGTATCTTTCCACGGACAACCTTTATTTTCTGCCGGGCCCTTGGTGTCCGGGCAGGCATCGTCTTTATCAAAAACTTTATCGCCATCGGTATCCGGCCACGGGCAACCGTTATTTTCTGCCGGTCCGGCTACTTTTCTGCAGGCATCCTCTTTGTCAATAACGCCGTCTTCGTCGGTATCTTTAAATTTCTTTTCATATACGGGAATCTTCATTCCTACATGGAAATCTGCTCCTTTTGACTCTTTGGAAACTACATTACTAAGAATAGAACCCGAACCAATAAAGAATACTCCCGCACGAATTCCGGAACCCACCTGCATACCGGTATATTCCATCCAGGTTACCGGCACATAAAAACTAAACCATCTGCTTTCGTAACGCGGTGTCAGGCTTACACGGTCTGCAATACCATAACTGTTAACTTTACTGGCAGAAACCATATTGATATCTCCATTCAGATTCAGATAGAATTTGTTGTACATATTCCAGTCCACATCGGCGTGAAGCGCGGTGGGCAAATTGGTCTTTGCTCCTTTTGAAGTAGACGTTTTGGTATAATGCTCGTTTAAAAAGTCATATATATTATCGATATCATCTATCATTTGCTGTGTTACAACGCCGGTTACATTATAGGTATCCTGTTTTGCATTTCTGTAATCGATAGATCCGATGTCTGTCACAGACAATCCAAAACGAACTTTGTATTTGTTTAAGTCCCTGAAATTATTGTCGGCAGGTGTTGCTCTGCTGGTATCATACTGGTCGTAATCCGGTCGCCATTCGTAAACAAGTCCGAAATCAAAACCGAATCCTCTTGAACCGGAATCAAAATCATAGTCTTCTTTGGCTTCAAAATCCTGACTTGCTCCTATTGTAATTTCTCCGCTGGATGCCACAATACCAGCCTGAGGATTAGCTGTATTTTCAACATAGGTTACTTTAACATCTTTTCCCTGTACATATCCGTTTACACCGCCTTGTAAATACTTGGCTGTTATACCCCCTTTCAGGAAATGCTGGTTCTTCTGGTACAGAACGGCTGCATACGAAATACCAAGTTCGCCCCAGGTATTTGAAGCTCCGTTTACGTTTCCGGCATTGTAGTTGAAATTTCCGGATTGATCCAGTCCGTTTTTCACCTGATCAATAAGGTATCCGTTTACGTTTCTCACATTGCTTACAGAACGGGCTCTTGTAAATACCGCCAGCGTATGTTTTGGAGCAATATTAAACATAAAAGAAGGTCCCATGATATCAAAATTGGCACGGCCGTTATTGGCATCAGAAGGCGTTCTTTTAGCATCACGGTCCAAATCATAACCGTCTTTATAAACATCAAAAACATTAACGCCGTACAAATCATTCTGTACCGATCCGCTTACGGAAAAGATATTGATATCGGTTTTAAAACGGGAATCGGCTATAGAAGCCGGATTAAAAAGAACACTTTGTACACCGGCATAATTGTCCTGAAAATAACCCAGATACGATTGTGCTTTTACAGCAAAAGTGGTTGTAAAAAGGAATAAAAGAAGTAATTGTTTTTTCATTCAAATAGGGGGTTTTAGTTTGATTTGCGGCAAAACTACAATAAATGATTCATTAAGATGTTACGGTAACATTGAATTCATGTAACATCTTTCACAAATTATGTAAGATAAAAAACTGACCTCTGCTCTATTTTTGTAAGAAACCGTAAATCAAACAACTATGAGCCCAAATATTGGAATTACAACAAAAAACTTAAAGAAAAGTGCCACGATATTAGCCACGATTTTATCTAACGAAATGACCTTATATGTAAAAACCAGAAAGTTTCACTGGAATATTTCAGGAAACAGTTTCATGGAACTGCATAAATTGTTTGAAGACCAATACCGAATTTTAGAAAATAACATTGATGAAGTAGCCGAACGCATCAGTCAGCTGGGCGAAAAAACAATCGGAACAATGAAAGAGTTTATTGAAAACTCTACCCTGAAAGAATCTCCTAAAGAATATGCCTCCCAAAAACACATGTTGCAGGAGCTTCTGGAAAACCACGAACAACTGGTTACGGAATTCAGAGATTTTATTCCCGTATTCGAAACCGACAATCACGATATAGGTTCTGCAGATTTCATTACCGGCTTATTGCAGCAGCATGAAAAAATGGCCTGGATCCTGAGACGTTATCAGGTCTAAAATCCCGGAATGTGAATTATGCAACATTCCTGAAAATTGATATAAAAGCCAATCAGGAATAAATTTGCAACTTTACAATACTATTAATCATTAAAACAAAATATCATGAATACTACAGAAATAAAAGGAAACTGGAACGAGTTAAAAGGGAAACTGAAACAAAAATATGCAGATCTTACAGATGATGATCTAATGTATGCTGAAGGAAAAGAAGATGAAATGTATGGAAAACTTCAGCAAAAATTAGGTAAAACTAAAGAGGAGTTCAAACAAATGTTATCAGAATTGTAAACCTTTTTTGACCCCACACAAAATACCGTCTAAATTTTAACCTTAGACGGTATTTTTTTGGTTAAGTCAAATATCACTTCGTACCCTGTAAATATTAATTAAATCTATAAGCCGCAGAAACCAAAAAAAAAATAATTATCTTTAACCCTATTTTTAATGCTATGAAACTATTTATAAAGTTCGATATAAACACGATTTGTTCTCTTTTTTTAAAAGAAAAACTGGAAGAACAAAATTTAAATTTCAGCACCCTTGGCTTTGGTGAAATTGAATTGGATGAAAACCTTGATGTTGAAGGACTTGATAATTTAAAAAGTACATTAGCTCCTTTTGGTTTTGAAGTCGTTGAAAATCAAAAAAGTGTTTTAGTCCAGAAAATCAAGGATGCTATCATTGAGCTTGTTTATATGGATGATAATAATAACTTTAAAAGTTCTGTGTTTTTAGCAGAGAAATTAAATCATAGTTATGGGTATTTATCGAATGTTTTTTCGGAGGTAACCTATTCTTCTATTGAAAATTTCATCATTTTGCAAAAAATAGAAAGAGCCAAACAATTGATGTTAGTCAATGAAATGAGTCTGACCGAAATTGCTTTTTTACTGAACTACTCGAGTGTGGCCCATTTGAGTACGCAATTTAAAAATACGACGGGAATAACGCCGTCGGCTTTTCAGAGGATTATTAAAAAGAGAAGAGAAAATTTAAAATAAAACCTAAATACCACTAAGATCAATGCAAAAAAACGCATTACACATTTTACTCGCTGATGACGATGAGGATGACAGACTTTTTTTTAAAGATGCCTTTGAAGAAGTAAGAGTTCAAACCAAAGTAACATTTGTTCATGACGGTCTTCAACTCATGGAACACCTGATGACACCGGATATTAAATTACCGGATATTTTATTTCTGGATTTAAATATGCCGAAAAAAACAGGTAAAGAATGTTTGATCGAAATCAAAAAAACCGAGCATCTTAAAAATATAATTATTGCTATTTACTCTACTTCCTCTTCAGAAGAAGATATAGAAGACACCTTTATTGAAGGTGCCAATATTTATATCAAAAAACCAAGTGATTTTAATACCCTGAAAAAAATTATTAATGAAGTCGTTACTTTAAATTGGCATTATCATACATCCGGTCTTAACCGGGATAATTTTTTGTTGCGTCTAAAATAATAACATTCCATGAAGTGGGTCCCCAAGTTTAATTCTTCAAACTCATTGAGAGTTATTTTTGTAATCGCAGTTTTCATTCTGTTATTTCTTTCTTCTATTGCATACAAACACAATCAGGACCTGAATGCATCCAGTAAGCTGGCCATGCATACGTATGAAATAAATATTCAGTTAGAAAGATTAATGTCTGCTATAAAAGATGCCGAAACGGGACAGCGCGGTTATATCATAACGCGTAATAATCGTTTTTTGTCTCCGTACATTTATTCGCGCGACAAGGTTAACACTTCATTTATTACTTTAAAAAAACTTACAGCAGATAATCCTGTACAACAGGAAAACCTTCGAAAATTATTCAAATTAATTATTCAGCGTTTTACTTCGTTTGAAAACTGCTTTAAATACAGCGATCCCAAAACATATGATAAGCGAAAACTCGACAATCATATGTTTGGTGGCCGTATACTGATGGAGAACATTCGTTTTCAGGTAGACAAAATGAATGATATTGAAAAAAAATACCTGGACAGAAGACTGAAAATTTATGATCAGGAAATTTCACTAAGCCCTGTCTTCTCCATTTCCTTATTTCTGGCTGCCCTTCTTTTTATATTATTAGCGTACAGACAAATCAGTAAAGACATTCAGCGCCTTAAGGTTTTCAATAAAAAACTACTGATCTCCTCCCGATTAATGTCTGAATCTGAAGCCATTGGTAAATTCAGCACCTGGCAATGGGACTTAGAGACCCAGAAAATTGATTACTCTGACAATCAGTACCGTTTGCTTGGCGAACGACCGGATGCTTTTATTCCTAAAAAAGAAACCTTTCTTGATTTTGTGCATCCTGACGACAAAGAAGCGATTGCCGCCTCAATGGAAGATATTTTAAATAAAAAACAACTGCCCTTTATTTATTATAAGGTTTTACGTGCCGATCGCGAAATACGCTATTTTAAATCAACCGGAAAATTATTAACCGATCAGCAGGGAGGCAATATTTTACTCGGAATCAATTTTGACATTACTGATGAACATTTATTAAATATAGAACTTCAGGAACGTAACGACGAACTGGAAAAAAGCAATAAAGAACTGGCCTCCTTCAATCACGTCGCCAGCCACGATTTACAGGAACCGCTGCGAAAAATACAAACCTTCATTTCCAGAATTCCCGAAGCCGAGAAAGCAAAGCTTTCTGACAGCGCAAGGGATTATCTTTATAAAATTGAAGTATCGGCCAAAAGAATGCGGGTTTTAATTGACGATCTGCTTTTGTTTTCCAGAACCAATACCACCAAAAAAGAATTCATCAAATCTAATCTGAATGAACTGGCTGAAAATGCCAAATCGGAATTACTGGAAATTATTGATGAGAAAAAAGCGGTCATCACCGTTTCTAAATTACCAAAGCTGTCTGTAATTCCATATCAGATCGAGCAGCTTTTTATAAACCTGATCGGAAATTCCCTAAAATACAGCCGTCCGGATACCATTCCTGAAATTCATATTGAAAGCGAAAAAATCAATTCTTGCGATTATCCCGGTGTACTGGATCAGAATACCAGAAAATACCATAAGATCACTTTTAAAGATAACGGAATGGGTTTTGACCCGCAATTTAAAGAAACCATTTTTGTCCTTTTTCAGCGTCTGCATTCCAAAACAGATTACCCGGGAACAGGAATTGGTTTAGCGATCTGCAAAAAAATAACCGACAACCACAAAGGCTACATTATAGCTGACAGCATACCCAATGAAGGCTCGGAATTCACCGTTTTCCTTCCTGATTAAATCTTACAAAAAAACACCTCTTAAAACGTTATATAAATCCATTATGGGAATTATATAACGTTTCTTTTTTATGCTGTAAAGTAAAATATTCATTTCGTTAGCATCTTTGTATTGTAATACTTTATGAAGTAATTGATGGAAGCAAGACCCATAGTAAAAACAAAATTTCTGAGAGTTCTTTTTTTATTGATCATTATAATATGCATGACATCATGCAGAGAAAATAATCCGATAGAAACCAGCTTAAAAGATGAAGTTTTTATAAAAAGTGACAAAGAACATAGTGAAGCTTATTTTTTAATTGCGACGGCAAATATAAGTAAGTCCATTATTGCGAAAAGTCAGATTGCCCAGCAGGAAAGTTCAGAAAGTAAGATCGGGGAAATAAGTAAGAGATTAGTAAATCAGCAAAATCTTTTGTTACAGGATGTAACTAAAATGGCCAATAACAGGCTCGTGGTTGTTGCAGGTATGAATGCTTATACTAAAGAGGATTTATATCAACAAATGGATAAAAATGACAATAATTTCAACAAAGCTTATGTCAATTCTGTTGCAGAATCATTAGCTGAACAAATTAAGTTATTCGAATCGATTTCCAGAGACACAAATGATAAGTTGATTTTAAAATTGGTATTACAGTATTTGCCTGAGAGTTACCAGCTGCTTAGAGAAGCAGCACAAATTAGAGAACAAATTAATTAAAAGCCCGTAATGCCCATTATTAACTAAATTATTTAAAAAATTATGAAAATTCAATCAAAATTATTATTCGCCGTAACACTTTTTATGACTGCTACATTTGGAGCACTACATGCACAAAGTGAAAATGTAACCACAGAATTTGGTGTAAAAGGTGGTTTCAACATGTCAAACCTGTACGATGACAACAACGGTCCTGATGACAACAATGTATTATATGGTTTTAATGCCGGTGTATATGCTACATTACCAATATCTGATTTTATCGCCATTCAGCCGGAACTTTTATTTACAACCAAAGGTTCTGAGTTAAAATACAATAATGCTTTCGCAGAAGGAAATGCAAAATTCAAATTAAATTATGTAGAACTTCCTTTATTAGTAAGAGTAAATGTGACTAAAAACTTTAACATTCAGGCTGGTGGTTATGCATCGTACCTGGTAAGTTCTAAAGTAACAGGAAGCGGGGATTTCGAAGGTAATCAGGATATAGATACTGATGATCTTAACAAATTTGACGCAGGTATAGCTGCAGGTATTGGTGTTGATTTCAGCCCGGTAAGTATTGGTGTACGTTACAACTACGGTTTAACAACAGTAGGTAAAGAAAGAACAGTTTTAGGAACTACCTATACATTCCCGGATGCAAAAAACAGCAATTTAACGGTATACTTATCGTATAAATTAAACTAAGAGATAAAAATTAATCATTAACCATAAATAATAACACCATGTCAAATTTATTATACACAGTTGCAGTAATCCTGGTAATTCTTTGGGCCCTTGGGTTCTTCGTATACAGCCTTGGAAGCATTATCCACATCTTATTGGTCATTGCAGTTATTGCAATTTTATTCAGACTAATCAAAGGTCGTGACATTTAAAAAAACACAATTATTAAATCAATTATATTAATCCATTAAATCAAATATTATGAAAACTAGTAGCACAATTTTAGGAATTTTAGGAGCCGCAGCGGCGGGAGCATTTTTAGGAGTTTTATTTGCACCGGACAAAGGTTCAAATACAAGAAAAAAAATCTCAGATAAATCTAAAGATTACGGAGATAACCTAAAAACAAAAGTTGACGGAATTATCAGCACAATTACTTCAAACGGTAAAGATATTATCGAAGAAGGAAAAGCTAAATTCAATGCTGCAAAAGAAGACTTCAATACTATTAAAGATGAAGCAAAAACTGTAAAAACGAACTACTAAAAAGTGAGATTTTTAAATCCTAAAATACCTTTATCATGGAAACAAATGCAACAACAAACGAGAACCTGAATCTTTATGAAAAAGCAGAAGATTATGCCAAGACAAGTTTAGAGTTAATTAAACTTAAAACTATATCGGCTGCTGCTGATGCTTTGTCAACAGTAACATCTAGAATAGCGGTTGGAGCTGTTGTTGCATTTTTTACCTTGTTTCTGAATATCGGACTTAGTTTATGGATTGGAAAAGAACTCGGTGAGTATTATTACGGTTTTTTTGTAATAGCCCTGTTTTATCTGATTGTAGCCATTATAATTCATAAAGCGCAATACAGTCTTATAAAAACACCAATTGGAAATATGATTATTTCCAGCATTTTAAAGGAAGAAACTAAAAAAGAAATCAATACTGATTTAAATTAATTGATAATTAAAAAAGACTGTTATGGAAACTGTTTACAATATTGATACATTAAATCAGAGGATTCAGCTATTGGAAAATCGACAGACGGAAGAATGGTGTGCGATAAAGGATGAGATCGAAGATATAAAACAAAATCTGAAACCTCTTAATCTGATCCGAAACACTGTTGAAGAAATCAACGAAACCGTTGGTTTTAAAAGTCATCTGGCGCAATCTGCAATGAGTATCGGAATTGGATATCTGGCGAAAAGATTTATAGTCGGAAAAAGTGATAATATGTTCAAAGGTATTCTGGGATCTGTTTTACAGCTCGTTGTTACCAATTTAGTTTCCAAACCACATCATGAGGCTTCACAAGAAGAAGCATCATCACAACACGAATCATAACAAGAGTATTGTCTAAACTTAAATTTATGTATTATGGAAAAGTTAAGCGAAATAGTATTAAAAAACGGTGTGTACATGTACTCTAACCTATATAAATGTTTTGAATTTACGAGAGTATTTTTAGGTATCTAACTTGCTTTATACGTTTTATAAACAAACGGTTAAACAGTTAATATCCTTCACTATATATTTTTTCTTTAAAGGTACTCAGGTACTGAGATACTAAGCTTCTAAGTTTTTTAAAGGCTAAAAGTCGCAAAGGTAAATAGGTGCAAAGGTATTTTAAGGAAAAAGAAAAAGAGATTGTTTCATTCGAAGCGGTCTCTTTTTTATTTTTTAAGGTGCTGAGGTTCTGAGTAGCTAAGGTTCTGAGGTTTTTAAGCTCAGAGGTGCAAAGTTGCAAAGGTTCAAAGGAACAAAGCCTTAAATGCTGCGACTGCAACTGCGACTGCGACTGCGACTGCGACTGCGACTGCGACTGCGACTGCGACTGCGACTGCGACTGCGACTGCGACTGCGACTAAATAAAAAAAGAGAGAGATTATTTCATTTGTGAAATAATCTCTCTCTTTTTTTATTTAAAACCTTTGAACCTTTGTCCCTTTGCACCTCTGAACCTAAAAAACCTTAGGGCCTTAGCCACTCAGTACCTCAGCACCTCAAATTAAAAAACCTCTGACGCTTCCTTCAGTTTCTCCATATTGTTTACCAGTTGTAACTCGGCAACAATTTTCTGGATATCACCATTCATAATGTTACCAAGATCGTAAAGTGTCAGACCAACTCTGTGATCGGTTACACGACCCTGAGCGTAGTTATAGGTACGAATCTTAGCCGAACGGTCACCGGAGCTTACCTGCGATGTACGTTTCGTAGCATCTTCAGCTTCTTTCTTGGCCAATTCCTGTTCGTATAGACGCGAACGTAAAACGTTTAGCGCCTTATCTTTGTTTTTGTGTTGTGATTTCTGATCCTGACATTGAGCCACCAATCCTGTTGGAATGTGCGTTAAACGTACCGCAGATTTCGTGGTATTAACCGATTGTCCTCCAGGTCCTGACGAACAGAAGAAATCTACACGAACATCGTTCATATCAATCTGTACATCAAACTCTTCCGCTTCCGGTAAAACCATTACCGTTGCTGCCGAGGTATGCACACGACCCTGAGTTTCGGTCTGAGGTACACGTTGTACACGGTGTACTCCTGCTTCAAACTTCAAAGTTCCGTATACATCTTCACCCGAAACTTCAAAGATTACCTCTTTGAAACCTCCCGAAGTTCCTTCGTTCATATCTACTACCGAAGTTCTCCAACCCTGGTTTTCGCAATATTTGGTATACATTCTGAAAAGATCGCCTGCAAAGATACTCGCTTCATCCCCACCCGTTCCGGCGCGAATCTCGACCATTACGTTTTTGGCATCTTCAGGATCTTTTGGGATCAGCATAAACTTGATTTCTTCCTCAAGTTCCGGCAATCTTTCTTTTGCTTCATCCAGCTGCATTTTGGCCATTTCGGTCATGTCTGCATCACTTCCGTCTGCAATAATTTCGTTTGCCTCATCTATATTAGCCATCAAAAGCACGTATTCATCACGCTTTTCAGCCAATGCTTTCAGGTTTTTGTACTCTTGATTCAATTGTACATAACGTTTCTGATCCGAAATAACATCCGGCTGGATAATTAAGTCCGAAATCTCGTCGAAACGTTGTTTTACTATTTGAAGTCTATCTAACATTTTCTAATTCCTTTTATTGGAGTGCAAATTTACGAAATTTTTGTTTAAAATTCTAGTATTGATTTTTTGTGTTTTTAGGAGCTGTTTCCGAGTTTCAGAGATAGGGTATTTAAATTTTGAAAAAGTTACATTCTATTTGCCAAAATACCATTTTTTGCTCCTTACATTGAAACATTTATACATTTACAAAAAAAAGCGCATTAAAAACACAACTCACTACAATACAACACATTAAAAAAAATAAAATAATAAAAAAGCAAATTATAATACAATTTTTCTTATTTTTGAATTCCAAATTTAAGCCAGGAAGAACCTACAATCCAATTTTTACGCCTCCTCTTTTTTAATTATTCCCACTTAAACTAAGTAATAGTAAACTTACATGATATTTCATAATTACAAATTATTATAAGGCGGAATCCGAAAAGCCTATTGATAATAGAGTAGGAAAATCTTAAATTATTTATTATGAATTACAAAGAAGGTGTTAAAAGTATTGCTCCGTACAAATCAAGAGCTGAGGTGTCGCAGCAAAGAGAATTCGAGAAGTACCGTCGTTTTCATGAATCCCTTTTGGGGGTTTCTTCAGAAGAGCTGCCGAATAAGATTGCCGAATTTGAAGAAAAACAACTAAATGCTATTCCGGAACCTGATGAAAGTCTTGAAAATCCGTGGTATGGTGGTAGCGTTGATGTAAAATTTGGAGTGGTCTATGGACGTATTAATGCTATAATTACATTCAAGGACGGCGACTACCAATTTGATACTAGTTTTTGGGGATTTGGCGCTGCAGGAGTAACTGCCGGAGGCGGTGGTCCATGGGGTGATAACTGGAATTCTCCCGGGGATCTTAAAATGGGTTTCGAAGTTTTTACAGCCTCGTATGGAGGTGGGATTCTTCAGGTATTCTGGATATACAACGGACAAATTGTAGGGAGTTTTGTTGGCCCTGCCATTGGTGCAGGGGCTATTGGTGGTGGCGGAACAGGAAAATGGAAAAAATTATAAAACACCTCAAAACAAACCAATCTCACCTAAATTAAAGCATAGTTAATGCAAACTGCTCAAAGTTGAAAAATATTTTGGGCAGTTTTTTTATTCATTTAAATACAAAACAGTTTTTGAAATAGGATCGTTACTATTCCCTGTTGTATGAATTCTCCACACGTCGCAGCAATACCCTAAACATCTTAAAACATTGCAATGCAATCACGATATAATTAAAAGTCTGAAACAGATTGAACCGAATTTCGACTTACAAATAACCGATTATCGACTAATACTTTACTTACAAATTGTATATTTTTGAATTTCTAATTAGAAAATAGGCCTATAATTAATAGTAAAAAAAACAGAACCAAAATAAATCTAAAGATGGAACTTAATAAAATCATAAAAATCTTAGAGGAGCATAATTACAAATACAAAGTGAAAAATCAGATTATTGTTGTATCCCTTGAATTTTCTCAAAATGTTGTCATTGATTTATCAAATTCCTCAAAAATTATAATCTCTGACGATCTTGTCAATTGGAATTTTCTAACGGGCTGTATTAAAATGAGTTTAAAAAATGCCATTTTGTATAATTTTATTCTCCTTATCTTTTTTGGCTTTTTTTGCCAATATGCCACTTTTATAAATTACAATTTAAACAGTTTACTTCTGACATTTATTGCCTGGGTGTTATTGTTTTCTATATTCTACTTAATTAAACTGGAAAGCTTCAAATTACAATTTAAGATGTTGACAAAGGAAATCGAGTAACTGAAATTTGTTAGTTTATAGAATAAAAATGCGCAAAAGTTTTTCTGACTTTTTGCGCATTTTTTTATTGTCACTTCTATCAGGAACTAAGTTTTTTTTTGTTTTGAGTTGGCTTTTATGGATTTCCGTAAAAGCATTTAATGAAAGGAATTTACTTTTAGCAAAAAGTATTCTCACTAAAATCAGGTATTTCTACTCGGTCATTAGTTTAAATTTAATACGATGTTTGTTTTTATAATTAGAGTTGTAAGCAAGACCTGTAAAGCTATTAGAGCAGGAAATATGTAAAACAAAATATGTTATTAGAGAAATCTCAAATTAATGAAGTTCATGGAATTTCAGTAGAAGAAAAAAGAAGGATCATGGACTATTTACAAGGAGCTGTTTATTCCTGGAGCAAAAATAGAAAAGGTGAATGGTTTGCTGCACGCGATTTATTAGGTGGTGATAATTTTTATTGGGAAGGTACTCCAATGTACATATTATATGAAAAATCAAAAGATGTTGAACAAGCTGGTAAAGATGCAGGATGGTTACTAAAAAGAGTAATTAATGAAGATAAACGCTCATTCAACACAAGAAAACCTGGACGTGTTAGAGAATATTGTTGGGACGGAATAGAAGACAACAAATAAAAATATATTCTAATACGAACTATTCAAAATGTTACTTTTAAAACCCGCTCACTTTGCGAGGTAACCCGACTTCGGGTAGTTGTAAGTATGAAGTCGCGTGACTTCGCTCAACAAGGTGTCAGCATAAATAAATTCAAATAATTATGAGTCAAATGTATAATACTTTTATAGTATCAAAAGATTACTCAACTGATTTACAAGAATGCATTGAGAAAACAGTTGATGAATTAACAAAAAGAAGAACAAATTTTAATGATCCTGGAATGTTACTTGGGAAAATTCAAAGTGGAAAAACAAGGACATTTATTGGAATTATTGCACTAGCTTTTGACAGAGGTTATAATATTTGCGTCATATTCACCAAGGGGACTAAGGCACTTGCCGAGCAAACCATAAAACGTCTCGACAATGACTTTTTTCAATTCATTGAAAATGATGAATTAAAAGTTTATGACATTATGAGTTTACCGCCATTAACTCCATATATAAAACAACAGAACTTAATTTTTATAGTAAAGAAAGAAACAAATAATCTTGATCACCTAGTAAATCTATTTGTTAATAACCCTGATTTAGCTCAAAAGAAGGTTTTATTCGTAGACGATGAAGCAGATTTTGCAAGCGTTGGATTTAAAAGAGACCAAAATACTCAAAGTGGAATTTCTCTAAATGTGCTAGCACAAAAAATTAGTTTGATAAGACAAGGATTTGAAAACAATTACAGCTTTTTACAAGTAACCGCTACTCCTTATTCACTTTATTTGCAACCCCAAGGAGAATTAGAATTAAATAGCGATATATTTGAACCGATAAAACCTGCTTTTACATCTTTGGTTCCAATTCACGACGCCTATATTGGTGGACAACAATATTTTGAAGAATCACAAAATATAGAATCTCCTTATTCTAAACTTTATATCAGAGTCCCTGATAATGAGATTGAAGTTTTAAATAGAAGAGACCAAAGATACATAAACAATATTATCTCGACACCTAATCTTTTTGTGTTTCGAACTGCAATTATAAATTTTCTAGTTGGAGGTACAATTCGAATTCTACAAAATGAATTAAATCAAAAAAAATATAAATGCAGCTTTATTATTCATACAGCTACAACAAAAAGTATACATCAATGGCAAATTGAGCTTGTCGAAGCCTTATTATTTAGTCTTACCGAATTAGCATCCTCTAATAGCAAAGAATTAAAGGATTTAATCAAAATATCTTATTTGGATTTAGCTGAATCAATTGCCATGAATGGAGATAATTCCTTAACTCTTAAAGAAGTTTCTACAAAAGTTATTGAAGTATTAAATAATAAATATGTCGGTGTTACAAAAATTAATTCTGAAAATCAGATTACTGCTTTATTAGATAGAAATGGACAATTGAGACTCGATAATCCATTCAACATTTTTATTGGTGGACAAATACTTGATAGAGGCATTACCATTGACAATTTAATAGGTTTTTTCTATGGAAGAAATCCAAATACATTTCAACAAGATACTGTTCTACAACATTCTAGAATGTATGGCGCAAGAAGTTCAAAAGATATGTCGGTTACGAGGCTTTATACCTCAAATAGAATATATAATGCTTTGCTCTCTATGCACGAGTTTGATTCAGCCTTGCGCAATGCTTTTGAAGACGGCATTCATAATGGTGACAATAGTGTAGTATTTGTGGAAAGAGATGCTCAAGGAATAATTAGACCATGTGCCCCAAATAAAATCCTTATTACATCAACACAAACTATAAGCCCCCATTCTCGATTTCTTCCTATAGGATTTCAAACAAAATCCAAAACTCATATTCAAAATACAATTGCTGAAATTGATAATATTTTAAGTGAAGCTTCAAATGGAAATTTCCAACAACCATTTTTATTAGAGATTGAAAAAGTTTACAAAGTGATTGATTTAATAAATTCAACATTTGAATATGGAGAGAGACATGAAAATAAAGGTATCGAATGGGATTATATAACATTCAAGGCAATATTTAGAAGACTTCAAGCAAATATCCTAAATAAAGATTTGGAAGGAAAAATTTATTGCTATGTACAAACAAATAGAAATCTGAGTCGGAAAAAAAATAATGGCCTAACATTTTCAGATGCTCCTGATGACGGTAATACAGACAGAAGAATTGCAAAAAATATTGCAAGCGAAACAGCTTGTTTGATTATTCTTAAACAAAATGGTCTTAAACAAAATGGCTGGAGAGATGCAGAATTTTGGTGGCCAGTATTGATGACTCCTCAGAATTCTAGACCCGCAGTATTTGCAAGAGAGACAATTAGCTGAATAAAAACATTAATTCACACATGTTTTTACACAATTTAAAATCATTGTTTTTTTCTTATTTTTATTTAAAAAAAAAGTTATGACATTTCCTGATTTGATCAAGAATCTACTAGATTCATCAAAAGAAAGACTTAAAACTCCTATTGTAGGTTCTTTTATGATTGCTTTTTTCTTTTATAATTGGAGAGTGCTAGCAGTTTTATTTTTTTCTACAGCAACAATTGAAGATAGGATCATCGTAATTAATCATGAATATTTAGTTTTTTTTTCATACTTGTGGCCTTTCGTAATTTCACTATTTTATAGTATAGGTGTTCCTTATTTAATGAAATGGATTGATGACCGATTGGTTTCAGTGAAAAATGCAAGAAGAAAACAAATTTATGATACTAAAGACAATACTTTAGAATTAAAAATTCAATTAGCCGATAAAGAATTAGCTCTCCAAGATAAGTTGTCGAGAAGTAAAGATAAGCAAGAAATGCTTGATCAAATTAGAAGTTTAGAAGATTTAAATAATGAGTTAAAAAGTAATAATGATTTACAATTAAAAGATCTAACAGAAAAATTAAAACAAAGTAATAATATCATTACCGATCTAAAAACTAAAATAGAAGAAATTGAGAATATGTATAAAATGGAAAAGAATGATAAAAAACAGAATTACAAATTATTCGGAGAAATTTATAAAACGTTATCAGAGTTACATAAAGCAAATTTAAATAAATTTATTAATAGAAAGAGTTTTGAAAGTGTTGAAATGCTAAAATTAACAACAAAGTTTATTAATAAATTAGTTGATGATCGAATAGTCAGACCTGTCGGGAAAGAAATAGTCATCACAGATTTAGGTTTAGATTTTTCAAATTATGGCAAATCACTAAATGCAGAATTAAATAAAATAGATTTAAAATAATTGATCCTCAGCTTTCCGAAGCCTTCATTCTTAATGTCGCGACTGCTGTGCGAAGTCTCCCGACTTCGTACCCAATCCAATAAGCCAGAAAGAAAAGTAAAAACTATTCTGTACGGAATATAGCAACGGGTACGAAGTCAAGAGACTTCGCACAGCACACATATTAAGTTGTCCAAAAAAATTACATAGACAATCACTAAAATGAAAAATACCAACTAATCAAAACAAACATTATGGGAAGAATTGGAGCACCAGAATTACTTATAATTGCAATTCCTTTTTTAGCACTTTACTTTTTACCATCATTTATTGCACTGAGTCGAAAGAAAACTAATCGTACTGCAATAATAATATTAAATTTCTTTTTGGGTTGGACATTCATAGGTTGGATAGTTTCATTAGTATGGGCCTGCACAACAAATAACGAACCTCAAACAATTGTAGTAAACAATAATCCCTATTCAAAAGAAGAAAGCCCATCCCATTTACAAAAGAATGATTTTAATGAAAAATTAAATAGTTTACAAAAACTAAAAGATCTGTTAGATTCTGGTGTTTTATCTCAAGAAGAGTTCGAACAGCAAAAATTAAAAGTTTTGGCTTCGTAATTTTCTACCTCTCTGAAGTGTTCCCTATTAAAATTTCGCACCCACTCCCATAATCCACAAAGAAAAGTAAAAACTATTCTATACGGAATATAGCAACGGGTACGAAGTCCGGAGACTTCGCACAGCATCCTTTTGTACCCTACTTTCCAAAGTGCATATTTTTCAACCACTCCCCTCCTACTATAAACATTTTAGCACACCTGTTTTCTTGTGACAAAATGAAAACAAAAATTAATTTTGTCACACTTTCTGTGACAAAACAAAAATTAATTTCAAATTTGTCACACTTTTTTGTGACAAAATAAAAAACAAAACTAAAATTGTCACAACATTAAAAATGTAATCACGAGCTAATATATTTTTGTGGCAAACTGAAAATAAAATTAAACTTTGCCACGCTTTTTTTGTGGCAAAAAGAAAAATAAAATTGAAATTGCCACAACTTTTGTGGCAAAACAAAAATAAAAATAAAATTTGCCACAACAATATAATGTGGTTCTACTCAATATTGTGAGCGTAAAAGTAACTGGCAATTAAAACAAAAAATGCACAAATGTTTTTTTAAGGCATTTGTGCATTCTTACTATAAAATTATCCAGTGTCAGTACAAGCGGGAAGCTCGTGGACACAACGGGTAAAATATTATTCTTTTACAGACGACATAAATTTTCGTCCCATTCTCTCAGATGTTTTTTCAAGCTCATTAACTTTTGAGGTGTTTTTAACTGCCATTAAATGAAGTATTTCATTTCTGTAATTGAATTCGTCTAATAAATTTATTACAGACAGTTTTCTTTTCTTAGTATTAGCTAGATCATTAGACAAAATATCCTCCAGAAATTTTATCATAAGAGAATTAAATTCCTCCTTATTTTCAATGGTGTGAGGATTTTTATATTCAGATCTTATGGTTCCTGACATAAGAACTTCTGCCAAAACTTCAAAAATATCATTTGCACTTTTGAAATGTGATTTTTCGTTATATTCTTTTACCAAATCCATATCAAACTTCTTCTAGTGTTATTCTAATCGTTTTATCTGCTTCTTCTGTAATATCCATAACTTTAAATTTTGAACCTGACATAAATAGCACTTCTCTTTCATTTTCTCCATTGTCTATACCAAATTTAGCAATTTTTTCTATCTCTTTTCCTCTTTTAGAAGAAATTATGAATATTGGACTACTGCTAAAACCTGAAGCTACGAATCTTGACTTACTGCAAGATAAAAAGCTCTTTTCTATTATAATTGAGTTATTTGTAAAAGCATCATAATATTTCTGTAATTTAGACTTACTAACTCTTATTGAACGGTAACAAAGCAATTTATAGTCCGGTAACTTTTTAAGAGCATAGTTTATATATTTTCCAAATTCAGGTAAGTCTTTTCCATCTCTTAAAGTTTCATTCAAAGATTCATAACCAATATCAGAATAATTATAAATAATTGCTTTTTCAAATTCATTTAACTCACTTGTATTTTTGTGTCGATTAGAATGGAGAATTTCTTTTAGCTCTGTGGTCAAAAAAGTTTCAACATATTTTTGTAAATCTTTCTCCATGACTTCTGAACAATGTTATAAAAACTGTCTTTCGAGACTATTACTTTTCTTTCAATACTCTTTCTAAATACTCGACCTTTTCTTTCTCGGCTTTCACCAGTTCTTTTTCAGCCTGAATCAAACGTTCGTACAATTCAATCACTTTATCAAGAGGATTGAAAGTACAATGGTAATTACCTGTAGTAATTGAGCCATTATCTTCAAAAGTATTCCCAATAATATTAAAAACAGCTTCTTCCGAAAAGTTTTTAATGGCTTCTACACTTACACCAAGAGCCTTAGCTACTTCAATTAATTTTTCTTCATCAATAGTCTCGCTGTTTTCCATAATAGAAACGGCCTGCTGATTGGTTCCTAAAGCCTGCGCTAAGGCTTCCTGTTTCATGTCTTTTAGCTCACGAATACGGCTGATTTTTCGCCCTATGTGATTTGGTTTTGTTGCTGTACTCATAATTCAAAGATATTTAAAATTCTTTTAAAAAATAATACCCGCCCCAAAACAAGATTGTTTTGGTACGATACTATTTGTTTGCTTGTTAGGGAGGAAACAAAAGTACATTTTTTCGTACATAATTTACTACATCTGCTTATTTTTTCTTCTATCTGATCTTTTTGGAAGTTTGCCTCAATGCGCCAGGCAAAACTTGTGTGAAAGTTGATTTTTATTTTCATTTTCACACAGAAGTTGTGTGAAACTTACTTTTTATTTTCACTTTCACACGAAAGTGGTGTGAAAGTTGATTTTTATTTTCGTTTTCACACAGAAATTTGAGAAACCCAAATCTCTGAAGTGTTCCTTCTTAAATGTCAGGATTGCTATGCAAAGTCGAGGACTTCCCACAGCAAAAGACTTTGCAAGACAGATTTGAGCATAAAATACCTAAAAGACAAAGCTATCTTTTGAAATTAGGTAGCCACACATTCCATATTTTTTTCTTCCATGATCTGCATATCCATTATTTTTTGGGCGACAGTTCCTCTTTCGAATAAGCGAATGAACTTGAAAACGGCACTCACAAAATATCCGGGGTTTGACACTAGTCGGGCAATTTCTGTGATTCGTTGATCTCTTAGCTGTATACAGGCCTCTATTTGATTTTCGGGAACGGCCACAAATTCATTGGCGAATTTCCAGGCGCCATCTCTTGCGGTTTGCATGCTAAAATCAATAAAGAAGGTGTCCATTTTGCCGGTCCATTTTAGTATCATGGTGAGCGTTGGCCAAATTTTGATTAAGCATTTTTCGACACCGCCTACCAAATTGCTAAGAATGGCGTTTATCTGATCGAAATCGGATTTTAAGTCCCCGATATCTTCTACCGTGCTGACCTGGGCTGAAGCGATTCCTAAATCAAGGTTCACATGTGCGTTAATTCCCAACAGTAAATGCTGCAGCACTATCGGCCAAAATTTTTCTGCCTGTTCAAAAGCAAATCCCCAACATTCAGATGGTTTTTCTTTGGCCTGATATTGATAATACGCTTTTAAATACCGATTGGCAAAAATGACATCCAGTTTTTCCATTCGTTCACCATTCTGAAAAGAACCATCGCGAATACCTTCTTTTACTTTTACAGTAACTTCACGGTATAGAATCGCAAACAAACCTATAGCGCTTTGCTCTAGTTTTGATTTTTCTATTATTTCATCCAGTAACTGAATGACTTCGGCTATAGTAGCTGCTTGTTTTATACTCATTTATAGTGGTTTATAGTTAAATTAAGAAGAACGAATATAATTATTTTAATCTTTTTAGGAGTATTTTTTGAAGCAATTATCTTGTTATTTTTTTATTTAATACAAAACTATTCTAAACGGAATATAGCAGCGGGTACGAAGTCGGGAGACTTCGCACAGCAGGCTATTGAACTTCTAAAACCGCAATTGGATTCTGAAAACTAGCCCTGCAAAAAATCATGTGATTTTTTTTTTATATTTACAAAAACAAAAAAATGATGACATTAATTGCAATTTTCTTTCCCTGTGTTTCTTTCTTTTTGAGAGGAAAAATAGTAACTTCAATTATTTGTCTAATCTTGCAAATAACTTTAATTGGCTGGATTCCCGCAGCAATTTGGGCCGTTATTTCTTTACAAAATTCAAGAGCTGATAAACGTAATAAGGAACTAATAAGAGCGATAAAAACCAAATCTTAAAAAAATAAAGAACATCTCCGGCTCTCCGATGTCTTCATCTTAAATGTCGCAACTGCTGTGCGAAGTCTCCCGACTTCGTACACACTCCAATAAGCCACAAAAAAAAATAGAACTATGCGAACCCAAAACTTATGCTAAAAAGATTATTTATATATCTAATGCTGTCTATTATATACCTTTTTATTCCAGGAATTAGTCAGAAGATTTTCATGACGTATGATGATTACTGGTTTTATGTAATCTTGACATTGTTGTTTTTTATAAATGTATTTTTTGCTTTCATTCTTTTAAAATTCCCTAACAAATTCTATAATTTTATATCCGCTTTTTTCATTACGTCGATTGGAATTTTATCAGTAATTATAGTATTGAATTTAAACTTAGGATGGAAAGCAATTGAAATCTCTTTATACAGTCATGCAATTTCTTCCCTCCTAGCATGGGAAGCTGTATTTCAAATTAAACAGAAAAAATTGGCCTTTAAAAATAATTTGTAATACAGTCCCGCTTCCCCAGCTCTCCGATGTCTTCATTCTTAAATGTCGCGACTGCTGTGCGAAGTCTCCCGACTTCGTACACACTCCAATAAGCCACAAAGAAAATTAAAAACTATTCTCTACGGAATATGGCAACGGGTACGAAGTCAGGAGACTTCGCAGCGGAGTAATTAATTCGGATGAGAGATTAAGTTATAAGGAGTTGATAGCAACACAATAGATTGTGCACTCAAATGTAAGATTTTTCTAAATCATTTATGACAGATTCATAATTGAATCAAATTTTCTTCTATATTTGAAAGAAAATTCACAGTAAGTAAACTAAAGGAGTCATAAGTATGAGTTATAGTATAATTTGTAAAATACGATTATCAAAAATGAAGAAGCTATTTGAGAATTTATCCGAGTAACTGTAATTACTCGGATAAATTTTACGAAAACACTCTAAAAAGCTTTAATTTTTAAACAATATATAATGAAAAATAATTCATTAAAATCAAGATTTTTAACATTAATCGTTATATTATTTATAATATCATCTTGTGATACTAAAGAAGAATTCTCAACAAATAATATTCAAAAAATAAATAGATTAAGTAATGAAGATATAGCTACGGTTGCTAAAGCTATAAAAACAAAAGATGACGAAATCTCAAAAAGTAATACTCTTGCGAGTAAAACTTTTACTGAAACAGCTCCTAATCCTCAATTACCATATGAAGAATATCAAGATCTATTAGCTGGCAAAGATTTAAGTGTTCAAATTGATGAAAGAACAGTTCATATATTAGATCAATCATATGAAGAAAATGTTCAATATTTAAGTGATTTACATGTCTTTACTACAAATGAACTAACAGCTGTAACTGTTTTCAAAGATGAGCTATTAAATACTCAAAATTTTAATACTTCAATATTACATTTTGAAAGTGCAATTTTATTATTGCCTATGACTATGAAAAAGTTACAACGTTTTTATAATTTTATTGATGCGTTAAAAGCAATGAATAAATTTGACCCTTATTATTTTAATGGTGGTAGCATTACTGCTAAAAGCGGAGGATTATTTGGAAGTTGTTTATCCGCATCTATAGGTGTTGGTATTGCATTTGTAGGTCTTGCAACTATTGAAGTTGGTTCATTTGGAACAGCTACAGCCGTTGCCGTTGCAGGATTTATTTGGGCAAGTGCTGAATGGGGTGCTGCCTGTAAAGGTGGTGGTAAAAAATTATATCCGCCAAAAATCATTAAACCTTATAAAAAAGTAGAGAAAACTTTTATCACATTAGACGATAATGGCGATGTAACTGATGGACCAATTACACTTTTTTTAACTCCTCGCGCGCTCTTTCCCTTGTAACTAATTAAAATTCATCATCATGATTAAAATAAATTATAAAATTCAATTTGTACTTTTTGTCATTTGTTTATTTTTTATTGGTTTAGGTATATTTGAAACTCTAGACCAAGGATTAAAAACAGGTATAGATCTTTTTTGGCAAATATCTCACTTTGTTCCATTTGTCATGGGAGCAATTATTTTTGGTGCCAACATATTCACTAAACGAATTGAAAAGTTCAGATAAGTAATTGTAAAAGATTATTCAAAATCCATTTTTATTTTTTAAAAATGGATTTTTTATTTTATCAAATCGATGAATTTCATTTATATATATTATAAAATATAATCATGAAACCACTATCAAAATACATACAAGAAAAGCTTAGTAACGAATCGTTAAAAGAGGCTTTTAGAGAAAAATTTATTGAAGAAGAATTAGATGCTTTAAATCGTACAGCACAGCTCTCCAAAGAGTTCTTATAAAACGCTGTGCGAAGTCCCAGCTCTCCGATGTCTTCATTCTTAAATGTCGCGACTGCTGTGCGAAGTCTCTCAACTTCGTACCCACTCCAATAAGCCACAAAGAAAAATAAAATCATTGCAAACGGAATATAGCAGCGGGTACGAAGTCGGGAGACTTCGCACAGCAAAAAAAACTTCAATAAATTCATTTAACATTCCTACTTTTAGTAACTCTAAACCCAGAATCTAAAAAGAATGAAAACCTATTTTGTTGACTCGTTTACCAATCAAAAATACAAAGGCAATCCTGCGGCAGTTTGTCTGCCGGACACCGATTTAGATGCGGCTGAGATGCAAAGCATTGCGGCTGAAATTGGCTTCTCGGAAACCGCTTTTATCAAACCACTAACGGACAATACGTACAGCATCCGGTTTTTTAGTCCAAAGACGGAGATTCCGTTGTGCGGACATGCGACACTGGCTTCTTCTAAGATTGTTTTCAGCACCACTTCGTTAGACCGCATAACGTTTATCAACTACGATAATGTGGAATTGGTGATTGAAAAAGAAGGTCAGAAAATCAAAATGTTTTTTCCGGTTTATGACACCGAAGACACAGACGTGCCTCAAAAGATGCTCGATGCCTTGGGCATTTCTGAAGTTGTGTCTAAAAGATACAGTCCCAACAATAAAATCATCCTAATCGAAATCGAAAGTGCCCGCAGACTGGCCGATTTAAAACCCGATTTTACGGCATTGGTAAATTCGCATACCGGAATAAGCGGCGTGTTGGTGACCGCAGCGTCTGACCACACCGATTTTGATTTTCACTACCGCTATTTCTGGCCCTGGGCAGGAACAAACGAAGATCCGGTAACAGGCGGTGTTCAGACCTTTTTGACCAAATACTGGGCCTTAAAACTGAATAAAACAAAACTAAATGCGTATCAGTCTTCCCTGAGAACCGGAACCATGACTACCGAACTTTTACAGGACAAGGTTTCTATTTTAGGCGAAGCTCTGATTGTTTTGGAAGGTGATTTTATTTTATAAATCAAGACTTTGCAAATTAACAATTATTACAAATATCACTCAGATGAAAAGCACTATAAAGAAAGAGAACTGGAAATATCAGGATAAAAGTTGGACAAATAGATTTTTAAAACTCTTAATCAGTTGTACCGTTTCTTCGGGAATTCATTACATATTAGACTTTAAAAATTTTGATAAAATCGATCTTGTATTTTCCATCATCTTTGGCATTATAATCTGGATTGTTTTGATAGTTCAAAGAAAGATTTAACTATTCACTGCTGTCAAAGTTTTAATTCTTAAAATCAAAATCGCTTTGCGAAGTCGTGAGACTTGCACAGCATTGGTGCAACCCAATATGCTATTGAAGAAATAAAAAAGAGAAACAATTAAGTACTAACTTGCTCCTATTAAAAAGAAAAAATTATAATGAAAATTAAACCATTTTACTTTTACTCTGCATTCCTTATTATCTTCATTTCTGCGTGTTTGTTATGGATGTTAAGAAACGATACATTTGAACAAAAAGCTACTAAAATTGATTATCGCGATAAAGACGACGAAAAAGTGCTGGGTTTTTCTTTAGAGGAATATATAAAAACAAAATCAGTTATTTCATTAAAACTGATCGGAAATAAAAAATATGATGATAGTATTTTAAGTCTTTTTCAATCAGAAATAAGAAAAATAATAGAAGCAAAAGATTCCAATAAGGGCATTCATTTAAAATTTAATAAAAAAACTATGTATGAACATGTGATTCATTCTTTTCAGATTTGTAAAGTAGAAGATTGCACCACATATATTCCTGATGGTTATGATTTATGGGTATTTCCATACTACAAAAAGCAAAACACAAAAAGACGGCAACCAAAGTAATGATCTCATTGCGAGGAACGAAGCAATCGCATTTAGGAGATTCTTTCGATTTCAATTTAAAAAATTAAAAAAGAAATCAAATAATATTATTTTTTATAAGTAAAAACTTATAAAAAATAATATATTTTTGCGATATTAATTTTTAAGAATGAATATTACTAAATACGATTTGCATACAAATACAGATTCAACTCTTTTTACATTTGAAAGTTATGGAACTAGTGGCGAAATAGTGAAAGGTATTGCTTATACAGTAACAAAAAATGAAAGATTATACAATTTAGGTTTTGGAGATTTAATTTTTGACCCAATCCAAAATGGATATACAATCAATGACTTAGTTGTGAGTGATAATGGAGATAGAAATACAGTACTAGCTACAGTTGCTAAATCTATTTATGTATTTTCGGAAATATATCCGGAGAGAAATATTTTTATTAAAGGAAGTACTAAAGCAAGAACCAGATTATACAGACGGGCTATATCGCTTAATCTTGAAGAGTTGTCAGAAACATTTCTTATCTTTGGTGCAATGGAAGATGAAAACGGTACTGTTTTCGACGTTCCTTTCGATCCAAATGGTGATTTTTACGGATTTATTATTAAACGAAAATAATATGAAAACACTAATTAAAAATAATGCAAGTAGTAAGCAACCGAAAATAAATGCTACTGTAAAACTAGATGTGAAATTAGATCAAATAAAAAACATAAAATTTACCTCTAACAAACTGGAAGAAATAAATAAAGTGGAGTTTAAATTAAGTTTTAAATAAATTATTCTGCCTTACAAAAGATATATACAATATTAATTAAACCGTTACGAGGGCATTCTTGTAACGGTTTTTCATTTCTCATTTTTATTTAGGCCTCTTTCTAAAAATAATACACCATGACAAAAACTCAAACCGAATAAAGAAGAATTTAATAAAAATGAATAAGTGGTCACGAAGTCTGGAGAATTCGACGCTAGCAGTAAAAATTCTCATCAAGCTATAAAAGACAAAAACAATGGATGAATATCTAATAAACCTAATTGATAGAATGTCGGAGACGACCGATCGTAATATGGAAGTTGGCTACGACAGTTCCAAAACAATTTCTTGGAAAGCTTTTAGAGAAGCAGAAAGTGTTGAAAACACGGATTTTGTACCACAACTCATTATATTTATTAACAATGAAAAAGATAAGAAGAAACGAGATAAGGCGTATTTTATTCTTGGACACCTTGCCAAGAATACAAGCAGCGTTAAAGCATTAGATTATTTAATTGACCGCATTCATAAGGAGACTGACAAATATATAATTTCATCGCTGCTTGACAGAATTGCCGAGATTAAAAAACCAAGTGGAACAGATTTGCAACCCTTAATACAAGCAATAAAAAGTGACAAATGGTTAATTCGACATAGCGCTATACAATCTCTAAATTACTCGTCTGATAGCGTTGCAGAAACAGCCTTGATTGAAATTCTGAATAGTTCCGACGATCCATATAACCTGACTTATACAAACGCAACACTAAACAGAATAGGAACGTTAAGAGCTATACCTTACTTGGAAAAACATTTAAAAAGCAGGAAAAGAGACGTTAAGGATTCAGCCCAATATGCTATTGAAGAAATAAAAAAGAGATACAATTAAGTACTAATCGCTCTTCTACAAAATTCTAATTATCCTATTACCGACTTCGCCACATGAAGTCATAAAATACTACAACCCTGTATGAAAAACCGAAAGTCACTATTTAAAGTACTCCTCACATCGCTGTGCGAAGTCTTGAGACTCGCACAGCGATTTTGGTTATCATGCCTTCAGATGAATTTTGTGCAAATCATCCAGTAATCCCATTTCATCCTGCGGCAGCAATTGCAAAGCAATCTCAACTAAAGTCATTGCATTTATATCAGTGCTGTTATCCTGAAGCACCATAATACTTGCTTTTAGAAGATCTGAAATCATTAATTGTAATTCATTATAAGACGATACTTTTAGGGTTACGTTAAACGAGTTATTACTGGTATTCTCTGGCTTTAATCTTGTAAAAAAATTGACTTTATTCACTAATTCTAAAAATTCTGTCACTACTTTGTTTGCTTCTTCTTCCATGATTAATTGGCTTATAGTTAATAATTAAAAGACAAAAATATAAAAAAAACGGTTACATACAACCGACTGTATGCAATCACTTAAAAACAATCGATTACTTGTAATTTCATTCCCATGAAAAGGACAAGAAAAAGTGAGGTTCCAGAGGTTGTGATGCAATTAGGAATCAAGATAAAAAGTATAATTCAAGACAATCAATTAAAACAAAGAGAGGTTGCTCATGATGCTGAAATGGATGTAGAAACTTTAAGAAAATATATTAAAGGCTCTCAGGAAATGAAAATAAGCACCTTATTTAAAATTGCAAAATCGTTAAAAATAAATCCAAGTGATTTAATTAAGGATTTGTAAATTAATATGCAAAATGCACAAGTCAAAGATTAGGCAGCTTCCTATTGTTAACTTAATAGGA
Source organism: Flavobacterium sp. LC2016-23 (assembly GCF_009674775.1). Lineage (GTDB taxonomy): Bacteria > Bacteroidota > Bacteroidia > Flavobacteriales > Flavobacteriaceae > Flavobacterium. The sequence goes on along the minus strand of NZ_WKKE01000013.1, from coordinate 86,006 downwards.
TTTCACTACTAAATTGTAAATTCCTAATTTTCCGATTCAAAAATTGTTCGCTAGTAATTTAAACTTCATGAAAAACCGGAAGTCACTATTTAAAGTACTCCTCACCCTATTCCTGCTATGGTTCTTTGGACACGTCCTCTACATTACCATTGATGGTTTGAGCGATAACGGAAAAAAAGCAGATATTGCGGTTATTCTGGGCAACAAGGTCAACGAAGACGGAACACTTTCGGAACGTCTGGAAAAACGCCTGGAATGCGGGCTAAGTTTATACCAAAATCAGCGTGTAAAAAAAATAATAGTAAGCGGTGGTTTAGGAAAAGAAGGATATTATGAAGGGGATAAAATGAAAGCCTTTTTAATGGCTAATAAAGTCCCTGATTCGGTTATAATTGTAGACAATCTGGGCAATAATACGCGGGCAACGGTAGACAATACCCTTAAACTAAAAGACAGCCTCCATTTTGAAAGTGTACTTGTGGTTTCCCAATATTTTCATGTCACACGAACAAAAATGTTATTTAAAGAGCGTGGCTTTCAGAATGTCAGTAGTGTAAGTCCGAATTATTTTGAATTTAAAGATCTGTATTCAATTCTGCGGGAATTTGCCGGATATTATACACAATAAAAAAATCCTGTTGCAAATACTAAATAACTTAGTCTCTTTGTACCTTAGTGGCTCAACTTGCATTTGAAATGAACAATGACTTTTATTACAAATTTATCCTGCCGGAGCAGCCACTAGCTGACTTTGTGGAAAATATTGGAATGATTCATAACCAGTCAGATAAAGCAAAAGAAGTGATTCTAATGCCCGATGCAAGGGTTGATTTGTTTTTTTTAGAATCAGAAGCTGAACCTTTTCGTATTGCCCTTATAGGTCTGGAAACCGTTCCGGAGCAACAAAGCATTCCGCCACACACACTTGCTTTTAAGGTCAGTTTTAAACCGCTCGGGGTCGAATACCTTTTAAATACTTCTATTGCCGAACTTTTGAACAGTGCAAAATATTTACCTCCCGATTTTTGGGGTATCACCGCAGCTGATTTAAAGGATTTCGATGCTTTTAATCAAAAAATACTGCTCAAACTAAACGCACTTTTACCTGCAGAAATCGACGAAAGGAAACGCAGACTTTTCGATTTGATTTATACTTCCAATGGCGAAATCAAAGTACAGGAACTCTCGGAAAGAATTGGCTGGAGCAGCAGGCAGATCAACCGGTATTTCAATAAACAATTCGGGCTTTCGCTCAATGCATTCTGCAAAATTTTACGATTTAAGGCCTCTCTGGGGCATATCGCAAAAGGCAGGCTTTTTCCGGAACTTAACTTCACCGATCAGACGCACTTCATTAAGGAAATCAAGAAATTCTCCGGTGTAGTGCCCAGCGAATTATTAAAAAATAAAGATGACCGATTTATACTATTAACCGTCCTGAAAGAGGAATAATTTTGTCCCGTTCCCAGGCCAGTAAGCCGGACGGAAATAAAATTAATCTAAAAATCAGACGAAAATGTTACTAGAAAACAAACAAGTCGCCATTATCGGCGGAGGCCCTGGCGGACTTACATTAGCCAGACTTTTACAATTGCAAAACGCAGCCGTAAAAGTATACGAAAGAGATTTAAATAAAAATGCGAGAGTGCAGGGTTCTCCACTGGACATGCATGAGGAATCGGGTTTGGCCGCGATTCACAAAGCCGGTTTATTTGAAGAATTTAAAACCAATTTTATGCCGGGTGCCGATAAGACTCTCATCCTGGACGAAAATGCCACAATACACCTGAGTGATCACGACACAAACCGTGAGGAAGATTTTGGCAATGCCTATTTCAGACCTGAAATCGACCGTGGTGCACTGCGAAAAATGCTATTGGAATCCTTACAACCTGAAACTATCGTGTGGGACAGTCATTTTCTTTCGATGGAACCACAAAATGAGGGCTGGCTATTGCATTTCAAAAACGGCACGTCGGTCTACGCCGATATTGTAATTGGTTCTGATGGTGCCAATTCTAAAATACGCCCGTACATCACCGATATTAAACCTTTTTATTCCGGTATAACGATGCTTGAGGGGACTATTTACGAATCTAAAAAAGCATCACCCCATATCCATTCCTTACTCAATGGCGGTAAAATAATGGCATTCGGCGATACCAAAAATATCCTGATGGGACAAAAAGCCGACGACGCCATTGGGTTCTACGCCAGCTTCAAAACCGATGAAAACTGGGCAGTAAAAAGTGGCCTGGACTTTACTAATCCCACTCAGATATTAGAATGGTTTAAAAAAGAATATCCGGAATGGAGCAGTATCTGGTACGAATTATTCGAAAATGTTTCAGTTCCTTTTATTCCACGTCCTATTTATTCGATCCCTTTAGACCAGAATTGGGCATCTTTGCCAAATGCTACCATCATTGGTGATGCGGCACATGTCATGCCCCCTTTTGCAGGTGAAGGCGCCAATATGGCCATGCTCGATGCTCTGGAGCTAAGTGAATATCTTACTTCTAATGACTATAAAACCATACCGGAAGCGATTGCAGCCTACGAAAACAAAATGCGCGAAAGAGCCGCAAAAGCAGCACAGGAATCTCTTGAAAATGGAGAGAAAATGCATTCGAAAGACGCGTTGCAAACGATGCTGGGCTTCTTTGGTGGGGAGTAGAGTTACTAAGGCTCTAAGGTGCTGAGGTTCTGAGAAAAACTTTGCGACTTCGCGTCTTTGCGTGATTATTTTTTTACTTTTCTACATCAATAATAAATTTTCACGCAATCCCAATAGCTATCGGGAGCAAAAGCGCAAAGTAAAATTTTAAAAAGCAAAAAACGTAACACCTCTGCGCGAAACAAAATAAACCTTTGAACCTCTGCCTCTTTGCCTCTTTGCCCCTATATACTTTCCCTCTGTACCTCTGCCTCTTAGCATCTTTGTCCCTTTCTAATTTCAATACCAATTTCTAAATCCTTAATTTCGCTTTCAAATTAGAAAGAGAAAATGAAGGTCTGTATTGCTGAGAAACCAAGTGTAGCACGTGAAATCGCATCTGTTTTGGGCGCCAATACCAAACACGATGGCTATTACGAAGGCAACGGTTATGCCGTGACCTATACTTTTGGTCATCTATGTACCCTAAAAGAGCCCAATGATTATAAACCCCACTGGAAAAGCTGGGACCTGAACAACCTGCCGATGCTTCCTGAAAAATTCGAAACCAAAGTGGTGCAGAATGCAGGAATCGAAAAGCAATTTAAAATTATAAAAAGCCTCTTTGACAAAGCCGAAGTAGTCATAAACTGCGGGGATGCCGGACAGGAAGGAGAACTCATTCAGCGTTGGGTGATGAACGAAGCACATTATAAAGGCGAAGTGCAGCGCTTATGGATTTCCTCCCTGACTACAGAAGCCATAAAAGAAGGTTTCGAAAACTTAAAACCTTCTGCCAATTATGATAATTTATTCTATGCCGGTTTTTCCAGAGCGATTGGCGACTGGTTATTGGGAATGAATGCCACGCGTTTGTATACGGTAAAACATGGCGGTTACAAACAGGTATTGTCTATTGGCCGCGTACAAACGCCAACACTGGCTATGGTAGTCGATCGTTTTAAGGAAATTGAAAACTTTAAACCCCAACCCTACTGGGAACTGCAAACCTTATACCGGGAAACACTTTTTAGTTATGAGGACGGCCGCTTTTTGAAAAAAGAAGACGGTGAACTTCTGGCGAATAAAGTCAAAGAAAGTGAATTTGAAATTGTATCCGTAGAAAAAAAGAATGGGAATGAATTTGCTCCAAAGCTGTTTGACCTGACGGGATTACAGGTATTTTGCAATACAAAATTCGGATTTTCGGCAGATGAAACGCTTAAAATTGCTCAAACTTTGTACGAACAAAAAGTAATCACCTACCCCAGAGTGGATACTACTTTTTTACCCAACGATATTTATCCGAAAGTACAGGGCATTTTGCAAAAACTAACGGATTATGAGACGTTAACCCGGCCCATTTTAGAAAAAAAGATCAAAAAATCGCCTAAGGTTTTTAATGATAAAAAAGTAACCGATCACCATGCGATTATTCCAACAGGGGTACAAAGCAATCTGCAATACAATCAGCAGCAGGTTTATGATATTATCACCAAACGTTTTATTGCTGTTTTTTATGACGACTGTCTGGTTGCCAACACAACGGTAGTAGGAAAAGCGGCCGATGTGATGTTTAAAACTACGGGAAAGGAAATCCTGAAAAAAGGATGGAGAATTGTTTTTGAAGATCCTAACGCCAAAGAAAAAGAAGCCGATTTGTTACCCAGTTTTGTGGTGGGTGAAAAAGGGCCGCACGAACCTTCGTTTTTAGAGAAAGAAACGAAACCACCCAATCAGTTTACCGAAGCGACTTTACTGCGTGCTATGGAAACTGCGGGGAAACAGGTCGATGATGAAGATTTGCGCGAACTGATGAAAGAAAACGGTATCGGGCGTCCGTCAACGCGGGCGAATATTATCGAAACCCTTTTTAAACGTCAGTATATTGTTCGAAACAAAAAACAGGTATTGCCAACGCCAACGGGAATCCAGCTTATAGAAACCATTCAGAACGAATTGATCAAGTCAGCTGAATTGACAGGTTCCTGGGAGAAACAACTGAAAGATATTGAAAAAGGAACTTTTACCGCCGCCGCCTTTATCCGAAACATGAAGCGAATGGTAGAAGCGTTGGTGTACGAAGTACGAAGCGAAACCAGACATGCCAATATTTCGCACGCAGCCGCTACGGAGAAAGAAGTTGTAAAAACAGAAAAAAAGAAAGCAGCCGGAATTTTAGCCGAAACCTGTCCGAAATGTAAAAAAGCCACGCTGGTAAAAGGAAAATCTGCGTACGGATGCGGGAATTATAAAGCGGGTTGTGATTTTCTTTTGCCGTATACTTTTGCCGATAAAAAAATAACAGAAAACCAGTATTTAAGGTTGGTTCAAAAAGGATCAACCGTAAACATAAAAGGCTTTAAAACCGATGCCGGCACTGTAGAAGGCCTCATACGTTTTGAAGAAAATTACAAACTCAAATTAGAGCCTAAGAAAACAGCCCCAAAAGTAAAAGCAAAAACAGATGTGACCTCGGATGTAATAACTTGTCCGAAATGCAAAAAAGGAACAATCCTTAAAGGAAAAACCGCTTACGGCTGTGGCGATTATAAACTGGGCTGTGATTTTAAAGTCACTTTTGATGCCGTACGGGCGAAACTAAAAGACCAGAAACCTACAAAAGAACTGGTGTATTCGATTTTGACTGAAAGTGTTTAGATTTTTTTGCCAAAGATTAGAAGGATTTTTTGCCACAAATTACACGAATTTTCACGAATTAATTGATCTGTAATGCGAAAAACCTTCCACTCCCGATTGTTATCGGGATATAGGATTAGAAATGATTTTAATATACGTTTTGTGCATCAGCTATTAAAAATAATTCGTGAAAATTCGTGTAATTCGTGGCTAACTTTTTTTTCATACTTTAGTACTTCCATTTAACATCAAAAAAATAATAATATATGTTTCAAAAAATTACACTTTTAATGCTTTTAACAGTTGTTGTTTCGTGTCAGAAAAAGGAATCTGTTGAAAAAGATAAAATCAAAATAGCGGACTGGCTCATCGGAAACTGGGAAAATAAATCACCTGACGGCTTGCTGACAGAAGACTGGCAGAAAGTAAACGATAGTACTTTCAGTGCGACTTCTTATTTTATAAAAGGAAAAGATACCTTGCATTTCGAAAAGATAGTATTATCCCAAAAAGGCGAAAAACTGACGTACAGCGCCACAGTAAACGGACAAAACAATGACAAAGCCATTGATTTTCCTTCTACCAGCGAAACTGAAACTAAATTGGTTTTTGAAAATCCGCAACATGATTATCCTCAAAAAATCACGTACACAAAAGGCGCAAATAACACTTTGACAGCTGAGGTTACGGGAAAACTGCAGGGAAAATTAACTACGGAACGATTTATTATGGTGAAGAAGTAATTTGCTTATCAGAATCTCACGCAAAGTCGCGAAGTCGCAAAGTTATTTTGTTTGTGACTTCGTGATTTTGCCTTATATCAAAATGTCTTAAAAAATTAATCTTAATATTGAAAAATTACACTTATATAGAAAAAGTTTCTTTCATTAGATCTATTATTGGAAACTTACTATTTATTCCCAGCTTTCTCGCTTTGATTTTTATAAATTTCAGATATGGACCAATTTTATTTCTTTTTTATTTGTTTATAGCTTATTGGGGAATATTCTTTATTTCCACAGAAGGCCTTGAATTTGATTTTCAAAATAAAAAACACAGAAAACTATTTTCTGTCTACGGAATAAATTTTGGGTTATCGTGGAATTATTTTCAGGATCTAAAATATATAGCATTAGTAGAGACTTTTGTAAAACAAACTTTTGGAGGAAGAGGATTTGGAGCGACTGCGACAACAACAGTATCTGAAAAAACAGTCAAAATAAATTTATTTGACCAAAATGATAAATATCAAACGCTATATTTTGCAAACAACAGAATTGAGGCCTTAAAAATTGCAACAGAAATTAAGAATACATATCAAATAGAAGTAGTTACAAATTTCTAATAGTAGTTATTGTCAGCTACACACTCGCCTGACTCCTTAAAAAAGAAAAAAAATGCACCTTTGCAAGAAATAAAACTTAGAACCTCAGAACCTTAGCAACTTAGTACCTTTCAAAAAACCTACTCCTTCTCCCCGATTTTATTCACCATTACAATCATCAGTATACCTAAAACCGCCATTACTAAAAAGGCCCATTTCATACTTAGGTATTCAGAGATAAATCCCACCATTGGCGGAACAAGCAAAAATCCGAGATAACCAATAGTAGAGATAGAAGTTAAGGCCGAACCAGTGCTTAGTTTAGATGATCTTCCGGCAATGCTAAACACTAACGGAACGACGCAGGAAACGCCAATTCCGATTAAGACATACCCAAAAATAGTAGAATACACATACGGAAGGAGAAAACAAATGGCAAACCCTAACGTGATAAAAATACCGCTGTAGAACAGAATTTGTTTTGTGCCAAATTTCATTACGCCGTAGTCTCCGAACAACCGTCCTAGAGTTACAGCCGTGGCAAAAAATACAAATGCGGCACTGGTTAACTTTGGAGAAGCATGCAATATATTTTGAAAGTAGATGCCGCTCCAATCGTACATCGTGTTTTCACAAGCCATAGAGACAAAACAAATCACGGCAAACTTGATGAGGTTTTTTTCCGGCATCGAAAAGAACTTCTTTTTAACCGGTACAGGATTATTATGAATACTCAACGGATAAAAACAAGCCGTAAGCCCCATCATAAAAATACTGACTCCCAATAAATGATGCACCGGTGCAATATGCTGTGTTACCATTACATAGCCTAAACCTGCTCCCGAAAAAACGGCTATACTCCAAACCGCATGAAAACGGGTGATGATCGATTGGGTATATAATTTCTGAACCTCTAAAGATTGTGCATTAATTGACAAATTGAAAATATTACGGGAAGCACCAAAAATTAAAAGTATAATCACCAGCTGCCATACAAAAGCAGCCAGTCCGGGTAAAGACAGCACAATATTAAACATGATGGCTCCTAAAAGCATAATATAACGGCTGCTATATTTATTTAATAACCTTCCTGTAAAAGGCATAGTGAGCATTAAACCAATCGGAAAAGCAAATAAAACAGTTCCAAACTGAGCTTCAGATAAGTGCAACTGCGCTTTTATATGCGGAATTCTGGATACCCAGGAAGAATATCCAAATCCGGAAAGGAAAAAAAATACGGTGTTTGCTATACGAAATCCTCTGGGTGTGTTTTGTAATTTTTTAAAAACGGGTAAAATCATGAGGACGGTTTCAATTTAAAGGCACAAAATTAAGGTTTTGAAGTGTAATTTCTACCCTTTTTCTCTTTTTTTAGAAAGTACCATTGCAATGAAATCGTTAAACGGAATTGTTCTTTTTTATTTTATTTTTATTTATTCTAAATAAGACTTAAGTTTGTAAAAATAATTATACTAAACATCTAAACTTCATCTTATGAAATCAAAAACTTTAAAATCGATAACATTCTTACTTTTAATGTTTGTTGCTGCTCCGCAATTATTTGCCCACGCGCTTTGGATTGAGACTAAAGCCACCGGAACAAAAGGAAAGGCTCAGGAAATTTCAGTTTATTTCGGAGAATTTTCAGATCATGATATTACGCCTGCTGCAAAATGGTTTTCTGATTTAAAAGATTTTTCACTGGTCGCTATTAGTCCATCGAAAAAAGAAATTAAACTTACTGCAACGGCTTTAGAAAATAAATATCAGGCCTTTTTTACCCCTGATGAAGACGGAGTTTATACCATCGTCATGCACCATAAAGTAAAAGATGTTTACGGAACTATGGTTTTAGATTATAATTCAAGCGCCACTGTTACTGTCGGTAATACGGCAAAAGGAAATGAAGCTGCCGTAAATTCTAATGTCATTAGTTTATTCTCTAAAGATGTTATAACAGCAAAACAAAAAACAAAAGTTAATGTGAATGCTTTATATGAAGGAAAGATAGCCAAAGAGCAAAAAATGAAAGTTATTGCCCCTAACGGTTGGGAAAAAGAATTGTGGAGTAATGAAAATGGAGAAATCTCATTTACACCAATCTGGCCGGGAAATTATATGGTAGAATTTGCTTATACCGAAAAAGCTGCCGGAGAACATAATGGCAAAAAATACGACGAAATCTGGAAAATGGCTACTTATCTCATTACAGTTAAATAATTGCTTTATTTCTCAAAAACCTTGCTTCTTCAGCAAGGTTTTTTTGTTGTTTCAAATACTAAATTCAACAGTACGTTTTAACCTAAAGCATGAATTAAAAATATTTTTCCTGTTAATTAAAAAATTAAAGCAATGAAAAACAAATAATTAGAACATTAATAATAATTAATCTAAATAAACTTTGCGAAAGAAGTTATACCTAATTATATTTGCAGAAATTATTTTTAATCATTCTTAATAAATACTATGAGATATACTTTACTACTCGTTTTATCTTTTTTAAGTTTTGCCTCTTACAGCCAGGAATATACAACTGCCGAAAATACGTCTGTTGCAAATGATACCGTAAAAAACAAAAAGGGAGAAATCCTTAACGAAGTATTGATTACGACCAACAGAGAGCCTAAACCTGTTACAGCGGTTCGTTCCGGATTAAAACCTATGGACAATCCGCAAAGCCTGCAGGTTATAGGAGCTGAAGTAATCGAGCAGCAACAAGCGATTCGTTTAAGTGAAGTTATCAAAAATGCCAATGGTGTTTATGTGGGCTCTGCCCGTGGTGGTGCGCAGGAATCTTTCTTTTCAAGAGGATATGACATGTCGGCCAACAATATGTTTAAAAATGGTTTTCGTTACAATGCGGGTTCTATTCCGGAAGTTTCTTCTTTAGAAAAAGTAGAATTCCTAAAAGGAGGTTCTGCTTTATTATTCGGGAATGTGGCACCGGGCGGAATCCTGAATTTAGTTACCAAAACCCCAAAATTTACCCGAGGCGGAGAAGTAGCCATGCAAGTAGGAAGCTATTCTTTTTATAAACCCACCATTGATTTTTATGGCCCGTTAAATAACTCCATTGCTTATAGAATTACAGCTTCTTATGAGAATTCAGAAAGTTTCAGAGACTATGTAAAAAACGAGCGTATCTATGTAAATCCTTCCTTTTTATTTAAAATCTCAAATAAAACCCAGATTACCTTACAAGGAGATTATTTAAGTGCTGACTGGACTCCTGACTTCGGAACAGGAATCTATGGTAAAACTATTTTAGACTTGCCTCGTAACGAATTCTTCGGTGCACTTTGGTCCACCGGAAATACAAAATCTTCAAGTGCTTCGTTATTATTCAATCATGATATTAATGAAAATTGGAAATTAAACTTCAATTCTTCTTTTCAGTCTTACAGAAGAACACAAACTTCTACAGCGCAGTTAAGCACCATTGAAGCTAACGGAAACTGGAAACGTGGTTTGACAAAAGCAGATGGTGCTGAACAAATTTTTGGGGACCAATTGAGCTTACAGGGAACTTTTAATACAGGAAGCGTAAAACACCAGATTTTTACCGGTGTTGACTACGAAAACTCTCTCGCTCCAAGTTATACTTTTGGATTCTACGCTCCCGAAAAACCGGCAGACCTTTTAACAACAGAAGCTACCGCAATAAACTTATACACCTATGATTACAGCACGCAAAGTACTGTTATTCCTTACCCAACAAGAACTACGCAATTAACAAGTACAGAAACGCAACGTTTTGGAGCTTATTTTCAAGATCTGGTTTCTATCAATCAATATATAAAAGTTCTGGCAGGATTACGTTGGTCCTGGCAACAAGGTGAAGCTACCACTACAAAAGAAGTAATTGAGAAAAAGAATAATGTAAATGTTATTACAACTTCTTATGAAAATGCAGTTCCTGTAACCGCAGCCAAAACCTTAAACAGAGCTTTTTCTCCAAAGGCAGGATTAGTAATTCAGCCCACAACCGATTTATCGATTTTTGCGAGTTATTCGAACTCTTTTACTCCTAATACAGGAACAACAGTAGATTCAAAACCGTTAGATCCCTCTATTATTGATCAATACGAAGCAGGGATCAAAAAAGATTTCTGGAAAGGTATTTTGAGTACAAACGTTACGGTTTATCAGATAACCAATAACAATCTGGCACAAACTGCGCAATTTTTAGCAGATGGTGTTACACAAAATGCCAACAGCAATTTCAAAGAATTAGTTGGAGCTACAAAAGGAAAAGGAGTTGAAATAGATATCACCGCCAAACCTGTTGAAGGTTTGAATATTATGGCTGGTTACAGTTTTAATGAGACTAAAGTTTCTAAATCGTCCGGAACAAACGGAAGTCTTATTGTCGGAGACGTTTTGGCAAGAACTCCAAGAAATACTGCCAATTTGAGCTTTTTCTACAAATTGCAAAGCGGAACATTAAAAGGACTGACTTTTGGAGCAATTGGCAATTATGTTGGAAATCGCACAGGAGGCTGGAACGATGATTATTTATGGACGGCTGTTACGCCAACACCTACAAATCCAAAACCGAATCCGGCTTATATTGTGACTATAAGAGATCGTGATATTCCGTTAGAAGGTTATACTACAATTGATGCTTCTTTGGGTTATGAATGGGGGAAATTTTCATTCTTATGTAAATTATCAAACATTACAAACGAATTGAATTATACTGTACACGAAAACTACAGTGTGAATCCGATAGCGCCTCGTCAGATTTTGACAAGCCTTCGCTATAAGTTCTAAAAATCTGAATTCACTTTACTTTCATCATACAAAACCTCATTTAGCAATAGATGAGGTTTTTGCTTTTAACAAAAGAAAGTGTTTTAATTATATTTACTTTTGCCAACAAGTAAAAACAAACAATGTAAACATGTCAGATTCCAAAAAGAACCAATTAAAGAAAAGTCTCGGTCTAAGTTTTAATATCGCTGTATTGATTGGAGGTACCATCGGAGTTGGAATTTTACGAACGCCGGGTACCATTGCAGGGTTACTGGATAATTACTGGCTTATTATTGCCTGCTGGCTTTTCGGCGGTTTATTCGTATTGATAGGTGCCAATTCGTATGCAGAACTGGCGACTATGCTTCCTAAAGCCGGAGGGTCTTACAACTATATCAAAAGAGCTTTTGGCAACTATGCCGGTTTTTTATCGGGCTGGTTTGATTATATTACCAATGCCATTCCGCCCGCTTTTTATTGTATTGTGATCAGCGAATATATTATTATTCTGTTTCCGGTTCTGGCCAGTTATTCAACCGTAATTGCTATTTCCTTATTAGTCGCTTTCGTCTTACTGCATTTAAGCGGTGTAAAAAACGGAAGTGCCTTTCAGCAAATAACGAGTTTTCTAAAAGTGATTTGTTTTGTCTGTCTGGTAGTCGCCTGTTTTATGTATTCGGGTGTGAAAGTACCTGTAATTCAAAAAGACAATTCTTTCTTTCAGATTGGATTATTGTTTGGCATTTTTAAATCGCTTCAGTTAATCATCGGAACCTATAATGGCTGGAACAGCGTTTGCTTTTTTGCAGAGGAAAATGATGATCCGGGTAAAAATATTCCACGATCCTTGTACAGCGGTGTTCTGCTTGTTATTGCGATTTATGTTCTATTGAATATCGCCTTTTTTCATGTTTTATCAGTTGAAACCATAGCAAAATCTAATCTGGCGGCGGCTGATGTTGCTAATATTATTTTTGGGAAAAACGGAGCTGTTATAGTAATCGTAATTTCTATTTTTTCACTGATTAGTATTTTGAATGCTTTTATGATGATTCCGCCAAGAATCTTATTCGGATTAAGCAGGGATGGTTTTTTCATCGAAAAAGGAACAAAAGTCAACAAAGGTGGTACTCCTATTATTGCCTTGTTAGTGTCGTCCTTATTCAGTTTATTTTTAATTTGTATCGGTTCATTTGAAGTATTGTTTTCATTTGCGGCCTTTACTTCTATTATTGTATGGGGACTGGCTTATTTCTCTCTTTTGAAATTAAGAACTACAGAACCCGATTTACCAAGACCCTACCGTTCGAAATGGCATCCGTGGCTGACGATCTTAGCCATTGTGGTTTCGCTTGCCCTACTGCTCGGTTTTATTTATAGTGATCCTAAAGGTTTCGGAATTATCGTTGCGATTACCTTAATTTCTTATCCGTTGTTTTTGCTTTTGAGGAGAAGGAAATAAGCACAATATCTCTTTGAAAATTATTTATATCCGATAGTATTGTCATTTCTCCTTCGTCGAAATGAACATCCGGAGCGCAACGTATAGTGCGATTTAGCACATGTGATTTCTCCTTCGTCAAATGACATCCGGAGTGCATCGTACGGTGTGGATTTAGCACATGTGATTTCTCCTTCGTCGAAATGACATCCGGAGCGCAATTTACGGTGTGGATTTAGCACATGAGATTCCTTCGTTCCTCGGAATGACAAACAGTAAAAAAAATGGGCTGTCTTAAAAAAGACAGCCCATTTTTTTATTTATAGAAAACCTGATTCTTATTTCAAACCGGCTAAACTTTGCTCAATGGTAGCAATTTTTGCCAATGCATCCGATTCTTTTTGTCTTTCGTTAGCCAAAACTTTTTCCGGTGCTCCGGCAACAAATTTTTCGTTGGCCAGCTTCGACTGAACTGATTTTAAGAAACCTTGCGTATATACCAATTCTGCATTCAGTTTTGCAATTTCAGCTTCAACGTCAATATTTCCGGTAATCGGAATAAAATATTCGTTTGATTTTACACGGAAAGATAATGCACCGTCTACTTTATCAGAAACATATTCCAATAACGTAATGTTTCCTAATTTAGTAATCACCGAATCAAAGTAAGTAGAAGCTTTATCGTTGTTTACGGCTTTCAGCTCAATCGCATCCTTAAACGGAATATTTTTGTCTTTACGAATGGTTCTGATTCCGGAAATTACTTCAATTGAATTTTCAAAATCGGTTATTAATTTTGCATCAAATGATTTTAATTCGGGCCAGGTCGAAACAATTAGAGCTTCTTCCGGAGTTCTGTCAGCAATTAAATGCCAGATTTCCTCTGTCAGGAAAGGCATAAACGGATGCAGCAATTTCAGGTTGCTTTCTAACATTTCGATGGCTTTGTCAAACGTTGCTTTGTCAATTGGCTGCTGGTATGCCGGTTTAATCATTTCAAGGAACCACGAACAGAAATCATCCCAAACCAGTTTATAAATGGCCATTAACGAGTCTGAAATTCTGTATTTCTCGAAGTTGTCTTCAATATCAACCAGAGTTTGCTGCAATTTCGCTTCATACCATTCGATGGCTACTTTTGAAGATTCCGGCTGTGGAATAGTTGCTGAAACTTCCCATCCTTTGATCAGTTTAAAGGCATTCCAAATCTTATTAGAGAATGCTTTCCCCTGGTTACACAATTCTTCATCAAACATAATATCGTTTCCGGCAGAAGCGCTTAAAAGCAATCCTACACGAACACCATCGGCACCGAATGTATCGATTAAATCTAAAGGATCAGGGGAATTCCCTAATGATTTAGACATTTTACGACGCTGTTTGTCGCGTACTAAACCTGTCAGATACACATTGGTGAATGGTTTTTCTCCGGCATATTCGTAACCTGCAATAATCATTCTCGCCACCCAGAAAAACAAAATATCCGGACCGGTTACCAAATCATTGGTTGGATAGTAATATTTAAAATCTTCACTTTCCGGATCCATAATTCCTCCAAAAACAGACATTGGCCATAACCAGGATGAAAACCAGGTATCTAAGGCATCAACATCTTGTTTAAGGTTGTTAGTTGTTAGCTGTTGGTTGTTGGTTTTTTCTTTCGCTAATTTTAAAGCCTCTTCGATATTTTCTGCTACTACGAAATCTTCTTTTCCGTCTCCGTAATAATAGGCCGGGATTTGTTGTCCCCACCATAACTGACGGGAAATATTCCAGTCACGGATATTATTCAGCCAGTGCGCATACGTATTTTCGAAACGCTTTGGATGTAATTTAATATCTCCGTCAACCAAAACTGATTTAATTGCCGGTTTTACTAAATCTTCCATTTTCAAGAACCATTGATCAGATAATCTTGGTTCGATTACCGCTTTGGTTCTTTCTGACGTTCCCACTTTATTCAAATGGATTTCGGTTTTCGCCAAAGCTCCAATTTCTTCTAATTCTTTTGCGATCTCGGTACGAACCACAAAACGGTCTTTGCCCTGATAATGCAGTCCGAAGCTATTTAACGTAGCATCTTCATTGAAAATATCTACGATTTCAAGATTATGTTTCTCGCCTAACGTTTTATCGTTCATATCGTGCGCCGGAGTTACTTTCAGGCAGCCCGTTCCGAATTCGATATCTACATAGTCATCTTCAATAATCGGAATTACTCTTCCGCAAATTGGAACAATGGCGCTTTTACCTTTTAAATGTGTAAAACGTTCGTCATTCGGATTGATGCAGATAGCAGTATCCCCAAAAATTGTTTCAGGACGTGTTGTGGCGATGGTTAAGAAATCTTCAGAACCTTCGATTTTATATTTTAGGAAAAATAATTTCCCTTGTTGTTCTTCGTAAATTACTTCTTCGTCAGACAAAGTGGTTTTCGCTTCCGGATCCCAGTTTACCATTCGGTATCCTCTGTAAATTAATCCTTTGTTGTATAAATCAACAAAAGAACGAATTACAGAAGCCGACATGTCCGGATCCATAGTAAATTTAGTACGTTCCCAGTCGCAGGAAGCCCCTAATTTTTTAAGCTGGTCTAAAATTACACCACCGTATTTATCGGTCCACTCCCAGGCATGGGCCAAAAATTCTTCACGTGTTAAATCATTTTTATTGATTCCTTCCGCTTTCAGTTTGGCTACTACTTTTGCTTCTGTAGCAATGGATGCGTGATCTGTTCCCGGAACCCAGCAGGCATTAAATCCTTTAAGACGTGCTCGGCGAATTAAAACATCCTGAATGGTATTATTCAACATATGCCCCATGTGAAGGACTCCTGTGACGTTTGGCGGCGGAATTACAATTGTATAAGGTGTTCTATGATCTGGTTCTGAATGAAAATAGTTGTTTTTCATCCAGTAATCATACCATTTGTTCTCGATCGTCTTAGCGTCAAATTGTGCAGGAATACTCATTTATAGGTTTGTTTAATCGTGGATATGTTTAATCTTTAATTGGTGTAATTGTTTAATTGTTAAATTGCTGGTTTGTTTAGTCACTGCGTTCTTAATCGGTGATCGCTTTTTGGTACATTGAAACCAAAATTTTATGAATCAATTAAATGACTAAACAGTTAAACAATTAAACCAAAACAAAATTGGTTCAATTTTTGTAATTGTAACTGACAGCAAAAGTAAATAATTAAGTACATTATAAAAAGAGAAATAATAATTTGTGTATTAATTAAAACAAAGTATATTTACTTACAACTTAAAAAAAAAATTCGCATGAAAAATGTAGCCACTTTTATTGTAATCGCATTGTTTAGTACAATTGGGTATGCACAAAACGGGCCAAAAATTGAATTTTCAGCCCCGGACAATACCATTGATTACGGAAAAATCTCAAAAAATGATAACGGACTTCGATCTTTCGAATTTACCAATACCGGAGATGCCCCTTTATTAATCATCGGAGCAGAATCTACAGTTAGCTCGATAGTGGTAACAAAACCTGCCGCTGCAATTCAGCCTGGAAAAAAAGGAAAAATTGATGTCAAGTACAATATGTCCGCCGGTCCAATCCGTAAAACCATTACAGTAGAGACCAATGCCGTAAATTATCCTGATGGCAGAGTCGCCCTTAAAATCAAAGGAGAAGTCTTATAAAGAATTAAATTTAACAATAATAGCAAAAGCCGTTTCTATTTGAAACGGCTTTTTTTATGAAACAAACGCGACAGGTTTTAAAAACCTGTCGGATTTAAAATGTATTTTTTATTTTGATTTCTCCATGCACTCAGCAACATCAAATTTATATTTCACCCGTTCAAAATCGATAGGTTTATCTTTAACCAAATAAGTAACTCCCATCGTAGTCTGCATGGTTCCGTTTCCTAAAATAAGTTGTTTCTCACGTTTTAGAAATGCCATTGGATTTTTGAACGTTTTATTTTTATTGGTTATTTCCTGAAAAGTATAATCCGCAAACAAGGTATCTCCATGAAATTCTCCTGCGATTTCACCTGTTTTTTCAGGAGCACCATCAACTTTCATAACCATGTTTCCGCTTAGTTTTCCACTTTTTAAGGTATTCAGTTTTAAATCAATCGTATCTTTTTCATATACTGCCTTGTAACATTCGGAACTTACAATCTTTTCGGAATCCGCTTTAGCAGCTTCTGCCTCTTTCTGATTTTCATTTTTTTTACAGCTTTGCAGTCCAATACAGGCTAGTAGTAAACAGGATATGGTTAGATTTTTCATAATTATTTTTTTTAGGTTCATTGTTATTCTATAAAATTAAATAAAAAAGAAGCCAAAAAAAAGCTTCTAAATTAAAAATTCAAATTATTAAAGCACAAACCCGCCAGGTTTTGAAAATCTGGCGGGTTTGGTTTCGTAAGATTCGTACTCTATAAATTTTTAATCACGAACTCACTTCGTCTGTTCAGTTCGTGTTCTTCTTCTGTGCAGGAGTCATCTGTTTTACATTTTATAATAGGTACCGATTCTCCGTAGCCTTTTGCTATTACTCTACTGGCCTCAATGCCTGATTCCAGTAAAAATTCCCGTGTTGAAGAAGCTCTTTTCTGCGATAAATTTTCATTAAACTTTGCGTTACCCCTGGAATCTGTATGCGATCCTATTTCGATCACCATTCCGGGATATTTTTTCATCAGGGCCACAACCCTGCCTAAAACTACTTTAGATTCCTTGCGGATGTACCACATATTGTAATCGAAATAAATAGGATCGGTCTTTATAATCAATCGGTCTTTGTCTCTTACCACATCTTTCTCCTGCTTTAAAATCTGCTCTACTTTTTCTTTTTTCTTAATTTCAGAAGCGACAATTTCATCTGTCTTTGCTTTTTTCTCCGCTTCTTTTAACGCTATCACTGCCAAAGCTTCTTTCTCTTTTTTCTCCACAACAAGACGCTCCTCTTCTTTCTTCTTGTTTTCGGCGATCTGCTGTTCTTCTAATCGAATTGCGTCCAACGACTTAAGTGCCATGGAAGCATCATTGCCCGCACCTCTCGTTTTACCGGAAGAAATTGATCGGGACTCATTCGTATACTTTTCTTTAAAGGCTACAACCGTAAAAGAACTTTCGCAGGGAACCGTAAAACTAAATTTACCATCTGCAGCTGTAGTACTGGTACTTAGTGTTTTTTTATCTGCATCCTGCAGTATAACGGTTGCATTTTCTAATGCTAGTTTCGTACTCACATCTGTAATGGTTCCTGCAATAAATTGTTTGCAGTCTTCTACAATCAGATCTTTGATTTCTTTAAACTGATAAATATCGTCTTTTCCTTTACCGCCTTCTCTGTTCGAAGCAAAATAACCTTCTTTGCTGTCTGAAATCGTAAATGAAAAATCATCTGAATTAGAGTTTAAAGGCAAACCAATATTGACCGGTTTTGAATACTCATTTCCGTTAATTTCGGAAACAAAGACATCCAGCGAACCATATCCCAAATGTCCGTCTGAAGAAAAATAAAGTTTATTGTCCGGCGAAGCAAAAGGAAACTGTTCTCTTTTATTGGTATTGATAACAGGGCCAAGGTTTTTGGGCGTATCAAATGCTCCCTTATTGATATTTACGGCATAAATATCAAATGAACCTAGCGATCCGGGCATATCAGAAGAGAAATACAGTATCTTTTCATCAGCGCTCAAAGCCGGATGTTCTACAGAATAGTCTGCACTATTAAACGGAAGCGAGGTTACATTTGTCCATTTCCCCTCCACTAATTCGGCTTTGAAAATCTGAAGATTGGAAATCTTCTGGTCATTTTTTCTTTTCTTGCCGTTTTTGGAATTATTACGGGTAAAATAAATCGTCTTTCCGTCTTTGGTAAAAACGGCATTTGATTCGTGCATTCCGGTTTTTAATTCCTTTGCGAAATAATCCACAATAGAATCCGCGGAATTACTATTCTTTAATGGTACTTTGACTAAATTCAGATAGGTCTCATTGTCCCATTTAAACTTTTTATCCAGCAATCCGGGTTTTAGTTTTACTGCGGCAAAGACCAGATTATCATTGTATTTAACCGCCCCAAATTCAGAGTTAGGCGTATTTATGGCCAGGTTTTTAATTTCAAAACGATTCCCAATGGCCGAGACATTTTCTAATTCTTTCAGCTCTTTTTCAAAAGAAACAAAATCTTCCGTATTGGCTGATTTTGAATAATATTCTTTTAAAGCAGCATTTGCATCATCGTAACTGTTAGTTGCTTTTAGGGTTTGTGCATATCTGTAATAATATTCCCGATCCAGGTCTTTATCATAGCTTTTAAACAAAAGCCTGTAATAACGCTGTGCTTTTATTAGATCATTGGTATAATAATACGAATCGGCCAAATTTTTAATGACCTCCTGTGAAGGTTTTTGTTCCGCTAGTTTTTCATATAGAATAATAGATTCACTGTAATAGGTTTTATCAAAAAATCGTTTGGCTCGTACCAAATCCTGATCCTGGGCGTTTATAAACTGTATTAAAAATACGAATATAACAACGAGTATTTTTTTCATATTTTTCATTTTAGAAGAATCTTGGTGATTTATCATATCCTTTTCCTAATAAATCTAAATCAAATAGCAGCATAATTTCATGTGTTCCTGAATTAAACTGTCCCAGGTTTGAAAGTGTATAGTCATAGGCATAACCCACTCTAAGCGATGGCGTAACATTGATATTGGCTAAGGCACTCACCGCATCACCTAATCGGTAAGCCGCGCCTAATTCAAATTTATTGTTATACAAAACATTCGCCGTCAGATCAAAAGTCATTGGGGCTCCTTTCACAAATTTTGACATAAAGGCCGGTTTCAATTTTACCATGTCATTAATCTGAAAAACATATCCGGCCGTTAAAAAAGTATGAATTGCTTCTGATCCGTAAGTGTTTATTCCTGATTTTTCTTCAATATGTTTGGAACTTAACAGATTTGGGGCCGATAATCCGGCATAAAAATTATTTCTGAAATAGTAAGCTCCGATTCCTATGTTAGGTCTTGTTACGTTTATGTTTTGAGCGAATGCAAGATCCGTTTCCGGATCCGTGAACTTAAATCCGTTAAAATTAGTCTGCAGGGAAGTAAACCCGGCTTTTAGTCCGAGTGAAAGCTTATTTTTCCCACCTAAATTCAGGACATAAGCAAAATCAGCATAAAAATTATTTTCTTTTTTGGCACCATCCCCAATATCATCTGAAACTAATGACAATCCCACTTCTATCTTATCACTTACCGCCGTGTGCCCGAAAAATGTAAACGTTTTCGGGGCACCGTAAGCTCCCACCCACTGGGTTCTGTAGAGCCCTCCAAGATTCAGCATTGCGGGAGTTCCTGTTGCATATGCCGGATTCACCACACTCATATTATACATATAATGGGTGTACTCCGGATCCTGCTGTGCAGAAACTGAGGTTATATAAAAGAGAAAACTTATAAAAAATATTATTTTTTTCATTTGAAAGTCATATTAAAAAAGGCAACAATGAATTATCTATTTAAATAAAGACGACCTTGCTTAGGTGGTTTATTATCTTTATTAAAATGGAGAATGTAAAAATAAACCCCGTTCACTGCTACTCCGCCAGCGATGCCGCCTGCTTCATAATTTATTCCGTCCCATCCCGGTTTATTTTTAAAGCCTTTATACATTCGGTTTCCGTATCTGTTGTAAATTTCAAGTATATAATCCGGGTACAAAAAGTCAATATCCGGAATCACGAAAGCGTCATTTACGCCATCTCCGTTAGGAGAAAATCCGTCAGGGATAAAAAGATTTTCGGGAGCATCACAATTCGTAAGCGATACGACAACTTCAATACTTTTTTCTGAAATACAATTATCGCCTGAAAAATCAAATCCGTAATATTTTCCATTTTCAACCAAAGGTGTAGTCGAAGGCAATAGGTTTCCATTAATCTGAGCATCATACCAGACTACCGAAGCAGGTAAATTGGTGCGATTAGACAAGTCCAGAATCGTGGGATTATCCAGTCCGCAAAAACCTGAACCTTCTGAATTTAATTCGGGAGGAGCAGGATCATTTATGGTAACCGAAATCATTGTTGCTTCTGACGTACAGCCGGCAGGAGAAGTCTCTCTCACATAATAATTTTCCGATTGTAAAACATAGTTGGCGGCCAGAGGTGTAGTTGCCGTTTCGGAAGCGTACCATTTGTATTGGGCGCCGTTAGGCTGCAAGCTGGCTACTGTTGCGTTATCGACTTTACAAAAGCGCTGAGACACTGCGTTCGGGGCAGCCGGAATTGGATTTATCAGGAATGCATAAGATAAATTGCTTAGCGTAGCACCGCAGCCATTCTCATTATTCGTCAATTTTAAGATAGAAACTGTATAAGATCCGGGATTTGAAACTGCAGTGGAAGGAAGTATAAAACTTGTGGTTCCTCCTGACACCGGCAAAGTAACCGTCAGCGGTATAGAACTAGTGTTATTGGTAACAGTATAGGATAAGGAGATATCTGTTAAACTCCCCAATCCGCTCATTGAAACCGCAACAGGATTCTCAAAACATACATTATTAATCTGCATTCGTACCGCTGCTGTATTGGGCAAGGGATTTATTAGAATATTGCCAATCACATTTGCGGTACTGGAGCATTGCGAAACTACATGCGTAATATTTGTTATTGTCAGTACTGCATTTCCTGCATTAAAACTTAAATTAGGAGACAACGTAAAACTAGCATTTCCCCCAACAAACGTAACTCTGACTATTTGCCCGAATGCCTGATTGGCTCCTGCCAGATTATAAGTGAGATCATAAATTCCGTCCGCAAGTTTTATGGCATCAGAAATTTGTATCAGGGCACCTTCGTTTTGGCAGGTTGTTGTCGGGGCTATCTTTGCATTTTCTAAATCCGGTAACGGGTAGATAATTAAATCATCCGATAAATTTCCCATTATATTAGCACAGATTCTTACGCTATTGGTTTTATAAATACTTAAAATATCTACATTAAAACTTCCTACCTGCTGAAAATAATTTGAATCTATCGGAAATACAAGTGTACCGTTATTAAAATTTGCTGTTACTATATCTGTTTTTCCGTTGGGTCCGGAAACCCGAAATGTCACATTATAAGGCCCATTAGGAATAGCGGCAGCTCCCTTTTTAATGGTAACGGAATAGCTTGCCGTTCCTATTTCGGTTTCACAGATATCATGATTGACAGTGACAGTTGCCCCGGTAAAGTCAAGCTTTTTCTCCAGTCTGATCCATGTAACTCTTTCTTCGTCCAGACAAATTGGTTTTGGCGATAAAACTTTGTAAGCAAAGTAATAGTATCCTTCTCCAAATCTGTCATATATCTTTTCAATATCAACAAAACGGTCTCCGGCAAATGTTAATTCACCTGTGCTGATTCGATTGCCATCTCTCCACGTTCCGTTCGGATCCTGGTCTTTCAGTAAATTATTAAGATCAAAGTTGTTATATGCCGACAGACCATCCGTTGCGCATAAAGACAGATTTACAGCAACTCCGGCCTTTGGAGCCCTGACAACTGTAATAACTGCTGTTGAAGATACGGCAGGACAACTACCGATAGCAGGCATGGTATACGTAAATCCATAATCTCCTTCAAATTCAGAAATATTAATGACGGGATCTACTTTTTTATTGGTAGTGTTATCGTACCATTGTCCGTTATCCTGTGGTCCTAAAAAGAGACCATTAAAAGCCTCAAAAAGGTTAAAAGTTATATTTGCACTGCATTGTGTAGAATTTGAGGCAACACCGGAATATCCACCAATCGTAACAGTAACTACAGCGGAATTATCTGTACATCCTGCACCGCCATTTACAGTATACGTATAACGGTATGTTCTGCTTTGGCGAATAAGATGCGCATTTAAGACTCCTGTATTTGCATTTAATCCTCCGGATTCATCATCGTCTGACCAGGTTCCTCCGGCTGTTGGCGTTCCTCCTAATGCTGCATATAAATCAATAGATCTATTTGCAAGGTTAGGAATATCACAAACGGTAAGTTCACCATCATCTCCTGCACATTGTGCCTGAATGTTGCCGGATAAAAAGGAAAAAAAAACAAAAAACAATATTACATGTAAGAATTTGGTGTAGCTTTTTACCATAAGATATTATTTTTCTGTAAACATAAGAAAATAGCGGGCTACTTCAAATAAAAAGAGTATTTTTCTTATTAATTCAAAGCAAATACAAATGTGTTTTAAAATGATACTAATTTACTATTATTTGAACCAAAGCAGGTTTATTATGAGGTTAAAATTATAATTCGTCTTCAAGCTTAAATCTGAATTTTAAGATTAAGCTGTTTCTTTCTACTTCTAAAGTAATCCAGATGTCTTCTTCAGACTTTAAAAGGGCGTTAATTTGCTGTAGGGTAAATTTATACGGAACTACTTTATTGATACTTACAATTATATCACCCTTCCTCAACCCACATTTTTCCGCAGCAGAAAACTTCCTGATATTTACGATTTCATACACCGGTTTTAATAAAAATTTATACCTGAAATTGTCATTTTTATTTAAAGTTTCATTCACGTCTGCCATAGAGGTAGCGACTTGCACGGTCTGTAAACGCACCGTTTCCTGTACCCATTGCAAACCATTATGCTGAACTGTAATTCCGCTTTTGTTATAAGTAAACGGTTCTGAAAATTTGCTGTTTTTTTTCAGGTATAATTTCTTGTCGGCATAATCTAAAACTAATGTAAATCTTTTCAAAACTTCTCCTCCCAGTGACCCAACCCGTCCCGGAACCATTTTTACATTTCGAATCGATGTCGAATCCGGAAAAGAAACAATGGGATTTTTAAAATCAAAATCGGCTATCGAAAATTTTGAAATTTTAGCGCGATGACCTTCAATGTCCCCGCTAAAACCTTTTCCTAAAAAATCAGGAAAATTCTTTTTTGGCAATTTTATTTTATCATTTTCAAAAACCCAAAAAGCATCACTATTGCCAATGTCGACAAGTAATTTAGCAGCCACCTCCTGGTCTCCAACAACAGCCGTCGTCTGAATATAAGGTTTTGATTTTTCTATTGTAATCGGAATCGATTTGAATTTTTTCTGAAGCCTCTCTCTCACCTTTTCGTTATTGGAGTGTACAATAACTTTCTTCCGCTGATAATTAATTTCAACTATATTATTTTTAAAAAACTTGTACCCGATGATTCCGTTTACAGGAATTCCAATATGAGAAGACAAATTAAAATTCTGATCCAAAATGATATATACCAAATGGTTTATTGATTTTAAACCATGGCTTTCTAATATATTATGGGTTGATTTTAGTCCTTCAATTTCTTCTTCACTTCCCAATCCTCTGAGTTTTATTTTTTCAATATTATTAAAGCGGACTTCCTGCTTCTCTTCCATACTGAACAAAATGGTTTCTTCGACTCCGGAATCCAGTAAAAAATTTAATTCAACCCCGTTTACTTTTATAGGAATAAAAACAAGATTGTTTATCAACTTAAAGGGAATAGTGACTTTTGAATGATGGTTATCCATCAAAAAATCATTTTGAGCATTAATCAAAAAAGGTGTTAAAACACCAAAAAACAATATAATATATTTTTTCATTTATATTTTTTTACCATAAAATTAATAAAATTATTGATAATTGTTACATTTTAATAAGTCCCATTATTGTTTACGCTAAATTCGAAAAAAAAATGCAAATTTGCACTTCAATAATAAAGCACATGCCAACAATTTCACTAAAAGGCAGAAACATGCCCGAATCACCGATACGCAAGCTTGCTCCTTTTGCAGATATTGCCAAACAAAAAGGACACAAGGTGTATCACTTAAACATTGGTCAACCGGATATCAAGACACCCGAAGTGGCCATCGAGGCGGTAAAAAATATTGATTTAACTCTTATAGAATACAGTCCTTCTGCCGGATATGAAAGTTATCGAAAAAAATTAGCTCAGTTTTACCAGCGTCAGAATGTAAATGTCAACTCAGAAGATATCATTATCACTACCGGTGGTTCTGAAGCCTTATTGTTTGCACTCGCCACTATAACAGACCCCGGAGATGAAATCATTATTCCGGAACCTTTTTATGCCAATTATCATGCATTTGCCTCATCGACCAGTGCGACAGTAATTCCTGTAATTTCTTCCATCGAAAATGGATTTGCCTTACCCAATATTCAAGAGGTAGAAAAATTAATTACACCAAGAACGAAAGCTATTTTAATTTGTAATCCCGGAAATCCAACGGGTTATTTGTATACGGAAGCTGAAATTAAGCAATTGGCAAGCCTGATCAAAAAGCACGATTTGTATTTAATTGCAGATGAAGTGTACCGTGAATTTCTTTATGATTCTGATGATGTTCATTATTCTGTCATGAACCTGGAGGAGGTACAGCAAAATGTAATCATGGTCGATTCTGTTTCTAAACGTTACAGTATGTGTGGAGCGAGAATTGGTTGTCTGGTAACAAAAAACAAAGACGTTTTGGCAACTGTCATGAAATTTGCACAGGCCCGTCTGAGCCCTCCTACTATTGAACAAATTGCTTGTGAAGCTGCTATAGATACACCTCAGAGCTATTTTGACGAAGTGATTTCAGAATACAAAAGCCGTCGTGATACCTTGATTACCGAATTAAATAAAATTGAAGGTGTCATCGTAACCAAACCCAAAGGTGCGTTTTATTGCATTGCCCAATTACCAATTGATGATGCAGATAAATTTGCACAATGGCTTTTAGAAAGTTATGATCTGAACGGAGAAACTGTAATGGTTGCTCCTGCAGCAGGATTTTATTCCACTCCGGGAATGGGTTTAAACCAGGTTCGAATTGCCTATGTTTTAAATAAAAAAGATTTAATAAGCGCCGTAAATGTTTTAAAAGAAGCGCTTTTGGTTTACAATAAAAAATAACCCAAAAACAAAAAAGACGAAAGGCAATAACTCATTTAGGTTATTGCCTTTTTTATTTTAAAAAATACTGATTTGCTTTTATTTTAAATTATATCCAAAAACTAACCACTAAATAGTAATAACGATAGAAAAGGTTTGCTTTTTATTAATTATCTTTACCGCCTTAAAAAGATATACCCATTATAATAGTAGTTTTTAATGATAAATAACGAAGATTTTTTAGACGAAATAGGAGACAATCATTTTAGCAGCAATGCACAAAACCCTTTAAGACAGGACGCTTTTGATCTAAGTGATGATGAAAAAATAGAACAAATAAAAAAAGATGTCGAAAACATCCTTCAGACTCTTGGAATGGATTTGACAGATGACAGCATAAAAGGTACTCCAAACAGAGTAGCTAAAATGTTTGTAAAAGAGATTTTTGGTGGTCTTAACCCTTCAAAAAAACCAAAAGCCTCTACTTTTGAGAATAATTACAAGTATGGCGAAATGTTAGTAGAGAAAAACATTACGCTTTATTCTACCTGCGAACATCATTTATTACCGATTATAGGAAGAGCCCACGTAGCTTACATTTCCAGCGGAAGAGTTATTGGTTTATCTAAAATGAACCGTATTGTTGAATATTATGCCAAAAGACCTCAGGTTCAGGAACGTCTTACGATGCAAATCGTTCAGGAATTACAAAAAGCGCTTGGAACGGAAGATGTTGCCTGCGTTATTGATGCAAAACACCTTTGCGTCAATTCAAGAGGAATTAAAGATATCGAGAGCAGCACCGTAACGTCTGAATTTGGCGGTAAATTTAAAGATCCTCAAACGAAAAGAGAATTTCTTGATTACATTAAGCTGGAAACGCAATTTTAAATACGTGGTTAATCGTTTATTTGTTAAATCGTTTAATCGAAAGCTGTCAAAACAAATAAACGATTAAACAAATAAATCCCAAACAAATGTATCTTTTTTCTTTTGAAAAGTTGGAAGTCTGGCAAAATTCAAGAATATTTATTTTGGATATCTACAAATTAACTGGTAAATTTCCTTCCCATGAATTATACGGAATAACTTCTCAAATAAAAAGAAGCTCTTCTTCAATCGCGACAAACATTGCAGAAGGAACATCTAGAAATACGAATAAGGATAAAGTCCATTTTTTGACTATTTCATACTCATCAGCAATGGAAACTTTAAGTCACTTAATCATTTCGAGAGATCTTAATTATATAGTAGAAGAGGAATATATTCAATGTCGTGAGAAACTTGAAAAAATTTGTAATCAAATAAATAATTTAAAAAAATACTATCTTTCAAAAGAATAAATCCGACTAATCACAATTAAACAAATTTACGATTAAACGATTAAACCATAACACTTATGCCTCTATATACAAGTCAGTCCCTAAAAATATACAATTCGCTTTCGGGTGAAAAAGAAAGTTTCAATCCTATTCATGAAGGAAATGTTGGAATGTATGTTTGCGGACCTACGGTTTATAGCAATGTACATTTAGGAAACGTCAGGACTTTTATGTCTTTTGACGTGATATTCAGGTATTTTTTACATCTGGATTACAAAGTCCGTTACGTAAGAAACATTACCGATGTTGGACATATTGTAGATGATGTGGATGAAGGTGAAGATAAAATTGCCAAAAAAGCACGTTTGGAACAGTTGGAACCTATGGAGGTGGTACAGCGCTACACGGTGGATTTTCATGACATTCTGAAAGCTTTCAACTTTTTACCACCCAGCATTGAACCAACTGCCACCGGGCATATTATTGAACAAATCGAAATCATCAAAAAAATTATTGATACCGGAATTGGTTACGAAGCCAACGGATCAGTTTATTTTGATGTTGTAAAATATAACGAAACCAACAATTACGGAGTTTTGAGTGGCCGAAATATCGAAGATATGCTTGCCAACACCCGTGATCTTGACGGGCAATCGGATAAAAGAAACCCACAGGATTTTGCCCTTTGGAAAAAAGCAGAACCGGAACACATTATGAGATGGCCTTCTCCATGGAGTGATGGTTTTCCGGGGTGGCATCTTGAATGTACAGCAATGAGTACCAAATACCTTGGGAATCATTTTGACATTCACGGAGGCGGAATGGATTTAAAATTCCCGCACCACGAATGTGAAATTGCTCAAAATGAAGCTTGCACCGGCCAGTCTCCGGTAAACTACTGGATGCATGCCAATATGCTTACTTTAAACGGTAAAAAAATGGCAAAATCAACCGGAAATAATATTTTACCGGGCGAAATTTTGAGCGGAGACAACAATATCTTAAGCAAAGCTTTTTCTGCTTCTGTGACCCGTTTCTTTATGTTACAGGCCCATTACAGAAGTATTTTAGACTTTTCTGATGATGCAATTGTGGCTGCCGAAAAAGGGTATAAAAGACTGATGGAAGCTGTTGACGCTTTATCGGGAATCTCGGCAGGAACAACAAGCTCTATAGATATTACAGCCTGGAAGCAATTGTGTTATGATGCTATGAATGACGATTTTAATACACCCATATTAATCGCTCAGTTGTTCGAAGCTGTTCGCTACATCAATCTGTTGAAGGAAGGAAAAGAAACAATTTCAGCCGAAGACTTAAACACCTTTACAACCGCAATCAATGCTTTTGTTTTTGATGTCTTAGGTTTGAGCGACGAAAAGGCCGCCGACAGTAATAACGATAAATTAGACGGTGTCATCAACATGCTTATCGGTATGAGAAATCAGGCCAGAGCGGATAAAAACTTTGCACTTTCTGACCAGATTCGCGATCAGTTAATTGGTTTGGGCATTCAGTTGAAAGATGGAAAAGAAGGCACCAGTTTCTCCTTGTAACAGATTCAATTTCTAATAAATCATGAAAGTAATCACTCCCTTTGTTTTATTAGTACGCTTTTATCAAACTGCCATTTCGCCCTTTACACCGGCAAGTTGCAGATTTGAACCCACATGTTCGTCTTATATGATTCAGGCGCTGCAAAGGCACGGATTATTTTACGGAGGCTACCTGGGAATAAAACGTATTCTGAGTTGTCATCCCTGGGGAAGAACAGGCTATGATCCGGTTCCGGAAAAGAAATGTTCGCATAAAGATTAACTTTAAATAAAGACTTACTCTGTTTTAAATATTTATTTTTACAACACACAAAAAAATTAACCTATGACACACGCCTTAAATATCATTTGGAATCCTTCAGAAGGAATCGATTTAGGATTTTTTATGATTCGTTATTACAGTCTAATGTTCGTAATCGCTTTTGGATTAGGATGGTACTTAATGAAAAAGATTTTTGAACGCGAAAATGAACCAATTGACAAATTAGATTCTTTATTTGTATGGACTGTTTTAGCAACTTTAATTGGCGCGCGTTTAGGACATGTTTTATTTTACGACTGGGAATATTTCAGAAACCATTTACTTGAAATCTTTTTGCCTTTTAAATTTGAACCCAAATTTGAATTTACAGGTTTTCAGGGATTAGCAAGCCACGGAGCTGCCATTGCTATTATCATTGCCATGTATTATTACAGCAAAATGATCCTGAAACGTCCTTTATTATGGATTTTGGACAGGGTTGTAATTCCTGTTGCCAGCGGTGCTATTTTTGTACGTCTGGGAAATTTTTTCAACTCTGAAATTATCGGGCATGAGACTACTTCTGCATTTGGGATTCGTTTTCTTCACGACAAATACAGCAAAGCAGAAGCCGTAAATGCGACCAATATTCCGAATCCAAAAGAAGCTTACAATGCTATTGTTACCGATCCTAAATTCGCTGATTTATTAGCTCAGGTTCCCGCAAAACACCCAACTCAGCTTTATGAAGGGTTTAGCTATATTTTTGTATTCGCTATTTTGTTCTTTTTATACTGGAAAACAAATGCAAGATTGAGATCCGGCTATTTATTCGGCTTATTTTTAGTCCTTTTATTTGTCGTTCGTTTCGTTGTAGAATTTGTAAAAGAAAGCCAGGGCGGATTTGAAAATGAATTAGGAATCTTTTCAACAGGACAATGGTTAAGCATTCCATTCATTATAATTGGTCTTTTCTTTATTATCAGAGCGAAAAGAAATCCATTAGTCACTTCATAATTACAAATAGAATAAAAAATAGAAAAGCGTTCGGTATTCAACTATACCGGACGCTTTTTTTATAAGGAACAAGAAATTCCAAACTCAATATTTCTGGTGTTATAGCCCGCGTTTGAACTCCCCAGACCCGCATTTGAAACATGCCGTACAGACGGACGAATATCAAACTGAAATCTCTGGACTTTAGCCGAAAAACCAACTGCCAGCACATCTGCGAAAGCAAATCCCTCAGACATACGTTCTGTTTCGGTATCCGTAATCATTGGTCCAACGCTTGCTAAAAGATAAAATGAGAAACGCTCACCGATTGGTTTTCTGATTAAAAAACCAACATTTAATACGTATTCATGAACATCTTTTAATTGTACATATTTAGCCCGTTTTTCTATGTAATCCGGTTCTTCCGGTTTAACAAAATAGAAATTCAGTAATTGATGCGTTCCAAAATTAATTTCCGGCTGAACCAAAATTTCATATTGAAAACTTCTGGTTTCCTTGAACCTGTAATACAATTGCGCTTTATAAAAATGATTGGTAAAGGTATAATTCCGATTATTGAATTCACTTCCGAAACCATAATTGAAACCTATCGCCAGTCTCTCTTTTTTAACTTGTCCAACGATTTTACATACACTTAAAAGAATCACCAGAATCAATAGTAATTTTCTACTCATAAATACATATTTGCTGGTTTAAATATACCATAAAAAAAGATCTGACAGCCTGGTTGTATTTCAATAATCAATCCCTTTATGCAGATTTCTTTCTGCTTGTTCAAAAAGCATATCCTATTCGGAGATGCAAATCAGCTTCCGGCATTAAATCATTTTGGTGAACGTAGTATCTAAATCCAATTCCAATTCCTGCTTCATAATTAAAATTACTATTCCCGATATTTCTTCTGATACCCCATTTTTGAACAATAGCAATCTGACTTGAGGGCTTAGCCGAATCCGTTTTTAGAATTGCAAACCAATCAGGACCGTATTTGATGCCCAGCGTTAAAAAATTAGCGCTATTATTCAAGCCTCTGTTTTTAGAGTTTCGTTTGTCGATATTATAATACCATCTGGGCTCTAAATTGATTACAGGAACTAAACCATATCGTATGTCACAATCAGAACACCCTCGATTGGAGCAATCCCGGAAAAAGGAATTTAAACCAATTTCACTTCTTATGGCTACTTCCGAAAATATTCGAAACTCATGATTTATCCAAACTCCAAAAAGTCCGGATTGGACATTAAAAATTGATTTTTCTACTCCGGTATTTTGACAATAACTGGTTTGAATCGTTAAACAGAGCAGTATTGAGCAAAGAATCTTTATCATTTTACCTTTTTTTTGGTACGTTTTTATTTTTTATAACTTTCGCTTTATTATACTATTAACACCATTTTGACCAACAATAAATAAATATATTTATCAAGGTTATTTTCGGTAGGGTTTTCATAATCTTCTTTTATTCAAAATGTTTTATAAACAAGGTATCGATAAATTAAGTTCCGAATCATCAATAGTATAAATCAACGTATTATTTGACTTATCATACATGCTTTCAGTAAAATTATCATAAGACTTAACATCAAGAATTCCCTGCCCTTCTAAAAAGGTAAGGCACTTATTATTACCAGCAAAGTCAATAATCACATTGGTTGTTTTGCCGTACTTATTGTTTCTAAATATAAAAGGTTGAACTAAACCAATTTTCCCAGCATCTTTTATAATGATTAATTCTTCTTCACTTGGATAGATTATATACTCATTTAATAATATATTATCTTCATTAAAAAGTGAAATAGTAATAGTCTCCGAAGTTAAATTTTTATAAATATAAGTTGTTGTTATAAAATATTCCGGGGGAGGACTGGAACAAGCAGTAATAAACATTGTACTAATTGTACTAATTCCATTAACTAAACAATTGATCCAAATTATTCTCTGTTGTGTTTTCATAATCTTGTTTAATTTTATTTTTCCAATCATTCCATGTTTTTTGATACATCAGTGCATTTTCTATCTGCCTAATGTTATATCCCGTTACGTTATCACCTATTGAATAATCCTTATCAATCATATCTTGTACAACTCCGGTATAATCTCCAAAATATTCATTAGTATAAATGGGATACACCATCCTAGTCAACTCCCATTGCACTCCTCTAGCCCATGACTCTTTTACCTTATCCTCTACGCTTTGAAAAGTCCACCATCCCATTTTCCAATGTGAAGCATGAGCCAGCTCATGTATGGTTGTTCCGTAATATTCATGACAATTATTCCTTTTGTAGATTCTAATTGTCGGCAGAACACCTGCCAAACCTCTCCAAAAACTAGTATCTCCGTTTAAACCATTGGGTAAATCATGAATTGCAGCAATTTTCATTCTTGAAGGCATTTCGCTATCAAAAGGAGGTCGTCTCAATTCTTTAATGTCTTTGTAATAATAATGGTGTGCGGCACGATGAATCATGGCATATTGAATATCATCTACATCAGTTATTGTATAATTCCATGATTCTTTCTTTTTAGAAGGCCCTCTTGTTTCTGCCTGACCAAACCAGCCATTTCTAATATCATAGTGCTGTCTCTCCCATTGAATAATGTATCTGGCCTGTCCGCGCACAGTTCCTGTAGAAAAATTACCATTGACATCGGTTATGCCACTGTCAACGGTGAACCATTGCCTGATCAGTATTTGCGCTCCTTCCACAGGAACTACTTTGTTGAGTGAATTATCAAACATCGTAATTTTACCACTTGGACGCCATTTTGATCCAAACATCCACCAGGAAGACTTACCCGCAGTCCAACTTTCTAATCCTAATTCTTTTTCATTATTCGTTAGCTTAAAGGCTTCTATCAACAAACTACCCAGCAGATCCTCTTTTGTCCCGATTGTACTTTTATTAACCTGACCCGTTTCAGTTACATCATCAAAGTAAGGGTCTTGTTCCGGAATGTATAATTCTTCCAAAACCTCCGTTTTAATTCCTGCAGGGAATACATACTCTTTTGGCACAGCTACATAATATGTACTTATACTTTCGGCATCATTAGTTCCCATTTGTTGTAAAACTTCCTCGGGAAATTCGTAATCGAGCGGATAGTCGAAAAATACCTGAGAAGTATCTCTTTTCAGGACTGCTTCTTCATCTGCATTTTTAGGCTCTATCTTCACATAAAGATGAGAGGTTTCAATATCAAATTCTGATGTGTTTTTGGCAGATTTTGAAAATTTCATTTTTGATTTCACACTATCCAGAGCCTTCCTCATGTTTTTTACAGCGTAAGGATTTTCCAATTTCTGCCCTAATTGTAAGTAATACTCTTTCCCTCTGGCATTTGCATTGTTTTCTGTCAGAACAGGTTCCGTATTGCAGGACCCGATTAGTACTGCAAATAATACCGGAAAGCCATAATTTAAAGTTGTTAATTTCTTCATTACACTATATTTTAATTATTTTTTAACAAGAAAAAGAATTAAAATTAAGAGCTTTATTGAGTATCTTTTTAGAACATAAATAAACGGCCTGTATCTCGTAATAAACGGTTCTGTTACTGATGCAAATGGAAATTATACAGAACTCTATGACTATAGATTTACTTACAAATCACTTCTAATACGTTTATGCAGGGCACAAAAAAAAAGACCCAACTTTCGTTGGATCTTTTTGATATAGTGTAAGCAAATAATTATGCTTTGTTATGCTTGTCTTCGATACTATGTTTATCATCTTTAGAAATCGTGTCAACCAATACCGGTGTCGCGATGAATAATGAAGAATAAGTACCTACAACAATACCCACTAACATAGCAAAGATAAATCCTCTGATGGACTCTCCACCGAAAATAAACATTGTTAATAATACAATGATCATCATTAATGAAGTATTTAATGTTCTTGATAATGTAGTGTTAATAGAAGCATTTACGATATCTTCAAAACTTCCTTTACGGTTTCCAATAATGAACTCTCTGATTCTGTCGAATACAATTACAGTATCATTCATCGAGTAACCGATTACAGTAAGAATTGCAGCAATAAAGTGCTGATCCATTTCCATGTGGAAAGGCATGAATTTATAACATAAAGAGTAAATTCCTAATACAAAGATCACGTCATGCGCAACAGCTGCAATCGCACCTAATGAATATTGCCATTTACGGAACGATACCATTAAGTATAGGAAGATTGCTGCCATAGCACCTAAAACTGCCCAGTAAGAGTTCGTTTTGATATCTTCAGAGATCGAAGCTCCAACCTTAGAAGCCTGTAATACTCCGACTTTTTTACCGTCGTAAGTGTTTGTAAACTTATCATAAGAAGTGTTAGGATAATATTTCGCTAACGCTTTGTATAATTTTTGATTTACTTCTTCGTCAACTGCTACTCCGTCTTCTTTGATTTTGTATTTCGTTGTGATTTTCAACTGATCATCATCACCTAAGATTTTAGCTTCTACAGGAGTTCCGAAAGCAGCAGATAATTCATCTGAAACTACAGTTGCATCAACCGGTTTTTCAAATTTAACCTGGAAAGTTCTTCCTCCTACAAAGTCAACACCCTGATCTAATCCGTTAACGAAAAAGATAGAAATCAAACTTACTACCACTACAATTGAAGAGAAGATATAAGTAAATTTCTTGATTTTGATAAAATCAAAGTGGAAGTTCGTAAACCAGTTTTTAGTAATATTAGTAGAGAAAGTTAAATCACCTTTTCCGGCAATGTTTCTGTCAATAAAAATTCTTGCAATAAAGATTGACGTAAACATAGACGTTACGATACCAATAAGCAATGTTAAAGCAAAACCTTTGATTGGTCCCGTTCCGAAAATAAACAAGATCGCTCCGGTTAAAACGTGCGTAACGTTTGCATCAATGATCGAACGCATTGCTCCGTGCCATCCGTAAGATGTAGCTACTGCTTCAGCCAGTGATTTACCATCACGTAATTCCTCTTTTGCTCTTTCAAATATAATAATGTTAGCATCTACCGCTGTACCTAATGTTAATACGATACCTGCAATACCTGGCAATGTCAATACAAAACCAAAACTTGCCATAATTCCGAATAAGAAAAGTAAGTTTAACAATAAGGCAAGGTTAGCATACCAACCTGCTTTACCGTAATAGAAAACCATCCATAAACAAACTAATAAAAATCCAATTACAGATGACATTGTCCCTGCATCAATTGCAGCCTGACCTAAAGATGGCCCTACTACTGTTGATTGAATAATATCTGCAGAAGCCGGTAATTTACCTGCGTTTAATACGTTTGCTAAATCTTTAGTTTCAGCCACATCAAAAGAACCTGTAATTTCAGATCTTCCTCCGGCAATTGGTCCGCTGGTTACACCTGGTGCAGAATAAACGATATCATCTAAAACAATAGCGATATAACTTTTTTGAGAAAAAGCTCTTCCTGTCAGTTCTTCCCAAACTTTAGCACCCTGACTGTTCATTTGCATAGAAACAGCTGGTTTACCCATTTGGTCAAATGTATCTTTTGCATCCGTTACAAGACCTCCGTTCATTGCCGGGATATTGTCTCTGTTTCCTTTTAAAGCATATAATTCAACTACTTCAATATCTTTCGCGTTTTTAACATCTTTTGATTGCGGGTCTTTTATAGTAGTTGGTTTACTCCATACAAATTTTGCATAATGCTGATCAGCACCTAATAAAATTCTGATTTCAGGTCTTTTGAAATATGCATTAACAGTTGCAGTATCTTTTGGAGCAAAATAACCTAAAACTGGTCCACCACCCTGACCTAAAATTTTGTCAAATAACGGGTTGTTTCCTTTTTTAGCTTCAGTTGAATCTTTAGCGTCAGTCAACAAAGCATTCAATGAATCCTTAGCAACTGTTTTAGTTTCTGTTTTTTTGATTTCAGTCTTTTTAAGTGCTTCGTTTGCAGACACTAAAAAGTTTCCGATTTCTTCTATTTTATACGTTTCCCAAAACTCTAACTGAGCTTTTCCACCTAATAATTTTTTAATTCTGTCCACATCTTTGGCACCCGGAAGTTCTACTAAGATTCTTCCTGTTGATCCTAATTTCTGGATGTTTGGCTGTGTAACACCAAATTTATCGATACGCTCTCTTAATACTTTATAAGCACTTTCGATAGACTCATCTACTTTTTTTCTAATTACTTTTTGCGCTTGTGCATCAGTCATTTCAAAAGCAATTCCACCTTCACCCTGCAGGTTTCTGTTGGCGAAAATTTCAGGAGATGCTAATTTTGTTGCACCGTTTGAATTTGCATCAAAAGCCTCAAAAAATTTATCTAAATAACTTTTGTTTCCTTCTAAATTTGCAGTCGCATCAGCTAAAGATTTATTGAAAACCGGGTTTTTAGAATTGTTTGCTAAACCTTTTAAAACATCTTTAATAGAAATCTGAAGAATAACGTTGATTCCTCCTTCTAAGTCAAGACCTTTATTGATTTGCTTGTTTTTTACTTCATTATAAGTAAAATTCGTAAATCCAAGATTCAGTACACTTACCTTACCAATAGAATCTAAATATTTTAGCTCTTTATCAGGATTATCTCCTGCAAAAGCCTTAGCCTCACTTTTGACATTGCTTGCCACATAAGTGAACGAAAGTTGGTAAATACTTACCAATGCAAATAGAATTGCGAAAAATTTAATAAGTCCTTTATTCTGCATTATTACTAAAAATTAATTATGTTTTATTGTTTGTTTTTGTTTTAAAGTCCCATAAAATAAGCCCTGACATGATTTTTTTAAAACTAAAAAACTAGATCACGAATTACAACATTTTTTTTAAACCGAGCAAATATATAATTTACGAAAAGATTAACCAATTTATTTATTAATTAATCTCAAAAAAAAGACTGCAAAAGTGCAGCCTTATCTTTTTTTTACCAAAATCATTATACTAAAATCGATTTTAGAGCATCATTCATACCTCTAACTGCATCTGCACTTTTAGCAAATAAAGCCTTTTCCTGCTCGTTTAACTGGATATCCAGAATTTCTTCCACTCCGTTTTTACCAATTATACAAGGCACTCCTATGCATATATCGTTCTGACCGTATTCTCCTTCTACAAAAACGGAACACGCAATCATTTTCTTCTGATCATTTAAAATACTATCTACAAGGTACGCTACAGAAGCTCCCGGCGCATACCAAGCTGAAGTTCCTAAAAGACCGGTAAGCGTCGCTCCGCCTACCATCGTGTCTGCAGCTACTTTTTGCAATACTTCTTCTGAAAGAAATTCCGTCACCGGGATTCCGTTATAAGAGGCCAAACGGGTTAGCGGAATCATAGTCGTGTCACCATGACCACCAATAACCATTGCAGAGATATCGTTTGCCGGTTTATCTAAAGCCAGGGACAGATAAGTTCTGAAACGCGAACTGTCTAAAGCCCCTCCCATACCAATAATTCTGTTTTTTGGCAATCCGGTTGATTTTAAAGCTAAATACGTCATAGTATCCATTGGATTAGAAACTACAACAATGATGGTATCCGGTGAATGTTTTAACACGTTCTCAGCAACTGTTTTTACAATTCCTGCGTTGATTCCAATTAATTCTTCACGGGTCATTCCTGGCTTCCTTGGAATTCCGGATGTAATAACAACTACATCACTTCCGGCTGTTTTAGAATAATCATTGGTTACTCCGGATACTTTGGTATTAAAACCTGTGTTTGTCGCACATTGCATAATATCCAATGCCTTTCCTTCGGCAAAACCTTCCTTAATATCCAACAACACTACTTCGCTGGCAATTCCTCTATAAGAAATAACATCTGCACATGTAGCTCCAACATTTCCTGCTCCTACAATGGTAACTTTCATATTTTATACTTTATCGGTTATTAATTAATTTGTATGTCTCTAAATGGACAATTCGTTTAATTGTTTAGTAAATTTAAACAATTAAACGAATTGATTTATTAAACTTTTATTTTATGCGTCAATATTTGCATAAACCGCATTTTTCTCAATAAATTCTCTACGTGGCGGTACTTCGTCACCCATCAGCATTGAGAAAACTCTGTCGGCTTCTGCCAGACTGTCGATTGTTACCTGACGTAACGTTCTGAAATTCGGATCCATCGTAGTTTCCCACAATTGCTCGGCGTTCATCTCTCCAAGACCTTTATAACGCTGAATCGCAGCACTTCCTCCCATTCTTTCGTTAGCCTGATCACGTTGAACATCATTCCATGCATATTCTTTTTTATTACCTTTTTTAACAAGGTATAAAGGCGGAGCTGCAATGTAAACGTGGCCTTCTTCGATCAGTTCTTTCATGAAACGGAAGAAGAATGTTAATATTAAGGTAGAAATGTGACTACCATCGACATCGGCATCACACATGATGATTACCTTATGATACCTAAGTTTTTCAAGATTTAAAGCTTTACTGTCTTCTGCAGTACCAACGGTAACTCCTAAAGCGGTAAAGATGTTACGAATCTCCTCGTTTTCGAATACTTTATGGTGCATCGCTTTTTCGACATTCAGAATCTTACCACGTAAGGGTAAAATCGCCTGAAATGCGCGGTCACGACCTTGTTTCGCTGTTCCACCAGCCGAATCTCCCTCGACAAGGTACACTTCACATCTTGCAGGATCCTGTTCAGAGCAATCTGATAATTTCCCCGGCAATCCGCCGCCACCCATAACGGTTTTACGCTGTACCATTTCACGTGCTTTTTTAGCAGCGTGACGGGCCTGAGCAGCCAAAATTACCTTTTGAATAATGATACGGGCATCATTTGGATTTTCCTCCAGATAATTCTCTAACATTTCTCCAACCGCCTGAGAAACCGGAGAAACTACTTCTCTGTTCCCCAATTTTGTTTTGGTCTGGCCTTCGAATTGTGGTTCTGCAACTTTTACCGAAATAATAGCTGTTAGTCCTTCACGGAAATCATCTCCTGCAATTTCGAATTTTAGTTTATCCAGCATTCCGGATGCATCAGCGTATTTCTTAAGGGTTCTTGTCAAACCACTTCTAAAGCCCTGTAAATGCGTTCCTCCTTCGTGAGTATTGATATTATTTACGTAAGAGAAAATATTCTCTGTATAACTTGTATTGTAAATCAGGGCAACTTCAACCGGAATCTCCCCTTTTTCGTGATCCATGCTGATTACGTGAGAGATAATTGGCTCACGGTTACCGTCTAAATAACGAATGTATTCTTTAAGACCTTCGTCTGAGTGAAAAACTTCCACTTTAAACTCTCCTTTTTCATCTACTTCCCTTTTATCTGTGAAGGTGATGGTAATTCCTTTGTTCAGGAAGGAAAGCTCACGCATACGCGCTGATAAAGTATCATAAGAAAACTCAATTGTCTGAGTGAAGATGGTATCGTCCGGGTAAAAAGTCTGACGTGTACCTCTTTTATCCGTTTCTCCAACTTGTTTAACCGGATATATAGCTTTACCTCTTTCGTATTCCTGTTCGTATATTTTACCGTCTCTGAAAACAGTCGATTTCATATGAACCGAAAGGGCATTCACGACTGAAACCCCAACACCGTGCAGACCTCCGGAAACTTTATAAGAATCTTTATCAAATTTACCTCCGGCACCAATCTTAGTCATTACTACCTCAAGTGCCGAAACACCTTCTTTTTTATGTAAATCAACCGGAATACCACGACCATTATCTTCAACTGTTACTGAACCGTCTTCGTTAATTGCAACACCAATAGTATCACAATGTCCTCCCATCGCCTCATCAATAGAGTTATCAACAACCTCATAAACCAAATGGTGCAGCCCTCGAACCCCTACATCTCCAATATACATCGATGGACGCATTCTTACGTGCTCCATTCCTTCTAATGCCTGAATACTATCTGCTGAATAATTGTTCTTCTTGATTTCTTCGCTCATATAATTTATTCTAAAAAATGTAATTATTGTCTAACACGCAAATATATAAAAACGCAAATTATATATCCGTTAAATTACGATTTAAAGCTGGTAAGTTATTAACATATTATCAAAAAAAGCTAATAAAAAAAGGAACAATCGATTTAAATTCCAATTTTTTAAAATTCCAAATTCCAAAAGTTGATTATGCAAAAAAACCGAAACAAACATCGTGATGTTATTTCGGTTTTTGAAGTTTTTATTTTTAAAATTTCAAATGCTAAATTGAAGCCTGGAATTTTAAAAAATTGGAATTTATTTTATTATTTTTTATTAAAATCTCCTGCATAAATTGACGTCATTTTATCCAGACTTAAATACTTTTTCAAAGCATTGTTTACTTCTTGTATTTTCAACGCTTTAACTTTAGTTTCTAAATCATCATAATCCTCCAGTGGAATTCCGTAAGTAAGATGTGTATTTACCAAACTCATCAGCGTATCATCACTTCCTAATCTGGTTTTTCTCTTGTTCTGCCAGCTTACCAGATTTGTTTTCAGTTCTTCTTCGGTAAATCCGTCTTTTAATGCTTTTGTAATTTCCTCTTTTGTTGCTGCTTCAACAGCCGATTTTTTCGTAGGATTTAAGAAAGCATAATATTCCCAAAAAGCAACATCGTTCGTAATTGGCACATCAATAAAGGAGCCTGCTCCGTAGCTGATTCCTTCTTTTTCTCTTAATCGCATCGGGATTCTTGAAGTTAAAAAACCTCCGCTTCCGATGATTTCGTTCACCATAATGAAAGCCGGATAATCAGGGCTTTTTGTATTCATTTTTAAACTGATTTTACCAATAGCCACCGCATTTTCCTTATCCGGAGTAGTGTAGTCCTTATCTAATTTCTGAGTATCGAAATACGTTGGATTAGCCAGTTCGTATTTGGATTTAGAATTCCATTTACCGAAAGTATTTTCCAGGATTTCAACGGTACTTTTGGCATCTAATTCTCCGATCACACAACCTGTTCCGTTTTGTCCTCCTAAAATGTTTTTGTAGAAATCTACTATTTCGGATTGCTTGATTTTCTTGTAAGCATCTATTTGTTCCTGAATTGTTGAGGTGTAAAAAATACTTTCTTTCGGATATTTAGAAGTTAGTCTTGCTATTTCTGTAAAGGCTACCGACTGAGGATCATTCAGGTTAGATTCTAAATAAGTATTGTATTCCGTAATGGTTTTTGTTAATTCATTTTCCGGGAAAGTAGAATTTACCAGTAAATCAGACAAAATATCCATTACTTCTTTAAAGTTTTCTTTATAAGTATTGATATTGACCGATAAAGTTTGTCTTGAAAAACTAAAATTTATACTAGATTTCAACTGATCTAATCGATCCTGAATTTGTTCTTTTGTTCTGGTTTTGGTCCCTGTTTTCAGCAATTGTGCCAAAATTGCCCCTACATCTGACTTACCTGCCAAATCCTTTTCGTTACTTACCGGGAATTTAAAACTTGCCTGAACTTTTCCGCCTTTTATTTCTTTTTTAACCAATCCGTATTTTGCACCATTACTGAGTTTGCCCTCTACCAGATTTTGTTTTAAATTTTTGATAGAAGCTTCAAATGCAGCTGTTTCTTTTTCCAGAGCTTTTCCTTTATAGTCTTTGGTAATAGCCGCTATTTGCTCGTCTGTAAATTCTACCGATTTTAATCGCTGCTCTTCTTTAGACGGAATAAAAATCCCAACGGTTCTGTTATTGCTTCTGAAATATTTCTCTGCAACTCTTTGTATGTCTTCTTTTGTCAATTTCTCGACAGCATCACGATAGATAAACCCAAGTCTGTAATCTCCTGCTCCGATAATTTCTGTCAGATTGATTGCATACGAAATTGTGTTGTTTTTTATACTTTCGATCTGTTTAATAATTTTTGCTTTCGCTCTCGCTACATCTTCATCGGTATATTTTGTTGTCGGAATTTTATCCAGTTCTGCCCGTACGATATTTTCAGTTTCTTTAATATCTTTATCGTTAGGTACAGCAACTCCGAAATACACAAAACTTGCATCTCTTACCGTTGGCTGCCAGCTGTAAATACTGGATACTTTGCGGGCTTCTACTAATGATTTATAAAGATAACCGGAAGGATCTGCCGTTAAAATCTCTGTCAAAGCGTCAATTGCGGCATAATCTTTATCTGCGTAAGGTGCTGTATGATATAAAGCTCCTACATTTTTACTGTCCCCTGCTCTTTTTAATTCTACGAATTTTTCTCCATCCTGAGCTGGTTCAATAGTATAGGTTTTATCTAAAACTCTTTTTGGTTTTGGTATTACAGAAAAATACTGTCCAATATATTCCAGTGCTTTTTGTTCGTCAAACTTACCTGCAATCACCAAAGTAGCATTGTCAGGCTGATAGTATCTTTCGTAAAAAACCCTTAATGTATTTGCTTTTACGCGTTCTATGTCTTCTTTACTTCCAATAGTACTATTTCCGTAATTATGCCATAAATAGGCGGTAGAAATTATTCTCTCCTGCAAAACGCCATCGGGATTGTTTTCTCCAATCTCAAATTCATTT
The DNA here is from genome assembly GCF_009674775.1 of Flavobacterium sp. LC2016-23. GTDB lineage: Bacteria > Bacteroidota > Bacteroidia > Flavobacteriales > Flavobacteriaceae > Flavobacterium. The sequence goes on along the minus strand of NZ_WKKE01000013.1, from coordinate 43,677 downwards.
CTTACCACAGAGAATTCTTTATCCAGATCGGTCTGCAGAATAGTAGAATTAATCATCCTGTCTGCTTCCATCTCCAGGCTCCATTTCAGATTTTCATCACTGGAAGGAAAAACTTCATAATAATTAGTTCGGTCCAGCCAGGTCGTTCCATTGGCATTTCCGCCTTTGTCTGAAAGCATTTTTTTGATATCACCCAGATTTTTAGTACTCTTAAAAAGCATGTGCTCCAGTAAATGTGCCATTCCTTTTTCGCCATACCCTTCATTTCTGGAACCTACATTGTAAATGATGTTCACTACCATATTACTTTGGGAAGCATCTGAAATCAATAGTACTTTCAATCCATTATTTAATGAATATTCTTTCACTCCTTCTACATTTGTAATGTATTTGGGGGTTTCCTTTTTTTGAGCGTAACCAGAACTCACAACGCCCAGAGCGCAACACAAAATTCCTTTAAGTAATACTTTTTTCATATTTTTTATTCAAATTATTAAAACAGGATTAATTATTTATGATTGAATCAAATATAGTACTTTTCTTAGATACAACGGATCATTTAAAAATGGAATAGCACAAAAAAAATCCGAAACAAACATTTAAAATGTCGTTTCGGATTTTATCTATTGTTATAAATCCAATTGCAATCCGGAATTTATATCCCATGCAGTGAAAATTTTATCTTTTAAACCGCTACACCGGATTTTGCAATTTTAACATCTGCTTTCAGGTGCGCTGCATTTGCTCTTCCGCTTGGATCCTGATTTTCCTGCCATTTTGGAATCCATTTTCGAACGGTTTGCGCCGCACTGACCTGTGGATAATATTTATGGAAAATCGATCGGTATAAATACGCTTCTTTTGTGGTTGGCGAATTGTATGGGAATTCTGCATTGGCACCTTGTAATTGCTCATCTGAGACCTGTGTTGCACAATATTCAATCAATTCGTCAATCCAGCTGTATCCGACTCCATCTGAAAATTGTTCTTTCTGACGCCATAAAACCTCTGTCGGCAAATAAGGATTTTCCGGAGTATCAAATGCTTTTCTCAGAATATATTTCTCAATTCCGTCGTATGTCTTAGGCTGTTTTTCGTCGGGTTTGATCAGCATATTGGCATCAAGGAAATCTTTATCTAAAAACGGAACTCTTGTTTCGATACCATTTGCCATCGTCGATTTATCAGCTCGCAATAAATCTGCCGTAAACAGTTTCTGCACTCTTTCGATGGTTTCTTTTTGAAATTCTTCTGTTGACGGAGCATTTCTAAAATACAAATGACCTCCGAAGATTTCATCCGCACCTTCTCCGGACAGAATGGCTTTTATACCTTTTTCTGCTATTGCTTTCGACAATATAAACATGGGGACACTCGCTCTTACCGAGATGACATCGTATGTTTCAATATTCTGAATTATTTTTTCTAACACGTCAATTCCTTCCTGAACAGAAAAATGAATTTCGTGATGTTCTGTTCCTAAAAATTCAGCTGCTTTTCTCGCAATTTTATTATCGGGAGCCTCAGCATTTAAGCCAATTGAAAAGGATTGTATTTTTTTCCCGGTTCCGGCCAGTAACCGGGCCGCAATCGAAGAGATCAAAGAGGAATCCAGACCACCCGAAAGTAAAACGCCAACCGGTAAATCCCCCATTAAACGCTTGCGGACTGCTTCTGTCAGCGTCTCTCTTATTAAAGACAAGTCAAGATCATGATTGGCCTTTTCGTAATCCTCATATTCCGGCTGGTAATACTTTACAAAACCGGTTTTCGGGGTATAATAATGTCCCGGAGGAAAAGTGGAGAATGTTTTGCACTGATCTGCAATTGGTTTCATTTCAGAAGAAAAATAGATCCTTCCTCTTTCATCCAAACCATAATACAAAGGCTTAACGCCCAACGGATCCCTGCCGGCAATATAATCGTCTCCATCAATGATTACAAAAGCAAAATCCCCGTCGAGTTTATTACAAAAATTATATCCGAATTCCTCGTACAAATGCACAATAACCTCCGAATCTGATTTGGTTCTGAACGTATACGCTTTTAAAAGCCCGTTTTTTAATTCCTGATAATTATAGATTTCCCCATCATGTGCCATCCAGGCATTTTTAGTCCCCTGAATAGGCTGTTTCCCCGAATTCAAATCTATAATAGACAAACTTTCATGGCAGATAATACTACCATTTTCCATGATCTGATACCCTCTTTCATCAGGACCACGGTGCGACATTCTTTTAGAAAGCTCTCTCACGAGCTGCGGGTCTTTTCCTTTACCTATAACGGCTAATATTCCAGACATACCATTCTTTTTTTTATTTCTATTTTTTTTAGCAACCTTAAATTTTATCTCACAGTATTATTAAAGTTCGTTTTCAGGATATTCTTTGGGGAATGTCAAATATAAAAAAGAAAGTTAAATAATTGCCAATAATTATTTTTAAGTAGCTGAAATAATACAATTTAACATTTAACGAAGAAAAACGTTCCCGATTAGGAGAACGTCTTTCATATTAACAACTTTTAATTTAATGATTCTTATGCTTTTGCGTAGGCATCATCGTGTACGCTGGCTACTGCTCTTCCGGAAGGGTCATTCATGTTTTTGAACGCTTCATCCCACTCCAGAGCAATTTTTGTACTGCAGGCCACACTTGCTTCCTGAGGTACACATAAAGCGGCTGCATCGCTTGGGAAGTGTTCTGCAAAAATAGAACGGTAATAGTATTCTTCTTTTGAAGTTGGGGTCTGCAATGGAAATTTAAATCTCGCATTGGCCAGTTGTTCATCTGAAACTTCTTTTCCCACTACTTCTTTCAAAGTATCGATCCAGCTGTATCCTACTCCGTCAGAAAACTGCTCTTTTTGTCTCCAGGCCACACTTTCCGGCAACATGTCTTCAAAAGCTTTACGAACTACCCATTTTTCCATCGGGTGCTCTTTGTTGATCATTTTATCTTGTGGATTGATGCGCATGGCAACATCCATAAATTCTTTGTCTAAAAAGGGTACACGGCCTTCAATTCCCCAGGCTGCAAGACTTTTGTTAGCACGCAGGCAATCGTACATATGTAATTTGCCTAATTTACGAACGTTTTCTTCGTGGAATTCTCGTGCATTTGGCGCTTTATGGAAATACAAATATCCTCCGAATAATTCATCTGCTCCTTCACCGGACAATACCATTTTGATTCCCATTGACTTGATCACTCTTGCCATCAGCCACATTGGAGTGGAAGCCCTAACCGTAGTTACATCATACGTTTCCAGGTTATAAATTACATCACGAACTGCATCTAAACCTTCCTGAATGGTGAATTTTATTTCATGGTGAATGGTTCCGATATGTTTGGCTACTATTTGAGCAGCTGCTAAATCCGGAGAACCCTCTAATCCTACTGAAAAAGAGTGCAATTGCGGATACCAGGCATCTGTGGTATCATCTGATTCAATACGTTTTTGTGCAAATTTTTTGGCTACAGCCGAAGTAATAGACGAATCTAAACCTCCTGAAAGTAAAACTCCATAAGGAACATCACTCATTAATTGTCTGTGTACCGCTGCTTCCAGTGCTTCTTTTATCGCAGGAATGCTTGTTTCGTTGTCTTTTACCGCATCATAGTCTGTCCAGTCTCTTTTGTACCATTGTACAAATTCACCATCTTTACTGCTCATGTAATGTCCCGGAGGAAACAACTGAATCTTGGTACAGTATCCTTCTAACGCTTTCAATTCAGAAGCTACGTAAAAAGTCCCGTGCTGATCCCAGCCAATGTACAACGGAATAATTCCCATATGGTCACGGGCAATAAAATACTCGTCTTTTTCTACATCATAAATTGCGAATCCGAAGATTCCGTTCATTTCATCCACAAAATGAGGACCTTTTTCCTGGTAAAGTGCTAAAATAACTTCACAGTCACTTTCCGTCTGAAAGTTATATTTTCCTTCAAATTGTTTGCGTAATTCTCTGTGGTTGTAAATTTCACCGTTTGCAGCCAGGACTAAATTTTTATCTTCTGTAAACAAAGGCTGCTTTCCTGAAGCCGGATCTACAATTGCCAGACGCTCGTGAGACAGAATTGCTTTTTCATTACTGTAAATTCCGCTCCAGTCCGGTCCGCGGTGACGAATGATTTTAGACATTTCTAATACTTGAGGTCTTAAAGTTTCGGCTTTTTGTTTTAGATCAAAGGCACATACGATTCCACACATAATTCTATATTTTTATTTTTAAATTTTATTTTGATAGGGCAAAGATGCAGTAATGGTTATAATTGAAAAACACAAAACCCAATTTGAGTTATAATTTAAAACCATAAATTGAATTTTACATGTAAATTGTAAAATTTTAACAGTAAAAAAAGCTTTGAACTTGAAAATTTTAATTTTGAAGGTAAACAAAGAACAAAACTCAATTTTTTAAAGAGATTGTTGAATTATAACGAACGATGTTTTAAAAACGATGAAAGATTACAAATAGAAGGAATAGAAATTCTTTAAAAAATGAGGTTTCTAAAATCTTGTCTTGTGGATACGCTCACAAATACATTTATTGTTTTAGAGGTAACTATATTTCTACGCTGCAAATGTGGCACGCAGATTTGGCAGATCAAGCAGATTTATCACTGTTTTTAATTATCTGAAAAGAATAAATGATGTGAATCTTTATAAAACACTCTCGATCGTATAATGCGTTTTATTAATTTCAAACTGAAACCCCACTTTATTTCCCATTAAATGCGCACCTAAAGGAGACTGAGGCGAAAGGGCGATCACATTTATACCGTCGATTGTGATTTTGGGAAGGGCGACACTTAAATAAAGGTAAATTCCGTTGGCCTTGACCAGACTTCCGGAAATAATATTTTCTGCTGTTTTTGAGGCATCAATCTTATCTAAAATTGCTTTCTGAGTGATTGCTTCTTTTAGTTTGTTGGTTAGCTTTTCCTGTTCGATATGCATCATCGACAAGGCCGTTTCGTGCTTATCGCCGGCAGAACCTTTCGCATCGTTTTTTGAATCTTCGGTCAGGGCTGAAATCATGTCCCTGAAAACATCAATTCGATCCTGAACCATTTGTAAGTAATGCGTATGTATTTTTTGTTTGAATTCCATTTTTTTTAAAGGTACTGAGGTTCTAAGGTACAAAGATGCAAAGGTTCTTCTTTTTTCAGCCACGAATTACACAAATTTGCACTAATTTTTTTTCACTGATTAAAAGGATTATCCTACTTCAATTAATTTATAAGGATTTAATTCGTGAAAATTCGTGTCATTCGTGGCTAACTATAAAAGCAAAGTTCGCTAAATCTCTGTAAAGACTTAGCGAACCCTGCGTAAAACTTAGCGCCCTTTGCGGTAAAAAAAATTAAAAATCGAATTTGTAATTGGCGCCGCCTAAGACCTGAAATCCCTGTACAGGATAATTCAGCCATTTTTCGTAAGCCTGATTTCCGATATTGTTGAGTTTTAAGAAGAAAGTCAGACGTTCGCTATATTTGTATCCTAAATGCGCATTGGCATCAAAATAGCTTTTTAAAGTTACCATAACAGGATCTGTGGCAAAATCTAAATTCGATTGCATATCCTTACGTTCTCCCACATAAAAAACATTTAGTCCGGCGTACCATTGTTTGGTGATATTGACATCCAGGTTTGAACTTAATTTGATTGTTGGTAAATTCCAGGCTTCTAAAGCACCGTCATTTTTGTAGCTGTTAAAAGTTCCGTTGATTCCAAAAGTAACATTTTCAGAAAAATCAGCTTTTAGTTCGCCGTAAAAACGAAATGTTCTGACGTCCTGATACACCACTCCGAAAGAGTTTCCGTAGGCGTAATTTTCATTTGCAAGGTCTTCTGTGTAATCATTGCTTTTAAACAATGCTTTATTCTTTTCATTCAGATAAGAACCTGTTACGTTATAATTGATATTATTGGCCAGTTTCCCTTTCAATCCTGCAAAAACAGTGTATTGATTACTAGTAGGTCTCATGTTAAGCGTTGGAGACAAAAACGGATTTTCGGTTACAAAATCAGCGTAGGAGTTCTGATTCAGGCTACCATTTGCACCCGCATAAAAAATCATAAGGTCACCTACTAATTTATAAGAAGCATTTACTTTTGGATAAATATAAAATTTATTCCCGCTGTTTTCAGAGTCCAGACCGTAAAACAATCCGGCACCTAACTCTAATGTCCAGTCGTTTTCAAGAATTACAAAACTAGGCTCAATTCCAAAATTAGTCAGGCTGTATTTTAAAGGCTCCGTATTATCATTCGCATAATTATTTTCGAAACTTCCGCTCACATGATCTACAATAATATTGGTATTGATAGACTGGTCCATTATATCCACTTTAAACGATGGTTTTAGGTAAAACCTGTTTTCGGAAGAAGAAAAACTATCCGAGAAATGTGTAAATCGGGTGGTTATTTTATTGAAAACGCCTTCTGTAAAATCGATATTTCCTCCTAAAGAGATCGTGTTGTACGAGTGATTCGGATTAATTTTATCAACCAGCTCCAAACGCTCGCCGGGAAGCAAAGCCGAACCAAAGGCAGCAGGCAAACCGTACCAGTTGTAGATCTGATTTTGATACCCTAAATCGACGGCCCAGGACATATCACGATTGTTGGCGCCATAACCAATATTTAAAGCGGTATCATAGAATTCGTCATTCAGTTCTGCGTCCTTTATCCCGCCCTGAGACGAATGATGACGGAACATGCCGGAAAGGTAATCGTTATTTCCTAAATCCTGTGTTACAAATAATTCAGCGTTTAAAGTGGAATAATTCCCTACTCCTACAGTGGCATAATTGCTAAACAAACGTTCCTGTTTAGACTTCTCTACGCCTTCTGCTTTTCCTTTTGAAGGCGTAAAAGTGGAAGCCACCGGAACAGACAAAATACTGTATTTAATCGTTTCTTTGGGCTGGTTTCCCGCATCGTCAAGCGAAGGGGTTTCTTTTACCTTAAAAGCATCTGATACTGTCGGCGAATAGGGCTTTACCACATTTACCGTTTCGGTTCCGATACTTTCTTCTTTCGTCTGCGAAAAGGAAAGCTGAACAACAAACAGCAAAATCAAAAGGATCGTTTTATTATTGAAATTCATTTTCATATTATTTTATTTTGTAAAATCTAATTGGTAAAACGTGAAATATCTTTTTACAGCTTACATTTTACAATTAGCTATTACATTATCTAATTTTCTAATTTTCTAATTATCTAATCATCTAATTATCATACTTCCCAATCTCCTTTGGCAACAAATTGAGATTTTCCTCCAATTTGTATCGTATACTCATTCTCTGTCAATTCTCCTTTAAAATAAATTCGGGACGGTCGGTTTATATAATCGCCCTGATGATTTATAGTCTCTATTTTATCCGAATGATATTTCAAAAGAAAGGCCTGTAAACAGGTACTTGCGCTTCCCGTTGCCGCATCTTCTACCAGTTGATTATGCTCTACACAGAGCATTCTGCTTATTATTTTGGAATCTTCCAGGCAATAAAAATATAAGGCCCTGTGATTTGTTTTGCAATTCTTCATCAGCCACTCATTGGTTTTGTCTTTGTCTAAAAGCAATGCCTCCAAATCTTTTTTATCTTTAAGCGGAACGATCACAAAAGCACTTCCCGTGGTCACTTCCTGAATAGGATACTGATCCTCAAAATCTGTACTTTTCAAAGTACTGAAGGATAAAAAGTCTGCCTTATCGAAAACATTTAAAAACTCCGGCTGAGCCGCTTGTAACCAAATTAAATCTTCTGTTTTATGAATCGCAATATCTCCAATGGGAACTTTCAGTGTAATGGCATCAGGTTCATTTTTGAATATTTTATGGATCAGCACCCATGAAGTTCCGATAATGGGATGCCCTGCAAATTTCATTTCGCTTGCCGGCGTAAAAATTCTGATCTCCGCTCTATTATTTTCAAAATCCAGCTTTGTAATAAAAGTGCTCTCGGCAAAATTGATTTCTTTGGCGATCCTCTGCATTTCTTCCGAACTTAGATTTTCTGCTTCTAAAAAAACCGCCAGTTGATTCCCGGCATATTTATTTTCAGCAAAGACATCAATGATATAAAAGGGTAAAGTCATTTTTTCTGTTTTTTTTAAGAGCATAGAGAAAAGAACATAGAATCAAGATTTTTCTAAAATTTATAATTATCATCTATTCTCTTTGCTCTTTGCTCTTGACTCTATATTCTTTTCTCTATATTCTTTTCTCTATATTCTTTTCTCTATATTCTTACTTAGTAATCGACGAATTCGTTTTAGACTCTTCCAGTTTAATAGCGCTCAGTTCTCTTTTCGCTTCTTCCACTACATCGGGATAATCGGTAAAATTGTTGATGACATTATCTAAAATATACGTGGCCTGATAGCTGTCTTTCAGTCCGTAGAAATTTCTGGCCATCAGCACCAGACTTTTCGCACCGTAATATTTATAAGCCGAATAACTCTTCGCTAACTTCTGCACTGCTATATTTGAAGCCTCAAATTTGCCTTCTTTTGTTTTAAAATACGCATCGTAATACAAGGCCTCCGCGGCCAGTTCTCCTTTTGATGTGGTTGACAATTTAGCATAGGCTGCTTTGGCTTTATCTTCATCACCAGTCTGCATTGCGGCGCGGGCTACGATAATCTGAGCATCTGCTTTTACGTTTGCATCTGCTTTTGGATTTTGCAATACTTTGTCAGCATAAACTACTGCATTTGTATAGTCCTTTTTATCGTAGTAACACTTCATCAGATTGGCCTGTGCGAAGTTTTGATTCTGGGCAACATCGGCTTCATTATCTAAACGAACTAATACCGGAATCGATTTATCACAATCCTTTGCTTTCAGGAAAATCTGGGCCACTCTGTTTAAGGATTGCTCCGTAAATTCATTTCTCGGCTGATCCGTTACGTATTGATAGTTAGCAACCGATTTCGTTTCCGAACCTTCTGCATAATACAATTGTGCTAAATAATAGTTGGCCTCCAACGCATGAATTCCGGTCGGGAATTTGCTGATGTAACCTGCAAAACCCGTAATAGCTACTTTGCTGTTATTCTGACTGTATTGCTTAAAGGCTCCTTCATACGTATCGTTATCCAGTTCTGCATCTGTAACCGCGACAAAATCCAACGTACGGACCCAGGTGGCATATTCGTCTACTTTTCCGGAATCAACGTAGATTAATCTCGCTGTAGAAACTGCTTCTAAGGCTTCCGGTGTTTTTGGAAACTCAGCTGCAACTTTTTTAAATTTTACTAAAGCTTCATTATCACGATCGGTATTATAGTATACCAACCCTTGTTTCAGGATTGATTTTGAGGTAAAGGCTCCGTTTTTGTATTCAGCAATCAACTGGTCGTATGTTTTAATAGCCAAATCGTTCTTTTTCTGGGCAACGTAAGTATTTCCTAATTCATACAAAGCGTCGTCCCTGTAGGATGATTTTTTATACATCAGCAAAAAATTGTTCAGCTCTTCAATTTTTTTATCATTTTTAGACATAAAACCGTACGAAAGTGCTTTCTGATATTGCGCATAATCTGCGTCAACCCCTTTGGCTTCCATGGCTTTTGCGTATGCTTCCATTGCAGGGCCATATTTAGCACTCACGAATCGGCAATCGCCCAAACGTAAGTACGAATCATTTAAACGTACTTTATCTTCTTTCGAATTATCAATTTGCGCCTGAAAATAAGTACCGGCCTGATCGTATTCTTTCAGTTTAAAATACGTGTAGGCAATATTGTAATTGATGTTTTTGTATTCGTCAGTTGTTTTTGCGGCAGCCAGTCCCGCAAATTGCTTGTAACTCAATAAAGCAGCCTTAAAATCATCGGTAACATATTCTGATTCTGCTTTCCAGAAGGTAGCCCTGGCCGTAAAGTCAGGATTCTTTTGTTCTTTTACCGCATTATTGAACATTTTTAGTGCTTCGGCATAATTAGCTTCATTGTACAATTCCACACCTCTGTAAAAAAGAACTTTCTGGTACGCTAATTTATTTTCAGGAGTTCGGTTTTTCTCCAGTAAAACTAAAGCTTCCTTGTAATTTTTAGAAGATATATACGAATCCACCAGTAGTTTTTCTACTTCTGATCTACTGGAATTGTTTGGGTATTTTTTTAAGAAATCAAGCAGAATTCCTGGAACGGTCTGGTACGCATTTCCGATTTCATAACTCAGCTTAGCATAATTTAAAGCGGCGTCTTCCTGAATTTGCGTATTGAAATCCATTTCAGAAGCATTTTTAAATGCGTTCAGTGCTTCTTGTTTTTTTCCGGTATTCAGGTAACTTAAACCTAAGTGATAGTAGGCATTTTGAGCTACGAAATCTTTACCTTCAATAATTTTATTGAATTGGGAAATCGCACTTTCGTAGTTTTTCTGCTCATAATAAGCATACCCCAACTGGTAAAAATCGGTGTTATTCCATTTTCCTTTTCTTCCTTTGTATTCCTGTAAAAACGGAATCGCTTTGTCGTATTGTTTTAAATTGAAATAACTTTCCCCAATAATTTTATTCAATTCCGATTGCTCAAGGGCATTCGATTTACCCATTGCCTTTTGTCCCAAATCAATCGCTTTTTGGAAATTTCCTAATTTGAAGTTCATATCGGCCTGGTAGTACGACAGCTTTTCCTTGTATTTTTCTTCGCCTGAAACTTCATCAAAATACTTGGTCGCTTCTTTGTAATCGTCTCCTTCATATGCCATAAACCCTAGGTAATATTTGGCCTGAGAACCAAACTCGGGAGAATTAACGACCTTATTGAAATAGGTGGTTGCTTCTTTTTTATTTTTAGCATTAAAATAACTGTATCCTTTCTGAAAGTTGAATTTATCCAGGTCAGACTTGCTCATATAGCTTTCATCTACCTTATCAAACCACTGCAAAGCTTTCGGATAATTGCCCTGTTCGAAGAAAAAATGAGCTACTTCTACATAAGCCTGATTTTGTTTTGTACTTGTCGGATAGTCGGTTACAAACTTTTCCATCAGCGCATCAGCATTGGCCTGATTGGTCCTGATGGCGCAATTGGCAATGTAATAGGCACAATCGGACTGAACTTCTTCTGTCGTTGCACTATTCTTTACATATTCAAAAATATGTTGTGCCGAAGCGTATTGTTTGTCATTGTATAAAGCAAGTGCTTTGTCAAAATCCTTTAAATCGTAGGTATATATAGCTGATTTTTGTGCTGATACCAGGGTCGAAAAAAGGACAATTGGTAATAAAAAGAACCAGAAAAGTTTACGCATTTTATTTTTATTTAGTATTCAAATTTATCATTTAATACCGTTTATAACGAAACGTTTCCGTCTTTTATTATAAAAAAACATTTTAAAAACTTATATCTGACAGCTTCTGCAAGCCTACATTTAAACCCTATAAGTAGTGTAAGTTATTATACGTTAGCCTATTTAACAAAGCGCTCCATGAGATTGGGAGTATATAATTTTTATAAATAAAAACTTTATCCATCATTTTCCGAAATGTACTCACAGTACTTATCCGTTCCAATTTTTCACAGGCTTAATGCTTTTATAACGTACTTCTTAATTTAGAATTCAATACCAAAAACGTTCAGCAACATTTTCCTAAAATGAACTTATATCGCTTACAGTGTCTGACTTTTTATTTCTTTCCATTATAGGTTTTCTTCAGAAATGATTGAAATTTATTTTGAATCCATCCGTTATCTTATTACTTTTACCATTCAAATCAATTTATTATGTCACAAATCGTACTGTCTCTTAAAGAAGTCACTATATATCAGGAAGGAAGAAAAATTTTATCTCATATTAATTTAGATGTTCAGCATGGTGAGTTCATCTACATCATCGGGAAAACCGGTTCCGGAAAAAGTAGTTTCATGAAAACGTTGTACGGTGATTTGCCTTTAAGTGAAGGAGAAGGCCATATCGTTGAATTTGATCTGGCGACTTTAAAAGAAAGTGAAATTCCGTTTTTGAGACGTAAAATTGGAATCGTATTCCAGGATTTTAAATTACTCCCGGACCGTTCTGTAAAAGACAATATGCTTTTTGTACTAAAAGCAACCGGATGGCATGAAAAAGACGCCATGGAACACAAAATCGATGAAGTTCTGGATAAGGTCGGCATGAAAGAATTTGTAAACAAAATGCCGCACCAGCTTTCAGGAGGAGAACAGCAACGTGTAGCCATTGCAAGAGCACTGCTAAACGATCCTGAATTCATCCTGGCTGATGAACCAACCGGAAACCTTGATCCGCAAACGAGTTCTGAAGTATTGGAGGTATTGAAAAAAATCAACGCCAACGGTAAAACGGTCATCATGGCCACTCACGATTATGCTTTATTGATGAAATTCCCGTCTAAAACTTTAAAATGTGAAGACGAAAGAATTTTTGAAGTGGTGCAACGCAGCGTGTAAAACCCGATTATTTTTTATAAACATGTGGGTTTTCACGAATTCCCTTTTTAAACAACTTTCTCAAATTCATTCTAAGGAAAGTATCTATTTTTAAAATTGCATCCGTAAATTTATGTTCAGGTCTTCCTCTGAAGGAAGTAACGTGAAATTTATCTGTTGCATAAACCGGTACTTTTGAAAAGTAATAATTGGAGATACAACATCTGAATCCGTCAAAAACGATTGGCGATACCGAATGCAACGACTGATTGTGCGTCACCATAATGGCCAGTCGGTTGAATTTACTATGGATTGTTACTGGTTTGTTTTGCAAACCTTCGGGCCACAATTCAAGATTTCCTCCATATTCCTCTTTCCAATCCGGAGTAACGTAATACAATAAATTGAGGACACGCCAACACTCCCTGTCTTTATCGTGTGAATTATCTAAATGTGGGTTTAAAAACTGTTTGTTTCCCATCATCGAAAGCCCGCCTGCATACAAAAAATCATCCGGAATTGGCGCTTCTATCTGGCAGATCTCTCCAATTAAATCAACAATTTTAGGATCCTGAAAGGCATAAATAATCTCTTCCAATACAGGATTATAAAGGTTCATTTGAACTGCTACGTACTTATCTTCCTTGATGCTTTTCTTTAAAACCATCTCTTCTTTCTTCGGGAAAACATTGTATAGACTAACAGCTATTGCTTCAGGAAGTAAATCATCGATAAAAAGGTAGCCAATTGCGTTTTTTGACGCGGCAAACTGTCTGGCTAAAAGCATTTTGTTATCGTTGATTTTATTATAAATAATTTCAGCAAGTGCAATTCTATTTATAAATTCCATACTTTTGAATCTTCTGTTACGTTGCAAATATATTACTAAAAATTGCTATTAATGCTCTCCATTCTTATCCCGACATACAATTATACTATTTATCCGCTTGTTTTAGAATTACACAAACAATGTGCAGGTTTAGGGATTGCATTTGAAATTATTGCAATGGATGATGCTTCGACAATTGCAGCTGCTGAGAATGAAAAAATAAATACGCTGGAATATTGCTATTACGAAATACTGAGCAACAATATCGGAAGAAGCAAGATTAGAAACCTACTGGCCGGAAGAGCAAATTATAACTGGTTACTTTTTCTGGATGCTGATGTTTTTCCTAAAAATAAAGACTTCATTTCAAACTACATAAATCACCTCGACAATGACGTAAAATTGGTAAATGGCGGTCTAGTATACCCTGATGAAAAACCAGAAAAAAGCAAGCTGTTTCGATGGCTTTACGGAAAAAACAGAGAAGCGCTGGACTATAGAATAAGACAAAAGAATCCTTACCTGAGTTCTTTGAGCCTTAATTTTATAATTCATAAATCGATTTTTGAGAAAGTTTCGTTTAATGAAACCATTCCGAATTTAAGACATGAAGACACTTTATTCTCTTATAGTTTAAAGAAAGAAAACATTCAAATAAAGCATATTAACAATCCCGTTTATCATTATGGAATGGATGATTTTGAAGTGGCCATTCGCAAAGAAAATGAATCGCTGCATGCTTTAAAACACTTAATTGACACTCAGTTACTGCCTCCCGATTATGTCCGGCTCTCCAGATTGTTATTGAAAATTCATAAGATCCATTTATTGTCAGCGGTTGCTTTTTTTCATAAAATAACAGCTTCTCTGTTTCTGAAAAATTTAGGTGGGAACCGTCCTTTTTTGTTTATTTTTGACTTGTACCGATTGTGCTATTTATGCCAACTTGAGAAAGAACAAAAAGGCTATATTTCAACCCGTTAAACCTTAAAAACAATGCCGTTTTTTTCTATCATTATTCCGCTATACAACAAAGAAAACTTTATCGAAAACACGATACAAAGTGTGCTGGACCAGAGTTTTCAGGATTATGAAGTGATCCTGGTGAATGACGGATCAACGGATAAAAGTGAGGCAAAAGCACTTCAGTTTAAAGATCCCCGAATTCAGTATTATTCCAAAAAGAATGAAGGCGTTTCACTGGCAAGAAATTTCGGTATCGAAAAAGCCAGCGCACAACACATCACTTTTCTTGATGCTGACGATTACTGGTATCCTGAGTTTCTGCAGGTAATGTTTGAACAAATCAGGCAGTATCCGGAACAAAAAGTTTTTAGTGCCGCCATTGAAATTGAAACTTCAAAAAAAGTATTTCCTGCTCAATATTCGATACCCAAATCAGGCAGTTCCGAACTTGTAAATTACTTTCGCGCCAGTATAAAAGAACCCATTATTTGTACTTCCTGCGCCGTATTTCACAAAAGCATTTTTGACGAAATCGGAGTTTTTGACCCCAAAATAAAAAGCGGTCAGGATACCGATCTCTGGATCAGAATCGGATTGGTTTATCCTGTTTTGTTTTCCTGGAAAATCCTGGCGCGTTATGTCTATGACAACAACAGCTTGTCTAAAAACGATACTTTACTGCATGCAAAAATGGATTTTTCGAAATTTACAGCACTTGAAAAAACCAATGCTGAACTGAAGTCTTATTTAGATTTAAATCGGTTCTCGCTCGCCATAAAAAGCAAATTAACCGGCAACAAAGCCCTTTTTACTCACTTTTATGCTGGAATTGATTTAAGGAAAATAGGTTTCAAAAAAAGATTTTTACTAAGCCTTCCCTCCTCTTTATTATGGCTTTTGATTCAGCTAAAATTAAAAATGGCTGACCTGGGTCTAGGCTCATCGGTTTTTAAATAGTTTGAAATTTTTATATTCCCTGATGTAGTCTTCTTCGTCAAATTCGTCCGAAGCCAAAACCAGACAAACTGCCCCGGAAGAAAAATTACGCAATTCCCGCCATATTCCGTCCACAATTAACAAACCTAAATTAGGCCTGTTGAGTGTTACGGTCTGTGATGTTTTTCCGTCTTTCAAAACCACGTCAAAACTTCCGCTTAAAGCGATTAAAAATTCCTGCTGTTTTTTATGGGCGTGCCCACCGCGTTTGCTTCCGCTGGGAACATCATACAAATAATACACCCGTTTTGAGGCAAACGGAATGGTATCTCCTTCTATAACTGAAAGATTGCCGCGTCTGTCCTGAATTTTTGGAATTTCGATTAACTGAATATCAGTATTTGTAGTCATAGTTTATGTTGCGTTATTTCTCTGAATTTTGCGATTCCTGCTAAACCGCTTTTATATTTTTCTTCAGCTTCAGAAAAGCGAATGTACTTTTTTCTAATCAAAAAAAAGACATATTTGGCCAGCCACACAAAAGCAAAGCTTCCGTACAGTTTATAAAACAAAGCCGCTCTCGAATAAATTAAAGTATCAGAACCTTCGTCTTTTCCCGATGAAAATTTAGGATGCGAAACTATAATTTCCGGGCTAAAATAAACGTTCCCGCTTTGATTTAAGGCTGTTTTTAAAAATAAAAATTCTTCGGCAGTTTCAAAAAAGGAGCCAAGTCCAAAATTGGTATCAAAAGCGATATTCTTTTTTTTAATCTCTGCTACTTTAAATGCAATTTCAATGGAACTTACATTCCAGATGGTTTTTGAATTATGTTTAAAGGCTGAATTCCATTTTTTCTGCGGCTGCAAAACACCAATCCGCTGATGATTAAAGGTAATGATGTCTGCTTTCTCCTGATTTTGGAAAGCTAAAAGAATATGGTTTCTGAAGTTTTCTGCAAAAACAACATCATCATCGGTGATTAAACAGATTTTTTTTGAGGCATTCTGAATGGCTTTGTTCCTGCTTTTAGACAGACCTGTTTCAGTACTATTAATCACCCTAACGGAATCAAAACCAGATACTAAAACATGATTTTGGGATTGATTTACAATCAAAATATTGAAACCTGAAAAATGCTCAAACGGAAACATAGGTACCAAAAAATCAAAATTGCTCCTATCTTTGGTAGCAATTAAAATTTCGAAGTCATTTTCAGAAAAGACATTTGACATTTTCATATATATTTACGTAAATATAAATATTTCCGGCACAAATGAGAATACTATTGGTAGGAGAATATAGCAGGCTGCATAATTCTTTAAAAGAAGGATTGGAAGTCCTGCAGCATGAAGTCACCATTATCGCGACAGGGGATAGTTTTAAGCAATTTCCCGTGGATTATTCTATTTTCCCCAAGTATTTTATGGAGAATAAACTCTTAGTATTTTTAAACAAAATCCTGTTCCGCCTTTTCAAACTAGATTTGCCACTGGCTGAAAAAGGAATTCGTTTCTGGTTGTTTTTACCCCGATTAAAAGACTATGATGTCGTTCAGTTGATCAATTCCAACGCAATTGAAACCTACCCTTTTTTTTCTAAATTTTTATTAAAAAAACTCTTCCGTCAGAATAAAAAAAGTTTTCTGCTCGTTTGCGGTGAAGACACGCCCATAATAGATTTCATGCTAAAAGATTCTTTACCATATTCTATTTTGACACCTTTGCTACAAGACAGAAAACTTGCTTCTTATTATCGTTTTTCACTAAAATACAGTAAGAAAAAGTATCGCGATCTCTATGATTTCGTAAGCGAAAGCGTTTCCAAAACCATAGTTTCTGATTTGGATTATAAAATTCCATTGCCGGAAAAAACCTTAATTCCGAATCCGGTAAATACCGCTAAAATTGCTTTTGAAGCATTGGATAGCACCCAAAAAGTCATCATTTTTTTAGGCGTAAATAATACAAGCAGCATAAAAAAAGGAACTCCTTTTTTCGAAGAAGCTCTTAAAATTATTCTGCAAAAATATGGTAACAAAATCGGTATCATCAAAACTGAAAACGCTCCTTATAAACAATACATCACACTTTACAATCATGCTCAAATTGTATTAGATCAGGTGTACTCGTACGATCAGGGATACAATGCCCTGGAAGCGATGGCAAAAGGAAAAGTCGTTTTCACAGGGGCGGAAACTGAATTTACAAACTATTACCACCTTACCGAAAGAGTCTGCGTAAATGCACTTCCGGATGTAGAGTATCTCGTTGCTGAATTATCGTATTTAATCGAAAATCCCGAAGAAATAACTGCAATAGGCAAACGTGCCAGAGCTTTTATTGAAAAGGAACATGATTATGTAAAAATTGCCGAGCGGTATCTGAATGTGTGGAGTGGAAAGTGAAATTTATTAAAAATATCCTATAACCGCTATCAATCTTATTGCCTTTTTTTAAAGCTTTTAGTGCTTGATTTTTGACATTTTGACATTGTACGTTCGTTAGTTTGTTTCTCCGTCACCGCTCCGTCACTCTTCCGTCACCGCTCCGTCGGTCTTATATCTAAATTTTGTTGATAAATTTTAGAATATTTGTTCTTTTTGCGTCATATTGTCACGTATTCTAGAATTTATATCTCACAATAAGTTTTTATTTTAATATCAGCAATGAAATTGTATTTCCATCTTTTTGAATAAAAATAGTATCACTATTTTTATTTTTGCTAATTATAAAAGGAGCTTCAATATCAGAATACTTGGTTTATATTTACTCCCCTTCGGTCTCTATATAGCATTATCCTCTATCTTAATTGTATTAGTTCCAACTATAAAAGTGGAGCTATTTAAGTAATATTGATCATTTAAAATGTATATCCCTCTTTTATTGTAAGCTTTTTTTAACCTGTAGATTATCTATCTTATATCCTCATAATGAGTAGCCTTTATTTCTAATTGTATTTAAAATCTTTATAATTCCTTTTCGCATATTGCAATTCAAAAGGACCATCTTTAAAACCTACTTTTTTTAATGCAATTTTTTTATGAATTTTACTAAATTTTTTGACATCAAATTCAATCATAGTACCTGAATTAAGTGATTCAATAAAAACTATGCCTTCTTCATTACAAATAAAGATATAGCGGTCACCTTTGTAATTTTTTTTATTTTCGAAATAATATTTCGAAATAGTTAAAGGTTTTCCATTATCAACTAATTCTTGAGTATCAATTTTTTTTAAAATTTGAGAATTAAAATAAACGTTATTATCAAAATATCGTAAAGTATCAATATGTCTGTCGAATTTATAAACATAATAATGTTCATTATTTTTCTCATTTTCTATCATTTCTGAATTAAATAGTTCATATCTGTCGCTATTTGTAGAGAAATTGAAAACTCTTATTTCAATATTTGTTGTTGTTGTTTTTAAGTTTACATTTTTACACGACAGAAATAATGTTAAAAATGAAATTCCATAAATAATATATCTCATAAGCTTAGTTATAGTTTATTTAGAGCTCTTTGTAACCCTGGTAAATAAATATTTGAGTTTGGCTGATAAAATGAAAAGCCAAATCGATCTTGAAATTGATATGCATAGCTTTCATCTAAGGCAATTGATTTATTCCAATCTTTATAATTATTAAAACTATTATCGAAAAAACCTGTGTATCTTGATATAGCGTGTCCAAACTCATGTATTAACAATCCTGCTGTTTCTCGATATGTAGTAAATGCGCTTCTGTAAACACTTATAAAACCATCATCTGAGCCTGTGTAAGTTTCTCCGTTACTCTCTCTCAGAGTCATATACTGTGCTGAAGCACCATTATCTGACCAAGAAGAATCTTTAAAATTAGCTCTAACTTTTCCTCCCGCTACCTTGTTTAAAGCTCTAAAAGTTCTTAATTTCATTAATCTATTTAACGTTTCTTGATTTGCCGGCGCTTTACCATTCCCTTCATTTCCAAACTCTTTATCAAGATCTTCATTTAGTTTTTTTATTAAGCTCTTATTAGGATTACTATGTAAAACATGGTTTAGTCCAGCAACAATACCTCCTGTTAAAGCTCCCTGCCAGAAATTACCTCCTGTCAATTCAGCTCCTACACCTCCGCTTAGTGCACCAAAGGCTATTGTTCCCACTGCGCTGTTAGCAAATTTAACCGGTCCTGAGCTCCATGCTGTGGCTCCTAAACTTCCACAAAATCCTTCTGCTGTTGCCCATCGATAATAGTACTTTGCGCTAATGAGAGTGCGCTGGCATTAGTGAAGGTACCTAATCCCTATTCTATAAATTTAATCGAAACTCTGTTCTTAGATTTGATTACACCATGATAAACCTGATATCCATTTTTTTGAATAGTTCTTAAAATCGGTCTTGACAACATTTTTTTATAGTTGGTAGAGTCACTAAACATCGTTATTTCAGCACTATATTTTGCATTTTTATCAAAATCCACATGAGCATTTTGGATTGGATCTCCATAAGGAAGATTTACAAACCCTTCAAAATAAAGAGTCTCATTTGAATGAATTATAAAATTTGAATTGTCAAAATATTTTTCATTACCCGTAGTAGAATAATTTAACATTTTTAAAATATCAACATTCCTTTTATTCGATATAGAATTTGGATTAAGATTAAAATTTGGATGACCGTATCTCACTTTAACTTTTTCCTCTTTATTTCTATTATCTTTATAAAAATAAATTGTAGCTTGATTTATTGTTAAACCGTCCAAATTAGAATATAATTTACCAAAATAGTTCAAATTAAAATAATAACTTTTGCAATCATAATTTGTCAGTTTAAAAACGATAATTGTTTTTGATTTATAATTAGTTAAACTGTCATCCATATTATTATATGTATTCTTATCTTCAGGAACTAAGGAAAGAATAGATTTATTAATTATCTCAAGTTCTAATCCTTCCTTCCTTTTGCATCCTAAAACAGATAAGCATAACATAATAATTAATATATTTTTTTTCATAATTTTTTATATTTATTAATTCCTTCCGAAACATATGAACTACGATTTCCTAAATACCATTCAAATTCATATGCGGCTCTTTCTAAATATCTTTCACCACCCAAAGGCACTTCACTAATATAACCAAATGGTCCTTCTTTCGCTGCTAATCTATATGCCAATCCTCCCATGAACACCTCTTGAAAGGCATGATAAAATTCATGAAACATTGTAGAGGCTAGTTTAAAATTTGATGTAAACGCATCTTCATAAAAATAGTGTGTTTTATTATCCGTATAGCCTCTCATGCCAGAATTTTTTCTATCACTTACTTCGATTTTATAATTACTTTTTTTATGAAGTGCATCCAAACCATCAACATCTTCTAATAAAGCATTTATTGACTCCTCATTCATCTTTGGTTTTGCAAATGGATTTGTTTTATGAAATCTTTTTAAAAAAGCCATTCTTGCCTGTTTTTCCATCATTGAGTGCATCACTTCATTCAACCCGGCAACAAGACCACCCGTAACCGCTCCCTGCCAGAAATTACCTCCTGTCAATTCAGCTCCAACACCTCCGCTTAGTGCACCAAAGGCTATTGTTCCCACTGCGCTGTTAGCAAACTTACCCGGTCCTGAGCTCCATGCCGTTGCTCCCAGACTACCAAAAAATCCTGCTGCTGCTCCGCTCAGAAAACCTGAACCACCCGATTGTACCATCGCCATTACCCCCTGCGCTACTCCATGCGCCGCTGCCTGTACCAAAAATTTGGCACCTTTCAAACTTGACGCAAATACCGTATTAGCTCCTGTTCCTGCGACCGTAAAACAACTTCCGATACCAAAGGTAACAGCGCCCGATACCGCTCCCCAAAAAGCTGATTTTAGCATTCCTGATAAACTTAAACTGGCATCGGCACCATTCATTATAGCCGCCGTAACCCCTATCATATAACTTGCCGTACCTATTATGGCGCCAATAATAATAGAAGCAAGTATTCCCTCGCCTAAACCAATTTCTCCACTTGGGTCATTAAACAACAGCGGATTGTTCGTTACATAGCCATATTTATTGTAACATTGTGTATTGTAAGGATCCTGAATGTTTTCATCGGCATTCAGAAAACGCCTTTGCAACGGGTCATACAGCCTGCCATTCATATGGATAATACCTAATTCTGTAAAATGCTCGTGACTTGTATAGCCGCGATCCAGTACACTTAATGCACCATTTGTCAGAATACCCCAGGCATCAAAATGGCGTTGTTCTACCAGATTACCTGCTTCATCACTTATGGCCAGAATGCTGCCCAAATAGTCCTTATGTAAAAATAGGTATTTTGCAGTAGCATCAGCATAGTTCTTTGTGTAAATAATATCGCTGTCATAAGGTGTGCCTCCCAGATACAGCACGTGCTTTTCCTGTCCTGTAGTATTGTCTGTCGTTATTTCATAACTGCCGTCTTCGCTGTAGTATTTGGTGAATTTACCCTGCTTGTCTTCCACAAAATTGCCTCCATAAGTGACCATTTGCCTCATGTCGGTAAGTCCGTAACCAAATTGTGCATCCCCTTTTTCTCCGTCAACATAGATGGGGTCGTTATTTTCGTTATAACTTATCGTCAATGGTATGTTATTGGTATAATTTTGCATACCTACTGCATTCAGCAGCTGCGTGTCGGCCTGATATATTTTGTCTGTTCTAAAAGTGGTTGTTCCGGTCTGATCGTTTTCGAGAATACGCCCTTTATCGTCATAGCCGTTACTGGACAGTAATCCGGTTTTAGGGTTGGTCCAGGTTTTTAGTCGGTTATTATCGTCATAGGTAAATACTTCATTTACCACTATGCCACCTTTTCGGGTTCGGTTTTTTAATTCATTTTTTATCGCATCAAAAGCATATGTCATTTGCAGTACATTGGGCTGTACTGTTGAAGCATGCGCTACAGTTGTCAGAAAATTATTGGCATCGTACTTATTATCTATCGCCACGGCACCTAAATTGGCTTTAAGTACCTGCCCGTTGGCATTTGCTTTGTTCAATTGCCATAGTACTTTTCCTGTGTTTTTATCTTTTACCTGATACAGCATACCGCTCCACGTACTGTAAACGTTCTCGAGGGTCGTTTGGGTCATCTGCCCGGAAGAATAGAGTCCTTTGTCGTAACTGGCTACACGTCCTTTATCGTCATAGGAGATATTCTTTTTAAAAAACAACTTTCCATTGCTGCTTTCACTTGTGGTCAGGACACGCCCGTTTGCATCGTAAGTCAGGTACGTCAGGTAACTTTTACCATTGGCAGTCCCTTTTTTATCCGTTACCATTCCGGTGGCATTGTAAATGAAACTGATGGCTTTGTTGGTTGCCTTCCCATTATCCGCTGTTGACAGCTCTTTTTGGGTGATCAACAGGCCATTGGTATCGTAGCTATATTCCTTGCTTCCTTTTGGACTGGTTTCTTTGATCAGGTTTCCAAACCCGTCATAATTATACAGATAGGTTCCATTAGACGGATCGGTAAATTCTGATTTCCTTCCCCAGGAATCATATTTGGTTAACACCGTATTTTGTGCGTAAACAGCCGAAGTATTCTGCCCTGCCGCATTGTACGTAAATTTTATAATTCCTCCTTTATCTTCTGATTCCGTCACATTACCCAGTACATCAGTAGTTTTTCGGGTCGTTCGATTGTAACCGTTTAACTCTTTTACGGTTGTCGTCAGTCCTTTTACTTCTGTTTCTACAATTTTTCCATTAAATCCTGTTACGGTCGCTTTTGGAGGAAAAACCGAATCATCATAACTGAACACATTCCATTTTGGTGTTTCAGCCTGATCGTAAGGTTCGCTCTCTTTTATTTTTCTGCCTACTGCATCATATTCTACCTGTTTGGCAATATAAGATCCGGACTCAAATCCTTTGGATCTCACTAGGTATTGTTCTCCTTTTTTGTTGGTACGGGTTTCTTTGATATCTCCTGTCGGACTATATGCTGTAGTAACGATATCGTCCCCTTGTTTTTGATAAGTATATGTAGTAGTTCCGCTTAAGTTGTGTTTAGATTTCGTCAATTTTCCCCATCCGTCATACATATTGGTCAGCGTGTTTCCAAGCGGATCAGTTTGTGTAAGCACTTGCCCCCAGTCATTACTGGTCGTCTGGGTAATCAAACCTAAATTGTCAGTAGTTTTTATCACAAACAATCCTTTAGCATCATACTCATTTTTGACCGATTGCGACTGACTGTCCTGATTGTTGGTTTTCTTTTTTTCTGTAACATTACCAAAACCATCATAGGTGTAGGTTTCAGTTACCGATTTCGAATAATCCTGATTGAATGTTGTTATGGTTTTAGGCAGGCCATTTTCGTACGTATACCCCACCTTGCTTTTTTTGGTATCCCCATAAGCGGTTACAATATCTTCTTTTTCCTTAACTCTTCCTACATAATAATCCTTGCCTGTTCCGGCCGCGTTGTCCGGTAAATAAGTGGTATTAGAGGTTAATGTAGCAAAACCATTATTGATTTTGGTTTCTACTTTAGTAACCAGATAAAAATCACCATAGGTCATGGTTGCCACTTGGGTTTTGTTTTCTAAGAAGTTTTTTTCTGTAGACTGTTTTGGCACTATGGCTTCGACTCCCGTGGTTGCCGATTTAGTTGTGGTATATTCTAAAAATTTAAAAGATAGTAACTGCAGATTATTTACGGAAACATCCGTTGGAAAAACATCGTTATCCTGCCTTGTGCTCCATTCTTTGATGACTGAACCACTTTGAAGCGGATCGATCTCCAGACCGGACCAGGTTTTGGTATTTTCGAAACCTGAGGCATACCAATTGGAACGGGCGGTTTTACGAAAACCGATCATTCCCTTACCATTTACGTGCGCCAAAAGTCCGCGGTATTTAAAATCCTGCTTCCTGTCGAGTTGACGCAATTGTGCGACCACAAAAGATTTCGAAACTCTGTCTAACTCTACATAAGGGTATTTTTCCTTTTTGACGGCAGCATAAAAATCAGGATCTGCCTGTCCATCCAGTTCTTTGTAGTCAATTATCGTAGGGATATTGCCCTGTGTGATGGTATTGATACGTGCTGTTTTTGAAGTATCGTAAAGATTGAAGGTATACATAAAACCCTTAGTAACATCCTCCCGATTTTTGCCCAAAAGCACAATGCTGTTGTTGATTTGATTGATATAAAAATCCCCAACAAGTTCGTTATAATCATACAATCCATTATTTTTGAACGTGTAAGTAGACGGAGCTTTAAAATTAACGTCTGTTGTGCTGCCGGCGCCACTATCACTAAATATATTTACGGTAGTTTCTGAATATTTACCGGCAGACAATTCAGAATTTATAGTGTATAAATCAAACTGAATCAATTCACTTTTACCATCTTTATCCAAATCTAAAGCCTGATAATTTATTCTTCTGGAAGCGGCTACATTGGATAAATTTAAAGCCTGAAAAGGATACCATTTGCCCAGTCCTGCTTTATATTCTTCCTTAAATCCGTTGCCAGTAGAAATATAAAGTCGCCAGTCTCCCGACAGTGCATCCGCTTTATAGTTCGTTTGCATGTTGCTGGTTGATACTGCAGCACCCAGTGCCACCGGTATCATCAAATCTGTTTTTTTATCTCCGTTGAAATCGCCTACAATCGCATTCTCTGTCAACCCATTAAAAACAAACGAAGTCGGACTCGTTTCTTCTGTAAATTTTTGTGTCGTTTTATCTTTTTTAAATGACGTTATGGTGGTGGCATTACCGGCTTTAAAACTAAGAATGGCTATTTTTCCGTCTCCTTTAAAATCACCTATTACGGGTTTTCGAAAAAGATTGGTATAATACGACGTTTCTGAAAAAGAATTCGCGGCGCTCAGGTTATAGTCAAGATTCAGTATGATATATCGGTATTCTTCTCTTGTATTGGTATGAATTTGATATCCTACAGGAGGCGCTGCCATTTTTTTTAACTTAGCTGCCGAATTATCAATCGTCTCATAGACCGATGTTGTATTCTCTTTGATGTGAATGATTAATTCAGAAACGCCGTCACCATCCAAATCCAGCTGGGTAGGATCTAAAACAGTAGTTACTATATTGTAGCTCTGATAATTACCTGTTCCCTTTATTCCGGATTCCGTAAAGGAATCCCGGTACGTCTGATCATTGGTTAATGGTTTACTGTATTCTAATTTTAACTGGTTGTTAGCATCTAAAGAATAGATCTGACCTTCTGTAGCACCTTGTATTCCTAATTTCTTAGGAATTAAAATACCTTGTCTGGGGCTAATTTCATTGTTGCTATTTTTAAAGGTAATAACGACTGCTTTATCAAACTCATCCTTAGTAAATGTCGGCGATGCCATCACAATAAGGCCTTCATTTACTGTGTTGTCCATAAATGATTTAAAAAAACGTATGGCTTTAGGCTGTGCCGGAATTTCATTATATTGTAAACATTCGTAATTATACTCCTGCATTACCCATTGATTGCATATTGTTGCGGCTGGCGTTGCTTCAAAATACTTTAAATAATCCAAAACACCGTCTCCATCAAAATCCCCTACAATTTTATTGTTTTCATTATCTGCAAACGATTTGGCTGCCCAAGCCGATGCACTTGAGCCTTCATAACTCATGGCTACCGGATTTGCTGCCTGATTTTGGGAATTGTACTCGGTTATATTTTTGGCATATTGGTAGTTTGTTCCGTTTGCATCTTTGCCATAGCTGACTACATATTTTTTGAATTGTTTGCCATTAGCGTTGACTACAATGTCTGAAAGTATTTTGTCCTGCAAAAACCGAATCCCGTGTACATAGGATACTTCCGGGAGCTCTCTCGTGACATAATTAAAAACAATAGAGTTGAAATGCGGTTTTCCTAAAGTTTCATTACCTCCCCATTGTACACTTGAAATTACAGAGACATTATTGCTTTTTTTATAATTGTAGGTGATGTAGTTCCCCTGTGCATCTTTCCATTTTACAATATTATATTCCACCGGAGTTTGCGCATCTGTTGTAGTACCATACCAGGCCTGAGCCCCATTATCAAAAGTAACTTCAAATGAGCCTGGTCCCGTATACGTCTGACCACTGATTGCACCAACAGATTTTATTTTCAGGGTCGAAAATTTCTCTGTAACGTATTCAGTACCATCTTTTCCGTATGTTGTTGGAACACCGGATGTTTTTAGCAATAGCCTTTGTCCGTTATACTCATAAAAATCAGTATAATCCAGCTGTACCCCTTTTGATTCACTATCTTTTTCGATATTTTTACCTACTCTTCTGATACTGGTAACGCCCGAAAGTGAAAAACCCATACCGGCAACCCCTACACCGAAACCACTGGTGTAAAACAAATTCATTTGTGGGGCCACATCATTAATACTCGGGGGCAATGCAATGGGCAGCATAAACTGCAGCTGTCCATCACCTCCAACGGCAATTGTACCTTTGGTATCGTGGAAACTGCCTGTTCCTACTTCTCCCGAAAGATTGCTTTCTCCCGCAGTTGAATTCGTTGTTCCGCCACTCACAAAAGGATCTGAGCTTGTTCCTATCTTAGCAGTAAAAGAACCCGCCGTTGCTGAATTGCTACTAAAACCACTTAACAAAATAACTGTCTTGGGATCAGAAACCGTTCTTGAAACTGTTTCAGGTTTATTAAGTATTTGCTGAGAAAAACTTAAATTTATTATTAATAACGAAAAAAAGGTAAATAGATGATGCTTCATTACAATATTTGTTCCCTTGGCAGTTTAACTTTCATTTAAAAATGAAGCAATAAACTAAAGGTTATTTTTAAACTGATAGTATGATTTCCTAATAAGAAAACTGAATTTTTAGAATAATTTACCCGTTTTGTTCAGGAATTATAATCTTAAAAATTACAGTCAAAATTTATTTTTTGATGATTTTAATGGTCTTTTGCCGGCCATTACTGTAATTGAGCACCACTAGATAGAGACCTGAAGGATAGGGTTCAAAAACAAGAGTCTGAGTAGTCAGTTGCTGCAGATTGGATACCGTCTTTAAAACCTGACCATTGATGTTATTTACGTGTATAGAAGACACTGTATTATCGCTTGAAAATTCCCATTTCAGATACAATTCTTCTTTTACGGGATTTGGATAATAGGAAATCACATCTTCACTATAAAATTTCTGCAAATCCTTTTCTGCAAGTGAATCGATTTCCTTTACATCAGCCCTTTTTTCAGTTGTCGTACGGCAATTTATACACAAATAGCGTTTAATCTGATTTCCGGCAGCATCATAGTCAAAGCCAATTTTGTTTGTTTGCGCTTTTGTTAAGAGTGAAAATCCTAACAAAAAGAGCGTTATGTAGTGTTTCATATATTCTAATAAAAAACGGAACGTTTATTTTGCAATTAATAATGCTTTAACCTGTGCCTTTAATTCTTCAATCTCTTTATGCTGCTGAATTAAATACAAGGTAAGTTCTTCGATTTTTTCCTGTTGAATTTTGGTCATTTCTCCAAGTTCCAGACCCTTTTCCGCAATTTCCTTAGCTGATGGTACATTTGGTAAATGGCCGTTTTTATGGATAAAAGTCTCTACCGCATTTAAAGTTGGCAATTCATAGGACGGACTAAAAACGTAATCAGCCCAGGTGTTATATACTTTTATCTCTTCAGCTCTGATTTTTCCTTTTACCGAAAGCTTATACGTAGTAGCTCCATCTGTAAAGCTTGAAGTTCCAATACCGATATTTGCGTCTGTTAAAATGTTACCTTCGATTTTGGCACTACCTCTGACTACAAATTTGTGCTCCGGTAGATAATCACCGAAGCCAGCAATTACCACTCTGGAATTGGGTTTAGGTAAATGCATAAAAACATTACCATTTCCATCTTCATTAACAGCAAAAATATTAGTCTGAGATTTATCATCTAATAAAAAACTCGATTTTCCCCCTGTCTCTGAAAAAAATGTTAATCTATTATTATCACTTCTATCTCCTATTATAAAATAGGACAATGATTTCGCATCAATATTTGATTGAGGAAAATCAAAAAACTGAAATGTTCTTGTATTTAAATATCCGGGGCCAGTTCCAACTAATGCACCTCCTGATAATACCAAACATTTATCATTCCTTTCTTGCCATCCTGAAAAAGTGGAGCCGTTTGGCAATGAATTTGAAAAAAAACCTTGTACTCCTTTAATATCACCATTAACTTGTAGTTTAGCGGTAGGATTAGTAATTCCTATTCCTACATTTGTATTGGTTGCAGGAGTATTAGCTAATATACTTGCTGCACCTCCAGTTCCTGTGCTAATTTGGGCACTTGTTTGTAATGCCATTAAAAAAATAATTGCTAAATAAATTTTTGTAGTAACTCTCATCATATTAAACTTTCAAGACTAAATTAATTGGCGCAAAAGTAGCAAAAACTTTATACCAAGAAAGGAAATTACTGTTTTTTTTATTCAGAAATTTATTAAAAATTTAATGTTAAAAACATCTATATATTTATAGTAAAAATTAGTCAAAAAAGTAAAATGTGATTGTGTTATAAGGCTTAAAGAAAACTATTAAATGAATTTAAGAAAATAGCAGTAATCCATTTAAAGCTAGCTAGTAAGATATATTAAATAGCTTTGTTAAGGTATTAGATCTTGTTTTAATTACAAATAATAAATCTTTAAAATCATAGAATCACAAAAAGAAGAGTAAAATTATGCTAGTAAAAAAAGTATTCATAGCTTCAAATTACTAAACACTAAGCCATTTTTCTAGATTTTCTTTTTCGCCTTCCCAATCTCTTGAAATATTTTCTTTAATTAATTTTACTGGTACTCCACCAATTAAGATATTTTCACCGAAAGAAGAATAATTTTTGTTACATAGACTATTTGAAGCAATAGTACAATAATCCGGAGTTCTTGTTCCTTTCATAATCGAAACTCTATTACTGACAAAATTATAATTTCCAATTTGTATAGGTAAACTCATTTTATAGATCGTACCAGTTTTAGTATCAATCATCTGATGAAAATTAGTATCTATCACTTGACATTCTGATCCTAGTCGGGCATAATCTCCTAAAATAATTTTTTCAGTACATATTAATTTTCCATTTGATCCTAAAGAAGACATATGACCTAATTCACAATATGCGCCCTTTTTTATGAAGATAAAATAATCTTTCCCTAGCTGTATACGCCCTTTAAAAATTAATTTTCCACTTATATTGATTTCTGCTGTTCCTCTATGGATAGTATTCATTTCATAGGATTGCCCAAAACCAATCATTCCTTTATTTATGGGAGCTTTAATCTCAATTTCACCAGTAATAGAAGTAAACTTTACCTTTCCGTAAAAAAAAACAGGAAGCTTTTTGGCAATAGCAAAAGGAAATTTTTTAAAATTAAAATATAACGTTTTAGTCCAGTTCACTGAATAATAAAATTTAAATCGCTTGTAAACTAATCTCAATTTGTTATACATAAAAAAACATTATTTATTTTTATTCCTAAAAGGCAATATTACTACATTTTTCAAATCCATCACTTTATTCATTTGAAACAAAACAAAAACTATTGCTATTAAACACATTGACCCCATTAAACTATATTTTAAAAATTCAAACTCTATATATCTCAAGAAGAAAGTAATAATACACACTACAAAACAAATTACGTAAATACCATAAAACTCTTTTTCATAATAAAAACCGTATCGCTTTTTTGTAATGATCTTTAAAATCAGGAAATGAAAACTATAATAAATCAGAAAACTAATTCCGAGGCCTTCCAAACCATAAAAATAGTACGCAAAAGCATTCATTATAAGCGATAGAATATTAAATAAAATAGCCGTTTTAATAAACATTTTAGAATCTCCTTTAGCAATTAAAATATAACCCATAGACCATGAAACTGCCCGAAATAGCATTCCAAAAATACCAAAACAGACCATTGGCACTATTGCAGTGAATTTTGAAGTGTATACAACTTTTACTATTAAGGGAATAAAGGTTAAAAACAACACTATAATAGGTGTAATGATTAAAATTGAAATAAAAGATTGTTGCGTCACACTTACCTTAATTTTTTCGCTATCATTATTTATGGCAGCCAATCTGGGAAAATAATCGGTGCTCATAGCTGTAAAAATAATTCCAACGTACGAATTTAAAAGCGTAAAACCGGCATTATAAAAACCGACCTGCTCAACATCACTAACGTAGCTAATAAAAACCTGAATTAGATACGTAGACAATAATGTCAAAAGTCCACTTAAAGTAAGCATTATTCCAAGTTTAATGATAATTCTCCCTTCAGTTGCGAAATAAGCGTTATCAATTTCTTCTTTTTCAATCTTTATTTTGTTTGAAAAATAAAAAGAAAACAAAAAGGCAGACAAAGAAGTTATAAGGATAGTGGGAACAATTGCATCAATTTTAAAAAAAAAATATAGAGGAAGCGAAAACAATAAACCAAATAAATTTCCGTATAAATTTGCTTTAGCTAAAAGCCTAATTTTTCTTAATCCCTGTAAAATTATTAATTGTCCCGACGTTAGTTGTTTAAATAATAATGTTATTGACAAAAAAATAAAAGAATACATTTGATTCGTGTTTCCAAAAGTAAAAATACTAAGCCATTTTGAAAAGATAATAGTCAATAACATTCCAAGAATACCCGTAATTAACATCATTTTTTTTACTACGGCAACTATTTTGGAAATACTTTTTAAATTTTCATCTTGATACTTTTCCGAAATATTTTTAATAGCGCTAGTTTCAATTCCTAAACCTGAAATTCCACCTAATATATTAATTGTGGAATTTAGCAACGCAATTATACCCATACCTGTCGGGCCTATAAAAACTGCAATAAATTTGGTTCGAATTACCGAAATGATTATTGTGAGAAATTGAACTCCACCAAAAAGAGAAGTCGTTTTTAAAATCTGTTGATATGACTTATTATTAGACATTAATAACTATTTAAAACGGCAATAATACAATCCACTTCACTTGCTGTCAAAACCGGACTCATCGGCAAACTCAAAACTTCCTTATGAATCCTTTCCGTAATGGGAAATGACAAATCATTCCATTCTGAAAATGCTTTTTGCTTGTGTACCGGAATTGGATAATGAATAACGGTCTGAATTGTATTTTGGGTTAGATATTCCTGTAAATCTTCGCGATCTGGAGTTCGGATAACGAATAAATGAAAAACATGATTGTTCGAAAAATCCCAAATAGGAAGCACTATTTTGTCGTTTTTAATTTCGGTTACATACCTTTTGGCTATACTTCTGCGTTTATCATTGTCCGCATCTAAATCTGGCAGTTTTAGATGTAAAAATGAGGCCTGAAGTTCATCCAGTCTTGAATTAACGCCAATATATTCGTTATAATATTTTTTTTCAGAACCATAATTTCGTAGCGAAAAAAGCACTTTTGCTAATGCCGAATCGTTTGTGACAATGGCTCCTCCATCTCCCAAACAGCCTAAATTTTTTCCCGGATAAAAGCTGTACGCAATTGCCCCTGAAAACTTTTTGCCTTCGTTCCAAGTGACATTTTTGGAATTTGGAATTTTCACCCTGTTGGTATTTTCAAAAGCACCATGCGATTGTGCCGCGTCTTCCACCACTAACAAATTATTCTGGTCTGCAATTTCATTAATTTGATCCATTTCGGCCAGTTGTCCGTATAAATGTACGGCCAGAATCGCTTTTGTTTTCGGAGTGATTTTCTCCTGAATCAAATCCGGATTTAGATTGTAGGTTTCTAATTTTGGTTCGACCAAAATGGGCACTAAACCGGCTTCGATAATGGCTAAAACACTGGCAATATAGGTATTGGCAGGCACTATGACTTCATCTCCTTTTTGCAGTGTTCCTAACGTTATATAACCTTTAAAGATTAACACCAAAGCATCAAAACCATTTCCCACTCCGATACAGTAATCGGTTTTGCAATAGGCCGCGAAAGCTTTTTCGAATGTTTCTACTTCTTTTCCTAAAATATACCAGCCGTTATCCAAAACCGATTTCAGTTTTTCCTGAAAAGCAGTTTCATACGGTTTGTTTATTTTTTTAAGATCCAGAAAAGGTATCATGTGTTTGTCTGATTAGATAAGAACGGTTTCTAATTTACTATAATTTGCGGTTTCCACTTCATAAAAATCATGAATTATAGTACCGGCACCAAAACTTTCTTTCCAGTATGATAATCCTTCGTTAAGGTTTTTTCCCTGATTTTCGTTCGAAATTCCAAAATCGAAAAACTTCTTTCCGGCAAATCTTTCCTCAATTAAATATTGAAATAAGTAATCTAAACTGCCCAGGTTGCCCTGCTTTTCATTTTTCGAAATATACTGACAATGGGCGACTGTTTCCGTTTCAAAAATAGTAGCTCCTGCCACAATTTTAGTATCGGAGTACACATTAAACTGATGTATATGATTCGGGAAAAGTGCTTTTAGCTGTTTCATTTCGGCTATCGAATGAACCGGTTTTGCATGGTGTTTGTCGGCTAAATTCGGAATCAGGATTTCATTCCAAAAGGATTCAAAATCATTTTCTTCTTTTAAAACCAATTGATTTGAAATTGCTTTCTGAACGCCTCTTTTCCTGATTTTTGAAATGTTTTTTTCCTGTGATAAATCAATTACAGAAAGTGAATCGCGCCGGGCTAATTTGGCTTCAGCTAAAAACAAACTGTACAAAATTTCCTCGGCGGGTTTGAGATGATAAATTGACGGAATTGTCTTGAAATACAATTTCTCGAATTCATTTTCCTTCAGAAAAAACAAAATGGTTTTAAAAATTTCGATTACCGATGCTAGTTTTGTACTTCCCTCATACACCAGTCCTCCATACGTTAATCCCTGATGCGAATGGATCGAATTTTCCGCTTTATTTCCGGGTAAAACTGCTTTTATCTTTTGATTTTCAAAAACTAAAAGTGAAAAATCTTCAAAACGATCCTGATGGTATTCCATGAAATCCCTGTGAAATAAAAACGTAGCATTTTTGGCCTGAGCTAAAAATGAATTCCAGGTTTTATAATCCTTTTTTTGATATTTTCTTACGGTATACTTTGTCATTTTTGTGCCACGAAATTTAATAATTTCAATGATTTTCTCTCAACTCTTAACCAAAAAACTATTTA
This sequence comes from Flavobacterium sp. LC2016-23, assembly GCF_009674775.1. Taxonomy (GTDB): domain Bacteria; phylum Bacteroidota; class Bacteroidia; order Flavobacteriales; family Flavobacteriaceae; genus Flavobacterium. Next base: position 10,367 of record NZ_WKKE01000013.1, on the reverse strand, counting down.
ATCTGTGGCTAATATATTGCTTAAAATCTATTTCTGGTCAAATACCGGCAAATACCATTTAAATTTTACTGCCATCAATCGAACTGAAATAATTACAACAGAAGTAAGTACATATAGAATATCATTTTCCAGATTCAGCTTTTTCAGAATAAAGAATACGATTCCGCCCAAAATGCAGATTGTTGCATAGATCTCTCTTCTGAAAATAGTTGGAATTTCGTTGCAAAGAATATCCCGGATTACGCCGCCAAAACAGGCTGTCATTGTCCCTAAAGCTATACAAATGAAAGGATGCAGCCCTATTGAAATTCCTTTCTCCAATCCAATTAAAGTAAAAACACCCAGCCCGATCGTATCAAATAAAAATAAAGAAGTCCGTAATTTGTCAAATTTTTTCCTGAAAAGAATCGCGAGTCCAAAACCTAAAGTAATAACATACACATATTGCAGGTCCTGCATCCATCCTACCGGTGTCCTGCCGATCAGAACGTCACGAAGTGTTCCTCCGCCCACGGCAGTAACAAAAGCAATAATAAAGACACCAAACGGATCTAGCTTTTTGTGCATGGCCGTTAAGGCACCCGACATGGCAAAAGCCATGGTGCCGATTATATCTAGTATATGGAACATTTTATATTTTTAGCAGCCAGGGTTTGAATTTCCCGGTTGGATTTAATCTCTATCTTTTTACGTAGATCGGACTTCTTTTTAATAAATACGAAACAGAATCGATCCAGCTGTCTTTCAGGTTTAGGAAAGGTTTTCTCGTTTGTGAATAAATTTTACTTCCGTTTTTGTACATATCAAAATATACGGTGTAATAATAGTACATCTGAGTATTAGCAGTGGTTGTCGAAATATCGTTTGTTTTTATTTTTTTGTCATTGTCACTTATTTTTGCATTTCCGCTGTTATAAGTGGTAGCCGTTGAACTTGAAGACATGGTAAACGAAACTTTGGCCGCCACAATATTATCAACCCCTAAAATTCTCTGAAGGTCTTCGATCGGCGTATCATCAATATTGGTATGGTCAATTCCGGCTTTATGGAGTAAACTATTGGTAGTCCTTAAATCCTGAACCGTAAGCGGCAAAATGTTAGCCGACTTGTCTATTAATTTATTGTAAAGATCATTCTGGGCAAATTTTGACATGTCCTCCGAGCTTTGCAAATTATCTGAATTTACATAAGGAACCGGCAATACAGCAATAGTATTGGTTTTCATTTCTGCATTACCTGTCATCTGAGTTGATGAACCGCTATTGCTAACAGGATTACTGGCTGCAGCAACATCGAAAGTCTGGGAACGGCCGCTTGAAAAATCAATTCTGGCTATTTGGGAAACATCCAATGAAATCTGTAATGTTTCTCCGGGTAAGGAATATTCAACTGTTTTATCAGACATTTTCGAAATCGTACATTCAATAATCTGATAATCACGTTTTATTATTTTATCTAATTTTTTGCTTCCGCCCTGAGCGAAACCGGATACTGAAACAAGCAACATTATAATCGCAAAAATTTTTGTAATTCTCATAATCTTTATTATTTAAGTTACCCCTACTCTTATGGCTTTTCGGTTACGCCTTTTATAAAATTAATTATTTAAAATAATATTCTACATATTCTGTGTGTAAAAATTATAATCTTTTAAAATTACCCGAAGGAAATCACGTTCGTTTCCTGACTGGTTTTTGATGCCGGATACGCTTTCTATTTTAGAAACCAGTTTATGAATCGTTTCGTAATCATTTCTGCTATCGGCTTTCTGAAAGGTCTCTTTAATAATCCGCATATCATTATCAGACAATTTTATCACCAGAGGATAAGTTGGCACATAGGCATCTCCTATTTCTTCCAGAATAGTGTGGCTGATGTTGATTTTATTTTTTAAAGTAATGACGGCCGTACCTGCGACCATATCGCCCAGACGCTGTCCTTTTTTACTGGAAACAACCGTTACCATCGCAATAATTCCGCTAAAAATGGAGATATCAACCAGCCTGAAAAACCAGCGCATCAGATAGTCTCCAAAACCTGCCTGATACCCATCAATTTTAACTACTTTTATTTTTATTAGTTTTTTGCCAATGGTCTGTCCCTCAAAAATGCTTTCCAGAGTGATCGAATAAATGATAATCGGAAAATATAGGAACAAAAGAATTGACATTCTGGACCAGCTATCTAAGGTATCTAATAATTTTCCCAATTGCAGCCAATAAAAAAAGATAAGCCAAATCACTATCCCATAGGCTATTTTAATGGCCAAATCGACAAAATAAGAGCCTATCCGCTCGCCGACAGAAGCTGACTTAAAATTTATTTTGACATTTTGCGTCGTATTAATTGATAATTCTGACATATTTTATATTTTAGCCCTTAATGAGAGAAATCGCCTTCATAAAACAAAATAAAGAAAAATGGCTGGAGTTTGAGCTGGCAATTTTCGGTAAAGCTAAAAAAAATCCTGATGAGTTAGCTAATTTATACATTCAAATGATGAATGATTTATCTTACGCCCAAACTTATTATCCAAAAAGCAAAACGGTAGTTTACCTGAATCACCTGGCTTCACAGATTTATCAGAAGATTTACAAAACCAAACGCGCTGAAAAGAACCGGTTTATGGAATTTTTCAAAACTGAAGTTCCGCTGCTTGTTTACGAATACAGAAGGTATCTGATGTATTCATTCGTGCTCTTTTTTATTACCGTTGCAATAGGGTTGATTTCAGCACGATACGATCAGAATTTTGTGCGTTTGATCTTAGGTGACGGTTATGTAAACATGACCCTGGAAAACATCAAAAAAGGAGATCCAATGGCCGTTTACGGAACCGGAAGCAACTGGGGAAGTTTTATCGGTATTACCATGAATAACCTATATGTAGGTGCAAGATGTTATATTTACGGAATTTTTGGAGGAATTGGAACTTTTTATATTTCCCTCCAAAACTGCATTATGCTCGGGTCTTTTCAGTACTTTTTTTATGAACAGGGTGTTTTCTGGAAAAGCGTGCGCGGCATCTGGATTCACGGTTCTATGGAAATTTTTGCCATTGTAATTGAAACTTCTGCCGGATTTATTTTAGGAGCTTCTATTCTGTTTCCTAAAACTTTCTCGAGAGTAAATTCTTTTAAAATCGGTTTTAAAAACAGTTTCAAAATCTTCCTGAGCACCTTTCCTTTTACCATAAGCGCCGGATTTCTGGAAGGTTTTATCACCCGCTATTCGATTGATATGCCGAACTGGCTAAGCAGTTTTATTATACTTTTTACGCTGAGCGTAATTTCATATTATTATCTGGTTTACCCCTATATCGTTTACAAAAAGACACAACCACTATCAGCCAAATTGACCTAATCAGAACCGATAATGAATAAAATTTTCTTTGTTTTATTTTTTCTTTTGTCCTTTGGCATTTCAAATGCCCAGGATTCTTCGGCAGTTGAAATTGATCCTCCTAAAATTTCATCCGTAAAGTATACGGAGAAAGATATTAAAATCGATACGACCACGGTTGAAGGAAAAACCTTTTCTAAAAATTTCAAAAAAAAATATACCAATTCCGATTTTGTGTATGAATACAAAGCGCCTGAAAAGAATGGCTGGGATCATTTTAAAGAATGGCTGGCAGGAATTTTAAGAAGATTATTCACTTTTAACAATCCTGCAGCGGCACTCAATTTTGTAGCAATTCTGATAAAAGTACTGGCCGTTCTGATTATTGTTTTTGTGATTTATCTGATCGTAAAGGCTTTAATTGGAAAAGAAGGAAGATGGATTTTCGGAAAAGATTCCGGCAAAAAAACCATTTACTACTCGGAACTGGAGAAAAATATTCATCTCCTGGATTTTAAAAAACTGATTCAGGAAAGTATCGAAAAAGGTGAAAAAAGAATTGCCATCCGCTACTATTATCTTTGGCTGCTGAAAGTGATGGCGCAGAATCATTATATTGAATGGGATATCGAAAAAACCAATTCCGATTATTTGTACGAGCTCCAAAGTCCTGTTTATAAAGAAGAGTTTACGTATTTGTCCTATCTGTACAATTACATTTGGTATGGTGAATTTGAAATTGATGAACCTACTTTCAAAAAAGCCGAAAACCGTTTTAAGAATTCCATAAAAACCTTTGGCAATGAATAAGTCTATCAAAATTTACATCGCTATACTGGTTTTTGTTTTTGCCATCATTATCATTGCCAGTTCGAACCAGCAAAAACCTATCGATTGGCGTCCAACCTATTCTGTAAATGATAAAATCCCTTACGGATTGTATATTTTTGATAAGGAAATCAACGGCATTTTAAAAAATCAAAAGATTGAAAGGGTTTCCACCATAACACCTTATGAATTTTTAGATTCCAAATATGTACCGGATACCATTGAAGGGAAATACAAAATAAAAGGAACTTTCCTAAACATAGCAGCGACGGGAGAAATTGACAATCAGTCGGTAACAGAACTTTTCTATTTTGTGTCTCATGGCAATAATGCCTTCCTGAGCATGCAAACATTTCCGCAGTCTTTATTAGACAGTCTGAAAATCGAATTAAACTCCCAATTTCAGGGCCCGGATCCTAATGTAAAATTGTGGTTGGCCAATCAAAAACTTAGCCCTAAAAAATATCGTATTAAAGATATCGGCGCAGATGATTACTTTGCCAAAATTGATACCGCAACGACCACCGTTTTGGGCTATCAGGGCGATGAGAAACAAAAGCACGTTAATTTTATAAAAGTCCCTTATGTAAATGGTTACTTTTACCTGCACATGCAGCCTGTAGCTTTTACAAATTATCATTTACTAAAAGCAGATCATTTTCAATATGCCCAGAATGTACTTTCCTATGTTCCAAAAGGGAATATTTACTGGTACACCAAAGGACAGAACAGCGAATCGATTTCGGATTCTCCTTTGCGATACATTTTAAGTCAGCCTGCACTAAAATGGGCGTGGTATTTATTTTTAATCGGAATGCTTATTTTTATTCTTTTTAATGCCAAACGAAAACAAAGAATTGTTCCGATACTAAAACCTTTGCCTAACCTGACAGTAGATTTTACCAAAACAATCGGCAATTTGTATTATCAGGAAGGAGATCATGATAATATTATCGATAAAAAAATTATTTATTTCCTGGAAAGAATGCGAAATGAATATCTACTTGATACCACAAAACTCGATGATACTTTTATTACAAAACTGCATTATAAATCAGGGAAAGACCAAAATGATATCCGGGAACTTGTATTTTTGATCAACGAACACCGGAAAAGTTACCACGGAAGCCTCGAAGAAGATTTAATCCGGATTAATAATGCGATCGAGAAGATTTTAAATTAATATTTTTAACAGAAATTCATTCAAAAGAAAACATACCAAAACATGGACGATTTTAATACACCAGAAACAGAAGTTACCAACGAAAACGTAAATTTTGAAACCCGATTGAATTTAGCGCCACTTTTAGAGCACGTTAATACAATCAAAAAAGAGCTTGAAACGGTAATTGTCGGCCAGCATAAAATGATCGATCAGCTTTTGGTTGCTATTTTATCCAACGGGCATGTTTTACTCGAAGGTGTACCGGGAGTAGCCAAAACGATTACTGCTAAATTATTGTCCAAAACTTTAAATATTGGCTTTAGCCGAATTCAGTTTACACCGGATTTAATGCCTTCTGATATTTTGGGAACGTCTATTTTTAATTTAAAAAATTCTGAATTTGAATTTAAAAAAGGGCCGATTTTCTCGAATCTGATTTTGATTGATGAGATCAACCGTGCTCCTGCCAAAACACAGGCCGCCCTTTTTGAAGTTATGGAAGAACGCCAGATTACCATTGACGGATCGGTGTATATTCTTGAAACTCCTTTTCTTGTTATTGCCACACAAAACCCAATTGAGCAGGAAGGAACCTACCGTTTGCCGGAAGCGCAATTAGACCGTTTTTTATTCAAAATCACCATTGATTATCCGAAACTGGATGAAGAAATCCTGATCATTCAAAGAGAACATCTATTACAGGATCACGGTAAGTTAGAAGCTATAAAAACGATTCTTTCTGCGGAAGAAATCAAAGCCTATCAGGCACTGATCAAACAAATCAGGGTAGAACAGAACCTGCTGGAATACATTGCCAGAATCGTCGTAAATACCCGTGAAAATGCTTTCTTATACTTAGGAGCTTCTCCTCGTGCCTCAATAGCCATACTGAATGCATCCAAAGGTTTTGCAGCCATTCGTGGCCGTGATTTTGTAACACCGGAAGATATCAAAGAAGCAGCGGTTCCTGTTTTACAACACCGTGTTATCGTGACACCGGAACGCGAAATGGAAGGTATTACAAGTGCTGAGATCATTAAGCAGATCATCGAAACAGTTGAAATTCCGAGGTAGAAAAGAGTCGCAGCTTGTAGTCGCAGTCGCAGTTGGCAGACTGAAAACTAAAACTGAGACTGAGACTGAAAACTGCGACTGAAAACCGGACTGAAAACATAAAATAAAAAAATGAAATTCATAAAAAGCCTATATCTCAATAACTTCTTCTTCTATGTGCTTTTAGGCATTATAGGGATGTTTGTTTGTGCTTTTATTTTTCCACGTTTATATGATGGCGTCTGGTTTGTTGTTTTGGTTTTAAGTACGTTTCTGCTGCTCGATATTTTGCTTTTATATGCAGCCAAAACGGGTATTGAAGCAACGAGAAGTACTCCTGAAAAGCTTTCGAATGGGGACTTAAACCCGATCAAAATTGCGATAAAAAATCAGTATACTTTTTCAATTTCCGTGAAGATAATTGATGAAATTCCTTTCCAGTTTCAGGTAAGGGATTTCAAAATTCTGAAAAACATAAAAGCTTCTGCCCACGAAGACATCCAGTACGAACTGCGTCCGACAGAACGTGGTGAGTATTTTTTCGGAAACCTGAATATTTATGTTTCTTCCCCGTTAAAATTAATTTCAAGACGATTTACTTTCGACAAAGACCAGATGGTTCCTACCTATCCGTCTTATATTCAATTGAAAAAATACGATTTGTTTGCCTTTTCGAATAACCTCTTTCAATACGGAATTAAAAAAATCCGCCGCATCGGACATACGATGGAATTTGAGCAAATTAAGGAATATGTTCCGGGCGATGACCTCAGAACCTTAAACTGGAAAGCCACAGCCAAAAAAAATGCATTAATGGTCAACCAGTTTCAGGACGAAAAATCGCAATCCGTTTACCTGGCTATTGATAAGGGACGCAGCATGCAAATGCCTTTTAACGGCTTAAGTCTGCTGGATTATGCCATCAATTCAACTTTGGTTTTATCCAATGTGATCCTGAAAAAGCAGGACAAAGCAGGGATTTTTGCCTTTTCTAAAAAGGTTGAAAACAGGGTTTTTGCCGAAAAAAGAGGTTCGCAAATGCAGAAAATCCTGGAAACACTATACAATATCAAAACTGATTTTTTCGAAAGTGATTACAGCAGGTTGTATGTAGACATCAAAAAGAATATCAACCAGAGAAGTCTGATTATTTTGTATACCAATTTCGAAACGATGGATGGCCTCAACCGTCAGTTGCCTTATTTGAAAGGAATTGCAAAAAACCATCTCCTGGTCGTTATTTTCTTCAGCAATACCGAACTCAACCAAATCATCAACAAAAAAACCGAAACAATTCAGGAAGTATACGATAAGGTCATTGCCGAAAAATTCATGTTCGAAAAGCGTTTAATTGCCAATGAACTCAAAAAATATGGCATTCACTCCATCCTTACACAACCGGAAAACCTTACTTTGGATGCGATTAATAAATATCTGGAGATTAAGTCACGCGGAATTTTATAGGTATTCCTTTTGTTAATTTAGGGTTATTTTTAAAACATGAATTAAAAATGACTTTATTGTTTCGAATAATATTAGTTAGTTTTGACATATTTATCGTTTCCTATTCCTAATTTCAAACTCCATCTAAAATAATAGAAATGAAAAAATTACTTCTTATTCCGTTCATTTTAATCAGCTTTTTGTCAACCGCACAAAAAACAGAAAACATTATTATCATTACCACAGACGGTTTTAGATGGCAGGAAGTTTTTAAAGGAATGGATGCTGCAATTGCCAATGATAAAAACTTCAATCAGGGAGACAGTACCTACATTTACAAAAAATACTACAGTCCAGATTCTAAAGAAAACCGCAAAAAACTACTGCCTTTTTTATGGTCTGAAATCGCTTCCAAAGGTCAGATTTACGGCAATCGTGATTTAGGCAATAAAGTTGATGTTTCAAATCCGTATTGGTTCAGTTATCCGGGATACAGCGAAATTATGACCGGAAATGTAGATCTTTTGGTCAACTCCAATTCGTATATGGCGAATCCAAATGTGAATGTATTGGAATTTTTAAATAAACAATCCAAATTAAAAGGAAAAACTGCCGCTTTTGGCGCCTGGGATGCTTTTGATCGCATTTTAAATGAAAAAAGAAGCAATTTCCCCGTAATTTCAGCTTTTGATCCCGTTGGAGGAAATAAACCTACAGCGGTTCAGAACGTATTAAATGAAATGCGTGACAATTCTTTCAAACCCTTTCATGAAGATGAGTGCCTGGATGTTTTCACCCATTATGAAGCCATAAACGAACTCAAAACCAACAAACCAAAAGTACTTTATATTGCCTACGGAGAAACCGACGAATGGGCACATGCCGGACATTACAGATCTTATCTGGATGCCGCGCATCAGGTAGACACCTGGATAAAAGAAATCTGGAATTTTGTACAAAATGATCCGCAGTACAAAAACAAAACGACACTCTTAATCACAGTAGACCACGGTCGTGGCGATAAAACAAAATCAGAATGGACAAGCCACGGTGACAAAATTGCCGGCGCCTCCGAAATTTGGTTCGCCGCACTCGGCCCTGAAATTTCTCCGAAAGGGGAAATCAAAACAGAAACGCAGCTCTATCAAAAACAATTTGCGCAAACCATCGCCAAAATCATGGGATATACTTTTACCGCAGCACATCCTGTTGCGAGTGAGATTAAAGAAGTTTTTGAGAAATAAACGGTTTAGATGCCTTGATTTTTTTGCCGCAACCCGAGCGACAGCGAACAGGCGAAGCAATTGCACTAATTTTTAATTCGTGAAAATTCGTGACCCGAGCGATAGCGAAAAGGCGAAGCAAATTCGTGGCGACTTTTTTTATTTTTTAAATCCTAACGGTTTTAAAAACCCTGCAAAAGAAACCTATGAACCTTTGCAACTCTGAACCTTTGCCCCTATCTTAAGAAAACCTCTGAACCTCTGCAACTCTGAACCTTTGCCCCTATTTTAAAAAAATCTCAGCACCTTAGCCCCCTCAGAAACTTAGCCATTATTTTAAAAAAACCTCTGAACCTTTGCAACTCTAAACCTTTGCCCCTATTTTAAAAAAAACTCAGTACCTTAGCCCCTAAGAACCTAAGTACCTTTAAAAAAAAATGAAACAAATTACTTCAATCCAAAATCCGTTTATAAAATCACTTGTTTTGCTGCAGGAAAAAGCAAAAGCCCGCAAGCAAACCGGAACATTTTTAATTGAAGGTTTACGTGAAATTTCAATAGCCATAAAAGGCGGCTACGAAATAGAAACGGTTTTATTTTTACCGGAATTAGTGACTGAAAATCAGATTCATAAATTAGTTGGCACAACGGTTCAGCTGATAGAAATCAACAAGGAAGTGTACCAGAAACTGGCCTACCGTGATACAACCGAAGGTATTCTGGCTATCGCCAAAACAAAATCACTGAAGTTATCCGATTTAAAACTATCGGCCAACCCATTAATTTTAGTAGCAGAAGCACCCGAGAAACCGGGAAATATCGGTGCCCTTTTGCGTACTGCAGATGCTGCCAATTTAGATGCCGTTCTGATCGCCAACCCAAAAAGTGATCTGTACAATCCGAACATCGTTCGTTCCAGCGTAGGCTGTCTGTTTACCAATCAGATTGCTACAGGAACCACGGCTGAAATTATTGCTTTTCTGAAAGAGAAAAAGATCGATTTTTACTGCGCTACCTTACAAGATTCCACTTCCTATCACACACAGGATTTTACCACCCCGACAGCCTTAGTAGTCGGTACAGAAGCTACAGGCCTTACACAGGAGTGGCGTGATGCTGCCACACAAAATATCATCATCCCGATGCAGGGCGAAATCGACAGTATGAATGTCTCTGTCGCAGCTGCCATTTTAATTTTTGAAGCGAAACGCCAGAGGGGGTTTTGATTTTAGATTCTTAGATTCTTAGATTCTTAGATTCTTAGATTCTTAGATTCTTAGATTCTTAGATTCTTAGATTCTTAGATTCTTAGA
>NZ_WKKE01000012.1 GCF_009674775.1 Flavobacterium sp. LC2016-23 | reverse complement strand
ATTAATGAGGCTGAATTTGCCAAATTTAAGTCCGTTCAGAATTCGTATCCCACCACAACGCCTGAACGCGGGGATCTATTGAATCAGCTGGCGTATTGTATTTATACTTCAGGCTCTACAGGAAATCCAAAAGGCGTACTAAACCATCATGCAGGCCTTTACAATCGCCTGGTCTGGATGAAAGAATACCTGAAAGTGGACGAAAAAGAAGTCTTTCTTCAGAAAACGCCTTATACCTTCGATGTTTCCGTTTGGGAATTGATTTTGCCTTTCCTTACCGGAAGTTCCCTGGTCATTGCCAAACCCGAAGGACATAAAGATGTGGTCTATTTACAGGACATCATCAGTAAAAAACAAGTTTCGATCGTGCATTTTGTGCCTTCAATGCTGGGTGTTTTCCTTTTGGATGCCGACGGTGAAAAATGCAAAAGTCTGGCCCATATTGTATGTAGTGGAGAAGAGCTGCCGGCCCTTATGGCACAGGAATGCAAGGAAAAATTCGCAAACGCGCAGCTGCACAATCTTTATGGCCCTACAGAAGCCGCTATTGATGTCACAGCTATCAACCTGAGCGAAATTGATGTTTTAAAGGAAGGCGTAAGCATTGGGAAACCCATCGCCAACACCAGTATTTATATCGTAAATCATTCCCTTGAACTGCAGCCTTTTGGTGTTCCGGGTGAGTTATTGATTTCAGGAATTCAGGTAGCCAGAGGTTATCTGAACCTTCCGGAACTTACACAAGACCGTTTTATAGCCGATCCGTTCAGAGAAGGGTATCAGGTGTACCGCACCGGAGACATCGCCCAATGGAAATCCGATGGCTCGATCCATTATATGGGAAGAATTGACAATCAGGTCAAAATAAGAGGGAACAGGATTGAACTGGGTGAGGTTGAAAACGCCATCATGGCGTATGGCGGCATCCAGCAGGCCGTAGCGACGCCTAAAGAAGTAAACGGCGAGAAAGTTTTGGTGGCCTATTACCTTTTAGAAAGAGGAACAGAAATAGACAAAGCGGCCATCCGTACTTATTTGCAGGGAAAACTTCCCGAATATATGGTACCGGGCTTTTATGTAGTACTGGAAAACTTACCGATGACTTCAAGCGGCAAAGTTGACCGCAAAGCCTTACCGGGAATTGGAGGCGACGATCTTATTCGTAGAGAGTACAAAGCACCCGGAAATCCAACCGAAGAGAAACTGGCCACGATCTGGCAGGATATTCTGGGCATAGAGCAGGTGGGCATTACCGATAATTTTTTCGAACTGGGAGGCACTTCTTTTCAGCTGATCAAATTGCAGAAAATGATTGAATTGCTGTGGCCCGACAAGATGGTTATTTCGGATTTATTTGAATTTAATTCGATAAAAGACATCGCAGTCTTTATCAATAGAGATTCAGGCGAAACCGACTTAGAAGAGAAAGACGAGATGAAATTTTTTGAAATTTAAAAACAAAACGATTATGGATATTGCATTAATTGGAGCTAGTATAAAATATGCTGATATAACAACGCTGCAACAGTTTGCAGAAGTGATAAGAAATAATAGTATTTGTGTCAAACAACCCACAAAAGAAAGAATCTTACATTCTAAAATCGATCCAAAAGAAAGGTATCATCCGTATGGCTATTTAGACAGGGCAGATCTTTTCGACCATGAATTTTTTAATTTGTCCAAAGGAGAAGCCAATACAATCGATCCCGGACACCGAATGATCCTGGAAGGGGTCTGTACTGCCATTGAAAATAGCGGTTATGACTTGGATTATATCGCCTCGCAAAACACAGGATTGTTTACCACCACTCAAACGGGACTTTATAATTTGCTGTACCAATCCGAAAATAAAGGATTGGATTTTATAGGCGGACTGGCTTCAATAGGCGGTGGAAGAATAGCGAATATTCTAAATATCAGAGGGCCTGTAATGAACATAGACACGGCATGTTCGTCGTCTTTGGTGGCTGTGCATGAAGCCGTACAAAACATAAGAAGAGGCGAAATTGATTTAGGCATTGTAGCCGGTTCACGTTTGTTATATCTGTTTAATGAAGCCGACAGTTTCGAAAAAGATGCCATCATGTCGACCGACGGGATGTGCAGGGCTTTTGATGAAGAAGCCTCAGGAACGGCAGGAGGAGAAGGTATAGCCGTTGTGATTCTGAAAAGACTCGACCACGCCATAAGAGATAACGACACTATTTTATCGGTTATAAAAGGATCCGCTATTAATAATGACGGAAGCAGTTCGAATAGTATAACGGCTCCCAGTCCGGCCGCGCAAAAAAATGTTATTTTAAGTGCCTGCAAAAACGCTGATATTCCTGTGACCAGCGTAGGGTATATCGAAACGCACGGAACGGGAACTAAGCTCGGAGACCCTATCGAGTATAAAGGAATAAAAGATGCTTTTTCGAGTACTAATGAGCCTTATTCGGTTCGTTTAGGGACTTTAAAACCCAATATCGGACATCTGGATAATATGTCGGGATTGTTTGGATTCCTAAAAGTAGCTCTTGTACTAAAAGAAAAAGAGTTTTTCCCGCTGGCCAATTTTAATACGGTAAATAAATTTATAGAAGAAGACCCTGATATTCTTCTGCAAAAAGAAGGAAATAAATGGGTTACGGATCAAATTAGAAGGGCAGGAGTGAGTTCGTTTGGCCTGAGTGGTACCAATGTACACATCATTTTGGAAGAATATACAGCAACTGCAGGAACAACTTCAAATACAGATTCTAATAGCTGGTTTAAAATTGCTGCAAAAAGCAAAAATGCCTTAAAAGAGTACATTGACAGTATTTATAATTTTATTTCAGAAACGACTCCGATAGAAGATCTGGCGTATACCTTAAACACTGGCAGAAAAGACTATAAATACCGACTGGCCGTATCAGGTAATACGATTGCTGAAATAAAAAAATCGCTTTTAAACCAAAAAGAGAATGATGAAGTTAAGACAGCAAAATATACCAAAATCGCTTTACTATATCTTTCTGATGCTGTTCCAAATGTTGAAAATTTCTTAAAATGCACGCAATTTAAAGATGTTTTCCTGAACCTGCAAAAAGAGATTGACAACGATCAAACAGATTTTGCGGTGTCACAAACGCTGGCATTCCAGGTTTCTTTATTCAGATACCTGTCGACAAAAGGATTTAACGTCAATCAGCTGATTTGTAATGGTACTGTAGCTAAAGCTTCAAAAGAAATAATTGAAGGTAAAAACAGCATTTCTAAAGGTTTAAACTTTAATGAAAGTTTTAGTTTAGACCTGGAGAAACTAAAAATATTAGCTCAAAACTGTAATGATAATAACATATTGTTAGTCGTGGTTGGTAACAATACCCATTCCATGCCGGGTATTCTTGCAGCGCTAAAAGAAGAACAAATTCCGTGCATAGATGTATTAAAAATCATGGACTGTAATAATTGGAATTTATTGTGGAGTACCCTGTACAATAACGGTCTAGAATTTAACTGGAAAGAATTTTACAGGAACGAAGTATTCAAAAAAGTGAATGCGCCAACGTATCCGTTTGAAAAAATATCTTGCTGGAATGAGCATAAAAATCCTTTGTTTTTTAATCCGATCCACCAAAAAACAGAAGAAGGAAAACCAGCATTTAATATTGAAAACCTGAGTGAGGAAGAAATTGTGGTGGGCATTTTAAAAGAAATTTTAAAAAATGACAATTTAAGCCTTACCGACGATTTTTTTGAATTGGGCGGAAATTCAATTGTAGGCGTTCAGTTTATAAACAGGGTCAATGAACTGTTTGACATCAGCATAAACTTTGATGCTTTGTTTGACTGTTATGAGATCAGTGAAATTGTAACCCTTATTAAAGATGCAGTTGAAGTAAAAAGCATAAATAATGTTGTAGCACTTCCCCTGACCAACGAATTGATTTTTGAAACTCTTGAGGCTTCCAACTCGCAGCAAAGAATGTGGATTGAATCTCTACTAGATACGTCGATGCAATCTATTTACAATATTGCCCTGACCTACAATGCGAAAGGAAGTTTAAATATTGAAGTTTTCAAGCAAACATTACAGGAATTAATCAGGGTGCATGCCTGTCTTCGCTCGACATTCTTCACCGATGAGAATGGAACGATCCAGCAGAAAATAAACGAGATTGAAAACACGGCAATTGATCCGTTTTTCACTTTTTATTCCAGTAACGATCCTTTTCTGCTGGAACAGAAAAAAGAAGAAATTCAAAATTTTCACTTTGATTTAGAACAGGGACCTTTGTTTCATGCCGCTGTTCTTCAAACGGATGAAAGCCATTACAAATTAGTCTTTGTTTTTCATCACATCATTTTTGATGGCTGGTCTACAGGGATTTTTATAAAAGATTTTGTATCCATTTATAAGCAGATTAGCAGTAAAGTGTATGTTCCTGCAGCCGGTAAAAAGGATTATTTTGACTACCTGCTTTGGCTGAAAGGAAATTTGCACCCTGAACAAACAGCATCCTACACCGATTATTGGAGGGAAAAACTGGGAAATATCAATTCCAATTTAAAATTAGGAAATCCGAACACCGGAAGTTTAGACGGGGCGCGGCTGAATTTTACGATAGCTAAAAACCTGAAAGAGAAGTTGGTCGATTATGCCAATAAAAACAGGGTAACACTGTTCAGCCTTTTAATTTCCTCCGTAAGAATCTCATTATACCGACTGGCTCAGGAAAACTTTGTCATCGGTACAGCGGTTTCCGGAAGGGTTAAAAAAGAGTTTGAATCCACCATTGGTATGTTTATCAATACACTGCCTCTTTATACCGAAATAGATGCGGATAAAAGCTTTTCCGATGCTGTCGCTGATGAAATGACGACTATTATGAAGGCATTGGAATACCAGACGTACCCTTACGATTTGATCTTAAATGATTTGAAAATTGCGAACAAAAAGTCCTTTTTTGATGTTATGGTCGTCTTGCAAAATCAGAATAACAGAGCCGGAATGGTGAGCAAAAGCGACCTTCCTTTTGAAATCGAAGAAGAAATCAGTCAGACTGCGGCATTTTCGAGATTCAATCTGTCCTTTACGTTTTTCGATCTTTTAGATACTTTGGAACTGGAATTAGAATACAAATCAGGAGTGTTTAGTCAGGAGTTGATACACGCAATCATGGATACGTTTTTCCATCTTCTGGAACAATTTACTGATGCTCCCGGGAACAAGATTTCGCAGTTTTCCATCTTAAATGAAAACCAGTTTGAGGCCATCGTCTATGGATTTAATGCTACCAAATCTGATTTCCCTGAAGATAAAACCATTATAGAACTATTCGAGGAACAGGTAGAAAAAACGCCCGATATCATTGCCGTTATTTTTGAGGATAAGGAACTAACGTATCAGGAACTTAACGCAGAAGCCAATCAATTGGGCTGCTTTTTAAGAGAGCTTTTCCAAATTGTACCAGACGATCTGATCGGAATTAAACTGGAACGAAGCGAGAGAATGATTCTGGCTATTTTAGGAGTACTCAAATCCGGTGCGGCCTATGTGCCTATAGATCCTTCGTACCCTCAGGAGCGAATAGACTATATCGAAAAAGACAGCAATTGCAAAATTGTAATTGATGAAAATGTATTGCTTTTATTTTATAAAAATCAAAACGCGTACCTCGGTAAAAATATCGAAAAAATAAACAGCCCAAAGGACCTGGCTTATATTATTTACACTTCGGGAACTACAGGAAATCCGAAAGGGGTGATGGTGGAACATACGAATGTAGTGAATCTGATTACTTCACAGACCAGACAGTTTAAAATAGACGAAAACGAAAAAATTCTTCAGCTTTCAAACTACACTTTTGATGCGTCTGTAGAGCAAATTTTCCTGGCGCTTTGCAACGGAGCGAGTTTGTACCTCATTGGAAGATCAGCCTTACTGGAAGCCGAAATCTTTGAAGAATTTATAGCTGCAAATGAAATTACGCATCTTCATGCAGTGCCTTCCGTTCTGGAAAAAATAACACCCGACAGTCGTTTTAGTCTAAAAAGAGTAATTGCCGGAGGAGACAGCTGTCCCGAAAAACTAGCGGAGTCCTGGAGCACGATTTGTGATTTTTATAATGAATACGGTCCAACCGAGACGACAGTCACATCGATTGAACTTCTCTATGACAAAAAAACAACATTTTGTATTGGTACTCCAATTTCAAATACACAGGTGTATATTCTGGATAACAATCTGTTGCCAACCCAGCTCGGCGTTTTGGGCAAAATATACATTTCCGGTGCCGGAGTTACCCGCGGTTATTTGAACAAACCGGAGCTGACTGCCGAAAAATTCATTGAAAATCCATTTGTACCCCATACCAAAATGTACGATACCGGAGATTTAGGCCGATGGCTGCCCGATGGAAACATTGAATTTTCAGGCCGAAATGACGATCAGGTAAAAATAAGAGGTTTCAGAATTGAGCTGGGGGAAATAGAAAATACCCTTTTGCAGTTTTCAGAAGACTTACGACAAGTCGTAGTGCAACCGCAACAGGTGAACGGAGACAAAACTTTAGTGGCGTATTACGTTTCGGATACTGAATTGGACAAAGCCGAAATTCGCCGCTATCTCCAAACGAAGTTACCGGAGTATATGGTTCCTTCCTTTCTGGTCGTTCTGGAACACCTGCCGTTAACGGCCAACGGAAAGATTGATCGCAGTGCCTTGCGAGGGATCAGTGAAGGCGATATCATCAGGAAAGCCTATGTCGGGCCAAGAAATGAAATCGAACAAAAAATAGCCGAAATATGGCAGGAAATTCTTGGAGTTGAAAAAGTAGGCGTTACGGATAGTTTTTTTGAGCTGGGCGGACATAGTCTGAATGCGACAAAACTGATTAGTATTATTCATAAACAGTTTAATGTCAAATTATCCATCATCGATTTGTTTGACAACATTATACTGGAAGAATTAGCACTGCTTTTAGAAAATACCCTCCTGTACAGCAGCAGTAATGAAGAAAACATTTCAATTGAAGAATCTGAAAATTTCACGATCTAATCTGTAAAACCGAAGCCCTCAGGGGGCAAAATTGAAATACTAATAAAACAAAAATCACTAATGAATCGGTTATTATTTATTGCATTTATTTTAAGTAACGTATTAACAGCACAAGTCAAAATATCCGGGAAAGTGGTTACTGCAGAAAATAGTCCTGTAGCGTTTGCTGAAGTGGTCCTTTTTGAAAATAATGGCGCTCGTCCTGTAAAAGGGGAGGTGACAAACGAAAAAGGGGAATTCATAATACCATACAAAGCGGGTTTGTATAGACTGCAAATCAGTCAGTTTAATTCTGTTTTGTATACGAAACAGATAGAAGTTACTGCAGACCTTGATTTAGGGGAAATTATAACGAATCCCGCACAGGAATTAGCGGCAGTGGTCATTACCCAAAAGAAAGAAATCGTAGAGCGAAAAGTAGACCGGCTGGTTTTCAACATAGAAAACACAATTAGTACGGCGGGTGGCGATGCGCTGGACGCCCTAAAGATTACCCCCGGTATACAGATTCAGAATGAGACGATAAACATCGTAGGTAAAAGTACTGTAAGAGTTTTGCTCGACGATAAAATGATTGAACTCGGACAGGAAGAACTGACCAATTTATTGAAATCAATTCCTGCCGAAAACATCAAGAGTATTGAAGTCATTACGACACCGCCCGCTAAATACGAGGCATTGGGAAATAGCGGACTGGTCAATATCAGGTTGAAGAAGGCTAAAAAAGATTCCTGGAACCTCTCTCTCGGGACGGGCTACTTACAGAGACACCACGATAGCGAAGGATCAAACACAAGCAATTTTATATACAACCAGAATAAACTGAGTATGTCTGCTTCCTTGAATTACAGGGATAGCGGAATCTACCTGGAACAGGAAAGCCGCATTCACTTTGCAGATGAATTATGGGTTTTAAATTACCCGCTCCAGAAAAAGTCTAAAATGCTGAATGGAATTTTCAACATGCAATATATAGCAACACCCAAATGGGTGGTGGGCTTTCAGTATCTCACTAACATCAATAAAACAGACACGGATGCCACCAGAAGTCTGTTGATTTATGATAATGATACCAATGAAATTAACAAAAACATTACTTCTGTCGGATATGCTTATTTAAGGCCAACGCTTCATTCCGTAAATTTCTTTAATGAATATAAGCTCAATCCAAAAGGCGGGAAAATGTTCGTGAATCTGGATTATTTCAAATACAAAAGCAAAGATTCCAGACCCTATGAAGGAACTTCAGAGGAATATAACCCGCCTAAGGAACAATTTTTTAAGGGAATCAATAACAACAATCAGAACATCCGTAACTTCTCCGCTAAAATTGATTTTGAAACCCCTTTAGAATGGATCAATCTTGGTTTTGGGGGAAAGGTTTCCTTTTCAGACACCAAAAATTTAATTTCAACATTCAATAGTGATTTTACAGATCAGCCGGTAACCGATTTACCGCTGGCAGAATTTGACTTCAGCTATAAAGAAAATGTTCAGGCCGTATATGCATCCGGAAACAAAAAGTTCAGTAACAATCTGGAATCACAGGTTGGCCTTAGAGTTGAAAATACGCAGGCAAAATCGTATGATGTAGCCTTAGATCAGTCCGTAAATAAGAATTATACCAAGCTGTTCCCGTCGGTCAATATCTCATACGCCCCGCAGCCGGGTGCTGTCTACAGACTGAGTTACAGCCGAAGGATAGACCGGCCTACTTTTGCCCAGTTAAACCCTAACATTGCCTATATCAATCCGTTTCAGAGCATACAGGGGAATCCTTTACTGCAGCCTGCCTTCATCGATAATTTTGAATTTATTTTTTCGTACAAAAAGCTGGAAAGCAAACTGTATTACAGTCATGATAAAAATGTATTCATGCAGATATCCACGCCCGATCCGAATACCAATGTGGTACGGATCATTAACCAAAACATCTTTAATATGGAGCGATACGGGATTTCGGAAATCTATGTCTTCAACAAATTCAAATGGTGGACAAGCAACAACACGGCTGATTTCAATTATACCAAATCAAAATCATTAATTGAATCAACAAACGGAGTGGAAGGTTTTAACCTTAAACTGGCAACGAATAATGATTTCGCCCTAAACGATAAAAAAACAGTCCTGTTAAACGTGAATTACTGGTATGTTTTTCCAAAAACAGAAGGATTTGTAAAGTTAGACGCATCCAGTTCTGCCGCAGTAACACTTCAATATTTACTTAATGACAACCTCAGGATATCACTGAAAGCCAATGATATTTTCAGAACTGAAAAAATAAATTTTAACCCAACCGTAAACGGAGTATACCAGGAATACAGGCTTTACAACGACAGCCGGTACGTACAGCTGTACCTCAATTACAGGCTTGGAAGCAAAAAAGCAAAAAGTGTAAGCAGGAATACCGGGAATGAGGAAGAAAGAAAAAGAGTCGGCAATTAAGGTGTAGCACAGAAAGAAGCAGTCAGTTAATATAAAATACAAATTATAAAAAATATTTTTAGATGGAAGGATTAGTTTATTTAAAACCGAACGTAGTAATTGAGCCTTTAATAGAAAGATGGTATGCCTGGTCGCACCTGATATCGCCCGCAACGGCAGCCATGAATGTAACCAAAAGGCATATTGAAATAATGAATTCTTATCTGGAATCGCCTGCGGTGCACGATGAGGCCGTTAAAGACCCTAAAATGCTGGGTGGTCCTTTTATGGATTATAACGGAGATCGTTCAGAGGACGTAAGAAAGTTGCTGGAATCAACCTTTACCAATCAGAAAGAACTAATTAGTCTTTCCATGGCGATACGAAAACTGGTTTTAATGTTGAATAAAGAGGCCAAAGGACAATCGTTAGAGGGACTGTATAAAAATGTACCCGATATTTTAAAAGGCTATGTAGAATTAATTTATGATCTGAACGGCAATCCATCTTTCCGATTTTACGAGCAGCTTTTATACAAAAGTAAATTTTATAACAAAAACAATCAAAGCCTGGCGTTGTGGGTGACGAATAACGATTCACGTCCTTTTTGCTTAAGCACTCCGCGACTGAATGAGAAAGACGTTCTGCATTTAGATATGCCGTTTGATCATCAATTTATAGATGAATTAAGCAAAATGAAAAGAACGCCCCGTCCTTACAGCGAAATCAGGGAATTGCTGGGCGATTTAAATGAAACCGAGAGCGCTTTATTCGAATCGTTTTTTACGGATACGCCGTCGGTACCGTATGTAAAATATGAAGGCGATAAAATCAGAATGCGATACTTTGGCCATGCCTGCATCCTAATCGAAACCAAAGAAGTAAGCATACTCGTAGATCCGTTAATCAGTTACTACGGATACCAATCCAGCGTAGAGCATTTTTCGGATTACGAACTGCCTGAAAAGATCGATTATGTATTGATTACCCACAATCATCAGGATCATATTTTACTGGAAACGCTGCTGCCGCTTAGACATAAAATAAAAAACATTATAGTGCCGCGTTCCGGTGGCGGACATCTTCAGGATCCTTCCCTGAAACTGATGTTCAACAATATAGGTTTTGATAATATTATTGAAATTGAAGAATTCGCTACGGTAAACTTTTCAGATTGCAGGATTACAGGGGTTCCTTTTACAGGAGAGCACAGTGATCTGGACATCAAGGCTAAAATCTGCTATCACGTTGAAATCGCTGAATTTTCATTGCTTTTTGCAGCAGACTCCAGGATTTTAGAAAAGAAATTATACGAGCATACACAAAGTGTAATCGGTGATGTAGATGTTATTTTCCTTGGAATGGAATGTGACGGCGCTCCATTGACCTGGTTATACGGACCACTGGTCGTAAACGAATTGTCTAAAGAACACGATCAGTCCAGAAGACTGGCCGGATCTGACTTTGCAAGGGGAATGCATTTAGTAGATGTCTTTAACCCATTAGAAGTATATGTGTACGCTATGGGGCAGGAGCCGTGGTGTGAGTTTATCAGCAGTATCAAATACACCGATGAATCCAATCCAATTATACAGTCCAACCGCCTCATTGCCGAATGCAGTTCGAGGGAAATAATCACAGAAAGGTTATTTGGCGAAAAGGAGATCTTATACAGCAAGAAAAAAACAGAAAACTATAGTTTGGTTTAAAAAGAATATGCAAACGGATTACACCGGATTTTAAATAAAAACCACTGTAATCCGTGATCAAAAACAAATCAGGGAATCATTACAGACAAGTATATAATAAGATAAAGCGATGCAAACACTACTCAAAAAATTAAGGGCCTCCAATATAAAACTTAATTTATCGGGAGATAAACTGGATATTAATGCTCCGAAAGGAGTGCTGACGAATGAGTTATTAGATGAAATTAAATTGCACAAGCAAAAAATAATTGATTTCATCAAACTGTCACAAAACGCCAATGATAGCCATAATGATATCCCCAATGTACCTGAGGCGGAAACGTACACCGTTTCCTCATCGCAAAAAAGTTTGTGGCTGCTGTGTCAGTTAGAAGAACAAAACACGGTATATAACATTCCCAGCATTTTTGAATTAAAAGGAGACCTAAATACAGACGCTCTTGAGAAAGCGTTTCAGGCGTTGCTGGAACGCCATGAATCTTTAAGAACGGTTTTTGTTGAAACAGCCAATACTGAAGTAAGACAACAGATTATTGCCCTTAAAGACCTGAATTTTAAGTTTCAAACAGAAGATTTATCTTCTCATAACGGTAACCAGAATCTAAATGATCGTATTGAACAGGAATTAAAATACGCATTTGATTTGGCAAAGGATTGTTTGGTTCGTGCAAAGCTCATCAAAACTTCCGGCGACACTTTTATTTTTGTACTGGTCATTCATCACATCATTAGCGATGGCTGGTCGATACAGGTCATGATGAACGAGCTGTTTGCTTTATATCATGCTTTTACAAAGAATATCTCCAATCCGTTGCCGCCTTTACAAATTCAATATAAAGATTACGCAGCCTGGCAGCAAAACCAGTTAAGAGATACTAGTGCGGCACACAAAGAGTACTGGCTGAAACAATTTCAGGACACTATTCCCATACTGGATTTACCGGTATACAAAACAAGACCGCTTACCAAAACATTTAACGGAGGTATTGTAAAGAGAAGTTTTAGCAGTGAAATCTTAAAAGAATTTTCCAGTTTATGTCAGGCCCATGATGCTACTTTATTCATGGGATTAACCAGCCTGCTGAACGTCTTATTTTACAGATATACTCACCAGAATGATATTATAATCGGGACACCCATTGCCGGAAGACCCCACTCGGATTTGCAAAATCAGACAGGGCTTTATTTAAACACCTTAGCCCTGCGAACTCAGTTTGACGGACAGGACAGCTTTGTTGATGTATTACTGAATGTTAAAAACAGAACACTGGAAGCCTATGAGCATCAGATCTATCCGTTTGATGAATTAATTGAAAATTTAAACTTAAAAAGAGACGCAAGCCGCAGTCCGTTATTTGATGTGATGCTGATCCTGCAGAACATGGACAGTTTCGACAGCAAACAACAACTGGATGGCATCACTATTCAACAATATCAGAACAAACAAAATCTGCTGATCAAATACGACCTGGAGTTTACCTTTGATGAGTTTGGCAATGAATTAAATTTCAACTTAACATTCAATACCGATATTTATACGGTAGATTTTGTTGAAAAAATAACAGCACATTTCGGAACCTTACTGCAAGCCGTTATTGCAGAACCGAACCTTCCGGTTTCGCGTATTGCTTATTTAGCGCCGGAGGAAATAAAGCAGCTGGTTGTCGATTTTAATGACACGTCCGTACCGTATCCAAAAGACAAAACGATTGTACAACTCTTCGAAGAACAGGCCGCACAAACTCCTGATGCTATCGCCATTGTTTTTGAGGAATTGCAATTGACCTATAAAGAACTGAACGAAAAAGTAAATCAGTTTGCCTCTTATCTGCGCGAAAGCTACGATATCCAGCCGGATGATTTTGTAGGCATCAAATTAAGCCGAAGCGAACAGTTGCTGATTGCTATTTTAGGAGTTCTGAAATCCGGAGCCGCCTATGTTCCGATCGATTCCGATTATCCACAGGAAAGAATAGAATACATCGAAGAAGATACCAATTGCAAGGCTATTATTGACGAGGATGAACTGATGATGTTTAACTTCCAGCGCTTCCGGTATAAAACTGAAAATCCGGATCCTGTAAACAGCCCGTCCGATTTAGCCTATATCATTTATACATCAGGTTCCACCGGAAATCCAAAAGGAGTGATGGTGGAGCATCGCAATGTGGTAAGACTGGTTAAGCCTTGTTCCTACTTTCCATTACATTCAGAAAAGATTCTGCTGAGCACAGGTTCCATCTCTTTTGATGCCACCACTATAGAGTTTTTCGGAACGTTGCTAAACGGAGCTACCCTGGTACTCACTACTCAGGACGATTTACTTGATTTATCGACTTTAGAAAACATCGTTAAAACAAATGCAGTCAATAGTCTCTGGATGACGGCTTCCTGGTTTAACAGTGTGGTCGAAAATAATATCGGTTTTTTCGAAAACATCAGTCAGTTGATTGTGGGAGGAGATGTAGTATCACCCAAACACACCCAAAAAGTGTTCGAAAGCAATCCGTCCATAAAAATTGTAAATGGGTACGGACCTACCGAAAACACTACCTTTTCGCTAACTTTTGATATTCAGAACGAAAAGTACATCACGATTCCGATTGGTAAACCCATCCCAAACAGCCAGGCTTACGTGCTGGATCACAATTTACAGCCCGTTGCTATAGGCGTAAGCGGTAAACTGTATTTGTCTGGTGATGGCGTTTCAAGAGGTTATTTAAACCAGCCCGAACTTACAGCCGAAAAATTCATCGAAAATCCGTTTATTCCGGGAACTAAGATATACGATACGGGAGATTTGGGCCGCTGGCTTCCGGATGGTACGATTGAATTTCTGGGCAGAAACGACCATCAGGTCAAAATACGAGGCTACAGAATTGAGCTGGGAGAAATAGAAACCGCCCTTTTGCAATTTTCAGCCAATTTAAAACAAGTCGTTGTTCAGGTGAAAGAGGCCAATGGAGAAAAAGTACTGGTAGCATATTATGTTTCGGACCTCGAAATCGACAATATTGAAATTAGAAATTACCTTCAGACGAAGCTGCCGGAATATATGATTCCTTCCTTTTATGTGCTTTTAGAGCAGATCCCGCTGACCTCAAATGGTAAGACCGACCGTAATGCGCTACCGGGCATCAACGGAGAAGACAGTATTCGAAGAGAGTATGTACAGCCCCGAAATGAGACCGAACAAAAAATGGTCGAAATCTGGCAGGAAGTACTCGGCCTTGAAAAAGTAGGGATTACCGATAATTTCTTTGAAATGGGAGGGCATAGCCTGATTGTGGCACAAGTCATCAACAGGCTCAACAAACAATTGAATAAAACCGTTTCATTCAAGGATTTTTTCTCTAACCCGACCATTGATGCACTGAGTAAAACCTTGAATCAAAATGAGTATGCCGCCATTCCTCAGGCACCGATTATGGAAAGTTATCCTTTAACGGCTTCTCAGAACCGTTTCTGGATTCTGAGCCAGCTCGAAGGAGGTTCTCTGGCCTACAATATGCCGTCGGCGATTAAATTAACCGGCGAGCTGGATACCGCTACTTTTAAAGAAACCTTTAGTTTGCTTATTGAGCGTTATGAAATATTACGAACAAGTTTTAAAAACAATTCAGAAGGTCAGATCGAACAATTTATAACGCCCGCCAATGATATTAATTTTGAAGTGGCAGAGCAGGATTTCAGCAACCATAAGGAGCAGGAAGATCTTGTTTTACAGTATCTGGAGGAACAGAATGCCATTACTTTCAATCTGGAACAAGCCCCTTTGATAAGAGCCTCTTTGATCAAAACAGAAGAAAAGGAACATATTTTTTCACTGTGTATGCATCATATCATTGGTGATGGCTGGTCTGTGCAGTTAATCATTTCCGAAATCGTAAAAATATACAATGCCATAGTTCAGGGAATCCCGGTTGATTTACCCGATTTAAACATCCATTACAAAGATTATGCAGTATGGATTAATGAAGAAAATAAACAGGAAAAGTACCAGCAATCCAGAAAGTTCTGGTTAAACCAGTTGAGTGGAGAATTACCGGTAATAGAACTGCATAGTTTTAAGAAAAGGCCTTTGGTTCAAACCTACAATGGCGCTGTTAAATCTTATGCATTTTCCGCTCCGCTTTTAGAGCAGCTAAAAACGTTTTCAGGGGAACAGGATGTCACCTTGTTTATGACCTTAATGGCCGGAATCAAAACGCTCCTGCACCGCTACAGTAATCAGGACGATATTATTGTGGGCACACCGATAGCAGGCCGTGAACACCCTGATTTAGAAAATCAGTTGGGGCTTTTCCTGAATACACTTGCGATTCGAACCAAATTTGAACCTGGTGACAGCTTTCGGGATGTTTTAAATAAAGAAAAAGAAACGCTTTTAAATGCTTACCAGCATCAGGAGTATTCTTTTGATGAACTGGTGGGAAACCTGAATCTGAAAAGAGACCTGAGCCGATCGGCTTTGTTTGATATTTTGGTGGTGCTTCAAAATCAGGCGCAGTTAAAAAATATAACCAACGACACTGGTTTAACAGGATTAGAAGTAGATGCTTTTGATTTTGAGAATAAAACCTCAAAATTTGATATCACCTTTATTTTTACGGAAACAGAACAGCTGTTGCTGAACGTCAATTACAATACCGATATATACGACACGTTTTTGATCGATGCGCTATTCTGTCACCTCGAAAATGTCTTTAACGAAGGGATCAGTGATCCCGAACAAGCCATTGATAAGCTGGATTATTTGACCGCTGCCGAGAAAACAAGAGTACTGAGCGATTTTAATGCTACTGCGGCAGTTTATCCCGAAAATAAAACACTTATTGATGTGTTTGAAGAACAGCTTGAAAAAACGCCGGATAATATCGCGGTGGTTTTTGAAGAAACAGTACTGACCTATCAAGAACTTAACGAACAGGCCAACCAGCTGGCGTATTATTTGAGAAGAAACCATGCCATTGCACCGGGAGATTTAGCAGGGATAAAACTGGAACGCAGCGAGAGAATAATCGTAACCATTTTAGGAATATTAAAATCAGGAGCAGCTTACGTACCGATTGATTCTTCTTATCCTCAGGAAAGAATTGAATACATCGAAAGAGACAGTAATTGCAAAATTGTAATTGATGAACCTGTCTTTGAGGCCTTTTATGCAACCAGAGAAAGCTATTCAGACCTGAATATTGAAAAAATAAATACCCCGACAGACCTGGCTTATATTATTTATACCTCAGGAACAACGGGGAATCCAAAAGGGGTAATGGTAGAACACAGGAATGTCATCAACCTGATCAGTTCGCAGACCAGACAGTTTCAAATTGATGAAACCGAAAGAATTCTGCAGCTTTCCAATTTTTCTTTTGACGCCTCCGTGGAGCAGACCTTTTTGGCACTCCTGAATGGAGCCGCTTTATACATATTGCCAATAAAAGTGTTGTTAGATGAAGTTGAATTGGAGCAATTTGTATTTGAAAACAAAATTACCCACTTCCATTCCGTTCCGTCGGTAGTAAGTAAATTAAAACCTTCCAAAAGACTTAGTTTAAGAAGAGTACTGTCCGGAGGTGATATTTGTTCCGAAAAACTGGCGGAGTCCTGGAATACTATTTGTGATTTTTACAATAAATATGGTCCAACGGAAACCACTGTGACGTCCATAGAATTTTTGTACAGCAGAGACCAGCCGTTTTCTATTGGTCGTCCGATTTCAAATACGCAGGTATATATCCTTAACAATGCCTTATTGCCAACGCCTCTGGGAGTTTCAGGAAATGTATACATATCCGGAGCAGGAGTGACCCGTGGGTATTGGAATAAACCGGAACTCACCGCAGAAAAGTTCATTGAAAATCCTTTTATTCCAGGTACCAAAATGTACGATACCGGAGATATAGCACGCTGGCTGCCGGACGGAAACATTGAATTTTCAGGCAGAAACGACCATCAGGTAAAAATAAGAGGGTTCCGAATTGAATTAGGCGAAATAGAAACCAGCCTTTTACAATATTCCGCTCCTGTAAAGCAGGCCGTAGTGCAGGCCCGAGAAGTCAACGGAGAAAAAGTACTGGTGGCCTATTATGTAACTGATGCCGAAATAGATAAAGCAGCCATCAGAAGCTATCTTTTAGGAAAGCTGCCGGAATATATGGTGCCTTCGTTTTATATCGGTCTGGATCAGTTCCCGGTAACACCCAACGGCAAAATAGATCGTAAAGCATTGCCGGATATTAGTGGCGAAGATGGTATTCGAAAAGAATATGTTGCCCCACGAAATGAGACCGAACAAAAAATGGCCGAAATATGGCAGGAAGTACTCGCTGTAGAAAAAGTGGGGATTACCGATAATTTCTTTGAGTTGGGCGGACATAGTCTCATCGTGGCACAAGTCATCAACAGGCTCAACAAACAATTGAATAAAACAGTGTCGTTCCGGGATTTTTTTGCTAACCCCACCATCGATGCGCTGAGTAAAACCCTGAACCAAAACGAGTATACAGCCATTCCTCAGGCAGCGATTATGGAAAGCTACCCTTTAACAGCTTCCCAATACCGATTCTGGATATTGAGTCAGCTGGAAGGTGCTTCTTTAGCGTATAATATGCCCGCAGCCCTAAAATTAAAAGGAGAACTGGATACCGATAAATTTAAGGAAACCTTTCAGTTGTTAATTCAAAGACATGAAATATTACGAACAGGCTTCAGGAATACGGCAGCGGGGCAACTGCGCCAGTTTATAAAACCTGTGGAGGAAATTGTTTTTGAAGTGACAGAGAAAGATTTCAGTCATAACGATGGGCAGGAAGCACTTGTTTTAAACTATTTAAAAGAACAAAATGCACTTGTTTTTAATCTGGAGCAAGCTCCTTTACTGCGGGCTTCCTTAATTAAAATAAATAAAAACGAACATGTGTTTTTCCTTAGCCTGCATCATATCATCGGGGACGGATGGTCGATGCAGTTAATCATCTCCGAAGTGGTGAAAATATATAATGCCCTCGTTCAGGGAATCACTATTGATTTGCCACCATTAAACTTCCATTATAAAGATTATGCAGTATGGATCAATGAAAAGATTCAGCAGGAAAAATACCAGAAATCCAAAGACTTTTGGCTGAACCAATTCAGCGGGGAATTACCGGTAACAGAACTTCCGAGCTTTAAGAAAAGACCGCTGGTGCAAACCTACAATGGGGAGAATAAGACGCATCAGTTCTCCGGTGCCTTGTTAGAAAAACTAAAAACGTTTTCAAAAGAACATGACGTTACCCTGTTTATGACCTTAATGTCCGGTGTAAAAACGCTGCTGCACCGCTATACAAATCAGGAAGATATTATTGTCGGTACGCCTATAGCAGGCAGGGAACATCCGGACTTAGAAAACCAATTAGGGCTTTACCTTAACACGTTAGCGATTCGAACAAAGTTTGAACAGGAAGATGACTTTCTGGATATTTTAAACAAAGAAAAAGAAATACTTTTAAATGCCTACCAGCACCAGGATTATTCATTTGATGAATTAGTAGAAAACCTGAACCTGAAGCGGGACCTGAGCCGTTCGGCTTTGTTTGATGTGCTGGTAGTGCTTCAAAACCAGAACCAATTGAAAAATCTGGTAAGTCCTTCCGCATTAGCAGGAATAGAAATAGCCGGTTTAGATTTTGAAAATAAGATTGCCAAGCTGGATATAACCTTCACTTTTGTCGAAACAGAGCAGCTAATCCTGAACATTGATTACAACACGGATATCTATGATGCTTTGTTTATAGAGGCCATTTTTGGGCATCTCAGCAATATATTCAACGAAGCGATTGATGATCCTAAACAAGCCATAAACGAGCTCGATTATCTCACGATTGCAGAGGAAAAGAAATTAGTATTGGATTACAATAACAATTCGACAGCCTATCCGGAGGATAAAACCCTGGTGGATCTGTTCGAGGATCAGGTCGCAAAAACACCGGAAAACAGGGCAGTTGTTTACGAAAACAAGAGCTTCACGTACAGGGAAATCAATGAGCAGGCCAATCAGTTAGGCCATTATCTGAGAGCGAATTACCAAATACAAACCGATGATTTAATAGGCATTAAATTAGACCGAAGTGAAAAAATGATCATCACACTACTGGGGATCCTAAAATCGGGTGCTGCTTACGTACCCATTGATAAATCTTATCCGCAGGAAAGAATAGCGTACATCGAAAAAGACAGTAATTGTAAATTGGTGATTGACGAAAATGTACTTGAATTATTCTATAACAACCAGAAAGAATATCCTAAAGTAAATGTTCAAAGAACCACCAGCGCAAATGATTTAGCCTATATCATTTACACTTCGGGAACTACAGGTCATCCGAAGGGAGTGATGATTGAACATAAAAATGCAACGGCACTCATTCACTGGTCGGAGACCGAATTCGACAGTACTAAATTTGAGACCGTATACGCGGTAACTTCTTATTGTTTTGATTTATCTGTTTTTGAAATATTTTATACCCTTTCGATCGGTAAGACGATAAAACTCCTGAAAAATGGTCTCGAAATCAAAAACCATATCGAAAAAGACCAGAAGATATTAATCAATACAGTTCCGTCTGTGGTGAACCAGCTTTTAGACGATGGTGTTTCTTTTGAGTCCGTAAGTATTTTAAATATGGCAGGAGAACCCATTTCGCACAGCATCCTACAAAGACTGCCTTTGGAACAGCTGGAAGTATACAATTTATACGGCCCGTCAGAAGATACGACGTACAGTACCTATTTCAGGATCAGGCAAAAAGACTATCTGTCCATACCCATCGGAAAAGCAATTTCGAATACGCAGCTCTACATTTTAGATCAAAAACTGCATCCGGTACCTACAGGAGTGTTTGGCAAAATATATGTAGCAGGAGCAGGGGTAGCCAGAGGTTATCTGAACAAGCCGGAACTGACGGCAGAGAAATTTATAGCCAACCCGTTTAAGTCCGGAAGTAAAATGTACGACACCGGAGACTTAGGACGCTGGCTGCCGGACGGCAACATTGAATTTTTAGGCCGAAACGACCATCAGGTAAAAATAAGGGGCTTTAGAATTGAATTAGGTGAAATCGAGGCCCGTTTGGCACAATATTCAGCAGCCATCAAACAAGTTGTGGTGGAAGTCAGAGAAGTACATAACGAAAAGGTTTTGGTAGCGTACTATGCTTCCCAGACCGAAATAGACAAAGCGGAGATAAGAAACCACCTTTTAGGAAAATTGCCGGAATATATGGTGCCTTCTTTTTATGTAGCCATGGATAGTTTGCCCCTGACCCCTAACGGAAAAACAGACCGTAAAGCGCTGCCGGGCATTAGTGGAGAAGACGTAATAAGAACAGCTTACGTAGCACCTGCTAATGGGACAGAAAAGAAAATAGCCGAAATATGGCAGGAAATCCTGGGTCTTGAAAAAGTGGGGACTACCGATAACTTCTTTGAGCTGGGTGGAAATAGTATTTCCGCAATCAACACCATTATTAAAATGAATAAAGAGTTTGCTGCGCATTATCCTTTGGATTCACTCTTCCGTTTTAATACCATCGCCGAAATCATAAAGTATCATCTGACTACTATTTTCGATTCAGATAAGGATTTTTATGAATATGGTAACCCCCAGTCTCAAAGTACCGTCTTTGCTTTTCCACCGATAGCGGGCTACGGAAGTGCTTACAGGGACTTATTCCGGAATAATGAAAACTCCAGATTTATATCCTTCAATTTTGTAGAAAACGAAGCGAATCCGGCAGAGTATTATGCCCATAAAATCAATGAAATTCAGGAAAGTGGCGACATTGTTTTATTCGGCTGGTCAGCAGGAGGAATCTTATCCTACGAAGTCGCCAATTATCTCACGAATGTGCTAAACCGAAAAGTATCCCGAATCATCATGTTTGATTCCGTGAGGCTTAACGAAGAAAAACTAAGCATTGAACGCGCTTCTGAAGGATTTGATTTGGGAACCGAAATCAGCGAAAACATGCAGGAAATACTGGCGCAGGCCAAAGAAAAGCGAATAGCCTACATCAATTACCTCATGTCTTTGAAATACACCCATGCCTTATCGACAGAATTAGTGCTGGTCAAAACCCAAAATAATGAAGACAAAAATTGGGAAGCCAACTTTGAAGCCGTTCGTTATATCACCGGAAAAGGCCAGCACCAGAACATGCTCGAAGGAGATCATTTAAAGCACAACAAAAAAATATTAAATAAAATTATTGCGAAAGAAGACATTCTTACCGCCATTTTTCAAGATTAACCTCTTAAAAATCGGCGCTTAAGAATCATCATAAAAATACAAATTGTACATGAAATATACATTATTTTGCTTGCTGCTCCTTCCGTTTTTAGGCTTTTCACAGACAGGCACTTCCCTGAAAGACCCCAATTCCACCGAAGATTCAGGAGAATACTTTGGAGGTGCGGTAAAGTCTGTTTACAAGCAGCATAAGTTTCCCAGTTTCAACAACAGCATCAATCTCGTCTACAACCGCGGAAGATGGAAAGTCAATTCGAGTATCAGTTACGGACGGGAGAAATTTTTCAGGGAAAATGATGTGAGTACTTTTTTTTCCGATGCCTCCTTTATTGGTTCGGGAACAACCGATTACGACTTTAACAGTTTCGTGACTTTTATTGATGTGCAGTACAAGATTTCAAAAAAGACAAAAATAAATGTCTCCTCGATGAATGATACGTACGAGAATATATTAGATACCAAAACAAACATCGATATCTATAACAGCCCCGACGTATTAGACCGCTATTATACAGGAAGCAAAAAGTTAATTTCGAACCTGAAACGCAATTCCCTGAATGCGCTGTTACGTCATGATTTTAATGAAAAGGAATTTTTAACCATAGAAGCAGACTGGCTTCAGAGACCCTGGGATTACAATCAAAATACCTATGGCCAGGATTATGATGTAAATGGTGCAGCAATTCCCAATCGCAATTATACCGTTTACCATGACGGGCGGACAGATCTGAATATCTATACGCTGAATGGTTTGTATCATGTTCCCACAAGGTTGTTCGATCTGACAGTTGGCGGCAAATGGATCTACATTGAATCCGATTATGTCATCAGGAATTTCAGGAAGTACGATGCCGATTATGTGCAGAATTTAGCGTTGTCACCCACGTGTACCTATATTGAAAACAGACAAATTATATTTTCAGATTTTAAAAAGAATTTTGGAAAACTGGATCTTCAGGTTGGGTTTAAACTCGAAAACACCATTATCAACGGTAATGTTGCGGACGTTAACGCTAAAAAAGCTCTGGACGATAACTATATAAAGCTGTTTCCGTCAGCAAATGTAAGCTACAATTTTGATGATCAGAAGAAGTTAAGTTTTGCCTTTTCGCAGTTTTACAACAGGCCGTTATACCGATTTATAAACCCCTCCCTGGGCATTTATAATGCGTATGAGACGTATTTGGGAAATCCGTTTTTAAAGCCGTCGCTAACCAGCAATTTCAATCTGGTCTATGCTTTTAAATCACAATACGACCTGGGATTTTCCTATTCGAAAACAAAAGACAATTTCTGGTCGCTGCCCAATTATACGGCAGACCATGTCGTAGAGCATAAAGTAGTCAGCTATATGGATTTAAATACGTTTCAGGTTTCAGCTAACGGAGTCTTAAAATATAATACTGCTGTTGAAACGAATTTTCAGTTACAGGGATTCTACAAGCTGAATAAATCCCTGGTGCCCGTTATCGATGATCTGGATGTCTGGGGCTGGTACGGTATGGTCAACAATCAGGTGTATTTCAATCCGGAGAAAAACATTTCCGCTAACCTTAATTTCTGGTACCGTTCTAAAAACATCAGCCAGGAAGCCATGATCAGCAAACAATGTGCACTGGATTTCGGAATGAAATTTTTATTGCTCCAAAAAGCTTTCATCCTCGAAGTAAATGTTACCGATATTTTAAAATCAATGAACGAATACAAAGTATCAACAGTGGACAATGTCAGGCAGACCTTTAGGAACTATCAGGATCCAAGGGCTTTCAGGATTTCGGCCACCTATAAATTTGGAAATAGGAAATTAAATTACGCAGAAAGAATAGCCGAAAACGCCACAGACCATTCCAGATAAAAACTAAAAATATGCAGCTTTTTTTACTACACTTTGCCGGAGGAAATGTTTTTTCATTTGAATTTCTCAGAAAGGAGATCACCCACCTCGATTTCATTCCCCTTGAATTACCGGGAAGAGGTAAAAGGCACAAAGAAGACTTAATTAAGAATAAGGATCAGGCCATTGCAGATTATTGTCAACAGATTAAATCTTTGAGAAACGGAGCCCCTTATCTGCTCTACGGGCACAGTATGGGAGCCACTTTGGGACTTTCCGTAGCCGCAAAAATGGAAATTGCGGGAGATGCGTCCCAGGCACTTGTTGTTTCCGGAAATGCAGGTCCCGGGATTAAAAAAAGCAGCAATGTCCTGCGTCACCAACTGGATGATTTCAATTTTAAAAAAGAACTGCTGAGTCTGGGCGGTATTCCGGCAGGAATAAGCGAAAACGAAGAATTATTTGATTATTTCCTGCCCATTATGAGAGCCGATTTTGAGTGTCTGGAAAAAGATCCTTTTTCCGAAAAAGGTCTCAAATTAAACATCCCGATACATGCCGTAATGGGTGTTGAGGAAGAAACCTGCCAGGAGATCGAAAACTGGAAAAATTTCACTGACGGTACGTTTACCTCTGAGATATGGAGCGGCAACCATTTTTTTATCCACCGTAATGCTGCGGCATTAGCACAGATTTTCACAAGTATCTTTCAAAAACAAATAACCAATCAAAATACAAACTACTATGTTTAAATTAAAATTTTCCTACGTCATTTATCTGTTGCTTTACGCAATACCCAACACGATTCTGAGCTTCGGAATTGTTTATATCATTAATAATGTGATTTCCGGAAAAACAGAATTCTTAACCGATTATATGGGGATTGTATTTGTTTCCACTGTGATCTATACGTATTTACTAAATATTGTTTTCCAGAAGAAAATCAATAAATACTCTTTTGAAGTATTGTATGAAAACGAGAAAAAAATCTTCGACAAAATATTAAAAGCCCCTTTAATTACCTTAGAAAAACTGGGCTCGCAGCGCTTTTATACCGCCATAGAAGATTTAAGGATTTTCGCGACTTTTCCTGAAGTGGTCACCCATACGATCAATTCTTTACTCATGTTGTTGCTCTGTATGATTTACTTGTTTACACTGTCCGTTTCAGCGGCTTTAGTGGTGGTGGGTTTAATTATCCTGATCGCTGTCACCTATTTTTTGGTAATCAGTACGATGTCGCAAAAAGTAGCCCATCTCAGAAAGTACAATGAGCATTATTACAAATACGTAGACGATGTCATAAAAGGATTCAAAGGATTTAAGTTAAGTACCCACAGAAGGGAAAAATTAATGCAGGACCATTTGTCACCGAATCGGGAAAATGCCAAAATACTGGATTTTAATATCAACTATGTTTTTTTATCCATCAACTTAATCAGTCAGTACGGGCTGTATCTGGTTATTGGAGCCATTCTGTTTTTATTGCCCGAGATTGGATTGTTACAAAGAGAAGATGTGATTTCATACGTCGTTATTCTATTATTTGTTTCAGGCCCTATTAACAACCTGATCAATATGCAGAATGTGTATACCAGACTGACTGTTGCCAATAACCGAATCAAGAAATTTTTAAAGGATTTTGACAGTTCAGAGGTAACCGTAACCCTTAAAACTGTAGATACCGAAGCTTTTAGTTCGCTACGATTTAATCAGATTCATTTTGAATATGAAAACAATGCTGCCGAAAAAACATTTGCCTTAGGACCTGTTAATCTTTCAATAGAAAAAGGAGAAATGATCTTTATAATTGGCGGAAACGGCAGTGGAAAAAGTACTTTTATCAACATACTGACCGGCTTGTATCAGCCTACGGAAGGGGAAATAATTGTAAACGAACAAAAAAACACTACGGGAAAAACAACAACACAGAACCTGATATCGGCAGTTTTCACGGACAATCACATATTTTCCAATAATTACGATGCGTACACTTTAGAAAATAATAAGGAATATCAGGAGTTGCTCCGCATCATGGAGCTGGACAAAGTCATTACCGATGATAAGGAAGATTCGGCAAGAAGGCCTTTTTCGAAAGGGCAGGGGAAAAGAATGTCATTGATTTTTGCACTCCTGGAAGACAAGCCAATTCTGGTATTAGACGAATGGGCAGCCGATCAGGATCCGCATTTCAGGAAATATTTCTACGAAAATTTACTGCCCAAGTTAAAACAGGAAGGAAAAACCATTATCGCAGTAACGCATGATGACGCTTATTTCAGGTATGCAGACCGAATCCTGAAATTTGATTATGGAGAAATTGTAAAAGATTTCAAAGTAAAAGACGAAACCCTGCACACAGAAAGCTTATGGCATAATGAAGTGTAGCGCCCGGAGATAAATGAGGCAGAAGCCGCAATTTCACAGATCACATTTTTATAATACAGACTATTAAATACCACACTTTTCAATGAGACTAACGCTTCCACAACAAGATGTTTATTTCGAGCAATTATTATTCCCTAAGGATCCCATTTATAATATTGGGGCCAAAATCGAAATTAAAGGAGTTATAGATACGGAGGCTTTTAAAAAAGCCTACACTACGCTTATTGATCAGCACGATACCTACAGAAGCATACTGGTGAAAAATCAGGAGGAGATAGCAATCAGTGTAGTAGAGGAGCATGATTCCCAACTTGGATTTGTAGATTTCTCCGATCGTGTGAATCCTGAAGAAGAAGCTGCAATTTACATGCAAAAGGAGTTTAGAAAACCTTTTGATTTATTTGATGAAAAGCTCTTGCATGTTTTTACTTTGGTTAAAGTGAAAGAAGATTTCCATTACCTGTTTTCCGTTTACCATCATATCATTACTGATGGCTGGGGTACGTCTTTAATGTTTCAGAGACTGGTACAGAATTATAATGAAATCCGGGAATTCGGGCATGTGACAACCACTTATCCGTTTAGTTATAAGGATTTTATGGAAGACGACCATGAGTACCAGAACGCTGCAGCTTTTTTGGAAGATAAAAAGTACTGGGTAGACAAATTTAAAGTACTGCCGGAGGCACTGTTGGAAAAAGAATTTTTATCTGATGGAATAGAAAACAATAAAAGCAGCCGTAAAGAACTGATTATTAAAAGAGAAGTATACAACCTGATCAACCAGTTGGCGGATGCCTGTAAATGCTCGTCTTTTCATTTGATCTTAGCTATTTTGTATGCCTATTTCGGAAGGAAACATCAAAATACGGATTTTGCTATTGGTTTACCCGTTTTAAACAGAAGTAAAGCGAAATACAAGAAAACAGTAGGCCTTTTTATGGGAATCGCACCGCTGCGGCTTTCGCTGGATTTCGATATGACTTTCGAAGATTTAATCATCCTGATCAAAAATCAATTGCGGGCCGATTACCGTCACCAGCGCTTTCCTTTGGGGAAACTCATCCAGGAATTGCAGGTTTTTACCGAAAAAGAAAAAATATTCAATATTACGCTTTCTTATGAAAAGCAAAATTACGCCACCGATTTCAATAATACCCAAACCCGCGTAATTCCGCTTACCCATGAGTCAGAGCGGGTAGCCCTGGCCATTTATATCCGCGAATTCGATGAATCGGAAGATGTAAAAATTGATTTCGATTACAATTTAAATTATTTCAATGAAGCTCGAATTACGCAGACCGTCCATCATTTTGAAAACCTGCTTAACAACATTTTAGCCGATCCGGACAAAAAGTTAAAAGAACTCACGTATCTAACCAAAGACGAAAGAAACCGGGTTTTAGAAACCTTCAATGCTACAAAAACCGAGTATCCAAAAGAGTTTACCTTACTGGATATATTTCAGCAGCAGGTTGAAAATTTTCCCGGAAAAGAAGCTTTAAAAGACGAAGACAGGTCGTACTCGTATGCCGAGCTCCATAAATTATCCAATCAGATAGCGCAATATCTGTTAACTACTTATGGAAAAAAAGATAAATCTCCTATTGCGGTTTTATTAGAGCGATCGGCTAATATGGTGGTAGTTTTATTAGGCATATTAAAATCGGGAAGATCTTATATCCCGTTAGACCCCACATTTCCGGAAGACCGTCTCAATTACATTATTGACAACAGTCAGAGTAAAATACTGATTACTGAAAAAGATTATTCCCTAAACACCTCCGGTGAGGTAAGGGTAGTAGCATTAGAGAGCATTTTGGAAGGAATCGATATTTTTAACGGAACGCCGGGAAAAGTAGTTTCTCCTAAAGATACAGCTTATATTATCTATACTTCCGGTTCAACAGGAAACCCAAAAGGAGTAGAAATTGGTCATCAGGCATTGCTTAATTTTTTAATCAGCATTCAACAAAAACCGGGAGTTGGATTACACGATACCTTTTTTTCGGTAACGACCTATTCCTTTGATATTTCGATACTAGAGTTTTTCGTGCCGTTACTGTCAGGAGCTACTTTGTACGTGGCCAATCAGAGTGTTTTGGCCGATCCGAATTTGATTATTCAAAAAATAGAAGAGATACAGCCTACGATCATTCAGGCCACACCAAGTTTTTACCAGATGTTGTTTCACGCCGGCTGGCAGGGCGATAAGCGATTAAAAGTACTGTGCGGTGGGGATTTATTGAGTGAAGCACTGGCAGAAAAACTAATCCGGAATAGTCTGGAAATTTGGAACATGTACGGGCCAACAGAAACTACGATTTGGTCCAGTATTAAAAAAATAGAGCATTTTAGGGATGCCTCAAATATTGGAAAACCAATCAACAACACGCAGTTTTATATTCTCGATGAATTTTTAAGCCCTAAACCGATAGGAATTCCCGGAGCCATTTACATAGCAGGCGATGGACTCGCCAAAGGTTATTATAAAAATGAAGAACTAACAAACGGAAAATTCATTGTAAATCCCTTTGACAACAGTAGTTTGCTCTACGAAACCGGCGATGTCGGAAAATGGAATGATAATGGAGAAATTACATTTTTGGGAAGAAATGACAATCAGGTCAAGATCAGAGGCTATAGAATCGAACTTGGCGATATAGAGACGCAGTTAAATCAGATAGAAGGGGTTCAGAATTCGGTGGTAATTGCCAAAAAAGGAGCGCAGCAGGAAGCTTTTCTGGTCGCTTATTTTCTTAAAAACCGGGAAATCGGTGTGGAACAGATTAAGACAGCCTTAAAAATGACTCTTCCATATTATATGATTCCGAACGTGATTGTTCCTTTGGAAGAATTTCCGCTTACTCCAAACCAAAAAATAGACCGGAAATCTTTGTCGAAAAGAGCCATTACAAAGGATACCGACTACGACGATTTTAAAGCTCCCGTTTCAGATTTAGAAAAAACACTTGCTGCCTACTGGAAAGAAGTATTAAATACGAAAGAACCGATAAGTGTTCATGATAATTTTTTTGCTTTAGGCGGTCATTCTCTAAATGCGGTAAAATTGATTGGTCTGGTAACGAAGCAGCTTTCACTTGATATTTCCCTGAAAACGATTTTTGATTATCCTACAATTGAATTGCTGGCGCATTATCTGCAAAAACTAGTTCCCAATCCGCCTGGGGGTATTATATTATCCGAAATAAAAGAGTTTTACGCTTTAACCGCGCCACAATACCATATCTGGCTGGCTTCCCAACAAAAAAACACTTCCATAGCCTACAATATGTTTGCCGCTTACAGTCTGGAAGGAAACGTGAATACGGATAAAATTGCTGCTGCAATTCGTAAAATTATCAGGAAACATGAAATCCTGAGAACGAATTTTACTGAAATAAACGGAATTCCTTATCAGAAAATTAATCCTTTTGAAAAGGTACATTTTTCCATTTCGGTCTCTGAAGCAGGTGATGAAAAAGTAACGGAAATGATTCATAAAGTAAATGATACCCCTTTCGATTTAGAAACAGATGTACTGCTAAGAGTACAGCTAATCAGGGCGGAAGAGAATAAAAATCTACTGCTTTTTTGTACACATCACATTATAATGGATGGTTTATCGCTGGAAATTTTCATTACCGAATTTATTGAAAATTATAAGGAGACCAATTCTTCGGAAACAACAAAAGAGGCTGCTTTGCAATTTCAGTTTAAAGATTATTCGGAATGGTTCAATAAAACGGTAGAAGATAACGCCGCCCAAAATGAGGCTTTCTGGAAAAAGTACCTGCACAATTACCATCCTAAGGATTCCTTTGACCGGGATTTTGAGAACAGGCAAAACGAGCAGGGCGGAGGCAAATATTGGTTTGAACTCAAGCCGGATACGGCCATGGCTTTAAAGAAATTAGCGCTTGACGAGCAGGTTACTTTTTATACCGTTTTAACAGCAGCTTTAAATGTACTGATTTCCAAATTTTCAAACCGTACTGATATTTGTATTGCAACCGCTAACTCAGGCAGAAATATTCCGGAACTGAACAATCAGATTGGAATGTTTGTGAAAACATTGATTTTAAGAACGCAATTAGAGCAGGAACAAAGCTTTACAGCCTTATTGAAAAATACGCAAAGAAATTTATTAGCGATTAATGAGTATCAGAATGTTCCGTTTGATAAAATCCCGCCGGCTGTTTTTGATCTTATGCTGGTGTACCAGAATCCGGAATTTTCCTTTGAAAGCAGTATTGAATTAAACGACCTAAAACTGACATCTTACCCGATGGAAAGCAAATACAGCAGGATGCCTATAGTATTTAATTTATTCGAAAGTGAAAATACGCTAAAAGGAATTATAGATTATAATACTGATCTGTTTGATAAGAATACCATACAGGTCATTGGAGCCAGTTACAGTACTCTTTTAAGCGAAATAGTAAAAAATCCGGCTACGACATTAGAGGCAATCGATATTAGAATAGAATGGGAGAAAAATACCGTGTCTGATTTTGATTTTAACTTCTGATAAACCACTATAGTTTTGATTTATATCTATTATGCTTATCTGTCGGAAGAAAATCACGAAAGTTTGCTGCGAAATAATCTGCTGCATTTTTCAGAAGAATACCAGCAAAAAATTAAGCGGTTCAGAAGATGGCAGGATGCACAATTATCGCTTTTGGGCCGGATATTATTGTTTACAGGGATGAAGGAATTTGGTTTGCAGGGTTCTCACAATAAAGAAATCCGATACACCAGATACAACAAACCTTATTTTGAAAATAATGCCCTGCAGTTTAATATTTCGCATTCGGGTGAAATCGTGGTTTGTGCCCTAAGCAGGGTAACCGAAATAGGAATTGATATTGAAATCATGTCCGACCTGATAATCGATGATTTTAAATTTCAGATGACTAAAAACGAATGGGACAAAATCAGTAATTCCGGCAATCAGAAAAATGCCTTTTTTGAGTATTGGACACAGAAGGAAGCGGTTATAAAAGCTCATGGCCACGGATTATCGATTCCCTTGAAATCCTTCGAAATTGTAGACTACAAAACCAGTATTGAGGGAGAAGAATACTACCTGAAAGAACTAAAAATAGATGAGAAGTACAAATGTATGATCTCCTCCAAAACGAATATGAATGATGTTGTGTTGAAAAACATATCTAAACCAATAATTTAACTGAAATAAAATGAAAAATCTATTACGACTATTTGTATTGCTCTGCCTTTTACCTGCTTGTTCGTTTGCTCAGACGAATGGTTTTAAATTCGAAAAAACAACCACTTTTTTCCCCGAACAAAAAACGATCAATGAGGAAAATATAGAATGGGGGTACTTAACAGTTCCTGAAAATTGGGACAAACCCGAAGGCAAAACAATTAAAATAGCAGTCGCGGTTTTAAAAAGCACCTCCAAAAAAGCAGATACGAATCCCGTGATTTATATTGAAGGCGGGCCGGGAGCAGGAGGGATTAAGGGCATCTGGGGCTGGCTGAAACATCCTTTAAGAAGCAGTAGTACTATTATTTTGGCAGATGTAAGAGGAACCGGTTTTTCGCTTCCTAAATTCTGTCCCGACTTAGGAAAAAAATTCCTGGAAATACTCGCCAAAAATCAAAAGGCAACGCAGGATGAACAGCAAAAAACAATTGCAGCAGCAGCTTGTAAACAGGACCTGCTAAACAGGGATATTGATTTAAACGCCTACAATAGCAAGTCAATAGCCAAAGACCTCAATGCTTTAAAAAAGGCCTTAGGCTATCAAAATTGGAATGTATACGGTACTTCTTACGGAACCTATACCGCTCAGGTCTACGCAAATGATTTCCCTGAAGACATTAAGTCCTTAATTCTGGATTCTTCTATTTCAGATATTTCCAGCTATTATAACCAGAATACGACCAACTACGCCAATAGTTTAGAAAAAGTTTTTAGTGCCTGTAAAAACGATCCGACTTGCAACAAACAATACCCGTATTTAGAAAATGTCTATTATGAAACACTGGAAAAATTAGAGAAAAATCCAATTACCGTAAAAGTAGATAAGAAAATTATTCCTGCCGGTGCCTTCACGTATAATGCGGAGGATTTTAAAATTGCTATCCAGCAGGCTCTTTACCAAAAGAAATTAATCGAACTGTTGCCCTTGCTGATCACCGAATTCAACAGAGGGGACAAAAATACCTTAAGTGCACTGGTAGCGGCTTTTTCCGGAGCATTGGGATTAGATTACGGACAATATTACTGTGTGAGCTGCAACGAAACGGTACCTTCTAATTCTATTGCAGCGTTTGATGCGAATGCAGCCCAATACCAAAAATTAAAAGGCGGCTTGTCTTTTTATAAATCAGACTTTTTGGTGTGTGACAAATGGAATTTGGGAGGTGTAACAAAATCGAAATCCACGTATGATTTATCGAATCTGTCAGCCGTAAAAGCACCGGTCTTAGTACTTGCGGGAGCATTTGATCCGATTACTCCGGCTTCCAACGGAAAGGTGACAGTAGGTCGATTCAAAAACGGATTTTTAGTGAATGCCCCTGTTTTTGGACATGCTCCCGGTTTTTCTAAAATTGGAGCTAAAATTATAGGTGATTTTGTAGGCAATCCGAATAAAAAACCGGACATAAGTGGCTTTCAGTCCGTGGCTAAAGTAAATTTTATTACAGATGTAAAATTAAGCGGAGGAGTTTCAAATTTTGCCAATAGTCTCAACGGTTTTAATCTTTTGTTTTTCGCGCCCTTTCTAATTGCTTTTCTCATTTTACTGGTTTCTGTTTTTGGACTGATTTACGGTTTTATAAAAAAAGAAATCACTACTAAGACCAATAAAGGAATCAGGGCTTTAATTGTAATTACGTCCTTATTAGGCCTCTTTACTATCATCGGATTTGTTCTGGCGATAAACGATACTGCACAGGATAATTTTTACATACTTGCTTTTGGAATGCGCAGCCAGTTTGGTTATTTGTTCATCGTGCAATGGTTTTTTATCGCATTTACTTTATTTTCAA
Organism: Flavobacterium sp. LC2016-23; assembly: GCF_009674775.1. Taxonomy (GTDB): domain Bacteria; phylum Bacteroidota; class Bacteroidia; order Flavobacteriales; family Flavobacteriaceae; genus Flavobacterium. The sequence goes on along the minus strand of NZ_WKKE01000012.1, from coordinate 143,626 downwards.
TTCTTTATTTTGCTTTTAAAATCAGCTCCGTTTCAAATGCAGGCGTTATTTCTACCATCTTGTTCTCTTTAATTCTGGTAGGGGTTTACTTTCAATATTGGGGCTTTTTGCTTTAATTTAACCGCAAGGCACCCAAAGGTTTTTTGATTATAGAATTCTATAATAAACGCAAAGTTCGCAAAGCTGTAACAGATAAAGCTTTGCGAACTTTGCGTTTTTAAGCACAATATCAGGATAAAAAACTTTGCTTGCCTTGCGGTTAAATCAATTTTAACGCAAAGTCAGAAGTTTGGAATTTTTTACTTGGAATTTATCATTTCAAGTATTTTTTCCACTGTTTTAATTCCGTACAGGAACCTTAATCTCATTGTAAGGCTTGTCTTCAAGTATAGATTTTATGGAATCACTAATAGCCTTTAAATTATTTTGTTTGTTATTGCTCATTAAAATAATGGTAAAATCAGGATTACTGATTAATAAAGCCTGATAATTAAAAGCAGCGCCATCGTGTATGTGGCTGAATACTTTCCCGTTTTCAACACTTCCTTCTCCAAGACCTGTCTGATTTCCTTCAGAAAAAGGGATAAAAATTTCTGCTGTTGATTCTTTGGTAATCAGTTTAAATGAATTAACGGCTTCCGACCATTTGTAAAAATCTTCTAAATTTAATGCCGTCCAGCCTGAAATATTATACTTAATAACATCCTGTTTTCCTTTATTATTAAACGATTTAGCGAACTGTTTCTCTTTTTCATCAGGATCAACAAGTCCATCTTTTATTCCGATTGGTCGAAGTAGTTTTTTTACAACAAAAACATTGAACGGCAGCTGCGTTATCTTTTCGATAATTCTCCTTTGCAGAAATACGTTATTGTTATTATAATCGTACTTGGTTCCCGGTTCAAAATCAAGAGATTCCGTTTTTTTTAATTCCGTCATGTTGTCGGAATCCTGATTGACTTCACTCCATTTTATTTGCGGGAGGCCGCTTGTATATTGAAGCAGGTGTATTATTTTAATTTTACTGGCCCATGAAGGAAGCTCGGGAAGGAACCTGGAAACAGGATCATCCAGTTTTAACTTTCCTTGTTCTTTTAGCATCATAATACCGACCGCATTAAATTCTTTGGCGATCGAACCGATATGAAAACGGTACTTTTTATTTAATGCAAGAGTACCACTGGCATCTGCCTGTCCAAAGGCTTTTTCGTATATAATTTTTCCGTTTTGCGAAATTAAAACGTTCCCGTTGAAGGCTTTCGAATGTTGTGCCTTTAGAAATAAACTGTCAAGATTTGCTTCTTTGTGAGAGGTTTGACTGTAACAATGGCTAAAAGTTATTAGCAATATCGTAAAAAGTAAAATGCTGTTTTTTAGATTCCTATCCATTTTATAAATTTAAACAAACATAAGTTGCATCAAAAAATATTTTCGGGTACTTCGTAATTTAAACGAAAAGGTATCCCTAATTTGATTTTTACATTCCTTTTTTAATAAGTCTTACTTATTCAATAGGAATACAAAAATCTACAATGCTAATTTTTTCGGGATGTTCATTAAAATTATTATAATAAATTTCATAAGGATTCCGGTCTGCTTTTTTATATCCGTTTTCACTCATCCAGATAAAAAGACTACTCCAGGATTTTTCAAATTCATGAATACCAATTTCAAAATGGCCCACAATACATTTTCCTTTTTCAAGCGTAGTCAGGCCAATTTCGCCGTTCACTTCCACTTTTTCTTCCAGCGAAATACAGGCACTCATTCTGACTTTATCAGCTTCGGTAATTTTAAAACTATCGTGATAAATGGTCACTACTTTTAAGTTTTTATTTTCTAAAAGCCCTTTTGGAGTGGCCCATTTTATTAATTTGGCATAGGTATTTTCCATTCCTTTAGGCCCGATTTGCGTAATAAAGGCTAAATCTAATTGAGGCATTTCTTTAATTTCAATTTTTGCTTTCATTTTAATCCAGTTAATATGATTAGTAATGTTGCAAATATAAGCAGCCAATGATCCGCCTTCTTGTCCGTTCTTGCTTTCTGTTTTACCGATCTTGCTAAATTTATAGCGATTGTTTTTTCTAAATTCTGATGGACTCAGACCATAAAATTTTTTGAAAGTTCTGGTAAACGATGAATTACTATTAAATCCGTGCTGTAATGAAAGTTCAGAAATGGACACTTCTCTTTGATGTAAAAGTACTGCCGCCGCTTTTTCAACTCTTTTGCGTGTAATGTATTCGTTCAGGGTTTCGTTGGTGATGGCTTTAAAAATCCTGTGCAAATGAAAAGGAGAATAAAACCCAATAGCAGCAAGGGTTTCCAAATTCAGTTCCTGGTCTAAATGCTCATCAATAAAAAGGAATATGTTGTTAATTCGTTTAATGTAATCTTCTTTCATTTTCAGTTTATAAGGAATACAAAAAGTTTAAATATCACTTTGCAAACATTGTGGTTAAATTTAGATTTTAAATTTAATTTAGCATAAGAAAAATCAATTAAAGAAGTAACTTTTTAGAAATTCTAAGCCTTCGACTTCGCTCAGGGTGACAGCAGGTTTCATAAAATAAAAAATATTAAATTTTAACCGCAAGGCACGCAAAGGATTTTTTATTTATAGGATTCTATACAAACGCAAGGTTCGCAAAGCTTTATGTGTTACAGCTTTGCGAACCTTGCGTTTGTAAGCACACTAACAGGATAAAAAAACTCTGCGTGCCTTGCGGTTAAATCAATTTTACCCTAAATCATAGAAGTTTGGAATTTGGATTTTTTTTATTTGGAATTTATTACTTCAGGCACCTTCCACGTGGTTCATCACCTTCATGAAGCACAACTTCAGAATGAAGGAATTGCGCAGCATCGGCCGAATCTTTGACTTTCACGGCACTGCGTTCTAACATTTCCGATTCAAATTCGGTTAACACACTTTCCCTTAGACCGGCTTTTCTCCATTGCGACAAAGGTCTGCAGCCTCTTGCGATTCCGCGGGCCAGTGACAGTGCATCCAAAAGGGCCTGATTCGCTCCCTGTCCTTTAAATGGACTCATTGGGTGCGCTGCATCTCCAATTAGTGTTATCTGGTTTCCCTTCTCCAACAATTCAGAATGAAGTAATTCGCGATCGTATACCGGATAACCGCAAACCTGAGCTGCGAGCGTTGCGGCCATAATCTGCGGAATCGGATCATGCCATTGCGTTCTGCGACAGGCCTCTTCCTTCAGTGCCTGAGGTCCCTGGGTACTTAACGCCTTAGCTTCTTCTTCGGACATTGGAAAACTAAGCTGCCACATTACGGAGTCTGCCGTATAAGGCATCATATAAATACGCTCATTGCCATTGGCCGTCTGAAATACCGTAGCCGAATCCAGTAACGGACTGTCTATACCTTCGAGGGCTTCTAAAGGGCAAATACCCAATATCACAATACAATCGAGGTAACGTAAAGGGGTAACATCGTCACCAATCAACAGCCTGCGCACCGAACTGCGAATACCGTCGGCTCCTACCACAAGATCTGCCCTGAAGTGCTTGATTTCTCCATTCACCTGAAAGTTCAGTACTACGCCTTCGCCTTCAGATTCTTTAAAATCGATTAACTGATGTCCCCATTGTATTTTGTCTTCTCCGCCAAGTTGCTCCAGCAGTGCCAGACGCAAAGCTTGTCGTGCAATATGTATATTCGAACGTTTCGTAAAGTTTTTTACCTCTGAAGGTATCCATTTTCTGACTCCCCATTCCCCAATCACTTTTCCGTCTGTGGTATGAACAAGATGTCTGGTTGAAATCACGCCTTTGTCTAAGGAGAAAATACCCAATCCTTCTATTGCTCTACTGGCTTGCTGCAAAGTAAGTCCATAACCCTGAGAACGTGCTTCAAAGTTATCATCACGTTCAAAAAGTGTAAAAGGGATCCCGCGGTGCAGACAGGCTACAGCCAAAGCCACGCCACCAATACCGCCTCCAATGATAGCAACATGCGGGTAATTTTCTGTATCAGCTTCAGGAAAACTGTCTGAAGGAATTAATCCGGATCCCGAACAGTCCGGACAGGAGTAGAGGTTGGCTTTCGGTCGTATAGGAGGAGTTCCTTCTCCATTTGTTTTTTCAAATTGATCTAATTCGATCTGGTAGAGGAGTCGTACTTTCTTGCTGAGCCTCCGGCTTTTTTTACCGCGTCCCTGGCATTCGGGACAAATAGTCCAGCAGGCTTGTTCGTTTTCTGATTTTTCCAATTTTTTTAACTCCATTCTCATGCTCTTTATAAAAAACTTAGCCGTTTGTAACAACTGCACAAATTTAGGATAAAAGATAAGGAGTATGAAACTACTTTAGAATTTTATCGTGTCTGCGTACAAAAAACAAAGCTTCATTATTTCTAATGGAGCTTTGGTCAGATTTGTATAAAATTTTATCGCTTATAATAGGCAACAATACTCGCTTTTGCTAATGTATTATTCCAAAGATTAAAACCAACAATAGCAGGATTGGTATTTTCAGTAAGTTCCAATTTATCTGTTTTTAAAGCATAAACCGTTATGATGTATTCATGAAATCCGTGACCTTCGGGAGGACAAGGTCCGCCGAATCCTTTTATACCATAATCGGTTACGCTTTGAATAGCACCTTTTGGGAATAAATTCAGAGAAACATTTCCTGCATTTGTTACGATTTCATTCACATTCGACGGAATATTAAACGCAATCCAGTGCCAAAAACCACTGCCGGTAGGAGCATCCGGATCATACATCGTGATGGCGAAGCTTTTTGTTCCTTCCGGAGCATTTTTCCATAGCAATTGAGGAGACTGATTTTCTCCGGAACAGCCAAATCCGTTGAATTCAAGTGCTTTTGTTCCCTGACCTCCCAAATCCTTGCTTGAAAGCGTAAATGTTCTTTGTGCGAAAAGTGTAGTTGAAAAAATAACAGACACTGCTAAAAGTAAATTTGCTAATTTCATTTTATAATTATTTAAATGTTCAGGCAAATTTAAGACAGGGCAGGCCTTGAAAATTATAGAATACTGTTCAAAAAGTGTTGCTAAAAGCTCAAATTTTATGATGGTGTTTTGGCGTAGTACCATATTTTGATTTATAGGCCTGTATAAAGCTTGATAAGTTTTCATACCCAACTTCAAAATAGATTTCCGACGGACTTTTCTGTTCCTGATCTAATAAATAGTAAGCGTATTCTAATCTCTTGTTCTGAAACCATTTGATCGGAGATTCGCCATAGTATTTTTCAAATTCCCTTTTAAATTTCGAAACACTCATGTCACATAAAAAAGCCAGCTCTTTCAGAGTTAATTTGCTAAACTGATTGTTTTCAATTGTTCGAATGAACTTTTGAGAAATATCGTTACTGTTCGTTAGTAATGAGTCAAGAAAAGCTGTACCATATTTTTCGATCAGATATAACATTATTTCTTCGAATTTGACTTCCAGTAACTTTGTTTTTGTAGTAGTGGAAAGCACAGAAATATCTAATAAACTGTTTACAAATCTTTGTATAAAAGGATCATAACTAAATGCCATTACAGAAGGAGGATTTGAGAGTTCTGTTTTATATATCTCCAGTTTACGAATGAATTTTAATACAATTTCATTAGAAAAGAAAAGCAGCACACTTCTGTAATTATTTACATCTGAAAGTTTTTCAGTCATGAGACAATGACCGGATTTCATCACTAAAAATTTGGAATTGTCGATCGATAGAGAAGAATTGTTAAAAACAACTTCTTTTGTGCCTTCCATCAGAAAGCTCAATGCATTTTGATTTAGAATTATTTGCTGTCTGCAAATTTCTTCCGAATTATAATAGTCGTAAACTCCTATCAATGGTGAAGAAAGTAAATCTAATTGGTCAGGAATTGTGATTATTTTCATTTTGTTTTACAGTTTTCAATCTTTGTTTTACGATACTATGCAGGGAAGTGTTCAAAAATAGGATTATTTGTCTAATTAATAATGACTGTTCATTTATATTAGTGAAATAAAAGAAGCAGATAAATACTTAATTGATCTTTACTTTCAGAATGTCCGACAAGTATATATATTCGAAAATCTTTTACCTTTATCCGAAACTATACTTTTAAGAAATGAAAAACGACGGACTGAACAAAATGAGTGACGAACAATTACTCAAATACCAGCAAACATTAAGAATTGTAACTTATATGCTTATAGTCGCTATCCTGGCATTGTTGGTTATCAATATTTTGAAAGCTATAGAAAAAGGAGTTAATTCTTTCAGTATTATTCCCATTGCATTAGTTCCTATTGCCATAGTCAATTTTAAAACGCTGAGAGAAATAAAAAAGGAAAAAGGCGTGAGGAACTTAAAATAATATGACTATCCGTTACTTGTACCAATTTTGAGAATGGTACACGGATGACACGGATTTAAACCGATAAAAAACGGATTTTTATATTAATAGCAGCGAAAATCAGTCTAATCCATGTCTTCTGCGTCCTTTATTGGGCATTAGTCCGCTAAGCGGACAGTCATATAAAATAAACTACTTTTTTGCCATATGGCAAATCCCCAATAAAAAGATATGCTTAACTTTCCATCATGAAAGAATTACTACCCTATATTTTGCAGTTTGGCAATTTAAATCAACAGCAGATTGATTTAATCTCAAAGAAAGCTACTGAAATAACCTTTAGCAAAGACGAATATTTTTCTGAAGCCGGAAAAGTCGCCGTACAGGTGGGTTTTATTATAGAGGGCATCATGAGGGTATGTTACTACAATAACAAAGGCGAGGAAATTACCAAATACTTCATAGAAGAAAATAATATGGTCGTAGATTTAGAAAGTTTCAATAACAGCATTTGCTCTTCGGCATATGTTCAGGCTGTCACAGACTGTAAACTTATCGTTTTTTCTAAGCCAGACTGGGAAGAACTCCTTGCTACCATTGTGGGCTGGGACACTATCGTACATAAGATCATTTCGAGGGCATTAATGCAAAAAGTAGACAGAAGAAGTCCTTTGGTTTCAGAAGATGCGACTACTCGTTATCTGTCTTTTATGGAAAAATATCCTAAAGTAATCAATCGAATTCCGCTATCCTATCTCGCCTCTTATTTAGGAATTACACAATCTTCTTTAAGCCGGATTAGAAAAAACATACGCTAAAATCGCTTTTTGCCAAATGGCAAATGTTTTTGTTTTTTATCGCTGCACCTTTGTAATCAATAATTTAAAAAGATAACAAAATGAAATCAGCACTAATTACAGGAGCTAATAGAAGCATCGGTTTGGAAACAGCGAAACAGCTTTCACAAAAAGGATTATTCGTTTACATCGGAAGCCGTGACCTTGCAAAAGGGGAGGAAGTGGTAAAAGAATTACTACAGGATGGTTTTCAAGACATCAAAGCCATTCAGATCGATGTCACGGATCCCAAAAGCGTTTTGGCCGCCAGAAACATTGTAGAGCAGGAAAAGGGAAAATTAGATCTTCTTATTAACAACGCCGGAGTATTGGGCGCTTTGCCTCAGGAACCCTCCACGAATTCGATAGAAAATATCCAGCAAACCTTTGACACCAACTTTTTCGGCGTAATAACGGTTACCCAGACTTTTCTGGAGCTGCTTAAAAAATCAGATAGTCCGAGAATCAGCAACATCACTTCCGGACTTGGTTCGCTTACGTTGCACAGCGATCCCACCTGGAAATACTACACTATAAAAGCACTTTCTTATGTTTCGTCTAAAGCGGCCCTGAATGCTTTTACCATTGCATTGGCCTACGAACTGAGAGATTTACCGTTTAAGGTAAACGCCATTGATCCGGGTTACACCGCAACAGATTTTAATCATTTTAGCGGTCCGGGAAGTGTAGAAAGCGCGGCAGGTTTTATTGTAAAACATACGTTAACAGATGAAAATGCACCAACAGGAAAATTTTTCAGCAACGATATCGAAGACGAAAGCGAAGAAAGTCCGTGGTAAATAAAACGTTCTTTACAGCATAATCTTGTACATAAAAAATACATTAAAATGGAAAATCAAATCACGCCCCTCACATTTCCTGAAAAAAATACGGCTAGTGTTTTTAGCGACCTTAAATCAGGCCACGTTGGCATCCGAACTACAAAATACGATGAAATACTGCAGTGGTATACAGAAAACCTGGACTTCCGGATCATTCATAAATGGACTGTAGGCGATATTAAACTGGCCTTTATTGCTCCGCCAAACGATAATGATTTTATTATCGAAATTATTTGTTATGACAGTACGGAAAAGGACAGCACTGAAGAAAAATCAGGGTACAACCATTTGTCTTTTAGTGTCGATAATTTAGATCAGACGATCGAGCATCTTACCAAGAAAAACATCAAGATCAACAGGAGTTTTAGCGTTCCGGCAATTGGCCTGCGGGTGGCTTTTATCGCTGATCCTTTTGGCAATACGATTGAATTTTGTGATGAACTTAAATAGTATATTAAATTAAATCAAAAACCTCCAAAATCATCTGAGTTTGGAGGTTTTTTACTTTTAATTGCCTATTAATTTTTCTGTTTTGGACAGGAAGCCTTCTAACGCTTCTTTAATATCAATATTCATTCGCTCAGACAACACCACAAGCCACCAGATCGATTCACCCAATTTATGGCGGAGTTCTTCGTCTGTGTTTGTTTTGGGCCATCTTCCTTGATGGGACATGGTGAGTCTTCCAACCAGACCGGCATCAGTCAGAAAAGCTAATGCATCTTCTTCCACAGTCCATTCGCTGCCGTGATGCTGCAGTTCTAATTCGCGGTATTGTTTTCTTATTGCAAGAGAGCGCTGTTTCAGGGCTGCTAAATTTATTTTTGCCATACTTTAATTTTTATGAAAGGACTGCTGAAATGCTATCGGTGTGCTATTGGTTTTTTGTTTGAATAATTTATTGAAGGATTGCGGATGCTCAAATCCTAATTTATATGCAATCTCGGCTATCGAAAAATTACCTTTCATAATATATTCTTTCGCTTTTTCGATGAGTTTATCATGAATGAAGTGCTGTGTATTCTGTCCGCAGAGATTTCGCAGTAAATCACTCAGGTATCTTGGCGACAGCTTCAGTTGTTCTGCCACAAAAGCTACTGTGGGCAGACCATTTAATAAGGCTTCTTCATCATCGAAATAACTATTTAATAAACTTTCCAGCTGCGCCAGAACATCATTGTTTACCGCTTTTCGTGTTATAAACTGACGACTGTAAAAACGGTTGCTGTAATTAAGTAAAAGCTCAATCTGCGAAATAATAACATCCTGGCTAAAATTGTCAATTCGTTGCTTCAATTCATTATGAATACTGGTATAAACGCCTAAAATAGTTTCTTTTTCGTTTTCGGACAAATACAACGCTTCAGACGCCGTATAATTGAAAAAACCGTATTGTTTGATGTTGGTATTTAAAGCATAGGGGCGAATGAAATCAGGGTGAATGTGCAGTGACATTCCGCTGTAATCTGCTTCTTCTTCCTGCATTTTCAGGAGCTGTCCGGGAGCAACAAAAGACATTCCGCCTTCTTCAAAATCGTAAAAGCCGTGTCCGTATTTTATTTTTCCGTTAAAACTGGTTTTAAAAGATATTTTGTAAAAATCCAGCATAATGCCCTGTTCAAAATCCTTTGGATCAAAAACAGCTTCTCCGTAATTAATAATACTGATCAGCGGATGCAGCGGCTTTGGAAGTTCCATCGCTTTATGCAACTCAGAAAGTGTATGGAATATTTTAGGCTGATTCTTCATAACAATGATTTTAAATCCCCTGTGGATTGATTTGCAAACTTACGAAATGTTCTATTGGCGTAATATTCCAACTCACGGTACTCTGATCAATCATATCGTGTACAACAGAATCACTGAGTTCGTCCATTAGTAAATGCATTGCTTCGGTTCCGTCTGTGGTGCTGTTCCATATCAGCATATCGTATACAACGCCTTTTAATTCAAAGATTGTTCTGGAACGAAAGCCTTTCTGACGCTTCAAAAAAGCATCAATTTCCGCATTGGCTTCTATAAATTCTTTAATCGTAAAACCTTTTAGTTTAAAGGTAGTAAGTTCTATAGCATGATTTTTCATCATTATAAAATTAAAAAGTAAACATTGCTTTTATATTTTCAACCTGAGCTTCCGATCCTGATTGAATGCGTTCGTTGTATAAAGTTACTGCATCGTTTCCGGCCACATAGCGCATTTGATTTTTACCATCGGTAGTGGCTTCATATACAATTTTGGCAACATCTTCGACTTTGGTATAATTAGCCAATTGCTCTGCACTGTAGCCTTTACTGACTTCTGCTGTTAATTTCTCATAAGCATCGTGCTGGCCTGTTTCCATCGAGCGAATAGCAAAATCAGTCTGCATGCCGCCCGGGGCAATCACTTTGACCTGTATGCCAAATTGCACTAATTCTGAGGCCAGACTCTCCGAAAAGCCATCTACGGCAAATTTTGTAGCACTGTACACCGAACAGGTCGGGAATCCCATTAATCCAAATGTCGAAGTGATATTAAGGAAGATTCCGCTTCTTTTTTCACGGAAATGCGCTGTAAAGGCTTTAGTAACTCTTATAACGCCCATTAAATTTGTTTCAATCTGACGAAAGATTTGTTCATCGGTTAAAGCTTCCAGCGCACCAATCAAGCCGTAACCTGCGTTATTCATGACTACATCGACCGTATATTTTTCAGTCACACTTTTTACAGTATGATCGATCTGTGAAGCATTCGTCACATCCAACGGAAGTACAATTACATTTTCTAATGTATTGAGTTCGTTTTCCTTTTCCGGATTACGCATGGTGGCAATAACCTGCCAGCCTTTACTTTGAAATAAAAGTGCTGTTGCTTTTCCTAAACCTGATGATGCCCCTGTGATAAAAATTGTCTTTTGCATTTTTTTTTGTTTTAAAATTATAATGCAAAGTTCTACCGAAATGCAAAGAGGGAAGTAGCCGATTTGCATTTTGTATGAGCCAAAATGACGGTTTCCTTATTTTACCTATTTCGCAACGACACTGTCTGATAACCTTTGTCGTATAATTTTAAAAACAGTAAAATACAGGTTCTTTAGGAATATCATCAAACCTAAAAAACGCTATTGGCGCTAATAGCGTTTCTTTATAAGTTTTTGAATCTGTTATATTTAAACTTTCAGCATACCCCGAAATCCTCTGGCCGCATAATACGAATCAGCCCCATTGTGATAGACAAAAACGGTATTATAACGGAAATCCGAAAAAAGAGCGCCACCCAATTTTCTGATATCTGCAGGCGTTTTGATCCAGCTGGAAGTTTTGGTATCAAATTTTCCGAGTTGCTGTAATTCGCGATATTGTGCTTCGGTTAGTATCTCAATCCCCATTTCTTCGGCCATATTCATTGCGCTGTCTTTGGGTTTGTTTTCTTTTCTTTTTTCCAAAGCTTCCTGATCATAACAAATACTTCTGCGGCCTTTTGGGCTTTCTGCAGCACAGTCCACAAAAATATACTCGTCTGTCTTTTTATCATAGCCGATAACGTCCGGTTCACCTTCAGTTCTTTCCATTTCGTCAAGCGATCCCAGTTTTTCAGGACTGGCTTGTAATTTTGTCTGGATTTTGTCCCACTCAAGACCTTCATGACGTTGTGTATTTTCCTCAAATCGTTTCTGCAAAATATGAAGTATTGCTTCCTGCTGATCCGGTGACAACTTGTTTTTAGTAGTACTCATGTTGTTTATGCTTTTATCTTATTTAAAATTAATTTTCGGTCTGCCGGTCTGAGATACCAGGATAAAAGGGTCAGAACGATTAATAACAGCGGGCCAAAAAGTTCTTTCGCAGGATCTCCGCAAAATAGGTGAGAAAAAACAGCTCCCGACATGGCGAAGAAAAAGCCAGCATACGTCCATTCTTTCAATAAAGCAGATTTAGGAATAAGAATGGCGATAACCCCTAAGATTTTCCAGACACCAAGTATGGTTAAAAAATAAAGCGGATACCCCAGGTGTTTCATCATTTCTGTTTCTTCTTTCAACGGAATCAATTGTACAATTCCTGTGGATGCCATTCCCAAAGCAAGCCAGAGTGTGGCAATCCAGTAGATAATTTTGTTTCTCTTAGTCATACTATTTTATTTAAGTTTATTTACAATGTCCTGTAATCTGTTGTGTGCCATGTTTATACCTTGTGCAAAAGGGAGTTTGAGCATTTGATCCCGCAGGGCAACAGATTTATAAATGATGTGTATATTTAGTTTACTGGTTTCGTCGTTGCATTCTTCAAATTCTAAAAACTCAAGCTGAACAGGGAAGGGGCTGTTTTCCATTTCAAAAGTGCGTGTAATTTTCTGGTTTGGAACAAATTCATGAATAACACCATTTGCCTGAAACACTACATTTCCTTTTGGATCACTGGTTTCAAACTGCCAGCTGCCGTGTTTCTTGTTTTCCAGTTTTATGACTTTTGTACCCATCCATTGTGCTACGATTTCAGGATCTGTATAAGCTTTGAAAAGTAACTCCAAAGGCAAATCAAATTCCCTTGTGATTAGTATTTCCTGTTTATCGTCTTCAGCATTGATTTTTGTCTTTCTTTCCATGTCCTTATTTTTTATAATTTTTCATGATTGCTTCTAATTTATTGAAACGTTCATCCCACATTTTCCGGAAAGGTTCAATGAAATGGTCTATTTCCTTAATTTTTTCAGGATTTAAATGATAATAAATCTCTCTTCCGTTTTGGCTTTGATGCAGTAATTCACATTCATTTAGAATCTTGATGTGTTTTGAAATGGTCTGTCTTGAAGAATCAAAATTGGCTGCGATCGCACCAGGGGTCATCGCTTGCAGGGCCACTAAACTCAATATGGCTCTGCGGGTCGGGTCGGCTATTGCCTGAAATACATCTCGTCTAATTTCCATTGCGCAGTTATTTGACTGCAAATATAACGCAGTTATTTGACTGCGCAAATTTTTCCGGGATTATTTTTAACAAAACCTTCAAGAAGAAGCATTTACAGTAAATTAACAAGGTAGTACACTTAGCTAATGTGTTTTGGTTTTAAATTTTGAGCAGCAAGTACCGCCACTTCATTGATCCGCTTTTGTCTCGTTTCAGGACGTTTAGCGGAAACAACCCAGTACAGGATCATCTTTTTGACAGATTTGCTTAAACTTAAAAAGTACTCTTTCGCGCCAGGATTGGCTTCAAAAGCAATTTCGAGGTCTTCCGGGATAAATAATTCTTCTACCGTATCTAAAATGATCCAGGAACCATTTTGTTTTGCGCGTTCGACACTTTCAAGACCGGCCTGAAACATAAGGCCTTCACGAATCAGCCTCTCAATTTTTTCCTTATTTATTTTCGACCAGTTGCTGTTGGGTTTGCGTCTGGTGAAAAATTGTATGAATTTATCAGAATCAATAGATTTGCGCGTGCTGTCAATCCAGCCGAAACAGAGCGCTTCATCTACGGCATCACTCCAGCTGATTGTGGGTACATTCGCTTGCTTTTTATAACAAACAAGCCAAACATAATGTTTCACATCATGGTTTTCTTTTAGCCATTCTCTCCAATCCTGCTTACATGTCGGATAAAAAGTTTCTATGTCCTGCATCTTGTGTATTCAATTTAGTCTACAAATCTAAAAAGTGTTTGTGACAAGGGTATGTCAACAGCCTGATTTAATTATAAAAATAAAAAACTCCTTAAAATTAAGAAGTTTTTATTCTTTTGTTGTGGTATTTTTATTCCGATTTAGTGGGAAAAACAAAAATTATATTTTTTTAAGTGTCAACTTCATTTCTTTGCTGTCCAGTATCAGTTCATCACTTGTGATCGTACTTTCATAAGGATAAGGCGTACCTGTTTCGTCTTTGATAATCAGATTTTTTCCCCCTTTTGTTAAGGCAAAGGTACCATTCGTTATCTCATCCTCTAAATACCCGTTAACGTGTCCGTCTTCTGTAAATGTTAATTTTCCCTGTTTCAGAATTATATTTTTAACAGAATCAGAAAGAGGCGTTTTAGCTTCTACGGTAGTAATTTTCCAGGAGTGAATCAATTTGTTTCGACCCTTACAGGAAAACAGTACTATTGTTGCCAGAAGAATTCCAAAGATAATTAATTTAGATTTTTTCATGATTTTTGATTAAAAGTTAAACAGGAAACAAGTTACAAAAAAAATAAATCCAAAACACTCATCATCAGCTATTTAGAAAAAGTGAAATGTTTTTAGAATTTTGACCTGAAAAATTTAAGTCTTTTTATGGTATTCTTTTAAAAACCAAAAAATCAGCAACTTAAAACCTGTTTAAAACAATAGGCTAATTAAGGGTAAGAGCTCCCAAAATCTCTTCATACATAAAAGGTCCTCCGGGATATTTAGCCGTATAATCAAGATTCATCCAGACCTGACCCCGTTCGTCTATGTGATAATGCAAAGTCTGTTTGTAGCTTTCTTTGACAAAAAGCACATTCTTAATCAGATAATTGACTTTTTCCAGGTCGATTAAGGAGCCTATTAGTATTTCAGGATAAATATGTCCCTTCGTATGAATAAGCCTCGGTGTTCCTCCAATAGAGCGTATCGCGGCGGCCATTAAAATAGAATGATCATCACAATCTCCGGAGAAATATTGCAAAGATTCACTTGCCGTAGCAATATAATCTCCTTCTTTGGGATCATTGACATAGTTCCATCGACTGTTTATTTCTTTAAATACCGCAAAACACTGAATGATTGTTCTGTAATCCGAATATCCTTTTATGCCCTTAAAATGCTTTGTGGTTGCCATAATGGCAAAATTTCGGACTTTTGGATTCTCGTATTCAATGGCACTTATAATTTTCGACTTGTTCGGAAACGGAAGTAACTTTGCCACAATAATATCCTGCGGAAAAGGATTATCAGACATGGTATAAATCATCGAATTGTAATCTTCGGAGATTTCGGTAAAACCATAATTGCCTATAACCGTTCCGTAAAACAAAACCAGCAGATAAATCGCTATACAAATTATAATAATGGTTCGCAGCAGCATAAGAAGTGTAAATACAGCAACAAAAACAAATATAAAGATGAATACACGATCTAAATTGAAGGGCCATTTTAAATCGATGAGATTTTGATGCAGTATGATAAAAATCGGAATAGTAATCAAAAGACTCAGCAGCATAATAATAATCCTGTCCCAGGGTGATTTCACCTGTAATTTGGATTTTAATTGCGGAAAGTCGATTTTAGGGAATTTTATCATAAGAATCAAAAGCAGTTTTTATAGTGCTTTTACTGTTTCTACAAAAGTACTTTTTTTATCAATAATTCCCAGATCAAATAATTGATTTTGGATTTTAATAAATGCTTTTTCAGTTAAATGTTTCTGAGACCATTGTGTGAGTTTTAACCATTCCTGAATATCTTCCTGTTTTTGATGAAAAAGCTCCGATAATGTTTTGTCAATATCCGGAATCTGAGTAAAGTCGTGTGTGGTTTTGTTGATGATTTCAAGGATTTTTTCAACCGTTTTCGGGTTCTTTTTCAAAAACTCATCACGAACAGTAATCACAAAGGAAGGCCATGGAGTAGGGCAGTCGCCGACTCTCCTGAAAACGCCACTGTCTACCAGTGGTTTTGTCATAAAATGTTCCCACATAAAATAATCGGCGGTTCCATTTGTCAAAGCTTCAACAGCGCCATCTATCGTATTGATAATTTCGAATTCTAAATCGTCCGTTTTCCAGCCCTGTTCATTGGCATTGACATAAGCCATGAGCTGCGACCCTGAACCTAATCGGGAAATAGCTACTTTTTTGTTTTCAAGGTCTTTTATAGTTTGAAATTCTGATTTTGCAGCCACGTGAATGCCCCAAATCAAAGGAGACTGCACATAAATCTGAACAATTTTACTCGGATTACCGGCTACAATATCTTTTACAATTCCTTCCGTCAGGATTACGGCAATATCAGTTTCTCCGTCACGAAGCATCTGACACATTTTTCCGGTACCTTCAGGAATATTTTTCCATTGCAAATCAATATTTTCTGCTTCAAATTCACCATTTTCAATGCATAGATGCCATGGCAAATTGAAGTGTTCAGGAACACCTACAATTTTTACGGTTTTCATTATAGTTTAAGTTTAAGTTAAGTTGGGTATGCGTATGCTAAGTTTATTGTTGATAGTTTGTTGTTGTTGATTAATTTTTTAATAAATCTGCTCTGTGCTTGTCCGAAAGGGATGGTTCTCCATAATCTATCACTGAAAGCTCCCTGTATTCCTCTAATATACTTCTTACGAAAGAATAATCTACTTCTTTAGTCACTTCGACAGCAAAAAGAGTTTCATTCATACCTTCAGATTCGCAATTAATTTCTTTCAGTTTTTCTCTTATAATTTCCTTATCGAAACCTTTTTCTATGATTATAATCTGTACAATTGAGTTTCCCGAAGTTTCAATCGTTTCTCTGTAAGTGAGTCTTTCTTCTTTCTCATCATATTCTGCAAAGAAAACGTCCTCTGTGGCAATCATAGGTCCAAAAAACGGGATATTATCTAATTTAAAAATTCCCTTTTCTAAATCTATAATTTCTGCCTACATGGTTTCTGTAACCGTATCTTCTAACAAATCGCTGTAATATCTGAATAAGATTTTTTTATGCGTTTCTTTCTCCATTATTTCATTTTCTAATTGACGTATTTAATGTTATCCTTCAATTTTTTTGATCAGAAATATAAAGCTTATAAAAAGAATTATACCCGCGAGAAAGTTCTTTTGGGCAGTGGTAAATCCATTTTTATCGACCGTATTATCTTTATTATCCCAATAATATTCTAAATCTTTTGAATATTTATCTTCAAAAGAAGCATTCAGCAATTGAAAAAAACACCACCTGAACAAACCTCCAATTCCTAAAAAAAAGGCCTGCAAAACATGTTGAATTAAATGTATCATTAAATTATCTAATTTTTAAATGGACACATTATCCAATTAATTTCCCGCCAATTTATTCAATGTATAAGTAATCAGTTCGTCTACAGCCTTGTACGGATCTTCACTAAAAGTACCTGATGCACGGTTGGCAATAATTGCATTCAGGGATAAAGCTTTATGTCCTAAAAGAGCAGAAAGGCCATAAATAGCAGCAGTTTCCATTTCCAGATTGGTAATTTGATTGTCGTTGAAATTAAAATTATCCATTTTACCATTCAATTCCTCATCCTGAATATTCAAACGCAACACACGCCCCTGCGGACCATAAAATCCTCCGGCTGTTGCTGTAATTCCTTTGAAAATCCTGTCAGATTCAATAATTTTTTCCAGTTCCTCCGAACAGGCAATCGCATAAGGTCTTCCTTTTCGGACATCCCAGTTCGTATGTGCAATAAAAGCGTCTTCAATAGCAGCATTCGAAACTTCATCAATTAAGTAGGAGCGTAGCATATTGTCTAATCCTAATCCGAATTTTGACAGTACAAAGCTGTCTACCGGAATATTTTCCTGCAAAGAGCCCGAAGTTCCGATTCTTATGATATTCAATGAAGTGAGGTTTTCCTTTGGCTGACGCGTTTTCAGGTCGATGTTGACTAAAGCGTCTAATTCGTTTACAACAATATCGATATTGTCCGGCCCGATTCCGGTTGACATTACCGAAATGCGTTTGCCTTTGTAAATCCCTGTTTGGGTTTTGAATTCTCTCTTTTGAGCTGAAAATTCGATGGAATCAAAAAACTGAGTGATTTTTTCTACTCTGTTCTGGTCTCCAACAAAAATTATATCGTTGGCTATGTGTTCCGGAAGAAGATTTAAGTGGTAAACACTCCCGTCCGGATTTAATATTAATTCTGATGCTTGTATCATTTTTTTGTGAGGTGCTAAGGTTGTGAGGTGCTAAGGTGCTGAGTTTTTTTCTGAAATTTTAAATCTAAACTCTAAAATCAGAAATCTACTATCCTCCAACTCTTTTGGTTTTAAATCCTTTTTCTTTTAAAATGGCCATAATTTTATCGCGATAATCTCCCTGAATAATAATGGAATCATCTTTGAAGGTTCCGCCGACACTTAGTTTTGTTTTGATTTCTTTAGCTAAAATTTTAAAGTCTTCATCACTGCCTTCGTAGCCTTCGATTATGGTGGTTGCTTTTCCTTTTCTTTTTTCAAATTTGCAGATCATAGGCTCTTTCTGAACATAAAGCACATGGTCTTCCTGCTGAACTTCTTCAGGTTCAGTTGATTCGATGTGATCGGGAAACAAATTTTTTAACTGATCTTGTAAATCCATAAATTTTTATTGTAAAAAAATAAACTCCAGCGATTAAGGTTTTTAAAAATTAAATTCCAAATTCCAATGGAATCTTGGAATTTGGAATTTTAATATTGGAATTTATTTAAGTTTTTATTTTTTGATCAAACCTAAATCTACTAAACGTTCATATAAGTAGTCTCCTGCGGTGATATCTTCAAATTTCTTAGGATTTTCAGCATCAATGCAATTTTCTAAACAATCCAGGCGCATATCGCTTACCGGGTGCATAAAAAACGGAATCGAGTAACGTGAAGTTCCCCATAATTCCCTTGGAGGATTTACTACCTGGTGAATCGTTGATTTTAGCTTATTATTGGTATGTCTTGACAACATATCGCCAACATTGATTACTAACTCGTCATCCTGCGCGATAGCATCAATCCATTCGCCATCGTGATTCTGAACTTGTAATCCTTTGCCCTGAGCCCCCATTAAAAGTGTAATCAGGTTAATATCTCCGTGAGCTGCGGCACGAATGGCATTTTCAGGCTCTGAAGTAATAGGCGGATAATGAATGGGTCTCAAAATAGAGTTTCCTTCTTTGGCATACTGATCAAAGTAAAACTCATCTAAACCCAAATGCAAAGCCAGCGCTCGTAAAACATAAACACCTGTTTTTTCAAGCATTTGGTACGCTTCTTTGCCCACCACATTAAAACGAGGCAATTCTTTTACTTCTACGTTGTCCGGATATTCCGATGCGTATTTGGAATCTTTGTCAACATATTGACCAAAATGCCAGAATTCTTTTAAATCGCCCTCTTTTCGCCCTTTGGCATGTTCTTTTCCAAAAGAAACATAACCTCTCTGGCCACCGATTCCGGGAATTTCATAATTATGCTTGGTTTCTACTGGCAAGGCGAAAAATTTTCTTATTTCACCATAAAGTTCGTCTACCAGCTGGTCATCCAGAAAATGACCTTTTAGGGCTACGAAGCCAATGTTTTCAAATGCACTGCCGATTTCATTTACAAATTTTTGTTTACGTTCCGGGTCGCCCGAAAGGAAATCACGTAAGTCTACACTAGGAATGTTTTGCATACTTTACATTTTTATTAAAGATAAAAGACATAGAAAAGTCTTTCAATAACAAAGGTAGAGAATATTTTATATTTCAATTTTAAATTTTAGGATAAAATTCATTTGTTTATTTGATCCCGAAGATATACCTGCCCCTTATTTCGCTGTTTAAAAATGTATTCTAATGCCAATTATGGGATAAAGAATAAAATTGTACTTTTCTGATGAAAAAGCATCTTAGCCGTTATTAAATTTTCTATTTTTATTTCGGCTAATTCAAAAACTTTTAAAAAGTTAATTATTTAACAAATACTGTTAAAATTGTTATATTTTTATATATTTGAAAACTATAAAAAAACAACCTGAAATGATCTTTTACAGACAAAACTTAACCGATTCCCAACTTTTAGATTTATATAAAAAAATACTAAAACCCAGATTAATAGAAGAGAAAATGCTCATCCTGATCCGTCAGGGCAAAGTATCAAAATGGTTCTCCGGAATAGGCCAGGAAGCCATAGCCGTAGGGGTTACCGCCGCTTTGGATGAATCAGAATACGTATTGCCCATGCACCGTAACCTGGGGGTTTTCACGACGCGAAATATCCCCTTTTACCGTCTGTTCTCGCAATGGCAGGGAAAAGCAAACGGTTTTACAAAAGGAAGAGACCGCAGTTTTCACTTCGGAACCCAGGAATACAATATTATTGGCATGATTTCGCATCTTGGTCCTCAATTGGGGATTGCAGACGGAATCGCTCTGGCTGATAAACTGGAGAATAATAAAAAAGTCACTGCCGTTTTTACCGGTGAAGGCGCCACCAGTGAAGGGGATTTTCACGAAGCATTGAACATTGCTGCCGTTTGGAAATTGCCGGTAATGTTTATCATTGAAAATAACGGTTATGGTCTTTCAACACCAACCAATGAACAATATCTTTGCGAAAATCTTGCAGACAAAGGCATTGGCTATGGTATTGAAAGTTATATTATAGACGGTAATAATATTGTTGAAGTTTACAATAAACTGACGCAGCTTAAAGCTGAAATGATAGAAAACCCGCATCCTGTTTTACTGGAGTTTAAAACCTTCAGAATGCGTGGCCATGAAGAGGCGAGTGGTACAAAATATGTCCCGCAGGAACTAATGGACGAATGGGCTGCGAAAGATCCGGTGGCAAATTACAGGACTTATTTAACGGAAGCAGGTATTCTGACTCCCGAATTTGATGAAGCTTTACACAGTGAAATAAAACAGGAAATAGATGAAAATCTGGCCATCGCTAACGCAGAACCTGAAATCGTCCCTACCTATAGCGGAGAATTAGATGATGTTTACAAACCTTATCAGCATGAAGAGATTAACCCGTCTTCTTCATCAGAAAATATTCGTTTTATTGATGCGATCCGCAATGGTTTAAATCAATCGATGCAGCGTCATAAAAACCTGGTTATTATGGGGCAGGACATTGCAGAATACGGCGGAGCTTTTAAAATAACGGATGGTTTTGTAGAACTCTACGGAAAAGGCCGTATCCGCAATACGCCCATTTGCGAAAGTGCCGTAGTTTCAGCAGGAATGGGATTATCGATTAATGGATATAAGGCCATTGTAGAAATGCAATTTGCTGATTTTGTATCGACAGGTTTCAATCCAATTGTCAATTTACTGGCCAAATCACACTATCGCTGGGGCGAAAATGCCGATGTAGTGGTTCGAATGCCTTGTGGGGGCGGAACTCAGGCGGGACCTTTTCATTCACAGACCAATGAAGCCTGGTTTACCAAAACTCCGGGATTAAAGGTAGTTTATCCTGCTTTTCCTTATGATGCCAAAGGCTTATTGAATACCTCGATCAATGACCCGAATCCGGTTTTGTTTTTTGAACACAAACAGCTGTATCGAAGCGTTTATCAGGATGTTCCGGAAGATTATTATACTATTCCCTTAGGAAAAGCTGCCTTATTAAAGGAAGGAAGCGCGATTACCATTATTGCGTTTGGAGCTCCTGTTCACTGGGCATTGGATACTTTGGCTAAAAATCCGCAAATAGAAGCTGATCTGATTGATTTAAGAACTTTACAGCCATTGGATACGGAAACTATTTTTGCATCTGTTAAAAAAACCGGAAAAGTAATTATCTACCAGGAAGATACTTTGTTTGGCGGAATTGCAAGCGATATTTCAGCTTTAATCATGGAAGAATGTTTCGAATATCTGGATGCTCCTGTAAAAAGAGTAGCGAGCCTGGATTCTCCAATCCCGTTTACAAAAGCACTTGAAGACCAGTTTCTGCCTAAAAACCGTTTTGAACAAGTTTTATTGGAATTATTACAATATTAGACTTATTTTAGAGCACCTTAAAACCTTTAGTATTAGTAAATAATAAATTATGAAAAAACTGCTTCTTTCCATTTGTACGGTAACATTACTGCTTTCCTGTAATAAAAGTGCAAAAAGTTCTGACGACACTTCCTTAGATAAAAAATTCGACCACTATAAAGATGGTTTTGTTACAAGCCTTTGGGAAGTCTATCCGGGCTGGGCTTCAGGTGTCGGCTACCATAAATTAGACAGTGTTTTGGTCATTCCCGATAGTAAGGATGAAAAAAAACAGCTTGATTTTGCTGCCGCACAATTAGATTCCCTAAAACAGTATAATATTGACGATTTATCAGATAAGAATAAAACGGATTTCTACATGATAAAAAATCAAATGGACGGTATTATTTTCAGTACCACAAAAATGAAATCGTCTCAATGGAACCCTTCTGAATACAATGTTTGTGGTTCTTTTGCGGAAATTCTGAATGGAAGCTACGATAGCCTGGAAACTCGTTTAAAAGCTTTTAATACGAAGATGAACGGAATTCCGGCCTATTATGAAGCAGCTAAAAAGAATATCAAAAACCCGACTATAGAACATACCGAACTGGCTATTGCTCAAAACTTAGGCGGATCCTCTGTTTTTGAAGGAGAACTAAGTGCTGCTTTAGATAAAAGTAAATTAACGGAAGCGGAGAAAAAGGAAATGCTTGACAAAGCCAAAGTTGCCGTAAAAGCAATTAAAGATTATGCAGACTGGCTAAAAAAATTACCGAATAAAACGCCGCGTTCTTTTAGACTAGGAGCTGAATTGTATGCTGAAAAATTCGATTTGGACATTCAGTCCGGATACAACGTAGATCAGATTTATAAAATAGCAATTGATCATAAAAAAGACCTGCACGACAAAATGTTTGTTCTTGCAGACAAACTTTGGACTAAATACAAAGGAACTGCACCAAAACCAGCCGATAAATTAGAATTAATCAAACAGGTTATTGATAAAATTTCACTACAGCATACAACACCGGAGAAATTTCAATCTGAAATTGAAAAACAAATTCCGGAGCTAACGGCTTATGTAAAAGCAAAGGATTTATTGTACATCGATCCCTCAAAACCGCTTGTGGTGCGCAAAGAGCCGGCTTACATGGCCGGAGTGGCGGGAGCTTCTATCTCGGCACCGGGACCTTATGATAAAAATGCAAATACGTACTACAATGTAGGAAGCATGTCCGGCTGGACAGCAGAAAATTCTGAAAGCTATTTACGTGAATACAACGATTATATTCTTCAGATCTTAAACATACACGAAGCGATTCCGGGACATTACACACAATTGGTCTACAGCAACCAGTCACCAAGTATTATAAAATCAATTCTTGGGAATGGTGCCATGGTAGAAGGATGGGCTGTTTATGCCGAAAAAATGATGCTGGAAAGCGGTTACAAGAATTCTGACGAAATGTGGCTGATGTATTATAAATGGAATTTAAGAACGACTTGCAATACCATTCTGGACATCAGCGTTCATACTAAGAACATGTCTAAAGGAGATGCTTTGGATTTGTTAACCAAAGAAGCCTTCCAGCAACAAGCCGAAGCCGATGGCAAATGGAAACGTGTCACTTTATCACAGGTTCAGTTGTGTTCTTATTTTACCGGATATACTGAAATTTATAATTTAAGAGAAGATCTTAAAAAGCAACAAGGTAAGGATTTTAACCTGAAAAAATTTCATGAAAAATTCCTGAGTTTCGGCAGCGCTCCCGTGAAATACATTAAGGAATTGATGTTGTCTAAAGAGTAATCACACACACAAAAGAGGCCTTTTCTGTATGGAAAGGCTTATTTTTTTTAGTCTCAGTTTTCAGTCACAGTTTACAGTCGCAGTCTCAGTCACAGTTTTCAGTCTCACATCTTGCATCTTGCATCTCAACATCTAACTTTTCACATCTACCTTTTCAAACAACTGCACCTGGCTTTTCAAACGCTCAGTTAGTAAATTCATCATTCGTTTGTTTAAGCTCGATGAATTCTGAATGTATGTATTGTATTCTTCAACGGTAAAAAGTGCTATTACCATTCCTTTCAGGGAGTTTCTGAATTTAATGTCTTTCTGGATCGAATTTTCGATGGTTTGTAATTTCTTTTCTACGGTATACGAATAAAAATCAGCTTTGTTTTTATTGACATAGTTGATAAAAGCAGCGATAAAAAGATCATTCTGGAGTTTTAAAACCGGCCTGATCGTCTGATTCTGGAACAGCTCATCTGCCGAAGACTGAGCACTTACAGTTCCTAAAGTTTCGCCTCTGAATTCTTTTAAAAAAGTGTCTCTGTCTGTCATGTTTTTTCTTTAAAATTAAAGAAAAAATCCGATAGTAAAAACCTATTTTTGTTTTATCTAAAATAAAAATATGCGATTTCATACCAGAAAATGGGTTAAGCCTCAGGATTTAAATCCAAACGGAACTTTATTTGGCGGACATTTATTGTCCTGGATTGATGAAGAACTGGCACTGTACAGTATCATTCAATTGCAGAATCAAAAAGTAGTCACTAAATACATGTCCGAGATTAATTTCAAAAGTTCCGCCAGACAAGGGGATATTGTCGAAATCGGAATTGATGTAGTCAAATTCGGAAATACGTCGCTCGTACTCAAATGTGCCGTTAGAAACATGATGACCCGCGAAATCATTATTACAATCGACAACGCTACTATGGTCAATCTGGATGAAAGCGGTAAACCACTGGCACACGGAAAAACGCAGATTGAATTTGTAAAAGACCGTTTGTAAGCAAAACTTCAATACTCTTAAATACAGATTGTTTTAAAAACAGAACGACAAAAATGCAAAAAATCCTTAAAACTCTCCTTTCATTCGCCCTTTTCATTCTGGTGTTTTCGTGCAATTCCAAAGAAGGAAAAGAAAAATACCAAAAGGCTTTCTATCGTGCCGTGCATAAGAAAGACACTGCCGTTCTGGAAATCAACATGAATGATAAACGATTCTTTGGCCGATATGAAATTTCGCATTATGGAGTAGGGAAGGACTCCGGAGATGTACGCGGCGATATAAAAGGAGATACTTTACGCGGCGATTACCATTATCTGACTTTTGGAGGAAGCTGGAAAAGGGTGCCTTTAGCGCTTTTAAAAAAAGACAATAAATTATTTTTAGGAAAAGGGGTAATAGGAACTTATTTTAATCTTCCCTGTTTTGTTCCTGATGTTCCCATCGAATACCATAACTCAGCCTTTATCTTCGAAGAAATCCAAACAAAAAAATAAAACCATATAAGTGATTTAAGTACATGTAAGTTTTATTTTATATGCACTTAAAAGACTTATATGGTTAAAAAAATATTCCAATAGGTCGATCAAAACGAAGAAACAAACCATACAGCCCGTTTAAAGCAAAGCTTAAATGACTCAAATGACTTATATGGTAAAAAAAAATCAATCCAATCGGCCAATTTGAGATGGCAGTTCAAATATATCAAGATCAAAATAGATCACTGAAGCCATTACATGATCGAAAATATCAGCCATAATGTATTCGTAATTGGCCCAGCGTTTATCGCTCGAAAAGGCATAAATTTCTAAAGGAACTCCATGCGCCGTAGATTGTAACTGGCGGCACATGATGTGCATATCTTTATTTAGTCCGGGATGTGTCATCAAATACTGCATGATATACTTTCGAAATAATCCCAGATTGGTCATATTACGGCCATTTAGAGCCAATGATTTATCAACTCCGCGCAGTTCGTTGTATTTTTCAATTTCTGCCTGTCTGGTTTCTATGTAGGAACTGATAAGCTGCACTTTTTTCATCAGATCCAGATCTTCGTTATTTAAAAAACGAATGCTGCTGCTTTTGATCAAAATATGCCTCTTAATACGGCGCCCATCCGATTTTTGCATACCGCGCCAGTTCTGAAAAGAATCGGAACTCAAAGCATAAGTCGGAATGGTTGTAATCGTATTATCAAAATTTCGGACTTTTACTGTCGTAAGGTTAATTTCGATCACATCTCCGTCGGCACCAAATTTATCCATCGTAATCCAGTCGCCAATTCGGACCATATCATTTATCGCAACCTGCACACTAGATACAAATCCGAGTATTGTATCCCTGAAAATCAGGATAATAATTGCTGAAAGTGTTCCTAAAATAGTTAATAGTTCGCCTTGTTTGATACCAAACAATTTCGAAATAATTATGGCAACTCCGAATATCCAGAGGACAATCATGATAACCTGAACAAAACTGTCAATGGGTTTGTCGCTGTACTCGGGTTTTTGCTTTAAATAATCACGTAACGAATTAAAAATCGTACGAACAATCCATAATCCAAGCAAAACAATATAAACACCTACTATTTTACCGAAAATCAATTCCCAGTATTCGTATTTATCTAAAATAACCGGAACCGCTTTATAAATAAAGAAAAACGGAATCAGATAAGCGGTATATCGGGTCGTTTTATTCTGAATGAGATAATCATCAAATTTTGTTTTGGTACGTTGTGCAAAAATAGCCGTTAACGTCACCAGCAAAAATTTTGCTGCATAGTAAATAATATAAGCCAGCGCGATTAAAATAATAATATTGAAAAACAGGCTGAAATAAGACGCGAAATTGCGGCTCATGCCCCAATCCCTGAAAATCGGATATAAAAAGTTAAATATTTTATCCAAAAGCTTATGCATTATTTTCTAAGTATTTTTTCTCGATATAAAAAGTCCCAAACGGAATAAGAGAAGCAATTAAAATAATTCCAAAAGTTTTTAAGTCCCAGTTCTGAGGTTTTTTCAACAAAAAGGCCAATACAATGTAACCAATAAATAATACTCCGTGCGCCATTCCCAGAGGACGCAGGAGCGTATGGTAAAGTTCCGGATTGTTGGTTTTGATAATAAGCATATTAGCAAATAAAACTAAATAAGAGATTCCTTCTAAAATTGCTGTAACTTTAAAAATCTTGAGCATGTATTTATTTTTTGAGTTTATACAGGCAAAATTAAGTATTATCGATGGCATTTTGAGTATGAATGCCAAAAGTAATTTACTTTTGTAATCTTAAACTTTGATAATGAGTAAGCGCGATTTAAAAAAATATTTATCCGAATTAAATAAAGAACAGCTCGAAGAACAAATTATCGAATTGTACGAAAAATTTAGTCCGGTAAAAGTCTACTATGATTTTGCTTTTAACCCAAAAGAAGATAAACTTTTGCAGGAATGCAAGGTTAAAATCTCGCAGGAATATTTTCCCATTAAAAAGCCCAATGCAAAATGGCGCCCAAAAGCAAAAATGCGTCGTTCTGTGGCACAAAAATACATCAAGCATTTTATTTCACTCGGAGTAGATCCTTTTGTGATTGCAGACGTAATGTTGTTTAACCTTGAAATTGCCCAGACCTTTTCGGCTCAAAATTTTATAAAGCAGGAATTGTTCTACAAAAGCATGTTTAATTCCTTTGAACAAGCGGTGAATTTTACAATTTCGAACGGCATTTTGAATGAATTTAAGCCCCGAATAATTGCGGTCGAACAAGAAACAATGCAACAAAAATGGAAAAACAGGCATGATTTTGAGACAATTTTAGACAAAATCGACTAATAAAAACACTTCCCATAAAAAATCTTATTAAAAAGAATCATTTATTTTACGTTAAAATAAGATGAATAACTGTTTTTTAGGTGTACTTTTGCAAAAATCCAAAAATTTACAATGTCTCAAAACACTTTAGAAATAGAAAGAGAAGAGAAAAAAGAACTTTATGCTTACCAAAAAGGCGACATTGACGCCATTTTTGATCGTTTAGACAATGCTCCTGCTCAACATCATTTATTGTATCAACTACCAACAGGTGGAGGGAAAACAGTTATTTTCTCCGAAATTGTTCGTCGTTACTTAGCGAATAATGACAAAAAAGTAGTGGTTTTAACGCATCGTATCGAACTTTGCAAACAGACCTCAAAAATGCTGAAAGGCTTTGGTGTTTCTAATAAAATAATCAACAGTAAAGTAAAAGAATTACCGGATCAAAACGAGTTTTCGTGTTTTGTGGCCATGGTTGAAACTTTAAAAAACCGTATCAATGATGAAAAATTACATCTGGATAATATCGGTTTGGTTATTATTGATGAGGCGCATTACAATTCATTCCGTAAATTATTAAACTCATTCAAAAATGCTTTTATTCTTGGAGTAACTGCAACACCTTTGAGTTCGAATATCAAATTACCCATGCACCAAAGTTATGACGAACTTATTGTGGGAGACACCATTAGTTCATTGATTGACAAAGGATTTTTGGCGCGTGCTACAACCTATAGCTATGATGTGGGTCTGACGTCTCTAAAAGTGGGTATTAACGGAGATTATACCGTAAAATCATCCGATGATTTATATACCAATACGGTCATGCAGGAAAAATTACTGCATGCTTATACAGAGCGTTCATTAGGTAAAAAAACACTGATTTTCAACAACGGTATCCATACATCTTTGTATGTATATGAAACCTTCAGGGAAGCAGGATACGATATCAGGCACCTGGATAATACCAGTAGTTCTGAAGAACGTAAAGATATTTTGCAATGGTTCAAGAAAACTCCGGACGCGATCTTAACTTCGGTTGGAATTTTAACCACTGGTTTTGATGAGCCTACCGTGGAGACTATTATCTTAAACAGAGCTACAAAATCTTTAACTTTATACTACCAGATGATTGGTCGCGGATCTCGTAAATTACCTGGTAAAGATGAGTTTACAGTGATTGATTTAGGGAATAATGCAGCACGTTTTGGTTTATGGAGCGAGCCGGTTAACTGGCAGCATATTTTTAAATCACCGGAATTTTATTTAGAAAATCTTCGTGATGATACCGAAATAGAGTTGTATTTCAAATACAGCATGCCTCCGGAATTACGTGCCAAATTCAGTAAAACTGCCGACGTTACTTTTGATGTTGATGAAGAACATAAACTAATCATTAAACAAAATTTACGTTCTAAAGTAGTATTAGACAAGTCATTAGAGCAACATGCCGCAATGTGTGTGGATAACAGTGAAACTTTACAGGAAGCAAAAGCTCTTGGTAAAGAACTGGATGATGATATCGAATGCCGTATCAAACGTTATGCAAAATGCCTGAGCCAGTGCAGTAAAAATTACCGTGAATGGCTAGTTGACGATTATAAATTAAAAATGGTGCTGTTAATCGGTAAAAAATACCGTGAAAAAATCATGAACGAGCCGGATTGATTCCGGAAAGGTTAAAAAAAGTTTCAGGTTTCAGGTTAGATGTAGATTACAATAACCTGAAACTTGAAACTTGAAACAAAAAACAATAACAAAAACAAAACATGTCTAAACCATTCTCAGCATTAGGAATTTCAGCACCCATTTTAAAAACGTTAAGCGAATTGAATATCGTTGAACCAACAGAAATTCAACAAAAAACGATTCCGCTTCTTTTAGCTGAAAATCATGATTTAGTAGGTTTAGCCAAAACCGGAACAGGTAAAACAGCTGCTTTCGGATTGCCTTTGTTGCAATTAATAAATACAGAATTACCCATTGTTCAGGCCATCATTCTGGTCCCGACCAGAGAACTTGGGCAACAGATTTTTAGAAATTTAGAGGATTTTGGAAAACATATTCCAAACATATCTATCGCTTCAACTTGCGGTGGAATTCCAATAAAACCGCAAATAGAACGTCTTACGCAGCCCACACATATTGTGGTAGCCACTCCGGGACGTTTAATCGATTTGATTCAGCGTAAAGCCATCGATTTAAAACAAACCCAATACTTAGTTTTAGACGAAGCCGATGAAATGGTTTCGATCCTAAAAGAAAGTTTAGACGAAATTGTAGCGGAACTTCCTAAAAAACATCGCACTTTATTATTCTCCGCTACCTTGCCGGGAACAATCAAGCAATTGATTCAGAATTACCTAAATAAGAATGTAGTTCAGGTGAGTGCCGATATGGAAACTGTTGGGAACCAGGGAATAGATCACGAATATATCATTGTGGACCCCATTGAAAAACTGGACGTTTTAATGCATTTCCTAAATTCAAAAGAAGGCCAACGCGGGATTATATTCTGTAAAACCAAAGCTGCAGTCAATAAATTAGCCAAAAATCTGGCTATTAATCGTTTTTCATCAGGAGCGTTGCACGGAAGTTTATCGCAGGGAATTCGTGACAGAATCATGGAACAATTTCGTGAAGGGCATATTAATATTCTGGTAGCCACAGATTTGGCGGCAAGAGGAATTGATGTAAAAGAAATTGCTTATGTGGTAAATTACCATCTGCCGGATACGTATGAAAATTATGTACACCGCAGCGGCAGAACAGCAAGAGCAGGAGCAAAGGGACTTTCCTTAACCGTTTTGCAAGAGGAAGAAGTAATTGAAATTCCGGAATTCGAAAAAGAACTGGGGATCAAATTCACTAAGTTTCAGAAACCTTCCGTAGTTAGTTTAGAAGAGAATAATACCTTGTTATGGGCGAAACAAATCTTCAAAACAAAGCCCAATCAGGAGATTTCTGCTGATTTAAAAACAAAAGTAAAAACTGTCTTTCATCATTTAACCAAAGACGAACTGATCGAAAAATTGTTAGCCAATTATGTTTTGCAAAACAAAATCGATGTAGTAGAAAAACCTGTTAAAAAATTCAAAAAGTAAGTTCTAATGACTTTGTAACTGTTAATTTATGTTGTACTTTTAAGGTGATTTAAAAGAAAATAATCTTATTCGTAAAACAATATATATGAAAATAGTCATTATTGGAGGTGGTTTTGCAGGTTTGAATCTCGCGAAAGAACTTGTTAATCAGCCTCAGATACAAGTAACGCTTGTAGACAAAAACAATTATAATTTTTTCCCACCACTTATATACCAGGTTGCCACCGCTTTTTTAGAACCTTCAAGTATCAGTTATCCCTTCAGAAAATTTTTTGCCGGTAAAAAGAATCTTCAATTTCGTCTTGGGGAATTACTTTCCGTAGTTCCTTCCGAAAATAAAATCATCCTTAATAATGGAGAACTGAACTACGATTACCTTGTTTTTGCCACAGGTGCCGAAACAAGCTATTTTGGAATGGAAAACGTAATGAAAAATGCTATTCCGATGAAAACCTTAAATGATGCCATCGAAATGCGTAATACACTGCTTAAAAACCTTGAAAAAGCAGCAATCACCAAAGATATCCGCAAACGCCGCAAATTATTGACTATTGTTGTCGCCGGTGGGGGACCTACTGGAGTGGAAGTTTCAGGGATGTTTGCCGAAATGCGAAAAAATATTCTGCTAAAAGAATATCCGGAACTGGAAACATCAGCCAGTAATGTTTATTTAGTAGATGGAGGAGATGCTTTACTCGCACCAATGAGCGAAGCTTCTCAAAAAGATACCTTGGAAGCACTTACCAATTTGGGCGTTGTCGTGAAATTACACAGCCGCGTGACGGATTATATTGATGACACTGTTTATTTCGAAAATGGCGAAACCATCAAAACCAAAAACCTGATTTGGGCCGCAGGAGTTTCTGCTAAAATTTTTGAAGGAATTCCAAAAGAAAGTTATGGCCGTGGTCGTCGAATGGCAACCGATCAGTATAACAAAGTAAACGGACTTGAGAATATTTACGCGATCGGCGATACCGCAATTTTAGCCGGAGATTCAAAATTTCCTGACGGGCATCCCCAGGTAGCACAAGTTGCGATTCAGCAAGGACTCAATTTAGCTAAAAACTTTAAAGCAATTATTAAAAACAAGACTCTTAAACCTTTTACTTACAATGATAAAGGTTCAATGGCCATTATAGGAAAAAATAAAGCTGTAGTTGATCTGCCAAGCCCAAAATGGCATTTCAAAGGATTCTTTGCCTGGATTATATGGCTGTTTATTCACCTGATCTCGCTAATAACTTATAGAAACAGATTAAATACGTTCTGGAACTGGATGGTAGCGTATTTCGCCAGCGATCAGTCGCTTAGAATGATTATCAGACCCGATAAAAGAAGCTAAAAAAAGGTAATTTTCAATTTTTTTAAATTCCAAATTCCAAACGTGTTACGAAATTTGAAAAGCATAAAAAAGCCAGAGTTTATTAAATTCTGGCTTTTTTATTGGAATTTGGAATTTAAAAAAATTGAAAATTATTGTCCTTTTAATGCCCGATTACAGTGTCGTCTCCTGCTGTTACTTCAACTTTTTGTGTAATAAAACGTTTACCAACATTCAAAACAATAAAGGCAATAATGGTAGTTACGGTCATAATAAGAACCATAGGTGCTACGGAATCCTTTACAAAAATTCCGACAGCGAAAGAAGCTAAAGCCCCAAGACCTAACTGAATAGCGCCCATCAAAGCGGAAGCACTTCCGGCATTTTTAGCAAAAGGAGCCATTGTAAGTCCTGCAGTATTTGGGTTTGAGATTCCCAAACAAGCCAGAAACAAAAATAACATTCCGATAGTTTCGTAAAGGCCCAGCAAATTATTTAAGGAAAGAATCAGGAAAAGAATCGTTATAACAGATTGTGCGATTAAGGCTCCGAAAATCATTTGCTCACTTGAAAATTTCTTCAGTAAAAGTGAATTTAACTGGCTTGAACCAATAAAGCTGACCGACATAAAGGCAAAAATCCAGCCGTACGTTTTAGCATTAACATGGTAAATATCCATAAAAATGATAGGAGAGGCCGCTACGTACGTAAATAAGCCTGAAAAAGCAATCGAGCCTGTAAACGCATAAGTGTAAAACTGAGGTTCCTTAAGTACCTTTATAAAGTTAGAAATAATTGGTTTCGGTTTCAGCGAAATTGAAGAATCCGGTTTGTAACTGTTCGGCAAACCAATCTGTGAAGCAATCAAAATAGCGATCCCCATAAACATCAGGATTAAGAACACGATATGCCAGCCGTAATCTTCCGTTACATAACCACCAATTGTGGGTGCCAGCATTGGTGATAGCCCAAGAACAAGCATCAATAACGAAAATACTTTCGGAATGTCCTTTACAGGAAACAAATCCCTGACCATTGCTACAGAAGCAACCGTCGCAGCACAACTGCCAACAGCCTGAATAAAACGCAAAAATATAAAAGAATCAATATCTCTCACGTAAACACATCCCAATGAAGCAAGTATATAAATCATCAAACCAATAAATAATGGTTTTTTTCG
Organism: Flavobacterium sp. LC2016-23; assembly: GCF_009674775.1. Classification (GTDB taxonomy): domain Bacteria; phylum Bacteroidota; class Bacteroidia; order Flavobacteriales; family Flavobacteriaceae; genus Flavobacterium. The sequence goes on along the minus strand of NZ_WKKE01000012.1, from coordinate 110,753 downwards.
GCCAAAACGATCTAATAAAGGTCCGTAAAGCAATTGTCCGGCAGAAATTCCAATAAAATAACTGGATAAACTCATTGAAACTTTGGCTACAGTAGTATGCAGGTCTTTTGCAATACCTGAAAATCCAGGCAGATACATATCAATCGAAAAAGGCCCAAGTGCTGTTAAAGAACCCAAAATCAGGATAAGCTTAATGTATTTTTTTGTTGTCATTTTCTTAAAATTTTGCTTTTTATTTCGTGCAAAGATAAATATTTAGTACCTTGTTGCATATAATAATTACATTTTGTATAAAAAATGGTTATTATGTAAGTTTTAGAAAATATTTTGAAACTTTAACCCTTAAAATTAAAATTTATGAAAAAATTCACTTTACTATTGGCTCTTATTTTTACAACAATTTCATTTGGACAATCTATTACCACAAAAATTGAAGAAGCAAATGCAGATCAGTATGCTTTACTTGAAATGGTAAATAAATATTATCCGGACATTACCTTAAACAAATCCGTTACCAATTTCTATGCTGATGGCAAAATCATTGACACACAACAGGAATTCAATTTAACAACTTCAAAATTTTCAAGCTATAAATTAGGAATTGAGCCTGATAATAAAAAATTATTATTTGAATATGTTTCAGATGAAACAGGAAAAGTTTGGGGAGATGTACAGATCTTTAAAGGAAATGCTTTAAGAACAACTTTCTCTGAAAAAAATAATGAAATCAATGTTTCGTTAAACGGAAAATCAGTGTACCTGAAAAAAATTAAATAAATATAGTGCCGAAACAACTTAAAGCATCACGAAAGTGATGCTTTTTTCATTTATATTTGAAATTCAATTATTTTTAAAAGTTTTCACCTGTATGAGAAAAATCATTTTGATTATAGCATTTATATCTTTTTCCGCATATTCCCAAACCAATCAGTTTACAGGGACCTGGAGCAACGAAAATTGCACGAACTGTAATAAGAAATATATTTTAAATTTGAATATAGCGCAGTCAAACAGTAAAATTTTCGGAACTGCTGAAGTTACCGGTAAAGACGAAAAGCTAAATAGCGGAATTATGGAAGTCACCGGCTATGTTTATGTTCTGGGAGAAAAAGCTCAGATTACCATAAAGACAAAAGACGGAGCTTCAACTAGTGCGGTTTTATTTGTCAATGACGGAGTTATACAGTTGAGTAAAAGAGGCGGATCTGATTTGATTCCAAAAGAAGCGATTCTGACAAAGTTATCCGAGTAGAAAAGCTAACAACCTTAAGACTATTTCTCCCGAATCAATTTCTCCAATCTGTCTATCATTTCCTTTTGCTGTTCAAGCATACGCTCGTAAAGCTCTACCATTTTATCTAAAGGATTGAAGGTAGGCTGGTTATTAAAAAAAGCTGGTTGTTGGCAATTATCAAAAGAGGCAGTGTTTGAGATTATATTTATCGCTTGTTCTTCATCAAAATTCTTTATAGCATCCGCAGGCACTTTAAGAATTTTAGCAACCTGGTCTAAAATATCATTTTCAATCAATTCTTTCTGCTCCAAAAGAGAAATTTTCTTCTGATTCCAGTCATCACCCAATTCATAGGCCAGGACTTCTTGTTTTATACCCAGCATTTCACGAAAACGCTTTATATTTCGACCCTGATGTATTTTCTTTTCCAGCATATTAATATTTATCATAAATGTCAAATATAAGATTTTTACCTAGAATAATTAAGCGATATTGAAAAGAATACTTAAAGTAATTTCACTTGAAAATCTGTTTATTTGAAAAAAAATAAAATAATTTTCAAATAGGAGAAATTTGAAGCATCACATACTATGTGATGCTTTTTTATTTGAACGCATATAAATCCGTTATTTGAAATTTAAAAATTTTATTTCTCAAATACGAGAAAATTTAAAGCTGTAAATAGTATGAATTTGGATTCGTATAAATCTCATATTTAAAATAAAGTAATTTGTTTTTCAGAATATGAGATTTCTGAATAAGATATAGTATCTGCGAATGCAAAGAAGGACAAATAAATGAAGCCGGTGTCTGTCAGTCAACACATATATTTTGAACTATGATTTATAAATTGTTATAAAAGAATAAATAATTATACCGTTTGAAAAATTCATATATTTTATATATTAGCCTTAAAAAAATAAAGTTTTAAATGAAAAATATATTAAAATTCGCAATCTATTTATTTTCTATTTTATTATTTACTTACGGTTTATACGATGTAATAAATAGGTGCGCAAATTATTTAGCACATTTAGAATCTATTTCATTTATAGCAGGATTTATTATAATGCTTTTACTAGGTACAACATTGACAATTTTAATAATGGGTTTTGTTGTAAAATTTTTCTGGAGCTTCAATACTTTTGATAAAACAGCAAATTACATTATAATTCCAATAGTATCTCTACATTGCTTTGTTCATATTATTTATCTGTTCAGAACATATGTAATTGACAGCGTATTTATTTTATGTGTAATCTTAATTATATACAATACGCTTGCCTTAATAAAAACATTGGTAAATGTTGAAGACCCCAAATTTAACCCAGATAAAAAGCCTTTGTAAATCAATACAAAGGCTTATCTATTATATAATCATTAGAGTATTGCCGAGCGATATAATTACCAGTTTTTCTATTGTAAATATTAATGTATTGATAATCAAATCCAACATTTTTACACCAGTTATGCAAATGTTTAAGAAGTTTTGACTCGAATTGTAATTTCTATATTTGAACCACGGATTCTTAGAAATAATGTTTTAAACTTTAAATGAGAGGTTTTGCAAAATTTACGCATTTTTTTTAAAAATGTTTTTGCATTGAAATTTGTGTGACGCATCTTGTTTAATTCTACAAGTAATAGCGTGTAATTCTCTAAAGAGGAACGTTTTAAAGCCATTTGGTAGTGTTAATTAGTTACATCACAAATGAACTATAATTTATATTATGTAAAATAGAATATTTAGAAACTACTTTAAATTAGATAATTGCAGCAATTGCAAATCAAAACAATATTACATAATTACAAAATACTTCACAATTAGTAATTTGAAATAACAAAAAGGGAAATTTATGCTTCCTGAATACCATATTCCTAGTTTTGTTTAAAATCGCACAGATGCTTTCATTGTAAGAGTTTATTTTATTATTTTTACATTCGATACTTTAAAAAAATTATCATAAACGTATGAATACAATTGCCGAGCATATTGCAGATTTTTTAAAAGAATATCAGCCATTTAAGAATCTGACTTTTCAGGAATTATCTGAAATTGCAACTAATATCCGTGTTATCAACTTAGAAAAACATGCGGTATTATTTCAAAACAATGATATCCTGCATGACAGTTTTTATGTGGTAGCTTCCGGGGTTATAAATCTGACGACAATTGCTGATGCTGAAGAAACAATTATAAACAAATGTCATGAAGGTGATATTTTTGGTCTGCGTCCGTTTTTTGCTAAAAACAACTACATGATGACCGCTAAGGCTCGTGAAGAAACTATTGTTTATGCAATACCCATAGCTGTTTTCAGACCTTTTGTGGCTAATAATTCTGATGTTTTAAACTTTTTACTGGAAAGTTTTGCAACAAATTCAAGACATACCAAGGACAGTGTCAGCTCAAATGGAAAACTGATTTCTGATACTTCGTTTTACGTAGATCAGCAGTCAGAAATGCAGTACATACAATCCCTTACGTATAACAATTCGCCATTAAAAACAGAAGCACATCACATTGTAAAAGATGTTGCCATTTTAATGACTGAAGCAATGGTAGATAATATTGTAGTCTGTGAAAAAAACCATCCGATTGGAATTGTTACGGATGCTGATTTATCATCAAAAATAGCGACAGGCCGCTATCCTATTACCGAAACTATTGACAAAATCATGTCTTCGCCTGTGGTTACAGTATTAGAAAATGTTTCTTTGGCCGAAGCACAATTGTTAATGCTGAAACACAATGTAACGCATTTATGTGTAACTAAGGATGGTACGAGTAAGTCTGCTGTAAAAGGAATTATATCTGAACACGATTTAATTGTAGCCCAGGCCAGTAATCCCGGAGTTTTGATTAAAGAAATCAAACGTTCACAACTTCCAAAAGATTTAAAACAAATACGCGATCGTTTGTCTGATCTGATTCAGAATTCGATTCAGAAAAATATTCCGATTTCGCATGTCAGTAATATCGCAAGTGAAATAAACCTGGCCATTATAAAACGATCTGTGGAGTTATCCATTTTAGATCTGGGCTCACCTCCTGCCCGATTTGCGTGGCTGAGTATTGGTAGTCAGGGGCGTAAAGAACAGCTTTTATTAACAGATCAGGACAGCATTTTAATATTTGAAGATGTTACTCCTGAAAAATACCGGGATGTAAAAGATTACTTTTTACGACTGGCAAAAAGAACTACTGCCATCCTGGAAAAAGTAGGTTATGAACTTTGTCCAAACGGACATATGGGAAGTAATATGCTTTGGTGTAAGTCATTGACTGACTGGACGAAACAATACAACAGCTGGATGAATACTCCAGGTGAAAACAGCAACGATCTGAGCAGTATTTTCTTTGATTATGAAATTGTTTTCGGAGAACCTAAAATTGAAGAAGCGATAGAAAGTGTTATTTTTAAAAATGCCGTAAACAATACTTTATTCTTTGATTTCCTGGGTAATGATGCCTTAAAGAAAAATTCGCCATTGAGTTTCTTCAAAAAATTCCTTGTAGAAGAAGATGGGCCGCATAAAGGAAAATTCGATATAAAAACGCGTGCCCTGATGCCTTTAATTGATGGTGCCCGTTTGTTAATTTTGAATTCAAATATAAAAGGAATACAGAATACGTATTTACGATTCAAGCAATTGGCGATAACGGATTCTAAAAATGCTGAAATCTATCTAAGTTGCGCTGAAGCTTTTTTAACACTATCTAAATTCAGAACTGTTGAAGGTTTGAAAAATGATGATTCGGGACAATTTATAAATTTGAGAGAGATGTCAAAAAATGATAAAGAAAAATTAAAAAATGCTTTAACACCAATGAAAGATCTTGAAGAATTAATTAAGAACAAATTTCAACTTACACAATTCTCCTAAAATATGCTGGACTGGATTAAAAATATCAACAAAGAACATCCTGATTTCTGGAAAGATTACCTGACCAAATTCGAGACTAAACCCAATAGATTTGTAGTTTTATCTACAGAAACTTCTGGTTTGAACCCGAATAAGGATGTGATTTTATCCTTGGGCGCTTTTACTGTAGTTGATGACAGCGTTGTAATTAAGGATAGCTTTGAATCTGTTTTACTGCAATATAAGTTTTTGGAAGACAACGGACTTTCAAATGAATTTATTATTGAAAGTAAAATGATAAAAATGGAAGAACCTAAAGCAATTGAAGCTTTTATCAATTTTTTGGGCAATGCTGTTTTAGTGGGACATCATATTAATTTTGACGTCGAAATGATTAATACTGCCTTAGAGCGTCTGGATTGCGGAAGATTAAAAAATGAAGCGCTGGACGTGGATATGATGTATAGAAAATTAATGGATATCAACGATAAGCAGTTTTCACTAGATGACTTATGCGATATTTATAAAATTCCAAAAAGTGACCGTAATTCATCTTCCGAGGAAGCTTACAGAATTGCGTTACTATTTTTGAAGTTAAAATCCCGTTTGGGAATTAAATAAATAAAACGATGTCAGGCTGAGCGAAGTCGAAGCTTCCGCAAAGTGATTCTGCATGACGGACTTCGACTTCGCTCAGTCTGACAGGATTTTCGGTTTTGGAAACTGATTATATAAAAAATGCCTCTTAAAATTAAGAGGCATTTTTATTTCTATGTTTTAAAATCTGATAAAGACGATTTTAATTAAGCGATTCTGTCTTTTGTAATTTCTTCGACAACTTCAGGATTCAGTAAAGTTGAAGTATCTCCAAAATTAGAAAAATCTCCTTCCGCAATTTTACGCAGAATTCTACGCATGATTTTTCCGGAACGTGTTTTTGGCAATCCCGAAACGAATTGAATTTTATCTAATTTCGCAATTGGCCCGATATGATCTGAAATATACTGATTGATTTCTTTTGATAAATTTTCTTTATTTCTGACTTCTCCTGTTTCTTTCAGAATCACATAACCGTATAAGGCATTTCCTTTTATTTCATGAGGGAAACCAACAATGGCAGATTCTGCAACTGCAGGATGCTCATTAATAGCATCTTCAATAGGAGCCGTTCCTAAATTATGTCCGGAAACGATAACCACATCATCCACTCTTCCCGTAATTCTGTAATATCCTACTTCATCTCTCAAAGCGCCGTCACCTGTGAAATATTTCCCCGGAAAAGCAGAAAAATAAGTTTCTTTATAACGTTCATGATCTCCCCAGATTGTTCTGGCGATTCCCGGCCATGGAAATTTAATGCATAAACTTCCTACCACCTGATTTCCTTCAATTTCATTACGTTTTTCATCCATCAAAACAGGCTGGATTCCAGGTAATGGTAAAGTGGCATACGTTGGTTTTGTTGGTGTTACAAACGCAATCGGAGAAATCATGATTCCACCGGTTTCCGTCTGCCACCAGGTATCTACAACAGGGCATCTTTTATCTCCAACGTGATCATTGAACCAGTGCCATGCTTCCTCATTAATTGGCTCTCCAACAGATCCAATAACTTTAAGTGATTTCAGAGGATATTTTTGAATATAATCTAAACTCTCTTTTGCTAGTGAACGGATTGCCGTTGGTGCTGTGTAAAACTGTGTAATTTTATGTTTTTCGATAATATCCCAAAAACGGCTGAAATCCGGATAAGACGGAACTCCTTCGAAAATTACGGTTGTTCCTCCGTTTAGTAAAGGTCCGTATAAAATATAAGAGTGACCTGTGATCCAGCCAATATCTGCCGTACACCAGAAAATATCATTTTCTTCGTGGCTGAAAACATTCTTAAAAGTATAAGCGGTATAAACCATATATCCGGCCGTGGTATGCACCATTCCTTTAGGTTTTCCTGTTGATCCCGAAGTATATAAAATAAACAAAGGATCTTCAGCGTCCATGATCTCAGCAACACTATTATCTATAGCAGCATCTAATAAAGGTTGTAACCAAATGTCACGACCGTCTTTCATTTTAACTTCTGTCTGAGTCCTTTTAACGACTAAAACTTTAGAAACAGATGGACAAGTATCAAGAGCTTCATCTACAATTCCTTTCAGGTCAATTGTTTTGTTTCCTCTGTAACCACCGTCTGACGTAATTACCATTTTGCATTCGCAATCGTTAATCCTTGCCGATACGGCAGATGCTGAAAATCCCGCAAAAATTACCGAGTGAATGGCTCCGATTCTGGCACAGGCCAATACAGCCACTGCTAATTCCGGAATCATTGGTAAGTAAATACAAACTCTGTCTCCTTTGCGAACTCCCTGCTCACGCAAAACGTTGGCCATTCTTGACACGCGTTCGTAAAGTTCGTTGTATGTTATATGTAAAGCTGTTTCAGAAGGATCGTTTGGTTCAAAAATAATTGCTGTTTTTTCTCCTCTTTTGCTTAAATGTCTGTCGATGCAATTTTTAGTAATATTTACTTTTGCTTCAGTAAACCATTTTACTTCAGCATCAGCCATATTGAAATCTACAACTTTTTCCCATTGTTGGTACCAGGTAAAATTTTCTTCTGCTATTTTCCCCCAAAATTTCCTCGGTTCCCTTATTGACTTATTGTAATGTTTAAAATATTGTTCTAAATTTTCAATTTTATAATAACTCATATGTTTTTGGAATTTTTTTATAAATGTATTAAATATCAGCGTATTCTTAAAATTATTTAATTCATAAATTTTAGCATAAAAAAACATATATTAAAAAAAATGTAGTTTTTTTATGAATTTAATATAAAAATTAAGGTTTTATGATAAATTGATTATCACAAAAAAGGCACAATATATAAATATCATGCCTTCTTCTTTTTAACAATTTCAATAACAATTAATTTTTTTTTTGTAATACTGCATTACTATGCTTTTGTTCTATTTTGAAAATAGCAGCATCATTATTAATTAATATAGAAATCCATACCAGTACATTTATTACTAAACATACCCCATTATTCGGGATTACCTTCACTTAACTTACAAACTCACATAAGAAGTTAAGTGAATACAATATGCATCTATATCCATATAATCTTAATAAGTGCTTACTAATTCAAAATATTACATAAAACAGAGATACAGTGCAAATCCCATCACAGTCGATTGTGTGGTAATTCCCAATTTATTATCCAATTTTTTTCATTGCAGTCATAGATTCTCTCAACCATGCTCCTACTTCTTCAATAGGATGCTGACGGATTTCTTTGTTTACTGCAATCAAAACAGCATTATCTACTCCGTTTGAAGTAGAGAATGGTTTTCCTATTACATTTGTTTCTACTTTTTTCATGAATTCAGTCAGTAACGGTTTACAGGCATGGTCAAATAAATAGCAGCCATATTCTGCCGTATCCGAAATAACACGATTCATTTCAAATAATTTTTTTCTTGCAATCGTATTGGCGATCAATGGCAATTCATGCAAAGACTCGTAGTAAGCCGATTCTTCGATGATACCTGCTTCTGTCATAGTTTCAAAAGCCAGTTCAACTCCGGCTTTCACCATTGCGATCATTAAAACTCCGTTGTCAAAATATTCCTGTTCCGCAATTGGAGCTTCCTGTGGAGCTGTTTTTTCGAAGTTCGTTTCTCCGGTTGCAGCTCTCCATTTTAATAAGTTTACATCATCATTAGCCCAGTCGATCATCATTGTTCTTGAAAATTCGCCGGAAATAATATCATCCTGATGTTTTTGAAACAAAGGACGCATAATATCTTTCAGTTCATCAGCTAATTCGTAAGCTTCGATTTTTGCAGGATTTGAAAGACGGTCCATCATATTGGTGATTCCTCCATGTTTCAAAGCTTCTGTGATCGTCTCCCATCCGTATTGAATTAATTTTGAAGCATAAGCCGGATCAATTCCTTTTTCAACCATTTTATCAAAACATAAAATAGAGCCGGTTTGCAACAAACCACAAAGGATGGTTTGTTCTCCCATTAAATCTGATTTTACTTCAGCAACAAAAGATGATTTCAAAACTCCTGCTTTATGTCCGCCAGTAGCTACAGCATATGCTTTTGCCTGATCTAAACCAAAACCGTTCGGATCATTTTCAGGGTGTACAGCGATAAGGGTTGGTACACCAAAACCTCTTTTATATTCTTCACGAACTTCAGAACCCGGACATTTTGGGGCACACATGATTACCGTAATATCTTTACGAATCTGCATTCCTTCTTCCACAATATTAAATCCGTGGGAATAAGCCAATGTAGAACCGTTTTTCATTAATGGCATAATTGCAGTAACAACAGCGGTATGTTGCTTATCCGGAGTCAGGTTACAAACTAAATCGGCTGTTGGAATTAATTCTTCATAAGTCCCCACTTTAAAACCATTTTCGGTTGCATTTTTATAAGAAGCTCTTTTTTCAGCGATTGCATCGGCACGAAGTGCGTATGAAATATCCAATCCGGAGTCTCTCATGTTTAAACCCTGATTCAAACCTTGTGCACCACAACCTACAATCACAACTTTTTTTCCGGCCAAAGCTGCAATTCCGTCTGCAAATTCTGATTGCTCCATAAATTCGCAAACGCCTAATTGTTCTAATTGTAATCTAAGTGGTAGTGTGTTGAAATAATTTGCCATTTTTTTAATAATATTTAATGAATGTTGTAATTTAATAATTGATACTATTTAAGAGTTTCCAGCATTGTTGAGATTTCCATTTTCTCTTTGGAAACCGATATTCTTCCCGAACGTACAAACTGCATGATGCCATACGGTTTGAATTTTGCATATAATTCTTCAATTTCAGAACGTCTTCCTGATTTTGAAATCACAAAGAAATCCCGGGAAACCGTTACGATTGTCGACTGACTTTCTTTGATGATATTCTGAATTTGTTTTTCATCAAATAATAAACCTGAAGCAATTTTGAATAAGGCATTTTCCAAATAAATAGTCTCTTCATCGGTGTGATAAAATGCTTTAATGACTTCAATTTGTTTTTCAATTTGTCCAACAATATTCTGAACCCATTTTTCAGTTGTATTCACTACAATGATAAATCTTGAAACATTCTCTATTTCTGATTCTGAAACGTTTAGACTTAATATATTAATGTGACGCTTTAAGAATATTCCTGATATCCTATTCAATAACCCCACGTTATTTTCCGAATATACCGATATGGTAAATGTTTTATCTTCCATGTAATTTTTGTTTAAAGTTTATTTTGTTTCAGGTTTCAGGTTTCACGTTGCTGAGAACCTGAAACTTGAAACTTAAAACTTGAAACTTCTATTTTAGCTTAATCTAATTTGAGAAACACATGCTCCTGTTGGAATCATCGGAAATACATTGTTTTCTTTTTCAACCATAACTTCCAGGAAATAAGAATCTTTCGAAGCCATCATTTCTGCGACAGCTGCGTCTAAATCTTCACGTTTTGTTACTTTTTTAGATTTAATGTAATAGCCCTCGGCAATTGCCACAAAATTTGGATTAATCATATTTGTTGACGCATATCGGTTATCAAAAAACAATTCCTGCCACTGACGCACCATTCCGAGAAACTCATTGTTTAGTACCACAATTTTCACAGGGACTTTGGTCTGAAAAATGGTGCCCAATTCCTGAATAGTCATCTGAAAACCACCATCACCAATAATAGCTACCACTTCGCGGTCCGGTCTTCCCATTTTAGCTCCGATTGCAGCCGGTAATGCAAATCCCATGGTCCCTAAACCACCGGAAGTAATATTACTTTTGGTTGTATTAAATTTCGCATAACGACAGGCAAACATCTGGTGCTGCCCCACATCTGAAACCATGATCGCATCCCCTTTGGAGTGTTTATTGATCATTTCGATGGTTTCTCCCATTGAAATTCCTTTATTATTTGTCGGATTTAATTCTTCCTTTATAACCGAATCAAATTCGATTTGATGTTTTTCTTTGAATTCATTGTGCCAGGCCGTGTGAGAATTGCTATCGATTAAAGGCAATAATGCATTTAATGCTTCTTTGACATCTCCTAAAACCGCTACTTCTGTTTTTACGTTTTTATCGACTTCCGCCGGATCAATTTCAAAATGAATTACTTTTGCCTGTTTGGCATAGGTTTTCAAATCACCTGTTACACGGTCGTCAAAACGCATTCCTAATGCAATTAAAACATCACATTCGTTTGTTAGTAAATTAGGCCCGTAATTCCCATGCATTCCTAACATTCCCACATTTAAAGGGTGATCTGTCGGTAAGGCTGAAAGTCCTAAAATCGTCCATCCAGCCGGAATTCCTGATTTTTCGATAAATGCTTTTAACTGTTCTTCGGCCTGACCCAGAATAATTCCCTGGCCAAAAACGATGAAAGGTTTTTTAGCACTATTGATTATTGCAGCAGCTTCCGCCACCTTATCTAATTTTAATTTTGGAACCGGAACATAACTTCTGATTCCCGTGCATTTTTCATAACTAAACTCAAACTCATCAAACTGAGCATTTTTAGTAATATCAATTAAAACAGGTCCCGGACGACCGGAACGTGCAATATAAAATGCTTTTGCAATGATCTCAGGAATCTCTGAAGCTTCGGTAATCTGGTAATTCCATTTGGTAACAGGAGTTGAAATTCCGATAATATCGGTTTCCTGAAAGGCATCGGAACCTAATAAATGTTTCCCAACCTGCCCTGTGATACAAACCATTGGCGTTGAATCAATCTGAGCATCTGCAATTCCGGTAACTAAATTGGTTGCTCCCGGTCCCGAAGTAGCAATGGCGACTCCAACTTTTCCTGTAGCTCTGGCATATCCCTGAGCCGCATGTGTTGCACCTTGTTCGTGGCGTACTAAAACATGGTGCAGCTGCTCCTGAAATTTATATAATTCGTCATAAACCGGCATGATCGCTCCTCCCGGATAACCATAAACCAGGTCTACTCCTTCTGCTAACAAACATCTTATAACAGCTTCAGCGCCTGATATTTTTATCTTTCCCATTTTGGTATCTTTTTCTTTGCTCCAATCCTCAAATGAAGCGGAGTTGAGATCTATATTTTCTTCTTTCAATAATTCCTTCATTTTTTTGAATTTTGAAATTAATTTTTTGAAATGTAATTGAATACTATTTATCGGTCACGCAACCTGTGGAAGCGCTTGAAACCGATCTGGCATATTTAAGCAAAACTCCTTTGGTAACTTTTAAAGGAGGCTGAACCCAACTCGCTTTTCGAGCCGCAAATTCTTCATCAGATATTTTCAGATCGATCGTGTTTTTCACGGCATCAATAGCAATCAAATCACCATCTTTAACCAGTGCAATACCACCACCATCATAAGCCTCGGGTGTTACGTGTCCTACCACGAATCCATGTGAACCTCCCGAGAATCGGCCATCTGTAATCAGTGCAACGCTGCTTCCTAATCCGGCGCCAATAATGGCCGATGTCGGTTTTAGCATTTCAGGCATTCCCGGACCACCTTTTGGTCCACAATACCTGATGACGACTACATTACCCGGTTTTATTTTTCCGGCCTCAAGTCCCGGAATTACTTCAAATTCACCTTCAAATACAACAGCCGGACCTTCAAAATATTCTCCTTCTTTTCCGCTGATTTTTGCAACCGCACCTTCAGAAGCAAGATTTCCGTATAAAACCTGAATGTTTCCGGTTGGTTTTAAAGCTTTTTGAATTTCATGAATCACCTGCTGTCCATCTTGTAAATCCGGAATGCTTGCTAAGTTTTCTGCAACAGTTTTTCCGGTTACCGTCAGACAATCTCCGTGAATTAATCCTTCTTTCAGTAAATATTTCATTACTGATGGAATACCTCCTACAGCATGAATATCTTCCATCATATATTTTCCACTTGGCTTCATGTCCGCCAATACTGGTGTTTTATCATTGATTGCCTGAAAATCATCCAGCGTAATTTCGATATCAACCGCATGAGCCATTGCAATTAAGTGCATTACTGCATTTGTAGAACCTCCTAAAACGGCAACAATTGTAATGGCGTTTTCGAAAGCTTTACGCGTCATGATATCCCTTGGTTTGATATCTTTTTCTAATAATATTTTTATTGCAGCACCGGCTGCCAGACATTCGTCTCTTTTTTCCTGACTTAATGCAGGATTTGAAGAACTGTATGGCAAACTCATTCCTAAGGCTTCAATAGCAGACGACATGGTATTTGCCGTATACATTCCACCACAGGCGCCAGCACCGGGACAGGCATTCTGAATGACACCTTTAAAATCTTCCGGAGTAATTTCGTTTTTTACTTTTTTTCCTAAGGCTTCAAAAGCGGATACAATATTCAGCGATTCACCCTTCCATTTTCCGGAATGAATTGATCCTCCGTAAACCATTATAGACGGGCGGTTTAGGCGTCCCATTGCAATTAATGCTCCGGGCATATTTTTATCACAACCCGGAATGGCAATTAAACTGTCGTACCATTGTGCTCCCACTACAGTTTCAATAGAATCTGCAATTACATCACGGGAAACCAATGAAAAACGCATTCCTTCCGTACCGTTTGAAATTCCATCACTTACACCAATGGTATTAAAAATAAGTCCGACCAGATTTGCATCCCAAACACCTTTTTTAACATCTTTTGCCAAATCATTCAGGTGCATGTTACACGTGTTACCATCGTAACCCATACTCACAATACCCACTTGTGCTTTTTTCAAATCTTCTTCAGTTAAACCAATACCGTACAACATCGCTTGCGCCGCAGGTTGTGTCTGATCTTGAGTGATGGTTTTGCTGTACTTATTTAATTCCATTATTGTATTGTTTATTTTAATTTTTATTCAAAAAAAAACCTTCCAGTATTTGGAAGGTTTGTAATATAGTTTTTCAATTATATTTATACCATTCCCGATGCAGATGTGCTAAACACATTGACAACAACGACAGAAGTAATAATAATTGAGATTTGCATCATTTATTTTTTAGTGTTACAAAAGTATAAAAACTTTAAGAACTAAAAAAATAAAATCTCAACATTTCCAATACTTCTTGTTATTTATTTCATTGTTTTAATAAAAAAATTAAACAATCGTCGATTGTCCGATATGAACGTTATCATTATTGAAATAGAGTAAGTCATCTTTACTGAAAATAAAATTGGAAACAAACTCCCCTACTTCATTGGTACCGAATTTTGAATCTGATTTTAAGTCAGTTGTTACCACTTTAAACTCTATCGCTTTTTCAACAGCCTGATAAACCACATTTGCTTCTTTAAATAATCCGAAATGTTCCAACAACATCGCAGCGGATAAAATGGAAGCAATTGGATTGGCAATATTTTTTCCTTTTGCCTGAGGATAAGACCCGTGAATTGGCTCAAACAAAGCGTTTTTTTCTCCCAAAGATGCCGAAGCCAGTAAACCGATAGATCCTGTAATGACGCTCGCTTCATCTGATAGGATATCCCCAAACAAATTCTCTGTCAAAATCACATCAAATTGTTTTGGGTTTAAAATAATCTGCATGGCTGCGTTATCTACAAATAAAAAGTCTAAAGCTACATCCGGATAATTAACACTCACTTTCTGAACTACTTTTCTCCATAATCTTGAAGTTTCCAAAACATTTGCTTTGTCTACCATTGTCAGCTTTTTGCGTCGGTTTTGTGCCGATTTAAAAGCTAAATGTGTAATTCTGGTGATTTCTTCTTCTGAATATTCACATAAATCGGAAGCATGTGTTCCTTCTTCATTTACTGTTTTTGCTCCAAAGTAAGCACCACCCGTTAATTCCCTGAAAATAGTAAAATCAGCTCCTTCGATAATTTCTCTTTTTAAAGGAGAAGCATCCAGTAATGATTTATAAGGTTTTATGGGACGAATGTTTGCAAACAAACCCAGTTCCTTACGCAGTTTCAACAATCCCTGCTCCGGACGAACTTTTGCATTTGGATTATTGTCATATTTAGGATCTCCGATTGCTCCAAACAAAACCGCATCTGTGTTTAAGCAGAGGTTCAGCGTTTGTTCCGGCAAAGGATTTCCTGTTTTGTCGATGGCGACAGCCCCCATTAGGGCTTCTTCAAAAACAAATTCATGATTGTACACTTCACCAATGGCATATAATGCTTTTTTGGCTTGTAAAATTACCTCCGGTCCAATTCCGTCTCCCGGTAAAACTGCTATTTTCAAATTCATAACGTCTCGTTCTTTATGTATTTAAATCTCTATTTTTTCTTTGTTCTATTCTCTATTTTCTATCTTCTACTAAACTAGCTTCTGATTAAATCGCCTTCAATTTTTGAAGCTTCAATAATTTGATGAATGTCTGCGTCTATTACTTCTTTTTTAATATCCGCAAATTTCAAAAACTCAAGGTATACAATATCCAATTGTACTTTTGTAAGCTCGTAACCTACTTTTTTAGCACGGTACGCCAAAGCAGCTCTTCCGCTTCTTGCTGTAAGGATGATAGAAGATTCGTTTACTCCAACGTCAAGCGGATCCATGATTTCGTAAGTAGCTCTGTTTTTGATCACACCATCCTGATGAATTCCTGAACTGTGTGCAAAAGCATTTGCTCCAACGATTGCTTTATTTGGCTGAACGATCATTCCCATGCTTTCTGAAACCAAACGGCTCATTTCGTTTAATTCTCTTGTATTGATATTGGTGTCTAAATTTAGGTAAGGATGTTGTTTGAAAATCATTACCACTTCTTCCAATGCTGTATTTCCGGCTCTTTCGCCAATACCGTTAATCGTACATTCTATTTGTCTTGCTCCGTTGATAGCTCCTGCAATTGAGTTTGCAGTGGCCATTCCCAAATCGTTATGGCAGTGGCACGAAAGAATTACGTTTTCGATTCCTTTTACGTTTTCTTTTAGATATTTTATTTTTGCCCCATATTCTTCCGGCAAACAATATCCGGTTGTATCCGGGATATTTAATACGGTTGCTCCTGATTTGATTACTTCTTCACAGACTTTTGCAAGGAAAGCATTATCTGTTCTGCCGGCATCTTCTGCATAGAATTCAACATCTTCTACATAAGATTTTGCGTGTGCTACCGCATATTTTGCTCTTGCAATAATATCTTCTCTGGTGGTATTTAATTTATGGAGTATGTGAGATTCAGATGTTCCTATTCCGGTGTGGATTCTAGGTCTTTTAGCATGCTTCAGGGCCGCTGCCGCAACATCAATGTCGTTTTTTACAGCTCTTGTCAGTCCGCAGACGGTTGCATTTTCTACTATTTTACAAATCTCAGAGACCGATAAAAAATCGCCCGGGCTTGACACAGGAAAACCTGCTTCGATAACGTCAACTCCCATTTTATCAAGTCTTTCTGCGATAACTAATTTTTGTTTCGTATCTAACTTACATCCCGGGACCTGCTCACCATCGCGCAAAGTGGTGTCAAAAATTTGAACTTTCTCTCTATTCATATTCATTTATTTAATGTAATTTCACATCTTGATAACAAATATATATTGTACTACTTGAGTATGAAATTCATTTTAATGAAATTATACTGTTCATAAAACAATTTATATACTATTAAATAACTAAAAACCAATAAGTTACATTATTATATTTTACAATGGCTAACCATCAAAAAGATTTCTTATTTGTTCTGATTAAATCACTTTCAAAATCTGAGAAAAGACAGTTTAAAATTTTTGCAAGTCGTTTGGAGACGAGTTCAAATACAAAATTTATTGAATTGTTTAATATTTTAGATAAGTCTGAAAACTATGATGAAAAGCTTATCCTTAAAAGCGGAATTATCAAAAAAGTACAGCTATCTAATTTAAAATCATACTTATACAAACAAATTCTCGTAAGTATACGATTGAATATTCCGAGTCAGAACATTCGATACCAATTGCGTGAACAAATCGATTTTGCAGTAATTCTGTATAATAAAGGATTGTACAAACAGAGTTTGAAAATTCTGGATAAAACAAAAATCATTGCGCTTGAAAATGATGAAAAATATATGGCGTATGAAATTGTGGAATTCGAAAAGCTGATCGAATCACAATACATTACAAGAAGTATTCAGGGCCGTGCAGACGAATTGGTAATTCAGGCGAAAGAGTTAAATTATCGCAATACTATTTCGAGTAAGTTATCGAATTTATCGCTTCAGCTTTACGGAATCATGCTGAAAACGGGTTATGTAAAAAGTGATGAAGAGTATAAATATATCGACGACTATTTCAACAAACATATTGCAAAATTAGACGAAAGTAAATTTGGTTTTCGCGAGAAATACTGGTTTTACAATGCCAATCTCTGGCGAAGCTTCCTGGTTCAGGATTTTTTAGCGAGTTATAAATATGCTTACAAATGGGTTCGTTTGTTTTATGATAATCCGAATATGATTATTCAGAATCCGGTATTTTTTCTAAAAGGGAACCATTACTTTCTGGAATCCCTCTACATGTTGAAATACAAATCGAATTTCAAAAAATATCTCGCTCTTTTGGAAGAAACCATTGAGGATCCCAAATTTCCTGTAAACGATAACATTGCATCGCTATCATTTCTGTACGTTTATAACAATAAACTTAATTTACACATTCTGGAAGGGACTTTTGCCGAGAGTGAATATTTGATTCCGGAGATTTTAGACAAAATAAAATTACACAGTGAACATCTGGATGAACATCACGAAATGTTGTTCTTCTATAAAATTGCTTCTATTTATTTTGGAAATGAAAAGTATACGGAATGCATTCAGTATTTAGATAAGATCATCAATAACAAGAACTTATCCATGCGCGAAGATTTAATGTGTTTTGCGAGACTATTGTCCCTCATTGCGCATTATGAGCTTGGAAAGGATTATTACCTGGAAAATCACCTTAAAAACACGTATAAGTTTCTAATCAAAATGAACGACTTACATGAAGTTCAAAAAGAAATCATCAAGTTTTTAAGAAACCTGAATAATTTATATCCGGCCGATATTAAAAAGGAATTTATTAAGATGCGCCTGCGTTTTATTGAATTGGAAAAAAACACTTACGAGAAAAGAGCTTTCCTGTATCTGGATATTATTTCCTGGCTGGAAAGTAAAATTGAAAACCGAAAAATAGCTGATATTATCAGGGAGAAGGCAAAATTGAATAGCCGCTAGGGTTTGAAATTCCAATTTTTGAAGTCCCAAATTCCAAAACATAACAAACCCGACAGGTTTTAAAAACCTGTCGGGTTTCGTTTTAACATACTCCGTACAGAAATCGCCAGTCTTTGTCGAGCTTCTCGCGAAGATTTCTCCTGCGTCGAAATGACATTCTTTTAGTAAAAAAGGTTATCTGCGTTAATCCATAAAAAAATCCCAAACTCCAACAGAATTGGAATTTGGGATTTAAAAAATTGGAATTTCCCTTTTAATTTATTCCACAATATTAGAACTCGTTATATAAAAGTTCTTATCCACTTCTAAAGTTCTGTTTTCATTCGTAGTTTTTGCTGATTGCCACTCTGTTGTTGGCTTTAACCAGGTTTCAACACCATTGATTTTTACTTTTACAGGCATATCAAAATTGGCAACACAATTGGTCCAGTGATAGCCTAAAGTTCCGTTTTTAAACATATATTCAAAAACCGGAATCTGAGTGGTCGTTAAATACTGTGCAAAAACCCTGTTGAAATTAATTCCTGATTGTGTATTAATGTATTCCTGAATTTGCTTAGAAGTAACCGTCTGATGGTAAAAAGTACTGTTTAAACCTCTTAAAATCGACTTCCATTTGGCATCGTCGTTAATGACCTGACGAATGGAATGCAGCATGTTGGCTCCTTTTGGATACATATCGCCGGAACCTTCATTGTTGACATCGTAATTTCCAATAACCGGTTTATCATTTTGAATTCCTTTTCTGCAACCGATAACATATTCAGCACCGGCTTCTTTTCCATAATAATACTCCACAAAAAGACTTTCAGAATAGCTTGTAAAACTCTCGTGAATCCACATATCTGCGATGTCTTTGTACGTAATATTGTTCGCAAACCATTCATGTCCTGATTCGTGAATAATAATAAAATCGAATTTCAGTCCCCAGCCTGTTCCGCTTAAATCACGGCCTAAATACCCATTTTTATACCCATTTCCGTAAGTCACACAACTTTGGTGCTCCATACCTAAATAAGGAGCTTCAACCAATTTATAACTGTCTTCGTAAAACGGATAAGGTCCAAACCAGTTTTCGAAAGCTTTCAGCATTCTTGGAGCGTCTTTGAACTGCTCTTTCGCTTTATCTAAATTATCTCTCAATACATAATAGTTACAATCTAAATCGCCTTTTTCTCCTTTGTATTTCTCTGAAAAATTAACGTAATCACCAATATTAATGTTTACACCGTAATTGTTAATGGGATTAGAAACATACCAGTTGAAGGTTTTAGTACCGTCTTTTTCTTTTTTAACGCTTTTTAATCTTCCATTCGAAACATCAGTCAAATCACCGGGAACATTGACGCTGATCAGCATATTCTCCACTTCATCGTACATATGATCTTTGTTGGGCCACCAGACACTTGCTCCAAGTCCCTGGCAGGACGATGCAATAAAATCTTTTCCGTTTTTATCTTTTTTCCAGGTAATTCCTCCATCCCATGGTGGTTTTACAGCTTCTTTAGGTTTTCCGCCGAAAGAAATTACAATCTCTTTGGTTTCTCCTACTTTTTGGGCAGCAGTCAGTTCAATAAAAAAAGCATTTCCTTCTCTGACAAATTTCTGTTCTTTTCCGTTTTGGGTTACTTTGTAAATTTGCATCGGTTCCTGCAAATCGATCTGCATTTTATTGTTAGCAGATAAAACTTTATAACGAACAGTATTAGATCCCGTTATTGTTTTTTCGGAAGGATTTACTTTCACATCAAGGTGATAGTATTTTAAATCCCACCAGGCTCTTTCTTTTGTAATGCTTCCGCGTAACGTATCCTGATGTGTAAAAACGGTTTCAGACTTATTTAAAAGTCCTTGTGCGTTGGCCGTAAAACCAAACAAAGAGGCGACAAAAACGCCGGCAAGGTATTTTTTCATACGAAGTAAATATTTTCTTTTAATCGAAATAAAGAAGGCCTTTCAACCCGCTTATGCTTCAACAAATGTAAACATTCGAATTAAGTTTTCTAAAGTTTTATCATTTAAAAAAAGAAAACTAATCAACTTAAATAATTGATTGTAGTATATTTAAATTATACATTTAATGTAATAGAATCTCTATAATACTGAATGCGTCCCTGAGAATTATTTTTATCAAATATGATAGAAAAATTAATCCCTTTTTTACCATCCATCCAATTATTTGCAGTTATTTTATCTGAATAAAACCAAAACTCAAATTCATTCTCTAAAACTTTTTCACAAATTGTTTCCCTTTTTGTAAACTCAATGTAAAGATCATTTACTTTATATTTTATTTGAGGAAAAGAGTTTTTCTTTTTCTCTTTTTCATTTAAATCTATTATATGTGAAATAGCAGAGCGAGCAAGATCAATTGCAATAATGAGCATATTTGTATACTCCTTATCAATTGCAAATGATGTAATTAAATTATTTTTATCGTCTTCCATCTTTTCAATTTTCAACAAAAATAATCACTTATTAATTATATTTCTTACAAAAATATAAATTTTAATTTAAATGCGATAGCTTCATTTTTAAAGTTTTGAATATTAGTCATAACAGAACTAATCAAATGCTTTAGTATTAATTAAATTTTCATTTTGAAATAAATATGTAGATTCCTTCTTATTTTAGCATGACAAGTATTCCCCTGTTTATGAAATTATCATTGCCATTCCTATCTTTTTTATTGATAAACTTTTTATCAGGATATGCACAAAATGTTCCTGTTCAGAAAATAACTGACAAACCAACGATAGACGGCGATTTATCAGACTGGAAAACTTCTTTTTCAAGGCCTTTTGTGATTCATAATTCCGGAGAAAAAGCAACTCAAAATACAGTGGTTTCCCTTTCATGGAATGAAGAAAACCTTTATGTCGCCTATCGTTCAATAGATTCTCAAATAGTTGGAAAACCTCAGAGCAAAGATTCTGAAATCTACAAAACAGATGATTTAGTAGAAATTTTTATTGATCCGGATGGAGACGGTCAAAATTATATTGAAATAGGTGTAAATGCATTCTCAACGAATTACGATATGCTGATAAAATGTATCTCGCCCGAATGTGGTGGCTGGAAAACTTCAACCTCTTTTGATATTTCAGGATTGGAAGCGGTCAGTAAAATAACTCCGGAAGGCTTTTGTACTGAAATCAAAATTCCATTTTCGAGTCTCGAAAAAATCCAAAACGGCCATTTTTCGAAGCCCAAAATCGGAACAAAATGGAAAGGAAATACTTTTAGAATAGATTACGGTAACACAACAGAATATCTTGCTTTACAACCTTATAAGAGTTTAAAATTCGGATTTCATCAGCCACAGGAGTTTGCTGTTTTTGAGTTTGTGGAATGATGGTTTAAGCGTTTATTTGGTTAATTGTGTAATCGTAGCTATTTGTCCGACTGAGCGAAGTCGAAGTCCTGAAAAGCAATTCAAAAAACCAAATTTAAGGGTTATGACGTAGTTTTTTAGTATTCAATTGATAAACTGTGGTATTAAATTAAATTTAACTTCAGAATAACGTACATCATTGCCAACTAAAAATTTAAAGACCCTATTACTTTCTTTCATTTTATAAATTTCAAATACAGACTTATTTGACTCTATATGAATATTTTGTAAAAACCTATCATTTAAATCTCCATAAACTTTATAAGTTTGTAAAAACATCGAAATTCCTTCTTTTAAAACTGTAGGATTAACAAACTCTTTTGGAAGAAATATATTTATAAAAGAATCATTATCTATGTATATCTCTCCAGTGCTATCATTAATTGGGCTAAAATTATCATTAGGTGATTTTTCTAAAAACAAAATTAATCTCTGGCCAGTTTTTAGCTCTTTAATTCTTGGATCACAAATCCACTCGTTCCAGATTGAAACCTTAATTTTCAAAGGTGATTTTCCTTTTACAAACTGTTTTATTGTAAATTCGTATTTATCTTTTGAAACTTTAGAAATTATTCCATCAACAATTAAATCCGCTTTTGCAATAACAATTGAATATGGCAATTCATGTTTTTTAAAAGCGTAATTAAAACTTGTATTCAACAACATCACCAAACAGATAAACAACTTCATAAACGAATATTTAGAGATATTAAAAATACTTTTTTTTCAAATATTACACACAAAAAATTGCATTATGTTTAAAACTTTAATAGTTATAAATCACAATGCAATTTTATTTTCTTGCCTTAAACACCAAACTACTTCTGACGTTTCTTCAAAACATCCACCACATCATTCAGTTGAAAACCTTTGGCCTGTAATAAAATCAGATAGTGAAATAGCAAGTCCGCACTTTCACTCAAAAACAGATCATCGTTATCGTCTTTGGCTTCAATAACTACTTCCACAGCCTCTTCGCCTACTTTTTGGGCGATTTTGTTAATTCCTTTTTCGAATAAGGAAGCTACATAACTTTTCTCGGAATCTGCATTTTCCCTGCGGATTGCTATTGTTTTTTCTAACTCAGATATGAAACCATAATTTTCCTTGTTTTCCTCCTGCCAGCAGGTATCTGCACCGGTGTGGCACGTTGGTCCTACAGGTTTTGCCTGAATCAGCAATGTATCGCCATCGCAGTCGTTTTTAATATCAACAAGGTTCAAAAAATTACCACTCTCCTCGCCTTTTGTCCACAATCTTTGTTTGGAACGGCTGAAAAAAGTTACTTTTTGAGTTTCTATGGTTTTTTGAAGTGATTCTTCGTTCATATACCCCAACATCAAAACATTTTTTGTTTCCGAATCCTGAATAATTGCCGGAATTAATCCGTGGCTGCTTTTTATATCTATGTTCATTTTTATTTTTTATTTTAGAGTTCAGATTTTAGATTGCTGCGCTCTGTTGTTGTTAATTAGAGTCAAGAGCCAAGATTAAAGAGCCAAGAGTTGTATTCTCTTTCCTCTATCTTCTTTGCTCTATTCTCTTTACTCTATTCTCTTTACTCTATTCTCTTTACTCTCTACAGTCGAACCTCAATATCATTCTTCCTCAATTCTTCTTTCAAAGCTTTGATTTCGATTTCCTTAAAGTGAAAAACACTCGCAGCCAGTGCGGCATCAGCTTTTCCGTCTTTAAAAGTATCCACAAAATGCTGCATATTTCCTGCACCACCGGAAGCAATTATCGGAATATTGACCAATTCAGAAAGTTTAGCCAAAGCTTCGTTTGCAAAACCGTTCTTGGTTCCGTCATTGTCCATTGAGGTGAATAAAATCTCTCCCGCACCTCTTTCAGCGACTTCTACTGCCCAATCGAAGAGGTCTAGTTCCGTTGGTACTTTTCCTCCCACCAAATGTACGATCCATTGACCGTTAATTTGTTTGGCATCAATCGCCACCACAACACACTGACTTCCGAATTTCTGAGCCAGATCATTGATCAGCTGCGGATTTTTGACTGCCGATGAATTAATTGAAACCTTGTCAGCTCCATTATTCAAAAGGATTTCAACGTCTTCTACAGAGGAAATTCCACCGCCGACCGTAAACGGAATATTGATTTTCTCAGCCACACTTCGTACCATATTCACCAGTGTTTTCCTGCGTTCTTCGGTAGCTGAAATATCGAGAAAAACCAGTTCATCTGCGCCTTCAGCGGAATAAATTTCCGCCAGTTCGACGGGATCTCCCGCATCGCGCAGGTCGACAAAATTAACGCCTTTTACCGTTCTTCCGTTTTTGATATCCAGGCAGGGTATGATTCTTTTTGCTAACATTATTTTAATGTGTTAATGAGAAAATTTGATAATTAGATAATTTCAGCGTAATGCAAAAAAACATCTAATTTTCTAATTGACATATTATCTAATTTATTTAAAAACCGGACGTAAAAACGTTCTTTCATAACTTATGATACATCTTGTATCTTCGGCAATTTTAAAAGCTTCTACGCACTCCTGATCGTCTTTTGAAAACATCTTTTTTCTGTAATTTTCATAATCTGCAAAACTTGGAAAAGAAAATAAGGCATAAGCAACATTATTGGCTCCTTCCGAAGGCATAAAATAACCATGGTGCTGACCTCCTAACCGATTTACGATTTTGATCCATCGCTTGCTATAGTCTTCAAAAGCCTCTAATTGATAAGGATCTATGATGTATTTTAAGTGACAAGTTATCATATTTTTAATGTTTTTTTTTAATGAGAAAATTAGAGAATTTGATAATTAGATAATTTCTACACAATCCTAAAAATTATCTAATTATCTAATTGACATATTATCTAATTATAAAATTTTCCAGTTGCTTCAGGGTAATTCTGCCTTCGTAAATTGCTTTCCCAATTATCGTTCCTTCACAGCCTAATTCAGCCAGTTTTGGCAATTCATCGAAAGTTGAAATTCCGCCGGAAGCGATTAATTTTACTTTTTTGGTGATTGTTTTCTCGTCTGTAATTATTGTCGCCTGATCTAATATTTTTTTATACAAATCAAAACTTGGTCCTTCCAGCATTCCGTCTTTTGCAATATCAGTGCAAATTACGTATTGAATTCCTTTTTTCATGTATTCTTTAATAAACGGCACTAAATCTTCATTTGAATCTTCTAACCAGCCGGAAACGGCTACTTTTTCGTCTTTGGCATCGGCTCCCAAAATGATCTTATCGGATCCGTATTCTGAAATCCATTTTTCGAAAATTGTTCTGTTTTTAACAGCAATACTTCCGCCTGTAATTTGATTGGCACCGCTTTCAAAGGCGATTTTTAAATCGGAATCTGCTTTTAAACCACCTCCAAAATCAATTTTTAAAGTGGTTTGTGTGGCAATTTGTTCCAGAATTTTATAATTGACGATCTTACTCGATTTTGCACCGTCCAAATCCACTAAATGAAGGTATTCGATTCCGTGCGCTTCAAATGATTTTGCCACTTCAAGCGGGTTTTCGTTGTAAATAATCTTGGTGTTGTAATCTCCTTTTGACAAGCGGACACATTTTCCGTCAATTATATCTATGGCTGGTATTATTCTCATGTTTTGATATTTTGATTGAATTTGGAAT
Source organism: Flavobacterium sp. LC2016-23 (assembly GCF_009674775.1). GTDB lineage: Bacteria > Bacteroidota > Bacteroidia > Flavobacteriales > Flavobacteriaceae > Flavobacterium. The sequence goes on along the minus strand of NZ_WKKE01000012.1, from coordinate 85,457 downwards.
TTGGATTTTTAAGTATTGGAATTTAATTTTAGAAAGTTCTCCAGTATTTTCTCCCCAACAGCACCGCTTTTTTCGGGGTGAAACTGAGTTCCGTAAAAATTATCTTTTTGCAAAGCCGATGCGTATTCCAGCTCATAATTGGTTGTCGCAATGGCTTCATCGCAATTTGGGGCGTAAAAACTATGGACCAGATACATAAATTCATTTTCAGGAATAGCCACAAATAAATCCGATTTTAAATCATAAATCTGATTCCATCCCATTTGCGGTACTTTTACCTGGTTTGAAAACTTAATGACATCCACATCAAAAATCCCTAAACCTCTGGTGTTTCCTTCTTCAGAGGACCTGCACATCAGTTGCATTCCCAGACAAATTCCCAAAACAGGCTGTTTCAGATTCGGAATCAAAGCATCTAAACCGCTTTCTCTAAGCTTTGTCATTGCCGAACTTGCCTCGCCAACTCCGGGGAAGATCACTTTATCTGCCTTCTGAATTTCTTCCGGATTATTACTCAAAACAGCCTTAAAACCCAATCGTTCAATAGCAAACATAATGCTTTGAATATTTCCTGCTCCGTAATTTATGATTACTATTTTCATTTAAAAAGCTTTAGGCTTTAAGCCCTAAGCTTTAGGCTTATTGCCTATAGCTTAAAGCTTATAGCGTTTTACAACATCCCTTTCGTCGAAGGTAAGATCATTTTCTCTGTATCTCGTTTTACGGCTACTTTTATGGCTTTGGCGAAAGCTTTAAAAATGGCTTCAATTTTATGGTGTTCGTTGGTTCCTTCCGCCTTTATATTGATATTGGCTTTGGCTCCGTCTGAAAATGATTTGAAGAAGTGATAAAACATCTCTGTTGGCATTTTGCCGACCATTTCACGTTTGAATTCGGTTTCCCAGACCAGCCAGTTTCTTCCGCCAAAATCAATGGCCACCTGCGCCAGGCAATCGTCCATTGGAAGGCAGAAACCATAACGCTCGATTCCTAATTTATTCCCTAACGCTTTTGCAAAAACTTCCCCCAGAGCAATGGCCGTATCTTCGATTGTATGGTGTTCATCGACTTCCAGGTCCCCTTTTACCCGAATTTCAAGATTCATTTGACCGTGACGTGAAATCTGGTCCAGCATATGATCGAAAAACGCAATTCCGGTTTCGATTTTACTTTTTCCTGTTCCGTCAAGATTTAAATCGATAAAAATATCAGTTTCATTGGTTTTACGGGTTATTGAGGCAGAACGGGCTTCTAATTTTAAAAACTCATAAATTTCTTTCCAGCTCATCGTCTGAAGAACAATCGTCCCGTCCAGTTCCTCGCGTTTTAATGAAATTTCATTGCTCCCGATTCCGTCATTGTCATTGATAAAAATAGCTTTAGCGCCCAGGTTTTTCGCCAGTTCAACATCAGTTAACCGATCTCCTAAAACAAAGGAATTTTCCAAATCATACTCTGGATTATTCAAATATTTGGTCAGCATTCCCGTTCTTGGCTTGCGTGTCGGTGCATTATCTGCAGGAAACGACCTGTCGATAAAAATTTCATCAAACAAAACGCCTTCGTTTTCAAATGCTTTTAAAATAAAATTCTGCGTCGGCCAAAACGTATCTTCTGGAAAACTAGCTGTTCCCAGGCCATCCTGATTGGTTACCATAGCCAGCTCGTAATCTAATTCACTGGCAATTTTAGCCAGATACTGAAACGCTTTTGGATAAAATTCTACTTTCTCCAAAGCATCTAACTGATAATTTTCAGGTTCTAACACAATCGTTCCGTCACGATCGATAAAAAGTACTTTTTTCATATTTTAATTATATTTTGGGCGTGTCCCTCCGGGGCGGGCTTTCGGCTATATCTTTTGTTTCGTTGCTCTTCACAAAAGGATACCGCCTCTATCCCTCACGCAAAACGGTTCTCGAGATATTTTTTCTTTGCCACGAATTATACGAATTTTCAATAATTCAATTCGTTGTAATTCGTGTAATTTGTGGCTAAAAATCAATTTAATCTTTTTAATCTGTGGCAAATAAATTAGCGCTCTTAGCGTAATTCCTCGCGAACTTTGCGGTTAAACTTTTAATTTAATTCAACAATTTCAATTCTTTAATCAAAACGACATTTTCCTCCGGGATTCCAATTGTAAAACGGAGACAGTTTTCACATAAAGGCTGAGTAGTTCTGTTCCGGATTACGATTCCTTTTGCGATTAGCTGATCGTATCTTTTATTGGCATCGTCTACTTTTACTAATACAAAGTTAGCTTCCGTTGGATAGACTTTTTCGACAAAATTTATATCAAGTAAAACTTTAAGTAATTCTTCTCTTTGTTCTATAATAGAAATTATTTCCTGTTTTATTTTGTCTGAATCCTTCAAACGTTCGATAGCTCTTTGCTGTGTTAGTTCGTTTACATTGTAAGGTGGTTTTATTTTATTTAAAACCGAAATTACAGCTTCCGATGCATAACAAATTCCCAATCGAATTCCAGCCAGGCCATAAGCTTTTGAAAGCGTTTGCGTAATCACCAGATTCGGATATTCATCGATTTCCATCAGCCAGCTTTCTTTATCTGAAAAGTCAATGTACGCCTCATCAATAACGATCAGACCTTTGAAATTCTGAAGCAATTTTACCACGTTTTCATCCGAAAAAGAATTTCCGGTCGGATTATTGGGCGAGCATAAAAAGATGATTTTTGTATTATCGTCCACAGCATCTAAAATCTTTTCTACCTGTGGCTGAAAATCTGCAGAAAGCAAAATTTCCCTGTTTTCCACCGCATTGATGTTGGCTAAAACCCCATACATGCCATAGGTTGGCGGTAATGAAATAATATTATCAGTTTTAGGCTCGCAAAAAGCCCTGAAAAGCAGATCAAGCACTTCATCACTTCCGTTTCCAAGCAAAATCTGACTGGTTTTTACATTATTATTCTTTGCCAGAATCGCTTTCACCGAGTTTTGTTGCGGATCCGGATAACGGTTTACACCATTCTGAAACGGATTTTCATTAGCATCCAGAAAAATCATGTCGGCAGTATCAAAATCCTCAAACTCATCCCGTGCTGATGAATACGGTTTTAATGATTTTACGTTTTCTCTGGTTATTGTATTTATATCGAATTCCATTGTTTTATTTTTTTGGGATATAGATTTTTTTTGGAATATAGAAAATAGAATAAAGAGAACGGATTTCTCCTTTTATCTAAAATTTCTATTTTCTTTGTTCGATGCTCTATACTCTTTGTTCTATACTCTTTATTCTATACTCTTTATTCTATACTCTTTATTCTATACTCTTTACTCTAGACTCTTTAATCTCAGCGTTACAGCATTTTTATGCGCCTGCAAACCTTCGGCTTCGGCCATAACTTCAATTGCTTTTCCGATATTCTGAATTCCTTTCTCCGTTATTTTCTGGAACGTCATGGATTTCATGAAACTATCCAGGTTTACCCCACTGTAATTTTTGGCATATCCATTTGTCGGCAGAGTGTGATTCGTTCCCGATGCATAATCCCCGGCACTTTCGGGAGTGTAATTGCCGATAAAGACAGACCCTGCGTTTACAATTCCATTACAATAAAAATCATCGTACTCTGAGCAGATAATAAAGTGTTCCGGCCCGTAATCGTTGATTAAATCTAAAGCAATCTGATCATTTTCAACCCAGATTAATTTTGAATTTTCGATTGCTTTTTCAGCGATTGCCTTTCTTGGAAGTTCTTCAATCTGAATCTGAATTTCTTTTTCAACAGCATCGATAAGTTTTTTTGAAGTCGAAACTAAAATTACCTGACTGTCTGTTCCGTGTTCTGCCTGCGATAAAAGATCTGAAGCCACAAACGCAGGGACAGCTGTATCATCTGCTACGATTAACAATTCAGAAGGTCCGGCCGGCATATCTATCGCAACTCCAAACTGAGTTGCCAGTTGTTTGGCCACCGTTACAAACTGATTACCAGGTCCGAAAATCTTATATACTTTCGGAATTGATGTTGTGCCAAACGTCATCCCGGCAATCGCCTGTATACCGCCTACTTTTACTATTTTGGTTACACCACACAACTGAGCAGCGTACAAAATAGCAGGATTAATTTTTCCTGTTTTATCCGGCGGGGAACACAAAACAATTTCTTTACAACCTGCAATTGCAGCAGGAACAGCCAGCATCAGGACCGTAGAAAACAAGGGAGCCGTTCCGCCCGGAATATACAATCCGATTTTCTGGATCGGTCTTTTTTCCTGCCAGCAGCTCACCCCTTCTGTCGTTTCTATCGAAATTCGCTCTGTTTTTTGCGCACTATGAAACTTATAAATATTATTTTTTGCCAACTGGATCGCTTCTTTCAAATCATTTGAAATCAAACTGACAGCTTCCTGAATTTCTTCCTGAGAAACTTCATAATTTGCTAAAGAGATTCCGTCAAAAATAGAAGTATATTTGGCGATCGCTTCATCTCCTTTTTTCTGAACTTCCCTGAAGATTTCCTTTACGGTCACTTCAATATCATCTATCGTTTTGGTTGGTCTCTTTAGTATTTCGGACCAGCTTTCTGGTTTTGGATTGTCTATTTTATTCATTTCTTTTTTTTGCTTTAAGCTATAAGCTGTACGCCTTAAGCTTTATTAACTTTGTGTTTTTCTTTTTCGGCTTAAAGCATATTGCCTATAGCCTAAAGCGGGATAACCCTAAAGAACCATTTTCTCGATTGGACAAACTAAAATTCCCTCTGCTCCAACTTCTTTCAACTGATCGATTACATCCCAGAAAGTATCTTTGTCAATTACAGAGTGTACGCTGCTCCAGCCTTCCTGAGCCAACGGCAAAACCGTTAAGCTTCTAAGCACCGGAAGAATTTTTCCAACGGCATCAATTTTGTCATTGGGAACGTTCATTAGAATATATTTTGAATTTCGGGCTCTTAAAACCGCCTGGATTCTGAATTTTAAAGTATCAATGTGCTTTTGAATTTCCGGAGAAACTTTTGGAGAGACAGCCAGGACCGCTTCGCTCTTCAAAATCACTTCCACTTCTTTTAAGTTGTTTTTGAATAATGTACTGCCACTGGAAACAATATCAACGATAGCATCTGCAAGTCCAATATTCGGTGCGATCTCAACAGAGCCTGAAATCTGGTGAATATCAACAGTTAGTCCAAAAGAATTAAAATATTCATTTACGGTATTTGGATAAGAAGTTGCAATTCGCAGCCCTGCTAAATCCTGAATGGAATTGTATTCTAATGTTTTAGGAACCGCTACAGAGACTTTGCATTTAGAAAATCCTAATTTCTGGATCACCTCTATCCCTTTTCCTTTCTCTACTAATAAATTATCTCCAACGATAGCCAGATCTACAACACCATCAATTAAGTATTGTGGAATATCGGAATTTCTTAAATATAAAACTTCTAAGGGAAAATTTGAAGCTTCTGCTTTTAACTGGTCGATGCCGTTGTTGATCGAAATACCACAGTCTTTTAAGATTTGAATGCTTTCTTCGTTTAAACGACCCGATTTTTGAATTGCAATTTTTAAAGTACTCATTTTTTTAGTTTTTGTTGAATTAATAGTCTGAGTACAAAGAATTGGAATTAAAAAAAAACCCGTTTGATGTACTCAAACGGGTTTTAAAATATGATGATTTACATGCATACCATTAACACATCGCCTGAGAGCAATAATGAAAATGATGATGATGTAATTGAATAGAAATCATGACTTGGTTTATTTTATAATTCTTTGATTCGGTTGCAAATATAGGAGATAATTTAATAAAAAAGCAATTTTTAATTTAACTTAATGATAGTTTATTGTTAAAAAATATCTGAAGCCCATTTTTTCTTCTTTATTTCCTTTTACTGCAACGATTTAATTTTTTTCATCAAAGCTTAAAGATACTGTAGTTCCCTCGCCTATTTTGCTTTCGATTTCAAACGAGATATGAAGCAGTTCCGAAAAGCGTTTTACAATTGACAATCCTAAACCCGTACCTTTTATTTCAGGATGTCCGGAAGAGTCTGACCGGAAAAACGGATTAAAAATAGCTTCTATATCTTCTTTTGCAATTCCGATTCCGTTATCTGAGACTTTACATAATGTTCTTTCGTTTTGACGCGATAATAAAATAGAAACCTCACCATCGATATTGGTATATTTAAGGGCATTTGAAATAACATTTCTTAAAATAGTGATGACAAGATAATTATCTGAATTAATAAAATAATCCTCCTCAGCATCAAAATTCACCTTTAAGTTTTTTGCGGATATCTTCTCTGAATTCAATTTTAATACATCTAAAATTAAAGCATTCAGGTAAACGGGTTCGTATTTCAGTTCTGCCTTTTTATTTTCAAAACGAGCCATCAAAAGAAGCTGATCCGCCAATATATTTAGGTGGTCTACTTCTCTAATACAAAAATTAATTTTATCCTCATACTCCTTGTTATCTCTGGGTTTACGAATTAAAACCTCAAGCGTCCCTTTAATCACTGTTAAAGGAGTTCTTAATTCGTGCGAGGCATCAGAAGTGAATTGTTTTTCACGTTCAATGGCATCCTCAATGCGATTTAATAAATTATTTATCGTTTTAGAAAGTGTATATAATTCGTCTTTGGTTTTGGGAAGCGGAATTCTCGTGTTAAGATTTTCCCTGGTAATCATTTTTGAGATACTGGTGATCTCATTTATCGGTTTTATGCTTCGGCCTGCAAAAAAACGGGCAATAAAAAATAACAGCAACAAAATCGCCGGAAAAGCCAGACACATGATTTCAAACAAATTATTAAGAACCATACGGGAATTCGTCAGCGACATTCCTATAATCAGGTAGCCTATCTTTTTAGATCTTATAAAAAGAGGAACCTGAACCTGACGGATAATGTTATCTTTTATTTTAGTATCAAATAATTTATAATTTTCAATACTGTCATCAAAAATCAAACTTTCGGTTTTGAGATTTGGTGATTTCTCCACTATTTTTTTATTGATATCCAGAAACTGGACAAAAACAGGGTTTACATCAACCGTATTATGCTCTCTTTCTTCCCATTCTTCTTTATCAACCAATATTACAACACCATTGACCTCTCTTATTTCTTTGAGATGATTCTGAATTTCCACATTAATACCTTCGTCGATATGGCTGTAAACAGAGTGTTTAATAATAGAATAAATCGTGAAGAAAACCACAAAAATCAACAAACCCGTTGTGATAATATAGTTTAAAGCAATTCTGTTTTTAAAAGAAAGTGGTACCATTTTTTAATCATTAGCGATGTATCCTACCCCGCGAATTGTTTTTATATAATCTTCTTCTATTTTCAGATTGAGTTTTTTCCGGATTGCATTCATAAAAACATCAATAACACCAGTATCATATTCGAAATTTATGTCCCAAACGTCTTTTAAAATCTGATTTCTGGTACATACTTTTCCTTTATTACGAATCAAATAAGTCAGTAATTCAAACTCTCGTTGCGTAAGGGAAATTTCTTGATTATTTTTTACGACTATGTATTTTGACAAATCAATTTTTATGGTTCCCAGAGAAAGAATTTCGTTTACTTTTTCTTTGCGAAAATGAATTTTAATCCGTTCTATCAATTCTTCAAAACTGAAAGGCTTTTTGATATAATCGTTTGCACCTGCTTTTAAACCTTCAATAGTTTCCTGCACGGTATCTTTGGCCGTCAGGAATATAATTGGAGTCGCCTGATCTTTAATCCTGATGGCTTTGCATAAGTCCAACCCATTAATTTTAGGCAGCATCCAGTCCAGTAAAATTAAATCAAATTGCTGACTTTGGGTCAATTCAAATCCCTTCGAACCATCACTGGCTGTCGTCACCTTGTACCCTTCCTCCTGAAGGCCCTGCTGCAAAAACTGAACAATGCCTAATTCGTCTTCAACTATTAAAATATGCATTTAACTTAATTTTAATAAGGTTAGTTGTATAAATTATATTATCTTGCCAGTCAAAGATAAATATTTTAAAATTCAGATGTACGTTTTAAATCAGTAGATCGCAACAAAATAGACATCTTAAGCAAACATTAAGTTAACACTAAGTAAGGTAAAAGGTTGACTTAATCTAAATTTAATGAATCGAATTTAATTTTGTCAAAAAAATAATACTATGAATTTATACAGGAAGTTAGCTCCATTTTACAATCTTGCTTTATTTTATTTTGTGATCAGTTCTATACTTCGCGTCGTCTTATTTTTTCATCCTATAACGCAAAGTTCTTTTTCGTTTATTGAAAGTATAAAAATCTTTGGTTTGGGGTTAATTTCAGATCTATTCGTTTTTGTTATTGCAAGTTTGTTTTTGTGGCTGTATTTAATTTTTGTTTCAAATTCGAAATATAATAAGCCGTGGGGCTATCTTATTCTAGGCGCTTTTATTGCTTTATTTCTTTATATCGTATCAGGGAAAAGTATTCTTGACGAATATGGCGGTGCTTTGCCACGAATTGTTTTAATTTTTATAGGAATCAAAACAATCATCTTTGCGCTTTTGCTTTTTCTTCCAAAACATAGAGACAAAATCCGATTTTGGCTTTTTGCTTTTGTTATCTTTTTATATGTTTTATTGATTCTTCAAAACGGATTGAGTGAATATTTCTTTTGGAATGAATTTGGTGTAAAATACAATTTTATAGCCGTCAATTATTTGATTTACACCAATGAAGTCATTGGAAATATTATGGAGTCTTATCCGGTAATTCCAATCTTTTCGGCCTTGTTTCTGGTGACAGGGGGTTTTACTTATTTTATTCTGAAAAATTCGACAGCCTTCATTACTACTATTCCTTCCTTTACTGAAAAAATCAAAATTTCAGTTGTATATATTGGATTGTTTTTGGTTTCATTAGTAGCAATCCCTACGTTAGCTTTAACGGAAAATTCTAAAAATCTTTTTGTTAACGAATTACAATCTAATGGGCTATACAAGTTTTATTTAGCATTTCAAAACAGCGATCTGGATTACTTTAAGTTTTATAAGACGATTCCAGACGACAAAGCTTTTGCTGTTTTAAAACAGCAGTTGCCAACAATCTCCGGAGAAAATACAACCCGAAAAATTGAAAGCGATTCAGCAGAAAACCATAAAAATGTAGTCCTTATTACTATTGAAAGCTATAGTGCCGACTTTATGAAAATGTATGGGAACGATCAAAACATCACTCCTTTTTTAGATAGTTTAGCTCAAAAAAGTCTTCAGTTTACCAACTTATACGCTACAGGAAACCGAACTGTTCGCGGACTTGAAGCCGTTACCTTATGCATCCCTCCAACAGCAGGCGAAAGTGTTGTAAAAAGAGAAGATAATAAAAACAAATTTTCTACCGGTGCTATTTTTAAGCAAAAAGGATATCAGGTAAAATTTATGTATGGCGGTGATGCTTTTTTTGACAATATGCGGGATTTCTATTCCGGAAACGGCTATGAAATTGTGGACAAGTCAAGCTTCCCTCCCGAAGAAATCACATTTTCGAATGTATGGGGAGTGTGTGATGAAGATATGTATCACAAGGCGATAAAAGTGATGAATAAAGAATCAAAAGAAAACAAACCTTTCTTCAATCATATTATGACCGTGAGTAATCACAGGCCTTTTACCTATCCGAACAATAAAATAGATATTCCCGGAGATGTAAAATCACGTGACGGCGGCGTAAAATATACTGACTATTCGTTGAAAAAATTCTTTTCAATGGCGTCTAAGCAACCCTGGTTTAAAAATACTGTTTTTGTAATTGTGGCAGATCATTGTGCGTCAAGTGCCGGAAAAACAGAATTACCTATGGACAAATACAGAATCCCTGCTTTCGTTTACAGCCCTGGAATTAAGCCTGAAAAATACACGCAGCTCATGTCACAGATTGATCTGATGCCAACCGTTTTTGGATTATTGCATTTCAGTTATGAGAGTAAGTTTTTTGGTCAGGATGTTTTAAAAACGGATTATAAACCTCGCGCTTTCATTGCCACGTATCAGGATTTAGGTCTGATTAAAGATAATATTCTGACTATTTTGTCTCCCAAACAACAGGTAAAACAGTTTGAATTAGAGCTGAATCCCAAAAAAGGAGTTGCTCCGGAATATCAGATTTATTATTATGAGAAGCCATTAAAACAAGAAAGAACAGATTTGGTAAATGAAACTGTTTCGTTTTATCAAACCGCTTCGTATCTATTGAAAAATAAGAAGTATCAAAAGTAAAAAATCAGGTGGTGCTCTGTATTTATGATAGTAACTTTTGTATTTTTGAAAAAGCACTTATCATAAATATACAAAATGTACAATTTTAAAAACGACTACTCGGAAGGGGCGCACCCCAATATTTTAAACAAACTAATCGAAACCAATCTGATACAGCAATTGGGATATGGTGAAGATGAATATTCGATACAGGCAAAAGATGTACTGAAAGAAAAAATAAACAATCGTGAGGCGGTCATTTATTTTCTATCCGGAGGTACACAAACCAATCTTATTGTTATTGCTTCCTCATTACGTGCTCACGAAGCAGTTATCAGTGCCAAAACCGGGCATATTTCGGCTAACGAAACGGGAGCCATAGAAGCAACGGGACATAAAGTCATTGCTATTGAAACTACAGACGGAAAATTAAAACCTTCCGATATTCATTTAACGCTGCAGGAACACGCTCTTAGACCACACGTCGTAAAGCCAAGAATGGTGTATATTTCCAATTCTACAGAAATTGGGACTATCTACACTAAAGCTGAGCTTCTTGCTTTATCTGAGTGCTGCAAAGCGAACGATTTATTGCTTTATTTAGATGGCGCACGATTGGGACATGCCTTAACGGCGGAAAACAATGATCTGACTTTGTCTGATGTCGCCCAACTTACTGATATGTTTTACATTGGTGCCACTAAAAATGGTGGCCTGATCGGGGAAGCCATTGTTTTTAACCGACCTGAAGTTGCAGCAGATTTTGATTATGTACTCAAACAAAGAGGTGCTTTGCTGGCAAAAGGAAGGTTACTGGCGATTCAGTTTTTGGAACTATTCAAAGATGATTTGTATTTTACGCTCGCCAAACATGCGAATGTTATGGCTATGAAGATCTCAGCTGTTGTTAAAGAAAAGGGATATACTTTTTTGACCAATTCGACAACAAATCAAATTTTCCCCATTTTACCCAATGCTGTGATCGAAAAACTAAATGAAAAGTACTTGTTTTATGTCTGGAAAGCGATTGACAAAGAACAATCTGCTGTAAGGCTTATTACTTCCTGGGCTACAGATGAAACTATGGTTGACGCTTTTATAGAAGACCTGAAAAATGCATAGCATTTCACAGTCAAAATAAGGTAATACCAAAATTAAAAATTACAAATAAAAAGCCTCAAATTCAACTGAAATTGAGGCTTTTTTATATCTGTAAACCAGAAACTGAGACTGTAAACTGTACTAGTCGTTCTGATTTTTCATTCCGAACAGGTCTCCTTGTTGATACAGTTTAAAATCATCTCTCAAAGCCTGATAATTTCTTTGTGTAACAGCCGGTGCATCTAAATTGCTTAAATCCGGTTTTCCTGCATTTACCCAGGCCGTATACCAAAAACTGGCAGTGGCCGTAATGGCTTTTCTCATTTGATTTTCAACCATTCCGTTTAACTGTTCATGCAGTTTCTTCGCATATTCATCGGAGAAAACCGCTGAATTGTATTTGCTTTTCAATACTTTTCCATCAGCATCCATTTTAAAAACCTGATTTTCCGGAGTTCCGGTTCTTAGTTTTTTATCAACGTCTAGTAACGGCTGTGCTAAACTATGTGTATCATTGATCATGTTCCAAATTGCTTTGTGAACATCTTCGTAATATTGTGCCTGCGGAACATTTAATTTATAATTTTTAGCAAATAATTCCGGAAGTTTGCTTTCCCAAAGGGCATGAATTCCTTTTTGGTCGCTCAATTGTCCGTCATGATTAGCCGAAGTATGCAAAGGCATGTGCGCATCTCCAATGTAATGACCTAAATCTGCAGCAAGAAATAAAATCTCCGCTCTGTTTTTATCTTTGAAGGCTTTGGTTAATTTCGCCATCATATCTTCGATATACCAAGGCAGGATTCCGTTGTCATTCAGAAATTTAGCATCGTATTTCTTTTTGGCGGCTTCCATTGTTTGCGGAATGCTGTCGGCAGCGCCAAAATTTTCCATGTCAAAATAATGTCTTGGATTTTCGTCTTTGTAATTTAAGGCATATTTACGAATATCCGGCACAGAAGCTTCCTGGGTAATAAAATCAATATGGTTGTAAAAAAATACCTGAAGTTGCTGAGGCAAAGCCATAACAGCCGCTTTATTGATACGTTCATGACCCACGATTCCCCATGATAATGTCAAGAATCCAATTCCTAATACCAAAAGAGCGATTAGTTTTGGTTTCATTTTAAAGTTTTTCATTTGCAATTTTTATTAGAAGTGCAAATCTATATTCATTTAAGGATAATACAAAAGAATACTAATAAATATTCTGTTAATTTAATTAAGTACATCAAAATCAAAAGTATACTGCAAAATTAATAACAGACTTGTTTTCATTCGAAATTCCAGGCTAAAAATCCTTCTGAAGCTTTTTCAGAAGGATTAAAATACTCTTTTTACGGTTTACAGCTTATTATAAACCGTATTAAAATACGAAGATTTCGCATACGTTTTAGGACTTCCGCTTGTAAAAGACTGAAATTGAGGCGAGATCATATTCATACCTATTCCGTCTCCAGCCCACGCCCAGCCTATTACGGTCCAACCTTTCGATTTTGCATAATCTACAATACCGGACCAATCGGCACCCGAACCGCCAATGCTGCCAAACTCACCCAGCATACATGCTCTGCCCGAAGAAGCCAGGTCATCCAGATCCGAATTGTTCAGATAACGGCCTTTGGCCTGATTGTAAGCTCCGGGATATACGTGTGCAGAGAGGATAATTTTTGTGTCATTAATTTTTGTCTGACCAGAATTACAGCCTTTCACCGCGCAGGCTGCAGTTGCCGTTTCCTGTCCCCAACCCGGTATATCGATGATGATACTTCCGCTGTATACTTTACGGACTTCTGTAATTGCTGCATTGTAAGCAGATGCAAAAGCGGCGGGAGTAATGTTATGGCTTCCCCATTCGTTCATTAAATTTACGATGAAACCGCCACCCAGGTTATTGTAATTATTTTTCCACCAGGTTCCTGCTGCCAGAAGCTCTGATGCACTATCGGAACCTAAAACAGTTGCTTTATGATAGGTGACAATAACTTTATAGCCATTTGCTTTGGCTTCGGATATCCAGCGTTTTGCATTATTCTCCTGTCCCGGTTCTACTTCAATTCGTACCGTCTGAATTTTAGTATTTTGTTTCATCAGCGTCCAGCCCAAATCACAATTGCCTCCATTGTAATAAGAGGGCTGAAGATTAACTCCGTTTCCAATATCTCCCGCTGTTGATGCTGTTTTAGAAGTTAAACCTGAATTGGATACCGTAATTACTGCTTTGGCGTCCGGAGCAGTCTGATCGGATTCCGATTGCTCACAGCTGATAAACAACGATATACTTACGGCTAAAAATAAAACATGTACTGTTTTAAACATTTTGGTAATAAAACCTGATTTTCTCATACTTTAGTTTTTTAGTGGTTAATGAAGTTAGTGTTTTGTAAAATCTTCATTGCAAATGTTTAAATTTAAGTAAGATAAAACCGATGCTATTTTATCAAACTATAATACAGAAAATGCATTTTAACTTGTTAAAAATAAACTTACACTACCATTTGTGTTAAAAAAATAAAATAATAACAATATTTATTAAATTAAATGAAAGCATTTTATTAACAAAGACCTCTGCGTTGTAAAACGGAGCGTATATAATTTCTTTAAAAAGAGCGGATTTCTCTAAGGTTTACTAACAAAAAACAATGTAAATTTGATTTTATAAATTACTCTTACTACTACCACATGAAAATAATTAAAGCTTTTGTTTTTACCTTTTTATTTGTTTCTGTTTGTTCGGCACAAGAAGACATTGTGCAACTAAAAAACGTTAGTGACACCATCTTAAATACCAAAAGAATTCTGGCCGTGTCAGGTGAGCTGGATGCTATAAAAACAATGCAGCAATTATTTCCGGGTAAGTTATACAAGCTATCGGATCGTAATACTTTTATAAGCTGGAAGTGTAAAAACTGTAAAACGGCTTCCTACACAGATGTAAATGGTGAGGAAGGAGATCAGATATTTCCTTACGAAAGAGGCGTTGCGACACGATTACTTTCTAATTTGGATTATACGGATTCAAAAGGAAATCAATTCAAATTGCTGCTTTTTAACCACTCCGTTTACGATGAAGACGGATTGCAAACCAGCAGATTTTCCGGAGGTTTAGTAGGTGTTGCGAAGTTTGCGAAAAACAATAACATCTGGGAAATGAGATCTTTTCAGCCTGGCGTTGCAGCGTTTGGCGCCTTTGCTCAGGCTCCTAAGCCTAAACTTACAGAAATTGGAGAAGACCAGTATGCTTTTACTTTATTGCATGTCAATGGCGGCGGCGGAGGTCCATTTGAAGGTACGCTGTATCTTGTCGCCGGATTTGACGGCAAATATCAACCGATTATGGAAGTCCATGATTATGAACTTACCAACGTTGAAAGCGTAACCTGGTCAAGTTCTTACACTGTGGTAAATGATCCTGCTAAAAAACATTTCAGGGATATCGTGATTAAAACAAAAGGTTCTTTTAATAAAACTGCACAGGCCAAAGATGAATTTGAAGTAAATCTCCCGGCTGAAATAGCAGCAATGGCAAAAACGAAAAAACAGTTTACTTTTGAAATTGAAAAGCGCTTTTCTTTTAAAGGAAAATCATATAAGATGACTGCAAAGCCGATTGTAAAATTCTTAAATGTAAAATAACGCCGTTTCTAATGGAAATATAAAATTGAAGCCAATCCCAAACCAGCAATAAATATCCAGAGAAAAACACCCTGAAGTAAAGGCTTCACTCCTACTGATTTCAGCGTATTCACATTTAAGGTTGCCCCGATAAGAAACAAGGTAATCGTTAAGCCAATTTTGGCAACACCCACAATAGAAGGAGCCATAAATGCTGCTGCGGGTACATACGTATTAAAAAGCATGGCTAAAACAAACAATCCTATAAAATAAGGAATCTTGATTTTACTGTTTTTATTTTTGAATAAAACCGCTGTAAAAACTGAAATCGGAATGATCCATAAAGCCCTGGCCAGTTTTACTGTTGTGGCGATTTGCAGGGCTTCGGCACCGTATTTATTGGTCGCACCCACTACAGAGCTGGTATCGTGAATCGCAATGGCACACCATAATCCAAATTCTCTCTGGGATAAATCCAGTTGATGTCCAATAAACGGAAATACAAATAAGGCTATCGAATTTAAGATAAAAATTACCCCCAAAGCAATTGAGGTCTGACTTTCATTGGATTTGATTACGGGAGAAATGGCTGCGATGGCACTTCCTCCACAAATGGCTGTGCCGCAGGAAATTAAATGCGAAGTTTTTTGATCTGTTTTAAACCACTTTCCTAATAAAGTCCCGAAAATTAAGGTACTTAAAATTGAAAATATAGTCAGTAGAAAACCTTCTCTCCCGGCTGAAAGCGCACTGGTTGCATTCATACCAAAACCAAGGCCCACTACCGAAAATTGAAGCAAAAATGTAATTGCTTTAGAATTGAAGGCTAAAAATGGATTCCCAAAAACATTGACCATTAAAACTCCTAATAGCAAAGCGACTGGCGGGGAAATAACCGAAAATAAACACAAAACTACAATCAGACCAAAAAGGGCCTGTTGGAAATAAATACTTACTTCTACTAAATGTGCGACGGGTTGTTCTTGCGTTTTCAAAATATATTACCTGATAATTACATGACAAAGGTCTGTCGATTATATTGTAATTACCAATCGTAAAATACAATCGACTATAACTTCAGGTTATAATAAGCCGACATGTTCTGAATAAATAATTCAGATAAAGGATCTGTTTTACCGAGTAATGTAATGATATAAAAGTATCTTTCAATAGTTAAATTATCCACATCCAATACCATTAATTCATTATTTTTCAACTCCTTACTCACTGCATGTACAGACATAAAAGCAAAACAATCTGAATTCAACAAATAGGATTTAATGCTTTCGGTACTGCCTAACTGCATTTCGATTTGTAAATCCGTTATTTTAACATCAACTTGTTTTAGGGCATACTCAATAACTTCAAGTGTTCCGGAACCACGTTCACGCGTGATAAATTTCATTGCTTTCAAATCGTCTAATGAAATTTCATTTTGCTGAATGTATGGATTTTTACTATTACAAACCAAAACCAATTCGTCTTTTAAAAACGGAATGTATTTGATGGACTGATTTTTAGACTGCCCTTCTACAATTCCGATTTCAATTTCTTTATTAATTAGAGCATTTTCAATCTGTTCCGTATTTCCGTTAAGCAAATTGACTTTTATCTCCTGCTGCTGCTGGTGAAAACGGGCCAGAACGGGAGAGATAATATATTGGGAAATCGTGGTACTTGATCCCAGACGCAGTAAACCCTGACGTTTGCTCACAAACGTACTCATATCAAAGTCTATTTTGCGATAGATTTCGAAAATATTTTTGGTGTGTTTCAATAAAATTTCCCCCGCCGGAGTTAACGCTATTTTAGAACCGTTTCGTTCAAAAAGCTTGATTTTGTAAGTCTCTTCTAATTCCTGAATGTGTTTGGAAACAGCCGGCTGTGTAATATACAATTCGCTCGCTGCTTTTGTAAAGTTGAGCCTGAGCGCAACGGTGTGAAATACTTTTAGCCTGAAATCCATTGTATGAGTTCGTTTTGTTTCATGTTTAAGGTTTCAAGTTAAGTAAAATTTTGAAACTTTATAACTAAGATTTTAATGACTTTAACCAAATTAAGCTCCTGTTGGGATGAACCTGGCAGTATTTGATTCACTATCTTCGATCTATTCAAAACCTATGAACCTTTGAACCTATGAACCTTTGAACCTTTGTAGCTTTTTAAAGTAATCCATTATACTTTCTGACGAACCACTCGGTTGTCAGCAAAGCAACAATCAAAATTAACAACCAAACCCAATCAATTAGAGGTGTTTTCGTTGAGTTGTTTTTTTCTATCGATTTGTATTCTTTATTTTCTAAAAGTGTTTTAATCAGCTCTGCTGCCTGATTCTGAAAAAAGGCTTTTCCATTGGTTTGCAAAGCCAATTGTTTTAATTTCAAAACATCAGGATTCACAAATTGTTTTTCGATGTCAAAATCCAAAATTTCAAAATGGCCTGTATAACTTGTGTTTGTATTTAATTCCTTTACCGAAAAATTATATTTCCCGGCAGGCAAACCGTCCAGATTCACAGAAAAAGAATTGTTTCCTTTTAGCAAATCGTAGTTTTTGGTTTGCTTCGTTACAGCATTGGTGACATTTATGGTAAGTCTTGCCTTTTCATCGAATTCGTAATTTTTGTTGAAGTACTGTGCGTTGATTACTATGGCTTCTCCGGAATTATAAAAACTTTCGTGCGTTACAACCAATGATTTTCTTGACGCTGCTGATGCTAAATATTGAATTATTTTATCCGTAAAAACATCATACTTTTCAAAAGACTGATGATCGATATGACTTTGCAAACGCCATTTCCAACTGTTTTCTCCTAAAAGAAAAGCGGTTCTTTTGCCCTGATTTTCAGCGAAAGCCAGCAAAGGCGCATTGGTAGACACGTTTCTGATTTTTGAAGAAAGTAAAACCGATACATTTCCATTTGTACTGATCGTACCGAATAAATTTTGCAAAGGCGGGAAATTTTCGAAACCGATATTATCAATAGCAAACAGATTAAACTGCGACTGAAATTCGTTTAAGTAATCTTCTCTCTGATTGCTCATTTTAAAGATCAGATTGTTTTGCTGCTGATTTAAAAAATTAAAATCGGTATTGGTTCCGGTAATAATAAACGTATTGGTTCCGGCTAATTTATTGTTGTCAAAAATGGGTTTAAAAGCGGCTGTTGGCTGGTATAAAACCAAAACAGAAACATCCTGTAATAAATTGATTTCATTAGGTTTGACTAATATTACCTTACGTTGAGCATTAGATTCAATTGAACGTTTGAGTGC
Source organism: Flavobacterium sp. LC2016-23 (assembly GCF_009674775.1). GTDB lineage: Bacteria > Bacteroidota > Bacteroidia > Flavobacteriales > Flavobacteriaceae > Flavobacterium. The sequence goes on along the minus strand of NZ_WKKE01000012.1, from coordinate 67,254 downwards.
GGCAATATCGGGATGATTTATGGCCGAAACTATGGCTATGACCGACTTTTGGTCAATGACTTCCACAGCAAAATTCTTGATGTTATTGTAACTGTTTTTTTCTTTTGTATTAGAAGAAATACTGGCCTTAAAAACCTGCAATCCCACTTTATCCGCCGGTAAAAGCAAATTTAAAGTAGCCGTTTTTTTAGAAGATGAAAAAGAAACTTTCTCCTTCGCAATAACCGAATTTCCCTGAACAATTGAAAAATCTGCTGTTGTGCTTTTATCTCCGGCATATTGCAGAAATACTTCTACCGGAAATTTATTTTTGTGAAAAGCGTATTTATTAACGTTGAGCTGATTGATTTTTAGATCGAAAAAAGTAGTGGTATCCCCGACAATTAAAGAGTAGACCTTATTTAGCGGATCAAAACGATAGACATAATCGTTTCCTGTCGTCTGATTTCCATCTGTTATGATAACGGTTGGAAATATAATATTTCTGTTGATGCTTTTTAAACTCTGTGCAACGGCATCTAAATTGGTCTGTTTTCCTTTGAAATCAAATATTGCTGAAGGCTTTAGATCTGCATCGAACTGATACGACTGAATTTCGAATTTTTCCTGAAGTGCAGGATTTGAAACCAGTTCCTGGTACAATTCAGTAACTTTTTTATCTGATTTTAAAGCTGTAATCGAAGCTGAATTATCAACTGCAATTGCCAGAGGTGTTTTGGTGACGACCCATTCATTTTTAGTAATAACCGGATTGATCAACAGCACAAGTAAAGCAAAAATGGCTAAAAAACGCAAAAAAGCCAAAAGTACCATCACATTGGATTTACTTTTGGCTTTAAAATAATATTGAAAATACGACAAACCACCAGCTATTACTAAAGAAAGTAATAATAATAAAATCGTATTTGTAGTCATATTTTATAGTTTGCAGTGGCAGTTCTCAGTAATCAGCAATAACTGAAAACCGTAAACTGAAATTTTTAGATTGTATTAAGTTCGCAGTGTAAACTGAAAACCGTAAACTGAGACTTTATCTTAGGTAAGCATTCCTCCACAAACATTCAAAACCTGTCCTGTAATATAGGCGCTCATGTCTGAAGCAAGAAACAAGCAGGCATTGGCAACATCTTCTGTTGTTCCGCCACGTTTCAAAGGAATTCCTTCTCTCCATCCTTTTACGATATCTTCACTTAATTTTGCTGTCATTTCAGTTTCGATAAATCCCGGAGCAATAGCATTGCAACGAATATTACGCGAACCTAATTCCAGTGCAACAGATTTGGTAAAACCAATTGCACCTGCTTTTGAAGCTGCATAGTTGGTCTGACCTGCATTTCCGGAAACTCCGACTACAGAACTGATATTAATAATAGAACCTGCTCGTTGTTTCAGGAATGTTTTCTGAATTGCTTTTGTCATATTAAAAACAGACTTCAAGTTAACATTAATTACCTGGTCGAAATCTGCTTCAGACATACGCATCAGCAAATTATCTTTTGTAATCCCGGCATTATTAATCAAAATATCTACTGTTCCGAAATCGGCCAAAACAGCGTCTACAAAAGTTTGTGCCTCATTAAAATCGGCTGCATTCGATTGGTATCCTTTTGCCTTAACTCCTAAAGCGTTCAATTCAGCCTCTAAAGCTTCAGCAGAAGCAACAGATGAGCTGTAGGTAAACGCTACGTTTGCACCGTGTTTCGCAAAAACTTCAGCAATTCCTTTTCCAATTCCACGACTAGCGCCCGTAATGATGGCCACTTTTCCTTCTAGTAATTTCATATTCAAAATTAAATTTAATATTTATTTGTAGCTAATCCTGCTATCCATTTCAATCTTTTCTGTTTTTAAAGAAAAAACAGAAAAGGATTTCCATTTCTATCAGGGCTATGAACGACTCGTCAAATATATGATAATTCCCTTTTTAAAAAAAAACAATTGTCAGTCATTTAAAGTATAAAAGCCAAATACAACAATTGGAACATCTTCAAATTAGCAAAAAAAATAAAAAAACCAGTAGTTATTTTCTACTGGCATGGGGTATTATGGTTTTAAAAGGGGTTCTTCCGTAAATGGCTCAAGCGGCTCCACCGGAGTGACCGGAGGAAGCATAATGCATGGCCCGTTATAAGGAAATGGCGTCCATGGTATGGTACATCTCTGACCGCCGCTTCCATTCATGTTTTTTAGTTCTTCTCTGCTTAATACTTCAACTCCTGAAAAATTCAAAATTGTTTTTAACATCATAATAGGTTGTTTAATATTTTGTTCCCTCAAACTTTTTGATGCCTGTTGAGTTTCAGACCTGTAAATAACCTTAAGCATATAATTTCGATGATAAATATAAGAATAACTTTCTAATAATTAAAAGAATAACAAGAAAATATTTATTTTATTGCTAGTGAAAAAGCAGCCCACAAGTGAGCTGCATCTATCCAAAAATTAAAAAAACTAAAAATAAAAATCTTAATTAAGTTTCCAGGTCGTCATTCTAAACGAACTTGAAGCACTTGTAAATGTATAAACCGGTTCTGTATAAAACAGTCTGAAATTTTCTCTCTTTACATAAACACCGGCTGCATTGACCAGATGTTTATCAAAATCCTTTAAAAAGGCGGGAGTTCCTACAGTGGTATTGCCATTCCATGATTTGTGACTCAGGATAACTTTTTTGCCTACCGGATCTTCTGTTACATTTACAAAATGGAATATCGCTGCTCTTCCCGCAAATGTGTAATAGATAAAATTACCAAGTGAGTGATTGAGGTAAAGCTGTACAGAGGTAATGGTAACACCTGTCGGTAGAGATGCATTAATTCCGGCTAATTCCTTAACAAACAATTCTGAATTTGTCGGGGCATCTTCTGTGTAATCGCCTACATAATAGCCGAACCAGGCGTGTGGACTTCCCGGAAGCAGTATTTTATAATCATTCGTCAAAGTCAGAGGTGCGTTGCTGTATTTAATGGCAGCGCTTATTCCTCCTGTTCCCGTTGCGGTAAAGCTTTCGCTGGCTTCGTCATATGCAAAGTTTGTCAGGCTCTGTCCTGCCACTTTTAAAGCCGGGCTTACCACAAGACCTGTTGGGGTATACCCCACTCCCATGCTAACTACTTCTGAAGAACCCGCGTCCAGGGAAGAAGAAGAGGAATATCTGGATAACGGATTATATTCAAATTCATATTTCTTAATCGATTTTCCATCATTGATTTCAAGCAATTTGAATAATGGCTTATCAATTCCTCCCACTAAATTTTGCTTCGATACCAGATTTTTAGCCAAATCCGTCCAGTCTTGCTGTGTGGCTTTTACAAAACGTACTTCTCTGACTAATCTGTTGCTTTTAAAAACAAGATCACCATTTTCCTGTCCGTAATATAAAAACTGAAAATCTCCCAGATATCCCTTACCTCTTAAAGCACTGGTTGGATAGTTGTCTGAATCGGATAAAAGATGTATTTTATTGAATGTGGTAAATACTAGACTAACTGTACTCCCTAATACCACATCATACTCGCTTTCATGAGGCAGGACATCATCATCAAAATCAGATGCCATTACTACTTTTCCTCCGGCAGAGAATTTAAACAAATGTGTAAAGCCTCCTAACTGCGTATCATCGGTAAAGTAAACGGCTTTCCAGCCAAACTCTGAAGAAAGCAACGCATCGTTTAATTCTTTTTTTTGTGCATTCAGACGTTCCGACGGGGTTTTATCGAATATCTGTTCTGCTTCTGTGCTATTTGTACAAGCGCCTAAGGCATACACTGCCAGAAAGGCAACCATTAAGTACTTCAATATATTTTTTGGTTTCATAATTTTACTTTTATAAATTGTACATTAAAGTGCTTATTGATTAACAACAGCTGTTGTATTTCTCTCAGCAGCATCTCTTAAAGCATAGAAATCAATATTAAAAGCATCTTTATAATATTGTACAACTATTGCTTCTTTCTGTTTCAGTTTTGCTCTTCCGTTTGCATTGGTAATACTGGCCAAAAGCGCCGCATATTCTGCTTTTGAACTCGTCAGTATGGTAGAGGCTGTTTCAGCAAAATCTTCAATAATATTATTTCTTGCGTAGTTGGTTACAAACCCCAGATTTCTTGAGGTCTGAAGCTGCTCTAAATGCCACGTTCCGGTATAATCTCCCGGCGTTATTTTTTGCCAGGCCTGTTCATCAAAAGGCTTGTTTTGATTTAAGATATGTACATATTCGTGTTGAATGGTATGAATGAATTCGGTAACATTTTCACGATTTGATGTGTCCAGATAATCTACCTCAAAAAGGGTGATTCTTTGTCCGGAGTCTGCAATTCCAAGTGTTCTTGTTCCGTTCGAATTAGAGTTTAGGCCTCCAACCAGAACAATTTCCCTTGGTGCCAGTATCTTTACAAAATCAGCACCGCCTACTTCCGAATAACTGTCAATCCAGATTTGTTTAACAACTTCCAGCGCCGGTTGTACATTCTCTACCAACGGAGGAAAAAGGAATCTGTTGTTATCTACTTTGTTCTGGTTCCATTTGTATTGTGCACTGATATTATACGGATTAAGAAAGTTAGTCGAAATCCAGTTGTCTAAGGCTGTTTTTACAGGTATTGAATAATCCAGCTGACTTTCGGTTGGCTGATCTTCATGGGCACAGGCTGTAAAAGTTAAAACCCCTGCAACTGCCAGTATTGCTTTATATTTTTTTAATATTTTCATAGTCTAAAAAATTGAATTAAAATTATCGGGGATTTTTTTCTATTCCGTAGTTTGATGCGCTAAGCGGTATTTGCAAAGCTCTGCGTTTATCGTCTTTTACCAAAGTTTTAACCGGACTACCAGCGTCATTTCGGCTTACTACAATATTAAAACGTTTTACATCAAGCCATCTTAATCCTTCGTGTACAAAATCCCTTCTTCTCGCTTCTGCAATGGCTTTAACATAAGAAGTCTGCAATGGCGTCAGGCTGTAATAAGGTGTAAACTCATCTGTAATAACCGGGTATTTTGCCACTACTTTCGCTTCAGTCAGTTTATCTGTTGTCGGATTGTATCCTGCTGTTCTTGTTCCTAAAAAATACTCTAATTCTGTATTGGCTTCTTCAATTCTGTTCTTCATTACCAGTGCTTCAATACGGTTCAGGTAAAACTCATCATTAGATAAAAGCACAATTCCGGCATACGGTATTCCTATATTCGCCGTCAGGTTGGTATATTTAAAGTATTCTTCAAACTTCGGTGTAAACAAGGTGCTGCTGCTGTTGTAACTGTAAAAATCAAACAACCATGCTTTATTGTAAAAACTGGTTTGAGGGCCAAAAAGCTCCGTTTGTTTTCCATCAGTAAGATAATAGTTGCTACCGCTTGCAGATCTTCCTATAAGTGTATTCGGGGATGCTATGAGCAGATTAGCCGTATAAGATGATTTTCCGTATTCTATAAACTGAACATCCGGAGCCAGGCTTGACAGCGTTACATAATCTTTAAGCTTTCCGTCAGGCTTAGAACCTAAACTGGCAGAAACTTCCAGTACTTTATCCCAATCTCCTTTTACAAGATAGAAACGGCTCGCAAATGCTTTAGCGGCTTCTTTATTGAAATGAAATTTAGGTTCTTTGTAATCGTTGGTTACATATCTCAGACCTTCCTCCAGGTCCTTCTGAATAAAATTAAAAACTTCTTCTACACTATTTCTTTTGTAGCTTTTCAGCAATTCCGTTTCCGGTTCCGTTACATAAGGTACTCCTAAATCTTTCGCTGCTGTAGCGGGATTGTAACGATTGGACCAAAATGTCACTAACATAAAGTGTGCATAGGCTCTGGCCAGTAAGGCTTCTCCTTTTTGCGGATTTAAACCAGCGGGATCTCCAAGTTTTTTAATCGATTCCAGTGCCTGATTGGCATGGGCAATAGCTTTATAGCAGGCATCCCAGTAGTTGGCTTCACTATCTACATTGGTCTGATCGTGCATTTCCCAATAATAGCTCTGCTCGTTTTTTATATTGGAGTTGTTCAGTCCCGCGTCTGCAACGTTATCAGACATCGTTTCGGCAAAATCCATATAAGAGGCTTCCGGATAGGCATTTACCAGTAATTCCGATATTTTATCCGGCGTATCAATTTGCGTTCTGTTATCCGGCACTTCCGAAAGAAATTCATCGCAGCTGCTGAGCGTAATGATCAGTAAAAATGCCAGGGTGATTTTTATATATTTTATATTTTTCATAATCAACTATATTAGAATGAAAGGTTTAAAGAAAAACTGTACTGTGTTGTAATTGGAAAAGCAACACCACCTGTATTACGGAATTCAGGATCTTGTCCGTTTAATCTCTTATCAGAATAAATCAGCCAAGGATTAACCGCTGAACCTTTTAAGGTAAAAGTACTTACTCCTAATTTTTTCTTGAAATCATTTGGAAATTCCCAGCTAAGCGAAACATTTTTCAGTCTCACAAAATCACCGTCAGCAATTCTTACATCAGAATAGTTGTAAGTATTGTAGGCACGTCCTAATGCATTTGCCCCATCGTAGTTGGTAATCAGTCGTTTGTCTGCAATTACAGGAACATTAGTGTATTGTTCGTCACCAGGGTTGATCCAGCGGTTGGTAAAGTCTTTTGTAAATACAGTCAAATCATCATACTGACTGCTGAAAGCCGGATTTAAGCGAACTTTATTTCCGCCTGAACCTACAACAAATACATATAGCGACCATCTTTTGTATGTAAAAGTGTTCGCTAAACCTATTGATTTATTAGGTTCAATAGAACCTTCATATTTCAGGTATTTCGTCACATTTTCAGTATCCTGGAAATTAGCTCCTGTTACTTTATCAGACTCTCCATCCTGCATGATAAAAGTAGGTAGTCCCTGATTGTTTAAACCTGTAAACTGGTAAGAATAAATGGAGTTTCTAGGTCGTCCGATGGCGTTTCCTCCATTTCCATCCACTAAATCAAATGCAGTTGGCTGATTTTCTAATTTGGTAATTTCCTGGTTGTATACGGAAAAATTAAGTGTTGTTGACCATTTAAAATTGCTTGTTGCAATGTTTTGAGTGGTAAAACCAACCTCAATACCCTTAGTCTCCATATTGGCGTTATTTCCCTGTTTGATTTTTTGTCCTCCAATTCCGGAAGTCACTACGAAATCAACCAAATCAAACGCTTTACGGCTATAAACATCTGTTGTAAATTGTACTCTGTTGTTAAACATCCCCAAATCTACACCGACGTTTGTTTCGTATTGTTTTTCCCAGGTTAAGTCCGCATTTTGCAATTCGTCAATATTAATTCCGGTTTCTCTGTCTGAAATTCCCAGACGATCTGTAATAAAACTTTTGTAAATCGCTAATGAATTTGTTGCAGGTCCTGCTGTAGCGGTAAGTCCATAAGAAGCTCTTAAAGCTAAATTATTTATAGATTCTACATTTTTCATGAATTTCTCTTCGGCCACATTCCATTTACCACTTACGGTATACGTTGGCAGCCATCTTGAAGAACCGCTGTTTCCCTGTCTGTTCGATCCGTCATAACGACCTGTAATCGAACCGGTGTAACGACGATCATAGGTATACCCTACTTTTCCGAAGAAACCAACTGTTCTTTCTCTTTCTGTATTAAATCCAAAATAGGAACTTCCCTCATTGATGATTTTTTCAATAATCTTTGGATCCGTAAAAGCAGTAAGTCCTCTGTCATACTGAATTCCGGCAGCTGTAAAGTTATCGCTGTTTCGGTCTAATGATCTTAATTCAGTACCAAAAAAGCCTTCTAATTCATGTTTGTCGTTCAAAGTGTTTCGGTATGTTACACTGTTTCTGATATTGTATGAAGTCAGATCATTTGTAAATTTTCTTAAAAATCCTCCATTCGGCAATACTGAAATGGGTTGTGCCGTTAAATCGTTTGGATCTTTATATAAAAAGATATTGGCATTTCTAACAATGGTATTAGCTCCGTCTGCTCCATATTCCGTACCTGCTTTGTAAGCTTCCACCACATTAGAATTTTCATAGATTTTGTGCTCTCTGCTGGTGTTCGCATAACGCGCAGAACCAGTAAGATTATAGCTTAAATGCTTGTTGATTTTATAATCTAAATCCAACTGAAAACGAATATCTTTTACTTTTATCTCTAAAACATTGTTTTCCAATTCATTTATAATATTCATCGGAGCCCAGTTATTTCTGTAATATTCCTTGTTCCCTAAATCATCGTAAGGTCTCAGGGTTCTGCTGGTGCTTAAAACATAATTAAACGGATTGATATCGAAATCCCTTGTTACGTTACCAAACACAACATCCTGCTGGCTTTCGTAACTTCCCGGTGCATTCTGATCACGAACAGAAGCCATGGTAGATAAGGTAATATTCAATTTATCATTTACATAAAAAGTTCCTTTTATATTGGATGACAATTGTTTAACGCTGTCCGCAATAGTCCATCCCGGATCAGTATAATAACCTAAAGAAGCATAAAAAGTATTGTTTTTTCCACCACCGGAAAAACTCAAAGAGTGATTTTGTGTAATGGATGGCCTGAACAAAACTTTGAACCAGTCGGTATTGGCTAATTCGTATTTTTTTAAAAATTCGTTTTGATAAGGCTGTTCGTTTTTCACTCCAAATTGCCCTCCGGATGTCTGATATAGATTAATTTGTCTGGAAAGAAGATTGTACACCCCTCCATATCTTCCCTGAAGGGTTGAGGGCATGTCCAGAAATCCTTTTTGCTCCATTTCTTTTAAAATGCTCATCGATTCCTGAGAATTTAAAATATCATACTGCGTATAACTCGGAACTGTTCGTACTGTATTTTCAACAGAATAATTCACTTTTAACGGAGAATCCCTTCGTCCTTGCTTCGTTGTTACAACTACAACCCCGTTTAATGATCTTGAACCATAGATTGAAGTAGCAGAAGCATCTTTAAGAATTTCAATGCTTTGAATATCATTTGAATTCAAACCTGCAACGGCAGAACTTAATAAAGTTTCCGAATTTCCGGAAGCTAAATCAGCAAATGAAATATTGATAATATCTTCCTGTACCACACCATCAATAACCCATAATGGTTTTGTATCTCCAAAGATAGAAGAAGATCCACGTACTGTAATTTTAGGCGCAGTACCAAATGTACCCGTCACGTTCTGAACGGTAACCCCGGCAGCTTTTCCTTCAATCATCCTGCTGATATCAACAACGCCGTCTACTTTTAATTCTGTTCCGGAAATTTTGCTGATGGCTCCTGTAAAAGTTCTCTTTGATGTTTTTTCGTAACCCGTAGTCACTACTACTTCTTTTAAATTTTGTCCTGCTTCATTCAGAACTACCGTTGGAGTCGTATTTTCTATCCCGATTTCTTTAGTTTCCATACCTACATAAGAAATCACCAATGCTGTGCTATTGGCCGGCATATCTATCGAAAAGTTACCGTCAAAGTCTGTAAGCACAGCGATTTTAGTCCCTTTTGCCAATACTGTAGCACCCGGAAGCGGAACACCGCTGGGATCTGTAACTTTACCTTTTATAATTGGTCCCGGAACTAAACTTTCAAATAGTGAATTTGTATTTTCTGAATCTGAGAACAGATTTTTACTGCTTTTTTGCAATACAATCTGATTACTGATTTCTGAATATGAAATGTTTAGGGGCTCCAAAATTCTGGACAGAATAGCAGATAATGTTTCATTATTAGCTTCAATACTTACTTTCTGATTCAGTTGCGCTATTCTTGAATTATAGGAAAACTTTACATGTGCAGATTTCGAAAGTTTAGATAACGCATTGTCCAAAGTTAAATTTTCAACTGTAATTGTTACTTTGGTATCTAATTTTTTTTGTCCATTTGCATCGTTCGCCATAGCGCCACTTGAAAATATAAGTGCTAAGACAAACTGAAATAGTGTTATTTTCATGATTCGATGGAGTAATCGTTGTTTAACAACTGGTTTTTTCATAATTTTGGTTTGTTTTGATTAATACTGTTTAGAGCGTATTTTAAGAAACGAATGAATTCCTTTTTACAGAAAGCAATTCAACTTTATTTAAGTGTCGAAAATGTTACAGCATTTCGGCACTTTTTTTTTTGCATTTTAAATTCACATAGGCCTTTGTTTTTATTTTTGAATGATTCTTTTTGTTCTTTTAGATTCATGCAAACTCCTCCTGCTTAAAAGAATTCAGCTTACCTCTTTTAAAAAATGATAAGATGCTGCACTGAAATTATTCCCTGGCAACAGTAGTGATACAAGTCTTTGAAAAAGTTAATTACATCCTTCAGATGTTATAATAATCTGATTGCCATTCATCTCAAAACTGGTATTATTACCAATACTTCGACAGACAATTTTTAGTTTTTCCGTGAGGGGCTGATCGCTTAGTGAGGTGGTAAGATGACAATCCTTTAGCTTTTCGTGAGGATAATCAATATCAATTAAGTAGGCCTGCTCTATGGTCTCAAAGATCTGGGAAACAGGAATGTCGGTAAATTCAAAACTCAATTGTTCAATATTACCCACACTGCCGGACAGCGTTTCATCCTCGGTAATATTAGTGATTTTGTTAAAAGTTAAATCATGTCTTACAAATCGCAAGGCCTGATTAGGAAGCAAAACTACTTCCCGATCTGATGACGACACTAACTCATTGGATTTTACCTTAACTTTACCGGTGCGAACAAGAACTTCAACATCAGGCTGATCAGAATAAGCTTTAACTCTAAAACTGGTTCCTACAACTTTTGTGACGATTTCGTTTGCATAAACGAAAAAAGGCTTTTTAGGATTTTTACTAATTTCAAAGAAACCTTCGCCGGACAAATACACCTTTCTTTCGTTTCCGGTAAAGATTTTAGGGTAACTTAATTTACTATTGGGCTGTAATAAAACCGAACTTCCATCAGATAATGTGATGATTTGCGGTTTATTGGAATTATTGGTCTGCTCTACCAATCCTTCACTATTTTTATCTATAAGTTCTTTGTAGGTTACAATTTCATGACCTTCGTTAAAACTGCTTTTGTAAAACCAAACCGACAGTAAGCAAAAAAATAAGGTTGCTGCAACTCCGGAAAGAAAATATTTCTTAACGAATCTCTGTTTGGTACCTTGGCTGAAATCAATTTTCTTTTGGCTATTTTCAATTTTGATCCAGGTATTTTGTAACGCTCTGTGAATATCGGAAGCTGATAGTTGCGACTCCGGTACTTTCATGGCGAGCAATATTAATCTGGCATCTTCAACCAGTTTTGCACGCTGTTGATTTTCTAAAGTCCATTCTTCCCAACCCTCTTCATCCACTTTAGACAAGATCCAGGCCTGGAATGAATCATCAGATAAAAAATCTTCAATTTCGGTATAGGTATTACGTTTTTGCATCTGTAAAATGAGGTTACAAAAACATAGAGGACAGACCTCTTATTATATACTCACCAAATTGTGATTTTTTTTATTTTTTTTGAAATATTTTTAAAAAGTACCTGAAGATAATAGTGTTAATAAGGATAAAGCACCCTTCCATTCTTTACGAAGCGTAAGTAAACCACGGTATAATAAATTACTTGCAGACTGATAATTTACGTCGAGCATTTCAGCAATCTGCTCTACTGTCAAGCCCTGATGGTACTTGAGATACAAAGCTTCTTTTTGTCTGGGAGGAAGATTATTCAATAAATTATTTAAACGGGCCACTTTTTCTTTTGTTGCATCATCGTCATCGTCTATAAGATCATGTTCTACCGAAAATTCCAAAAGAAAAGCAATAGAATCAGTACTGGTGACTTTTCTAAAAATATGATCTCTTTCGTACAGCCGTGCAATTCTCTTGCGAACACTTGATAATAAGTACGCTTTTACAACAACGGAACTTTGCAGTTTTTCTTTGTAATTCCAGACATCAATAAATACATCTTGTATGCAATCCTGCACTTTTTCTGTATAAGGCGAAAGTGAATTGCCATAACGCACTAAATCACCGTAATACTTTTCAAATAATATCGAAAAGGATTTCTCATCACCTTCCCTCATGTTATTCCAAAGAGTAATATCATCAAAAGTGTTTTGTACGGTTGTGGTTTTCATAATTTGTTTGGGCGCAGAATTGCTAAAAAAGATACTTTTACTTAATACAAAGAATATAGTTTTTTAACATTATTCTTTAGATTTGTGCGATAAATATATAAAAGCAAATATATAAAACCAATTTTTTTACACAAAAGAGACAGTTTTCTAACATAGAAAACTGTCTCTTTTGTTGATTTAGCGGGCTATAGGGGCGAATGTTAAAGTTATTTTATATTTAAAAATTGTCAGATTTTACACAGTCCACATATAGATTCAAATCTAGCTATTGATCGTATTAAAAAGAAAAGCCCTACTAAAGAATAGTAGGGCTTTTGAATATTTTTTTTAATAAAACAGCTTTTAGAAAGCCACATTCCATCTTGGGAGTTTACCATTTTCATCTAAGAAATTTTGCAAAACCTGTCCTTCAACAGTAGTTGGAATTCCTTTTACTTCAGCAGTAAAAGTTTCGTACCACACTACTTCTAAAGCCGTGATGTTTTCTAATTTCATTTGTGCAGACCAGGAATATTTTCTTCCTGTTTTAGCAAACTGGTGTCCGTTTACGATTTTATCATATAAACCGCCATTTTTACTTTTTAAAGTCCCGTCATTCTGAACAGTTCCTGTAGAAGCTACCATGATTAATTCTTTTGCATCACCTTCAACAGCATAAACCACAAAAACGCCTGCACCCGCTTCCGGAGCATTACAAGTTTGTTCTAAACTATCTTCAACAGTAAAAGTAAAACTATTGCTTACTTTAAATTTTTCTAATTCTTTGTACATATTTCTTTTGTTTAAGCTTCTAAGGTTCTGAGAATCTGAGCCGCTAAGTTTTAAATTAAATTCCAGTCATTTTAAAAATGTAAAAAAGTCTCAACAAAATATTGAGACTTTTTGGGAATTTGTTATTTTGAATACCGGAGATTATCCCAATACTTCTTTTACTTTTTTACCAATTTCAGCTGGTGAATCAACAACGTGAATTCCGTTGTCTCTCATGATTTGTTTTTTAGCAGCAGCTGTATCATCAGAACCACCAACAATAGCACCTGCGTGACCCATTGTTCTACCGGCAGGAGCTGTTTCTCCGGCGATAAAACCAACAACTGGCTTGCGGTTACCATCAGCTCTTACCCATTTAGCAGCATCAGCTTCTAATTGACCTCCAATTTCACCAATCATGATGATAATTTCAGTTTCAGGGTCATTCATTAATAATTCAACAGCTTCTTTAGTTGTCGTTCCAATAATTGGATCTCCACCAATACCAATAGCTGTAGTAATTCCTAAACCTTGTTTTACAACCTGGTCAGCAGCTTCATAAGTTAAAGTTCCTGATTTAGAAACGATACCAACAGTTCCTTTTTTGAAAACGAAACCTGGCATAATACCAACTTTAGCTTCACCCGGAGTGATGATACCAGGACAGTTTGGTCCGATTAATCTGGAATTTCTTTCCTTAACATAATTATTCGCTTTAATCATATCTGCTACAGGAATTCCTTCTGTAATAGCAATAATTACTTTAATTCCGGCATCAGCAGCTTCCATAATTGCATCAGCAGCAAAAGCTGGCGGAACAAAAATGATAGAAGTATCAGCTCCGGCTTGGTCTACAGCGTCTTTTACTGTATTAAAAACCGGACGATCTAAATGGGTCGTTCCTCCTTTTCCGGGAGTTACACCACCAACAACATTAGTACCGTACTCAATCATTTGAGAAGCGTGGAAAGTTCCTTCGCTACCTGTAAATCCTTGAACAATTATTTTGGAATCTTTATTAACTAAAACACTCATGATATATATTTTATGTAGTTTTTAAAATTGTGATGCAAAAATAAGGTTTTGTAATGTATTTTAACCTTTTTGTCATCAAAAAAATTAAGAAAATTGACTCATTTGATAACCGCGATATAATTTATCGTCTTTAATTTGCCAAATGGTAGAAAAATGAGCCAGCAACATTTCTTCCCTCGGATTTTCAATAGTCTTAACGTAGTGAGAATAACGTATTGATACTAAATCATCTTCGGCAATAATATGACTAATTCTAACTTTTGAACGCACATAAGCACGACTTAATTCATTGGCCATAGCGAGCATTGAAGCATGATCCAGCATAATTAGCCCCTTTGTACTATTCCATTCTACTGTAACTTCAGGATGTAAATAAGCTTTCATGATTTCACTGTCAATCAGGGCATCCGACTTATAAAACTTTTGAACAAATTCTTTTATAGACATATCACTTCAATTTATTTAGAATTTCAGGAATCTTTTTGATATTGGCCAGTTGTTTTAACTTTTCTCTTGATTCTTCGATTGGAGTTCCGAAATAAGATTTTCCGCCTTCAACCGATTTTGTAACTCCTGTCTGCCCCATAATAACAGCTTTCGCTCCTATCGTAATACCGCTGGTGGTACCAACCTGTCCCCAGATCGTTACTTCATCTTCAATAACAACACAACCGGCAATACCGGTTTGTGAAGCGATCAGGCATTTTTTTCCTATTACAGAATCATGTCCGACATGCACCTGATTGTCAATTTTGGTTCCTTCTCCGATAGTGGTATCACCGGTAACACCTTTGTCAATAGTACAAAGTGCCCCAATACCTACGTTATCTTTAATTACAACTCTTCCTCCTGAAATCAACTGATCGAAACCATCGGGACGTTTTTTATAGTAGAAAGCATCAGCTCCCAGAATAGTACCGGCATGAATGATTACATTATCACCAATAACGGTATGATCGTAAATAGAAACATTGGAATGAATCAGACAGTTCTTTCCGATTTTTACATGATTACCAATAAAACTATTGGGCTGGATAACCGTTCCTTCACCAATAACTGCAGAAGCCGAAACCGCTACATTCGCAAATTGAAAAGGTTTAAAATGTCTGGTCAGCGTATTAAAATCTCTGAAAGGATCATCAGAAATTAAAAGAGCTTTACCTTCCGGGCAATCTACTTTCTTATTGATCAGAACAATAGTTGCAGCCGATTGTAAAGCTTTTTCATAATATTTGGGATGGTCAACAAAAACAATATCGCCCGGTTCAACAACATGTATTTCATTCATGCCTGAAACTGGAAAGTTTTGGTCGCCAATAAATTCGCATTCAAGCAAATTTGCAATTTCTTGTAAAGAATGAATCTTTGGAAATTTCATATTTTATAATTAGAAAATTTGTCAATTAGAAAATGTGTCAATTAGAAAATGAGTCAGTTAGAAATAAATGTTCAAATTGTGTTGATTCACAAATTATCTAATTGACTCATTGACAAATTATCTTAATTAATAAACTACTCTTTTACACGCTCCATGTAATTTCCTGAAGCAGTATCTATTTTAATTTTATCACCTTCGTTGATGAACAACGGAACGTTTACAGTTGCTCCCGTTTCTACCGTAGCAGATTTTGTAGCATTTGTAGCTGTATTTCCTTTTACTCCCGGTTCAGCATAAGTAACTTCAAGAATTACAGAAGATGGCATATCTACTGATAATGGCAAATCTGTTTCTGTATTTACCTGAACCATTACACTTGTTCCTTCTTTCAATAATCCCGGAGCATCCAGGATATTTTTATTCAAGGAAATTTGCTCAAAGGATTCTGTATTCATAAAATGAAATTCATCTCCTTCAGCATACAAAAACTGGTAATTATGCGTCTCTACACGCACATCGTCTATTTTATGTCCCGCAGAAAATGTATTGTCCAATACTCTTCCTGTAGTTAAACTTCTTAATTTTGTTCTTACGAAAGCGGGACCTTTTCCAGGTTTTACGTGAAGAAATTCAACGATTTTATAAATATCGTGATTGAATTTAATACACAATCCGTTTCTAATATCTGATGTAGATGCCATTTGTTTTTTATTTTAGATTTTTGAAAGTAGATTTTAGATTTTGAAAAACTAATCTACATTTTTTATAATATTTTAATCTTTTTAATTTTATATACTGCAGCTTAGAAATCTAAAATCAGAAATCTAAACTCTAAAATTAATAATTCCCTGAATAACCTTTCATAATTCCTCTTGATGAATTTCTGATAAAATCCAGAATTTCATCTCTCTCCGGAGTAGCTTCCATTTCCGCTTCAATAATGCTTAAAGCTTGTGTTGTATTGTAATTTTTTTGGTATAAAATTCTGTAGATTTCCTGAATTTCCCTGATTTTATCGGTACTGAAACCTCTTCTTCTTAAACCTACGGAATTGATTCCTACGTAGGATAACGGCTCTTTTGCTGCTTTTGTATAAGGCGGAACATCTTTTCGTACCAAAGAACCACCTGAAATCATAGCGTGATCTCCAATATGAATAAATTGATGAATCGCAGCCAAACCTCCAATTACGGCATGATTACCCACTACCACGTGACCTGCCAGGGCAACCCCGTTTACAATAATAGCATTGTTTCCAATTTCGCAATCATGTGCAATATGTGCATATGCCATCACCAGACAATTGTTTCCTAAGATCGTTTGTCCTGAGGCAACTGTACCTCTGTTTATAGTTACACATTCTCTGATCGTACAATTGTCTCCAATAATAGCCAAAGAATCTTCTCCTCCAAATTTTAAATCTTGTGGAACTGCAGAAATTACCGCACCCGGAAAAATATTGCAATTTTTACCAATACGAGCGCCTTCCATGATGGTCACATTTGAACCAATCCAGGTGCCGTCACCAATAATAACATTATTGTGAATTGTTGTAAAGGGCTCAATTACAACATTTTTAGCGATTTTAGCGCCAGGATGAACATAAGCTAATGGTTGATTCATCTGTATGTTTTATATTTTTAATTAAAATAGTCTGATTTGGGCAACAAACGTAAACAATAAATTTGATTAAATTATTATTGTTTTTTTACAATTTGCGCCATTAATTCTGCCTCAGTAACTAATTTTCCATTTGCGTATGCATTTGCCTGCATATGACAGATTCCTCTTCTGATAGGAGAAATCAATTCACATTTAAAAATTAAGGTATCACCCGGCAATACTTTGTGTTTGAATTTAACATTATCTATTTTCATAAAATAAGTCAAATAATTTTCAGGATCCGGAACAGTACTTAAAACCAAAATTCCTCCGGTCTGAGCCATAGCTTCAACAATTAAAACGCCTGGCATAACAGGTGCTTCTGGAAAATGCCCTACAAAGAAATTTTCATTCATTGTTACATTTTTCAAACCAACCACATGACGATCAGACATTTCTATAATCCTGTCGATTAATAAAAACGGTGGTCTGTGTGGCAGCATGGCCATGATTTTGTGAATATCCATCAAAGGCTCTTTGTTCAGATCGTAAACCGGAACATGATTTCTTTGTTCAATCTTAATTATTTTACCAATTTTCTTGGCAAATTGGGTATTTACGTAGTGTCCCGGTTTGTTTGCAATAATTTTCCCCTGGATTCTAACACCAATTAAAGCTAAATCTCCAACAACATCCAATAATTTGTGACGTGCTGCTTCATTAGGGTAATGCAAGGTAAGATTGTCCAGAACTCCATTTGGTTTTACCGAAATTTTATCTTTACCAAATGCTTTCTTTAAATTTTCCATTGTACTTTCAGATATTTCCTTATCTACATATACAATTGCATTATTTAAATCACCCCCTTTAATTAATCCATTCTCTAATAAAGATTCTAATTCATGTAAAAAACTAAAAGTTCTTGAATTAGCTATTTCTTCTTTAAAATCAGCTATGCTTTTCATGGTTGCATTTTGAGTACCTAACACTTTAGTACCAAAATCTACCATTGCAGTCACCTGATAATCATCACTTGGCATAACAAGAATCTCGCTTCCGGTAGCTTCGTCAGTAAATGAAATCACTTCTTTTACCACATAAACATTACGTTTAGCATCTTGTTCTTCGATTCCTGCTTTTTCAATAGCCTCTACAAAATATTTTGAAGAACCATCCATGATAGGTAGTTCTGAAGCATTCAATTCTATAACAACATTATCCAGATCACAACCAACTAAAGCTGCCAAAACATGTTCCGGAGTCTGAATTTTTACACCTAGTTTTTCTAAGTTTGTGCCTCTCTGCGTATTAACAACATAGTTAGCATCTGCTTCGATCACCGGCTGACCTTGCAAATCTACTCTTACAAAAGTGAAACCGTTATTAATTGGAGCTGGTTTGAAAGTCATTGTAACTTCTTTTCCAGTGTGTAATCCAACGCCTGTTAGTGAAATTTCATTTTTGATGGTCTTCTGTTTAACCATTATTTCCATTTTTTGGGTTTATTATTTGTTTTTTTAATTCTTCCAGTTCGGCTACGATTTTAGGTAAATTTTTAAAATGAACATATGATTTATTAAAATCTGTATATCCAAGTGATGGCGTTCCCTGCAAAATCTCATCATCTTTAATGTTTCTTGCTACTCCGGACTGAGCCTGCAGCCTGACATTATTACCTATCACCAGATGACCTGCTATACCAACCTGCCCGCCAATCATACAATTTTCGCCAATTTTTGTAGAACCTGCCACACCTGATTGCGCTGCAATCACAGTATTTTTACCAATTTCTACATTGTGGGCAATCTGAATCTGATTGTCTAATTTTACTCCTTTTCTTATAATCGTAGAACCGAGAGTTGCTCTGTCTATTGTAGTGTTAGCTCCAATATCTACGTTATCCTCTATAATAACATTACCAATCTGTGGCACTTTACTATAAATTCCTGCTTCATTTGGCACAAAACCAAAACCATCTGCACCTATTATAGTACCGGAATGAATCGTACAATTATTTCCAATTATCGTCTCCGAATATATTTTGGCGCCTGCAAAAATATATACATTATCTCCAATAACAACATTATCTCCAATAAAACTGTTTGGATAAATTTTCACATTGTTACCTAAAACGACATTTTGGCCTATATAACTGAAACTTCCTAAATATAAATTTTCTCCATATTTAGTTCCTTCAGACATAAAAGATTGCGCTTCTATTCCGTTTTTATTCAATTTAACCTGATTGTAAAACTGTAAAAGCTTCGAAAAAGAGGCATATGCATCTTCTACTTTTATTAAAGTGGTAGTAATTTCCTGTTCAGGCGTGAAGCTATCATTAACAATTGTTACTGAAGCCTTTGTAGTATATATGTAATTGATATATTTTGGGTTAGCCAAAAAAGTAAGAGATCCTTCCTCACCTTCTTCAATCTTAGATAAGCGAGAAACTTCTGCATTGGGATTCCCAACAACTTCTCCTTCTAAAATTCCTGCTATTTGTTCTGCTGTAAATTTCATTGCGACAAAAATATAAAAAATAGATTTTAAATGTTAATTTTAAATAAGTTGTTTTGGAAAACAGATGTAATATTTTGTCACCAGTTTAGATAATGATTTCAAATTCAGCTGATCAGAAGCTTCAACAACATCTTCAATTGTTTTATCTTTTTTCAAAATTCGTATCGGTTCAGCTTCTTTACTGTAAGCCTGGTTTTTTATTTTTCCTCTGAAAATAAAATAACCCGCTTCCAGTAAGCTAATATGATGCTCTTCTGCAAATTCTTCTTTTAAGGACTGGGATTCTTCCATCGGGATTTTTTCGGCACTCAACTTAATCTTCAGCAAATCCCTGTTAATGATCATTTTACTTAATGTAGAAAGAATAAAATCATCTTGTTTTTGCCAGGCTTTCAATGCGCTGATAATATCAAAATCATCCAATTGTGAAAACAGATCCAATTTTTCAGCATCGAAATCTTCAAGGGTAATTTTGTTTTTCATAAAATACAAAAGAGGCGCACTGCAAGGCAGATTTACCCCTTTTAACGTTAGTTCTTTGGCTCTTTTTAAGACTTTCATCAAAATTAATTCCGCCACGAGACTTGTTTTATGCAAATAAGCCTGCCAGTACATCAGTCTTCGTGAAAGCAGGAATTTTTCTACAGAATAAATACCTTTTTCTTCAATGACCAAAATACCGTCAACCACATTCATCATCTGAATCAATCGCTCAGAATTGACATTTCCTTCTGCCACACCGGTGTAAAAACTATCTCGTTTCAAATAATCCATTCGATCCATATCCAATTGACTTGAAATCAATTGCAACATGAATTTACGGTGATAATCTCCTTTGAAGACCTGAATGGCCAAACTCAGTTTTCCTTCAAATTCATCGTTCAGCTGATTCATAAACAGCAGTGAAATAGCTTCATGATTCACATCTTCTACAATACTTTTTTCCATGGCATGCGAAAAGGGACCATGACCAATATCGTGCAGTAAAATAGCAATATATAAAGCATTCTCTTCTTCTGATGAAACAGCAACTCCTTTAAAACGAAGCGTTTCTACCGCTTTCTGCATTAAATGCATACAGCCCAATGCATGATGGAAACGGGTATGATTTGCTCCAGGATAGACCAAATAAGACAATCCCATCTGAGAAATACGGCGCAAACGCTGAAAGTACGGATGCTGGATTAAATCGTAAATAAGCTCGTTTGGGATGGAAATAAACCCGTAAATGGGGTCATTGAATATTTTTAACTTATTAATGTGAGTCACTATTTGGTTATTTTTAAGTCAACAAATATAAGTAAATAACTATAAAGAGTTTTCGGTTTTTGATTTAAAATAATACCGTTCCATACGAGCATATTGCAAAACCACAATTGAACAAAAGTCATTTGAAAAAAAACATAATTTGTTATTCTGAATTTTATACTATTTTTAATACTTTTTAAGTTCTATACCTTTAAATTGCATTAAAATTAATTTTGTTTATGGATAAGATAAAAATACTTTGGGTCGATGACGAGATCGATCTTTTGAAACCACATATATTATTTCTTGAAAAGAAAAATTACGCTGTAACCACTTGTAATAACGGATTAGACGCAATCGCATTGTTTGACGAAGATAATTTTGACATTGTTTTTTTAGATGAAAATATGCCCGGAATGAGTGGTCTGGAAACACTTTCTGAAATGAAAGAAAAAAAATCTGCCATTCCGATGATTATGATTACCAAAAGCGAGGAAGAATATATAATGGAAGAAGCCATTGGTTCTAAAATCGCTGATTATCTGATAAAACCGGTAAATCCGAACCAAATTTTACTGAGCTTAAAGAAAAACCTCGATCATTCAAGACTTATTTCAGAGAAAACAACCTTAGATTACCAGAAAGAATTCCGAAAAATCTCAATGGAATTAGCGATGGTGAATTCATTTGAAGACTGGGTGGAATTATACAAAAAATTGATTTTCTGGGAATTAGAACTAGAAAACATCAATGATCAGGGAATGATTGAGATATTGGAATCTCAAAAAGTAGAAGCCAATTCTCAATTTGGAAAATATATCGAGCGCAATTACGAAGACTGGTTTGCACCAAAAGCAGACAAACCTATTCAGTCACATACGCTGTTTAAGGAATTAGTAGTTCCTGAAATCAAAAAGAAAGACAAGCCAATTTTGTTTGTAGTTATTGATAATCTGCGTTACGACCAGTGGAAATCTTTTGAAACCGTAGTAGCCAACTACTATAAACTGGAAAAAGAAGTTCCTTATTACTCTATTCTTCCAACAGCGACACAATATGCCAGAAATGCTATTTTCTCCGGTTTATTGCCAACTGAGATGGAAAAACAATTTCCGCAATACTGGAAAAATGACGTGGAAGACGGAGGAAAAAACCTGTATGAAGCCGAATTTTTAAGCGCACAGCTAAAACGTTTGGGCTTAAATATTAAAGAAGATTATTTCAAAATCACCAATTATGCCGGCGGAAAAAAACTGGCTGAAAACTTCAAGGCGCTAAAAGGCAACGATCTGGTAACTGTTGTCTATAATTTCGTTGATATGTTATCGCATGCCAAAACCGAAATGGATGTGGTAAAAGAACTGGCTTCCGATGATAAAGCCTATCGTTCCTTAACATTGAGCTGGTTTAAAAACTCTCCGCTTTTAGAAATTATTCAGCAGGCTCAACTTTTAGGTTTTAAATTAATCCTGACTACCGATCACGGAACGATTAATGTAAAAAACCCTTCAAAAGTTGTCGGAGATAAAAATACAAGCTTAAATTTGCGTTACAAAACCGGTCGTAGTCTTACATATGAGCAAAAAGATGTCTATGTCGTAAAAGAACCAAAAGATATTGGCTTACCGGCCATAAATATGAGCAGTTCGTTTATTTTCGCTAAAAATGATTTCTTTTTGGCCTATGTAAACAACTATAACCATTATGTGAGTTATTACAGAAATACGTATCAGCATGGGGGGATTTCTTTAGAAGAAATGATTATTCCGTTTTTGGTATTTAACCCGAAATAGAGAAAAGTTTACGGTGGCAGTCTCAGTTTTCAGTGTCAGTTTAGAGTAAAAAAAGTTGCCACGAATTTCACTAATTAGTGCGAATTTCTTTTTAAATACCACTTTTAAATTAGTGGAAATTCGTGAAATTCGTGGCAAAAAAAGTTTTTAGTCTACGTTCAGTAACTGAAAACTGAGACTGAGACTGAGACTGAGACTGTTACTGAACACCATTCAAAAATTAAATTAAGACATGAATATTATTTTTTCATTAGATGAGATTAAAGAAGTAGCAGGGCAAATTTTATCGCAGAACCCAAAGAAAATTATTCTTTTCAACGGAGAAATGGGTGTTGGGAAAACTACTTTGATCAAACAATTGTGCAAAACTCTGGGAGTTGAAGACGCTACAAGCAGTCCGACTTTTTCTTTAGTTAATGAATACTATACTTCTGACAATCAAATTGTCTATCATTTTGACTTTTACCGTCTAAACAAAGAAACAGAAGCACTCGATATGGGAGTTGATGATTATCTGTATTCCGGCAACTGGTGTTTTATTGAATGGTCCGAAAAAATAGAAAATCTGATTCCTGAAGAGCATTCTGTTGTTACAATTGAACAATTGGCTGACGGAACAAGGTCGTTGACTTTAGTTTAATTATTTCACAGAGATACACAAAAAGCTTTGTGAGTCTTTGCAAAATCACGGCGAATCTTTGTTAAATAAGTTGATTTTAATAAAATTATTAAAAATGAATCCGCAGCAAACAGTAGAAATAATTCCTTTTTCAGCTGATCTAAAAGAGGCTGTCAAAATCCTCAATACAGAATGGCTAAAGAAGTATTTCAGAGTAGAACAAAGAGACGAATTGGTCCTTTCAAATCCGCAGGAAGAAATTATTGATAAGGGCGGATTTATCTTTTATGCGAGATATAACAATGAAATCATTGGAACGTATTCTTTGCTAAAGGCAGATGATACGACATTCGAACTTGGAAAAATGGCCGTTTCCGATAAAGCACAGGGACTTGGAATTGGCAACAAAATGCTAGTGCACTGCATGGCTGTAGCCGGGGAAAACAACATTAAAAAACTGTTTTTATATTCGAACAGAATACTGCTTCCGGCCATTCATTTATATGAAAAATTTGGTTTTAAGGAGATTCCGCTGGAAGAAGGGATTTATGAAAGAGCCGATATTAAAATGGAAAAAATAATGCCTTAATTATTAATGTTTTATTAGCAGAATAATTCTACTAATTTTAAAACTTTTTACGTAATTTGTACTCTTAACATTTTTGAATAATACATGTCAATTACCTTAACTCCGTTTACGAAACAACAATTGTTGCCTCAAGAAGAAAAACTTGAAGTGGGACGATTTAAAAGAGAACTTTTTATAGGAATCCCTAAAGAAACAAGTTATCAGGAACGTCGTATATGCCTGACTCCTGACGCCGTAAACTCATTGACCTATGAAGGCCACCGCGTTATGATTGAATCCGGAGCCGGAGAAAGTTCAAGTTATACCGATAAAGAATATGCAGATGCCGGTGCAGAAGTAACAAAAGATACCAAAAAAGTATTTGGCTGTCCGATGCTCCTTAAAGTAGAACCGCCAACTCTGGCTGAAATTGAAATGATTAATCCGGAAACGATCATTATTTCTGCCATTCAGTTAAAAACAAAGAAAAAAACATACTTCGAAGCTTTAGCACAAAAAAAGATTACTGCACTTGCTTTTGAATATATAAAAGATGAAGACGGATCCTATCCGGCCGTAAAATCATTAAGCGAAATAGCAGGAACCGCCTCGATACTTATTGCAGCAGAATTAATGATCACGGATGAATTTGGAAAAGGCCTTCTGTTTGGAAACATTACCGGCGTACCTCCTACTGAAGTTGTTATTTTAGGAGCGGGAACCGTAGGTGAATTTGCCGCTAAAACCGCTATTGGCTTAGGTGCAAACGTAAAAGTTTTTGACAATTCGATTACTAAGTTACGTCGCCTGCAGAATAATTTAAACCAAAGAATCTTTACTTCCACAGTGCAGCAAAAAGCATTATTAAAAGCCTTAAGACGCTGCGATGTGGCTATTGGAGCCATGCGCGGAAAAGAACGCTGTCCTATTATAGTAACAGAAACTATGGTAGAGCACATGAAAAAAGGGGCTGTAATCGTTGATGTAAGCATTGATACCGGAGGATGTTTTGAAACCTCGGAAGTGACAACCCATGAAAAACCAACCTTTATCAAAAGCAATGTTTTGCATTATTGTGTACCTAATATTCCTTCACGATATTCCAAAACGGCCTCACTTTCAATAAGTAATATCTTAACGCCTTACCTGCTTCAAATAGCAGAAGAAGGTGGCCTGGAAAGCTCGATAAGATGCAATAAAGGACTTAAAAACGGAGTGTATCTGTATCATGGAATCCTTACCAACAAAGCCATTGGAGAATGGTTTGATTTACCGGATAACGACATTAATTTACTTGTATTTTAAAAGAACTTTAATGTACCTTTGCCAAAAAAATATTTCATGAAGTTCGTACATCGTTTTGCTTATTATTTGATTGGTCTTATTATGGGATGCTTTTTCGTAGCCCTTGTTTTTAGTGGAAAAGACACCCGATGCAATTACTTTCCAAATGCCCGCGTTTTAAACAATCTGCGTACCAAACCTTTTCAGTATTCCCCACAAGCAATTCAGACCTTAAATGAAAAATGGGTTGACACAGCTGATGTCAGAAAGACATTAACCTACGGAGATGTTGATTTTGATCAGAGCAATGTACCTTTCAAAAAAGGAAAACTTTATGTCATTGAAGGCAAAACCATAAAAAATCAGGAAATTATCCTAAAGGTAATCAACTACGAAAACAAAGCCGTTTTAGATGAGATTATTAAGAAACCTTTAGAAAAATAGTCGGCATTTTGTCATTTCGAAGAATGAGAAATCACATCCGGAGAGTAATGAACTGTTAATTCACTATTTGATTTTCTAGGCCCCCGAAATGACAAGCTTGCAGAACCCTCTTATAGGTGACTATCATCCATTTATATGGTATAAAATTACCACTCAATTTCTGTAATTCCTTTTGATTTCAGGAAAGTATTCGTCTGACTAAAATGTTTGTTTCCAAACCAAAATCCTCTATTTGCGCTTAAAGGCGAAGGATGCCCTGATTTTAAAATATGGTGTTTTGAAGCGTCAATTAATGCTGCTTTCTTTTGGGCAAAGCCTCCCCAAAGTAAAAAAACAACATTTTCACTCTCCGCCGAGATTTGCTTAATAACAGCATCCGTAAATTTTTCCCAGCCTTTTCCCTGATGGCTTCCGGCTTCAGATTGTCGAACGGTTAAAGTAGCATTTAGGAGAAAAACACCCTGATCTGCCCAACGTTCTAAATTACCCGTTTTCGGCAATGGCTTACTTAAATCCGTTTCAATTTCTTTAAAAATATTCTGGAGAGAAGGTGGAAACGGAATTCCGTCATTTACGGAAAAGCACAATCCGTTGGCCTGATTAGGACCATGATAAGGATCTTGTCCGATGATTACAACTTTTACCTGATCAAAATGACAATGATCAAAAGCGGAAAAAATCTGACTTCCTTTCGGGTAACAAATTTTGGTTGTGTATTCTGATTTTACGAAAGCAATTAACTCGTTGAAATAGGGCTTTTCGAATTCCTCCTTCAAAACGGGCTTCCAGGAATCATGCATTTTAACGTCCATACTTTTTTATGCGAATTTCGGAATTTTTTCATTGCAATCATATTTACACGCTATAAAATTAGAGCCAAACTTTACATCATTCAATGCTACAATTTTTGTACTTTTGCGTGACTTCATAAAGAGAATAAATGATCAGTATTACCGAAAAAACATTACAAGACTTACAATTTCCAACCGTACTCGAAACCATTTCAGCTGGTTGCAATACCGACATTGGAAAGGAAAAAGCTTTACATATAACTCCGTTTAGAGACAAGGAAACTTTGATGCAGGCTTTGATGCAGACATCAGAATATGTTTCGTCTTTCCAGAATAATAACGCAATTCCAAATCATGGTTTTGACGCCATAACGCACGAAATTAAATTTCTGGCCATAGAAGACAGTTTTCTGGAAGTAGGCAGTTTCAGGAAAATTGCAACACTTTCGTCAACCTCGAATTTTCTGCTGAATTTCCTTAAAAAATTCGATGACTATTATCCGAATTTAAATGCCAGAGCTTCAAGAGTAGAATACACAAAAGATATTGTAACGCTAATTGATGCCATTGTAGACAAATATGGCGAAATAAAAGACAATGCCTCACCTGCTCTTTTGAGCATTCGACAAAATATGAACATCGTTCGTGGTAAAGTAAACCAGAGTTTTGGAGTTGCCCTTACGCACAACAACAGTCTTGGTTACTTAGACGATATCAAAGAAAGTTTTGTTCAGAACCGCAGAGTTCTTGCGGTTTTAGCGATGTATCGCCGTAAAGTAAAAGGTTCTATTTTAGGAAGTTCCAAAACCGGAAGTATTGCCTATATCGAACCTGAAGCAACTTTACAATATTCAAGAGAATTAGCAAATCTTGAATACGAAGAGAAAGAGGAAATTATGCGAATTTTGAAACAATTATCAAATGCAATTCGTCCTTTTTTACCTTTATTAATTGAATATCAGGAGTTTTTAAGTGATATTGATGTGGTGGCAGGAAAAGCAAAATATGCCAACAGAATCAACGGAATTCTGCCAACAATTACGGAAGAAAGAAGATTATTTTTCAGAGAAGCCTATCATCCGATTTTGTATCTCAATAACAAGCAGAAAAACGAAATCACCCACCCGCAAACTATTGAATTAAAACAAGATAACCGAATCATTGTTATTTCAGGACCCAATGCAGGCGGAAAAACAATTTCACTTAAAACAGTAGGCTTACTGCAATTGATGTTACAATCCGGAATGCTGATTCCGGTACACGAACGCAGCGAAACTTTTCTTTTTGACAGAATCTTAACGGATATTGGAGATAATCAATCCATTGAAAATCATTTAAGTACCTACAGCTATCGATTAAAAAACATGAATTACTTCCTGAAAAAGTGTAATAAAAAAACCATGTTTCTGATTGATGAATTCGGTACAGGTTCTGATCCTGAATTGGGAGGTGCTTTAGCGGAAATCTTTCTGGAAGAATTCTATCATCGTGAAGCTTTCGGAATTATCACGACCCATTATTCTAATCTCAAAATTCTCGCCAACGAATTGCCTTTTGCTACAAACGCCAATATGATGTTTGACGAAAAATCGCTTGAACCTATGTATAAACTGGCCCTTGGTCAGGCCGGAAGTTCCTTTACCTTTGAAGTGGCCTTGAAAAACGGAATCCCATTTGGATTGATTAATCGTGCGAAAAAGAAAATTGAAGTCGGCAAAGTCCGTTTCGATAAAACGATTGCGACCCTGCAGAAAGAGCGTTCCAAGCTGGAAAAAACTTCCATCAATCTAAAAGAAGAAGAAACCCGGGCGCGTGAGGAAAGCAAAAAGATGGAAAACATCAATGTAAAAATCAAGCAAAAACTGGAAAGCTATCAGGAATTATATGACAGCAACCAAAAGACCATTTACATTGGGCAAAAAATAGAAGACATCTCTGAGAAATATTTTAACAACAAAAACAAAAAAGAACTGATTGGCGAATTTTTGAAAATAATTGAAATTGAAAATTCGAAACGTAAAAAAGCCACTCCAAAAGAAGCAAAAGCTATAATCGAAAAAAAGAAAGAAGTTATTGCCGAAATAACCGTTCAGGTCGAAGAAATCAGAAAAGAGAAAAAAGAAAAGAAACTCAAACCTGTTATCGAAAAACCTAAACCAATTCTAAAAGTGGGTGACCGCGTAAGAATGCTTGATGGAAGATCTGTTGGTAGTATCGATTCAATTGAAAAAAATAAGGCAACAGTAAATTACGGCATCTTTACTTCGAAAGTAAGTCTGGATGAATTGGAATTTGTTGAAGCGGGTAAGAAGTAGTTTTCGGTTTTGAGTCGCAGTTTTTGAGTTTTAAAATAGTGAAAATTAGGTAAAATTAAAATAAGGCGATTTAAACAAGCATCTGCTTGAGAACTATAAACGAATTTGTAAAATTTAAAAAAATCGCTTAAAACTTATTTATGAAGGTTGTTTTTGATTTGTAAAATCTATGCAAAAAACTATTTTTATAAACAAAAAAAATAGTTTTGAAAAAGCTTTTTTATTTGATGGAAAGATCACCCGCAATCTTGTCATTTCGACGAAGGAGAAATCACACGCGCAGCTCGAAAAAGACTGATGATATTCTGTATGGAATTACTGGTGTGATTTCTCCTTCGTCGAAATGACAAACTACAGGCAAGCTTTGTCAAAGTTTTAAACTTTGACAAAGCTTAAAAACTCTAAATCTTAAACTTGAAATTTTCCAAATGAAAGACCTTCCAAAAGACAAAAAAATTATCCTCTTCGACGGAGTCTGCAATTTATGCAATGGCGCCGTTCAGTTTATCATCAGTCATGATAAAAAAGATATTTTTAGGTTTGTGGCTTTGCAATCTGAATTAGGAATTGCCATTTGTAATTATATTGGTGTTGATCAGACTAAAATTGACAGCATTATTTTGTACCATCCTGGTGTTGCTTATTATTACAAATCTTCGGCTGTTCTTGAAATTGGCGAAGATTTAGGTGGAATCTATAGCTTAGCTTTCGTTTTTAAAATTTTTCCTGAAAAATTCCGAAATTACCTTTATGATTATATTGCCAAAAACAGATACAAGTGGTACGGCAAAAAAGAAAGCTGCATGATTCCTACTCCGGAGTTGAAGGCAAAGTTTCTTTAAATTCCAATTCTTTTAAAATTCTAATCTTTTAAATTCCAAATTCCAATTCTTCAGGGCAGTAAGAACAAAAAATACGTCAATCCAATAAAACCAATAAAAAATCCCAAATTCAATTTTCAAAATTGGAATTTGGGATTTTTAAATTTGAAATTTATTTAGAAATTATTATCTAATTAACTTTCTGTATTTCAAACGTTTTGGAGTTAAATCACCACCTAAACGTTTCTTTTTGTTTTCTTCGTATTCAGAGAAACCACCTTCAAAATAATAAACTTCAGAATCTCCTTCGAAAGCTAAAATGTGCGTACAAATTCTGTCTAAGAACCATCTGTCGTGTGAAATAATTACGGCACAACCTGCAAAATTCTCCAAACCTTCTTCCAGTGCACGAAGTGTGTTTACATCCAGATCATTCGTTGGCTCATCCAGTAAAAGTACATTTCCTTCTTCTTTCAATGTCATTGCTAAGTGCAAACGGTTACGTTCTCCCCCTGACAACATGGATACTTTTTTATTCTGCTCACCGCCACCAAAATTGAAACGTGATAAATAAGCTCTTGAATTCACTTGTTTTCCACCCATCATGATTAGTTCCTGACCGTCAGCAAAGTTTTCCCAAATAGATTTATTCGGATCAATGTTAGAATGTGATTGATCTACATAAGCGATCTTTACCGTTTCACCCACAGAAAATTCTCCGCTATCCGTTTTTTGCTCTCCCATGATCATTTTGAAAATGGTTGATTTACCAGCACCGTTTGGTCCGATAATTCCAACAATTCCGGCTTGTGGTAAAGTGAAGTTTAAATTATCATACAGCAATTTGTCTCCAAAAGCTTTGGCTACATTTTTGGCTTCGATAACATTGGTACCTAAACGCGGACCATTCGGGATATAAATTTCCAGATTTTCATCCAGTTGTTTTTGGTCTTCGTTCAATAATTTATCGTAATTCTGTAAACGCGCTTTTTGTTTCGTCTGACGTCCTTTCGCTCCCTGACGAACCCAGTCCAGCTCACGTTCTAATGTTTTTCTGCGTTTAGAAGCTACCTTTTCCTCTTGTGCCATACGGTTTGATTTTTGATCTAACCAGGAAGAATAATTTCCTTTCCACGGAATACCTTCTCCTCTATCAAGCTCTAAAATCCAGCCTGCTACATTATCAAGGAAATACCTGTCGTGCGTTACCGCAATTACAGTTCCTGCATATTGTGCCAAATGCTGCTCTAACCAAAGTACAGACTCCGCATCAAGGTGGTTGGTAGGCTCATCCAAAAGCAATACATCCGGTTGTTGTAATAACAAACGACATAAAGCTACACGACGGCGCTCCCCTCCTGAAAGATTTTTAATAGGCGTATCACCTTCCGGAGTACGCAACGCATCCATTGCAATTTCTAATTTAGTATCGATTTCCCAGGCACCAAGAGCATCAATTTTGTCTTGTAAAGCAGCCTGACGATCCATTAATTTGTCCATTTTGTCCTGATCTTCGTAATTTTCAGGAAGACCAAACAAATCATTAATTTGATTGTATTCTTCTAAAACTGCCATAGTTTCAGCAGCGCCTTCACGAACAATTTCGATCACCGTCTTAGAATCATCAAGAATTGGTTCCTGTTCTAAATACCCTACAGTATATCCAGGTTGAAAAACAACATCTCCCTGATAGTTTTTATCAACTCCTGCAATAATCTTTAACAAAGAAGATTTTCCTGAACCGTTAAGTCCAAGAATACCAATTTTTGCACCGTAAAAGAAACTCAGGTAAATATTTTTAAGAATCGGCTTGTCTGCTCCCTGATAGGTTTTGCTCAATTTCTGCATTGAGAAAATTACTTTCTTATCGTCTGACATATTATGTTTATTGTTATTAGTTTATTGTTATTAATTTATTGGTAAATTATTTAAATTTAAGTCCTTTGATTTCACAATTCATTAAATAATTCATCATTGCTCCTATTTTATTTTTTTCTATTTCAGTCATTTCATTTAATTTCAAATATTGTTCTTCTGAAATCAACTTTTTATCAAAAGCTCTGTAAGATTGCGATTTTACTTCCCCGGCTGAACCTTTTGCAATACTCAAAAATTGTATAAATTCTCTATTCCCATTTCTTTCAAAACCTTCTGCAATATTATCCATTACAGATCCTGAGCTTCTTTCAATTTGATCTTTAAGTGAATAATTTGTTTTTAAAGTTGTTGTTTGAATCAATAACTCAACATATTGACATAATTCTCTAGCTTTTTGCCAAATTTCTAAATCTTCAAATTTATTTATTCTCGCCACAACAACAACAAACTATAAACAACAAACTACCAACTAAACTCTCCCTTTCAAAGCATTAAAAACCCAGGCATTAGCAAAAAAACCCACACCTACTGCTACAAATCCCCAGCCGGATACATCACTGTACCTGAAAGCTCCAAGACCTATAAGTAATAATCCCATAAGTACCATTATAAAAGTTGCCCATCCTAGAACGGTATTTTTATTCATTCCCATAATTGATTAATTAATTTTTAATGTCGTTTATTTTTTTCGGAAAGGCAAATATCGTGAATTTTCATGGCTTAATTAAATATTTTGTACAGCATTTCTTTTAACAAGTCCGATTGCGATAAAGCATTAGCTCCAACTCCCTTACTTTTTACATCAATATCACGCAGCGCACCCACAATCTGACTCACTTTTCGCATCGGATAGTTCTTTATAGCCAAATCGTACTCTTTTAGAAAATAAGGATTTACGCCAATTGCCGCAGCAACATTCTTAGGGTTCTTATCTTTTAGTCCATGGTATTTTAAAAGCTGTATAAAAAAGCCAAAAACCAATCCTGTTGTCATTACCAGTGGATATTCCTTAGGATTATGTGCGAAATTTTCAGCAATTTTATAGGCTTTTAACTCATTTCGTTCTCCAATTGCTTTACGAAGTTCAAAAACATTATAATCCTTACTGAAACCTATATTTTCTTCAATATGACTGGGTGTAATTACAGTTCCCTGAGGCAAAATAATCTGTAATTTTTCAAGTTCATTATTAATTTTACTTAAATCAGTCCCTAAAAATTCTACTAACATCGCATTAGCCTTGGGATCAATGGTATATTTTTTTCCTGCGAGTACCCTCTTGATCCAGTCGCCGACCTGATTTTCGTATAATTTTTTACTCTCATAAACCACTCCATTCTGAGCAAGTAGTTTCGTAACTTTTTTGCGTTTATCAAGTGTTTTATATTTGTAACAAAAAACCAAAACAGTAGTTTCCATTGGGTTATTGACGTAAGACTCAATTTTGTCAATCGTCCTGGACAAATCCTGTGCTTCTTTAACAATAACAACCTGGCGATCCGCCATCATAGGATAGCGCTTGGCTGTAGAAACGATATCCTCAACAGAAACATCTCTTCCGTACAAAACGGTCTGATTAAACCCTTTTTCTTCTTCTGAAAGTACATTCTGCTCAATATACTCCGACAATTTATCGATATAATAAGGTTCTTCCCCCATTAAAAAATAAATTGGTTTAATATTTCCGGCTTTTATATCATTAACAATTTTTACAACTTCGTCCATTAAAATTTTGTTTCAGGTTTAAAGTTTCAGGTACTTGTTTCAATAACTTGAAACTTTAAACCTAAAACTTGAAACCATTTTTATATTTTTGCTTTATGCTAAGATTAAATTTCCCTACTTATACTTTCCGATTCAAAAATAGCGAAAATAAAGTGTCTATTTTTGATGAAATCAGGAAAAAATTTATCATTCTTACCCCGGAAGAATGGGTTCGCCAGCATGTTGTTCATTTTTTAATGAATGAAAAAAAATACCCGAAGTCGCTCATCAATGTAGAAAAAGTTCTCACAGTCAACGGATTGAGAAAACGTTATGATGTTGTTGTGTTTAATTCTGACGGTTCTATACATATATTAGTAGAGTGCAAAGCTCCTGAAGTAAAAATTTCGCAGGCCACTTTTGATCAGATTGCACGTTATAATATGACAATGAAGGCACGGTTTTTGAACGTTACCAACGGTCTGAATCATTTTTATTGTCAGATGGATTTTGAAAACGAAAAATATCAGTTTTTACAATCGCTACCCGATTACAAGCAGATTTAAAAAATTATAAAAAAATACTTTTGGATAAAATAGCAGTTGTCATTTTAAATTGGAACGGGGTAAAATTGTTAGAACAATTTTTACCATCTGTAGTTCGATTTTCAGCAGGAGCCACTATATATGTTGCAGATAATGCGTCAACTGACGATTCTGTAAATTTTGTCAAAGAAAAATTCCCAAGTATTAAAATTATACAAAATAGCGGTAATCATGGCTTTGCAAAAGGTTATAATGATGCTTTACAACATGTTGATGCTGAAATATATGCTTTGGTCAATTCTGATATTGAAGTAACTGAAAATTGGCTGAAACCTATTATTGAGACTTTTGAGATTGAAAATCAGACAGCTATTATACAACCCAAAATTCTTGACTTTAAAAATAAAGAATATTTTGAATATGCCGGCGCCGCTGGTGGCTTCATAGATAAATATGGCTATCCCTACTGTCGTGGCCGTATTTTTGAAACCATCGAAAAAGATCAGGGCCAATATGATGATAATTGCGAACTATCATGGGCTTCCGGAGCCTGCTTTTTTATACGAAAACAGGTCTATCACGAATTAGGCGGGTTTGACGAAACCTTTTTTGCCCATCAGGAAGAAATCGATTTGTGCTGGCGTGCCCTGAACGAAGGATACATTATTAAGTACAATTCCCAATCTACTGTTTATCATGTTGGCGGAGCCACTTTACAGCAGGGAAATCCGAAAAAGACCTATTTAAATTTCAGGAATTCGCTATTAATGCTTGTCAAAAATCTACCCAAAAAAGGGCTTTTCTTTGTGATTTTCACCCGAATGATTCTGGATGGAATTGCGGCTGTACGCTTTCTTACACAGGGAAAAATCAAACATACTTTTGCCATTTTGAAAGCACATCTTTCGTTTTATTGCATATCTTTAAAGTACACAAGAAAAAGAAAAGATTTTCAGATGCAACAATACTATAGCGTAAAAAGTATCGTTTACTTGTATTACGTAGAGAAATTGACAGTATTTAAAGAAATCTTTAACAGAATTAAAAATATTAAAAACTAAATTTGTAATCAACGTTTAATTAAATTAAAATTATGAGAAAAATAGTAATTGCACTATCAGTATTAATGGCTTTAACATCGTGCGTTTCTAAAAAGGAATATGCAGCCTTGGAAGCTAAAAACAAAGAGATTCAGGACTTATTAAATTC
Source organism: Flavobacterium sp. LC2016-23 (assembly GCF_009674775.1). Lineage (GTDB taxonomy): Bacteria > Bacteroidota > Bacteroidia > Flavobacteriales > Flavobacteriaceae > Flavobacterium. The sequence continues at coordinate 32,675 of NZ_WKKE01000012.1, read as the reverse complement.
TTGTACTGTAAAACTTAATTCATGTTTAGAAGAAAAAGCAGGATTGGCGGCTACGGCAGAAAGTTATAAACAACATAATCAGGATTTAATAAACAGTTCAAAAGACTTAACTGTACTGACTACAAAAGGTGCTGAAAATCTTGAAAAATCTTTAGAAAGTTTAAAAGAAAAAGATTTAAAAATATCGAGATTACAAGACGCTTTAACTAAAAAAGACAGTGTAACGTTAGCTTTAGTAACAAGTTTAAAAGGAGCAGTTGGAATCAACGACCCGGATATAGAAATCAACGTAGAAAAAGGAGTGGTTTTTATTTCTATTGCTGACAAATTACTATTCAAAAGTGGTAGTTACGACGTAAGTGATAAAGCAAAATCAGTTTTAGCAAAAGTAGCTAAGGTAGTAAACGACAAACCGGATTTCGAATGTATGGTTGAAGGTCACACCGATGATGTACCCTACAAAAGTAATGGTGTTTTGTTAGACAACTGGGATTTAAGTGTTAAACGTTCCACTTCAATCGTTCGTGTCTTAACAAATGATTTAGGTGTTAATCCTGCAAAATTAATTGCTGCCGGTAGAAGTTCATATGTACCTTTAGTAGCAAATGATTCTCCTGAAAACAAATCACGTAACAGAAGAACACGTATTGTTGTTATGCCAAAAATCGATCAGTTCTATGATATGATCGAAAAAGAAATGAAAAAACAGGCGAAATAAAAAATACCGTTTTCTTTATTATAAAAACAGAAAAAGCAGGTCATTAGACCTGCTTTTATGTATTCTTAACTTTTTTAATAACCAATTAAATATAAATCAAGAATAGCATTATTTTCAATTAACTAACTAAATTTTAACTGATATTAAAGTTAAGTATTATTTTTTTATTATTACACAATTTCAGTTTTTTTTTACAAAATTCCTATGTCGCCTTTTCCTTCCCTTACAATTACCGGTTCATGTTCTGATAAATCGATAATCGTCGAACCTACATTATCTCCGTAACCACCATCAATAACCAAATCTACAAGGTTTTGCCATTTTTCAAAAATCAATTCCGGATCAGTAGTATATTCAATTACATCATCTTCATCCCGGATGGAAGTAGACACAACAGGATTTCCTAATTGCCTAACAATTTCCAGAATAATATTATTATCGGGAACACGGATACCAACTGTTGTTTTCTTTTTGAACTCTTTTGGGAGATTATTATTTCCCGGTAAAATAAAAGTATACGGCCCGGGTAAAGCTCTTTTTAGAATCTTAAAAGTAGCTGTATCAATCTGACGCACATAATCTGATAAATTGCTTAAATCGTGGCAAATAAACGAGAAGTTTGCTTTTTCCAGTTTTACACCCTTAATTTTTGCAATTTTTTCCAAAGCTCTTGAATTTGTAATATCACAACCTAAACCGTAAACGGTATCTGTCGGGTAAATTACTAAACCACCGTTCTGAAGCACTTTTACAACTTTGGCAATTGCAGCTTCACTGGGTTTATCGGGATATATTTTTATAAATTCTGCCATTTTTTTTGTTTAAAAGTTTAATTTGTCTCAGGTTTCATGTTTGAAGGTAGTCAAAAACAACCTGAAAACTGAAACTTAAAACATTATTTATCCAACAACATCCAGTTTGGCAAATCGCAGCAAAAGTTTTTTGATTCCTCCAACTTCAAATTTAATCTCTGCTTTTTTATCCGGTCCTACGCCTTCCAGATTAATCACTTCTCCTTTTCCAAAACGCTCGTGCATCACTATATTACCGACAGTCAGCTTATTGTCAAATAAATTGGGAGCACCGGAATTTGGGTTGGTACCGGCAACTGGTTTTAATTTTCGGATATTCAAATCCGGTTTCGGTTCATTGTCTGTTATATATTTCGGCGGAGTTCCTCCTACCGGTTTTGCCAATCGCAGTTTCGATTTGTCAATATCTCCAAAAATATCGCTGTCAATCATAGGCTTATAGCGGTAATTGCTTTCTGCCGGTGTTAAATATTCTAAATATTGCGGATCAATTTCTTCAATAAATCGTGATGGTTCGCTGTCGGTTAGTTTTCCCCAGCGGTATCGTGATTGTGCATAAGTCAAATAGGCCTGATGTTCTGCACGGGTCAGTGCTACATAAAACAAACGTCTTTCTTCTTCCAGTTCACTTCTTGTACTCATACTCATGGCACTCGGAAACAGATCCTCTTCCATTCCGACCACAAAAACGTGGGGAAATTCAAGTCCTTTTGCCAGGTGAATGGTCATTAAAGCGACACGATCTTCATCGGTAGTATCTTTATCTAAATCTGTTGCCAGCGCTACGTCTTCCATAAATTCAGACAAAGCTCCTCTGGCACCATCAATTTCTTTCTGACCTTCCGTAAAATCTTTTATACCGTTTAAAAGTTCTTCAATATTCTGAATTTTAGCCATTCCTTCGGGAGTAGCATCTTTTTTAAGTTCCTGAACTAAACCGGTTTTTTTCGCTACATAATCAGTAATATAAAAAGCATCCTGATTCTGATCAATTACCTGAAAACTCTGGATCATGGTTACGAAATCGTTTAGCTTTTGTTTTGTTCCGGAATTCAGTTTCAGGTCAATTTTATCAATATTGACCATTACTTCCCAGATCGATCTTTTGTAATGATTGGCGGCAATAGTTAGTTTTTCAACGGTTGTATCCCCAATTCCACGTGCCGGATAGTTGATTACACGAATCAGGGCTTCTTCGTCTTTCGGATTAATCACGAGGCGCAGATAACAAAGCACATCCTTAATTTCTTTACGTTGATAGAAGGATAAACCTCCATAAATTCGATAGGGAATATCACGTTTTCTCAGCGCATCTTCCATGGCACGCGATTGCGCATTGGTACGGTACAAAATAGCAAAAGACCCGTTGTGCAGTTGATTTTGCATCTTTTGTTCGAAGATGGTACTGGCTACAAAACGACCTTCTTCGGCATCAGTTAGACTTCGGTGAATTTTTATTTTTGGACCAAAATCATTGGCTGTCCAAACGATCTTATCCAGCTTAGTTTTATTGTGATCGATAATCGTATTTGCAGCTTCTACAATATTTCGCGTTGAGCGGTAATTTTGTTCCAGTCGAAAGGTTTTTACGCCTTCATAATCTTTCTGGAAATTCAAAATATTATTGATATTCGCACCACGGAAAGCATAAATACTCTGCGCATCATCTCCTACCACACAAATATTCTGAAATTTATCGGATAATGCCCTAACAATCAAATACTGAGAGTGATTCGTATCCTGGTACTCATCCACCAGAATATAGCGGAAACGGTTTTGGTATTTGGATAAAACTTCAGGAAAACGGGTTAATAATTCATTGGTTTTCAATAATAAATCATCAAAATCCATTGCTCCGGCCTTGAAACACCGGTCTACGTACTGTTGGTAGATTTCTCCTAACCTTGGCTTTTTAGCCATAGCATCGGCTTCCTGCAATTCCGGATTGTTGAAATAGGCTTTTACCGTAATTAAGCTGTTTTTATAACTTGAAATTCGGCCTAAAACCTGCTTAGGTTTGTAGACATCACGATCCAGTTGCATTTCTTTTATAATAGAAGAAATCAGTCTCTGCGAATCCTGTGAATCATAAATGGTAAAATTGGAAGGGTATCCCAAATGTTCTGATTCTGAACGAAGGATACGGGCAAAAATCGAGTGAAATGTTCCCATCCAAAGATTTTTTGCTTCGGTCGGTCCCACAATATCAGAGATTCTGTGCTTCATTTCACGAGCTGCCTTGTTCGTAAAAGTAAGTGACAAAATATTAAAAGCGTCAATACCCTGATGCATCAAATAGGCAATTCGAATGGTTAAAACACGTGTTTTTCCCGAACCTGCACCAGCAATAATAATCATTGGCCCGTCTTTTTGCAGAACGGGTTCTCTTTGCGCTTCGTTTAGCTGGTCAATATATTTATGCATGAATTTTTTTCTGTTTATGCAAAAATAAGAATTAAAGATGGAAAAAGAAAGTGACTAAGTGGCTATGATGAAGATACGAAGACAGTCTGCTTTTAAGATTGGTATAATTTGAAAAATGCAGCCTGTCGGGCAACCCGATATACCGTCAGATTACTTATAAAAAACATCGTACGCAAAGCGGATCAAAGTACCGATTACTACCACCAAAAAGAAAATTCTGATAAAGCCGTTTCCTTTATTAATGGCCAATTTAGCGCCCATCCAGCCTCCCAATGCGTTACTTGCCGCCATTGGCAATGCGATTGCCCAGATTATTTTCCCTTTGGAAATAAACAAACAAATCGAACCGAAATTCGTTGCCAGATTGACCATTTTAGCATTCGCGGAAGCGTGCAGAAAATCAAAACCCATTAAGGCTATGAAAGCCACTACCAAAAAACTTCCCGTTCCGGGACCAATAAATCCGTCGTAAAAACCAACAATTATGCTAATTACAACCGCATATAAAATTTGTGTCTTATCGGAATGTTCTTTAGCCACATGCTGCCCGAAATTTTTCTTCGCATAAGTGTAAATCAACAAAAGTGACAAAACTACCAGCAGGAGCGGTTTCATAAAATCATTACTTACATAGGTCAGTATCGCAGAACCCAAAAAGGCTGAAGGAACTGCCAGAAACATCATGATTAACAATAATTTCCACTGAATTACTACTTTTTTCAGGTATTGAAAAGCTGCAAATGCCGTACCGCTGAAAGCCGGTAATTTTAAAGTCCCGATAACCGTAGAAACCGGTAAATTAGGCAATAAGATCAATCCCATTGGGGTTTGAATCAATCCTCCGCCTCCAACAATGGCATCAATAAATCCTGCAGCAAAAGCAGCTAAGCAAAGTAAAATAATGATGTATGATTCCATTTCTGTTGTTTATCAGTAGGTTTAAAGAATTGTGCACAAAAGTAGAATTCCATTTTGTTTATTACAATAATTTTAAAGTGGATTTCTCCTCAAAAAGTATATTTTTGCTAAAAAATTACTCAAATGGATTTTACAAGAATTATAGAATTAGCAAGTTATACTTTACCCGCCATTGTTACGGGATTTGTGGCCTACAGTTTTTTTGAATTACATATTAAAAACAACGACAGAAAACGTGCTTTTTTATTAAACAAACAAGCCCACAGCGAATCGCTGCCAATTCGTTTACAGGCCTACGAACGCATGACTTTGTATTTGGAGCGCATCAACTTAACGAAACTATTAATCAGAATTGCGCCTATTTCTACTGAAAAACATGATTATGAAAATTTTGTAATCGATCAGATTGAACAGGAATTCGAACACAATCTGACCCAGCAGATTTATATGTCTGACGAATGCTGGACTATTATCACAACAGCTAAAAACTCCACAATACAAATTATTCGTAAAGCTGCAATGAGCGAACGCGTTGAAAGTGCGGATAAATTGCGTGAAGTAATTCTGAATGACTTATTAGAAAAACAATCTCCAAGTAATGCTGCTTTGGGATACATTAAAAATGAGGTTTCTGAATTGTGGTAGAACCCTGAGCATTACTGCAGACAAAATAGACTTCTATAATACTATAGCAGGAGCCCATTTATGGATTCCTGCTTTTTTTTTTGAATGATGACAGTAAGTAAATTTTTCTTCCCAGGTATTCAAACTACTTGTTATCACTCATGATTTCTGATTTGTTCTGAGCATATTCGTACCCCTGTTCCCACCATTCTTTCATCACTTCTTTATTAAAAATCAAAGCGTTATTGGTAAGTTTTGTCGGCGTATAATACAAATTGAGTTTCACGTTTTTATTGTTGGCCATTAATTTCCCAATCGCAATATCATGCTTTTCAACCTGATCTAAGGCAATTCGAAACAAATCGATCATCAGTGAAAACGGATTTTTACCAATAACCATTTTATCCATATTAACTTCGGTTTCCAATACAATAACATCAATTTCGGTGGCACCCCGATTGATGGCTTCGCGAATGGGTACCAGACTCGAAAAACCACCGTCCCCGTATTCATAATTGTTTTTGGTCACCAGACTCATAAACGGAATATAATTACTGGAAATCCAGGTCCAGTCACAGAATTCATCGTAAGTACAATCTTTAACCGATTTGTATTCTGCTTCGTTTTTGGTTAAATTCGTAACCGTTACAATAACATCAGAGTTGAGCTTTTTGAGTTTATTAAAATCGGATATCGAAAAATTGTTTTTGATATATTTCTGCAAACCTTTACTTTCACCAAAGGTTCTTTTTCCCTTGAAAAACTGACGTATAACATTAAAATGGTTGATCGTCACAATATCAATTCCATCTTTAATTTTCACAACGAAAGGGCAAATATTAAAGATTTTAGACATGGTAACATTGGTGTAAACCCAGTGGATTTTTTTTATATGCCCAAGAGCCAAATGCGGAATTAACAAACTTCCGGTTGAAGTTCCTAAAAAGAGATCGTACTCATGCTTTTTTTCTTCTATTAAATATTGTGCGACGCCGCCAGCAAATGCTCCTTTACTGCCTCCGCCAGAAATAACCAATGCTCTCATAAGTTTATTGTAATTTTTTTTTTTTTGGAAAACAGAGCCAAGAATATAGAGTCAAGAGAATAGACTTAGCCTATTGCTTATACTCTGTATTCTAAACTTTACTCTCCTGATCTATGTTCTATGCTCTATTCTCTTGTCTCTTGCCTCTATACTCTTTCTTCTATACTCTTTCTTCTATACTCTTCCTTCTATACTCTTCCTTCTATACTCTTTCTTCTATATTCTATACTCTACTCCTTCAATAACCGATTCAACTGAAACTGCTCATCGGGGTTCAAATTAGGCAAAATTCTTTCAAACGACACACGCATTTCTGAATTTTTTAATAAGCTCCGTATAGAATCCCTTCCGAATTTTGAAAATTGCCACATATGGTGCGTTGTCGCATTTACAAGATTTATTAAAACGGGATCGTTTGTCAGTTTAAAGGCTATAAGCTTTTCCAGTGCATTCTGTCGGGTTGTAGCCTCATATTTAGTGGAAGAAAAAGCAACCAACTCAGCTATTAAGGCGTCCGGATCCTCAGCGTAATCTGGCGTCGATAAGGCCAGTGAAAGCCATAACGTACGCAGATTGTAATCGTTAAAACCAATCCAGTCTTTAGATTTATCTAAATAAGCTCTACGGTGATCCGGAAAGTTTCTCCATAAATTGAACAGCGCGATTTCCTGCGTCTGGTAGGATTTATCGTCCAGTAAAGTTTCGTAATTTACTCTGAAATCTTCTGGAATCCCGCTAAAACTATCGGCAAGAGTCTGGCGAACCTGAACATCATTCGTATGTAAAGCAATCAGTAATAATTCCTTTTTTAAGTCATATTTCTCATTTTGAATCTGATCTACAATAGCTTCTTTTACAGAATGGTATACATCAGAATTTAAAGTTTTAATTAAAAAATCTTTCTTTTCTGCAAAAGGTATTTTTTTTAGTTTATCAACTTCCAAACGGATTTGAATTGCTTTGTTTTTACTCAGTAAAGCGTTGGCTGTTGGCGTATCGAAGGCCACCGATTCCAGCCAGGTTTTTTGAAATTGCTCCAGATCAAAATTAGAAACCTTTTTTATTTCATCAAAGAAATCCTGAGTATTCACGGTTTGATAAGCATATTTTTTCAAATAACTTTTAATGGCTTTTTTGAATGCCTTATCTCCTATTGACTCATGCAAAACGAACAACGCCCAGGCCCCCTTTTCATAAAAAGTCAATGAACTCGCTTTAGCATTTAAAACAGGAACAGCATCTGTCCGTGAGGCAAACTTCAGCTGCTGGGCTGTTTCATATAATCTGGAATAAAAATAATCGTCTCCAAAAATATCCCTTTCCGCCAACAAAGCGTAGTAGGTTGCAAAACCTTCCTGCAGCCAGTGATGGGTGCCGCTTTCAGCAGTAATGAGATCGCCAAACCAATGGTGCGCCAATTCATGAGCATCAACATTCGTATATTTTCTGTCCGCAAAACCAGTTGAATCTACTACATAGCGTGTGGTAAAAAGCGTTGCAGTTGTATTTTCCATTCCGCCATACAGGAAATCACGAACCGGAATTTGCCTGTAAATTTCCCAGGGATACTTCACGCCTATTTCTTTTTCCAGAAAATCAAAAATGCGTTTAGAATAGCGATAAGTCGGCTCAAAAGATTTTTTGTCTTTATTTTCTAAGTAATACTCTAACGGAATTTTAGTTTTTGAAGTAAACTCATTTTTATCAAATTTACCAACGGCAAGCATCAGCAAATAAGAACTCATGGGATGCTCCATTTCATATTGCCAGTCTGTTTGACTGTTGTTCTCTATCTTATTCTTTAAAACACCATTCGAAACCACCTGATAATCTTTATCATAACTAATTTGTAAATTAAAAATCACTTTCTCATTCACATCATCGAAACTGGGAAACCAATTACTGGTGTACCTTCCCTGGCCCTGTGTCCAGATCTGAACTTCAGCATTTTCGATATCAACGAAATATAACGCTTGTTTCGGTTTAACAGAGTAATCAAAACTTAAATGTTTTTTACCTTTTTGAAAGTGCGAAATAATCTGTAGCTCCTTTCCCGTATTTAAAAAGACAACTTCTTTTCCATCTATTTTCACCTGAGTAAACTCCATGTTTTTGGCATCGATTTTAACCGTATCAACGGGTTTCAGGACATTAAAATCATAAACAACAGATCCGGAAACCGATTTTTCTTTTGCATTTAATGCTAGTTGTCCGGAAACCGATTTAAAATCCACAAAATGAGTTTGTTGTGCAAAAACGACGCTGGTAATAAATAGAAAGATGTATTTCATTGAAAATAAATTTGGGCAGAAACCCAAAGTTACAAAGGTTTGACAAACAAATCGAAGGAAATTTGTATGTTTACGATAGAAAACTATCAGAACGTGTCAAAACCAATCAAAGCCTTATTTAACTGGAGCAGTGGAAAAGATTCCGCACTGACCCTTTACAAAATTTTACAGAATCCGGAGTATAAAATTGAATATCTATTAACGAGTGTCAACCAAAAATTTCAGCGCATTTCGATGCATGGTGTTCGCGTGGAGCTGCTTGAAGCACAGGCCGAAAGTATAGGCTTACCGCTGAAAATCATGCAGGTTCCCGAGATGCCCACCATGGAAGTATATGAAAAGGTAATGACCGAAACGCTGACCGAACTTAAAAATGAAGGAATAACCCATTCGGTTTTTGGGGATATTTTTCTGGAAGATTTGCGGAAATACAGGGAAACACAACTGGCAAGAATAAATTTTGAAGGCGTTTTCCCAATCTGGAAGATTCCAACCAGTGAATTGATCCGGGAATTCATTCAATTGGGTTTTAAAACGATTGTGGTTTGTGTGAACGAACGCTATTTAGACAAAAGTTTTGTCGGACGCATCATTGATTCCGATTTTATAAAGGATTTACCTGAAAATGTAGATGTATGCGGAGAAAATGGTGAATTTCATACCTTTACATTCGATGGCCCTATTTTTTCCAGGCCGATAGTGTTTGAAATCGGCGAGATCGTTTACCGCAAATACGAACGGCCAAAAAATGAAGAGTCATCTGACACCGCATGCGATACCAGTGCCACCGATGCTTTTGACTTTGGATTCTGGTATTGCGATCTGATTCCGAAATAAAGCATTGAACTTGTGGCAGTTTACCAATACTATTTAAAGCAAAAAATATGGATAGATTAATACGTTTTATCAAATTTCCAATCTCTTTTGATGTCGACAAACTCAAAAGCGACCTTGCAGGAATACTGAATAAAAGCTGGACAGATCATTACAACAAAAATGATTATACGGGAAAATGGACTTCTGTAGCCCTGATGTCTAAAGACGGAAAATCCGATTCTATTTTTGCCTTGTCCAATGCTGGTGATGAAATGATGCATACCGAAATTTTAGATTCCTGTACATACTTCAAAGAAATTCTGGACAATTTTCATTTCGAAAAAACAGCCGTAAGATTACTTCAGCTCGCTGTGGGAGCAGAAATCAAGCCCCATTCAGATCATTGTCTCGGGTATGAAGATGGTTCGTTCCGATTGCATATTCCGATTATTACCAATCCGGATGTTGAATTTATACTGGACGGAAAACGTCTGATTATGAATGAAGGGGAATGCTGGTATATTGATGCTAATTTTACCCATTCAGTGGCCAACAGAGGAAATCAGGACCGGATTCATCTCGTAATTGACGGCATTAGAAATGACTGGACTGATGCCTTATTTTATAAAGAAGCTCCCGAAAATCAATTTATAAAACCGGAAAGCGCCATGAACGAAGAGCAAAAGCAATTGATGATAGCTGAGTTAAAACGTATGAATACAACTGCTGCAAATGAACTGATTAAAAATTTGAAATAACAACTTTTTTAACCCCATGAATGTGCCCGTAAAAGAAGCTTTAGAAACACAACAAACCTTATCTTTCCTTAAAGAAATAGGAATCGATGTAATTGAAAAAGAATTAGATGACACTTTTTTACCCGGATTAAGTTTAGGTCCCAATTGTATTTATATCGATTATGATAAATTATTATATCCCGGGGATATACTTCACGAAGCAGGACATTTGGCCGTTACAACTGCTACCGAACGAAAATTAGTCGGAACCGAACATATATCAGCGGAATGGCCGACTCAGGCAGAAGAAATGGGTGCAATTCTCTGGTCTTTTGCTGCAGTAAATCATTTAAAGTTACCTGTCGAATTCGTGTTTCATCCCAATGGCTATAAAAACGAATCTGATTGGCTAATTTCAAATTTTAATACTGAAAACTATGTAGGATTGCCTTTTCTGGAATGGATCGGGCTTTGTCTGGGGAAAGATCGCGCAGGTAAGGAAAACAAACCTGCCTTTCCAACGATGCTCAAATGGATGAGAGATTAATCGGATCCATTTGAAAATTAATTATTTCTCGGTGCAGCTTTTAAATCAGTGATCAGGAATTTTCACCTGCCTGTGGTCTATTCAGAATACATATTTAATAAATTTGTAACCGTGTTCCAGTTTCTAATGGTTGCCGTAACATTTAGTTTTTTCTCTATATATTTCTGATCAAATCTTGTTTTTCCGGCGCCCACGGCATATTTAATAAAGATTCTGTTACCGTCAATACTCGCTTCATCAGGCTTAAACTGGCTAATTTTCAGATCATTTATATTTTCACTTTTCAGGGCGATGGAAACAAAAGCAACGTAAAGCTTTTTGGTATCCAAATCCTTTTCTTTTAAATACGGACTGTTTGTAAAACAAGCTTGTAAATCTTCTTTCGTAATGACAATCGTTGGAACTTCATGTCCGAAAACCTTAAAAATTTCCTGCTTGATCATGAACCCCACTTTCGAAGCACTTTCTTCCTCTGTATCCACAAATACATTTCCCGATTGCAGGTACGTTCTGACATTTTGAAAACCGATATTTTCTAACATTGTTTTCAAAGCCTCCATTTTCATCATATTGTGACCGGAAACGTTGATACCGCGTAAAAGTGCTAAATGTGTTGTCATTTTTTAAATTTTATTCAAAGATATTGTTTTCTAAATCAAAGTCTAAAAAACAATCCATTTCCTTGAAGGACATGAATCCTCTTTTTTACAAAAAACAATATATCAAACAGCCGGATTTTCAAAATTCCTAATTAAAATCTATCTTCGCGTAAGGAGAAAAGAATATAGAGTATAGAATAAAGAAAATAGAGTACAGATTAATAAATCTTACTCTTTATTCTATTTTCTTTGTTCTATTTTCTAAAAATCTAAAGATCCAACAATCTAAAGATCTAAAAATCTAAAAAAAGCTCCAACAATCTAAAAAAATGTCTAATAATCTCCTTGAAACTCCAATCGAATACCTAAAAGGTGTTGGCCCAAGTCGCGGTCAGCTGCTTCGCAAGGAATTGGGGATTCATAAATATGGTGATTTAATTAACTTTTTTCCGAACAGATACATTGACCGGACCCGTTATTACAAAATAAACGAACTTCAGAATACCGGCTCTGAAGTGCAGTTGGTTGGAAAAATAATCAATATAAAAACGGTTGAGTTTGCTAAAAACAAAAAGCGTCTGGTCGCTACTTTCGTGGATGATACAGGATCACTGGACCTCAATTGGTTCCAGGGACACAAATGGGTCCGCGAAAGTCTGAAACTGAATGAACCCTGTGTAATTTTTGGAAAATGTTCCCTTTACGGAAGCCAGTTTAGCATGGCACATCCGGAAATTGAACTTTTAAGCGAACACGAAAAAAGCCTTCGTTCTGCCATGCAGCCCGTTTATCCTTCGACAGAAACCCTGACCAATCGTGGTATTTCAAACCGAACGATCAATAAATTAATGGAACAATTGTTTATTGAAACACAGGCTTTGTTTACCGAAACGTTTCCTCCGTATTTAATAGAAGAATTAAAACTGATTTCCAAAAAAGCGGCTTTATTCAACATCCATTTTCCGAAAAGTGCCGATGCCTTATCAAAAGCGCAGTTTCGTTTAAAATTTGAAGAATTGTTTTTTATTCAATTACAATTAATCACTAAAAACCTTATTAGAAAACATAAAATAAAAGGACATCCGTTTACCAGAGTGGGTAAACTTTTTAATGACTTTTATAAAAATCATTTACCGTTTGAATTGACAAATGCCCAAAAAAGGGTGATCAAAGAAATTCGATCAGATATGGGAAGTAATGCCCAAATGAACCGCTTATTGCAGGGAGACGTGGGATCCGGAAAAACCATTGTAGCCTTTATGAGTATGCTTTTGGCAATCGATAATGGTTTTCAGGCCTGTCTGATGGCGCCGACCGAAATTCTGGCCAATCAGCATTTTATTGGTTTATCGGAACTGGCAGAAACTTTAGGCATCAATATTAAGATACTTACGGGTTCCACCAAAACGGCTGCCCGAAAAATCATTCATGAAGAACTCGAAAACGGAAGTTTACATATTTTAATTGGTACTCACGCCTTGTTGGAAGATAAAGTGAAATTTCAGAATTTAGGTTTATCCGTAATTGATGAGCAGCACCGGTTTGGCGTAGAACAGCGTTCTAAATTATGGAAGAAAAACGATATTCCGCCACATATTTTGGTGATGACCGCCACCCCTATTCCGAGAACGCTGGCTATGAGTCTCTATGGTGACCTGGATATTTCTGTTATCGATGAATTACCGCCTGGAAGAAAACCGATTCAGACCGTACACCGATTTGATTCCAATCGTCTGAAAGTATGGAAATTCCTGCGTGACGAAATTGCGCTCGGCAGACAAATTTATATTGTTTATCCCCTAATTCAGGAATCCGAAAAAATGGATTACAAAGATTTAATGGACGGATACGAAAGTATTTCACGTGATTTTCCCTTACCGCAATATTCCATTTCAATTTTACACGGAAAAATGAAACCAGCGGATAAAGATGCTGAAATGAAACGTTTTTCTGAAGGTAAAACCAATATCATGGTCGCCACAACCGTTATTGAAGTTGGCGTAAACGTTCCGAACGCGAGTGTGATGATTATTGAAAGCGCCGAACGTTTTGGACTGTCTCAGCTCCATCAGCTGCGTGGCCGCGTGGGTCGTGGAGCCGAACAAAGTTACTGTATCCTGATGACCAGCCATAAATTAAGTGCCGACAGCAAAACCCGTATGGAAACGATGGTAGGTACCAATGATGGTTTTGAAATTGCTGAAGTCGATCTTAAACTTCGCGGCCCCGGGGATTTGATGGGTACACAACAAAGTGGTGTTTTAAACCTGCAAATTGCAGATATCGTGCGTGATCGCGATATTCTGGCCTTAGGACGAAATTATGCCATGAAGATCCTCAAAGAAGATCCCGCTCTTCAAAAACCGGAACACACAGTCCTGAAAGCCGTTTTTATCGAACTGACAAAGAAGAAAAATATTTGGAATTATATTAGTTAAAGGTTCAGAGGGACAAAGATTCAGAGATACAAAGGTTCAAAAGTACTAACTTGCTGATTTTCTGAAACTATAAGTGATTCAGATAAAAAAGTTAGTCAACTTTCTAAAACTATCGTTTTATAAAAAGAAATAACCTATCCATTATTAATTCAACTGCCCACTATAATATTTTGTTGAAACTTATCCCAGTACGAATAAATCAATAAACTGCAAATAATTTTTTTTTTAAGTACCAATTAACTTATTTTCAATGTTGCTTTTTGATTAAATCTACAGGTGTACAAACAGCGAAAAAAGGACAAATTATAAGACATTTCTAAGGGTTTTGTTAAAAAAAACATAAATAAAGGACATTTCATTAAACCAAATATAAAAATAAAGGTCTTAAAAAGCTTATCCATCTGTGATATGCTAAATAACATACTTTACAAAATAACTAAATAAGACCAAAACTAATAAAAAACAATGCCTTGAAAATTCACAATAACCTGACTGAAAAATACTTATATCCAATGTAAAGATTTGTACATACAAATGTTAAATAAAAGATAACGCCATTTGGATTCAGTACAAAAAGTTAAATTTGCAGACTTACTAAAACTCACACCAAAAATTACATTTACCTCAATTCTATGAAAGTAAAAAACCTAGTTTACGCCCTTCTAATTATCGGACTCGGAGGATTTATTGCCTACAGGGTCATCTCTAATAAAAGTAAAAATGAAGATTCTAAAAAATCAGGAGACAAAGACAAACCTACAACCGTAACAGGTATTGTAGTTACAACTTCTACATTTGATAATAACCTTTCCTTATCCGGATCTATTGAAGCTAATGAACAAGTAGAAATTCACAGTGAAGTCTCAGGTATTGTCGAAGGTATTTATTTTACGGAAGGCACGAATGTAAACAAAGGTCAGGTACTTTTTAAAGTAAATGATATTGAATTAAGAGCACAATTAAGACAGGCTGTTACCAAAGAAGGCTTAGCAGGTGAAAATCAGAGAAGAGCCAAACTGCTACTTCAGAAAGAAGCCATTAGTCAGGAAGAATTTGATGTGGCAAATGCCGATTATGCATCCATGCAGGCACAAACGCAACTGATCAGGGCTCAGATTGCCAAAACTTCTGTAAAAGCCCCTTTCTCCGGGAAAATTGGTTTACGTTCTATTTCTCCGGGAACTTACATTACCCCTACTGTTCTGGTAGCGAAATTAGTCAACACCGGAAAACTGAAAATTACATTCTCAATTCCTGAAAAATATGCTTCACAGGTACAGTCAGGATCTGTTATAGATTTTACCGTATCCGGTTCCAATAAAGTGTACAAGGCAAAAATATATGCTATTGAGCCTGAAGTGGCCGTAGCAACCCGTACTTTACAAATTCGCGCCATCGCCGATAATTTAGACGGCAAACTTTTCCCGGGTACTTTTGCCGATGTAAAATTACCTTTAAACATCATCAAAGATGCCATAGTAGTTCCTTCGCAGGCTATTGTTCCCGTGCAAAGCGGCAAAAAAGTATATATCGCCAATATGGGCAAAGCCAAAGAAGTTATGGTAGATGCCACTACCAGAACCGATGCCTCTATTCTGGTTTTATCCGGACTGAAAGCGGGTGATACGCTAATAACAAGCGGTGTGATGTCCTTAAAAAATGAAGCTCCGATAAAAGTTAAAGTAAAATAATATGTAGTTTTAAAATTCCAAAAACTAAATTCCAAATTCCAAAGATCCAAGAATCTGAAATCTAAAGTCTAAGATCTAAAATCCAAAATCTCAACATGAGTTTATCCACCACAAGTATAAGAAGACCTGTTTTAACCATTGTACTGAATCTTTTGATTATTTTATTCGGTTTCATTGGGTATACCTTTTTAGGTGTTCGGGAATTCCCTTCCATTGACCCCGCGCAGGTTTCGATAAGAACCAATTATACCGGAGCCAATGCCGATATTATTGAATCACAAATTACTGAGCCGTTAGAAAAAGCTGTTAATGCTATCGACGGAATTCGAAATATAACGTCATCCAGTAATCAGGGAAGCAGCAGTATTACCATCGAATTCAATCTGGATAAAGATTTAGAAGAAGCTGCCAATGATGTCCGTGATAAGGTTTCACAAGCCGTGAGAAGTTTACCGCAGGATATTGATGCCCCTCCGGTAGTTTCCAAAGCCGATGCTGATAGTGAATCTATTATTTCGATGACCGTTCAGAGTGATACACGAAGCTCTTTGGAATTGAGTGATTACGCCGAAAATGTCATTTCACAACGATTAGAAACTATTCCGGGCGTAAGTGGGGTACAAATCTGGGGACAAAAACGCTACGCGATGCGTTTATGGATCGACCCTTCAAAACTTGCCGCATACGGTTGTACGGTGGCAGAAGTCCGCACAGCACTGAATGCACAAAATGTCGAACTGCCTTCCGGAAAGCTAACCGGAAACAATACTGAACTGACTGTAAAAACCATCGGAAATCTTTCAAAACCAGAAGAATTTAATAATATCATCATCCGTACAGACGGAGACAAGATTGTTCGTTTAAGTGATGTTGGCGGTGCCGAATTAGGACCCGAAAATATCGAAACTTCCCTAACATCTTCAGGGCTTCCTATGATTGGTCTGGCTATTGTACCCATGCCCGGAGCGAATTATTTGGATATTTCGTCTGAATTTTATAAAAAATACGAAGCCCTAAAAAAGGATTTACCGAAGGATATCAAGCTTAATATTGCACTGGACAATACCCTTTTCGTTAAAAAATCGGTACTTGAAGTAGCGGAAACCCTGGGGATTTCAATTATATTGGTAATCATCATTATTTATTTGTTCTTCAGGGACTGGGCCATTGCTTTCAGACCCCTAATTGACATTCCTGTATCCTTAATAGCAACCTTTTTTATCATGTGGCTTTTCGGGTTCTCCATCAATGTACTGACCCTTTTAGCTATTGTTTTGGCAACGGGACTGGTAGTCGATGACGGAATTGTTGTCACCGAAAATATATTCAAAAAAGTAGAGGAAGGAATGTCGCCAATTGAAGCCGCAATCAAAGGTTCCAACGAAATTTTTTATGCCGTAATTTCGATTTCGGTGACATTGGCAGCCGTGTTTTTACCGGTAATTTTCTTAGAAGGTTTCGTAGGAAGACTATTCCGGGAATTTGGTGTTGTTATTGGTGCTGCAGTATTAATTTCCGCTTTTGTATCGCTGACTTTAACCCCTATGCTGAATGCCTATTTGATGAAAGGCGGTGAACAGAAAAAATCGAAGTTTTACATTAAAACAGAGCCTTTCTTCGAAAAATTAAACAGTGGTTATGCCGACGCCTTAAACCGTTTTATGGCAAAAAAATGGATCAGTTTTCCGATTTTGATTGTATGTTTCGGATTGATTTATTTGTTTTTTACTGTACTTCCAAAAGAAACCGCTCCTTATGATGACCGTAGTTCGGTAACCATGCGTATGACTACTCCCGAGGGTTCTTCTTATGAATATACCAACCGTTTTATGCAGGAAATATCAAAACTGGTGGATGACTCGATTAAGGATAAAAAAGTAAGTTTAGTTATTACCGCCGGAGGTTCCGGAGGTTCTGCCACCAATTCGGGCTTCATCAGGCTTTCTTTAAAAGACCCCGGAGAAAGAAAAACATCGCAAAAAGACATTGCCGATAAATTAACCAAATGGACCAAAAAATATCCGGACGCTAAAACATCTGTTATTCAACAGCCTACAATTGCCGTAAACAGACGTGGCGGCTTACCGATTCAATACATTATTCAGGCGCCTACTTTTGAAAAATTAAGAGAAAAAATTCCGCTTTTTATGGACGAAGTGGGTAAAAGTGATGTTTTCTCGGTTACCGATGTAAATTTAAAATTCAACAAACCGGAAATCAACGTAAGCATCGATCGGGCAAAAGCCGAAAGTTTAGGTATTTCTATTCTGGATATTGCTCAGACTTTACAGCTTTCGTTAAGTGGTCAGCGTTTTGGCTATTTCATTAAAAACGGAAAACAGTATCAGGTGATTGGGCAATTTGACCAAAAAGATCGCTCTAAGCCGTTGGATTTAACTTCGATGTTTGTTAAAAACAAAAATGGAGAACTGATTCAGATGGATAACGTGGTGAACATAGAAGAACAAAGTAACCCGCCGCAATTGTATCACAACAATCGTTATATGTCGGCCACTGTTTCGGCAGGTTTAGCGCCGGGAAAAAGTATAAGTGACGGAATCGAAGCGATGAATCAGATTAAAGCAAAGGTACTGGATGAGAGTTTTACAACCGATTTAAGTGGTGAATCAAGGGATTTTGTGGAAAGTAGTTCCAATACCTCTTTTGCTTTCGGACTGGCTTTATTGCTTATATTTTTAATTCTTGCCGCTCAGTTTGAAAGTTTTATAGATCCGTTTATTATTATCTTAACGGTACCTATGGCCGTTGCCGGAGCTTTATTCTCGTTATGGTTGTTCAATCAGACCTGGAACATTTTCAGCCAGATTGGAACGGTAATGCTTATCGGACTGGTGACGAAAAACGGTATCCTGATTGTCGAATTTGCCAATCAGCTAAGGGAACAGGGAAAACCTAAAATGGAAGCTATTTTAGAAGCTACAGAAGCGCGTTTACGTCCGATTTTAATGACCAGTTTAGCTATTGCTTTGGGAGCGCTGCCGATTGCAATGTCACTTGGGGCTGCTTCTACCAGCAGAATCGGAATGGGAGTTGTTATTGTGGGAGGAACTATTTTCTCTTTAGCCCTGACACTTTTTGTAATTCCGGCGATCTATCTGATGTGGTCCAAAGCCCGAAAACATTATCCGGAATTTGATCATATCGAAGAATACGAAAAAGAAAGTAAATAACTAGTAGTCCGGAATTCCTGCATTATAATTGCGGGATTCCGGACAAAAGAAAAACAAATATGAATACTAAATTTTTATTCACCAGCCTTCTTTTATGCTTCTTCTGCGTTGCTAAAATGCACGCACAGGAAGTCCTGACTATTGAAGACGCGATGAAAATAGCTTTGGAAAACAATTTTGAAATCAAGATTGCCAAAAACAATTCAAAGATAAGCGAGACGAATGTAACGGCTGGAAATGCCGGAATGCTGCCTGTCGCAACCGCGTCGGTTACCGATAACAACAGCATCCAGAATTCAAAACAGACCCGTCAGGACGGAACTTCAACCTCACTGGACAACGCCAAAAACAACAGTTTAAATTACGGTGTAAGTATTGGCTGGACTATTTTTGACGGAATGAAAATGTTTGCAAGGCATGATCAGTTAAAAGAACTTCAAAAATTGGGTGATTCTGAGTTAAAAAGAACCATTTTGGCTAAAATTGGCCAGGTAAATTCCGCTTATTACGATTTGGTGCAGCAACAGCATCAATTGGCAGCATTAGATACTACCATTGTTATTTCCAATCAAAGGCTGACTCTCGCCAAAAACCGTTTTAGCATTGGTAAAGCTTCAAAATTAGAAGTTTTAAATGCTCAGGTAGATTTAAATTCAGATCAGGTTGCTTTGCTAAGACAAAAGGAATCCTACGCCAATGCCAAAATCCTGTTAAATCAATATTTGGCCCGGGATGCTAAAATAGATTTTAAAGTAACAGATCTGGTAACAGTAGACAACAAATTAGTTTTGGCCGATTTAATAGCTTTAGCACAAAAACAAAATCCGGCCCTGGAAACCCAAATCATAAACAAACGCGTCGCAGAATTACAGTTGAAACAAGTCAAAGCAGATCGTTATCCTGTGGTAAGACTAACTTCAGGTTATAATTTTGCAGAAAGCGAATCTAGTCTGGGTTTTACCAGTTCCACATCGGCAAGGGGTTTAAACTACGGTTTCAATGCTACCTTAAATATTTTTGACGGTTTCAATCAGCACCGAAATGAAAAGATTGCGAAACTGCAAATTGAGAATTCGCAAATTGCAATCGAACAGCAAAACATGATCTTAAATTCGCAGTTAAGTACTGCTTTTCAAACCTATTTAACCAATTTAGAGCTAATTGATCTAGAAGAAGACAACGAGGCGATCGCAAGACAAAACTTAGAGATTACCCTGGATAAATTCAAAATCGGAACGATCACAACTATTGATTTCAGAACTGCCCAGCTGAATTATGTAAATGCAAAAGTGCGCTATAGCAATGCACAATATGAGGCAAAACTATCTGAAATTGCCTTAAAAGAATTGGCGGGAAATATCAATTTTTAAGTTAATTTTGTTTTCAAAACAAAAATTAAATGATCTCATACAATACGAAAGACTGGTTTTCTTTTATTTTTCACTTTCACAAATCCGATACCGTAAGACAACTTTTTCCGGTGATGCTTGCCATTGGAATTTATGCTGCAGTCGTTGGTTATTTTGAAGTAGTTTATTTCGGAATCGATGAAAATCATTACATCAAAAATATTCCTTTGATGCACGGAATATTAGGTTTTGTGATTTCATTATTATTAGTATTCAGAACCAACACCGCTTACGACCGCTGGTGGGAAGCCCGAAAATTATGGGGTGCATTAGTTAATAACAGCCGGAATTTTGCCATCAAACTCTCCTGCATGCTAAAAGACGAAAACGATCGTAAATTTTTCAGGAAATTTATTCCCGCATACGCTTCAGTTTTATACAAACATTTAAACAATTCTGAAACTGCAAAACAGCTTTTTGACGATGTAGATTTAGAGCTGGATCATCATAAGCACAAACCCAATCAGGTAAAACGTATGATGTCGCATAAAATCAATGATTTGTACGAAGCCAAAAAAATCACGGGCGATCAGCTTATTATTTTGAATGCCGAACTGGTTGCCTTTACCGATATTTGCGGTGCCTGCGAAAGAATTAAAAACACCCCTATACCCTACTCGTACAGTGCTTTCATCAAAAAGTTTATCTTTTTTTACATCATGACGCTGCCTTTTGGCTATTCTTTGAGCCTCGGATATTATGTGGCACCGGTAGTTGTTTTTATCTTTTATGTACTAGCCAGTTTAGAATTAATTGCGGAAGAAATTGAGGATCCGTTTGGTGACGATGAAAACGATTTACCGATCAAAAAAATATCAGAGAACATTAAAAAACACGTGGAAGAATTAATTTAATGAAACGTTAAATCTAAAATTTATATACTTATTTTCATTAAATTTAAAGTCTTCACTTAAAATTTAATCACAATGCAGAATCAACGTGTTTTAATAAGTCCTCCTCATTTATCCAATGAAAAATCATTAAAAACACTGGTCGAAAACAGGAGTGTGTACACGCTCAATCATTGTGAACTGAATATTTTTGAAACGTACGAGTCTTCGAAACTGGTTCCGCTAAAATTCAACGATTTTGTAGTGACCAGCATGCTCAGAGGAAAAAAAATCATGCATCTTTTTGATGAACCCGGATTTGATTACCTGCCGGGTGAAACAGTAATCATTCCTTCTAATGTAGAAATGAAAATTGACTTTCCGGAAGCCTCCAGAGAGACCCCGACGCAATGCCTTGCCCTGGCCATAGAAAAATCTAAAATTACAGAAACCCTTAATTTCCTGAACGAACGCTATCCTAAAGAAGGTAATGATGTATACTGGCAATTAAACTATCAGAATTATTTCTTTTACAATAACATCGATCTGGCGACCACTATTAATAAACTTATAAAAGAATGCATGGGCACATCGATCACCAAAGATGCCCTGGCGGATCTGACTTTACAGGAACTGTTAATCCGAATTATCCAGACCCAGACCATAAAATCAATTGACGAAGGCCTTACCATTCATTCCAACAATCCGATTTTTGAAGTTACCGAATTTATTAAGCTCAATTTAAAAGAGAATATAAACCTTAAAAGCCTGAGCGACAAAGCGTGTATGAGCAGTGCTTCTTTCTATCGTTTTTTCAAACGCGAACTGGGTATGAGTCCTATTGAGTATATTTTAAATGAAAAAATAAAATACGCCAAAAAATTACTCAAAAATCCCAATATCCAGGTTAATGAAGTTTGCTATTTGTCCGGTTTTGAAGATGCCAATTATTTTATTCGTTTATTCAAAAAACATGAAGGAATTACTCCGAAGCAGTATCAGTTGTTATATGTTAACTGAAAAAGGTGCTAAGGTTCTGAGATGCTAAGGTTCTGAGATTTTTTTCAATCTTTGTCATTAAGAGGAACAAAGAATATCCGCAATATTTTTACTGTATAAGCGCACAGCAGTGCGTCTATGTCCCAATTCCTGATACCTTATTTCAGACGCACTGCTGTGCGCCTCTACGGAAAACCTTTGTACCTTTGTACCTTTGTACCTTTGCACCTTTGCACCTTTGCACCTTTGTATCTCAGAACCTCAGTACCTCAGAACCTTTTTTTAATCAATAAACCTCACCGGTTCCAGATCCTTCTCCTCTTCTTCCGTAAAAATCCGGTATTCGATCTGAAAGGTTTTTTTTAAAGGCGTTTCGAGAGAAAAGCCGCCCACGCCAAAGGCATCAATTACTTTTAGTGTAAAATGAGCATGTTTCCAGTATTCAAATAAATCCTTATCGACCCAGAATTCAGTATCTTCGATAGTTCCGATACAGACATCTCCCATTCTCTGATAATAGCCGCCTTTTTCAAAACATTGCGGCTGCGTACCTTCACAGCATCCGCCCGCCTGATAAAACATTAAATCTCCGTGTTTCTTCTTTAATATTCGGATCAGCTCAATGGCTTCAGCTGTAGCCTCAAGTCTTTTTATCATGATATTTTTCTTTACATTAAATTTACAAAAAAAGGTAAGTCAGAAACTTACCTTTTCGAACCAACATAACAACAAATTAAAAGAAACCTAATTTCTTTTTATCGTAAGAAATCAGCATATTTTTAGTCTGACGGTATTGTCCTAACATCATTTTGTGGTTTTCACGACCAATTCCGGATTGTTTATATCCGCCAAACGGAGCACCCGCAGGATACGAATGGTATTGATTAATCCAGATACGACCGGAATGAATGGCTCTCGGAACCTGATAAATCTCGTGTGCATCACGTGTCCATACACCCGCACCTAAGCCGTACATCGTATCGTTGGCGATTTCGATGGCTTCTTCAGTGGTTTTAAAAGTGGTAACCGCCAAAACCGGTCCGAAGATTTCTTCCTGAAAAATGCGCATTTTGTTATGTCCTTTAAACAACGTTGGTTTAATGTAATAACCGCCTTCCAGATCTCCTCCCAGATGATTCACATCACCTCCGGTCAGTAATTCTGCCCCTTCTTCTTTTCCTAATTTTATATAAGATAATATTTTTTCTTTTTGAACCAGTGATGTCTGAGCCCCAATCATAGTCGATTGGTCTAACGGATTTCCGGCTATAATAGCTTCTGTTCTTTCGATTACTTTTGCAATAAACTTCTCGTAAATATCTTCGTGAATTAATAATCTTGACGGACACGTACAAATTTCACCCTGATTCAGCGCGAATAAAACCGCTCCTTCAACCGCTTTATCAAAGAAATCATCGTCATGATCGGCTACTGAGGCAAAGAAAATATTGGGTGACTTACCCCCTAATTCCAGGGTAACCGGGATAATATTTTCGGTCGCATATTGCATTACCAGACGCCCTGTAGTAGTAGAACCGGTAAAAGCCGCTTTAGCTACTTTTTTATTGGTGACCAAAGGCCGGCCTAATTCTGCCCCAAAACCGTTTACGATATTCAAAACCCCCGGAGGAAGGATATCGCCTATCAATTCCATTAAAACCAATATGGAAATGGGTGTACTTTCGGCAGGTTTTAAAACAATCGTATTTCCTGCGGCCAGTGCCGGAGCAATTTTCCAGACGGCCATTAAAATCGGAAAGTTCCACGGAATGATCTGTGCGACAACTCCTAGTGGTTCGCTTAAAGCGATAGAAACCGTTTGCGAATCCAGTTCGGCTATCGAACTTTCTTCGGCGCGAATGACACCTGCAAAATACCTGAAATGATCAATGGCCAGCGGAATATCGGCTGCCAGGGTTTCACGAATCGGTTTTCCGTTATCTATAGTTTCAACGGTCGCAATATATTCGAGATTGTCCTCTATTTTTTGTGCAATCTTATTCAATAAAATACTCCTCTCGGTTACTGAAGTTTTTCCCCAGGTTTTAAATGCTTCATAGGCTGCATCAACTGCCAGTTCCAAATCTTCCTTGCCGGAATGGGCAGCCCTGGTAAATACTTTTCCGTCAATTGGAGACAATACATCAAAGTATTCTCCTTTTACAGGTGCTGTAAATTTTCCATTGATATAATTGTCATACTTTGCCTTAAATTCAGGTCTTTGTGCTATAGTACTCATAATTTTATTTTTTGATTCATTTCAAATTTAACTTCCTAAATTGAAAAAGAATAGCACTTTTCATTCATCTAATAGCACAAAAATTCCATATTCATTTTTATGACCAACTAATAATACGAATTTAATAAAATAGTAGTGTTGAAAATATAAAATACTCATTATTACAGACTTCTATTCAAAAATAAAAACAGTTAGAAAAAAGCAAATAAATTCTTTCTTACTACAATACGCAATCCTTATATTTGTATCCTTATTTAAGAACAAAAAAGTTAACATGAAAATATCTTACAACTGGTTAAAACAATTCATTAAAACAGACTGGACATCTGAGCAAACTTCAGAATTACTGACAGATTTAGGTCTGGAAGTAGAAGTTGTTGAGAAGTACGAATCAGTAAAAGGCGGTTTAGAAGGAGTTGTTGTAGGACACGTACTGACTTGTGAAAAACACCCCGATGCCGACAGACTAAATATTACAACCGTTAATATCGGACAGGAATCTCCTCTACAAATTGTTTGTGGTGCTGCCAATGTTGCTGCAGGTCAAAAAGTACCGGTTGCCACTATCGGAACCGTTTTGTATGATAAAGATGGTGGGGAATTTACCATTAAAAAAGGAAAAATCCGCGGACAGGAGAGCCACGGAATGATTTGCGCAGAAGACGAATTAGGTCTGGGTACAAGCCATGACGGCATTATGATTTTAGACGAGAACCTAGAGCCCGGAACTCCGGCTGCAAAAGTATTTGATATTGTAAGTGATGAAGTTTTCGAAATAGGATTAACGCCTAACCGCGCCGATGCCATGAGTCACTATGGCACTGCCCGTGATCTTAGAGCCGGAATGTTACAGCGTGGGGTAAACATCGAATTAATTACGCCATCAGTAAGCAATTTCAGGGTAGAAATGCGTACCCTAAAAATTGATGTTACGGTAGAAGAGCCTGTTTTAGCACCAAGATATTGCGGACTGACTATTTCAGGAATTTCTGTTGAAGAATCTCCGGCATGGTTACAGGATCGTCTGAAAGCTATCGGTTTAACACCAAAAAACAATATTGTTGACGTTACTAATTATGTGCTGCATGAATTAGGACAGCCTCTGCATGCTTTTGATGCGGCAAAAATCAACGGAAAAATAATTGTAAAAACACTACCGGAAGGTACCAAATTTACCACTCTGGATGATGTTGAAAGAACATTGCACGCGGAGGATCTAATGATTTGTGACGAAAAAGGCCCTCTTTGTATTGCGGGTGTTTTTGGCGGAAAAAAATCAGGAGTTTCTGAAGGAACTACTTCTATTTTCCTCGAAAGTGCTTATTTTGATGCCGTAAGCGTTCGTAAAACCGCTAAAAGACATCAGTTAAATACCGATGCTTCTTTTAGATTTGAAAGAGGAATTGACCCGACTATTACAGAATATGCCTTAAAACGTGCAGCGCTTCTAATTCAGGAAGTGGCCGGCGGAAAAATCACTTCTGATGTGGTAGAAGTTTACCCTAAAAAAGTAGAAGATTTTTCTGTCCTGCTAAACTTTAGTCATGTTTCTAAAATCATCGGACAGGAAATCCCAAAAGATACCATTAAGAAGATACTGGTTTCTCTGGACATCAAAGTAAACAGTGTTTCTGAATCGGGCCTTGGTTTAACAATTCCGGCTTACCGTGTGGATGTACAACGTGAAATTGATGTAATTGAAGAAATTTTAAGGGTGTACGGATACAACAACATTGAATTCTCGAAGAAGTTTAATGCAACTGTAGCCAACTCCCCAAGAACAGAAGATTATAAAGTGCAGAATATCATCGCTTCACAGTTAAACTCACAGGGTTTTCATGAAATGATGGCGAATTCTTTAACGACAGCTGCTTATGCAAAACTATCGACTGTTTTGAAAGAAGAGCATAATGTAACAATGCTGAACCCGTTAAGCGGTGATTTGGCCACTATGCGTCAGTCGTTGTTATTCTCAGCTTTAGAAGCGGTTTCCTACAACATTAACAGAAGAAATTCTGATTTGAAATTGTTTGAATTTGGAAAAACATACCACAAATACCTGAATGGTTTCGAAGAACACAAACATCTTACGTTATCCATTTCAGGAAACAGAAATAAAGAAAGCTGGACCAATCCGCAAAAACCAACGGATTTCTTTTTGTTAAAAGGATACGTAAAAGCAATTTTGTCCCGTCTTGGCGTTGATAAAGTAACTAATGCTCCGGTGCAATCTGATATTTTCTCTGAAGGAACGTCGATTTGCTACAACAATGATACTTTGGTGGAAATGGGCGTCGTTAAAAAATCAATCCTGAAGCATTTCGGAATCAAACAGGATGTTTATTTTGCCGATTTCAACTGGGATCTGATTTTAAAAATCATTTCAGGAAAAATTAAATACAACGAAATTCCAAAATATCCGGAAGTCCGCAGGGATTTAGCTTTATTAATCGATCAGAAGACGACTTACGAAAGTATTTATAATCTGGCGAAACAAACGGAAAAAGTACTTTTAAAAGACGTAAACCTTTTTGATGTGTATGAAGGTAAAAATCTTCCGGAAGGTAAAAAATCATATGCGTTGAGCTTTACGATTCAGGATAGCACCAAAACACTAACCGACGCTCAGATTGATAAAATTATGTCAAAACTGCAACAAAGTTTTGAGACAGAACTTGGAGCGAGTTTGAGGTAAAAATTTGTAGTCGCAGTCGCAGTTTTCAGTCACTGCACAATGAACTTTATACAATACAAACCCGACAGGCTTTAAAAACCTGTCGGGTTTAATTATTTATTGTCTTCTGAGATGGGACTGCAAACTGCGCGTGCAAACTGAAAACTGTGACTGAAAACTGCGACTGAAAACTTTGTCACGACGCAAATCTCACATAAGCATTTTTCAGTTTTTCGTCATATTTATTGGCCTTGTACCCTTCACCGTTATATTTCAGTGCGAATTCTGCCCAATTTTTATTTCTTAAAACAGGGATCAGCTTGTTTTTTTCGAGGAATAATCCAAACGCTTTTAAGTGTTCACCTTCATTCAGGTACATTTTCTGTACAAATTCATCAATATTCTGATATCCGATAGAAACTGCATTGAAACCCATAATCTGGAAAAGTCCCCACGAAGCAGCACAATTGGCGGCATCACTGAATTTTTTATCCGGATTTAAATGAATAGCCTTTTCCAATCGTTCGTATTCAGCAGCGCCACCGAGATAATATTTTCGGGTATAGTTTTTAAAGAGGATGTTTTCCGTATTCGCATTTTCATAGGTTTGACAACTGATGCCTCTCTTCTCAAGCTCTCTCCAAAAAACATGTCCTTCAAACAAAATTTTAGGCCTTCCGTCTAAAAGAAATCCCTTTCCGTTGCTTTCAACAGAATTAACAGCCTTTACGATTGCCAGTTCAAGATTATGCTGCTTCGAAAAATCGATCAGGTTTTGTTCTGAAAGCAATTTAGAATTGGATAAAAAACCGGCTGCGCTTTTCTCCATAAGTGCAGACCAGGTCTTCAGCCCAACAATACCGTCAACAACCAGATTATTTTTGAGTTGGAAATCCCGGACAGCTTTATCAGTTTCAACTCCGAAATAATCAGAAACAACAATGCTGTATTTTAGTTTTTCGAGTAATTCATTTAAGTAATATACTTCGACAGATTTTACACCGGATTTTAAAGTTTTCATAGCTTTTTAATTTAATATCGTTCATTGCGGCAATTCTTTAAAGCTTTACATTTTAACAGGCTTATTTTAAAGTTTCGTAGTGTTTATTTCCCTGCGAAAATGAGCGATATAAAATTAATTATTCATAAATGATTATAAAACAGCATTTTGACTATTTTATTTTAATAATTTTACCTATCAAAAAAGGGTGAATTTACCCTTGTACACTTTTATCTTTTAAAATAATTTTGTCAGGAATATTTTCAAAACCATAAATAAATTTTAACTAATTATTTTTAAAACCAAAAAAGATCATGAAAAACCTTTCCGAAAAACCAAGTCAGTTGATTACAAAAGAATTCGCCAAAGAGCTGAATTTGAATTACACTCGTAAAAGAGGAAAACTAATTCATAAATCAACCAAAAAAGAAGATGCAAATGCCATTTGGTACTCACTGGAAGCTTTAGAAAGCTACATTAATTATATCAAGACCCACGGAGCTGATACGGGATATGAAGTGGACGGAATCCGATTTTATTTTGGCGTATACCCGGATGATGAAAAACATGGTGAAAAGGCCGGTTTAACCACTTTATTTCTGGCCGCAACAGGAAAGAAAACGGTATCAGAAGAAGAAAAGTCAAATCAGATACAAAGTTTTATGATGGCAAAAGAAGATGCTTCTGCTGATATTGAGAGCCTTGACCCAATGAATTATGGCAACATAGGAAGACCACCTAGCATTATATACTAAATAAATTATGTTTGAATTTTTAAGATCGTATATTATCTATCTCGCTATGCTATCAGGAGTCATCGGATTAATTTCCCTGCATAAACTTCCCGGTAACAAAGGCAAATTTTTAGTACTTTTAATCTGGTTTTCAGCATTAACTGAAGTTGTTGGGTATTTCTTTACACAGTGGACGGGCTTATTGAATTATTATGTTTATAATTTTTATATGCTCGTTAGTTTTTCCGCCTATATACTGCTCCTTCGAAGTCTTTTACAGAAACAAACCAACAGAATTTCAGCCGTACTATTTTTAATATTATTTCTAATTTCCTTTTTTTTAAATATTTTATATTACAAAAAAGACATAAATCACTCCTTTACGTACAGTTTTGCGGTAGGAGTTATAGTGGTTATGATGCTCTCCTGCTTATATCTGGTAGAGATTTTCAATTCAAACAAGATCTTAAATTTTAAAAAATCGGTGTTTTTCTGGTATATTCTGGGTATACTTGTTTTTCATGTTCCCGTTCTGCCCTTTATGCTGGCTATCAAATGGTTCCTGATCAAACAAGATGAATCTGTATTTAGTCTGGTCCTGTTTATTTTAAATTTTTTAGCACATAGTTGTTATATAATCGGATTTGTATGGAGCGAAAAGAAATACAATTATTAGTTATTTCATTAGGTATTGTTTTTTTTACATTACTGATCACGCTGCTTGTCATTTTTTTTTATTTTTTGAAGAAAAAAAACCATTATCTGGTTGAAAAAATGGAATCTGAGATGTATTTCCAGTCCGAGTTAGTAAAGACCAGAATCGAAATTAAAGATCAGACCCTTTCTGAAATAAGCAAAGAACTGCACGACAATATCGGCCAGATTGTTTCGGTAGGCATTATGCAGCTCAATATGTACATACAGAACGGTCAGGCTGTTAAAAGTAAAGAACTCACGGATCTTAAAGATGTTTTAGCCAAATCGTTAGATGAAATCAGAATTTTATCGCGAATTATAAATAAAGATAATTTACTCGAGACCAATTTTATAGAAGCTATAAAACAAGATCTGCAACGTGTAAAAAAATTAAAACATATTCAGTACAATTACAATTTTAAAGGAAAAATACCCAAAATTAATGAAGGACACGATTTGTTTATTTACCGCATTTTTCAGGAAGCCCTGCACAATAGCCTGAAACATTCACACAGTGATTTGTATGAGGTGAATATTACAACAACCGAAACCCTTTTTCAATTAAAAATGAAAGATTTCGGAATTGGTTATGATACCAAAAAAAACAATTCCGGTATAGGATTAAACAACATGAAATTGCGAGCTAAACTAATTGGTGCCAAACTAATTATAGAATCAAACCAATACGGAACAAGTATACTATTAGAATACCCATTAACCCCACCAGATGAAAACAATAGCGAAGAATAAAATTATTATTGTTGATGATCACTTGCTATTCTCCCAGTCCTTACAGCTTCTGATCAATAGTTTTAAAGAATTTGAAGTGATCAACCGCTTCGAAAATGGTAAAGTTTTTATAAATTATCTTCAGGAAAACACCGATTCAGAAGTCGATTTAATTTTACTGGATGTAAATATGCCGGTGCTGGATGGTGTTGAAACAATGAAATGGATCAAAGAAAACAGGCCTTCCCTAAAAGTGATCGCACTGTCTGTAAATGACGATGAAGAAATCATAATCAGGATGATTACCAATGGTGCCAAAGGCTACCTGCTCAAAGACACTTCGCCCGAAATATTCAAAGAAGCCATGTGCTGTGTCATTGAAAAAGGCTTTTACTTCACCGAACTGGTTTCCGGAATGCTGGTCAAAAAAGCCAATGACGATTCTAAAAAAATCAGTTTAAAAGAAAAAGAAATCGTTTTTATACGACATGCCTGCAGCGAAAAAACCTATAAGGAAATCGCCTCAGAAATGTGCCTGAGCCCTAAAACAATTGATGGCTACAGAGAGTGTTTGTTCGATAAACTCGAAATCAAAACCCGTATCGGTTTGGTTTTATATGCCATTAAACACAAAATTGTACTCGTATAAAAGAATCTTTACTTAAATTCAATCAGTTTATCATTCGGTAAATCATATTCATATAATTTCCTGTTTTCGCTGTCCAGATACAGCCACTGGATGATACTGGTACGATTTTCGAATTCGTTGGAAATTCCTAAAACCGTGTAGGAACGTCCGTCCTTTTCGCGGTCTTCTATCGAATAGACAAACTGTGTTTCAGGATTCTGCAGGTGTACTTTTACAAGGTCTTTTTTAGAATTGGCTAAATAATATTGTACCTGAGTGTACAGATAATCCTTGAAATCTTTGGTGTATTCTTGGCCTTCTGCCCAAGTATATTTAATTGGTCTGGTGTATTTTTTCTTAAATAAACTAACTTTTCCGTCTTTTACTTTTTCAGCGTTTATAAGGCACTCGGTAAAATCAAGTTTTTCTCCCTCACCTGCTATAAAAGTAGAATCCATTTTCCAGGTGATTTTTAAGACGTCACCTCTGTTGAATTGATCAGAGCCTTCAAAATTAGTCTGGAGTGCCACTACTTCATTTCCTTTTTTTATGGTGAATAAAGCATAGTCGCCGTTCGCATCATAATCTACATATTCTACTTCATCCGCGTACTGCTCGCCTTTATTCAGTCTTTCATCGGGCCGTATGGCACTAAACACATTAACTTCTTCAGGAATTACGTCAATATTTTCAGAAGTAATACCAGTACTATCATTTGATTTTTTTGGAACTGAAACTTTTTTATCCGTACAGGAAAATAATAAAAAAAGTGATGCTAAAAGAAAATATCTCATCGTGGCGTTTAGGTTAATCGGTTTTTGAAAAGGTAAAGTTAATAAGTTAGGGCGGCAAAAATCGGATGACCTTCAATTTTATTTCTTCCGTTTAAAAAAGAAAGTTCCATAAGGAAATTATACTGTACAATTTCTCCGCCCAGCCGCTGAACCAATTCTCCGAGAGCTTTTGCCGTCCCTCCTGTAGCCAGAACATCGTCGTGTATCAAAACCCTGTCTCCTTTTTGAATGGCATCTGTGTGTATTTCTAATGCATTAGTACCGTATTCCAAATCGTAGGAAGCCGAAATAGTGGTATACGGAAGTTTTTTAGGTTTACGCGCCGGGACAAAACCGGCATTTAATTCCTGGGCCAGTAACATTCCGAAGAAAAAACCGCGGCTTTCCGCTCCTATTACCTTATCAATATGCTGTCCGTTTAAAGAGGCCACTAAAACAGACAGGCATTCTTTCCTCGCCATCGGGTCATTTAAGAGTGGGGTGATATCTTTAAACAAAATTCCTTCTTTAGGAAAGTCCTGAATATCACGTATATAATTTTTAATCTGCATTTTTTTTTACTTTTATGTTATTTTTCCCTTGTTTATCTCACATTTATCTCTATCTTTGCACCCGCAAACAGCGTTCATCAAAGCTACGAAAATTAGCTTAATGAAAAAAACTGGCCTCGTGGCGCAACTGAATAGCGCACTTGATTACGGCTCAAGAGGTTACTGGTTTGAATCCAGTCGAGGTCACAAAACTAAAATCCCATTCTAACGAATGGGATTTTTTTTATGCTTTTTCTAATTATTACTATCGTATTCTAAAGTTTGAATTCCGGATATTTTATTCCGTTACAGCGTACAGATTCTTTACGGATCAACACGAAAACCTGTGGATTAACAAAAATTAAGCATAAATATTAGTTAGTCTAAAAAGGAAGTATTCTATATTCCTAACACCTCTGAATTTTGATCTGAATGCTTTTATTTTAGCATTGAATGATTCTGCAGAGGCATTAGTGCTTCTGTTGTCAAAATAGTTTAATATGGTTTGATAATGATTCATAATTGTACGAGAGATTGTGCCGAAAGACTTAAACCCGGATTG